>CAWBRP010000001.1:0-143823 GCA_963791275.1 uncultured Actinomycetota bacterium
ATCGTCAAGACCCGCGCGCTGTCCTTCGTGCTCTACGTGATGGCGATGCTCACCGGGATGGTGAGCATCCCGCTGGTGGTGGCCGGGCCCACGCTGGTCGAGCGCTCGGCTGCCGCAACGCTTCGAGTTCCTGATGTGCTTCTACTGGCCGCTGGTGCTCCTTCTGTGCATCTGCTTCCTGGCGACCCTCTACCACGGTCCGTGCCGGTGCGGACGAACTGGGCGTTCAACCTCCCGGAGCGACCTTCTCGCTGGTGGCCTGGATCGCGGGCTCGTTCGTGCTCCGCTGGGTGCTGACGGCCACGGCGGCTGAGTCGAGGTCGATCTACGGTCCGCTGGCGGCCCCGATCGCGGTGATGCTGTGGCTCTACCTGCTGGCCATCGCGGTGCTCATCGGGCGGCGGTCAACGCCTCCTTCGACATGGTCTTCCCCCAGGGCTCGACGACGCGCGCACGGCACGAGCTCGTGCAGCGCCTGCGCGGCCGCATCACCGTGGAAAGGTTCCTGGAGCGTGCCCGACCTGCCCCGCGTCATCGAGCTCGATCCACGGCGCGACGGTCTCGCTCCCGGACCCGGCCCGGTCCCCGTGGTGGGAGCTGGGGCGGCGGCTGCTGCTGGCCATGGCCATCCTCGTGGGGACCGTGCTGCTGGTCTACCTCGACCGCGACGGCTACCGCGACGGCAACGACCCGCCCTTCTACGGGGTCACCTCATCGACTCGATCTACTACACGACCGTCACGCTGAGCACGACCGGGTACGGCGACATCGCGCCGGTCTCGACGCCGCGAGGCTGATCAACGCATTCGTCATCACCCCGCTCCGCATCGCCTTCCTGGTGCTGTTGATCGGTACCACCCTGGAGGTTCTTGCCTCCCAGGGCCGCGAGACGTTCCGGGTCGCCCGGTGGAGGAAGAGCATGGGAGAGCAGGAGCACGTCGTCGTCGTCGGCTACGGCACCAAGGGCCGCAGCGCCGTCGACACGCTCGTCGCCAACGGCCAGAACCGCGAGGCGATCGTGGTCGTCGACCCGAGCGCGCTGGCGCTGAGGAGGCCCATGCGGACGGGCTCGCCGTGGTCACGGTGACGCGACCCGGCGCAGGTGCTGCGCCGCGCCGGCGTCGAGACCGCCGGCCAGGTCATCATCACCACCGACCGCGACGACTCCAACGTGCTCGCGACCCTGACCGTGCGCCAGCTCAACCCCGACGCCTGGATCGTGGCGGCGGTGCGCGAGCAGGAGAACGTCTCGCTGATGAAGCAGTCCGGCGCCAACTCGGTCATCACCTCCTCCGACGCGGTCGGCCGCCTGCTCGGCCTGTCGTCCATGTCACCGATGCTCGGCTCGGTGATGGAGGACCTGTTGACGTACGGCGAGGGCCTCGAGGTCGCCGAGCGCGACCTGCTGGTCAACGAGGTCGGCAGGCAGCCGCAGTCCTACCCGACCAGGTCATCGCCGTGATCCGCGACGAGAAGGTCTACCGCTACTTCGACCCGGTCGTCGCCCAGCTCGCCCGCGGCGACCGGTTGATCGTCGTCCGGTCGGCCAAGGAGATGCCGTGGGCGCCCCGGCCGGGCACGCACGGCGAGGAGCTCTCGATCGACGAGGGATAGTTCTCCACAGTCGGGATCCGGGCGGTTCCCGCACGGCTTCCTCGTGGGTAGTCTCAGGCACGCGCTGTCTCGGGAGGCTCGCCGTGAACGTCCGCGACCACCTCGCCGCCGCCATGCTGGCCGGCCTGCTCCTGAGCGCCTGTACCGACGACCCGCCCGACCCGGACGCGACCCCCACGCCCACCGCCTCCTCGACCCCCACCCCCACGGAGACGACCGAACCGGCCGAGCAGACGGCTGGGCACTCCTTCATCGAGGAATGGGTCGGTCTGCAGAACGACATGCTCAATGAGAAACGTCCGAATACGCCGTACTGGCCCCCGTGGATGTGCCACGTGCCACGCGTTGGTCAAGCAAGTCGAACGGATCTATGGGGCCGGAGGCTGGATCAAGGGCGGTGACTGGACGTCTTGTCGTCCGAGCAAGTCGGCCGCCAAGGAGCCATGCTGGTCATGCGGGTCAAGCTCAAAACCGTCACTAGCCGATTTCGAGTAGCGCCAGGCGCAGAGATCCAGACCTCCCCGGGCATGCCGACAGCACGGGTTGAACTCTCCAGGAACGGCCAAGACTGGAATTTGAACGACTTCGGTCAAGAGGCCTGAAGTGCGCGTGCTAACTAGCCTGGCATCGTTGATTCTGTGCTTGGGCCTGCTCTGCTATTCCCGGACCCGCTCAGGCCGATATGTGTCAGGACGAAATCCGCTCTCCCAGGAGTCACCGTCAAGTGCTACGCCAGCGGCCAGGATCTCGAGTCCGATATGGCCAGTGCGGAAGGGCAGGCGTACACCTATCGCTTGACGCAACTCTGTGCCGACGCTGGAGATCCCGGGGCCTGCTCGAGTCCAAGAGCCTGTGTGAATGCAGCGGGGGTTCCCGGACGTGGTACTCCGTGCTGCGGCGCCCGCTGGACACGCCCGGGCGCGGCCTTCCAGGCCTACGTGGTCGCGTGCCTGACGGGCCTGAAGGAGGAGCCGAAGTTCCAGGTGATCACCTGGCAGGCCGTCTGGAAGGTGATGAGGACGCTCGACTGGCCGGGGGCGGACCTGGTGATCCAGCCGGTCGGTGGCCGCACGCTGATCAACTTCGACGAACTTCCTCACCACCACAACCGACGCCGCGGTCCAGTCGGTGCGCCTCCTCGGCCGGGATGTCGAGATCGAGGCGACGCCGGTGACCTACACCTGGCACTGGATGCAGCCCGGCGAGACCATGCCGACCAGGACGCGGACGCACTCACCACGGAGGAGCCGGGCAGCCCCACGTCGACGGGCACGAGCACGAGGTGTTCCACGTCTACACCGACGCCGACGTGACCGTGCACCCGTCGGTCGACGTCACCTACCGCGGCCGCTACCGCGTCGAGGGCGGCCGATGGTTCGTCATCCCCGAGCGCCTCACGGTCCCGGGCGTCGCCGTCCCCCTCGAGGTCGTCTCGGCCCGCGTGCACCTCGTCGGCTGAGTCGCCCCCCCAGGGCGTGCCCGGCGCCGCAGCGCTGGCCGCGTCTGACAAGGTGGCGCCATGGCGGTGAAGGGTGCATCGACGGCGCGCAGGGTCGCGCTCGAGTCTCTGGGGCTGGCTCCTCGTGGTCGCGGGCATTGCCGCGCTGATCCTTCCGGGGCCGGGTCTGTTGATGATCTTCGCGGGGATGGCGATCCTGTCCCAGCAGTACGAATGGGCTGAGAAACGCCTGGACCCGGTGAAGGAGAAGGCCCTCAAGGCCGCCGCCGAGAGCGTGGAGACCTGGCCTCGGATCGTCTTGTCCGTGCTGAGCGGCCTCGTCGTGATCGGCGTGGGCATCGTGTGGGGGCTCCATCCGCCGGCGCCGTCCTGGTGGCCCATCGACGACTCGTGGTGGCTGTTCGGGCTGGGGGACCGCCTCGACCCTGATCATCTCGGAATGATCGGCATCGGGCTCGCGGTCTACAGCTATCGCCGGTTCCGCGACGACTGAGCGGCGGCACCCGGTGACGCGGCCACCCCGACGCCGGCCGGGCGTCGGGGCAGCGCGAAGAGCGTCGGCCGGAGATTACCCCCCGGATCTCTTCCGGCCCGCAGCGACCCGTGACCCCCCTAGAGATGGTCGAAGTGGGCCGCCACCAGAGGAAACGAGCGGGAACGCCGTTGGTGACGCTCTTTTCGGTGGGATCTAGACCGCACACTCACCGCACCGCGGGTCCTCTGGTCGTTTCCGAGACACCGCCCTTAGCCGTGTGCTCACGACGACGCGCACCCGGCACCCGCCGCGACTGACCGGGAACCCACGCCGCCGCTCGTCGGCGGGGTCTCCCTGAGGCCATCCCGGACCCAAGAGTGTAGGCACCCCCGGCTACGTGTGGAGTCAGTGCGCACGGATCCACCTGGGCGAGCCACGCATCTCGTCCGTTCGGCCGATCTGCGGGAGAACCCGTCCACCACGACGGGTGGTGCGCTAGCGGTGGGGGGGGTTGTCCCGCGGCGCGAGTCACTGGCCCGTGAAGCGGCTGCGGCTCGGGTCCCGCCGCTCCTCGACGTACTGCCACGCGCCGGGGGAGTAGAGGCGCCGCGTGCCGTCCAGGCGGTCGATCTGCAGGAGCCCGTGCTCGGTGAAGCGATAGGTGTCGTCGTCCGTGAAGGTCTCGGACGATCCGGCGATGTCGGTGATCAGGGAGAAGGCCACCTGCCCGAGGGTCACACAGAGGTCCTCGGGGCGTTTGACACGCCGGTCCGTGGTCAGCATGATCACGCCGACACGTTGTGGACATGCCGGAGCACGTTGACAACTTTTCGTCTTTTGTTCTCACCCTTGTCTAAGGTTGCGCCGTCGTTTCTCCCCCTGCGGGAGTCGGTCCAGGTTCACACATGAGGGAGGGCACCACCATGGCTGCGGGAAGACACCCACCGGCACTGTCTGGATCGACGTAGTCACCTCGCACCCGGTGGTGGCGCGGGGATCGGGAGCTTCTCGAAGGGCGCCACCGAGACGCGGGTGGTCCGCGCCCGGGGGCCGCACGCCGAGCCGCCCGACGTGGTCTTCTACGACGTCATCGGCCTGCACGAGCACGATGGGAAGGACCTGGACCCCTCGTCATCGACGGGTCGGCCGTGGTGGTCGCCGTGACGCGTCCGCTGCGACCGGACCTCGGTGCGGCCGCCCTCGAGCGAGGCGCGCAGGCGGCCATCTCCATGGCCGCGTCACGCGAGGACTTCCTCGAGGTCGTCGAGGCGGCGCTGACGGATCGGTTGCGCACCAGTCCCGCGGCGCAGGACGCGCAGGACGGGACCCGGGTCGGCAACGAGGTCGGCCTGACGTTGCGCGAGGCCGACGTCGTGGCGATGATCGTCCGCGGGCTCAGCAACCGCGAGATCGCCGAGGCCTGCTGCCTGAGCATCAACTCGGTGAAGAGCTACATCCGCAGTGCGTATCGCAAGATGGACGTGCCCAGCCGCTCGCAGGCGGTCAAGTGGGGTGTGCAGCACGGCTTCGCCCTCGACGCGGATCCGGCGGAGGCGTCCTGATCCGCCGCAGACCTCGCCCGGGCCGGGGGAGGCGACCCGGGACTCGTGGGTACGGTGGAGCCGCCCAGTACCGGGCCTCCCGACGAAGGCTGAGGAGCCGACATGTCCGATGACCAGACCACCCCTGCCACTCCCAACGACGCCGTGATCGCGGCCGCGAGCGACGGCGCGTACACGCTCTTCGTCGCGGACTTCGCCGACACCGACTCGGCGTGGGACCGGCCTACGAGCCCCTGAAGTCGGTCGAGGACGGGCGCACCGTCGAGATCGAGGGCGTCGTGGTCGTCAAGCGCGACTCCAACGGCAAGCTGGAGGTGCAGAAGGCGACCGACCACAGCACCCGTTCCGGGCTGAGGTGGGGCGTCGTCGGTGGCGTCGCCCTCGGCATCATCTTCCCGCCGTCGATCCTCGGCAGCGCCGCCGCCCTCGGCGCCGCCGGTGCCGCCGGCGGCAAGCTCCGCGAGCTGCACAACCGCAGCGAGCTCGCCCGCGAGCTCGAGGACTCGATCGCGCCCGGCCACTCGGGCATCGTCGCCCTCGTGTCCGACCCGGGAGCAGTCGAGATCCGCAAGGCCCTCGCGCTGGCCGACGCCATCGTCGAGTACGCCGTCGACGACGTCATCGCCGACGACATCAAGGCCGCCGCCAAGGAAGCCGAGAAGGACGGACAAGGAGTAGTCGAGCCGCAGCGCTCGACACGAGCCCGAGCCCCCGCGCCGTACGTCGGCTCGGGGGCTCTGGTGATTTCTCGGGGTACGGCGGCGAGTGCCCCGCCCTCGGGATGACGCGGATGCACCATGCCGGGCGGTTCGTCGTGTGTCACGCTTGAGGGGAGCCGCCCACGGACCCGAGACTGTGGGCGGCTTCTCCATGCGCCGGACACGCTCTCGATCCCGGTCAGGCTCCGGGCCGGGCCGTCTCGATCAGCTCCTGCTCGCGCTCGGGGGCAAGGCCCACGCCGGCGCGGGTGGCCAGGTCAGGGTGGGCCTGCGCCCCAGGCCAAGGTGTCGCGGACGATCTCCTCGAACGGTCGGTGGGTCAGGCCCGCGGCCTCGGCGCGGGCGGTGCTCATCGCCAGCACCTGCTCGGGCGCGCCCTCCGACCACAGCGGCAGCTGGGCACCGTCCACGCCCTGCTCGGCCAGGAAGGTCCCGTCGACGGGAGCGAGTTCCACGCCCGTCCCGACGACCGCAGCCGTGTCGGCGAGGAACGCCCCGAAGGTGGTGGCCGGCCGCGCGGCGGTGAAGACGCCGCTGGTCCGGCCCTCCACGAGACGGAGGGTCCAGGCGCCCATGTCGCGGGCGTCGATGCACTGCATCGGCGCGTCGGGGGGTCCGGGAACGATCATCCGGCCCCCTCGTGCCGCCCGGAGCACCCACCAGGGGTAGCGCCCGGTCACGTCGCGCGGCCCCACGACGTACGTCGGCCGGATGATGGTGAGCCGGTCGTCATCCCACCGCTCGCGAGCGACCCGCTCGCAGGCCACCTTCAGCGGACCGTAGGTCTCGGCGGTCACCTCACGGGTGTCGGCCGACGCCTCGGGCAGCAGGACGGCGTCCTCGTCGGCGCCCGCCAAGGCTTGGTCGGCGTAGACCGAGACGGTCGAGACGAAGACGTGGTGACCGCCGCGGTCGCCGAGGGCGTCGTGGAGAGAGGCGACCTGGCCGGGCAGGTAGGCACACACGTCGATGGTCGCGTCCCAACGGCCGTCCGCGAGGACGGAGAGATCGCCGTCGCGGTCGGCGAGGAGATGGGTGGCGCTCGGCAGCTCGTCGGTGGGGGTGCGATGCAGCAGGGTCACGTCGTGGCCACCGGCGAGCGCCGCCTCGGCCATCGCGTGTCCGACGAAGCGGGTGCCGCCGATGATCAAGATCCTCATCCGGCGAGCCTAGGCGAACGGGGGAGCGGTCCTCATTTCCGGTCGCCGCGATGACCTCGGCCGCGCCGTCGCCTATCCGGCGTGCGGGAGCAACCCGCTCAGCTCGTCGGACAGACGGTCCACACCTGAACCGCGGCGGCCAGACCCGGCGATGCCGAACTTCGCCGACGACAGCGTCACCTCCACGGTCCCGGGCGCTACCTGCACCCACCGGGCATTCACCTTCTCGCCGACCATGAGCAGGTGCTTCCCCGAAGTGAACATCGCGCTGCCCTTGCTCATGTCCCCGGACAGGTGCTGGAACCCCGTGCGTCGCGCAGCCTCCTGAAGCGCCGCGAAGACGTCCGACGGCCTCGCCTGAAAGGAGATCGACCGCGTGCTACTACCGCTCATGTCCTCAGCATGACAGGGCGCCTCAGTCAAGGCCGTGCTCTCGGCTTGGGTCAGGCGGACTCGCAGATGCAGAGCTGGAGTGGCTCGGCCCCGGTGAACGATCGACCCGACCAGTCGCCGAGGCGATCGACGAGCCGAAGTCCGCCGAGCGAGAGGAGCAGCGGCAGCTCTTGCGGGAAGATGCTCCTGATCTCCAGCGGCAGGACGACGAAGTCGGGCTCGGAGTCAGTCGAGAGGTGCCACGTCCCGCGGGTCACTTGCGCGCGTGCGTCGTAGGTCTCGGCGACATCGACGCTCACGTCGCCACGGTCGGGGTCGGCGAACGACAACGACTCCCGCGGGCGCCGTACGCCGACCGCGTCGGCCAGGAGGCGCAGGCTCGGGTTGAAGACGTCGAAGGCAAACCGCGCGCCGGGTGCCAGGTGTCGCCGGACCGACCGGAAGCAGCTCACCAGGTCCTTGGCGTCGTGCAGGTGGAGCAGGGAGTTGGCCGCGATGAACACGAAGTCGAAGGTGCGGCCGAGGTCGAAGTCCCGCATGTCGCCGTGCACCCACTCCACCGCTACCCCGCGCTCGTCCGCCTTGTGGCGAGCCTCGGCCAGCATGTCCGATGAGAAGTCCAGGCCGACGCACGGATGCCCGTCGGAGGCGATGGGGATCAGCTTGTGCCCGGTGCCGCACCCGAGCTCCAGGACGCGCCCGCCCGACCGATCGGCCTCGGCCCGGTAGAAGTCCGCCGCCGGTTCGCCGCCGGGAAACATGAGGTCGTAGAGCTTCGCGTGCGCGTAGAAGCCTTCGCTCATCGCATCGCTCCTTGCCGACCGTTCTGCAGCTGGCCGTCGTGGCCCTGCTGATTCAAGCGTGTGTGCCGACAGTGTGCCTGCCAGTGGCCGGGTCGCGGGGAACGGACGCCCGCATCGCGGCCATGAGCGGAGTCCAGGGGGCGGCGAGAGACATGTCCTTGCGTTCACCGATCATGAACCTCATGGAGGACCAGCAGGCGCGGCAGTCGGCCGAGGGTGAGGCGAAGGTCATCACGCTCTGCGGCTCGACCAGGTTCGAGGCTGAGTTCGCGGAGGTCAACCAGCGGCTCACGATGGAAGGTTGCGTCGTGATCAGCCTCGGAATGTTCAGCTTCCCCGATCTGCCGGACTACGACTGGACAGCCGACGGCTCGGACCTGAAGGGGCGCCTCGGCGGCGTGCACTTCCAAAAGATTCGCATGGCTGACGAGGTGTACATCGTGGATCCGGGCGGCTACGTAGGTGAGTCAACCCGACGGGAGATTGCCTACGCGGAGTCGCTCGGCAAGCCGGTTCGGTATCTGAGTCGCGAGCGACACGGAGGCGCGCCTGGACTAATCTCCCAGCTGGGCAGCCGGGTTGAATCCCCTCACTGTTGGGGGTGATGCGAAACCCCAGCGGGGCTGCTATCCGGCGGCGGAGAGCGCGAAGCCCTTGTCGAATCGGACGCACGACATCGACGATGATGTCCCAGCCGATCGTCGGGCGCAGGGCCGACCATGCCGGCGGTCCTGGACGCGGTGACCGGCGGCAGCCGGCCGCTCGGCTCGGCACCCTGGCTGACGGATTCGACGATGCCCAACGGATCGGCATCGACATCGGCCGCTGACGGTCAGCGGGGTGCGCGATCTGGGCATGTCGAGGGGGCGGCCCGGTCACCAACGCCAGACCATCGGCCGGAACCACGCGGGGGCGAAGCCCTGCTCGCTCCTGAAGACCCCGAGAGCATCGGGATCACAAGACGCACCCACGCTCTCACGCTTCGCCGTGACAGCACGCCGCCGCCCCGGAGAGGACGTCTGGTTGCGCGGACTGCGGGGGCGGAGGCCGCGCACCTGCAGGTAGACCGGTTCGAGGAGGCGTTCAAGCAGCAGATGGCCGCCGTGGCCGACGTCGAATTCCGCCACCGTCTCGACGACGGCTCGGAGAACAACCGGTCATGGCGCCGGACCGCGCATCACGCTGAAGACCTGGCTCGCTGCCTGGCCGTCGCCCCCGAGGTCCAGCGCGGGAACCGCGCGCTGATCCTGGACTACGAGATAACCACGAGACGGCGATGCGGCGGCTGGACGTGCTCGGGGCCACGGAGGAGGAGCGTGCCCGGGTCTACGTGCAGCCGACCGGCCCGTCGAGGACGCGGACAGGGCGAGGCTGCTGGACCGGTTCGGAGACGACCCCACCTTCGGTGGCGGCGGACGGCCGAGGCGTTCGCCTCAGGCGGAGTCGGCGGTTCGCCCTCCGAACCAGTCGGGCGGCAACGCGACGTCGCTGCTGCGCGGGTCGTTCACGACATCGAGGGGATGTGGGAACTCCTGTGCCCAGCCGGTCACCGTCGCGCGATCCTTGCGCAGCCAGGTCATCTCCAGGACGCGCGGAATGAGCAGGTCTCCGACTCGGACGGATCGTCCGAAGTTGTTCGGGTGGTTGTGGACCAGGTGGAAGTCCTGCAAGAGCCGGCTGAAGGCTCCTCGATGATGGGAAAGGCATGCTTGTCGATCAACCGCTCGAGGTCGTGCGCCTCCATGACGATGATCCGGAATCGACGTAGCGTCTCCGGGGAGCAGTTGAGCAGCACCATCCACTCGGCACCTTCGATGTCCATCTGCAGGATGAGATCGGAGTTCCCAGGTGCGTGCTCGGCGACCCAGCGATCCACGGTCAGCGTGCCGTCGTCGTCGACGGCGCCGACGAACTTGCGCTCGAAGTCGATCATGGCGTGCTCGAACGGTGGTCCGTCGACCGAGCGGTCCGCCAGGAAGCATGGGATGCCACGCTCGATCAGAGCACTCTCGAACGTCGCCCGGTTGTCCACACCTGGTGAGAAACAGGCGGCGACATCCGCCAGGTCGTCCGGCACCAGGTAGCCCCCGTCCCCATCGGCGCCGAGCCGGATCAGGGGCATGTCCGTAACGACGGGGTTGAGCCGACCGATCAGCCTGGCGTACCAGGTTCCGGTCCGTTCGTTTCGCGACGGAGATCCCTGCGTTGAGGCCGAGCGTGACGATAGCGTGGCGTAGTCCCATGCAGTCCCGTCCTTCGACCTGAGCCGCCGAGAGCCGTGCCCGTGGGCGTGGTGGAGCAGCTGTGCGCGGTGCGCGCACACGGGTCCGATCATAAGCGGCATTTCGGCGTCGCAGCTTGGAACCGACCCGCGCGTTCGGTACCCATTGGGCATGGAACCGGCCAGGTGAGCCGGAATGGGGCTCTGACCTGGCCTGTTGCTCGTGGGCGATACTGGGGTCGAACTAGTTTCGGACAAACTTGGCGAATCTGTGTGCGACTTGCGGTCGGGCTCCTGCTGACCTGCAGTTTCCGTTACCAGTAGCGCGCGTCAACGCAGTTTCGGCGGCTTCCGGGCAGCCTCCCAGCGGGCGCTTCCAGGCCAACTACACCGGCCCGGAGCAGGCCGTGGATGAACACCTCAACGTCGGCGCGCTCGTCGGGACAATAGACGCGAGGTTCCGGGTCCGGCTACTACTCGTCATCGTCGAAGTGCTGGACGGCCTTTCTCCGCTCCATGCGCCAGTGGACCTCGTGGGTGTCCGGATGCCGCCACTCGAGGACCCGGTACTCGAACCCTGGGAGCAGCACTATGGCCCCGGGAAGAAGCGCGACAAGAAGGACGCCATGATCCGCGGGCACCTCGAACCAGCCGCTCACTCCCATGCTTGGATTCAGGTCGTCACAAGCGCGAACCCGTGGTCTCGACTGGGATCACGAGCATGCTGGTCGGTCGGCACGGCGACGTCCTCGTCACCGACGAGGGGCCGTTCGGCGACGAACCGGACGTCGTGTTCTTCGACGTGATCGGCCTGCATGAGGGCGACGGGACCGACCTCGACCATTGGATCTCCCACACATCCTCAGTGGTGATCGCCGTGACCCGCGAGCGATTCGACAGAAAGCCGTCGGCACGGCGTCGGCGCGGCGGCAGCCGTGGCTGTCGCAGCCATCGCCCCGTCCCCGTGGGCACAGACCGCACTGGCTGTGTTCGCGTTCGTGCTCGCGGTGATGCAGCGGGCCACGTACTGGCAGATGTACGGCCTGTACACGTTTTCGCTGGGTGCTCTTCCTGGCCTCGCCGGGGGACGTCGGGTTCGAGGCTGAGGAACGCGGGTTCCAGATCCTCGCGGGCATCGCCCTGTTGATCCTCGGCCTGGGTGCTTCACCCCATCGCGGAAAGGCTGGCTAGGCGATACCCACAGCCAGAACTGGCAAGCAACGCGCCCGGTGCCTGATCGCTCGAGGGGGAATCAGGGCCGCTCATTCGTCAACACGAACGTCCCACTCTCGGCATGAGCGGAAGCGGCCGGAGAATTCCCGCGATTCTCTCCGGCCTCTCGCCACGTACGTTTGTTCATGGCCGGCACCGATCGGTCCATCCAGCGTTCTTCGGAGCGGCGGTGCGGTCGGATTGGTTCCACCCGCTTCGTGCGCGGTGGCCGCCGGCGCCCGGACCCCGTCGGCGCCGCGGGTGCCCCGGGTCGTGAACGCCCGGCTCGCGGTGGCGAGGGTTCGGGCTGCCGGTGCTCGGCGTGCCCGAGTCGCGGACCTCTCTCGCGATAAGGCCGGATTTCAAAGACGAAGGCCGGCCAACGCTCGTTGAGTCGACTCCTATGCGCTTGACGACGTCATACGCTGGACGCGGCGAAGCAGAGCGCCAGCGGTTCCGCACCGGTGCTGGAGCCAAGATCCGTGCCGCAACGTTCTTTGAGGGGCCACCTGAGCGCCGAGCAGGGCGAGTGAACGGCATGTCTCCCTGCCCAGCCACCGCTCATCGGCAGATCCGCGCACTCTTCGCGGCATGAGCGGACGGCCGCCGCAGCGGGATGACGCCCAGGCACGCCGCACTTGTGCGAGACGGGGCAAGGCTCAGCGGGGGACCTCGATGAAGAGAGTGTCGTTCCCGACCCATCGTGCGCGCCTCCCGCTGGTGACCAACTGGTCCTCACCTGTAGCCAGATTCACCACGTGGGTGCCTTCCTTGGTGTCGTAGGCGATCCGGGTCCGGTCGGGCGACATGGCGAAGCCCCAGGTGGGGACGTCGGTCGTGACAAGGGGTTGCGGGGACCTTCCGGGTGCTGCGACGGAGATCAGGCGGTCCGACTGCGGGAAGGCGATTTGTTCGCCGTCCGCCAGGTACTGAGGGGAGTACAGATGGCTCGCAGAGCCCTGGCCGGTGCCGGGGATCACCAGCGTCGACTCACCGCCGGTGATGGGCACCGACCAGATGTCCCAGGCGGGCTGGTCGCTGGATGAGTCTCGTGGCCGCGAGAAGATTACGGTGTCGCCGTCGGGGCTGACGTCGACGTCATTGGGCCAGTAGCCGAAGCCGGCGGTTCGCAGCCACCCGGCAGTGCCTGTCTCGAGGAGCTGGGTCGTCTCGCCTGTGGCGAGGTCGCGGACGTAGAGGTTGGGATCGTCGGCCTCGGGGATATCGTTGGGCGAGGAGTAGATCAGCTTCGTGCCGTCCGGCGACCAGGCGAGCGCGTGCACGCCCTCGAAGATGGCATCGGTCCGGGTTCCGGCCGTGTCACCGAGCCGGATCTCGTTCACATTGGCGCAGGGTCCCTCGCTGCACCGGTTGTAGGCGACCCTGGTGCCGTCCGGTGAGAACACGTACGACGCGTTGTCCAGGTCCTCCGCGATCAGATCGCCGGCCGCCAGGGTCTGCGCCCCGGTGCGGAGGTCGAGGAAGTACATTGCGTCCTCGGGTGCTGGGGTCTGGCCGGAGGAGGCTGTCTCGGTGGGTTGGTCGATTGGCCCGGTCGACGGGGTGGCGTTGGACTCCCCCGTGACGGGGTCCTCGTTGGTCGACGACGTGCACCCTGGGATCAGCACCAGGGTCGCGGTGGCCACCCCGGCCCGTACTGCGAGTGCCAGTGACATGAGCGTCTCCGATCAGAGAGCCGAAAAGGTGGATGAGTCGTCGGTTCATCGACGCTGGTGAAGCGGCGTCGAGCTTGGCCAGACCTCCATGGTCGACAAGAAGGCCTCGAGCAGTCGCCGCGATCCGCCGTAGCGCGCCACGTGCGGTGAGGACTCGCGTCTCCACACCGCCACCACGGTCATCGCGTCCTGGGCGTAGATGCCGCCGCTGAAGAAGGCCTGAACATCGTTCTCGAACGGCACGAGGAGTCCGGGGTGGCAGTCCCGCGCCTCCAGGCACAGCTCGACGGCCCGATCGGCGATCCCGGTGCAGGGTGAGTTGCCGGACTCCACGCAGTAGTCCTCGACCCATGACACGAGATAGGGGATCGACTCCTTGCGGGTGCTGGCATCGAGGGGCGCGTTCCATGCGCTCACGCGCACGTGACCGTTCGGAGAGAGGAAGGCTTCGTGCGCAGGGCTCAGGTGATCAGCGACGTCGGACTCCCGCGTCCAGTCACGGTTTGCCGGCTCCTCGCTCCAGTCCCGCGGGTGCCCGATGGTGAAGTCGTACCGGTTTGATGTGTAGGCATCCCAGGAACCGGTCTCCAGGGGTGGCTGCGGGCTCGTCGACGGCGACTCCGCGATCGGCGGCGAGAGCGGGCCTGCCGGGGGCAACGGGGAACTCGCGTCGCGACCTGTGACCACGGTGGTGCCCGCCACCACGACGGCCACGGCGGCGGCGACGGCTACCACGGCAGCCGTCCGGCGCCGGTTCGAGCGGGCGCGGGCACGGGCGCGTGTGGTGTCGGGGTCCACGGCGGGGACGACGACTCCGTCCGCGACCTGGCGAAGGGCCCGGGCCAGTCGCTGGTCGAGCGTCATGACCTCGCCTCCTGTGCGGGTAGTGCCGGGTCCGTGACGGGTTCCCCCAGCAGAACGGCCAGCCGCCGCGACGCTGCGTGGCTGTGGCTCTTCACGGTGCCGGGCGCCATCGCCAGGCTTTCCGCGATCTCGGCCTCGGTCAGGTCCTCGTAGTACCTCAGCACCGTCACCGCCCGTTGCCGCGGGGGCAGGCTCAAGACGGCCCTCCAGACACGCTCGTGCTCCGCGAACTCCTCCACCCGGCCACCCCAGACCGGCTCGTCGAGGAGCTGCCGCGGCGACTCGTGCGATGAACGGCGACGCCACCACGAGGCCGCCTGACTCACCAGGACCTTGCGTGCGTAGCCGACCGGCCGGTCCATCGCCACCACTCGGTGCCAACGCTGGTAGACGCGCACGAGGGTCGTCTGGAGGAGGTCCTCGGCACGCTGGTAGTCACCGCTCAGCAGGTAGGCGGTCCGGAACAACGTCGCGCTGTGCGCGCGCACGAAGTCCGAGAACAGGTCCTCGTCGCTCTGCTCCATGACGCCTCCTCCAGGAGGGCCGACCCGAGTGGACCTCTCACCACCTCAACGCCGCAGGCGTGCCCCCGGGTTCAGTCGCCCGGACGACAGATTCGCCTGGCCCATCAGAACGACGTCGTACCTCGCTTCGGGCGGGCCCGCAGGTGGGCCGGCCACCTGCCCGCTGAACGGCGTCGAGTCGATGCCGAGGTTGTTGGAAGACCCGGTGCGAGCGATCCTGCGCAACGGAACCGCCGGCGCCTCCCGGCATCGAGTTCAACAGCGAGGAGCAGGCCGTCCAGTGGTTGGCAGTTCATCACGTAGCGACCGGCGTCTGATCGCGGCGATAAGACGCACCCTCGTCGCGGCGTGTCAGTGCGTATCGCACGTACCGCAGCCCCAATGGCGTTGCCGGGCTGCTGTCAGCAGTCGAGTTGGTCGGACAACTCCTTCTGACCCGGGGCGGTCCCGGGCTCGGAAGTCCCGCCAGTGGTCGCAAAGAAGCAGTAGAACGCCTTGCTGTTGACGCGGTCTTGGTGGATCTCCCACGCGGTCAACCCGGTGAATCCGGCGGTCGCGACGGCGGCGACGGCGACGGCGTGCAGGAGAAACCCCTTCCTACGCTCGGGGTCGTGCGACTTCGGCGGCTTGGGCGGCTTGGCCGATTCGATGGTGTCGTCAACAGCATCCATGGCCGCACCATAGAGGTGCGCAGCACTGTGACGGCACTTTTGGCGTTGATACGGGGATGGCCCATGCGGTCTTGGTGGGGCACGTCACCCCTGTCATCGGCATGACAGCGCGGATCGCGGTATGAGCGTGCGCTCGCATGCTCGTGAGCACCCCACCGCTGTTCGCTCTACTCCGCGTCCAAGAGCCACTCCGCACTGCCGAAGCACGTGTCGAAGTGCCCGACCTCAGGCTTAATGGTGAGCCTTCCGTTCGGCAGCCGTGCTGCCAGCCACTCGCCATGGGCGACCATCGGGTCTGCGGCACCATAGAGAAGCGCAACCGGAGCTGCGACGGCGGCTAGGTCGAAGTCCCACGGCCCCTCCCAGCTCAGATTGTCCCGAACGAAGCCGTCATAGGTTGCCAGCCCCCGGCGAAAGTCCGCGATGAACGTCGTGCGCTCAGCGGGACGCGTGTCGAAGTAGTGCTCGGTGGAAGGAATGGTCGAGATGAACTCAGCCTCGAACTCGGAGCTCCCTAGCTGACACATCGCACCGCCGCTCGTCCGCGGCACCAACCCAGAGGAGAAGCAATGATCGGCCCCTACGTCACCCTGGCCAACGACCTCGAGACCTACGGGGTCAAGCTCCCCAAGACGGTCACCGACGCCCGCGCCACCATCGAGGCCGCCAACGCAGCCGCGGCCGTCCAGCCCGTCGCGGACCTCGCCGCCGACTACGCAGCGGGCAAGATCACGGCCGCCAACGTCGCCGACAGGCTGCACGACACCGCCTCCCGGATCGCCGCCGTGGACAACATGCGCGCGGCCCTGACGGCCGTGGACAGCGGCTGCCAGCTCACCACCCGGCGCGGGATCCGCGACTCGGCCGAGAAGATCGCACCGCCCTGCGGCCCTTCGACGACGCCGCCGCGGTGGTGCAGACCGCCGGGCTCTACTTCGGGAGCGACCCGACCCCCGAGCAGGTGATGGCCGGCGGCGTGCCCGCGCTCGAGGCGCACCAGAAGCTCACCCGACGCGATCAACACCCTGAACCGGCTGCGCGGCCTACGCGTCGCCCTCGCCGAGTGCGGATACGGCGCACCCGACCACAGCGAGCAGGACGTCGCCTGGTGGATCGCGGGGGCCGAGGACGCCGAGGGCCCTCGACGCGGCACGCCGCGCCGTACCCGCGCCCGGTAACGCGTTCCACAACCTCGCGGCCGCGCGCTTCACCCTGCGCCTCAACACTCCCGAGGAAGCCGCGCGGGTCACCTTGGGCGCCCGGGCTGCAACCGACACGCGGGAGGCGGCCGACCGGGAGGCCCAGCTCGCCGAGCATCGCGAGTCCTGGGCAGCGGCGCTCTCCGTGATGCCTGCACCCGCACGGCCCGTCAAGTGAAGGCCTCTTGCTCGCTTCTTTTTTTCCTGGTCCTCTCCTCGGCCCCGCCTGGAGCGGGCTGCGCGGCTCGGGTCTCGGGTAGCCCCCCTCCGGCCCACCACCCCCGACCTCGCCTCGCGGCCCCCCCGAGGCATTAGGGCCATATCTCCCTAACGATCCGAAATGATCGGCCCTAGGAGGGCACTGAATATGATGGACAAGGCCCCCAGGCCGCCCGCTGGCCTCAAGGCGTCGGGCCGCGCGCTGTGGCGTGCCGTGACGCGCGACTACGTGCTCGACGAGCACGAGACCACAATCCTGCGCTAGGCGTGCCGAACCGCTGACAGCCTCGACGGCCTGCAAGCGCTGCTCGACTCCGAGGGCCTTATGAGCCATACCTCGCAGGGGTCGCGGGTGCATCCGGCGCTGGTCGAGGCCGGCAGCAGCGGGTGACCTTCGCCCGGCTGCTGACCGTGCTCTCCGAATTCCCTGACCGGCGACGAGACCGGCCGCACCCAGGTCCGTGGCTCCGCTCGTGGCGTCTATGGATCGCGGGCGCCTCGTGAAGCGCCGCCCGCTCCCGGAGAATGCCCAACCCGGCCCCGCGCGGCTCCGTCACTACGATCCCGCGGATTGGCCGGATGCCGTCTGCCATCCGGCGTGCGCCTTCTGGGAGGAGCGCCGGAGATGGCGGGACAACAATCCGGACATCTCACTCGAGATCGACAACCTGCCTGAGGGCCCGTGGCATCCGGAGCGGATCTGATGAGGTCTCGCGCCCGGCATCGACTCGCCCTCACGGCCGAGGAACTCGTGCAGGCCGCGCAGGCGTCCGGTCCGCCGACGATCGCGACCAGCTCCGCAGGTGGCTCGCCGACATCGGATACACGCCGCTCGACCTCGTGCGCGCCCGGTTCTGGCTCCGGCGCGGCAAGCCCTCGGCGTACCGCTGGGACGACCATGCCAACGAAAGGCGGAACCGCCGACTAGGCGAGCCTCACGGCCTCAGTTCGGACGCCACCAGATCCTGCAGGGGCGCGGCGTGCCTCGAGTTCCGCGGGGCGGCAGACGGTCTCTAGTGGCAGGGGGCTGCCGCTGCCTGGGTGTTGGCGGCCCCCCCACGGCCGCGTTGCCACATCGTCTTAACCTCGATTGGGGACGCGTAGCGCCGTGGCGCGGTGGTTGGCTGGCCCCTGCCGCGGGCTCCCGCCCTCTTGGGGTGGCGTACTCCTCGTGCACCAATGGGAAGGAACCCCATGCGTATCAGCACACTTCTGGTCGGCACGCGGCCGCGGGCGCGGCCCTGATTCGGTTACCGGACCCGCGACGGCGGCGAGGTTACCGGCACCGGCGGCGACACCCAAGGTCCGGCCCACGCCAACTCCATCTGCGCCTTCTCCGGTTTCGCCGACGGTGGCGAGGGTGAGCCCGCCGGTCCCGGCAACGTCCAGAACTGGGGCCACAGCAAGGAGGGGTTTGGCGCTACCCCGGCCGAGCGCAAGGCGTCGGGCTTCCAGCCGGGCAGCTCTGCAACGGCGACTCCGGCTTCTTGGTCAACCCGCCGCGCGGGGAAGCGCCCTGAGTCGTCGCACCAGCCGCCCGGTCACCCTCGACGGCGTGGCCGGGCGGCGGGCCGACCGGTCGCAGCCGCGCGAACTTCCTGATGACGGCGACGTATGGCTCTGGGCCCGACGGTGGCGCTCATGCTCGGGATCTCGACCACGCGCGTGAACTAGCTCGCCCGAAGCTAGCTGCCCGACACCGTCCGAGGCCACCGCCGCTGGTTCCGACGCTCACACGTCGAGCAGATCGCCGGCCTCGGGCACTGCGTCAGGCGAGCCCGATCTGACTGGCCGGGAACGTGTCGAGCCTTCGCGGTCGGCTCGCCGCCAGGCCGCCCACTGAACGTTTCCCTGCCACGAGCCGTCCGGCCGGGGTCCACATGCGCAACTCGCCGTCACACCACACGCCGTCGACCAGGACCTCAATGTCGGGGCGCTCGCCGGGCAGGTAGACGCGGTGCAGTCTTCAGCGTTACTCCGTGGCGGCGAATAGCCACTCCGCACTTCCGAAGCACGCCTCGAAGTGCCCGGCGTCGGGCTGGATGGTGAGCTTCGCGTTCGGTAGCCGTGCTGCTAACCACTCGCCGTGGGCGACCATCGCGTCAGCGGCGCCGTAGTACAGCACGACCGGAGCCGCGACCTCGCGCGAGGTCGAAGTCCCACGGCCCCTCCCAACTCAGATTGTCCCGCACGAAGCCGTCATAGGTGGCGAGCCCTCGGCGAAAGTCGGTGATGAAGGTCGTGCGTTCACCGGGTCGCGTGTCGAAGTAGTGCTCGGTCGCAGGGAATCGTCGAGATGAACTCCGCCTCGAACTCGCGGGCTGGTAGCTGACACATCGCGTCGAAGCCCTGCCGACAGCGGCGGTCAACGTGGCCACGGCACCATCGACGTCGCCAAGCTGCCAACAGTGCGAGCGCCTCCGCGTCTTCGCCTTCCAGAACCTCTGGTGCGATCTCGCAGTAGGGAGCCGGACCAGCGGCGACCACGACGTGGCGCACCCGCGTCGCCAACGTCGAGCCGACCGCCAAGGCGTACGGTCCGCCGCCAGAAATCCCCAGGACGTCGAACTCCTCGATCCCCAACCCGGTAGCCAGTTCGCCAACGTCTTGCGCCCACCGACACCAGCCCCGGCGCGGTCGTTGTCGTGGCGCCGTAGCCCGGACGCGAGAGCGCGAACAGCCGCACATGCTGGCGGCGGGCCGCGTCGTCGAAGAGGACAGCCGTCCCGGCCGTGCCAGGCGTGCCATGCAAGAACGCCACTGGCCGCCCACCGGGATCGCCCACTTCGAGGTACTCCAAGACCCGGCCATCGGCGGTCCGGAACGACTCCATCGCCCGAGACTACGCCGATCTTGCGCCGACAGGCCGTCATCGGGTTGAGCGAACCTCCACGGAGGCGCTCTCGTGAGGCCCGGTCGTTGGTTCTAGCATCGGGCATGCCGTCCGACTCGGGCTGGGTGTCGTGGGAGGCCGCCGCGGCTATCGCGGGGTGTAGCACCACGAAGGTTCAGCGGTGCGCGCCGGCTCCCTGGTGCGGCGCCGGGGTTTACCCTCGAGGTGTTCCATCCCTTGAGCGGGAGTCGGTTGAGGCTTGGGCTGCTGAGCTTTCGGCGGACCGGGAGCGAGACGCTGCGAAGAGGGCTGAGCGGGAAGCTCGGCGCGTGCAGCGACCCGACGACTCCGCGATGTGTGGCTCGACGGCCCGACTGTGGCGATCATGCTCGGGATCTCGACAACGCGTGTCAGCCAGCTCGCGCGGCGGTTCCGCCGATCGCACATCGAGCAGATTGCGGCTGCTCGGGAGCGCTCCAGCGTAGGTAGCTGTGGGGCCCGGAGAAATCCCCCGATTTTCCGCCCGGCCTCTCGCCAGGCGAACGCGCGACGGGCCCGACCCAGATCGGGTCGGCATCGGGAGTTCTTCGGGGAGGCCGTCGGCCTGCCAGATTGGTAGTGGACCGATCCATTCACGCGAATGGCCCACATCGGCATGACCGCGCACTCAGCGGCATGTCCGGTTGTGTCGCCGCCGCCGACTAACCAGCCGCGATCGACGTCCCATGCCGATCACCGATCCAGCAGCCGTGGCAAACCAGGGGACTGGAGGCGTGGGTCAGCTGGTCGCCCCGTCCACGTCGGGTAGCACGTACAGTGCGTGTTCCTCCCCAGCTCGGAATCCACAGGGACTCGTTGGCGGCGACCACATCGAAGGAGTTCCCACCCACCGGTCGCACGGAGGTCAGCACTTGGTACGGCCAGTCCGCGCGGATCAGGACGCTCGCGTGGCTCGGATCGTAGCCGCCGACCATATACAGGCTGCCCTGGCGGGGTAGCATCCCGCTGACTGGGTAGCCCGCGCTGGGGACTCGATGGACGATCTGATTGGTCGATGCGTCTATGTCCACCACACCGACGGTTGTGCCCAACCTGGGTTGGCCGGCCGCGGGTCGACGGCACGGTCCTAGCCCAGCTCGACACCCAGACGTGGTCGCCGTCGATCGCCACGGACCCAGGCGAGGTGACCTTGTCGGGCAGGACGCGAATAGTGGCGACCAGTCGTCCGTTGTCCGGTCGAAGGCGCAGAACAGTTCCCACCGCGGTGCTGACCCACACGGCGCGCTCGTCGGCGTCCAACCCGACCCGGCCGGTACTGGGAATCTTGGCATCCCCGGGGTACGGGACCCGCAGGGCGACCCGATCGGTGCCCGGGTCGATCTTTACGGCGGCGTTCTGCGTCGCCACCCACATCCCGCCGCCGGCAGCGGCGAGTTGGAAGGGCATAGCGCCGACCGGGATCGTGGCCAGGACGGAGTTGTCCTCGGGATCGAGCCGGGTCACGGTTCCATCCGCGCTGTTGGTCACCCACACCGACCCGAAGCCGCTCTGGGCTGCCAGCGGCGTTGACCCACGGCCACGCGGGCCACCACCTTGCGGGTCTTTGGATCCACCCGGACAACGAAGCCATCCCACGTCGTGACCCAGATCGAGTCGGCTGCGAAGCCGCCCCCGAGGGACGACCTCCGGGCACGTGGACGACGACAACGTCATCGCGCCGCCTCCCTCCGACGGATCGCGAGGTGAGCCGAGGTAGAAGCCGCCGATCGCGGCCAAAGCGAGCGCTAGAACGCCCGCCGCGGCGATCTTGACGGGCAACGACCTCGAGGGTGCGGACCACTCGGGTCCGTCGTAGCCATCGAGGATCTCGGGAGACGCGTCGCCGCCCTCAAGCGCACCATGGCGGAAGTGTAGACCGGCCGGGCGGGCCTAAGGATCTGCCTGACGCGCGGGGCTTCGACCTTTTCTGGTCGACCCGATCAGGGACGGCACCTGCAGGAAAGCGACCGAACATCGGCATGAGCGCGAACTCAGCGGCATGAGAGTGCATCTAGCAATCGCTTTCTGGGAGGGCAAGTCCTCTAGCGCTTCGATCCCGGTTCGGTCGATCTGGGGTGAGAGTGGGAGAGGTGAGGGCGGGAGGATGTGCTGGCCCAGCAGCGTTTGTTCGTAGCACTAGCCGTCGCTAACTTGCTGCCGTCATCGGCCTTTCGTTCAGTGCAGCCCAGGCTGCGCCAGCCCGTCTCCAAGGGATGCCAGGCCCAGTGACCGCTCCGCACGTGCAGGTCGACAAGAAGACCGACACAGTCACGGTCCGAGGCGACACCAGCACGCTTGGCAACAACTACTCCTGCAACACCAACCTTGCAGTAAGCACCGGTGACTTCGTCACCTTCGACT
Source organism: uncultured Actinomycetota bacterium (assembly GCA_963791275.1). GTDB lineage: Bacteria > Actinomycetota > Actinomycetes > Propionibacteriales > Nocardioidaceae > Nocardioides. The sequence goes on from CAWBRP010000001.1 coordinate 22,005, forward strand.
TCATCGGCACCTGCGGTGGCGGCACCCCTCGCGTCTACCTCGAGTTCGATGGTGGTGCGGCTGGCGGGCGAGAACACCTTCGACAGCGGAACGTGCACGATGAACGCGGATGGCACTGGCGGCACCGTCACCTACACAATCATGAAGGACGGCACCGCTACGGCGTTCGCCGTCATCTACGACCGCGATAACGGCTCGGCGACGTACTCGAAATCTCGTCATTGGCGGCACCAAGGCTCAACTTCTAGGCGCTCACCCCAAGCACATGAGACGGCGCGGAACCTTCGGCGTCCGCGCCCCGTCAGTGCTTACAAGGACAGCCAGTCTGCAGTGGCCGCTTGTTTGTGTTGAACGTTCCCGGCACCCGGGACCCGGCCCCGGTTCGAACGCCGGCCACTCGCGGCCAAGGGTTTGTAACATCGGTCGCCATGCCGTCGCGACTCGGGGCGGTGGGTGTCGCGGCGAGGAATGCGCTACATCGCAGGCTGCAGTTCGACAGCGGTCCACACCGCGGCGTGCGCCGCCGGCAAGGTCGCGGCGCGCGACAAGGGCGCTGCCCGCGAGGAGTGCTCGCTCCACTCGATCGCTCCTCGGTCGACGCCTGGGTCGCCCCAAGGTGCGGCAAGGGCTACGGCGGAAGCGGCGGCGGCTCGGGTGGCGGAGCTCGCTCGCTGTCCGGGCTGGTCGCCCGCGCGGCCAACCTCCTGACGACACCGACGTGTGGCTTCGGGCCGACGGTGGCGCTCATGCTCGGGATCTCGACCACGCGTGAGCCAGCTTGCCCCAAGCGACACCTTTCCCCCAACACGCGTCCGAGGTCACCTACGCTGGTTCCGCCGTTCGGCACGTCGAGCAGATCGCGGCCGCGCGAGCCCTAGGCCGCGGAGCATTGCGCGTACCGACGCGCAGGGCAGACTCCTAGATGCGGGACAGGATTTCCCGAGCCCTTCTTCGCGGCGAACTCTTCCATCCGGGAGAGGATGCCTGCGTCGCGCAATTGACCGAGTCTTCACCAGTTGATCCATGTAGTCCGGGGCAGCGGGCGGGCGCCGGGCGGGGCCACCCTGACGCCGCGAACTGGGCTTGGCCCTGGGCCTGAGGCAGCGTGCGCGGGAAGGCTGCCTTCGTAAACGCATTGTGATTTTGGTTCTTTTGGATCGCCAAGCGGTGGCGTGGCTCGCGGTCGAGCGCCGGGGTTGAGCAAGAATCAGACTCGTGAGGAGGTCTTGGTCGTGGATGCGATGCTCGAGGACCACGGCGACAGTTTGGCAACGGTCGTCCAACCGAACGGTTTGATGTGGGTTGACGCCGGAATGTGGACGACGACGGCGCCCACCCCGCGTGCCTTTTGAGTCATGGACAATGACGCACGTCAACGTCGATGACCGCAGCAATGGGCACCTGACTGAGAGTCGGTCCTGAGGGTCCCCTTTTCGAAGAAAAGGAGTGCTCAGGTGGCCCTGACTCTCGCGGGCCCCGAAAGCCCGTCGGCGGCAGAGCGTTCCGAGGTCTGTCTGGCAGCTCAGGCAGCCTTCACCCGGACGGCCTCGCGGTCGAAGAAGTAGATCAGACTGCTCGCGATCATCAGGCTCTGCACAGCGTTCCTTTTGGTGTACTGCTTCGCGCTGACGGTGTGTGCAGTCGCGTTGCGGCTGAACGTATGCGGAATGGGCAGGCCCTCATCAGGAAAGTACTTCTGCCACGCCTGCCAGATCGGAGCAAGCGCGATGTACTCATGCGCGGTGAACTCGTCGTAGGTGGCGGTAGCCGCTTCCCGTGCATGTCGGGCGTATAGAGGTAGCGATCGTGCCGAGCTCAGAGTCACCATCGAGTCCAGCAGCGGCACCGCCAGCGCCTGAGCGGCTGCCGAGTGGCCAGCGTCGAGTGCGTCAAACGCAGCCCGGGCCATGGGGACGTAGGACGCAACCGCCTCCGTCTCACACCCCTCCAGCGCTGCACGGAAGTCAGGCTAGATGGCCTTCCATCGGCGTCCGAGATATCTCACGCCGCTTGGCCGCCCTGTCGGCGCGAATGAGTGCCTCGGCGATGGAGCTGCGCGGAACACCGTAGATAGCGATGCCGTCGACCATCGCCGACGACTCGACATCCTCCCACCGCAGCCCGTCGATCTTGCGCAGGTTGGGCGGGTAGAAGGAGAGCTTGAGGGACTCGAACGCGGGCCCAATGGTCTTGAGCCACGCGGACTGCTGCGTGGCCACCTGCTGGGCGAGCTTGGTGAAGGTGTCGCTCAGCCCGAAGTCCACGTTCTTCGTGAGGTGTGCCGTGATGGCGTCGAGGTTCGACCGCGCCAACGCCGTGCGCTTGAAGATGTCACTGTCGATGACCGCGAATTGCTTCTTCCAAGCCTCCTGAGCAGCCGATGCAGGCTCGAAGGCGTCGAAGAGCTTCGACTGCTGCGAGGCGAAGGCCGACATGCCCGAGATGTTCTTGAAGGTCGATTCGGGCAACTTGAACGTCGGCAGCTTTGCCATGTCAGCGGCGAGCTTGTTGAGCCGCTCGATCTGGGGGAACTTGAAGTCAATCTGCGGCGCCAGCGCTCGCCGAAGGCGCTTCATCGTCGCTTCCATGCGCTCGCGCTGTTCAGGCGTCAGGTCGGTGCCGTCTTCGGCATCGTCGGGCTCCTCGATCGGCTCCTCGTCTGTCACGCCCTGCAGGTTAGCCAGGAGATCCGACGCTGATTGTCTGAACGCGCCATGCGCGCGGGAGAGCGCTCAGTCCGCACCTTGCCGCCTACGAGCCCGACAACGGCACCGGCGCATAGCGAAGGCTCAGGTCGATGGGATGTCCGTTTGCGTGCGTTGCCAACGTGCGAGTCCCTCTCGAAAGATCGAAGCCGACCGAACCCTGGTTCTGCATATGTCGCGCACGATCCGGTCTCTCAATGACGCCAAAAGTGCCTCTGACCTGCGGTGAAACTGGTGGGCGATACTGGGTTTGAACCAGTGACCTCTTCCGTGTCAAGGAAGCGCGCTACCGCTGCGCCAATCGCCCTAGAACTTGTGATGCTGTCGAGGTGGGTACGGGATTTGAACCCGTGTACACGGATTTGCAGTCCGTTGCCTCGCCTCTCGGCCAACCCACCGTGGATGGGTCCGCCGAGACCCTAACCGAGCGGACGACGAGGCTCGAACTCGCGACCTCAACCTTGGCAAGGTTGTGCTCTACCAACTGAGCTACGTCCGCTTGCGACGACTCCGGAACCCTCCCGGCGGCGTGCGGTGGAAACCATAGCCGATGCCTCGGGGAGGCCGAAAATCGCCACCCTCGACCCGCGCGTCCGGTCGATCAGGGTGCCTAGAGTGAGGGGATGCGCGCCTGGCTCAACGGAGACCTGCTGACCGATCCCACCGCCCCCGCCCTGACGATCCTCGACCACGGGTTCACCGTCGGGGACGGCGTGTTCGAGGCGATCAAGGTCCTCGACGGGCAGCCGTTCGCGCTCACCCGGCACCTGGCGAGGCTCGCGCGCTCGGCGGCGTCGCTGGGCCTGCCGCCGCTGGACGAGACCGAGGTACGCCGCGGGGTCGCCGCGGTGCTCGACGGCTTCGACGAGCCGGCCGGCCGGCTCCGGATCACCTACACCGGCGGGCCTGCCCCGTTGGGGTCGGGACGAGGCGACGCGGCCCCGACGCTGGTGATGGCGGCGGCACCACTGGGGGAGTGGCCGCCGACGACGCGGGTGGTGACGGTGCCCTGGCCGCGCAACGAGAGGGGGGTGCTCGCCGGTGTGAAGTCCACGTCGTACGCCGAGAACGTCATCGCCCTTGCCTACGCCGAGGAGCGCGGCGCCACCGAGGCCGTGTTCGCCAACCTCCAGGGCAACCTCTGCGAGGGGACCGGCTCCAACGTCTTCTACGTCCTCGACGGCCAGCTGAGGACGCCGACCTTGGCGGCCGGTTGCTTGGCCGGCATCACCCGGGCGCTGATCGTCGAGTGGTGCGGTGCCGTCGAGGTCGACGAGCCCATGGACCGGGTGGCCACGGAGGCGAGCGAGATCTTCCTGGCCTCCACGACGCGCGACGCCCAGGCCGTCGTTCGGTGGGACGACCGCGACCTCGACGGGCCGGGGCCGGTGACGAAGCAGGTGCAGGAGGAGTGGCGCCGCCGCGAGGGGGACGACCTCGACCCGTGAGCACCCCGCGGATGTGATCCGCGCGAGGGTGATGCGTTAGAGTCGCCGCCGCACCTGCGGGCGATTGGCGCAGTGGTAGCGCGCTTCGTTCACACCGAAGAGGTCACTGGTTCGAACCCAGTATCGCCCACTCGCGTTTCCGCAGGTCAGAGGCCGGTTTCCAGTTCTGGGACCGGCCTCGTGCCATCTACGTGCCAGACAATGTGGACCCAACTCGAGGACGGCTCGTGGCAGGGCAACGTGCAGTGGCGGCCGCATGGTGAGCCGACGCGACGTCTCGACACGTTCTCGGCCGACGGGGTTCGTCCGGCGTAGATGGACCGCCCCGGCATGTCCCTACCTAGGTCGGGCCGAACGGCCAAATTTTCGGCAAAACCCAGCGCGTGCGCCAAGGGTTCGCTGAAGATGCCACCAGGCACGCCAGGGGGGTGCTGCCTGCTGACCTCCGCGCTTGGGGGAACCAAGGAGAACCACAATGCTCGATTACCTTCGCATCATCCTCGACGCCCAGAAGACCAAGTTGGACGAGCGCGGCGCGTCCGCGGTGGAGTACGGCCTGCTGGTTGCTGGCATCGCTGCCCTCATCGTGGCCGTCGTGTTCCTCTTCGGGAGGCACCCTTAACGAGGTCTTCACTGACACTTGCAACAGCGTCGCCAACGGCACTCAGACTGGCTGCTGAACCGCACCGAGGCATCCCGCGGTGGCCGCGATCCCAGGGTTGTGGCCACCGCCGGATTCTCCTCGTGAAGTTGCCCACAAGTTGGACCCAGTGCGAGGACGGCTCGTGGCAGGCCAACGTGCAGTGGCGCCCTACCGGCGAGCCCACGGTCGGCTCGACACGTTCGGAGCGGATCACATTCGTCCCGCCTGACGGAACTCGCGAGAAGCTGCAATCTGCTCTATGTGCGATCGACGGAACCAGCGACGCCGGCCACAGTGCGTGTTCGGCAACTTTCACTGCGAGCGAGTTGGCTGACGCGCGTTGTCGAGATACCCAGCATCAGCGCGACCGTGCGGCGGGCCATGCCCGACGCCCGCGGAGAGGCCACGGACCACCGACAGCCATGTACATCGAGGTTCCTGCGAACCAACTGGGAGGCGCGGCATCTCAGTGGGCAGACGAGCAATCAGGAGGCACGAATGTCGCACCTGGCTACTTTCATCGGGGTATCGGTGCTCCTTACCGGCGCCTCGACGCTCGCGGCGGTGTCGGTCGCGAGCGGCGCCACTCCATGCCAGGGTCAGACACCCACCATCACGGGAAGCCCGGGCGCCCAGGTGATGGGAACGGAGGGCGCGGACGTCATCGACTCCAGCGGCGCGATCCGCGTCGACGCGTTGGGCGGTGACGACGTGGTCTGCGTGACCGGGGACTCGGCGAGAGTCTATGTCCTGGCGGGTGCCGGCGATGACAGCATCAACACCGAACTCGCCTCCGTGTACACCACGGTGGACCTTGGACCCGGCTCTGACCAGCTGGCGGGCGGCCCGGGACGGGAGTTGGTCCAGGCGTACAACGACCCGGCCGGGGGGACGGATGTCGTGGACACCGGCGCGGGCCGCGATATCGCCGAGGTGGGCTTAGGCCCCGGAGTCGCCGGTCCGGACCGTATTGACCTGGGCGCGGGCGAGGACAAGCTGACCACCTCTGGACCGACTGCCGAGGCGCACTTCGACGGGGGGCCCGGCGACGACACCATGACCTACGAGGACCGCCTCAACCAGGCGGACTGGCTCTTCGACAACGCTCAGGGGCTGGCGACCCGCGACGGCAGCCGGTCGCAGCCTGGTCCGGGTTCGACGACTTCAACCTCAAGCTGGGCGAGGGCTGCGCTTCGTCGGGGTGCGGGCGCCGAGTCTGTGGACGCATTCCTCGGTGGCCGTGTGGACCTACGGCTCAGTGGAGGCCACGACCGGGCATGGTTGAGCATGTTCGCGACCCCCGACAGCACTTTCGACGGCGGCGGCGGCCGAGACAAGGTCCGCGTGAGCGGACTCGGGAACGGTCACACGCTCCACGTCGACCTCGCGCGCGGCTTTGCCGAGTCCACACGCGGGTCCTCGACGAAGCTAGTGCGGTTTAACAGGTTCGAGGACGCCGACGCGTGGGGGGGCGACGTGACGATCATCGGGACGCGCGGCCCCAATCGGCTTGTGGCCTGGGCGGGGGTGCTCGCCTGTTCGGGCGCGGAGGTTCCGACGATCTAGGCGTCCATGCCGGCTCGGGCCACCTGTCCGGTGGACCGGGAAACGACCTCCTGACCGGGAAGCAGCGACGCGGCACCGACTCGTCGGCGGCCCCGGACGCGACACCGCGGACGGCCGGGCCGGACGAGACGTCTGTGGCTCGAGGTGCGACATCGCTGCGAACCGCGGTGAGGCACGGGTTGGCGAATGCGTGCCCGCTTGAGGTGCGTGGATCCCGGACCTGTCGCAGCGGCACAATGCCCCAACCCGTCTCGACCAGCGCCCTGACATCGACGTCCGGGCTCGATGGCCGCAGGTCTGGGCCCTTGCACGAGACCCATGCACGAGGGACCTGCACGCGTACCGCCTTGGGTCTACCCTCGGACCGAGGTGATCGCCATGTGGTGGCTGCTCTGGGTTGTTGCTGTTGCGTTCTTTGTCGGCTGGGTCATGTGGAAGAGGCGCGGGCATCGGGAAGAGGTTGGCCCTGACTCTCCAGACCGGTACTTGGGCGGTGGGAGCTCGCACTACACGCCCGGAGGATCGTGATCCCGACATCGCCGTCGGTGGGGCCGGGCACTGCGCCGCGTCTACCGACCGGACGAGCGCCCGGACGTAGCGGTCCTGGTCGACGGCGTGTGGCGCCGGTGAGTTGCGCGTGTGGTCGTAGCGCGATCACGGCTCGTGGCAGGGCGACGTCCAAGCGCGGGCCGGACAGGGTTCCCCGATCGCGGTGACGCGGGGCGCGAGGCGGCAGTTCTAGCGTTCACGGCCACAACGTCGACGACCACAGGGGACATCGTGAGACCAGCAAGGACAACGGCCATCATCGGACTGGGGGTTGTCTGTGCGATGACCTTGGCATCGCCGCCCGCATCGGCAGCTCAGAAGGTCGGCTGCCCAGCCTCCGGGAAGTGGATGCACGTCACCGTGGAGCTCGCCGCGCAGCGCATCTTCGAGGAGGCCAACAACAATGGGTTCCCAGACGTCCAGGCCGTCTACGACCTCCTGGACGCCAAGTACGACAAGAATCAGACCGGCACGATGTGTATCGACCCGGTGCTGTCATCGGAGCGGAACCCGAATTCGGAGCTGAACTGGTTCTACGTGCGCGACGACAACTCCAACGGGGGCTGAGTCGCTCACCCGGCAAAGGCACGGGACGTGTGGTAGGGCAACGTTCAATGGCGTCCGAGTCGGGAGCCGACGCGACGATTCGGCACGTTCGGCGCGGATCGGCTGGCACGAGAATGGGCGGCCGGCCGGGGCCTTCGTGGCAACCGGCCCCGATGATGAGCGTTAACCATCCGAGGTTTGGTTTGGGGGACGCTTCCACCCAACCCCGCCAGGCGGCGCCGCTCTCCCGCCGCGCCGTACGCCACGCGGGAGACGAGCATCGCTCAGGGTCTGGGAGCCCAACCCGTGGACCACGGGGACGAGGCGGCCCGAAGGGACGACCTGCCCGGCCGGGCGCATCCCACCCCCCTCCGAGATTCACCAGTTTTGGGAGTATCCAAAGTCCGGGCTCGTGTGGGACGTTGCCGCGATCCGGCAACGCCAGTCGGCGGCTGTCGGTAGCTCTGCCCCGACGGACGTCCTCCCCCGTGCGTTCGCCGGGGTAGGGCGCCACGGATCCCGCAACCGGGACAGGGTGCCGACTCCCATCCTGTGGCGGTCGCCGACACCCTGCGCGGCATGGGTTCCTCGCCAGCCAGTGCAGAGGCTCGTCGATGTTGCGCTGGCCGAGCGCCGACCCGCCAGCCGAGTCAACGGGTAGCGAGCCCCGGCGATGACGGACGAGCCGCACCACCCGCCGGGGCACGATCCAACGGTCCAAGCGCTCACTTCCGCCTCACACCTGCACTCGATCCAGCGCCCGCGTGATGGGACCGCGTAGGCGTACAGTGCGAGGCATGGAACAACCGTGAAGAATCCAATTCGGCTGGCCATCGTCGATGACTACGCCGTGGTGATCGCAGGAGTCGCCTCACTCCTCGCCGTCGAGCGCATCGACGTGGTCGAGACCGGAGCGTCGCTCCCGGTCGTCAGCGACGTCGACATCGTCCTCTACGACACGTTCGGCCAGGTGACGGGCGACGGCATCGACCTAAAGGACTACGTCCGCGAGCAGCGGCGCGAAGGTGGTGATCTACAGCTGGAACCTCAAGCCGGACCTGATCCAGCGTGCGATGGACGGCGGTGCCTCCGGTATCTCTCGAAAGTGCTGACGGGACCCGCGATCGTCGAGGCTCTCGAGCGGATCATGAGCGGCGAGACCGTCATCCTGACCGGGGAACACGAGACGAGCGTCGGCGCGGTGGGCGACTGGCCCGGTCGTGAGGCAGGGCTGTCTCCGCGCGAGGCCGAAGTCCTCGCGCTCATCGCGCACGGCCTGACCAACAACGAGATAGCCGAACGCGCCTACGTCAGCCCCAACACCGTCAAGTCCTACATCCGCTCGGCCTACCGGAGGATCGGCGTCGAGCGACGCACGCAGGCGGTTCTGTGGGCCCTGGACAACGGCTTCCGACCCGACCGGGAGCGCACCCTCGACCCCGCCCTGCGGCTGCGCCCCGAGGAACCCCAAGGCCTAGCCACTGTGACCCGATAGATCAGTCGCCCGCACTGCGTGTGGCAGGTCTCATGGCGGCAAGGGTCAATGGGTCCCAACTTGAGCGAGTGCCGACGCCTGTTTCGGGGGTCGACGCCGGCACCCGGGCGGCTCGCTGCTGAGACAAGCCGTCCACATTGACGCTAACGGGGAGGCCCCTGCGCGTCTTCACCCGAAGGCGGTGAGTCGCACATGCAAGAACCGCCCACAGGTCCTCGGTCCGTGGGCGGTCCCGGTGCAGGGCGACGAGGCTCCGCCCCCCGACGGTCTCGCGCCACCAGCAGCAATGCACCGACCAAAGTCTTGTGCTTGCTTCCTCCCCCCGCTACACCCGTAGGGCGGACAACACGGCGGTCCGCCGCAGGGCCTGGTCGCCGCGGTCTGCTCGAGGTGCGAGCGCCGGAACCAATGCCCGCCGGCCACGCCTCGTAGGCGGGTCACCTTCCGCGGGTGACGACAGCGCAGCCGAAGGTCGCCATGGTGGAGAACCGGACGCCAATGAGGGAGATCACGATGCCGACGAATGTTGAGACGCGCGGCGGTGCTGGGAGCCACAGCTCACGTGGCATCCAACCGCGGTCAGGCCAAGGCCGAGCAGCAGCAGGCTGCGGAGGCGGCTGCCGCGCCCCCGCCAGTGGCGGCCGAGGCCCCGGCGGCGCCCGCAGAGGCGGCCAGTGGACACCTACGCGGAGCTGATGAGGCTCAAGGAGCTGCTCGACGCCGGCGTCCTGACCCAGGAGGAGTTCGACGCCCAGAAGGCGAAGATCCTCGCCGCCTGATCCACCTCTGCCGATCGCAGAGATCCGCACGTCCGAGCGCTCCGCTCGGCGCCCTCAAGGAGCTTGACCATGGCCATCGGACCCGTCCAACTGCTCGTCGTCGCTTTCGACGAGCCGCACTTCACCGGCGCGATCGTCGAGGAGCTGAACCGGCTGAGAGCGAACGACCTCATCCGTCTGCTCGACGTCCTCGTGGTGACAAAGGACCTCGACGGCAGCGTCACGGCCGCCCAGGTCAGCGACCTGTCGGTGGGGGAGGCCGAGGAGATCGGCGCGACTGATCGGGGCGCTGATCGGCGTCGGGTTCGACGGTGAGGACGGTATGGAGGCGGGGGCTCTGATCGGCGCCGAGGCGGGGTCGGACGGTCACCTCATCCCTGACGGCGAGATGTACGACGTCGCCGACTCCATCGCGCCCGGGAGTGCGGCGGCCCTGGCGCTGATCGAGCACGTGTGGGCGGGCCCGCTTCGCGACGCGATCGCGAGCGCGGGCGGAACCCCGGTCAGCGACTCGCTGGGTCCATCCCCTTGACCTCGTCGACATCGGGCTGATCGCCGCCGACGAGCTCGAGACGATCTAGTCGTACCGCTCGCGAGGGAGAAGTCCGTGCCGCCTCATCACGAGCCGATGTCCGGGCGCGAGGGCGAGTCCCGGTCCGCCGCGTCGGAGACCCGTATCGGGGAGGGCCGGTGAATCCGGCCGTCATCAACAGCGGGGACACCGCCTGGGTGCTGTTCTGCGCGGCCGCCGTGCTGTTCATGACCCCTGGGCTGGCGCTGTTCTACGCGGGGATGGTGAGTCGTCGCAACACCTTGGTGATGCTGCAGCAGAACTTCATCCCGCTGGGGCTGATCAGCCTCACCTGGGTGCTGGTCGGCTACAGCCTGGCGTTCGGGAACGACGCCGGGAACGGGCTCATCGGCGACCTCGAGGCATCTTGGTCTGCGAGACCTGGGGCTGGCGCCGCCGCCGGCGCTGCACGCGGTCAGCACCACGGTCGCTATCCCCACGCTGGCCTTCGTGGCCTACCAGATGATGTTCGCGATCATCACGCCCGCGCTGGCGACTGGTGCCGTCGCCAGCCGCCTCAAGCCGTTGGGCTGGGCGATCTTCCTGGCGCTGTGGTCGATCCTGGTGTACCCACCGATCGCCCACTGGCTCTGGGCGCCCGCCGGGTGGCTGACCACCCGCGGCGCACAGGACTGGGCCGGCGGCATGGTTGTCCATGCCTCGGCCGGCGCCGCGGCCCTCGCCCTGCTCGTCGTGCTCGGCCGGCGCCGCGTCTGGCCGGATCAGTGCACCGCTGCCGCACTCGATCCCCTTCGTCGTCCTCGGGGCCGGCATCCTGTGGTTCGGATGGTTCGGGTTCAACGCCGGCGATGGCCTGCAGGCCGACGGGGTAGCCGCCCAGGCCCTCGTCAACACCCAGGTGGCCGCGGCGGCGGCGATGATCGTGTGGATCGTCGTCGAGCGGTACAAGGACGGGCACGCGACCGTGCTCGGTGGGGTGACCGGCGCCGTTGCGGGCCTCGCGACGATCACGCCCGCAGCCGGCTACGTCAACACGACCTCGGCCGTCCTCATCGGCGCGTTGGCCGGCGTCGTGTGCCACGTCGCCCTGCGACTCAAGGTCATCTTCCGCTACGACGATGCGCTGGACGTCATCGCTGTTCACTTCGTCGGCGGAGTGCTGGGGTCCCTGCTCGTTGGCTTCTTCGGGGACGAGGCCATCAACAGCATCGGCGCGGACGGGCTCTTCTACGGCGGCGGTCTCGGGCTTCTCGGCGAGCAGGTGCTCGCCCTCGCGGTGGTGATCTCGTTCTCGTTCGTGGTCACGTGGCTGTTGGCCACAGGCATCGAGAGAACCGTCGGCCTGCGTGTCGCGCCAGAGGACGAGGAGCACCTGGACGCGGTGCAGCAGGGCATGGACGCCTACCACTTCAGTCGCGTGCTCGGGTTCGGGCACGAGACCGCGCCCACCGCCGCCGATCCCACGCCTCGTCGCGAACCGGACGTCGGCGCCGACGTCCCGGGCAGGGACGAGACGTTGGTGACGGCTCTGCTGGACCCGGGCTCGATCCGCGTCGCCGACCTCACCCGGGCGCTCGGCGACGCCGGCGCCCGGAAGATCCTGGTGACCGAGGTGCACGAGCTTGCCGGGACGGTGCAACAGGTCGTCGTCCGCAACGGCGTCAGGGGGACGAACGTGGTCGAGCAGATGCGGATCGAGGTGCTGGTGCCTCGCCGTCGGGTGGACGAGGTGAAGGCGGCCTTCGACGCGCACACGTCAGGAGACGCCCCGGCCTACTTCACGGTGGACGTCACGTCGCCCGGCTGACCCGTCGTACCTCGGACAGTCCCGGACCGCAGAAGAGCCGCCCACGGTCTCGGGTCCGCAGGCGGCTCATCCGGCAGACTGCGGCCGATGAATCCCCCGTCCGTGGCCTGCCTTCAACCGTTACTGTCGACCTCGCCGGCCACCACGTCAACCCTCGGTCTAGACCGTAGGGGTCCACGCGGTCACCCCGTTGGGGTGAGGCCGGTCAGCCGCGGGCGGTGCAGCCTCGGCTGAACACTTCGTCGCGAGGAGAACGCCGATGGGCGAGCAGTCTGCAGTCAACAACCCGGTGGATGACGACCACGACGAGGGCTCGTGGCGCGGAATGATTGCGTTCGCCTCGATCCTGCTCGTCCTGGTGGGCGCGTTCCACGCGCTCGGGGGGCTGATCGCCATCCTCGAGCCGACCCAGTACCTCGTCACTGAGGACAACCTGATCCTGCCCATCAGCTACACGGTGTTCGGGCTCGTCCACATCGCGGTCGGCATCGCCATGATCTTCGCGAGCTACGGCTTGTTCTGGGGCCGGACGTGGGGCCGGGTCATCGCAGTCGTCGTGGCCGCGGTGAGTGCGCTCACGAGTGTGGGCTCCCTCTCCTCCAACCCGGTCTGGTACGCGATCCTGATCGCGATCGACGTCCTCATCATCTATGCCGCCACCGTGCACGGGGGCGAGGGCAAGGAGTTCTGAACGCGGCTCCGAGCCGACGACAAGCAACCAAAGGTTGCGTAATGGCTCCGCTGCGTCTATCGTGTTGTGCAACCAAAGGTTGCGAAAGGTGGGTCGAACATGGAGTACGGGAGCATCGAGCGCGAGCTGTACGTCGACGGCCCCGCCCCAGGTGGTGTTCGACGTGCTCAGCCGAGCCCCGAGCACATCCGGGACTGGTGGGCGCGGAGAGGCGACTTCGAGGCGGTCCCCGGCAGGCCGGGGCGAGCTCGTCTTCGGACGGACGAGGGCAGCGGCGTCCGCAAGTCCGTGCCGTTCACGGTGCGTGGAGGTCGATCCACCGCGCACGCTTCGTTCCGGTGGACCTACGAGGCAGGGTGAGATCGCGGCCCCCGGCAACTCGCTGCTGGTGACCTTCGAACTCGTCCCGGCCGACGGAGGGGACCACCGTCCGCTGACGCGAGAGCGGGTACCGCGAGACGCGGCTGGGAGGTCGCCGTGCTCGAGGCGCACTACAGCGACCACCGGCGAGGGCTGGGACTTCTATCTGCCCCGCCTGGCGACGGCCACCAGGCCGGCGGCGGGCACGCGATGAACACCGGCGTCGACGACGATCTCTGGTCGGCGATCGGCGACCCGACCCGGCGACGCATGATCGACCTGCTGCTGGCCGAGGGGCGGCGGCACCGCGACGACCCTCAGCGACCGTCTGCCCGTCACCCGGCAGGCCGTGACCAAGCATCTCGACCGTGCTCGACCGGGCCGGCCTCGTGCAGGTCCACGCCGGCCGGCCGGGAGCGGCGCTACGACGTCGACGAGGCGCAACTCGCGCGCGCCGTGGCCCAGTTGCCGACGGTCGGCGCGATGTGGGACGCCCGGCTGCAGCGCGTCAAGCACATCGCCGAGGCGCTCCAGCAGACGCGGGAGCCGAAGACCGCAGCACGAGAGTGCCCACGCGCGGGCCGCAGGTCCGCGCGCCGGTCACCCCTGCCCGAAACCCACAACAGCACGACACGAAGATGAGGAGAAGGAAATGGTGGACATCGTGCACCGGATCGCCATCAGCGGGTCGTCACCGGAGGAGGTCTACACGGCACTCACCACGGTCGACGGTCTGGCCGCCTGGTGGACCGACGGACACCGAGGGGGACGGCGACCTCGGCGGACTGCTGAAGTTCCGCTTCGTCGAGTCGGCGGCTTCGACATGCAGGTCGTGGAGACTGCCCGGGAAGAGGTGCTCTGGAAGGTCGTCGACGGTCCCGCGGAGTGGATCGGGACCCGGTGAGCTTCGAGCTCACGCAGGACGGCGACTGGACGGTCGTGCCTTTCGCCACGAGGGCTGGCGCGAGCAGGTGGAGTTCATGAACCACTGCAGCACCAAGTGGGCCTCTTCCTGATGAGCCTGAAGTCGCTGGTGGAGACCGGGCACGGGAGCACCGGCACCCGCACGACGTGCAGGATCAGCAACTGGCACTAGGCCCCGCGTCGCCCGGCGGATATTCGATGGCTACCGCTCGATACGATCCAGAGGCCAGGTCCGGACCGCCGGACCGTCGTCGCACAGGGAGTCTCTGGTGTCCGAGATCAAGGTCCACGTCCGCACCGCCGACGCGCGGTCGGAGCAGACCGTGACGACGGGCACCAAGGCCTGGGAGCTCTTCAGGGACGACCCCGACGTGATCGCTGCTCGCGTCCACGGGTCGTTGCGCGACCTCAGCCACGAGCTCCAGGACGGCGACGAGGTGGACGGCGTCGCGATCGACACCGCCGACGGCCGCGACATCCTGCGGCACTCCACCGCGCACGTGATGGCCCAGGCCGTCCAGGAGCTGTGGCCCGAGGCCAAGCTCGGCATCGGTCCGCCGATCGAGAACGGCTTCTACTACGACTTCGACGTCGAGGTGCCGTTCAAGCCCGAGGACCTCGAGGCGATCGAGACCCGGATGCGCAAGATCATCAAGGAGGGTCAGCGCTTCTCCCGACGTCCCGTCTCCGACGGCGACGCTCTCGAGGAGCTGAAGGACGAGCCGTACAAGCTCGAGCTGATCGGTCTCAAGGGCGGTCACCACCACGGTGAGGTGGCCGAGGGCGCCGACGTCGAGGTGGGCGGGGCCGGGGAGCTCACGATCTACGACAACGTCCGGCGCAACGGCGACGTGGCGTGGAGCGACCTGTGCCGCGGCCCGCACCTGCCGACCACCAAGCGGATCCCGGCGTTCAAGCTGATGCGCAGCGCCGCGGCGTACTGGCGGGGCGACGAGAAGAACAAGCAGCTCCAGCGCCTCTACGGCACCGCCTGGGAGAGCAAGGAGGCCCTCGAGGCGCACCTGCACCGGATCGAGGAGGCCGAGCGCCGCGACCACCGCAGGCTCGGCCGCGACCTGGATCTCTACTCCTTCCCCGACGAGCTCGGCTCCGGTCTCGTGGTCTTCCATCCCAAGGGTGGGGTCATCAAGCGGGAGATGGAGGACTACGTGCGTCGCCGGCACATCGAGGAGGGCTTCGAGTACGTCGGCACCCCGCACATCTCCAAGGAGGGTCTCTTCCACACCTCCGGTCACCTGCCGTACTACGCCGACACCATGTACCCGGCGATGGAGTTCGAGAACGCGAAGTACCGGCTCAAGGCGATGAGCTGTCCGATGCACAACCTGATCTACCAGGCGCGCGGGCGCTCCTACCGCGAGCTGCCGCTGCGACTCTTCGAGTTCGGAGGCGTCTACCGGCTCGAGAAGTCCGGCGTGGTGCACGGCCTGACCCGGGTGCGCGGCATGACCCAGGACGACTCGCACTCCTACGTCACCGCCGAGCAGGCTCCCGGCGAGGTGAAGCACCTGCTCGACTTCTGCCTCGGTCTGTTCCGCGACTTCGGCCTCGACGACTTCTACCTCGAGCTGTCGACCCGCGACGACCAGAACAAGGACAAGTTCCAGGGCTCCGACGAGGACTGGGAGACCGCGACCGCGATCATGCAGAAGGTGGCCGACGAGTCGGGTCTCGACATCGTCCCGGATCCCGGCGGGGCGGCCTTCTACGGCCCCAAGATCTCCGTGCAGGCCCGCGATGCGATCGGTCGGACCTGGCAGATGTCGACGGTCCAGTACGACTTCGGCCAGCCGGCCGGGTTCGGACTGGAGTACCAAGCGGCCGACGGCAGCCGCCAGCGGCCGGTGATGATCCACTCCGCGAAGTTCGGGTCCATCGAGCGGTTCATCGGCGTGCTGGTCGAGCACTACGCGGGGGCCATGCCGCCGTGGCTCGCGCCCGTGCAGGTCGAGGCGATCCCGATCGCCGAGCGGCACGTGGACTACCTGTCTGACGTCGCGAGGCAGATGCGCGCGCAGGGTCTGCGGGTGGAGATCGACGACTCCGACGACCGGATGCAGAAGAAGATCCGCAACGCCCAGCTGCAGAAGGTGCCGTTCATGGTGATCGCCGGCGACCAGGACGTCGAGGCGGGCGCCGTGTCCTTCCGCTACCGCGACGGCCACCAGGAGAACGGCGTGCCGGTGGCGGACGCGATCGCCCGCGTGGTCGAGGCGGTCGCCTCGAGGACCCAGGTCTAGCCGACCTTGCGCGTGTAGCGACGCCGCTCGTGGAACGCCTCGATCGTGCGACCGGAGAATGGGATGCACCTGACCCGGGTACGGCGATAGCGTGCAAGACGTGACCGCCTCGGACGGTGTGCATCAGGTCGTCGTGATGGGTGTCTCGGGCGTGGGGAAGTCCACGATCGCCAAGGGCCTGTCGACGCTGATGGGGTGGCGGTTCGCCGAGGGCGACGCGTTCCACCCGGAGGCCAACCTCGCCAAGATGTCCTCGGGCCAGCCGCTCACCGACGAGGACCGGTGGCCCTGGCTGCGCACCATCGGGGACTGGATGTCGCAGGAGATCTCGGCCGGTCGCTCCGGGGTCGTGACCTGCTCGGCGCTGCGACGCGCCTACCGCGACCTGCTGCGCGAGGGGCGGCCCGCGGTCGTCTTCTGCCACCTGGCTGCGGGGGAGGACCTGGTCGCGAACCGGATCGGCGCCCGCCAGGACCACTTCATGCCCCCGTCGCTGCTGCACAGCCAGTACGACACCCTCGAACCCCTCGAGCCCGACGAGCCGGGCGTCGAGGTCTCGGTCGACGGCAGCGCGGCCGAGGTCCTGGCCCGTGCCGTCGCCGCCCTCCAGCTGCAACCAGAAGGAGAAAGCTCGTGACCCTCCACGCCGTGACCCTCGCCGCCGAAGACGTGCCGGACCTCACCGACGCCCCCAACAGCCAGCTGATGCTGGCCGCCATCCTCGGGATCGCCGCCGTGGTCCTCTTGATCACTCTCGCGAAGTTCCACCCGTTCCTGGCGCTGATGCTCGGTACGGCGGTGATGGGCGCCGTCGCCGGGGTCGCGCCGCTGGACATCGTCAACAGCTTCACGCTCGGGTTCGGCGCCACGGTGGGGTCGGTGGGCTTGCTGATCGCGCTGGGCGCGATGGTCGGCAAGCTGCTGGCCGACTCCGGCGGAAGCGACACGATCGTGGAGACGATCATCGGCCGCGTCGGCCCGCGCGGCCTGCCGTGGGCGATGGCCCTGATCGCCGCGATGCTCGGGCTCCCGCTCTTCTTCGAGGTCGGGGTGGTCCTGCTCGTCCCCGTCGTGATCCTGGTCGCCCTGCGCCTGGACATCCCGATCATGCGCGTGGGGATCCCGGCCCTGGCCGGCCTGTCGATCCTGCACGGCCTGGTGCCGCCCCACCCCGGGCCGCTCGTCGCGATCGACGCGCTCGGGGCCGACCTGGGACTGACCCTGCTCTTCGGGCTGCTCGTCGCGGCGCCGACCCTGGTCATCTGCGGCCCGCTGCTCGCCAGGCTCATCGAGCAGTGGGTGCCGACACACGCCACCACGGTCGCCGCGGGCATGGTGTCCGACGTTCCCGCCGGCAGCGCCGCCATCAGCACCGTCGGCGGCTCCGGGACCGGGCTGGCCTCGGCGGACGCACCGGAAGGTGACGACCGCATCCACAGCGGGTCGCCGCTCGCCGAGGGCGTCACCCATCGTCCGGGGTTCTTCGCCGCCGTCATCTGCATCACCCTGCCGGTCATCTTGATGCTCGCCCGAGCGATCGCCGAGCTGACCATCAACGACGACGAGAACGGTCTGCAGAAGTTCCTGGTCTTCATCGGGACCCCGGCGGTCGCGCTGCTCGCGGCCGTCCTGGTCGCCATGTTCGCGCTCGGGTTCGGCTCCGGCATGAACCGGAGCCAGGTCGAGAAGTCGACCGGGTCCGCGTTGCCCGGCATCGCCGGCATCCTGCTCATCGTCGCTGCGGGGGGTGGCTTCAAGGCGATGCTCGTCGACGCGGGAGTCGGGGACGTCATCGGCGACTGGGCGGAGGGGACCGGGATCTCCGTGCTGCTGCTGGGCTGGCTGGTGGCGGTCGGCGTCCGGCTCGCCACCGGATCCGCCACGGTCGCCACCATCACCGCCGCCGGCATCGTCACCGGCGTCGCGACCGGTCTGGAGTCGTCGGAGCTGTCGCTGCTGGTGCTGGCGATCGGCTGCGGATCGCTGTTCTTCAGCCACGTCAACGACGCCGGCTTCTGGTTGGTCAAGGAGTACTTCGGGCTCACCATCGGACAGACGATCAAGTCCTGGTCGGTGATGGAGACGGCGATCTCGGTCGTCGGGCTGGCGTTCGTGATGCTGTTGAGCGTGGTCGTCCTCTAGCCGACGCGGCGCGTGTAGCGGCGGCACGGCGAGATGAACGGCGTGCCGCCTGCCTCCACGTGGTAGTCCAGGTCGCCCTCGTCGGTCCACCCGCGCT
Source organism: uncultured Actinomycetota bacterium (assembly GCA_963791275.1). Lineage (GTDB taxonomy): Bacteria > Actinomycetota > Actinomycetes > Propionibacteriales > Nocardioidaceae > Nocardioides. Next base: position 40,550 of record CAWBRP010000001.1, read on the forward strand.
TCTCGTAGAACCGCCGCGCCATGGCGTTGCCGCGCGCGACGGCCAGCCAGGCCACGTCGTGGCCCCCGGCGGCCACCTGGTGCTCGCCCTCGGTGAGCAGGGCGTCGGCCACGCCGGTGCCGCGGGCCGCGGCGGCGACGTACACCTGTTCGACCTCGTCGCCGGCGACCATCACGAACCCGACCACGGTGCCGTCGACCTCGGCGACGGTCGTGTCGGCAACCCGTCGCGGCGCGCGCTCGTGGAACGCCTCGAGCGTGCGGCCGGCGGTCAGCCCGTCGGGCACATGCCCCGGGTGGACGTCGTGCCAGCCGGAGTGCCAGATCTCCGCGACCGTCTCGGCGTCGTCCGGGGTCGCGGGCCGCAGGAGTGGAGTCACCATGGGCCCACCGTAGGGCCCGGATGCGTCACCGCCGTGGGTGGAAGCGCCAGTCGCCGTTGGGGTGGTGGCGGAGGTCCCACCGGTCGTCGTGGGCGCGGCGGTGGTGGTGGCCGCAGAGGGGGAGGGCGTTGTCGAGGTCGGTGGGTCCGCCTCGGGACCAGGCGTGCGGGTGGTGCACCTCGCACCAGGCGAACGGTCGTTGGCAGCCGACCACCGCGCACGTGTCGTGACGCAAGGCGAGGGCCCGGCGTTGGTGGGTGTCGTGGAGCCGCCGGGCTCGACCCAGATCCAGCGGGACGGACGGTCCGTCGAGGACGGCGGGCACGATCTGGGCGGTGCAGGCCAGGCGTCGGGCGTCGCCGGCGCCGATCTGGGTGCCGGTGTCGAGGCCGGCGGACCCGAGACCGGTGCGGAGCGTGTCGAGGGGCACCGTGACCAGCAGCGTGGCGCCGGTCGGAGAGTGGCCCGTGGTGGGGAGGTGCTCGAGGAGCTCGGTGAACGCGGCGCCGTGGGTCTCGTAGCGGTTGGGGCAGGGAGCGGCGTCGTCGGTGACCGGCTGGCCGTGTCGGTCGCGGGAGAGCCGGCGGGGGCTGGTGAGCCGGTCCAGGGCGCCCTGGAGGAGGTGGCCGTGGAGCTCGGGGATGAGGAACCTGCCGGAGAAGGTGCCGTTGCCGTTGTCGTGCAGGCACAGGTACGTCTCGGCCTCGGCGGACCGGGCCTCGCGGCCCAGCAGGATCGCCTCGTGGCGGTCGGCGAGGTCGTGGTCGATCCGGTCGAACATCCGGCGGACGGCCTGGCGCAGCCGTCGGGCATCGAGAGGACGACCGCTCCGGGTCGCGTCGCCGGTGGCCTTGGCGACCAGGAGCTCCTCAGCGGCGGCCACCTGGGCACCGGTGGCCTCGGCGGGCGCTTGTTCGGCGGCGTTGACGATGACCTTGACCTGGGGCAGTCGGAGCCGGCCGGCCGCGAATGCCTCACGGGTGGTGGGGTACGTGTCCTGGAGCAGTCGGGCCAGCCGGAGCCCGCCGGCCACGGCCTCGCGGGTGTCGCCGGTCAAGTTGGCCAGCCAGGCGTCGGTGCCGGTGTGCGCAGTGGCCTCCGCGACCCGGCGGGCGTCCGCCTCGGCCGACAGCGCCAGTCGCAGCGCGACGACCTGCGACTCCAGCACGGCCAGGTCCGCGATCGCCGCCGCGAGCTCGTCGGTGCGCACCGCCGCTGCGGGGACGGCGGCAGCCTCCTCGACCAGGTGTCGCGCCGCCGCGACCGAGCCGGTGAGCGCGGGGCCGACGAGCGGGGCGATGGACATGATCCATTCTCTCGAACACCTGTTCGATCATCAAGTCCTGTGGACGACAAGTGGGCCGGGAAGTTTGGCCGGCTCTCCGCCTAGGATCGCGAGGTGAGCGACGAGCCCCTGCACCAGCCGGGCGCCGGCGAGTCCGACGACCTGGACCGACTCTGGACGCCGCACCGGATGGCCTACATCCGCGGTGAGAACAAGCCGGCCGACGGCTCGGCGGGGGAGTGCCCCTTCTGCCGGGTGCCCGGGCTCGACGACGAGGCGGGCCTTGTCGTCCACCGCGGGGAACAGGCGTATGTCGTGCTCAACCTCTACCCGTACTCGCCGGGCCACCTCATGGTGTGCCCCTACCGACACCTCGCCGACTACACCGAGACGACGACCGAGGAGGCCGCGGAGATCGCCTCGCTCACCAAGCAGGCGATGGTCACCGTGCGCGCGGTCTCCGGCGCGCACGGCTTCAACCTCGGCATCAACCAGGGTGCGGTGGCGGGCGCCGGCATCTCCGCGCACCTCCACCAGCACGTGGTGCCCCGCTGGGCCGGCGACCAGAACTTCATGCCCATCATCGGCCGCACGAAGACGCTGCCGGAGCTGCTCGCGGACACCCGACGGCTGCTCGCGGAGGCCTGGCCGACGGTCAGCTGAGCCGTGACTGGACCTGCTGGAGCGCCTGGGTCGCCCGGCGCTCGAGGGTCTCGCTGGTCCTCAGCCGCGGAGCGGCGACCACGACCCGGGTGAACACGCCGTCCGTGCAGCCCTGGGCCACCAGCTGCGGCGAGGAGCTCCGGCCGGCCTCCTCGAAGACCACGGCCCGCTGCGCGCCGCGCCCGGCGCCGTCGAGCTCGAAGACCTTCGAGGCGAGGGCACAGGCCTCCCGGTCGCTGGCGCCGGTGCCGAGCTCGAGCGCGCGGAGCCGCACCGCTCGCTTGGCGGCATCGCCCGATCCGCCGTCGCCCGCTTCGCGGGCGTAGGCGACCACCCAGGCGTCGGCGTCCATCGAGGTGACCTCGACGAGCGTCTTGCTCGTCGCCCACCTCGACCGTCCACCGGCAGGCGCCACGAACACCGTCGGTGGCGGGCAGCTCTTCGGCGACCGAGGTCTTCTCACCGGTGAGGGCCTTGCGCTGAGCCGCGGAGAGCGAGTCGCACACCGAGGAGGTCGCTGCGGGAGCCTCGTCGAGGAGGCCGAAGAAGCGGCCGCCGACGAGCGCGGTCGCTCCCAGCACCATGAGCACGGTGGTGAAGAACACCGCCTTGAAGACCATGATCAGTCAAGATATCGAGGATCGGGGCCCGTCGTCCCCGGAATCGGCAGCCCTGGGGGTGATAGCCCGCCTGCGTCGGCCGCAAGGTGCTCCAGGGCTGTATCGCCCGGCTTCGAAAGGTGCTGGGCGCGGGCACGATCGAGACCACGGACCTCGGCTACCGCCTGGTCGTGGACGAGACGGGCGTCGACAGCGCCAGCTTCGAGCGCCTGGCGGTCCGGGGTCGGCACCTCCTGGGGCTGGGCGAGGCGGAGCGGGCGGCCTACGTGTTCGAGGAGGCCCTTCGCTGTTTCGAAGGCGACGCGTTCCCGGATCTCGTCGAGTGGGAGGCCGGAGTCATCGAGGCGGACCGGCTGCGGGAGCTCCGGCTGGGCACCGAGGAGGGGCGGATCGAGGCGCTGGTGCGAGCGGGCCACCACGACGACGTCCTGGCCGACGCCCAGGCGCTCGTCGCCGCGCACCCGCTCCGGGAACACCGCCACGAGCTGCTCGCGCTCGCGCAGTACCGCGCCGGGCGGCAGGCCGAGGCTCTCGCCACCTTGCGCGGGCTGCGGCGCCTGCTCATGGACGAGCTCGCCGTGGCCCCGAGCGCCTCGGCGCTGGCGCTGGAGCGGGCCATCCTGCACCAGGACCCCGATCTGTACGTCGACTCCCCACGCGCGCTGCAGGAGACCTGTCCGTGGCCCGGGCTCGAGGCGTACGACGTGGCCGACGCCGAGGGCTTCCACGGGCGAGACGCCGAAGTGGCCGCCTGCCTGCGAGTCCTGGGGGAGCGCGGGGTGCTCGCGGTCGTCGGTCCCTCCGGCAGCGGGAAGTCGTCCCTGCTCAGGGCCGGTGTGGTGGCGGCGGCCCGGGCGGAGGGCAGAGCAGGTCGTGGTCCTCACGCCCGGCGTCGAGCCCGAGCTGCTCCTCGGTCGGATCGACCAGCTTCCCGATGGCGGGCTGCTGGTCGTCGACCAGTGTGAGGAGATCTTTTCCGCCGAGAACCGGAGCGCGACGCGGGCACGGTTCTTCGCGGCGATCGCGGACCAGGCGCGGCGCGGGCAGGTTGCCGTGGCTCTGCGTGCCGACCGGCTGACCGAGCTCTCCGTGCACCCCGGCTTCGCGCGACTCCTGGAACGCGGCCTCTACATCCTTGGTGCGATGGACGACGACGGGCTGCGCGCCTGCATCGAGCGCCCCGCGCTACAGGCGGGACTGGTGGTCGAGCCCGGACTCGTGGATGTCCTGGTGGCCGAGGTGCGAGACGCTCCCGGCGCGCTTCCGCTGCTGGCGCACGCGTTGCAGGAGACCTGGCGCCGTCGCGAGGGACGAACGCTCACCGTCGCGGGTTATGCGTCCACCGGCGGGATCAAGGGCTCTATCGCCCAGTCCGCCGAAGGCGTCTACACCCGCGTGCCGGTCGCCGAGCAGGCCCAGGTCCGCGACCTGATGCTGCGGCTCGTGGCGCCGGGCCCGGAGGGTGAGCCGCTGCGTGTCCGGGTGCCGCGCCGACGTGTCGCGTCCGGACCGGATCGCGAGCGGATCATCGAGCTGCTGGTCACGGCCAGGCTGCTGACCAGCGACGACGGCCACGTCACCCTCGCTCACGAGTCCCTGGTCCGGGCGTGGCCGCGGCTGCGCGGGTGGCTGGACGACGACCGGGAGGGACAGCGGATCCTGCACCACCTCAGCGCGAGCGCCGATGCCTGGCACGACCTGGGACGACCGGAGAGCGAGCTGCTGCCGAGGGGTCCGCCTCGCCCGGGTGATGGAGTGGCGGGCCGACCGGAGCGCGGCTCTGGCCCCGGTGGAGGAGGAGTTCATCGAGGCCGCCCTGGCGCGGCAGGAGCACGAGGAGCGTGCGGTACGCGCGGAGGCACGGCGTCACGTCGTGGCCAACCGCCGCCTCCGGGCACTGCTAGGCGTCGCCGTCGTCCTCCTGCTGCTCGCCGGGGGTTCTGCCGTCCTGGCGCAGCGGAACGCCCAGCGGGCCGAGGTCGCGGCGACCACGGCGGAGGCACGGCAGGTGGGGGCCCTCGCCCAGGTCACGGACGATGCGCCGAAGGCGCTCCTCCTGGCCCTGGCCGCGGCGCGCCTGGACCCGTCGCAGGGCGCGGGGGCCGACCTGCAGAGCACCATCGCGCGGCACCCCGAGCTGATCCGGACCGCTTACCTCCCCGGGAGCGAGTCGGGCCTGATGGGGGTGTCACCGGACGGCCGCCGGCTCGTGGTGCACGACACCTCGGGAGGGGTGTTCCTGTACGACGCCGACACGTTGAGCCTGCTCGCGGACGCGCAGCTGGGCCCTGCCATCGAGGGGTGGCAGGGCACGCCCGTCGAGTTCAGCCCTGACGGTGACGAGCTCGCTGTCGCCGCCGTGCCCAGCGACGAACCGCCCTTGCGACTCGTCGACGCCGAGACCCTCGAGCCGCTGCCCAGGCAGCTGGGCGGCTGGCCCCCCGGACAGCTGCGGGCCGACGGCGCTGCGTACAGCGACGACGGGTCCCGGGTCGCGGTCACCGTGACGTACGCGGCGCGGTCCGGGCCCCGTGCCGCGTGGTCACGGCCCGGTCTCGAGCGCAGCATGCTGCTGGTCTGGGACCGGGACCGGCCCGAGCGGCCGGTGCGGCGGATCGGTCTGGACGGCAGCCAAGGCGTGCAGATCAGCCCGGACGGGGACACAGTCTGGGTCGCCGGGCCGTTCACCTCCTATGACGTCGACTCAGGACGGGAGGTGGCCCGCAACGACGCCGTGTACAGCTGGTTGTTCTTCGAGCCGAACCCTGACCACACCGAGTTCGTGGCCCAGGGCTACGCCCAAGGCCACCGACCAAGCTCCTCATCGTCGACGCCGCCACCGGGGCGATCACCCGGCGGCTCTACGGGATGCAGGGGCTCAACAGCTTCGTCGTGGCCTGGTCGCCGGACGGCGCGCACGTCGCCGGCACCTCGCAGGACGGCACCGCCATGGTGTGGGACCCGAAGACCGGCGACATCGAGCACACGCTCCGCACCGAGGACGCCTCGACCTACGGGCTGGCCTTCGGCCGGGACGGCGGAACGCTGTACACGGGTGGCGCCAACCGGCAGGTCCAGGCCTGGGACCTCGACAGGGTACCGGAGCTTCCTGCGCCGGGTGCCGCTCACCGAGGAGGTCGCGATCGAGTCGGCGTTCATCCGCCCGTCGCCGGACGGCGGAACGCTCGCGCTGCAGCAGGGGTTCCCCGGCGACCGCCACGAGATCCGGTTCATCGACGTCGACGAGGACCGGACGCAGCCCGCCGTCGAGCTGCCCGACGACCGCGCGTGGGGGGCGGGTGGCTGGAGCCCCGACGGGACGCGGTTCGCAGCCGGCTACGGCGACGGTTGGGTGAAGGTCGTCGGCGTGCAGGAGAACGAGGTGGTCCGGGCCGGCGGGCCGGCACGAGCCTGGTGAGCGAGGTCGCCTACACCCCCGACGGGCGCACGATCGTGATGACGGAGCAGTCCGGAGACGTGACGCTGCTGGACGCCGACACCCTCGAACAGGTCGGCGAGCGCCTGCACTTCGACCAGGCCGCGCTGCACGTCTCGACGAACCCGCGCGGAGGCACCGCGTTCGTGGTGCTCGGCGGCCCCGGGGGGCCTGGTTCGAGCGGTACGCCGCGACCGCCTGGGTCCTCGTCGACATCGAGACCGGAGGGGTTGTCCGACGCGGCACCCTGGGCCTCGACGGCGCCGAGTACAGCGCGTTCTCGCCCGACGGGGTGCACGCCGTGGCCGCCGGCCGGCAGAGCCAGTTCGAGATCATCGACACCAGCACCGGCGAGTCCGAGGTCGGCCCGACCTCGCGGCTCCGCGGCACTGTCACCTGGGTGACGTACAACCGCGACGGAAGCGAGCTCCTCACCTCCGGCACCGACCGATCCGCTCGCCTGTACGACGCCGCCACAGGAGCCCAGCTCGGGCTCGCCCGCGTCTCGGGGGCAGGGCCGCCGTACGGCGGCTGGCGGGCCGACGGTTCGCTCCTGCTGACGACGATGGCCGGCCAGGTCTACGCCTGGGACACCAACCTCGAGCACGCGGTCGACGTCGCGTGTCGGGCCGCGGGCCGCGACCTCACGCGTGAGGAGTGGGCCGAGGCGTTCCCCGACCGTCCTTATCAATCCGTGTGCCCTCAGGAGTGAGGAATCAGCCGCCGTGGAAGGCCCACGCGAGCTCGGCCTTCGAGCGCACCCCGAGCTTCCGGTAGACGCGGGTGAGGTGGTACTCGACCGTCTTCGGGCTGAGGAACGCCGCGGCTGCGATCTCTCGGGTGGGTGCTCCCGTGGCGGCCAGCTTCGCCACGTGCTCCTCCTGGCGGGTCAGCGGGAGGGAACGTCCGGGCCCGTCCACCGCGTGGCTGAGGCGCTCGAACAAGGACCTGGCGTCGTCCCGCGACACCGCCCCGAGCTGCGCGCACGCCAGGGCCAGGTGCGCCGTCCGGCGCTCGCGTTCCCCGACCCGGCGGACGATCCGGTGCGCGACCGCGGGATCCACCACGTGCACCTGGTCGTCGACGACGCGCACGAGGCCGGCCGCGACCGCTTCGGGAAGCGCCTGCCGGTGCCGGCCGAGGAGGGCCAGGGCGGTCTCGAGCCGGGTCTCCGGGAGGGACGGTTCGAGCGCCGCGAGCAGCACGGTGACGTCCGGGTCGGCATTCATGGAGCCAGTGCAGTGCGCGCCGGTATCAGGCCGGTAACGCGGACCGGCGGGCGCCGACAGGCCAGGGATATCCCTGAATCGCCCCGTCGCCAGGTTCCCTAGCGTCGTCGGATCACCTCGGCCTCGACCGAGCCATCCGAAGGGGGACCCATGTCCATCGTCCGCACGTTCCAGGTGGTCGCCGCCACCGCCATCCTCGGCTCCGGTCTCCTCGCGACCGCCGGCCCGGCCCAGGCCGGCCGGCCGTTCGAGCGGGGCACCTACGACGAGACGTCGACCTACACCCTGACGCTGTGCGGTCGGGAGTGGGACATCACCAGCCATCAGTGGGGTCACTACCAGCTCCGTGCCACCGAGGACGGGGCGCCCGACGTCCTGGTGCACGACTCGAACAACTACGCGAACGTGGCGGTTGCCCAGGACAACGGCGACACGTTCCGGCGCGAGGGCAAGGACAACTTCCGGATCCGTGAGGTGACCCGCGTGGAGGGCGACACCTGGCTCATCGAGCTCAGCTCCAGCGGTCGGCCGTGGACCCTGATGTCGGCGAGCGGGCAGGTCGTGTGGGCGGACCGGGGCATCTTCTACACGCACATCCTCGTCGACACCCGAGGTGACGACGACCCCGAGAACGACGTCTACGACGTGACCAGCGACTGGAGCGGGCCGCACTTCCTCAGCGACACGCTCCCGGGCAGCGAGTACTGCACGTACGTCGCCCGGGCGATCGAGCTCGGCTGAGGATCCGTTCCGGAGCGCGTCCGGGCGTTCCCGGACGCTGCCGGTCGTGGGAGTCGGCAGCGCCGAACGCCCGCCGTCAGCGCTTCTTGTCGGTCAGCTTCTCCATGCCGCTGACGCTGTTCGCGGCCGCCTTGTCGCGCTTCTCTGTGCGCTTCTCCTTGATGGACTTCCCGGACTTCTTGGACATACCTTGCCGCGGCGACTTGTCGCTCATGGGGGATCTCTCTGAGGGGCCGCCTGAGTGGCGACGTACCCCGAGACTACGCCTGCGCCGGAGCCAGCGAGGCGACCGGCGCGGCTGCCCGATAGCCTGCCCGCACCATGGACCGCTTCAAGAAGTTCTGGCAGACGGTGATGCTCGCGCCGTTCATCCGCCTGTTCATCCGCCTGGGCATCAGCCCGGACGTGGTGACCGTGGTGGGGACGGTCGGGGTGTCGGCCGGGGCGCTCGTCTTCTTCCCCCAGGGCCTGCTCTGGCAGGGCGTGCTGGTGATCGCCGCGTTCGTCTTCAGCGACCTCATCGACGGCCAGATGGCGCGCACCATGGGGCGCACCGACAACTTCGGCGCGTTCCTCGACTCGACGCTCGACCGGATCGCCGACGGCGCGATCTTCGGAGGTGTCGCCCTCTACTTCGCGTGGGTGGCCGAGGACCGCCTCTACCTGGTGCTGGCGCTGATCTGCTTGGTGATGGGCGGCGTGACGTCGTACGCCCGGGCGCGCGGCGAGGGTCTGGGGTACGTCGCCAAGACCGGCATCGCGGAGCGCGCCGACCGGCTCGTGGCCATCTTGGCGACGCTCTTCTTCGGGGACCTGCTGGACCTGCCGATCCTCTACGAGGTGGCGCTGTGGGCTCTCGCGGCCGCGAGCACCATCACCGTCGGCCAGCGCATCTGGCTGGTGCGTAGCCAGGCCCTGGCGAAGCCCGTCCCCGAGTAGGGCCGAGACGGCCTCCCGCACTACGATCGGGGCATGTCCCAGGCAACAGGATCCACCGGCAGCACCGGCACCAGCGAGACCTCCGAGACCGGCACGACGCGCGTCAAGCGCGGCATGGCCGAGATGCTCAAGGGCGGCGTCATCATGGATGTCGTCACCGCCGAGCAGGCCAAGATCGCCGAGGACGCCGGCGCGGTCGCGGTCATGGCACTGGAGCGGGTGCCCGCGGACATCCGGGCCCAGGGTGGGGTCAGCCGGATGAGCGACCCGGACATGATCGACGGCATCATCGCGGCGGTCTCCATCCCGGTGATGGCCAAGGCGCGGATCGGCCACTTCGCCGAGGCGCAGGTGCTCCAGAGCCTCGGCGTCGACTACATCGACGAGTCCGAGGTGCTCACCCCCGCCGACTACGCACACCACATCGACAAGTGGACCTTCCGGGTGCCCTTCGTCTGCGGCGCCACCAACCTCGGGGAGGCGCTCCGCCGGATCACCGAGGGCGCGGCCATGATCCGCAGCAAGGGCGAGGCCGGCACCGGCGACGTGTCCAACGCCGTCACCCACATGCGCACCATCCGCGGTGAGCTGCGCCGGCTCCAAGGGCTGGAGGACGACGAGCTGTACCTCGCCGCCAAGGACCTGCAGGCGCCGTACGACCTCGTCAAGGAGGTCTCCCTGGCCGGCAAGCTTCCCGGTGGTGCTCTTCACCGCCGGCGGCATCGCCACCCCGGCCGACGCGGCCATGATGATGCAGCTCGGCGCGGAGGGCGTCTTCGTCGGCTCGGGCATCTTCAAGTCCGGCAACCCCGCGCAACGGGCCGAGGCGATCGTGAAGGCGACCACGTTCTACGACGACCCGGACGTGGTCGCGAAGGTCAGCCGGGGCCTCGGCGAGGCCATGGTCGGGATCAACGTCGAGGAGATCCCGGCGCCCCACCGGTTGGCCGAGCGCGGCTGGTAACCCGCCCCGGCAAGAAATATCCGCGGAACCGCGTCACAGTTCCGCGTTGCAGTCGTTTCTCCTTCAAGAACGACTCGATCCCCCCGATCGCAAGGAGAAAGCGATGAGCATCATCGTCTTGCAGGCAGTCCTCGCCGCGTACGCGGTCATCACCTTCGCCATCGCGCTGCGCATGCGCAGCCGCTCGCGCGTCGTCACCATGGTGTTCCCGAACGAGACCGACACCCGTCAGTCCTACGGTCGCCACCGGCAGCCCGCGCTCGTCTGACGCACGACCCCGGGGGAGCCCGGCCCTATCCTGTGCCGGTGCCAGCCCCCACGATCGGCGTCCTCGCGCTGCAAGGCGACGTGCGTGAGCACCTGAGGGCACTGACCCGGCTGGGCGCCGACGCGCTCGCCGTACGCCGTCCCGACGAGCTGGCCCGCTGTGCCGGGCTCGTCCTCCCGGGCGGCGAGAGCACCACCATGGCCAAGCTGGCCAGCATCTTCGACCTGATGGCACCACTGCGTGACCGGGTCGCAGCCGGTATGCCGGCCCTTGGCACCTGCGCCGGGATGATCCTCCTCGCTGATCGGGTCGAGGACGGAACCGCCGGCCAGGAGACCATCGGCGGCCTGGACGTCACCGTCCGCCGCAACGCCTTCGGGCGGCAGGTCGACTCCTTCGAGACCGAGCTGGCCTTCGCCGGTCTCGCCGACCCCGTGCATGCCGTCTTCATCCGCGCCCCGTGGGTCGAGCGGGTCGGCGAGCAGGTCGAGGTGCTCGCGCGGGTCCCCGGGGAGCCGGGCGGCGACGGCCCCGTCGGTCGGGCCGCCGGTAGGATCGTCGCGGTCCGGCAGGGTCCGCTGCTCGCCACCTCGTTCCACCCCGAGTTCGGGGGTGGCGACCGCATCCACGCGATGTTCGTCGAGATGGTGTCGCGCGGGTCTGCCACCGGGTGACCGACGTACGACGTAGTAGAGACGTAGAAGTAGCGACGTAGAAGAGGAGCGCATGTCCGGGCATTCCAAGTGGGCGACCACCAAGCACAAGAAGGCCGTGGTCGACGCACGGCGCGGCAAGATGTTCGCCAAGCTGATCAAGAACATCGAGGTCGCGGCCCGGATGGGTGGCGGTGACATCAGCGGCAACCCCACGCTCTACGACGCCATCCAGAAGGCGAAGAAGTCCTCGGTCCCCAACGACAACATCGATCGTGCGGTCAAGCGCGGCTCGGGTGCCGAGGCGGGTGGTGCCGACTACACGACGATCATGTACGAGGGCTACGGCCCCTCGGGTGTCGCGATGCTCATCGAGTGCCTCACCGACAACAAGAACCGGGCGGCCATGGAGGTCCGCACGGCGATGACGCGCAACGGCGGCTCGCTGGCCGACCCGGGCTCGGTCTCGTTCCTGTTCAACCGCAAGGGTGTGGTGATCGTCCCCACCGACCAGGACGGCAAGCAGGTCACCGAGGACGACGTCCTCGAGGCCACGCTCGACGCCGGGGCCGAGGACGTCAGCGACCTGGGGGAGGCCTTCGAGGTCATCTCCGAGGCCACCGACCTCGTCGCGGTCCGCACCGCCCTGCAGGCCGCGGGGGTCGACTACGACTCGGCGGAGGCGCAGTTCGTCCCCGACATGCAGGTCGAGCTGGACAGCGACGGTGCCGGCAAGGTCTTCCGGCTGGTCGAGGCCCTGGAGGACCTCGACGACGTCCAGAACGTCTACGCCAACTTCGACGTCCCCGACGAGGTCATGGCCGAGCTGGACTGACCGCGTGTCGTACGACGGGTGCGCGGCCGGGCGCGTTAGCGTCTTCACCGAACAGGTGTTCGGACGGAAGGCGGCCAGATGCGGGTGCTCGGGATCGACCCCGGACTGACGCGCTGCGGGTTGGGCGTGGTCGACGGTTCGGTGGGTCGACCGCTGACCCTCGTGGACGTCAACGTGATCCGCACCAGCGCCGACCAGCCCGTCGCGCTGCGGCTGGTCACCATCGAGAAGGGCATCGACGCCTGGCTCGACGAGCACCGCCCCGACGCCGTCGCCGTCGAGCGTGTCTTCGCCCGCTCGGACTCCAGCACGATCATGGGCACCGCCCAGGCCAGCGGGATCGCCATGGTCTGTGCCGCCCGGCGCGGGTTGCCGATCGCCCTCCACACGCCCTCCGAGGTCAAGGCCGCGGTCTCGGGCAGCGGCCGCGCCGACAAGGCGCAGGTCGGGGCGATGGTGACCCGGATCCTGAGGCTCGACGCTCCGCCCAAGCCGGCGGACGCCGCGGACGCGCTCGCCCTGGCGATCACCCACATCTGGCGCGGCGGGGCGCAGGCCCGGATCGACGCCGCCCTGGCCCGGGCGTCGGCCGCGGCCACCACCGTAAGGAGCAGAGGATGATCGCCTTCGTCCGCGGCGAGGTCGCCGACCTGACGCTGAACAGCGCCGTGCTGGCGGTGGGTGGGGTCGGGCTGGAGCTCATGTGCACTCCCGGCACGCTGGCGACGCTGCGCGTGGGCCAGCAGGCCACGCTGCCCACGAGCATGGTGGTGCGCGAGGAGTCGTTGACCCTCTTCGGCTTCCTCGACGAGGACGAGAAGTCCATCTTCGAGCTCGTGCAGACCGCGTCCGGGGTCGGGCCCAAGCTGGCCCAGTCGATCCTCGCCGTCCTGCCTCCCGACGACCTCCGCACCGCCATCGCCCACGAGGACGTCAAGACGCTGACCCGGGTGCCCGGCATCGGACAGAAGGGTGCCCAGCGGATCATCCTCGAGCTCAAGGACCGTCTTGGCGTGGTCGTGGGTCACCGCGGGCCCGCCGTGCCCGCACACGTCGAGACCTGGCGCGACCAGGTCCACCAGGGGCTCGTGGGGCTCGGCTGGCCGGCCAAGGACGCGGAGCGCGCCGTCGAGACCGTGGCGCCGGACGCGGGCTCCAGCCCCGACGTGGCCCTCTTGCTGCGCGCGGCGCTCCGCAGCCTGAGCAGGGCGTGAGGTGGACGACGTGGAGGACTACCTGGGCGCCGCCGAGGACGCCCACCTGCGCAGCCTGACGGCGGCCGAGGTGGAGGGCGACGAACGCGTGATCGAGGCCGCGCTCCGGCCCCGTTCCCTCGACGAGGTCATCGGTCAGACCAGGGTCCGGGCGCAGCTGGGACTGGTCCTCGAGGCGGCGCGGCAGCGGGAGCGCCCGCCCGACCACGTGCTGCTCTCCGGACCTCCGGGCCTGGGCAAGACCACCCTGGCGATGATCATCGCCCACGAGATGAGCGTCCCGCTCCGCCTCACCAGCGGGCCGGCCATCACGCACGCCGGCGACCTGGCCGCGATCCTGTCCGGTCTCAACGAGGGCGACGTCTTGTTCGTCGACGAGATCCACCGGATGTCGCGGCCGGCGGAGGAGATGCTCTACATGGCCATGGAGGACTTCCGGGTCGACGTGGTCATCGGCAAGGGTCCGGGCGCGACCGCGATCCCGCTGGACATCCCGGCGTTCACCCTGGTGGGCGCGACCACCCGCGCCGGGTTGCTGCCGGGTCCGCTGCGGGACCGGTTCGGCTTCACCGCGCACCTGGAGTTCTACGACCCGGCCGAGCTGGACGAGATCGTGCTCCGGTCCGCCCGGCTGCTCGGTGTCGATGTCGAGACCGCCGGCACCGCCGAGATCGCCTCCCGCTCGCGGGGCACCCCCCGCATCGCCAACCGGCTGCTCCGCAGGGTCCGCGACTTCGCCCAGGTCCGCGCCGACGGTGTCGTCACCCTGCCGATCGCGCGCGCCGCCCTCGAGCTCTACGAGGTCGACGAGTCGGGCCTGGACCGGCTCGACCTGGCCGTCCTCGACGCGCTGTGCCGCCGCTTCGGCGGGGGACCGGTGGGCGTCTCCACGCTCGCGGTCGCCGTCGGCGAGGAACGCGAGACCGTCGAGGAGGTGGCCGAGCCGTTCCTGGTCCGCAGCGGGCTGCTGGCCCGGACGCCGCGGGGCCGGGTGGCCACTCCGGCGGCCTGGCGGCACCTCGGACTGACCCCTCCGACGCCGCCCTCCGTGGACGCGAGCCTCTTCGAGGACTGAGGCGTTTCATAACGAATCGGGTCCTGAGGGCACCCCGGTTACACTTCACCGTTGGTCGACCACACACGGGGCTGGGCCCTGGTGCCCCCCGGAGTCGTCGACCGCCCCCGTGATCCTTTTCGAGAGGTAATTGCCGTGCCGGAGCTGGCCTCCACCCTGCTGCCCCTGTTGGCCATCTTCCTGGTCTTCTGGCTGCTCATCATCCGCCCGCAGCGGCGTCGTGCCGCGGCGCTCCAGTCGCTGCGATCGGCGCTCACGCCGGGAGACCGGGTGATGATGACCGCTGGTGTGTTCGGCACCCTGGTGAGCGTCGAGGGTGACACCGCGCGCGTCGAGATCGCCGACGGTGTGGTCATCGAGATCGCCACCGCCGCGGTGGCCTCGGTCGAGCAGTCGTCGTCCGCCGACCACGACGCCACCGCGGCGACCGCCGACGACGACGTCCGTGAGGAGGGCTGACATGGCCCGCACCACCCCGGCGTCGCGCGCCGCCCGCACCCTGGTCATCTTCTTCATGACGATCGGCGTGCTCTACGGCCTCGTCGCGATCGCCGGGCAGCTGGAAGCCCGCGCTGGGTCTCGACCTGCAGGGCGGTACCCGCATCACGCTGATCGCCAAGGACCAGAACAACACCTCGGCCAACCTCGAGGAGGCGCGCAAGATCATCGACCGGCGCGTCAACGGCTCCGGCGTGACCGAGGCCGAGGTGACCACGCAGGGCAACCGCTTCATCGTCGTCGAGATCCCCGGCGAGAGCCGGGCCGACCTCGTGGACACCGTCAAGCGCCAGGCCCAGCTGCGGTTCCGGGTCGTCGCGCAGACCGGCGACGGGACCGCCGCCCCCGCCTCCTCCACCGGCTCCGCGGAGCCCAGCGGCCTGCCGTCGGAGCCGCTGGTCACCGCCCCGGCGACCCCGACCAAGAAGCCCAAGGCGAGCGCGACGGCCTCGGCCACGCCGAAGAACCGTGCTCCGTTCGTCGCCGACCAGTCCTCGCCGTCCCCGAGCCTCGAGCCCACGTCGCTGCCGGCGGAGTCGCCGAGCGCGTCGCCCACCGCGGACGCCTCGTCGTCGCCGACGGCCAGCCCGACCGACGGCACGGCGACACCGTCGGCCACCGACGACCCGCTGACCTGGATGACCAACCCCGACGCGAAGTCGCTCGAAGAGTTCGCGGCGTTCCAGTGCCCCGCCCCCGGCGAGGCGACCGACGTCGACGACGACCCGACCAAGCCGCTCATCACCTGTGACGAGAACGGCGTCAAGTACCTCCTCTCGGCGGCGCTCATCGAGGGCACCCAGCTGTCCTCCGCGTCCCTGCTGTCGCCGAACGGCCAGCAGCTCGAGTACGGCGTGAACCTGGAGTTCAACGGCGAGGGATCCGACGAGTTCGGCCGCATCTCCGATGCTCTCTACGGCACCGACCGCCAGTTCGCGATCGTGCTCGACGGCGACGTCATCTCCGCGCCGGTCATGAATGCGCCGATCCACGACGGCAAGGCCCAGATCACCGGCAGCTTCACCCAGGCGGAGGCCGACAGCCTGGCCACCAGCCTCAAGTTCGGTGCTCTCCCCATCCAGTTCCAGAGCGACCCGCCGGTCGAGACCGTCGGTCCGTCGCTGGCCGGCAACCAGCTCTCGGCCGGGATCACCGCCGGCCTGGTCGGTCTCGCGATGGTGATGCTCTACTGCCTCATCTACTACCGCGGCCTCGGGCTCGTCGTCGTCGCCTCGCTGCTCGTCGCGGCAGCAATGACCTACGGCTTGGTCCTGCTGCTCAGTTCGACCGCCGGCTTCACCCTCTCCCTGCCGGGGATCGCGGGACTGATCGTGGCGGTGGGTATCACCGCGGACTCGTTCGTCGTGTTCTTCGAACGCATCCGCGACGAGATGCGGGACGGCAAGTCGATGCGGATCGCGGTCGAGGCGGGCTGGGCCCGGGCCCGGAACACCTGCGTGGCAGCGGACGCGGTCTCGCTGCTGGCGGCCGTGGTGCTCTACATCTTCGCGGCCGGGGTGGTGAAGGGCTTCGCCTTCGCCCTGGGCCTGTCGACCGTGATCGACCTCGCGGTCTTCTTCTGGTTCACCCACCCGATGGTGACCTACCTGGCCCAGTACCGGTTCTTCAGCTCCGGCCACCGGCTGTCGGGCTTGTCCGACGCGACGCTCGGCATCGACGGGCGGCCCGCGGAGCGCGTCGCCGTGGGAGGGAGGGTCTGATGGGTCAGTTCTCACGCCTCGGAAACGCGCTCTACGAGGGCAAGGTCTCGATCAACTTCGTCGGTCGCAAGTGGCTCTGGTACTCCATCTCCGCGGCCATCTTGGTCACGTCGCTGGCCGGCCTCTACTTCCGGGGCCTCGACATGGGCATCGAGTTCACCGGTGGCGCGGAGTACCGCGTCAACGTGAGCACCTCGCAGGTCACCCAGGACACCGCCGACGAGCTGCGGGCCGCGGTCGCCGGCACGGGCATCGATGGCGCGGCCGCCCCGGTGGTGACCACCTCGGGCAACGAGGCCATCCTCGTCCAGACGGAGCCGCTGACCGCCGACGAGAGCGCCACCGTCGTCGACGCGATCCTCGAGACGACGGGCTCGACGCCGGACGACATCTCCCAGTCCGAGATCGGTGCCAGCTGGGGTCGGGAGGTCGCCCAGCGATCACTGGTCGGGCTCGCCGTCTTCCTGGTCCTCGTGGTGCTGCTCATCTGGGCCTACTTCCGTGAGTGGAAGATGTCGGTCGCCGCGATCGTGGCGCTGGCGCACGACGTGCTGATCACGGTCGGGATCTATGCGCTGTCGGGGTTCGAGGTCACGCCAGCCACGGTCACCGGCATCCTGACCATCCTGGGCTTCTCGCTGTACGACACGGTCGTGGTCTTCGACAAGGTCCGCGAGAACACCAAGAACCTCCGCCGGACCCGGATGACGTACGCCGAAGCCGCCAACCTGGCGGTCAACCAGACGCTGGTGCGCTCGATCAACACCTCGATCGTGGCGCTGATCCCGGTCGCGGCGATCCTCTACGTCGGCGTGGTCCAGCTCGGCTCGGGCTCGCTGAAGGACCTCGCGCTCGCGCTCTTCGTCGGGATGGCGGCCGGGGCGTACTCCTCGATCTTCATCGCCACCCCGTTCCTCGTGCAGCTGAAGTCGCGCGAGAAGGGGACCAAGGAGATCGAGCGGCGCGCCCTCGCCAAGCGGCGTCACGACGCGGACCGCTACGCCAACGTGCCGGCGTTCACGGACGACCTGCCGGTCAGCGACAAGAACGACGATCTCGACGACGACGAGCCCCCCGCGGGCCGTCCGATCGTCGCAGCGCCGGCGTCCGCCGCCGGTGGTGCACGTCCGGGCGAGGTGGCCGGTCGCGGCCGGGTCGCGCCCAAGGCGCACGGGCCGGTCGAGCCGAGTGCGTCGTCGGGGCGGGTGCAGCCGACCAGGCAGAGCCGCTCCAAGCGCGGCAAGAAGTGAGTGCTCGCGCCGCGGCTTCCGCCGCGCTGCAACGGCACGTCATCGACGTCCCGGACTTCCCGGAGCCGGGTGTGGTCTTCAAGGACATCACCCCGCTCCTGGGTGACCCGGCCGGCTTTGCCAGCGTGATCGCCGCCCTGGCCGAGGGCGGCCGGGACGGCGACCGGGTGGTCGTCGACAAGGTCGTCGGGATGGAGTCGCGCGGCTTCATCCTCGGTGCGCCGGTGGCTCTCGCCCTCGGCGTCGGCTTCGTACCGGTGCGCAAGGCCGGGAAGCTTCCTCGCGACACCCACTCGGTCTCCTTCGACCTGGAGTACGGCAACGCGACCCTGGAGATCCACCGCGACGCGATGCGCGCCGGCGAGCGGGTGCTGCTCGTGGACGACGTGCTGGCCACCGGCGGGACCCTGGCGGCCACCCGCCAGCTGGTCGAGAGCTGCGGCGGCGTGGTGCACGGGGTCGCGATGCTCATGGAGCTGAGCTTCCTGCCCGGACGCGAGGCCGTGGGCGACCTGCCCTTCACCGTGCTTCTCACGGTCTGAGGCCGCGTCCTGGCACGCCCTAGACTCGGTGGTGTGACCGAGGAGACCGCGACGACGCCCGTCGTCCGGGAGCGCGCGCCCGAGGTCGCCGCCAGCGGACGCGGGATGCGCGCCCGGCTGGCCCGGATCGGCACCAAGAGCCAGCCCGGCAACCCGGTCCTCGAGCCGTTGTTCAACGCCGTGCGTGCGAACCACCCCAAGGCCGACCTGGCGCTGCTGGAGCGGGCGTACCTCACCGCCGAGGAGATGCACGGCACCCAGATGCGCAAGAGCGGGGACCGCTACATCACCCACCCGCTCGCCGTGACGACGATCCTCGCGGACATCGGCATGACCGAGCCGACCCTGGTCGCGGCCCTGCTCCACGACACGGTCGAGGACACGCCGTACACCCTCGAGCAGCTCACCATCGACTTCGGCGAGGAGGTGGCCGCGCTCGTCGACGGGGTGACGAAGCTCGACAAGGTCAAGTACGGCGAGACCGCCGAGGCCGAGACCATCCGCAAGATGATCGTGGCGATGGCCCGGGACATCCGGGTGCTGGTCGATCAAGCTCGCCGACCGGCTGCACAACATGCGCACCCTGCGCTACGTCCGCCGCGAGTCGCAGGAGCGCACCGCCCGGCAGACCCTGGACATCTACGCGCCGCTGGCCCACCGGCTCGGCATGAACGCCCTCAAGTGGGAGCTCGAGGACCTGGCCTTCGCCACCCTGCACCCCAAGATCTACGACGAGATCGTCCGGCTGGTGGCCGAGCGGGCACCGTCGCGGGACCGCTTCCTGGCCGAGGTGGTCGACCAGGTCGAGCAGGACCTGCGGGAGGCCAAGGTCAAGGCGACGGTGACCGGCCGGCCGAAGCACTACTACTCGATCTACCAGAAGATGATCCTCGGCGGCCGCGGCTTCTCCGACATCTACGACCTGGTCGGGATCCGGGTGCTCGTGGACGACGACCGCGACTGCTACTCGGTGCTCGGCGTGCTGCACTCGCGCTGGAACCCGGTCCTCGGCCGGTTCAAGGACTTCATCGCGATGCCGAAGTTCAACATGTACCAGTCGCTGCACACGACGGTGATGGGTCCGCACGGCAAGCCGGTGGAGATGCAGATCCGCACCTACGCCATGCACCGGCGCGCGGAGTACGGCGTCGCCGCGCACTGGAAGTACAAGGAGGCCGGCACCGCCGGCGTCGACACCGAGCGCCTCGGCGACCTCGACGACATGGCCTGGGTCCGGCAGCTGCTGGACTGGCAGAGCGAGGTCGACGACCCGGGGGAGTTCCTGGAGTCGCTGCGGTTCGAGATGAACCGGGCCGAGGTCTACGTCTTCACCCCGCGCGGCGAGGTGAAGGCGCTGCCCGACGGGGGCGACGCCGGTGGACTTCGCCTACGCGGTGCACACCGAGGTCGGGCACCGAACCATCGGCGCGCGGATCAACGGGCGGCTCGTGTCGCTCGAGTCGCCGCTCGACAACGGTGACGTCGTCGAGGTGTTCACGTCGAAGTCGCCGACCGCCGGGCCGTCGCGCGACTGGCTGGGCTTCGTGAAGTCGCCGCGGGCGCGCTCGAAGATCCGCCAGTACTTCACCAAGGAGCGGCGTGAGGAGGCGATCGAGCAGGGCAAGGACCAGATCGTCAAGCTCATGCGCAAGGAGGGCATGGGCCTGAAGCGGGTCCTGACCCACGAGTCCCTGACGCTGGTGGCCCAGCACTTCAAGCTCGCCGACGTCTCCGCGCTGTACTCCGCGGTGGGCGAGGGCAACATCAGCGCGCAGGCCGTCGTCCGCCGGGTCATCGACCTGCACGGGGGCGACGAGGGTGCGGCCGAGGACCTCTCCGAGGGCGTCCGGATCACCGGTCGCAGCGGTCGCTCCAAGGTGGCCACCGCCGGCGACTCGGGGGTCGTGGTCAAGGGCGTCGACGACGTCTGGGTCAAGCTCGCCAAGTGCTGCACGCCGGTGCCGCCGGACCCGATCCTCGGCTTCGTCACCAAGGGCGGCGGGGTCTCGGTGCACCGCCAGGACTGCACCAACGCGGCCAGCCTGAACAACCAGCCCGAGCGGCTCCTCGAGGTCGAGTGGGCGCCCACCGCGCAGTCGACGTACCTCGTCAACATCCAGGTCGAGGCCCTGGACCGCTCGCGCCTGCTCTCCGACATCACCATGGCGCTCTCCGACGCGCACGTGAACATCCTCAGCGCGAACCTCAGCACCACCCGCGACCGCGTCGCCAAGAGCCGCTTCTCCTTCGAGATGGCCGACGCCACCCACCTCGACAGCGTCATCGCCGCCGTCCGCGGCGTCCCCGGCGTCTTCGACGTCTACCGAGTCACCCAGTAACCACGCGCCAACCCTGGTGGTCGGCAACTCGGTGGTCGAGCTTGTCGAGACCACGTACGCCGAGCGACTCGGTGGTCGAGCTTGTCGAGACCACGGACGCCGACGACTCGGTGGTCGAGCTTGTCGAGACCGCGTGCGCCGAGCGCTCGGTGGTCGAGCTTGTCGAGACCACACTCAGGCGGCGTCGTCGCCCTCCGGCCTGTCCCGACCGACCTCGGGCAAGTTCGGGCAGGTCCTCGAACCGGCCCTGTATCAGCGCGAGGCGTTTGGCCCGGCTCCAGTTCTGAACCTGCTTCTCGAAGGCGAACGCCGCGCCGATGTGTTCGAACTCGTGCGACCACACCAGCCGCACCGGCAACCGGCAGCGCGTGTACGCCGAGCCCATGCCGACGTGGTGCTGATTCAGTCGCCGCTCGAGGCTTCGCGTGCTGCCGACGTACAGGGTCCCGTCCGCGCACTCAAGGATGTAGGTCCAGGGCATCCTCCGAGGATGTGCGGAGCGTGTGTTGGCGGCAACCGGACGCGGCGGGGCTGTGGACAGTGGTCTCGACAGGCTCGACCATCGAAAGGGCGTGGTCTCGACAGGCTCGACCACCGAAGCGGGCGTGGTCTCGACAGGCTCGACCATCGAAGGGGCGTGGTCTCGACAGGCTCGACCACCGAGGGGGCGTGCGGTCTCGACAGGCTCGACCACCGAACGGGCGTGGTCTCGACAGGCTCGACCATCGAGGGGCGTGGTCTCGACAGGCTCGACCACCGAGACGGGCGTGGTCTCGACAGGCTCGACCATCGAAGGGGCGTGGTCTCGACAGGCTCGACCACCGAAGGGGCGTGGTCTCGACAGGCTCGACCACCGAGGTCGTGCGTACGGCGCGTCCGGGGCTCGACGACCCATACCCGGCTAGCCGGAGAACTCGTCGCTGGCCTTCTTGGCCATGGCGAGGAAGGCTTGGCGGGAGGCGAGGTTCTCCTCGAGGGCGGTGACCTTCTTCTGGTCGCCGGCGGCCTGGGCGGCGGCGAGCTGGGCCTCGATGTCGGCGATGGCGGACTCGAGCTTGCTGACCATGTCGTCGGCGCGGGCGGACTTCTCGGGGTCGCTGCGGCGCCACTGGTCCTCCTCGAGCCCGCGGATGGCCTGCTCGACCTTGCGGATCCGGGCCTCGAGGTCCTTCATCTGGTCGCGGGGGACCTTGCCGGCGGCGTCCCACTTCTCGGCGATGTCGCGGAAGGTGCGCTTGGCGGCCTCGAGGTCGGTGACCGGCAGCAGTGCCTCGGCCTGGACCAGCAGCTCCTTCTTGACCTCGGCGTTGGCGGCGAACTCCTCGTCCAGCTTGGCGTTGGCGGCGTCGCGGGCCTCGAAGAAGGTGTCCTGGGCGCCGCGGAACCGCTTCCAGAGGGCCTCGTCGACGTCGCGCGGCGCGGGGCCGGCGGCCTTCCAGTCCCGCATCAGGTCGCGGTACCTCCCGGCGGTCGGGCCCCAGTCGGTCGAGGTCGCGAGCCCCTCGGCCTCCTTGGCCAGCCGCTCCTTGACCGCGCGCGAGCCCTCGCGCTTCTCCTGCTGCTCGGAGAAGTGCGCCTTGCGCGCCTTGGTGTACGTCGTCCGCGCGCCGGAGAACCGCTTCCACAGCTCGTCGTCGGACGCCCGGTCGATCCGGGGCAGGGACTTCCAGGTCTCGAGCAGGTCGCGCATCCGGGTCACGCCGTTGCGCCAGTCCGACGACGCGGCGAGCTTCTCGGCCTCGGCGACGATCGCCTCCTTCTGCGTGCGACTCTCCGCCAGCTGCTGGGCGCGCTCGGCCTTGCGGGCCTGCCGCTGGCCGGCGATCACCGGGCCGAGGGAGTCCAGCCGACCCACGAGGGCCTGGAGGTCGCCGACGGCGTTGGCCTCGGTGACCTGGCCGCGGACGGTCTTGACCGTGGTGACGGCCTCGTCCGGGGAGAGCTTGGCGGCCCGGATGCGCTGCTCGAGCAGGCCGACCTCGGTCTCGAGCGCGGCGTACCGCTCGGTGTAGAAGTGCAGCGCCTCCTCGGGCGTGCCCTCGGGGTACTGGCCGACGGAACGCTCGCCGTCCTGCGTCCGGACGAAGACGGTCCCGTCCTCGGCGACACGTCCCCACTCGTGGCTCGTCACGTGAAATTCCTATCGGTTGCTCGTTGCCGGATCGTCGACCGGCAAGGCCCTCATGCTAGACGGGGGGCCTCCGGGCCCCTCGACGGCAGGGCAACCGATGCGGCGCCCGCACCCGGCACTCGGTAGTCTTCCGGAGTGTTGATCGCCGGCTTCCCCGCGGGTCCGTGGGGCACCAACTGCTACGTCGCAGCGGTCGGCGCCGGCTCCGAGTGCGTCGTGATCGACCCCGGCAAGGACGCCGCCGAGGGTGTCGCCGACGTGGTCCGGGAGCACCGGCTCAAGCCCGTCGCGGTCCTGGTCACCCACGGGCACGTCGACCACATGTGGTGCGTCGCCCCGGTCGCCGGGACGTACGACGCCACGGCGTACATCCATCCGCGGGACCGGCACCTGCTCGCCGACCCGATGGCGGGGATCTCGCCGGAGACCGGCCAGATGCTGCTCGGGGGCAACTACACCTGGGCCGAGCCCGACCGGGTCGAGGAGCTGACCGACCTGCAGACCATCGAGCTCGCCGGGCTGAGCGTTCGTGGTCGACCACACCCCCGGGCACACCGAGGGGTCGGTCACCTTCCGCACGCCGTACGAGGTCTCGACACAGCTCGACCACCGAGGCGATCTCCGAGGTGATGTTCTCCGGCGACCTGCTCTTCGCCGGCTCGATCGGCCGCACCGACCTGCCGGGCGGCGACCACGCCACGATGCTGCGCAGCCTCGCCGACAAGGTGCTGACGCTCCCCGACGACATCGTGGTGCTGCCCGGTCACGGCGAGCAGACGTCCATCGGTCGCGAGCGCGCGACCAACCCCTTCCTGCGCGACCTCATCACCGAGGGCGCCGCGGGTCGAGTCACCCGAGGTCTCTGACTGCATGAACGCCAAGATCACCCCGCTGAGCGGGTTCCCCGAGCTGCTGCCTGCCCAGCGCGTCGTCGAGCGCGAGGTCATCGCCTCGCTCACGCGCACCTTCGAGCTGCACGGCTTCGCCAACATCGAGACGCGAGTCGTCGAGCCGCTGGACCGCCTCGCCAAGGGTGGCGAGATCGACAAGGAGATCTACGTCCTGCGCCGCCTGCAGGCCGCCGAGGGGGAGGCCGACTCCGGCCTGGGCCTGCACTTCGACCTGACCGTGCCGTTCGCGCGCTACGTCCTGGAGAACGCCGGCAAGCTGGAGTTCCCGTTCCGGCGGTTCCAGATCCAGCCGGCCTGGCGCGGTGAACGGCCCCAGGAGGGCCGCTACCGCCAGTTCACGCAGGCCGACATCGACATCGTCGGCCGCGACACCCTGGGCTTCCACCACGACGTCGAGGTGGTCCGGGTGATGGTCGAGGCGCTCGCCGAGCTGCCCCTGCCGCCGCTGTCGGTGCAGGTCAACAACCGCAAGCTGATCCAGGGCTTCTACCGCGGCCTGGGCATCCCGGACGTCACGTCGGCGATCAGGGTCATCGACAAGCTCGACAAGCTGCCGGCCGAGGTGGTCGCCGGCCAGCTCGTCGAGCTCGCCGGGGCCACCGCGGACCAGGCCGAGCAGTGCCTCCGTCTGGCGACGATCCGGGTGTCGGACAGCTCCTTCGTCGACGCGGTCCGGGCGCTGGGCGTCACCGACGAGCTCCTCGACGAGGGGCTGGCCGAGCTC
Source organism: uncultured Actinomycetota bacterium (assembly GCA_963791275.1). Taxonomy (GTDB): domain Bacteria; phylum Actinomycetota; class Actinomycetes; order Propionibacteriales; family Nocardioidaceae; genus Nocardioides. Next base: position 64,970 of record CAWBRP010000001.1, read on the forward strand.
GCCGCCGTGCTCGAGGGCTGCGCCGACGTGGTCGGCGAGCGGGTCACGGTCGAGGCCAACCTGCGCATCGCCCGGGGTCTCGACTACTACACCGGCACCGTCCTGGAGATCTTCATGGCCGGCTACGAGCGGCTCAAGTCCGTGGGCGGTGGTGGTCGCTACGACGCCCTGGCCACCGACGGGCGGACGACGTACCCGGGCGTCGGGGTCTCCTTCGGCGTCTCGCGCACCCTGGTCCCGCTGATCGCGGAGGGGGCGCTGACCGGGAGCCGGGCGGTGCCCAGCGCCGTGCTGGTGGCCCTGACCGACGAGGAGGGCCGCCCGGCCAGCAACGCGGTCGCCGGCGCGCTGCGCCGGCGCGGGATCGCCTGCGAGGTCGCCCCGGACCCGGCGAAGTTCGGCAAGCAGATCAGGTACGCCGAGCGACGGGGGATCCCGTACGTCTGGTTCGTCCAGGCCGACGGCAGCCACCAGGTCAAGGACATCCGCTCCGGCGCGCAGGTCGACGCCGAGCCAGCCACCTGGACCCCGCCGGAGGCAGACCTCCGCGCGGGCATCATCGTGAACACCGAGGAGACCCCGTGATCCGCACCCATGACGCCGGCGCCCTGCGCGCCGAGCACGTCGGCACGACCGTCACGCTCGCCGGGTGGGTGGCGCGTCGGCGCGACCACGGCGGGGTCGCCTTCCTGGACCTGCGCGAGGCCAGCGGCGTGGTGCAGGTCGTCGTCCGCGACGAGGCGATCGCCCACCAGCTGCGCAACGAGTACTGCCTCAAGGTCGTGGGCGAGGTGGCCCTGCGCCCGGCGGGCAACGCCAACCCGAACCTGCCCTCCGGCGAGATCGAGGTCATCGCCACCGAGGTGGAGGTGCTGAGCGCCGCCGCGCCGCTGCCGTTCCCGATCGACGACCACGTGGACGTGGGGGAGGAGGCGCGGCTCAAGCACCGCTACCTCGACCTGCGGCGCAGCGGCCCCAACGCCGCGCTCCGCCTGCGCAGCAAGGTGAACAAGGCGGCGCGCGACGTCCTCGACCAGCACGACTTCGTCGAGATCGAGACACCCACGCTGACCCGCTCCACCCCCGAGGGGGCCCGCGACTTCCTGGTCCCGGCCCGCCTCCAGCCGGGCAGCTGGTACGCCCTGCCGCAGAGCCCCCAGCTGTTCAAGCAGCTGCTCATGGTGGCCGGCATGGAGCGCTACTTCCAGATCGCCCGGTGCTACCGCGACGAGGACTTCCGCGCCGACCGCCAGCCGGAGTTCACCCAGCTCGACATCGAGATGAGCTTCGTCGACCAGGACGACGTGCTGTCGGTCGCCGAGGACGTCCTGAGCGCGCTCTGGGCGCTGATCGGGTACGACGTGCCGACGCCGCTGCCGCGGATGACCTACGCGGAGTCGATGGCCCGCTACGGCTCCGACAAGCCCGACCTGCGGATGGGCCTCGAGCTCGTGGAGTGCACCGACTACTTCAAGGACACGCCGTTCCGCGTCTTCTCGCCGGACAACGCGGCGTACGTCGGAGCCGTCGTCATGCCCGGTGGCGCCTCCCAGCCGCGCAAGAAGCTGGACGCGTGGCAGGAGTGGGCGAAGCAGCGCGGCGCCCGGGGCCTGGCCTACGTCCTGGTCGGCGAGGACGGCGAGCTCGGGGGACCGGTCGCCAAGAACCTCAGCGACGCCGAGCGGGCCGGACTGGCCGCGCATGTCGGTGCCGACCCCGGGGACTGCGTGTTCTTCGCCGCCGGACCGGTCAAGAGCAGCCGCGCCCTGCTGGGCGCCGCGCGCCTGGAGATCGGCCGCCGCGGCGGCCTGATCGACGAGACCGCCTGGAGCTTCTTGTGGGTCGTCGACGCGCCGCTGTTCGAGCCCGCCGACGAGGCCACCGCCGCCGGTGACGTCGCGGTCGGCTCGGGCGCCTGGACCGCCGTCCACCACGCCTTCACCTCGCCCCAGGACCTCGACGGCTTCGACCAGGACCCCGCCAACGCCCTGGCGTGGGCCTACGACATCGTCTGCAACGGCAACGAGATCGGCGGTGGGTCGATCCGTATCCACCGCGAGGACGTCCAGAAGCGCGTCTTCGCGATCATGGGGATCGACGAGGCGGAGGCCGAGGAGAAGTTCGGGTTCCTGCTCGAACGCCTTCGCCTACGGCGCGCCGCCGCACGGCGGCATCGCCTTCGGCTGGGACCGCATCGTGGCGCTGCTCGCCGGCACCGACTCGATCCGCGACGTCATCGCCTTCCCCAAGTCCGGGGGCGGCTTCGACCCGCTCACGGCGGCTCCGGCGCCGATCACGGCCGCGCAGCGCAAGGAGGCCGGCGTGGACGCCGGCACAAGACTCCTCAGGGATCATCCAAGGCGTCCACGACCTGAGACCAGATCGTTACGGATCGGTGATCCGCTCTGCAGTCTGGGTCACATAGAGTCTCCGACGGCGCCCTGACCGGGGCGCTCGGCGCAGACCGGGTGATCCCTGGCGCGTGGCCGCTCTCGACGATGGGATGAGCATGTCGGTTCCGACGACAGGTCCTGAGACGCTGGGCGGCACCAGCGACGAGACTGCCATCGTCGATCCGAACAGCACGAAGGCCAAGGAGATCTCCGGCAAGTCGCCGATGCGGATCGCCCTCGGCCGCCTGATGAAGGACAAGATCGCCGTCGTCTGCGCCGCGGTCGCCTTCTTCTTCGTCCTCATCGCCGTCTTCGCCGGCGTGATCGCCAACTTCTTCAACGTCTCCCTCGATGCGCCGTTCGCCGCCGACGTGCTCGACATCCTCGCCGGCGGCCTCCCGAAGAAGGGCCCGCCGCTCCACGGCTTCGACCCCGAGCACCCCTTCGGCATCGCCCCGCGCACGGGCGAGGACAACCTGGCCTACTGGCTCTACGGCTGCCGGACCTCGCTGATCATCGCGGGCACCGCGACGCTCTTCGCCTCGGTCTTCGGCATCTTCATGGGCCTGGTCGCCGGCTTCGTCGGCGGCGTCACCGACAAGATCATCTCCTTCATCACCGACCTGTTCCTGACGATCCCCTTCCTGCTGGCGGCACTGACCCTGGCCCCGATCATCAGCGAGCGGTTCTCGCTCAGCCCCAACTACTTCATCATCCAGCGCTACACGCTGATCGCCGTGCTGGCCGTCTTCGGCTGGATGGGCGTCGCCCGCCTGATCCGCGGCGAGGTGCTCTCGCTGCGCGAGCGCGAGTTCGTCCAGGCCGCCCGCGTGCTGGGCATGCCGACGTGGCGGATCCTGATCAAGGAGCTGCTGCCCAACCTCGCCGCGCCGATCGTCGTGTCGGTCTCGCTGATGCTCCCGGCCTTCGTCGCCATCGAGGCGGGCCTGGCGTTCCTCGGCATCGGCGTCACGTCCGGCGCCTCGTGGGGCCGCACCATCGACGCGGCCGTGCCGTTCTTCGACAACTACCCGCTCTACCTCTACGAGCCGATGATCGGGATCACCCTCCTGGTGCTCTCCCTGAACCTCCTGGGCGACGCGATCCGCGACGCCCTCGACCCCAAGACCCGGCGCTGACGCCGAGCACACGTCGCCCGTCGTCGACCGACGGCTGGCGCGAACCCATGAAAAGAAAGGCTGGACACATGAGACGGAGCAAGCCGCTTGCGGTTGTTGCTGTCGCCGCTCTGTTCGGACTCGCCGCATGTGGCGGATCCGGAGACGATTCGGGCGATTCTAGTGCCACGAGCAGCACGTACCTTCGGCGGCCAGGAGGGCGGCGGCAAGGACCCCGAAGCCACAGGGCCCTGCTCCCGACAGTCGAGGGCGCAGTCGAGGGCGGCACCATCACGGTGTTCCTGCCCGCCGACCCCGGCCCGGACTCCCTCGACCCGACCGGCGGCTGGTCGGTGACCGGCAACTCGATCCAGCAGGCGCTGGTCGAACCGGTCGCTGACCCAGTACCGCATCGGCGACGACGGCGAGATCGTCCTGGTCCCCGACCTGGCGACCGACCTCGGCACGCCGAACGACGACTACACCGAGTGGACCTTCACGATCCGCGACGACGCCACCTGGGAGACCGGCGACCCGGTCACCGCGGAGGAGGTCGCCTTCGGCATCACCCGCTCGCTGGACTCCGACACGTTCCCGTCCGGCCCCGGCACCGAGTACTCCAAGACGTACTTCGCCGGTGCCGACAAGTACAAGGGTCCCTACACCGAGCCCGGCAAGAAGTACGACGGCGTCACCTTCGATGCGGACGCCAACACGGTGACCATCAAGATGTCCACGCCGTTCCCCGACATGGACTACTGGGGCTCCTTCATGGCGATGGGCCCGGCTCCGCTGGGCGAGACCTCCAACCCGCCGGACTACGGCAAGGACCCGCTGTCCACCGGCCCGTACATGGTCGACAGCTTCCGCCCCGGCGAGGAGCTCACCCTGGTCAAGAACGACCAGTGGGACCCGAACTCCGACCCGGCCCGTCACCAGTACGCCGACAGCTTCGTGTTCAAGTTCAACCAGGACCAGGCCCAGGTCGACGAGATCATGCTGAGCGGCAACACGGAGTCGCAGACCTCGGTGTCCATCGTCCATCGGCTCGGACAACTACACCAAGGCCGACACCGACCCTGGGTGACCGCCTCGTGCAGCAGACGTCGCAGTGCGTCAGCTACGATCACGCCCGACTACACCAAGATCACCGACATCGAGGTCCGCAAGGCCCTCGCCTACGCCTACCCCTACGAGACGTCTGGCTCGCCACGGGTGAGGTTCCCGGTGTGACCCGGGTGCCCGCGAACTCGTATCATGCCCCCGGGCATGGCCGGCAAGAAGGAGTACTTCGCCGACGGCGAGCAGTTCACCTACAACCCGACCAAGTCCAAGGAGCTGCTGGCCGAGGCCGGCTACGAGCCCGGCGAGTACGAGATCACGATGGTCTACAGCGAGGACGACCCTCGCCGCGGCCGGTCAGAAGCAGATCGTCAAGGGCTTCGAGGAGGGCGGCTTCAAGGTCACCGGCGTTCCGATCCCGGCCACCGAGTCGCTGTACAACATCTGGCTCGACCCGGACAACAAGATCAACAAGACGCTGAACCTCCGTGGCGTCAACTGGTGCTCCGACTGGCCGTCGGGCTCGACGATGATCCCGCCGCTGCTCAAGACGGGTGCGGTGTACAACACGGCGTTCGTTCTCCGAGCCGTCGATCGACGAGGAGATGAGCAACATCGCCACCCTGCCGCTCGACGAGCAGGCTGACGCCTGGGGCGCCCTGGACGAGAAGATCGGGACCGAGTACTTCCCGATCATCCCGACCGCGTTCCGCAACGACCTGTTCGTCTTCGGCGAGCGGATCGGCAACCCGAAGGGCGACGGCTCGATCGGTGCTCCGTACTACAAGGATCTGTACGTCATCCAGTGATCTGTGAGGATTCGGCTCCTGACGAGTCGTTCCTCTGAGCAGTTCATGATGCAACACTGACGGTGGGGGTCCTCGATACCCGGGGGCCCCCACCGGTCAGTCCTGCCAGACCGCACGCGGAGAGGGAAGTTCGCCATGTTCGCCTATGTCGTGAAGCGACTGCTTGTCGGGAGTCGTCGTCGTCGCCCTCGTCTCGCTGGCGTGTTCCTCCTCTTCTGGTCACGGGCCCGTCGAGCCCGGCCCAGCCGATCTGCGACCGCGACACCAGCAACCGGTGCACGCCGGCCCGGCTGGCGCGCTTCGAGAAGAACCTCGGCTTCGACAACCCCTGGTACGACCGAGTACGGCAAGTTCGTGAAGGGCGTCTTCGTCGGCCGCGAGATCCAGTTCGGCAACGCCACGGTCTACCAGTGCCCCGCGCCCTGCCTCGGCTACTCCTACCGCACCAAGGTGCCGGTCTTCGAGGAGATGAAGGAGCGGATCCCGGCGACCTTCTCGGTCGCGATCGGCGGCGCCGCCCTCTACCTGCTCTTCGGCATCCCCATCGGGGTGGCCGCCGCGCGAAGACGCGGCACGGTCGCCGACAAGGCCCTGGTCTCCAGCTTCCTGGTGATCAGCTCGGTCCCCTACTACTTGTTCGCCCTGCTCACGTGGTTGTTCCTGACGGTGCAGTGCGAGATCCCGCTGTTCTCCGACACCGGCTACTTCCCGTTCACCGAGAACCCCGCGAAGTGGTTCTCCGGGATGGCGCTGGCCTGGATCGCGCTGGGCATCTTCGGCTGCACGACAGTACACCAGGTACTCGCGCGGCTCGATGGTGGAGACCCTGAGCGAGGACTACATCCGCACGGCCAAGGCCAAGGGCCTGCCGCCGCGCACCGTCGTCTACAAGCACGGGCTGCGCGCCGCCCTGGTCCCGGTCGTCACCATCTTCGGCATCGACTTCGGCACCCTGCTGGCCGGCACGATCTTCACCGAGCGGATCTTCGAGCATCGACGGAATCGGCTAGTGGAGCCTCGCAGGCCGTCTACGCCAAGGACCTGCCGGTCGTGGCGGCGACCGCGCATCTTCGGCGCGGTCGTGCTGATCATCGCCAACATCGTCGTCGACGTCGTCTACACCGTTCTGGACCCGAGGGTGAGGCTTTCGTGACCGACACCATGACCGCGCCCACGCCGGGCAGCGACTCGGTCGACCTCCGACGACGCCTACCTCGTCGTCGAGGACCTGAGCGTCTCGTTCCCCACCGAGGACGGGCTGGTCACGGCGGTCTCCGACCTGACCTACCGCGTCGAGCTGGGCAAGACGCTCGGCATCGTGGGGGAGTCCGGCTCCGGCAAGTCGGTGTCGTCAGCATGGCCGTGCTCGGCCTGCACGACGCGAAGTCCAGCCAGATCACCGGCTCGATCCGGGTGGGCGGCACCGAGGTCATCGGTCTGTCCGAGAACCGGATGCGCAAGCTGCGCGGCAACTCGGTGGCGATGATCTTCCAGGACGCCCTGGCCGCGCTGCACCCGTTCTACAAGGTCGGCGACCAGCTCGTCCGAGGCCTACCTCGTGCACCACCGCGAGCGCCTCCAAGCGCGACGCCCGCCGCAAGGCGATCGAGATGCTCGACCGGGTCGGGATCCCGCAGCCCGACCGTCGGGTCGACGACTTCCCGCACCAGTTCTCCGGCGGCATGCGCCAGCGCGCGATGATCGCGATGGGCCTGATCAACGACCCCGACGCTGCTGATCGCCGACGAGCCGACCACGGCGCTCGACGTGACCGTGCAGGCGCAGATCCTGGACCTGCTCCAGGACCTCCAGCGCGAGTTCAACTCCGCGGTCATCATCATCACCCACGACCTCGGCGTCATCGCGGAGATGGCCGACGACGTCCTGGTGATGTACGCCGGCCGCGGGGTCGAGTACGGCTCGTGCAAGGAGATCCTGACCCACCCGGAGATGCCGTACACCTGGGGCCTGCTGTCGCAGCGTCCCGGACGTCACCTCGGACACCGTCGGCCCGGCTGATCCCGATCCCCGGCAACCCGCCCAGCCTGCTCAGCCCGCCCACCGGCTGCGCCTTCCACCCGCGGTGCGTGCACCGGACAAGGTGCCCGGCGACCTCTGCGCGACCGACCTGCCCGACGCTCAGCCCCGGCAAGCGTGGTGACGCGCACCTCAAGCGCTGCCACCTGGCCGACCCCGATGCCATCTACCAGACCGAGGTGCTGCCCGAGATCGCGCCCGACCTGGTCGAGGAGGACCTGCGTTCATGACCGACGTCAACGTCTCGATCCGACGACGCCGCGCAGACGCCCGTCGACCCGGAGGACGTCACCTCGGGGCACGAGGCGGCGCCGCTGGTCACCACCTTCGGCGAGCTGGCCGAGCTGGGCCACACCGCGGCCGAGCTGGACCCCGACGCGCCGCCGGTGCTCGAGGTCGAGAACCTCAGGATGTACTTCCCGGTGAAGTCGTCGGGCCTGGTCCGGCGCACCGTCGGCCACGTCCAGGCCGTCGACGGCATCTCCTTCCAGGTGCCCGAGGGCGGCTCCCTGGGCCTGGTGGGGGAGTCCGGGTGCGGCAAGTCCACCACCGGCCGGCTGATCACCCGGCTCTACAAGCCGACCGGCCGGGTCGATGATGTTCGCAGGGCCAGGACCTCGCGGGCCTGTCCTACCGCGCAGATGAAGCCGCTGCGCCGCAACGTGCAGATGATCTTCCAGGACCCCTACACGTCGCTGAACCCGCGGCACACGGTCGGGCGCGATCGTCGGTACGCCGCTGCTCGTGCACAACGTCGTCCCCAAGAAGGACGATCCTCCCGCGGGTGCAGGAGCTGCTCGAGGTGGTGGGCCTCAACCCCGAGCACTACAACCGCTACCCGAACGAGTTCTCCGGCGGCCAGCGGCAGCGCATCGGCATCGCCCGCGCGCTGACGCTCAACCCCAAGCTGCTGGTGGCCGACGAGCCGGTGTCCGCGCTGGACGTGTCGATCCAGGCGCAGGTGGTCAACCTGCTCCAGGACCTCCAGCGCGAGTTCGACATCGCGTTCCTCTTCATCGCCCACGACCTCGCCGTGGTCCGGCACTTCTGCCCCGAGGTCGCGGTGATGTACCTCGGCAAGATCGTCGAGATCGCCGACCGGGACACGCTCTACAGCCACGCGCACCACCCGTACACCCAGGCGCTGCTGTCCGCGGTGCCGGACGTCAAGCAGGCCGCGATCGGCGGTCGCCGCGAGCGGATCCGGCTCGAGGGCGACGTGCCGTCGCCGATCAACCCGCCGTCGGGCTGCCGCTTCCGCACCCGGTGCTCGCTCGCCCAGGAGATCTGCGCGAAGGTCGAGCCGCCGCTGCTCCAGATCGGCCCGCGGCACAAGGTCGCCTGCCACTTCGCCGGCGAGCTCGGTCAGCACCCCGTCCGTCCGGTCACCGCCGGCCTGCTCGGCGTCGACGACCAGGGCAGCCCGGCCTCGACCGGCTCGGTGGAGGCTCCGAAGCTGATCCCGGGCTACGAGAAGACCTGGTTCGACGTCAGCACGCAGCAGATGACCTCTGCCTGACGGACCGTCGGGTCGCCCGTCTACTGTCGACCGCGTGGACGGTCTGTTCGAGATGGGTGCGCCCGGGGGCTCGCGCGCGACCCCCGGGACCGGCTCACTCGCCGGCTCGGCGCACGCCGCGGCACCCCTCGCGGTCCGGATGCGGCCGCGCACCCTCGACGAGCTCGTCGGCCAGGGTCAGCTGCGCGCACCCGGGTCGCCCCTGCGCCAGCTCATCGAGGGTGACCAGTCGCTGTCGCTGCTGCTGTGGGGACCGCCGGGCACCGGCAAGACCACGATCGCCGGCGATCCTGAGCCAGCAGACCGACCGGCGTTTCGTCGAGGTCTCGGCGGTGTCCGCCGGGGTCAAGGAGGTGCGGGCGGCCATCGACGCGGCGCGCAGCGAGCTGGTGCAGGGTGGCCGGGAGACCGTGCTGTTCGTCGACGAGGTGCACCGGTTCAGCAAGGCGCAGCAGGACGCGCTGCTGCCCGGCGTCGAGAACCGCTGGGTGACGCTGGTCGCGGCCACCACCGAGAACCCGTTCTTCTCGCGTCATCTCGCCGCTGCTCTCGCGCAGCCTGCTGCTGCGGCTGGAGTCGTTGACCGACGACGACGTGCGCGAGGTCATCACCACGGCGCTGGCCGACGAGCGCGGGCTGGGCGGCGAGCTCGCGCTCGCCGACGACGCGCTCGACCACCTGGTCCGGCTGGCCGGCGGGGACGCGCGCCGCTCCCTGACCTACCTCGAGGCCGCCGCCGGGGCGGCGCGCAGCCAGGGAGTCGACCACGATCGACCTGGCGTCGGCCGAGACCGCGGTCGACCAGGCCGCCGTCCGCTACGACCGCCAGGGCGACCAGCACTACGACGTCACCAGCGCCTTCATCAAGTCGGTGCGCGGCTCGGACGCCGACGCCGCGCTGCACTACCTCGCGCGGATGTTCGAGGCGGGCGAGGACCCGCGCTTCATCGCGCGGCGTCTGGTGATCCTGGCCAGCGAGGACATCGGCCTGGCCGACCCCACCGCGCTCACGACCGCGGTCGCGGCCGCCCAGGCGGTGCAGCTGATCGGCATGCCCGAGGCCCGGCTCAACCTCGCCCAGGCGACCATCGCCCTCGCCGTGGCGCCCAAGTCCAACGCGGTGATCACCGCCATCGAGGCGGCGGTCGCGGACGTGCGCGCCGGCAAGATCGGCACCGTTCCTCCGCACCTGCGCGACGCCCACTACGCGGGCGCGACGAAGCTCGGCCACGCCGGCGGCGCGGCCGCGCCGTACAAGTACAGCCACGACGAGCCGTACGGCATCGCGGAGCAGCAGTACGCCCCCGACGTCCTGGCCGACGCCGCGTACTACCGGCCCACGGCCCTGGGCGCCGAGGCCGCGGTCAAGGAGCGCTGGGAGCGCATCCGCCGACTGATCCGGGGGACCTCGCCAGGCACGCGTTAGGGTTCGGCGTGTGAACGAGTGGACGGCCTGGGTGCCGAGTGTCGTGCTGGCGCTGGTCGTCCTGGCCCTCGTCGGCGCGGTCGTCCGTGCTGCGCCGGCAGGTGCGGTCGCTGGCCACCGAGGTGGCCGCGGGCGCCGAGGCGACGCCACGGGTGCAGGCCGAGGTTCTCGAGGCGCTCGCCGCCGTGACCCCGACGCCCGCGGCCGTGCCGAGCGACGAGGCGACGTACGTCGTCACGGCGATCGCCGAGCCCGAGGCCGAGCCACTCCCGGAGCGCCGGATCGAGGGATCGCTCTTCGCCGACCTCGTGCTGCGCGAGACCGTGGTGCAAGGGCGTCTCGCTGGTCTACGGCGTGCGGCGCGCCCTCACCGCCGAGACCCGCAACCGGATCCGCTTCGAGATGCGCCAGGAGGTCAAGCGGTCGCGCAAGCAGCGCCGCATCGACCTGCGCGCCGCGCGCCGGCACCTGGCCGACCTCCAGCGCGACGAGGACGCCGCATGAGCGGGCCGCCGGTGAGCCGCGGCCTCTGGTTCGCGGCCGGGGCCGGAGCGGGGGTCTACGTCATGGTGCGCGCCCGCCGGGTCGCCGAGGCGGTCAGCCGTCGACGGGCTCAAGGACCGCGCCAACGCCGCCGTCGTGGGCCTGCGTGCCCTGCGCGAGGAGGTCGCCGCCGGCGCGGGCGAGAAGGAAACCGAGTTGCGCGAGCGGCTCCACCTCGTGCCTCATGGACGTGAGCTCACCGCGGCCCCGGAGGCCGCTCCGGGACTGGTCGCCGGGCAGCCCGCACGACCACCGACAGACGAGGAAGGCAGCACCTGATGGACACCGCGGAGATCCGCCGCCGGTTCGTGGCGCACTTCGCCGAGGACCGGACCGTGGGCGCGCACCAGGCGGTCCCGTCCGCGCCGTTGCTGCTCGACGACCCGAACCTGCTGTTCGTCAACGCCGGGATGGTCCCGTTCAAGCCGTACTTCCTGGGTCAGGAGGCGCCGCCGTACGACCGCGCGGTCAGCGTCCAGAAGTGCGTGCGGACGCCCGACATCGAGGACGTCGGCAAGACCACGCGGCACGGCACGTTCTTCGAGATGTGCGGCAACTTCTCCTTCGGCGACTACTTCAAGGAGGGGGCGATCCGGCTCGCCTGGGACCTGGTCACCAAGAGCCAGGCCGACGGCGGCTGGGGCCTGGAGGAGGACCGGCTCTGGCCGTCGATCCTCCAGGGCGACGACGAGGCGCTCGACCTGTGGACGCGGGTGACGGGTCTGCCGCCGGAGCGGATCGTCAAGCTCGGCCCCAAGGAGAACTACTGGTCGATGGGCGTGCCCGGACCGGGCGGCCCGTGCTCGGAGATCCTCTACGACCGCGGCTCGAAGTACGGCCCCGACGGGGAGTTCGAGACCACCACGCGCCTCTCGATGCCCGAGAAGCTCGAGGACCGGTACCTCGAGATCTGGAACCTCGTCTTCATGCAGGACGAGCTCTCCGCGGTGCGGTCCAAGGAGGACTTCGACATCGTCGGGTCGCTGCCGAAGAAGAACATCGACACCGGCATGGGTCTCGAGCGCGTCGCGTTCCTCCTGCAGGACAAGGAGAACATGTACGAGATCGACGTGATGTTCCCGGTCATCGAGAGGGCCTCGGAGATCACCGGCCGCCGCTACGGCGCCAACCACGAGGACGACGTCCGGTTGCGCGTGGTCGCCGACCACGTGCGCAGCGGGATGATGCTGATCGGCGACGGCGTCACCCCGGGCAACGAGGGCCGCGGCTACGTGCTGCGGCGGCTGCTGCGCCGCGCGGTCCGGTCCATGCGCCTGCTCGGCATCGAGGACCGGGTGCTGCCCGGAGCTGATGCCGGTCAGCCGCGACAAGATGGGCGAGACCTACGCGACCCTGGTCACCGACTGGGAGCGGATCTCGACGATCGCCTACGCCGAGGAGGACGCCTTCCGGCAGACCCTCAAGGCGGGCACCCAGATCTTCGACCTGGCGACCTCCGCGGTGAAGAAGGAGGGCGGGGTGACGCTCAGCGGTGAGCGCGCGTTCGCCCTGCACGACACCTACGGGTTCCCGATCGACCTGACGCTCGAGATGGCCGCCGAGCAGGGCCTCGAGCGTCGACGCGGTCGAGTTCCAGCGCGCTGATGGGGGAGCAGCGGAAGCGGGCCAAGGCCGACGCGAAGGCCAAGAAGGGCCAGCACCGCGACGCCGGCGCCTACCGTGAGGTCGCCGACGCCCTCGGCCGGGCCGGTCGAGTTCACCGGCTACACCCAGGTGACCAGCGAGGCCTCGGTCCGCGGCCTGGTGACCGCCGACGGCGCGGTCCCGCGCGTGCGGGCGGGCGACGAGGTCGAGCTGGTGCTGGACCGCACGCCGTTCTACGCCGAGGGCGGCGGCCAGCTCGCCGACCAGGGCGTCATCGAGCTCGACATCGGGCGCCCGTCTCGAGGTGCTCGACGTGCAGTCGCCGGTCACCGGCCTGATCGTGCACCGCGCGCGGGTGCTCGACGGCGAGGTCACTCCTGGGCGACGGCGCCCTGGCGCGGGTCGACCTCGACCGGCGCCGCGCGATCTCGCGCGCCCACACCGCCACGCACATGGTGCACAAGGCGTTCCGCGAGGCGCTCGGCGAGACCGCCACGCAGGCCGGCTCCGAGAACGCGCCGGGACGGTTCCGCTTCGACTTCTCCGCGACCGGAGCGGTGCCCGGCCTCGGTGATGGCCGACGTCGAGGCGCGGGTCAACGACGTGATCCTCGACGACCTGAGCGTCGAGGCCGAGGTGATGACGCAGGCCGAGGCGGTGGCGTCGGGCGCGATGGCGCTGTTCGGCGAGAAGTACGGCGACCGGGTGCGCGTCGTCTCGGTCGGCGACTGGGCGCGCGAGCTCTGCGGCGGCACCCACGCGGGCCGCTCCGGGCCAGCTCGGCGTGATCAAGCTGCTCGGCGAGGCCTCGATCGGCTCCGGCGTGCGACGCGTCGAGGCGCTGGTGGGCGGCGACGCCTACCGGTTCCTGGCGCGCGAGCACGTGCTGGTCGCGCAGCTCTCCGAGACCCTCAAGGTGCGCCCCGAGCAGCTCCCCGAGCGGGTGCACGACATCGTCGAGCGGCTCCGCGCGGCGGAGAAGGAGATCGAGAAGGTCCGCGTCCAGCAGCTGCTGCTCGCCGGTGCGCGAGCTCGCCGCGGGCGCCCGTCAGGTCGGTCCGCGTGAAGGTCGTCGCGCACCGCGCGGACGGCGCGGCCGGGGGCGACGTCCGTCAGCTCGCGCTCGACGTGCGTGGCCGGCTGCCCGGGCGGGGAGCCCGGGGTCGTGGTCGTGGTCGGGCGTCGCCGACGGCAAGGTCGCCGTCGTGGCGGCGGTCAACGACGAGGCGCGCGACGCGTGGCCTGTCGGCCAACGCGCTGGTGCGCGCGGTCGGTCCGCTGGTCGGCGGCAAGGGCGGCGGCAAGGACGACGTGGCGCAGGGCGGCGGCACCGACGCGTCCCGGGTCGACGAGGCGCTCGCGCTCGTCGAGACCGAGGTCGGCCGGGCGGTCCAGGCTTGAGGTGGGGAGTCCGGCTCGGGCTCGATCCCGGTGACGTGCGGGTCGGCGTCGCGCGGAGCGACCCGTCCGGCTTCCTGGCCACCCCGGTCGGGACGGTGACCCGCGGCGAGGGAGACCTGGCCCGGATCGCGGCGCTGCTCGCCGAGGAGGGTGCCGTCGAGATCGTGGTCGGACTGCCCCGCTCGCTCTCGGGCCGCGAGGGACCGGCGGCCGCGAAGGTTCGCGAGTTCGCCGGCGCACTCGCGCGGCATGTCGCACCCGTGCCGATCAGGCTGTGTCGACGAACGACTGACTACTGTGTCCGCGGAGAACGTGCTCCGCGAGCAGGGTCGCAAGGGCAAGAAGCGGCGCGCCGTCGTGGACCAGACGGCGGCCGTGCTGATCCTGCAACACGCCCTGGACACCGAGCGCGGCACCGGACAAGCGCCAGGAGAGATCGTCGAGGCTGGAGATGACTGAGGTCGAAGAGCAGGGACCGGGTGTTCTCGACGAGTACCCGCCCGAGGGCGGGCGACGTCGCAAGAAGCGGTTCCGCAGCGTGCCCGGGTGCCTCGCGGCGCTGGTGGCCGTGGCGATCCTCTTCGGCGGCCTGTACGTCGTGGCGACCAAGGGTGTCGAGCTGCTCACCGACAAGCTGGCCTCGCCGGGCGACTACCCCGGACCCGGCCACGGCAAGGTCGTCTTCGAGGTCGAGACGGGCGACACCGTCGCGCAGATGGGCCGCAACCTCAAGGCCAAGGGCGTGGTGAAGTCCGTCGACGCGTTCACCGCCGCCGCCATCGACGAGCCCGCCTCCACCGGGATCCAGGTGGGCTACTACGAGCTCCAGAAGGAGATGGCCGCCGCCGACGCACTGAGCGTCCTGGTCGACCCCGAGAACCTCGTCAAGAACACCGTCACCATCCCGGAGGGGCTCCGGGCCACCGACATCCTCGACCTGCTCGCCGAGAAGACCGACTTCGACCGGGCGGCCTACGAGAAGGTGCTGGAGAACCCCGACTCGATCGGGCTGCCGGCGTACGCGAACGGGAACCCGGAGGGCTACCTCTTCCCGTCGACCTACGACTTCGGACCCAAGGACAAGCCCAAGGACATCCTCGGCAAGATGGTGGCCCGCTGGCAGCAGTCGGCCGAGGAGCTCGACCTCGAGGGCGGCGCGGCCGCGCTCGGCTACACGCCGGCCGAGGTGATGACGATCGCCAGCCTGATCGAGTCCGAGGCCAAGCTCGACCCCGACTACGGCAAGGTCTCGCGGGTGATCTACAACCGGCTCGACGTCCCCAACGACTCGGACACGAACGGGCTGCTGCAGATCGACGCGTCGGTCAACTACGGGCTGGACCAGAAGCTGGGAGTGGCCCTGACGACCGAGCAGCTGCAGCAGGACACGCCGTACAACACCTACCTGCGGCCGGGACTCCCGCCGACGCCCATCGAGGCCCCCGGCGACAAGGCCATCGAGGCGGCCCTGAACCCGACCGACGGGCCCTGGTACTTCTACGTGACCACCAACCTGGCCACGGGTGAGACCAAGTTCGCGGAGACCTACGACGAGTTCCTCACCTACAAGGGGGAGCTCGACGAGTACTGCACGACCTCCGACGCCTGCTGAGATGAGGTGCGCGGTGCTGGGCGACCCGATCGCCCACTCCCTGTCCCCGGTCCTGCACCGTGCGGGCTACGCGGCTACCGGGCTGGCGTGGGAGTACGACGCGCACCGCGTCGCCGCGGGCGGGCTGGCGGGCTTCGTGGCGGGGCTGGACGACGGCTGGCGCGGCCTGTCGTTGACGATGCCGCTCAAGCGGGAGGCCCTGGGGCTGGTCGACGACCTCTCCGCCACCGCGCGGCTGGCGGGGGCCGCCAACACCCTGGTGCTGGGGGACCGGATGGTCGGCGACAACACCGACGTGCCGGGCGCCGCCACCGCGCTCTCCGAGCACGGTGTCTCGGCCGTGCGGAGCGCCACGATCCTGGGCGGTGGCGCGACCGCGACCTCGGTCGGCCTCGCGCTCGCCGACCGCGGGGCCGAGGTCCTCACCCTGCTGGTGCGCGACATCGACCGGGCCGCCGAAGCGGTCATCCGGCTGCGCCGCCACCCGAGCACCCCGACCGTGCAGGTCCTCCCTCTCGGCGGCTGGGAGGCCACCGGCGACGTCGTGGTCTCCACGATCCCGGCCTCGGCCCAGGACGACGGCGCTGGTCGCCCGGTGCGCCGACGTGCCCGTCGTCTTCGACGTCGTCTACGACCCGTGGCCGACCCCGCTGGCGGTGGCCGCCGCGGCGCGCGGACAGGTGCTGGTCTCGGGTCTCGACCTGCTGGTGCACCAGGCGGCCCTGCAGTTCGCGCTGTTCACCGGGCTGCCGGCGCCGGTGGCGGCCATGCGGGCCGCGGGCGAGCAGGCGCTCAGGGACCGGGACGCCTGATGGAGGCCGTCCCCGCGCTGGTCGCGGCCCTGGTGTGCGGGCTCGGTGGTCTCGCGGTGCCGAGACTCATCGCCCGCATCCCCGAGCCGGACGTCGAGCCCGACTCCGAGTCGGACGTCGAGCCCGACACCGATCTGGACGCCGACGCCGACCCCGACGGGCCGGAGGAGGACCCCAAGGAGGCCTACGTCGCGATCGCGGCGCTGCCGGGACTGGCCTGGAAGGCCGCGCTCGCGTCCGGCGTCGCCGGCGGGCTCGTCGCCGCGGAGCTCGGCTGGGCGTGGCCGCTGGTCTACCTGCTGCCGCTGGTGCCCGTGTGCGTCGCGCTCGCGGTCGTCGACTGGCGGACCCGGCTGCTGCCGACCTGGGTGATCCGCCCGTCGTACCTGCTCGTGATCGTCGGCGTGCTGGTCTGCTTCGCGGCGACGCGGGACGTCGATGACCTGGTCCGCGCGGGCTGGGGCTTCCTGATCGCCTTCGGCCTCTACTGGCTGCTGTGGCGGGTCTACCCGCGGGGGATGGGCTTCGGTGACGTCCGCCTCAGCGGGGTGCTCGGCATCGCTCTGGGTCAGCTGGGCTGGGGCCCGCTGATCGTCGGGGTCTACTCCGGCTTCCTGCTCGGCGGGGTGATCGGCGGGCTCTGTCGGCGCTGCGGCTGGTCGACCGCAAGGGCTATCCCTTCGGGCCCTTCATGCTGGTCGGCGCCCTGGTCGGCATCCTCTGGGGCTTCCCGATCCTGTCGGGTCTCGTCGCGTGAGGGACCGCCGGTCCGCGCCGGACCGCGTGAAACACTGGCGCCCATGCTGCGCTGGCTGACCGCAGGGGAGTCCCACGGACCGTCCCTGGTCGCGATCCTCGAAGGGTTGCCCGCCCACGTCCGGGTGACGACCGAGGACATCGCCGACGCGCTGGCCCGCCGTCGGCTGGGCTACGGCCGCGGCGCCCGGATGAAGTTCGAGGCCGACGAGGTCACCCTCACCGGCGGCGTCCGGCACGGCGAGACCCAGGGCGGTCCGGTCGCCTCACCATCGGCAACACCGAGTGGCCCAAGTGGGAGCAGGTGATGTCGGCCGACCCCGTCGACCCGGTCACCCTGGACGCCCTGGCCCGCAACGCGGCGCTGACCCGGCCGCGGCCCGGTCACGCCGACCTGGCCGGCATGCAGAAGTACGCCTTCGACGAGGCCCGGCCGGTCCTCGAGCGGGCCTCGGCGCGGGAGACCGCGGCCCGGGTCGCGCTCGGTCGCGTGGCGACCGAACTTCCTGGAGCAGGCGCCTGGGCGCTCGCGTGGTCTCCCACGTGGTCGAGCTCGGCGGGGTGGCGGCGCCGGCCGGCGTCGTACCCCTGCCCGAGGACCAGGACCGGCTCGACGCCGACCCGGTGCGCTGTCTCGACCCCGAGGCCGGCGCCGCCATGGTCGCCGCGCATCGACCAGGCGCACCAGGACGGCGACACGCTGGGCGGCGTGGTGGAGGTGGTCGTGCACGGCCTGCCGCCCGGTCTCGGCTCGCACGTGCACTGGGACCGCCGCCTGGACTCCCGGCTGGCGGGCGCCCTGATGGGCATCCAGGCGATCAAGGGTGTCGAGGTGGGGGACGGCTTCGCCCTCGCGCGCGACGCCCGGCTCGCTCGCGCACGACGAGATCGTGCCTACCGACGAGGGACTGCGACGCACGTCGGGCCGCTCCGGTGGCACCGAGGGCGGCATGTCCACCGGCGAGGTGCTCAGGGTCCGGGCGGCGATGAAGCCGATCGCGACCGTCCCCCGAGCGCTGCGCACCGTGGACGTCGCGACGGGCGAGGAGGCGGTGGCCCACCACCAGCGCTCCGACGTCTGCGCGGTCCCGGCGGCGGGCATCGTCGCCGAGGCGATGGTGGCGCTGGTGCTGGCCGACGCGGTGCTGGAGAAGTTCGGCGGCGACTCGCTCGGCGAGACCAGGCGCAACGTCGAGAGCTACCTGGACACGCTGAGGTTCCGATGAACCACCCGGTGACCGGCCGATGACGACGGTGCTGGTCGGCCCGATGGGCGCCGGCAAGTCCACGGTCGCGGGGCTGCTCGGAGAGCGCTGGGGCTCCCGGTGCGGGACACCGACGACGACATCGTGGCCGCAGAAGGGCGGTCGATCTCGGAGATCTTCGTCGACTCCGGGGAGGAGCACTTCCGGGCGTTGGAGGCGGTGGCCGTGGCCGACGCCCTCGCGACCCATGACGGCGTGCTCGCCGTCGGCGGCGGCGCCGTCCTCGACCCGCACACCCGCGCGCTGCTGACCGGGCACCGGGTGGTCTTCCTCCGGGTGGGACTCGACCGACGCGGTCAAACGGGTCGGGCTCGGCACCTCGCGGCCGCTGCTGCTCGGCAACGTGCGCGCGCGGATCAAGGCGCTCCTCGACGAGCGGACCCCGATCTACGAGTCGGTCGCGACCATCGTCGTCGACACCGACGGGCGCACCCCCGAGGAGGTCGCGGACGAGGTGCTGGCCGCGCTGGGTTCCGATGTCTGACACCGTCCTCCGGGTGGCCGGCCCGGCGCCGTACGACGTGGTGGTCGGCAGCGGCCTCACCGCCCGGTTGCCGGCCCTGCTCGGCGGCGAGGTCGAACGAGTGGCGCTGCTGTTCCCCGCCGGCCTGGAGGAGCGGGCCCAGCCGATGCTGGATGCCCTGGTCGAGGACTTCGACGTGCTGGCGCTGGGCGTGCCCGAGGGCGAGCAGGCCAAGACCGCAGCCGTCGCCGCGGACTGCTGGGAGGCGCTCGGTGAGCGCGGCTTCACCCGCTCCGACGCGGTGGTCACCGTGGGCGGGGGCGCCGACCACCGACCTGGGCGGCTTCGTGGCCGCGACCTGGCTGCGGGGGGTGCGGGTCGTGCACGTCCCGACCACGCTGCTGGCGATGGTGGACGCCGCCGTGGGCGGCAAGACCGGGATCAACACCGGCGCCGGCAAGAACCTCGTCGGCTCGTTCCACGAGCCCGCGGGCGTGCTGTGCGACCTCGACCACCTCCGGACCCTCCCGCGCGCCGACCTGGTCGCCGGCCTGGGCGAGGTCGTGAAGTGCGGCTTCATCGCCGATCCCGGGATCCTGCGCCTCGTCGAGTCCACCGAGCCGGGCGCCCTGACCGCCGACTCGCCGGTGCTCCGGACGCTGGTGGAGCGCGCGATCCGGGTCAAGATCGACGTCGTCGTGGATGACCTCGAGGAGACCGGGGGCTCGACTCCGGCGGGATCGGGCGCGAGGTCCTGAACTACGGGCACACGATGGCCCACGCGATCGAGCGCGCCTCGGGGTACGCCGTACCCCACGGTGAGGCGGTGGCGCTGGGGTGCGTG
Source organism: uncultured Actinomycetota bacterium (assembly GCA_963791275.1). Lineage (GTDB taxonomy): Bacteria > Actinomycetota > Actinomycetes > Propionibacteriales > Nocardioidaceae > Nocardioides. The sequence continues at coordinate 84,635 of CAWBRP010000001.1, forward strand.
TACGTCGCCGAGCTGGCCGGTCGGGCGGGCACCCTGGCGCCCGAGGTCGTGGCCCGCCACCACGACGTGCTCGCCGCACGTGGGGCTGCCGACGACCTGGGCGGGGGCATCCTTCGAGGACCTGCTCGCCGGGATGCGGGTGGACAAGAAGGCGCGCGGGTCCACGCTCCGGTTCGTGGTGCTCGACGACATCGCGGAGCCGCGGATCCTGGCGAACCCGCCCGAGGCCGACCTCCGGCGGCGTACGACGTGCTGGCTGGAGGTCGGTCGTGAAGGTGCTCGTGCTCAACGGACCCAACCTGGGACGGCTCGGGCGGCGACAGCCCGAGATCTACGGCACCACCTCGCACGGCGAGCTGGCGCGGCTGTGCGTGACCTGGGGGCACGAGCTCGGCTTCGACATCGAGGTGCGCCAGACCAACCACGAGGGCGAGCTCCTGGACTGGCTCAACACCGCGGCCGACGACCGGACGCCCGTCATCCTCAACGCCGGCGCCTGGACGCACTACTCCCTCGCCCTGTACGACGCCTGCGCGCAGCTCACCGCACCGCTGGTCGAGGTGCACCTCACCGACCCCCGGCAGCGGCCCGAGGAGTTCCGGCACACCTCCGTGGTCGAGCCGCACGCCGTGGCCTCGATCGTCGGCCAGGGCGTCGACGGCTACCGGCAGGCCCTCGCCCTGCTCGCCGCCGAGCCGTCCTGAGCCTTTCGGCACGCCATCTGCGCCGACTCGGCGGGTTAGGTGGTGCCTGGGGCCGCGGCTAGACTCGCCTGCTGGTGCCCGGTGACGTTCCCGGGCGGCTTCCCCGACATCGACCCGAAGGCTGACCCGCGCGCATGGCAACGACCAACGACCTGAAGAACGGCATGGTGCTCAACCTCGACGGCCAGCTCTGGCAGGTCATCTGGTTCCAGCACCACAAGCCCGGCAAGGGCGGCGCGGTCGTGCGCACCAAGCTGCGGAGCATCTCGTCGGGCAAGACCGTCGACAAGACCTTCAACGCCGACGTGAAGGTCGAGATCGCCAACGTCGACAAGCGGACGATGCAGTACCTCTACAACGACGGCACGTCCTACGTCTTCATGGACACCGGCACCTACGACCAGCTCGAGGTGAGCCCGGAGATCGTGGGCGACGCGACGAACTTCCTCCTGGAGAACCAGGAGGCCATCGTGGCCACCAACGACGGTCGGGTCCTCTACATCGAGATGCCCGCCTCGGTCGAGCTGGTCATCACCTTCACCGAGCCCGGCCTGGCCGGTGACAGCGCGACCGGCCGCACCAAGCCGGCGACCCTCGAGACCGGCCACGAGATCCAGGTGCCGCTCTTCGTCACCCAGGGCGAGAAGGTCAAGGTCGACACCCGCGACTCCTCCTACCTGGGGCGCGTCAAGTCCTGATGGGCGCTCGCACCAAGGCCCGCAAGCGTGCACTGGACGTCCTGTACGCCGCCGAGCTGCGCGCCGACGACCCGATCGCCTCGCTGGACCAGGCCGTGGCCGACGGCACCGGGCCGACCAACGACTACACGCTCACGCTGGTGCGCGGCGTGGTCGCCGAGCAGCCCCGCATCGACGCGCTGCTCGCGGAGTACTCCGCGGCTGGACCCTCGACCGGATGCCGGCCGTGGACCGCAACGTGCTGCGGATCGGCGCCTGGGAGATCCTCTACGCCGAGGACGTCCCGGACGCGGTCGCGGTCACGGAGGCGATGAGCCTGGTCCGGGACCTGTCGACCGACGAGTCACCGGCCTTCGTGAACGGCGTCCTCGACGCCCTTGCGCGGCACCAGGAAGCACCCACGGGCGGACCACCACCACCACCGTAGGGGTGTGCTGGAGCCCCCTCCCCACCTGCTTGGATGGTCGGATGGGTGAGATGACGCAACGCGCGGAGCAGACCGGAGACAACGTCCAGAACAGCGAGTGGTTCGACAAGGCCATCCGGGCCGGGTTCGTCGCCTACGGCGTGGTCACCCTGCTGATCGCCTGGCTGGCACTCCAGCTGGCCCTGGGCGACCACGAGGGCAAGGCGTCCAGCCAGGGCGCCATGCAGCAGATCAACGAGGCGCCCGGCGGCACCTTCTTCCTCTGGCTCGTCGCGCTCGGCATGTTCGCCCTGGTGCTCTGGAAGGCGCTCGACGCCTGGAAGGGCCACCAGGACGAGGAGGACGACAAGAAGAAGTGGGCCAAGCGGGCCTTCGACGCCTTCAAGGCCGTCCTGTACGCCGTGATCGGCATCGCGGCGATCCGCACGGCGACGGGCAGCAGCGGCGGCTCGTCGGGCAAGAGCGGGACCGAGTCCCTGACCGCGAAGATCATGGACCTGCCCGGTGGCCAGGTCCTGGTCGGTCTGGTCGGGCTCGCCGTCATCGGCTACGGCATCAACCAGATCCGGATCGCCTACACCGACAAGTTCCGCGAGAAGATCGGCGCGGGCGGCTCCTCGGGTCAGTCGGGCCAGGCCTACTACTACTTCGGCAAGGTCGGCTACACGGCCAAGGGCATCTCGATCATCGTCGTCGGCGGGTTGTTCGTGTACGCCGCCGTCGAGCACAAGGCCGAGAAGTCCGGCGGCCTCGACGAGGCGCTGCACACCGTCCTCCAGCAGCCCTTCGGGCCGTTCCTGCTGGGCATCATGGCGGTCGGCCTCGCGTGCTACGGGTTCTTCTGCTTCGCCCGGGCCAAGCACCTGGTCCGCTGATCACGCGAGGACGATCCAGGCCGACTCCGGGTCGCGCCATGGAGAAGACCGAGAACGTCGACGTCGTCGTGGTCGGGCTCGGCCCCGGCGGGGAGCACGCCGCGATCAAGCTCGGGCGGGCCGGCCTCGACGTGGTGGCGGTCGAGAACCGCCTCGTCGGCGGGGAGTGCCCCTACTACGGCTGCGTCCCCTCGAAGATGATGATCGCGGCCGCGCACGCCGTCGCGGCCGTGCACCGGGTCGCCGACTTCGCCGGCGCCGCCCAGGTCCAGCCGGACTGGGCGCCGGTCGCCCGCCGGGTGCGGGACGAGGCCACGGACGACTGGGACGACCGGGCGGCCGTCGACCGGCTCCGGGACTCGGGGGTCCGGTTCGTGCGCGGCACCGGCCGCCTCGACGGGCCCGGCCGCGTCGTGGTCGGCGACACGACGTACGTCGCCTCCCGCGGCGTGGTGCTCAACACCGGCACCGCGCCGAGCGCTCCACCGATCGACGGTCTCGCGGACACGCCGTACTGGACCAACCGCGACGCCGTGGCCCTCACCGAGCTGCCGGCGTCGCTGGTCGTGCTGGGTGGCGGACCGATCGGCTGCGAGTTCGCCCAGGTCTTCGCCCGGTTCGGGGTGCGGGTGACGATCGTCGAGGCCGCGGACCGGTTGCTGCTCCACGACGAGCCGGAGGCCGCCGGACTGCTGGAGAAGGCGTTGGCCGCCGAGGGCGTGCAGGTGCTGACCGGGGTGGACATCGCCTCCGTCGGGCACGAGGAAGGCACGTTCACCCTCGACCTCGGGGACCAGCAGGTGACCGCCGACAAGCTGTTGGTCGCGGCAGGACGGCGCCTGAACCTGGCCGACATCGGCCTCGAGACCGTGGGCGTCGACCCCCAGGCAGACGCGGTCGAGACCGACGAGTGGCTCCGCGCGGGGGAGAAGCTCTGGGCGGTCGGCGACATCACCGGCAAGGGTGCCTACACGCACGTCTCGATGTACCAGGCCGCCGTGGTGGTGCGGGACGTGCTCGGCTCCGGCGGGCCGCCCGCGGACTACCGCGCGGTCACCCGGGTCACCTTCACCGAGCCGGAGGTCGCCTCGGTGGGCCTGACCGAGGAGCAGGCGCGCGACGCGGGGCTCGCTCCGCTCACGGCGACCGGTGATCTCGGTGCCCGCGGCTGGCTGGCCAAGGAGGAGGGCCTGATCAAGCTGGTCGCCGACCCGGCGCGCGACGTGCTCGTGGGGGCGACGGTGGTGGGCTCGGCCGGTGGCGAGGTGCTCTCGATGCTGGCGCTGGCCGTGCACGCGGAGACACCGCTGGCGACGCTGCGGTCCCTGCACTACGCGTACCCGACGTTCTACCGCGCCGTGGAGAGCGTGCTCGACGACCTGGCCTGAGCCGGACCACGGGCCGGGCGGGCTTCCGTCACTTTCGTCACTTCCGTTACTGTGAACGTCTTCTCCCCCTCGGAATGGGTGAAATCCATGCCTCCCGACCACCTGCGCCTCTCGAGCATCCCGGCGGCTCCACCGGACCCACCGGCCGCGTCCGCGGACCCGGAGCCCGGCCCCCGACCCCGGACGCCGGCATGCCGGCACCCGGCGGCTCACCAGTGCCAACGACTTCCTCGACCGCCGCGCCGGCTCGGTGGAGCAGGGGCCGGCGACCTGGGGGTGGCGGGGAGCGGTCACCCGGCTCTCCGGCGGCACCGTCCAACCGGCTCAGGGCCGGGCCGAGCGGCTCTACGAGGAGGACCGGGCGACCGTCCAGCGTGAGTTCGACGGGCCGCGCACGATCGCCTTCCTCAACCCCAAGGGCGGCGCGGCCAAGACCACCAGCGTCCTGGCCGCGGGCTACACGTTCGGCACCGTCCGCGGCGGCGGGGTGGTCGCGTGGGACAACAACGAGACGCGCGGGACCCTCGGCATCCGGGCGATGCGGGGCAATCAGGGCAACACCACGCGCGAGCTGCTCGAGGACATCGAGCGCTTCGCCGACGCCCAGTCGCGGATCGGCGACCTCGCGACCTTCGTCCGCTCGCAGGGCGACGCGCACTTCGACGTCCTCGCCTCCGACGAACGGCCCGACGTCACCGGCACCATCCGGGCGCAGGACTTCGTGGAGGTGCACCGCCTGCTCGAGCGGTTCTACCGGGTGATCCTGGTCGACACCGGCAACAACATGCGCGCCGAGAACTGGCTGGCCGCGGCCGAGGCCGCCGACCTGCTCGTGGTCACCAGCACGGTCCGGGAGGACACGGGCTACAGCGGCCTGTGGATGCTGGACGCCCTGGCGGACGCGGGGTACGCCGACTTGAAGTACAAGACGCTGACCGTGCTCTCCGACCCCTCCGACCGGGTCGACGACGGCCTGGCCAACGACCTGGTGGACGTGTACTCCCAACGCACCCGCAGCGTGCACCGGGTGCCCTTCGATCCGGCCCTGGTGTCGGGCTCCGTGGTGCCCTACGCCCAGCTCTCCCGCCGGACCCGCCGCTCCTGGCTCGGCGCGTGTGCCTCGATGGCCGCCGCGCTCTAGGCAGCCACGCACCGACGTCAGGCCTTGGCGCTGCCCCAGCCGTGCCACTTCTCGACGGTGATCCAGGCGCTCACGCGGGGGCTCTCACGGTTCGGGTAGACGCGGTGGCGGTAGTGGGTGCTGAGCCGGTCGATGTCCACCAGGCCGTCGTCGTCGCGCATCTCGGTGACCGTGCCGACCAGCGAGACGTGGGTGTACCAGCCGGCCTCGTCGAGGGCCGTGAGGGTGACCCGCGGGTCGCGTCGCAGGTGCTGGACGCGGACCCGGGTGTGGTCCATGTTCACCAGGACCCGGTCGTCGTCCTCGAGGAGGTACCACGTCGCCACCGAGACCGGGTGGCCGTCGGCGCGCAGGGTGGTGACCACGGCCGGGTTGGGCTTGGTCAGCAGGGCTCGGACCTCCGTCGGGAAGGGCAGGTCGGGCATGGGGCCTCCTCGGCGCAGCGCGGACCCTCACCGTACGTCGCGTCGGGTGGTGGACCGCGGGGCCAGCGGGTACTGTCGCCCTCGATCGACATCCTTTAACGAGCCGTCCCGTGAGGCGGAGAAGGAGGTCAGCGGCTCGATGCCTGCTCCTCAGACCGAGGTCCCGCCCGACCAGGGCAGCCGGACCGTCCTGGACGCCCGTGACATCACCCGGGCCCTCACCCGGATCGCCCACGAGATCCTCGAGCGCAACAAGGGCGCTCGTGACCTCGTGCTGCTGGGGATCCCGCGCCGCGGGGTGCCCCTCGCCCAGCGGATCGCCCAGAAGATCTCCGAGGTGGAGGGTCTCGACGTGCCGGTCGGGTCGCTCGACGTGACGATGTACCGCGACGACCTGCGGCGGGGGCCGGTGCGCGCACTGCTGCCCACGGAGATCCCGGCCGGCGGGATCGAGGGCCGCACCGTCGTGCTCGTCGACGACGTGCTGTTCTCCGGACGGACCATCCGGGCCGCCCTCGACGCCCTGACCGAGGTGGGTCGACCCGCCTCGGTCCAGCTCGCCGTCCTCGTCGACCGCGGCCACCGCGAGCTGCCGATCCGCGCCGACTTCGTCGGCAAGAACCTCCCCACCTCGTTGGTCGAGCGGGTGCGGGTCGCGCTCGCCGGCGTCGACGACGAGGACGCCGTCACCATCGAAGGAGTCGTCCGATGAAGCGCCACCTGCTCTCCGCGGCCGACCTGACCCGCGACGACGCCGAGCTGGTGCTGCGCACCGCCGAGGAGATGCGGTCGCTGGCCGACCGCCCGATCAAGAAGCTCCCGGCCCTGCGCGGCCGCACGGTCGTCAACCTCTTCTTCGAGGACTCGACCCGCACCCGGATCTCGTTCGAGGCCGCGGCCAAGCGGCTCTCCGCGGACGTCATCAACTTCGCGGCCAAGGGCTCCTCGCTGTCCAAGGGCGAGTCCCTGAAGGACACCGCCCTCACCCTCGAGGCGATGGGCGCCGACGCGGTGGTGATCCGGCACGGTGCCTCGGGAGCGCCGTACCGGCTCGCGCACTCCGGCTGGGTCCGCTCCTCGGTCGTCAACGCCGGGGACGGCACCCACGAGCACCCGACCCAGGCGCTGCTCGACGCCTTCACCATGTGGCGGCACCTCGGTCCGACCAGCGGCGGCACCCTGGACGGCCGGCGGATCGCGATCGTCGGCGACGTCCTGCACTCGCGGGTCGCCCGCTCCAACGCGCTGCTCCTCCAGACCCTGGGAGCCGAGGTCACCCTGGTGGCGCCACCCACGCTGCTCCCGGTCGGCGTCGACACGTGGGGCGTCGCGACGTCGTACGACCTCGACGGCGTGCTCCCCAAGGCCGACGCGGTGATGATGCTGCGCGTGCAGGCCGAGCGGATGCACGGCGGCTTCTTCCCGACCGCGCGGGAGTACTCCCGTCGCTACGGCCTCGACGGCAAGCGGATGGCGATGCTGCAGGACCACACCATCGTGATGCACCCGGGCCCGATGGTCCGGGGCATGGAGATCACCGCCGACGTCGCCGACTCGGCGCGCTCGGTGATCGTGGAGCAGGTGAGCAACGGCGTCGCGGTCCGGATGGCCGTGCTCTACCTGTTGCTGAGTGGCGCGGAGTCGAGCACCGTGGACGACGAGGGAGCGGACACATGAGCACGTACCTGATCCAGGGAGCCCGGATCCTCGGCGGCGAGCCCACGGACCTGTTGCTGGTCGACGGCGTGATCGCCGAGATCGGGGACCTGGTCTCGACAAGCTCGACCACCGAGGGGGCAGGCTCGACCACCGAGGGGGCAGGCTCGACCACCGAGGGGGCGGCCGACCACCGAGGTCGTGGACGCGGCCGGGCTGATCGCCCTGCCCGGGCTCGTCGACCTGCACACCCACCTGCGCGAGCCGGGCCGTGAGGACGCCGAGACCGTGGAGACGGGCACCCGTGCGGCGGCGCTCGGCGGGTTCACGGCCGTGCACGCGATGGCCAACACCGAGCCGGTCGCCGACACCGCGGGCGTCGTCGAGCAGGTCTGGCGGCTCGGCCGCGAGGCGGGCTACTGCGATGTCTACCCGGTCGGCGCCGTGACGGTGGGGCTGGCGGGAGAGCGGCTGGCCGAGCTCGGCGCGATGGCCGACTCCGCGGCCCGGGTCCGGGTCTTCTCCGACGACGGCAAGTGCGTCAGCGACGCGGTGCTGATGCGCCGGGCGCTGGAGTACGTCAAGGCCTTCGACGGCGTCATCGCCCAGCACGCCCAGGAGCCGCGGCTCACCGAGGGCGCGCAGATGAACGAGGGCGAGCTGTCCGGTCGCCTCGGCCTCACCGGGTGGCCCGCGGTCGCCGAGGAGGCGATCATCGCCCGCGACTGCCTCCTGGCCGCGCACGTCGGGTCCCGCCTGCACGTCTGCCACGTCTCGACGGCGGGCTCGGTGGAGATCGTCCGCCAGGCCAAGCGCCAGGGTTGGAACGTCACCGCCGAGGCGTGCCCCCACCACCTGCTGCTCACCGACGACCTGGCGACCACCTACGACCCGATCTACAAGGTCAACCCGCCGCTGCGCACCCAGGCCGACGCCGAGGCGCTGCGGGCCGGGCTGGCCGACGGCACCATCGACATCGTCGCCACCGATCACGCTCCGCACCCGCACGAGGACAAGGACTGCGAGTGGGCGGCCGCGGCGTTCGGGATGCTCGGGCTCGAGACCGCGCTGTCGATCGTGCAGGAGACGATGGTCGACCCCGGCCTCCTGGACTGGGCAGGTGTCGCCGAGCGGATGTCCTTCGCGCCGGCCCGGATCGGCAGGGTCAGCGACCACGGTCAGCCTCTCGAGGTCGGCGCGCCGGCCAACATCGTGCTCTACGACCCGTCGGTCCGCCGGGTGGTCGACCCGTCGGAGTCGGCGTCGCTGTCGCGGAACACGCCGTACGCCGGGATGGAGCTGCCCGGGCGGGTGGTGGCGACCTTCCTGCGCGGGAGGCCCACGGTGCTGGACGGGAAGCTGCAGTGACCCCCGTGACGACCCGGGAGGAGCTCGCGGCGGCCGTTGACGCGGTAGCCGCCGACACCGCGTTCTCCGGGGTGGTCCGTGTCGACGGTCCCGACGGGGAGGTGCTCGGCCGGGCCTTCGGCTTCGCCGACCGCGCCCACCGGGTGCCGATGACCACGGGCACCCGGATCGGGGTCGCCAGCGGCGCCAAGGCCTTCACGGCGCTGACGGTGATGCGTCTCGTCGAGGAGGGTGCGCTGGCGCTCGACACCCGGGCGCGGGACCTCCTCGGCGCGGATCTTCCGCTCATCGACGATGCCGTCACCGTCGAGCACCTGCTGTCCCACCGGTCCGGCATCGGCGACTACCTCGACGAGGACGAGATCGACGACACCAATGCCTACGTCATGCCGTTGCCGCTCCACACCCTCGACCGTGTGGAGGCCTACCTCGGCGTCCTCGACGGGCACGACACGAAGTTCCCGCCCGGTACCGACTTCTCGTACTGCAACGGCGGGTTCTGCGTGCTGGCAATCCTCGCCGAGCGCGCGGCCCGGACCCCGTTCCACGACCTGGTGCGCGAGCAGGTGCTCGAGCGGGCCGGCCTGCTCGGCACGGCGTACCTGCGCTCCGACGAGCTGCCCGCCGACGCCGCGCTCGGGTACCTGCACGCCGAGGGACTCCGCACCAACGTGCTGCACCTGCCCGTGGTCGGGGGAGGGGACGGGGGCATCTACACCACCGCCGCCGACGTCTCGGCGCTCTGGGCGGCGCTGGAGGCGGGGGACGTGGTGTCGCTCGACACCTGGGCGGACATGCAACGCGATCGCAGCCCGGACGACGAGGACGACTCCTACGGGCTCGGCATCCGGCTGTGGGGGGACGCCGCCTGCCTGGTCGGGTCCGACGCCGGCGCGACCTTCCACTCGGCCCGCGTGGCCGACGGCCTGACCAGGACCGTGCTCTCGAACACGACCGACGGGGCGTGGCCGATGGTCGAGGCGCTCGACACGGCACTGTTCGGCGTCGACTCCGCTCCGACGCGCGGAACGGAACCCTTCGACGTCCGGTGACGGGCCGCACTTCTTCTGGCATATTGCGAAGCACACTCCACGGAAAGGGCGTCCATGCGCCGTTCACTTGCTCGCCACTGCGCTCGTCGCGCTCCTCTCCCTGCTGGCGGCCTGTGGCGGTGGGGACGACAGCGACACCGCCACCGACGCCGGCGCCGCGGCCTCGAGCGACGAGTCGTCCGCCACGGGTGAGGGCGTCTGCGCGCAGGGCGACGCCACCGACCTGCTGGCGGAGATCTGCGACAAGGGCACCCTGACGGTCTCCACTGACCCGGCGTACCCCCCGCAGTCCTCGCTGAACGAGCAGACCGGGGAGTACGAAGGCTTCGACATCGACGTGGCCACCGAGATCGCGAACCGGCTCGGCGTCGACGTGGCGTGGGAGGCGCCGGCCTGGGACGTCATCACCGCCGGCAGCTGGAACGGGCGCTGGGACACGACCGTGGGCTCGATGACGCCGACGAACGACCGGCAGGAGGTGCTCTACTTCACCGAGCCGTACAACTACACGCCGGCCGTGGTCGTCGTCCCGGCCGACGACGAGTCGGTCACCGACCTGACCACCGACCTCGACGGCAAGAAGATCGGCGTCTGCAGCGGCTGCACGTACGACCAGTTCCTCACCGAGGACCTGGCCATCGACGGCTACGAGTTCGACTTCATCATCGACGACGCCGAGGTCTCCGGCTACGACACAGACACCACCGCGCTCCAGGACCTGGCCAACGGCCGGCTGGACGCCGTCATCACCTCCGTCACCACCGCGCAGGGCTACATCGACGCCGGCAACCCGGTGAAGATCGTGGGTGACCCCGTCTTCTACGAGCCGCTCGCCGTGGGCTTCGACAAGAGCTCGGACCCCTCGTCGGAGAGCCTGTACGAGGCGGTGGACGCCATCGTGGCGGAGATGCACGAGGACGGCACGCTCACGGCCATGTCGGAGGAGTGGTACGGCCTGGACCTCACCACCCAGCAGTGAGCTCCGAGACTGGCCCGGCAACCGGCCCGGCCGCTGAGGGAACCTGGGAGCGCGTCCAGCTCGCCTCCGCGCGGGTGCCGTTCCGGATCAAGGTCGGGCTCGTCTGGCTGGTGATCGTCGCCGTCCTCGCGTTCCTCGGCGACGCCGCCGCGTTCGACCTGCAGTGGATCCGGGACAACTTCCGCTACATCCTCGGTGGCCTGCGCTTCACCATGGTCATCGCGATCGGCGGCATCGTGCTGGCCATCGTGATGGCGCTGCTCGGGGCCCTGGCCCGGATCTCGCGCAACCCGGTGGCCTACGGCGTGGCGGGGTTCTACGTCTCGTTCTTCCGCGGCACGCCCCTGATCGTGCAGATGTTCCTGCTCTACCTGGCGCTGCCGCCGGTCGGGCGCAACCTCGCCGCGAGCTACGCCTGGCTGCCGGAGGGCTTCGACCAGGTGCTCATCCTGGACGCCGCGACCGCCGGCACCATCGCCCTGGGCCTGAACTACGGCGCCTACATGACCGAGATCTTCCGCGCGGGCATCCAGTCGGTGGCCGGTGGCCAGGGCGAGGCCGCCGACGCGCTGGGCATGACCTACGGCCAGAAGATGCGCAAGGTGGTGCTGCCGCAGGCGTTCCGGGTGGTCATCCCGCCCACCGGCAACGAGTTCATCGCGATGATGAAGGACACCGCGCTGGTCTCGTTCCTGGGCGTGACCGCCGCCAGCGCCGAGCTCTTCCGGCGCAGCCAGCTGGTCGGCAAGGCCGACTTCAAGAACCTCGAGGCGTACCTCGCCGTGGCACTCATGTACTGGGGACTCACCGTGCTCTTCACGTTCTTCCAGGCCCGGCTCGAGGCCCGCATCGGCCGGGGCTACGACCGGGCCCACGTCGCCCGGGCCACCCAGGCCCAGGAGCCGCACTGATGAGCCCGCGATGGCACCGACGGCACCGACGGCCCCGACAGCCCAGACGTCGTGGTCCGGATCGAGGGGCTGCACAAGAGCTTCGGCCACCTCGAGGTCGTCAAGGGCGTCGACATGGAGGTACGCCGCGGCGAGGTCGTGGTGATCTTCGGGCGCTCCGGCTCCGGCAAGTCGACGGTGCTGCGCTGCGTGAACTTCATCGAGGACCCGACCGCGGGCACCATCGAGGTGTCGGGGATCCGGTTGACGGGCGGGTACCGCACCCGGCGCAAGCGCGAGCAGGTCCGGCAGCTGCGGCTGCGCGTCGGCATGGTCTTCCAGCAGTTCAACCTGTTCCCCAACATGACGGTGATGGACAACGTCACCTGCGCCCCCCGCTGCCGCCGGCCGGGGCAGCGACGCCGAGATCACCAAGCGCGCCAAGGACCTGCTCGACCGCGTGGGCCTCGCCGAGAAGGCGGGGGAGCACCCGATCAGGCTGTCCGGCGGCCAGCAGCAGCGCGTGGCGATCGCCCGGGCGCTGGCCATGGAGCCCGACGTGATGCTCTTCGACGAGCCGACCTCGGCCCTGGACCCCGAGCTCACCGGCGAGGTGCTGTCGGTGATGCGCACGCTGTCCACCGACCTGCACATGACGATGATGGTGGTGACCCACGAGATGGGCTTCGCCCGCGAGGTGGCCGACCGGATGGCGTTCTTCCACGAGGGCCGGATCCTCGAGGAGGGCCCGCCCGGCCAGATGATCTCGGATCCGGAGCATCCCGAGACGAGAGCATTCCTGGAGGCTGTGCTGTGAGCGACCGAGACGAGCGAGGTACGAGCGAGCGACCGAGCGAAGGATTCAGGCTGTGATCAGCAAGACCCCGTTCCACGACCGGCTGGCCGAGCTGAACGACCAGCACCTCTACACGCACTGGCAGGGGTACCTCTCGGCACTCCGCTACTCCCACGCGCCGAAGCACGAGTACTTCGCGGTGCGCAACGCGGTCGGCATCTTCGACACCTCGCCGCTGTTCAAGTACCGCATCTCCGGGCCGGAGGCCGAGGAGTTCCTCTCCGGCGTCCTGGTGCGCGACCTGAGCACCGTGCGCCCGGGGCGCGCGGCGTACACCCTGTGGTGCGACGAGCGCGGCTTCGTGATGGAGGACGGCGTGGTCTTCCGGCAGTCCGAACGCGACTTCCTGCTCACCTCGGCGCGGCCGGCGCTGAGCTGGCTGGCCCTGCACCAGTACGGGCGCCGGGTGGTCATCGAGGACGTGACCGATGACCACGCCATGCTCGCCGTGCAGGGGCCGCGGTCGCGGGCGGCGCTGTCGGCCCTGGCCCCAGAGGTCGCCGACCTCGTCTACTTCGGGCTGGCCGAGGTGAAGATCGGCTCCGTCCCGGTCGTGGTGTCCCGGACGGGCTACACCGGCGACCTCGGCTTCGAGCTCACCGTGCCCGCCGACGACGCGGTGGCGGTCCTGGATGCCGTCCTCGAGGCCGGAGCCCCCCACGGGATCCGGCCCTTCGGCGAGGAGGCCCTCGACATGCTGCGGATCGAGGCCGGCCTGCCGCTGGTCGACGTGGAGTGGCACGACAGCCGCACCGCCTGGACCGACCACGCGCGGGTGAGCCCGCGCGAGCTGGGGATGGGTTGGATGCTCAAGGGTGTGCGCGACCGCAGCCGCCGCTTCGTCGGCAGCGAGGCGATCCGGCGCGAGCTGCTCGAGGGCACCTCCCGGTGGGCGACCACCGGCATCGTGGTCGACTGGGCCGACTGGGACCGGCTGCACCGGGACGCCGGGCTGGTGCCGACCAAGGACGAGCAGCCGCTGGGCTGGGAGGCCTGGCTGCGGATCGACGACGACCAGGTCGGCTACGTCACCAGCTTCTTCTACTCGCCCGTCCTGCAGCGCCACATCGGGCTGGCCCGGGTCCGGCCGCACCTCGCCGAGCCCGGCACCGAACTTCGACTGGAGACGACCTTGCACCACAGCACCACCACCGTCGCCGTGCACACGGCCCCGCTGCCGTTCTTCAACCCCGCCCGGAAGACGGCCCGCCCATGACCGAGACCACGTCCCCCGGGTCCCCCACACCCTCGACCGGCCGGACCGCCTCGACGTACGACGCCATCGTCGTCGGCGGCGGCCACAACGGCCTCGTCAACGCCGGCTACCTGGCCAAGGCCGGGCTGCGCACCCTGGTGCTCGAGCAGCGGCACCTGGTCGGCGGTGCCGCGATCACCGAGGAGCTGCTGCCGGGGTACTGGTTCACCACGTTCTCCTACGCGCTCAGCCTCCTGCGCCCCGAGATCGTGCACGAGCTCGACCTGGTCAAGCACGGGTTCCTCCCGCTGATGATGCCGGGAGACTTCCACCCGACCGGGGACGGCGACTACCTGCTCTTCGGCGACGACCACGAGCAGAACGTCCAGATGATCCGCCGGCACTCGCGGCACGACGCGGACGCCTACACCCGCTACCACTACGACATGGAGCGGGTGATCGCCGCGGTGCGACCGCTCTTCGACAACCCGCCGCCGAACATCTTCGGCACCGACCCCGAGGACCAGGCCGACGTGGGGTGGCTGCTCAAGCACCTGGGCGGGATCGAGCAGAAGGTCGCGCACGACACGGTGCGGCTGCTGACCGGGAGCGCGGCCGACTGGCTGGACGACTACTTCGAGCACGAGGCCATCAAGGGCTACCACGCGTCGTCGTCGATCATCGGCAACCAGGTCGGTCCCATGTCCGGCGGATCCGGGCTGGTGCTGCTGTTCCACAAGATGGGCGAGCACGACGGGCACCTCGGCTCGTGGTCGTTCCACAAGGGCGGCAACGGCGGCTTCACCCAGGTCCTGGCGCGGGCCGCGCAGGCCTACGGCGCGGAGATCGAGCTCGACGCCCGCGTGTCCCACGTGCTGACCCGCGACGGCCGCGCGACCGGGGTGGCGTTGGCCGACGGCACCGAGATCACGGCCCCGGTGGTGGTGTCCTCGCTCGACGCCCGGCGTACCTTCCTCGACCTCGTCGACCCCCGCGAGCTCCCCGACGACCTCGTCGACAACGTCCGCCGGACCCGCTACCGCGGCGTCTCGGCGAAGGTGAACTTCGCGCTCGACGGGTTGCCGGAGTTCCCAGGCTTGCCGGGCTCGGCGGCGCCCTTCGGCGGCTTCCTCAACATCGGTCCCACGATGGAGTACATGGAGAAGGCCTACGACGCCGCGAAGTACGGCTGGTACTCCGAGCGGCCCTTCATCGACGGCGCGATGCAGTCGGTCATCGACCCGGACATGGCACCGCCCGGCAAGCACGTGCTCTCGTGCTTCGTCCAGTACGCGCCGTACGAGCTGCGCGGCAGCGACTGGGAGACCGAGCGGGAGCCGTTCGGCGACACCGCGCAAGCAGTGCTCGAGGAGCACTTCCCGGGCTTCGGGGACCTCGTCCTCCAGCGCGAGATCGTCACCCCCGTCGACATCGAGCGCACCACCGGTCTCTCCGAGGGCAACATCTTCGCGGGGGAGTTCCTGGCGCCGCAGATGTACTTCTTCCGGCCCGCGCCGGGGTGGAGCCAGTACGCCACGCCCATCGACGGCTACTACCAGTGCGGCTCCGGGACCCACCCCGGCGGCTGCGTGATCGGCGCGCCCGGCAAGCTGGCCAGCCAGCGGATCCTGCGCGACCGCGACCGGGGGCGCTGATAGGGTCGGGCCCGCTCGAACATCCTTTAACGAGCCGTCCCTGAGAGGCGGAGAAGGAGTACGGCGTGCCGCTACATGCCACCGCAGCACCCCCAGCACCGATGAGGGCGATCCTCGTGCTGGAGGACGGGACCCTCTTCGAGGGCGAGACCTACGGCGCCGAGGGTGAGACCTTCGGCGAAGCCGTCTTCTCGACCGGGATGACCGGCTACCAGGAGACGCTCACCGACCCGTCCTACCACCGCCAGGTGGTGGTGATGACCGCCCCGCACATCGGCAACACGGGCATGAACGACGAGGACCCGGAGTCCTCGCGGATCTGGGTGGCGGGCTACGTCGTCCGCGACCCGGCCCGCCGCGCGTCCAGCTGGCGCTCGCGGCGCTCGCTCGACGACGCGCTGCGCGACCAGGGCGTCGTCGGCATCTCCGGCATCGACACCCGCGCCCTGACCCGCCGCCTGCGCGAGCGAGGCGCGATGCGGGTCGGGATCTCCTCGACCGAGGCCGACCCGGAGGCGCTGCTGGCCCGGGTGCTCGAGTCCGGCCAGATGGCGGGCGCCAACCTGTCGGCGGAGGTGTCCACCTCCGAGGGCTACGTCGTGCCCGCGGTCGGGGAGCGGCTCTTCACGGTCGCGGTGGTCGACCTCGGCCTGAAGGCCAACACTCCGCGGATGATGGCCGAGCGCGGGATCGAGAGCCACGTGCTCCCGGCGACGGCGACCCTCGACGACGTGCTGGCCGTCGAGCCCGACGGGCTGTTCTTCTCCAACGGACCCGGCGACCCGGCCGCCACCACCGCGCAGGTCGCCCTGCTGCAGGGTGCGCTGGAGCGGGGGCTGCCCTACTTCGGCATCTGCTTCGGCAACCAGCTCTTCGGCCGCGCGCTGGGCCTCGGCACCTACAAGCTCACCTACGGCCACCGCGGGATCAACCAGCCGGTCCTGGACCGCACCACCGGCAAGGTCGAGGTCACCGCCCACAACCACGGCTTCGCCGTCCAGTGGCCGCCCGGAGTTCCACTGGACGAGTCGGTGGCCACCCCGTACGGCGTGGCCACGGCCTCGCACGTCTGCCTCAACGACGACGTGGTCGAGGGTCTCGAGCTGCGCTCGGACGCGGGTGCACTCACGGCCTTCTCGGTGCAGTACCACCCGGAGGCGGCCGCCGGCCCGCACGACGCGGCGTACCTCTTCGACAGGTTCGCGTCGCTGATGGAGTCGCAGCGAGGAACGAGCGGAGCGACTGAAGCGACCATGCGGGGCGACCTGATGGGGAGGGGCCCACTCGTCGGTCGAGCGGCGAGCGCAGCGACCGTGTCGAGACCACCGGAGGGCAGGCCTGATGCCCAAGCGCGAGGACCTGAAGAGTGTGCTGGTGATCGGGAGCGGGCCGATCGTGATCGGGCAGGCGTGCGAGTTCGACTACTCGGGCACCCAGGCCTGCCGGGTGCTGCGCGACGAGGGGATCCGGGTCATCCTGGTCAACTCCAACCCGGCGACGATCATGACCGACCCGGAGTTCGCGGACGCGACGTACGTCGAGCCGATCACCCCGGAGTTCGTCGAGAAGGTCATCGCCAAGGAGCGCCCCGACGCGCTGCTGGCCACGCTCGGCGGCCAGACCGCCCTCAACGCGGCGATGGCGCTGGCCGCCAACGGCGTGCTCGAGCGGTACGACGTCGAGCTGATCGGCGCCTCCATCGAGGCCATCGAGCGGGGCGAGAACCGCGAGTCCTTCAAGCGGATCGTCGAGGAGCTCGGCGGTCACGTGGCCAAGTCGCGGATCGCCCACTCGCTCGACGACTGCGTCGGCGCGGCCGAGGAGCTGGGCTACCCGGTCGTGGTGCGGCCGTCGTTCACGATGGGCGGCTCCGGCTCGGGGATGGCCTACAACGAGGAGGACCTGCGCCAGATCGCCGGCTCCGGGCTCGTGGCGTCGCCGACCACCGAGGTGCTCCTCGAGGAGTCGATCATCGGGTGGAAGGAGTACGAGCTGGAGGTGATGCGCGACCGGGCCGACAACGTGGTGATCGTCTGCTCGATCGAGAACCTCGACCCGATGGGCGTGCACACCGGCGACTCGATCACCGTCGCGCCGGCGATGACGCTGACCGACCGCGAGTTCCAGCACCTGCGCGACCTGTCCATCGGCATCATCCGCGCGGTCGGCGTGGACACCGGCGGCTGCAACATCCAGTTCGCCGTCAACCCCGCCGACGGGCGGGTCGTCGTGATCGAGATGAACCCGCGGGTCTCGCGGTCGTCCGCGCTCGCGTCGAAGGCGACCGGCTACCCGATCGCGAAGATCGCCGCCAAGGTGGCGATCGGCTACACCCTCGACGAGATCCCCAACGACATCACCGTCCGCGCCGACGGGTCCAGCACGCCGGCGGCGTTCGAGCCGACCCTCGACTACGTCGTGGTCAAGGTCCCGCGCTTCGCCTTCGAGAAGTTCCCGGGGGCCGACCCGACGCTGACCACGCACATGAAGTCGGTCGGCGAGGCGATGGCGATCGGCCGCAACTTCACCGAGGCGCTCCAGAAGGCGCTGCGGTCGCTGGAGAGCAAGAACGCGCCGTTCGACTGGAGCCGGGAGTACGTCGAGCTCGACAAGCCCGGCCTGCTCGCGGAGATCCGGGTGCCGACCGACGGCCGGTTGCGCAAGGTGATGGACGCGCTGCGCGCCGGCGCCACGCCCGAGGAGGTCTTCGAGGCGACCGCGATCGACCCGTGGTTCGTCGACCAGCTGCTGCTGATCAACGAGGTCGCCGCCGAGGTGACGGCCGCCGAGGAGCTGACCCCCCACCTGCTGCGCAAGGCCAAGCGGCACGGGTTCTCCGACGAGCAGATCGGCAAGATCCGCGGCCTGTCGGCCGACGTGATCCGCGGGGTCCGGCACGCGCTGGGGATCCGGCCGGTCTACAAGACCGTCGACACCTGCGCCGCCGAGTTCGCCGCGGCCACGCCGTACCACTACTCGTCGTACGACCAGGAGAGCGAGGTCGCCCCCCGTGAGCGGGAGGCGGTGATCATCCTCGGCTCCGGGCCGAACCGGATCGGGCAGGGCATCGAGTTCGACTACTCGTGCGTGCACGCCAGCCTGGCGCTGAGCGAGGTGGGCTACGAGACGGTCATGGTCAACTGCAACCCCGAGACCGTCTCGACCGACTACGACACCTCCGACCGGCTGTACTTCGAGCCGCTGACGCTGGAGGACGTGCTCGAGATCGTGCACGCCGAGTCGCTGGCCGGACCGATCGCGGGCGTCATCTGCCAGCTCGGCGGCCAGACCCCGCTGGGGCTCGCGCAGGGGCTCGAGGACGCCGGCGTGCCGATCGTCGGCACCTCGCCGGCCGCGATCCACCTCGCCGAGGAGCGCGGCGCCTTCGGGCGGCTGCTCGCCGAGGCCGGGCTGCCGGCGCCCAAGCACGGCATGGCGTCGTCGTTCGCGCAGGCCCAGGAGATCGCCGCCGAGATCGGCTACCCGGTCCTGGTGCGGCCGTCGTACGTCCTCGGTGGCCGCGGCATGGAGATCGTCTACGACGACCCCGCGCTCGAGTCGTACATCACCCGGGCCACCGAGGTGAGCCCCGAGCACCCGGTGCTGGTCGACCGGTTCATCGACGACGCGGTGGAGATCGACGTGGACGCGATCTTCGACGGCGAGGAGCTCTACCTCGGCGGCGTGATGGAGCACATCGAGGAGGCCGGCATCCACTCCGGGGACTCCTCGTGCGCGCTGCCGCCGATCACGCTCGGCGCGGCCGAGATCAGCCGGATCCGGGCGGCCACCGAGGCGATCGCGCGCGGGGTCGGGGTGCGCGGGCTGATCAACATCCAGTTCGCGCTCGGCTCGGACGTGCTCTACGTCCTCGAGGCCAACCCGCGGGCGTCGCGGACGGTGCCCTTCGTCTCCAAGGCGACCGCGATGCCGCTGGCCAAGGCGGCCGCCCGGGTGATGCTGGGCGAGCCGATCAAGGCGCTGCGCGCCGAGGGCCTGCTGGCCGCGGAGGGCGACGGGGGAGACCTGCCGCCCGATGCGCCGATCGCGGTCAAGGAGGCGGTGATGCCGTTCAACCGCTTCAAGACCCCCGACGGGCGGACGGTCGACACGGTGCTCGGGCCGGAGATGCGCTCGACCGGCGAGGTGATGGGCTTCGACGCCGACTTCGGGCGCGCGTTCGCCAAGTCCCAGACCGCGTCGTACGGCTCGCTGCCGACCAGCGGCCGGGTGCTCGTCACGATGGCCAACCGGGACAAGCGGACGATGATCTTCCCGATCAAGCGGCTCTCCGACCTCGGCTTCGAGGTGCTGGCGACCCAGGGGACCGCAGAGGTGCTGCGCCGCAACGGCATCCCGGCGACCGTGGTGCGCAAGCACTTCGAGGGGCCGGGACCCGCCGGTGAGCCGACCACCGTCCAGCTGATCGCCGACGGGTCGCGTGCAGCTGGTGATCAACACTCCGCACGGCTCCGCCTCCGGGGGCTCCGCGCGCATCGACGGCTACGAGATCCGGACCGCCGCGGTGATGGCCAACATCCCGTGCATCACCACCGTCCAGGGCCTCGGGGCCGCCGTGCAGGGCATCGAGGCGCTGATCGCCGGGGACATCGGCGTCCGCTCGCTCCAGGACTGGGCGGAGCACGTGCGGCCCAGGAGCCGGAGCGAGGACGCTTGACGGCGTACGACGCGTTCTTCGACCACGTCCTCACCCGCACCGACCCCGAGCGGGCCCACCACGCGGCGTTCCGCGCCATCCGCGCCGCCCGTCCCGCGTTGAGTGGGGGCAAATGGCTCGTTGAGTCGGCGGAAGACGGCGCGTCGAGATCGGGAAGATGGTCGGGTCCAGGCCCTGGGCCTGACCTTCCCGCACCCGCTCGGGCTGGCCGCCGGCTTCGACAAGAACGCGGTCGGCATCGACGCGCTGGCTGCGCTCGGCTTCGGGCACGTCGAGATCGGCACGGTCACCGGCGAGCCCCAGCCCGGCAACCCGAAGCCGCGGCTGTTCCGGCTGCCCGCGGACCGGGCGATCGTCAACCGGATGGGCTTCAACAACGACGGCGCCGAGGTGGTCGCCCGTCGGCTGGCGGCCCGGGCAGCGACCATCTCCCCGCGACTCGCGGGGCCATTTGCCCCGACTCAACCGACCGGTGGTGGGGGTGAACATCGGGAAGTCGAAGGTGGTGCCGGAGGACGACCAGGCGGCGGTGCAGGCCGACTACGAGAAGAGCGCGCGGCTGCTGGCGCCGTACGCCGACTACCTCGTGGTCAACGTGTCCTCGCCCAACACCCCGGGCCTGCGCGACCTGCAGGCCGTCGACCGGCTCGAGCCCGCTGCTCGAGGCGCGTACGCCGGCGGGCCGACGCGGTCACCGACCACGCGGGTGCCGCTGCTGGTCAAGATCGCCCCCGACCTCTCCGACGACGACGTGCTCGCGGTCGCCGACCTCGCGACCGGCCTCGGGCCTGGACGGGCATCATCGCCACCAACACCACGATCTCCCGCGAGGGGCTGCGCACCGACCCGGGCGAGGTCGACGCGGATCGGCGCCGGCGGACTGTCCGGGCGGCCCGCTCACCGCGCGCTCGCTCGACGTGCTGCGGCTGCTGCGGGCCGCGTGGGCGACGACCTCACGCTGGTCGCGGTCGGCGGCATCACCACGGTCGCGGACGCCCGCGCCCGACTCGACGCGGGCGCGACCCTGCTCCAGGGCTACACCGCCTTCGTCTACGAGGGCCCGCTCTGGCCCCGGCGGCTGGTGCGCGGGCTCCGTGAGTGACGTGACGCCCCTCCACGTCACCGGCGAGCTGCTGGCGAGCCAAGCAAGGTCGGCGCCTACCACCACCTCACCCTGGTCGCGCCCGGCATCGCCGAGCGCTTCCGGCCCGGCACCTTCGTCGCGCTCTCGGTCGGCGGCGACGGGAGCGACGCCGAGACCGTGCGCCTCGGCGCCGGTCGTTCTGGATCCACCGGGTCAAGCCGATCGGCGGGTACGGCGCGACCCTCGAGATCGTCGTCGAGGCGGTCGGCGCCGGCACCCGCTGGCTGGCCGCGCTGCCCGCCGGCGAGCCGGCTCGCGGTGACCGGGCCGCTCGGCCGGCCGTTCTCGCTGCCGAAGGAGCCGGTCGAGCTGCGTGCTCGTCGGCGACGGGTACGCCGCGGCGCCGCTGTTCCCGCTCGCCGAGCGGCTGCGCGAGCGCGGCTGCGCGGTCACCCTGGTGGTCGCCGGGGCCGACGAGGCGCACCTGCTGTCCGCGCTCGAGGCCCGCCGCTCGGCCCGCGCGGTCACGGTGGTCACCGCCGACGGCTCGGTCGGGCTGCGCGGGCGCGTGGCGGACGCACCTCGACCGAGGCTGCTCGCGCAGGCGAGCGCCGAGGTCGTCTACGCCGCCGGACCCACGCCGCCCTGCACGCCGTCGCGGCGGCCGCCGAGGCCGCCGGCGCCTGGAGCCAGACCGCCCTCGAGCGAGCCGCTGCCCTGCGCCACCGGGCTCTGCCAGGGCTGCGCGGTCCCGGTCGTCGGCGAGGACGGCGTCGCCGCGCACGGTCCGCGCCTGCGTCGACGGGCCGGTGTTCCGCGGCGACCGGGTCCGCTGGCGCGACCTGCCGGGGAGCATCGGATGACCGTCACCCTCGCCGGCCTCACCCTGGCCTCCCCGGTGCTGGTCGCCGCCGGCTGCGGCGGCACCGGCCGCGAGCTCGCGGCGTACGGCGACCTGGCCGACCTCGGCGGCTTCGTCACCCGCTCGATCACCCTCAACGCCCGTCCCGGCGGGCGCGATGCCGCGGATCGTCGAGACCCCGTCCGGCCTGGTCAACGCCGTCGGCCTGCAGAACCCCGGCCTCGACCACTTCCTGGCCACCGAGCTGCCGTGGCTGGTCCGCAGCAGGGCGCCCGGGTCGTCGTGTCGATCGCCGGCAGCACGCTGGGGGAGTACGCCGAGCTGGCCCGGCGCCTCGGCCGCGCGCCCGGCGTCTCGGCGATCGAGGTCAACCTCTCCGTCGCCCGACGCCGGCCGGCACGCGGCGTCTTCGACGTCCGCGAGCCCTTCCACGCCGCCAGCGTGGTCGCCGCGGTGCGCCGCGACCTGCCGCGCGGCATCCCGGTGCTGGCCAAGCTCCGCACCGACGTGGTCCGGGTCGTCGAGACCGCCCGCACCGTGCTCGACGCCGGCGCCGACGCCGTCGTGATCGGCAACGCGCTGCCCGCCGCGATGCCCGACGGCCGCGCCGGGCGGGCTGAGCGGCCCCGCGATCCGGCCGCTCGCGCTGCGCTGCGTGGCCGAGGTGCACGCCGCGCTGCCCGACGCCCCGATCGTCGGCGCCGGGCGGCATCGCCGACGGCCGACGACGTCCGCGCCTTCCTGGCCGCCGGCGCCACCGCCGTCCAGATCGGCACCGCCCTGCTGCACGACCCCACCACCGCCGCGCCGGCTCGCGACCGAGCTCGCACCTCGAAGGAGACCGCGCCATGACCGAGCCGTTCGGCGCCCGCCTGCACGCCGCCGTCGCCGCGCGCGGCCCGCTGTGCGCCGGCATCGACCCGCACGCCGCGCTGCTGCGACGCGTGGGGGCTCGACCGACGACGTCGCCGGGCCTCGAGCGCTTCGCGCTCGAGCGCGGTCGAGGGGCTCGGCCCCGCACGTCGCGGTCGTCAAGCCGCAGTCGCGCGTTCTACGAGCGCTTCGGCAGCCGCGGCGTCGCGGTGCTCGAGCGGGTGGTCGCCGCCGTCCCGCGCCGCCGGCGCGCTGGTGCTGCTCGACGTCAAGCGCGGCGACATCGGCTCCACCTCGCAGGCGTACGCCGACGCCTACCTCGACCCGCCTCGCCGCTGGCCGCGACGCGTCACCGCCAGCCCCTACCTCGGCTTCGGCTCGCTGGACCCGTTCGTCGACACCGCCCGCCGCCACGACGCGGGCGTGTTCGTGCTCGCGCTGACCTCCAACAAGGAGGGCCCCGAGGTGCAGCACGCCGACCGTCGGCGGGCGGCACCGTCGCCGGCCGCGTGCTCGACCGCCTGCGCGCGCTCAACGACGGCGCCGAGCCGCTCGGGCTCCTTCGGCGCCGTCGTCGGCGCCACCATCGGCGACGCCGACCGACGAGGACCTCGACGTCAACGGCCCGCTGCTGGCGCCCGGGTACGGCGCCCAGGGCGGCACCGTCGCCGACCTGCGCCGGATCTTCGGCGCGGCCGCCGGCGACCGTGCTGCCCAGCTCCGTCGCGCGACCTGCTCGCGGCCGGACCCGACCCGCGCGCGCTCGGCGACGCCGCCCGCCGGGCCAACGACGAGCTCGCCGGGCTCGTCGTGAGGCGGCCGCGGCCGCCGGGGCTCGCGCCGTGCGTGCTCGGCTGCTGCTGCCGCTGGCCGGCGGCTGCGCGGACCCGCAGGAGGAGTACTGCGACGCGGTCGAGGACCACCAGAAGGAGCTCACCGAGGCTCGCCGGCGGCGACGAGGCCGCGACTCCTGCTCGAGGCGCTCGACATCTTCCGCGACCTCGCAGACAAGGCGCCCACCGACATCAGCGACGAGTGGCAGCAGGTCGTCGACCGCGATCGAGGCCCTCGACCGGGCGCTGCGACGCCGCCGACGTCGACCCCGCGTCGTACGACCGCGCGCAGCCGCCGGCCGGGCTCGACGACGCGGACCGAGACGCGCGATCATCGACGCGCCGCCCGCGAGCTCGGCAGCGGCCACGCTGGACGACCCTGCGCGCGCTGGACCAGGAGGCCCGTGACGTGTGCCGCACGCCGCTGAACGTCTGCCAGGACGCCGGTCGGCTGCTCGGACCCCGATTGCCGCTGACTCGCCGGTTCTGACTAGATTGACCGGACGTCGCACAGCCGACCGCACTCGATGCTCGACTCGCGACCGAAGGACCTCCGCACGTGGCTCTGCCCCCGCTCACCCCCGAACAGCGCCAGGCGGCGCTCGACAAGGCCGCCGCCTCCCGCCGGGAGCGGGCCGAGGTGAAGAACCGGCTCAAGAACTCCGGCGCCTCGATCGTCGACGTCCTCCACGAGGGCCAGGACAACGAGGTCATCGGCAAGATGCGGGTCGTCGACCTGCTGCAGTCGATGCCCGGCCTGGGCAAGGTGCGCGCCCGCCAGGTCATGGAGCGCCTCGGCATCGCCGAGAGCCGCCGCGTGCGCGGGCTCGGCACCAAGCAGGTGGCCGCGCTCGAGCGCGAGTTCGCCGCGCGTGACTGAGGCGCCGCCGCCAGGCACCCGGTCCCGCCTCGTCGTGCTCGCCGGCCCGACCGCCGTCGGCAAGGGCACCGTCGCCGCCGCGATCCGCGCGCGCCACCCCGAGGTCTGGATCTCGGTCTCCGCCACCACCCGCCCGCCGCGCCCCGGCGAGGACGACGGCGTGCACTACTGGTTCGTCTCCGACGCCGAGTTCGACGAGATGGTCGCCGCGGACGCAGCTGCTGGAGTGGGCCGTCGTGCACGGCGCCGCCCGCTACGGCACCCCGCGCGGCCCGGTCGAGGAGGCGCTGGCCGCCGGCCGGCCGGCGCTGCTGGAGATCGACCTGCAGGGCGCCCGGCAGGTCCGCGAGACGATGCCGGACGCGCTGTTCGTCTTCCTCAAGCCGCCGTCCTGGGACGAGCTGGTCCGCCGGCTGGTCGGCCGCGGCACCGAGACGGAGGAGGAACGCGCCGCGCCGCCTGGACACCGCGCGCGAGGAGCTGGCCGCCGAGGCGGAGTTCGACGTCACCATCGTCAACCACGAAGTTCACGCTGCAGCCGACGAGTTGGTAGCCTTGATGACTGGGACCGCCTGACCGACCTGTCACGGGGCCGTCGCGCGCGCTCCCACCCATCCGACAACTTCTGTGAGGCCTCACGCGTGTCTTCGCCCAACATCGCCGCCGAGGGTGTCACCAACCCCTCGATCGACGACCTGCTCACCAAGACCGACAGCAAGTACAAGCTGGTCCTCTACAGCGCCAAGCGCGCCCGCCAGATCAACGCCTACTACTCCCAGCTCGGCGAGGGCCTGCTCGAGTACGTCGGCCCGCTCGTCGACACCCACGTGCAGGAGAAGCCGCTCTCGATCGCGCTGCGCGAGATCAACGAGGACCTGCTGACCTGCGAGGACGTCGACCCGGCCGAGCTCGCCGCCGAGGAAGAGGCCGCGCGCCGCGGCCGCCCTCGACGCGTCGTTCACCTCCGAACGAGTGACCTGACCAGACGCCCGATGGCCCAGCGCGTCGTCCTCGGCGTCTCCGGCGGCATCGCCGCGTACAAGGCGTGCGAGCTGCTGCGCCGGTTCACCGAGTCCGGCCACGACGTCACGCGTCGTGCCGACCGCGGCGGCGCTGCGAGTTCGTCGGCGCGCCCACCTGGGCGGCGCTGTCGGGCAAGCCGGTCGCCGACCGACGTCTGGACCGACGTCCACGAGGTGCCGCACGTGCGGATCGGCCAGACCGCCGACCTGGTGGTCGTGGCCCCGGCGACCGCCGACCTGCTCGCCAAGGCCGCCCACGGGCTCGCCGACGACCTGCTCACCAACACCCTGCTCACCGCGCGCTGCCCGGTCGTGTTCGCGCCGGCCATGCACACCGAGATGTGGGAGCACCCCGCGACCCGGGCCAACGTCGCGACCCTGCGCGTCCGCGGGGCGCGGTCGTCATCGAGCCCGCCGAGGGCCGGCTGACCGGCGCCGACACCGGCAAGGGCCGGCTGCCCGACCCGGCCGAGATCTTCGAGCTCGCGCTCGAGGTGCTGGCCCGCGGTGCCGCCGAGCAGCCGACCTCGCCGGACGGCACGTCGTCGTCTCCGCCGGCGGCACCCGCGAGCCGCTCGACCCGGTCCGCTTCCTCGGCAACCGCTCCTCCGGCAAGCAGGGCTACGCCCTGGCCCGCGCGGCCGCGGCCCGCGGCGCCGAGGTCACCCTGGTCAGCCGCCAACGTCTCGCTGCCCGACCCGGCCGGCGTCAAGGTGGTCGCGCGTCGAGACCACCGAGGAGCTGCGCGGCGCAGGTGCTGGCCGCCGCGGCCGGCGCCGACGCCGTGGTGATGGCCGCGGCCCCGGCCGACTTCCGGCCGACCGCGGTCAGCGAGGCCAAGATCAAGAAGGCCGACGACGGCTCCGCGCCGACCATCGAGCTGGCGCAGAACCCCGACATCCTCGCCGAGCTCGCCCACGACCGCCGCGGCCGGGCCAGGTCGTGGTCGGGCTTCGCCGCCGAGACCGGCGACGCGAGCGGCTCGGTGCTCGACCTGGCGCGCGCCAAGCTGGCCCGCAAGGGCTGCGACCTGCTGGTGCGTCAACGACGTCAGCGGGGGAGCGGTGTTCGGCGCCGCCGACAACCAGGCGGTGATCCTGGCCGCCGACGGGTGAGCAGGTCGACGTACCCCTCGGGTCGAAGGCCGCTCTCGCCCACGTCATCTGGGACCACGTCGCCCGGCGATTCGGTGATTGAGACCCGGATCTTGCATCCTGGGCTGCCGGTACCCTGACACCTCGCCGGACCTGTCAGCCAAGCCTCGAACGGGAGAATCCACTGTGGGCGGACGCCTCTTCACCTCCGAGTCGGTCACCGAAGGCCACCCGGACAAGATCGCTGACCAGATCAGCGACTCGGTTCTCGACGCGATGCTCGAGCAGGACCCCCACAGCCGGGTGGCCGTCGAGACGCTGCTGACCACCGGGCTGGTCGTGGTGGCGGGCGAGGTCGACGACGACCGGCTACGTCGACATCAAGCAGAAGGTCGCGCGACCGGATCCTCGACGATCGGCTACGACTCGTCCGAGAAGGGCTTCGACGGCGCGTCGTGCGGCGTGATGGTCGCCATCGGCGGGCAGTCCGGCGACATCGCCCAGGGCGTCGACACCGGCCACGAGAGCCGCACCGGCTCGGTGGACGCGATGGACAAGCAGGGCGCCGGCGACCAGGGCCTGATGTTCGGCTACGCCTGCGACGACACCGACGTGCTGATGCCGCTGCCGATCGTGATCGCCCAGCGGCTCGCCGAGCGGCTGTCCGAGGTCCGCAAGGACGGCACGCTCGACTACCTGCGCCCCGACGGCAAGACCCAGGTCACCATCGAGTACGACGCCGACAACCGTCCGGTGCGCGTCGACACCGTGGTGCTCTCGACCCAGCACTCCGAGGAGACCGACCTCGAGTCGACCCTCGAGCCGGACATCAAGAAGCACGTCATCGACCCGGTGCTGGCCGCGTTCTCGATCCCCTCCGAGGGCTACCGGCTCCTGGTCAACCCGACCGGACGCTTCGTCGTCGGCGGCCCGATGGGCGACGCCGGCCTGACCGGCCGCAAGATCATCGTCGACACCTACGGCGGCATGGCCCGGCACGGTGGCGGCGCCTTCTCCGGCAAGGACCCGTCCAAGGTCGACCGCTCGGCGGCGTACGCCATGCGCTGGGTGGCCAAGAACGTCGTCGCCGCCGGCCTGGCCCGCCGCTGCGAGGCGCAGGTCGCCTACGCGATCGGCAAGGCCCAGCCGGTCGGCGTCTTCATCGAGACCTTCGGCACCGGCACCGTCCCGGACGAGAAGATCCAGGAGGCCGTGCTGCACGTCTTCGACCTGCGCCCGGCCGCGATCATCGCGCGACCTCGACCTGCTCCGCCCGATCTACGCCAAGACGGCCGCCTACGGCCACTTCGGCCGCGAGCTCCCCGAGTTCACCTGGGAGCGCACCGACCGCGTCGAGGAGCTCAAGGCCGCGGTCGGCGCCTGACCCGTTCGCGCGCGGGCTCGTCGGCCCGTGCTGGTAGAACTCCACCCGTGAGCGAGCGGACCGGAGGCGACGACGCGCAGCCGGCGATGCTGCCGGGGCTCCGCGCGGTGGTCGCCGACTCGAAGAAGAAGGCCGCCGCCACCCGGAAGCGGAGGGCGGCCCAGGCCGCGCCCGCCGAGGTCGACCCGGTCGCCCAGGTGCTGGTCGACCTGCCGCTGGCCCACCTCGACCGGACCTTCGACTACCTCGTCCCGGCCACGATGGCCGAGTCGGCCGTGGCGGGTGCCCGGGTCAAGGTCCGGTTCGCCGGCCAGGACGTCGACGCCTTCGTGGTCGCGCGCGCCGCGACCAGCGACCATCCCGGCACGTTGGCACCCCTGCGCCGCGTGGTGAGCGCCGAACCCGTGCTGGCCCCCGAGATCGTCACCCTCAGCGCCGCCGTCGCCGAGCGGTACGCCGGCGCACGCAGCGACGTGCTGCGGCTCGCGGTCCCGCCGCGGCACGCCACCACCGAGCGCGAGCCGTCGCCGGCGGCGACCGCGCGCCCGCGTGGACCTGGCGCGCCGGGCAGCAGGCGTGGGCGGGACACGCGCACGCCGAGCCCTTCTTGAGCCACCTGGCCGACGGGTGGCTCGCCGCGGGCGGTCTGGGGCGCGGCGCCGGGCACGGACTGGCCCCTCCTGGTCGGCCACGCGGTCGCCGCGGCCGTCCACGCCGGCCGCGGCGCCCTGGTCTGCGTGCCCGACCGCCGCGACGTCGACCGGGTCTCGGCGGCCCTCACCACGGTCCTCGGCGCGGACTCCCACGTGAGCGCTCACCGCCGACGACGGGCCCGGCGCTGCGCTACCGACGCTTCCTGGCGGTGTCCCGCGGCAGCACCCGCGTCGTGGTCGGCACCCGCTCGGCGTCCTTCGCCCCGGTGCACGACCTCGGCCTGGTGGTGCTGTGGGACGACGGCGACGACCTGCACGGCGAGCCCCGCGCGCCGTACCCGCACACCCGCGAGACCCTCCTGCTGCGCGCCGAGCAGCAGGGGACGGCCGCTCTCCTGGGTGGCTTCGCCCGCACCGCCGAGACGCAGTACCTCCTGCGCACCGGCTGGGCCCGGGAGATCGCCCCCACCCGCGACCTGGTCCGGGCCCGGCTGGCGACCCGCGTCGCCGGCGCGACGGACCGGGCCCGGGAGCGCGACCCGCACGCGGCCGGCGCCCGGCTGCCGGCGGAGGTCCACCAGACGGTGCGGGACGCGCTCGAGCGCGGCCCCGTCCTCGTGCAGACCCCGCGGCTGGGCTACGCGCCGTCCCTGGCCTGCGAGCGCTGCCGCGAGCCGGCCCGGTGCCGCACCTGCTCCGGCCCGCTGGCGCTGCCGTCCGCGACCGCGCCCCCGGCCTGCCGGTGGTGCGGGACCGAGCAGCCGGCGTGGGCGTGCCGCGCCTGCGGGCACCGTGGCCTCCGGGCCCCGGTGGTCGGCGCGGACCGGACCGCGGAGGAGCTCGGCCGCACCTTCCCGGCCGTCCGGATCCGCTCGTCGAACGGCGACCGGGTGCTCGACGAGGTGGCGGACCGGCCGGCGATCGTGGTCGCCACCCCGGGCGCCGAGCCGGTGGCGGCCGCGGGCTACGCCGCCGTCGTCCTGCTCGACACCTGGCTCACGCTGGCCCGGACCGACCTCCGCGCCACGGAGGAGGCCCTGCGGCGCTGGGCCAACGCCGTGGCGCTGGTCGGCGAGGGCGGCCAGGCCGTGGTCGTCGGCGACCCCACCCACCCCGCACTCCAGGCCCTGGTCCGCTGGGACCCGGCCGGCTTCGCCGAGCGCGAGATCGCGGAGCGCCAGGAGGCGCACCTGCCACCCGCGTCCCGGCTGGCGACCCTGACCGGGGAGCCCGGGGCCGTGGACGACGCGCTGACCCTGCTCGCTCCACCGCCGCACGCCGAGGTGCTCGGCCCGGTCCCGGTCGGCGAGGAGTCGCGGGTGATCGTCCGGGTGCCGCGTTCCGAGGCCGCCGCACTCTCGGCGGCGCTCCTGGAGGTCCAGCGGGTGCGCTCCGCGCGCAAGCTCGACGCGGTCCGGATCCAGGTCGATCCGACGGCCCTGGGCTGACCCTCGTTGGGCGGGTCGCCCTAGACTCCACGACCGTGGCCGTCCAACCCATCCGCCTGTTCGGCGACCCCGTCCTGCGCCGACCGGCGACGGAGGTGGTCGACTTCGACCGCGAGCTGCGCCGGCTCGTCGAGGACCTCACCGACACCATGCTCGAGGCGCCCGGCGCGGGCCTCGCGGCACCGCAGATCGGGGTCGGCCTGCGGGTCTTCACCTGGCACGTCGACGGCGAGGTCGGCCACCTGGTCAACCCCGTCCTCGAGCTCTCGGAGGAGCAGCAGGACGGCCTCGAGGGCTGCCTGTCGATCCCCGAGCTGACCTTCGAGTGCCTGCGGGCGATGTCGGCGGTGGCCACCGGCTTCGACATGTACGGCGAGCCGCTGCGCATCGTCGGGCTCCGCCAAGCTCGCCCGGGCGCTCCAGCACGAGACCGACCACCTCGACGGCGTGCTGTTCGTCGACCGGCTCGACGGCGCCGCGCGCAAGGCGGCGATGAAGGCCATCCGCGAGTCGGAGTGGTTCGGGCTGGAGAAGCCCCTGGTGAAGGTCTCGCCGCACGCCACCGGCGGCTTCGCCCTGTGACCCGCTGATGCGCCTGGTCTTCGCCGGCACCCCCGAGGTGGCGCTGCCGTCCCTCGAGGCGGTCGTCGCGTCCACGCACGAGGTGGTCGGCGTCGTCACCCGCCCCGACGCGCGCGCCGGCCGCGGCCGCTCGCTCGTGCGCAGCCCGGTGGGGCAGCGCGGCGACGAGCTCGGCGTGCCGGTGCTGACCCCCGACCACCCGCGGGACCCGGACTTCCAGGCCGCCCTCCGCGAGCTGGCCCCGGACTGCTGCCCGGTCGTGGCCTACGGCGCGCTGCTCCCGCAGAGCGCGCTCGACATCCCGCCGCACGGCTGGGTCAACCTGCACTTCTCGGCGCTGCCCAACTGGCGGGGTGCCGCCCCCGTGCAGCACAGCATCTGGGCGGGCGACGAGGTGACCGGCGCGACCACGTTCCGGCTCGTGCCGGCGCTCGACGCCGGCCCGACCTTCGGGGTGATGACCGAGCGGATCCGCCCGACCGACACCGCCGGTGACCTGCTCGAGCGCCTCGCCGAGGGCGGCGCCGGGCTCCTCGTCGCCACGCTCGACGGCATCGAGGACGGCTCGATCGAGGCCCGCCCCCAGCAGGAGGACGGCGTCAGCTTCGCGCCGAAGATCACCGTGGAGGACGCCCGCGTG
Source organism: uncultured Actinomycetota bacterium (assembly GCA_963791275.1). Classification (GTDB taxonomy): domain Bacteria; phylum Actinomycetota; class Actinomycetes; order Propionibacteriales; family Nocardioidaceae; genus Nocardioides. Next base: position 115,977 of record CAWBRP010000001.1, read on the forward strand.
GACTGGCGCCACCCGGCGGGGCTCGTCGACCACCAGGTGCGCGCCTGCACGCCCTTCCCCGGGGCCTGGACCACGTGGCTGGGGGAGCGGGTGAAGCTCGGCCCGGTGCGTCCCGACCCCGACGTCCGGCTCGCCCCCGGCCACCTCGAGGTCACCAAGACCTCCGTGCACGTCGGCACCGGCACCGACGCGGTGCTGCTCGGGGACGTCAAGGCGTTCGGCAAGCGGCAGATGCCGGCCGCCGACTGGGCCCGGGGCCTGCGGGTGGACGCGGGCGCGCGCTTCGGGGACGGTTGAGCCATGTCCAGCGACGGGACCCGCCCGGCCACGCCCGCCGACGTCGAGGCGATCTGCCTGAGCCTGCCCGAGGTCGAGCTCGGCACCAGCTGGGGCGACCGGCCGACGTACAAGGTCCCGCGGGCGGCAAGGGCAAGGGCTTCCTGCTCCACCGGGCGCCCGACGCCAACGCGGCGGACCCCACGACCGGGGAGCCGTACGACGACCTGCTCGTGATCACGGTCGCGGACGAGGCCGACAAGCAGGCCCTGGTCCAGGACGACGACGACCCCGTTCTTCACCATCGACCACTTCAACGGCTACCACGCCGTCCTGGTCCAGCAGTCGCGGCTCGGTGAGCTGACGCTGGCCGAGCTGACCGAGGTGGTCACCGAGGCCTGGGCGTGCAAGGCCCCCACCAAGCTGGTGAAGCAGCACCTCGGCGATGGCTGACCCGGCCCGCGAGGCGGCCTACGACGTGCTGCGGGCGGTCCGGGTCGACGACGCCTACGCGAACCTGGCCCTGGCCACCGCCCTGCGCGACCGCGGGCTGTCCGGACGGGACGCCGCGTTCGCGACCGAGCTGGTCTCGGGCACCCTGCGTGGCCGAGGGACCTACGACGCCGTGCTCGCCGCGTGCGTCGACCGCCCGCTGGCCAACACGCCGGCCAAGGTCCTCGACGTGCTCCGGCTGGGCGTCCACCAGGTGCTGGCCATGCGGGTGCCCGCCCACGCGGCGATCAGCACCACCGTCGACCTCGCCGTCTCCCGGGCCGGTCGCGGCACCGGAGGGTTCACCAACGCGGTGCTGCGCAAGGTCTCCACCGACGACCTCGCCGGCTGGATGGCTCGGGTCGCACCGGACCTGACGACCGACCCGGTCGGGCACCTGAGCGTCGTGCACAGCCATCCGCCCTGGGTCGTCGAGGTGCTGCGCGAGGCAGTCGGCGCCGACGAGCTGGCCGCGCTGCTCGCCGCGGACAACGCACCGCCGCGGGTCACCCTGGTCGCCCGGCCCGGCCGCGCGGGCATCGACGAGCTCCCCGGGCGGCCCACGGCCTACTCGCCGTACGGCCGGGTCCTCGACGGCGGCGACCCGGCCGCGGTGCCGGCGGTCGCCGAGGGACGAGCCGGCGTCCAGGACGAGGGCTCCCAGCTGGTCGCCCTGGCCCTGGCCTGGGCGGAGGTGGACGGCCGCGACGACCGGTGGCTCGACCTCTGCGCCGGCCCGGGCGGCAAGGCGGCCCTGCTGGCCGGTCTGGCGGCCGCGCAGGGGGCCGGCCTGGTCGCCGCCGAGCGCCTGCCGCACCGCGCGCGGCTGGTGGCCCGGGCCCTGTCCGGCGCCGCTGGAGTGCTCGGCATCGTCGCGGCCGACGGCACCCGCCCCGCCTGGGAGGACGGAGCGTTCGACCGGGTCCTGGTCGACGCTCCCTGCACCGGGCTGGGGGCCCTGCGACGCCGTCCGGAGGCCCGGTGGCGGCGCAGCAAGGACGACCTGGTCACCCTGGTCCCCCTCCAGCGGGCGCTGCTCTCCGCCGCCCTGGACGCCGTGCGGCCGGGCGGGGCCGTGGTCTACGCGACCTGCTCACCGGTGCTCGCCGAGACCTCGGGCGTCGTGGCCGCGGTGCTGGCCGAGCGGTCCGACACCGACCTCGACGACGCCAGGACGCTGCTCGACGACGTCCCCGACTGCGACGGTCCGCTGCCCGGCACCGTCCAGCTGTGGCCGCACCGGCACGGCACCGACGCCATGTTCGTCGCGCTGCTGCGGCGCCGCTGAGGCCGATTCCCACCTGGGCGTTTGCCGCCCGGTCGCCCGGGGCAGAGTGCCGATGACGGCAACCGGCACCCGGCGAGGAGAACTGATGGACCAGAGCATGATGCGGGACCTCGAAGAGCTGCAGAGGTACGCCAGTGCCTTCGGCTCGGTCCTGAGCTCGGCGTCCAGGGCCGCTCCGGCCGGCGCGAAGGGCGCCGACGGCACCGGTCGGGTCACGGTCGGCATCGACGCCGAGGGACGTCCCACGGGCGTGCAGGTCGACGAGCGGTGGTCGAGCGACCTCGCTGCCGAGGCCCTGGGCGCCGCGGTGCTCGAGGCCTACCAGGACGCCGTGAGCAAGCACCTTGGTGAGTGGTCGGAGACCCTGGAGAGAGAGGGCTTCGGCTACCAGATGCGCGACTTCCAGACGTCGACCGCTCCGGTCGAACCCGTTCGTGGTGCCCGGGGCCCCACCGTCGGGGCGTGACCTGGGGCAGCTGGCCGAGGGGCTGATGCGCCTGCTCGACACCTCGCACGCGCGGGCGACGTCCCCGACCGCGGGGACCGTGGGGGCGGAGCACCCCCCGGCCGCGGCCCAGGTCTCGGTGACCCTGGCCAACGGCCAGCTCGCCGCGGTGCACATCGACGCGCGGTGGGCCCAGGAGCACAGCGCCCACGCCATTGCCGCGGAGGTGATGGGTGCGGTGACGCGGGCTCAGGCTTCGGCCGCCCCGGACGCCGTCGTCCCGGCCGGGACCGCCGGGACCCGCTGCTCGAGGACGCCGACGCGGTGCTCTCGGACGTCCTCCACCGCCTCACGCACCCGACGACAGGAGCCTGACATGGGGAACCCGACCGCAGCCGAGGTGAAGGTCGCCACGGGTGCCCTCGAGAACGAGGCGCAGAAGTGGGACGACAACGGCCCGGCGCTGACCGACATCAACTTCCAGATGGCGGGCATGAGCCTGACCCGGCTCGAGGCCGGGCTCTTCCAGATCGTGTACGACGCCTACGAGAAGGTCCGCGCCGGCCTGCAGGACCGGGCCCGCGAAGGAGCCACGGAGTTCTACGCCATCGGCAAGACCCTGCGTCAGGTCGGCAAGACCTACCAGGAAGAGGACGAAGCCCAAGAGCACGCCTACCGGAACCTCTGGTGAGGAGAGACCCATGAGTTTCAGCATCGCTGAGTTCGAGGCCGTCGTGGAGAAGATCAACGGCGGGATGGACGACATCTCGGCCAAGATCGACGAGCTCCCCGGCAAGGCCAACGCCGCCATCGACCACTGGTACATCCCGGACTTCGTGGCCGACGCGGTCGTCTGGATGGCCGAGCAGATGATCGACCTGGCCGGCAAGATCTGGGACAAGCTCGTCGAGTTCCTCAAGGGGGTGGCCGCGCCGCTGTACTTCTGGAACTTCCGCAGCGACCTCCAGACGGTCGTGGACAACGCCAACGGGGTGGTCGCCAACCTCGGTGACGCCGAGATGGCCGGCTCCGCCGAGTGGTCCGGCGTCGGTGCCGAGGCCTACCGCCGGCAGATCTCTCCCCAGCGCGAGGCGGCCGGCGAGCTGTCCGGCCAGGCCGAGGAGATGCGCGGCTCGCTGCTGGAGCTGGCCCTCGGCGGGCTGGCGTTCTACATCGGCGTCGGCGTCATCGTGGTCAAGTTCGTGGCTGCGCTGGTCACCTGCCTGGTCGCCCTGGGCAGCGTGGTCTTCTCGTGGGCGGGCCTGGCGCTCGTCGTCGAGGAGGCAGGCGTCAACACCGCCGCGCTGGCCGCCCTGGCGACCGGGCTCGGCGCGCTGCTCACCACCCAGGTGCACCAGATGGGGGCGATGGAGGCGGCCCTGTCCTCCGACAAGTTCCCCGGCGGGGTCTGGCCCAAGGCGCACAGCGGGCAGTACGACGACGGGACCGTCAAGGACGGCGACAACGACTGGTCGCTGAGCTGACGATGGCGCGTCTGCAGCTGCCCCGGGACCCGGTCCGCCCGCGCTCCAACGTGCTCGCCAACACCTTCATGGCCGGGGTCTTCGCCGCCGGCAGCATCTATCTCCGGGCCGAGAACGGCGACGACAGCGGGGTGGTGGTCAACCAGGCGGTGGAGGCGGCGTTGCTGGTCGCCGCCATCGGCTGCCTGACGGCCGCGGCGCTGCTGGGCCGCAACGCCGAGGTCGTGAGCGACCGGGTCCGGGCGCTGGCCACCGCCTCGGTGGTGATCCTCGTCGGCGTGCTGTTCGTCGCCCTCCTCACCGGGGCGACCGGCGCGACGATCTTCGTGGTCGGCGCGCTGCTCAACGCGATCATCGTGTGGGTGACGCTGCGCCGGGACCTACCCGTCCGGGGCCCGCTCAGTCCGTGAAGGTGCCGCAGGTAGCGCTCGGGGCCGTCCAGGAACCGGCGCCAGTGCCCCACCAGGTCGAGCTCCTCCCAGGTGGTGCGCGCAGGCCCCACGGTCCCGACCTCGAGCAGGTGGGCGCCCGGCAGCGCTGCCAGCACGGGGGAGTGCGTCGCGCAGAGCACCTGGCCGCCCGCGGCCACCAGCCGCTGGAGCACGGCGATCAGGCCCAGCGTGGACTGGAACGACAACGCCGCCTCGGGCTCGTCGAGGCAGTAGAGGCCGGGCGACTCGAACCGGGTCTCCAGCACCGCCAGGAACGACTCGCCGTGGCTGAGCTCGTGGAAGCGCGGCTCGGGAGGTGCCCGACGCTTCGGGTGTGGCTCGAGGTAGGAGTACCAGCCGTGCATCGTCTCGGCCCGCAGGAAGAACCCCCAGCGGCTCGCGCCCGAGACCGCGCCGGAGGCCGAGCGCGTCGGCCAGCGGTGACTCGGTCGGCCGGGTGGTGTGCCGACTGCCCGTCGACCCGCCCTCGGGGGACAGGCCGTACGCCATCGCCACGGCCTCGACGATCGTCGACTTGCCCGATCCGTTCTCGCCGACCAGGAAGGTCACGCCGGCCGGCAGGTCGAGACCCGACCGGGCGAGCTGGGCCACGGCCGGCAGCGTCATCGGCCACCGGTCCGGCTCCAGGGCACCGTCGCGGCGGACGTCCACGCGCAGCACCGGGGTCTGGTCGAAGTCCACGGCGGCTACGTTATTGCCCGTGCCCGCCAAGCCCCCCGCCATCGAGATCGAGGTCGACGACAAGGTCGTGCGGGTGACGAACCCGGACCGGGTCTACTTCCCGGAGAGCGGCGCCACCAAGCTCGACCTGGTGGAGTACTACCTCGCGGTCGGCGACGGGATCGTGAACGCGCTCTACGAGCGACCGTGCATGCTGCACCGGTTCCCCAAGGGGTTGGCCGGCGACAAGGTCCACCAGAAGCGGCTGCCCGCCGGAGCCCCGCCCTGGGTGGAGACGGTGCGGCTCCACTTCCCGCGCTGGAACCGCACCGCCGACGAGCTCTGCGTGACCGAGCTGGCCAGCGTCATCTGGGCCGTCCAGATGTCCACCGTCGAGTTCCACCCCTGGAACAGCCGGCGCGCGGACCCCGAGAAGCCCGACGAGTGGCGCATCGACCTCGACCCCGGGCCGCTCTCGGACTTCGCCCAGGTGCAGCGGGTCGCCGCGGTCAGCCACGAGGTCCTCGACGAGCTCGGCGCGGTCGGGTTCCCGAAGACCTCCGGCGGCGAGGGCCTGCACGTCTACGTCAGGATCCGGCCCGACCACGGCCACAAGGTCGTCCGCCGCGCGGCCCTCGCCTTCGCCCGCGAGGTCGAGCGCCGGGCACCCGACGACGTGACCACCACCTGGTGGCGCAAGGACCGCGACCCGCACCACCTGTTCGTCGACTACAACCAGAACGCGCGGGACCACACCATCGCGGCGGCGTACTCCGTGCGCGGCTTCCCCGACGCCCGCGTCTCCGCCCCGGTCCGCTGGGACGAGGTCGACGACTGCGACCCGCACGACTTCACGATCTTCACCATGCCGCAGCGGTACGCCGCGCTCGGCGACCTGCACGAGGACATCGACGCGGAGGTCTTCGACATCGCCCCCCTGCTGGAGTGGGCCGACCGCGACGAGCGAGAGGGCCACGAGGTCCGCGAGGAGCCCGACACCGACTGAGCGGCCGGAGGCGGGCCCCTAGGATCGCGCGCGTGGGCATCCAGATCACACCGAGCATCCTCAACGCCGACTTCGCCGCCCTCGGCGCCGAGGTGGCGCGGATCCCGGGCGCCGACTGGGTGCACGTCGACGTCATGGACAACCACTTCGTGCCCAACCTCACCTTCGGGCCGGCCATGGTCGAGGCGCTCGCGGGGAGCAGCGACGTCCCCCTCGACGCGCACCTGATGATCACGGACGTCGACCGGCACGCCCCGGCGTACGTCGAGGCGGGGGCGGGGAGCGTCACCTTCCACGTCGAGGCCGCGGCGGCTCCCGTGCGGCTGGCCGCGAGATCCGCGCGCCTCGGCGCGCGGGCCAGCATGGCGCTCAAGCCGGCCACCCCGATCGACCCCTACGAGGACCTGCTGCCCGAGCTGGACATGGTCCTGGTGATGACCGTCGAGCCCGGCTTCGGCGGCCAGCGGTTCCTCGACCTGTGCCTGCCGAAGATCCGGCGTACCCGGGCGCTGGTCGCCAGGCACGGCCTCGAGACCTGGGTCCAGGTCGACGGTGGCGTCTCGCTCGACACGATCGCGCGGTGCGCGGAGGCGGGCGCCGACGTGTTCGTCGCCGGTTCGGCCGTGTTCAACGCCGACGACCCCGACGCGATGGTGACCGAGCTCCGCCTGCGCCGCGGAGTCCGCGGCGCCCTGACCGCCCTGTGAGTGGGCTCACGCGCCCGGACACGCCGTCCTGTGGCACTCTTGGTCCAGACGAGCAACAGCTCGCGTGCTCTGGGGGCGGTGGAACTCCGCACCGGCGGTGAAAGTCCGCGACCCGGTCACAGCCAGTGACCGGTTGACCAGGTGGAACTCCTGGACCGACGGTCAAAGTCCGGATGAGAAGCGCACGCAGGCCGACTGCCGACGCTCCCCGGAGGCGTCGTGGTCGTCCTCAGTCTGCCCCCGGAGTCCGCGACCGGACCGGGAGGCGCGATGACCTTCAGCGAGACCGAGCAGACCGCCATGCGGCGCGCGCTCGAGATCGCGGCGACCGACGGCGTCCCGCTCGGCCCCAACCCCCGGGTCGGCTGCGTGCTGCTCGCCGACGACGGCACCGAGGTCGCCGAGGGGTTCCACCGCGGGGCCGGCAGCCCGCACGCCGAGGCCGCCGCGCTGGCCGAGGCCGGCGACGCCGCCCGCGGCACCACGGCGGTCGTCACCCTGGAGCCGTGCAACCACACCGGCCGGACCGGCCCGTGCGCCGAGGCCCTGGTGCGCGCCGGGGTACGCCGCCTGGTCTTCGCCCAGGCCGACACCAACCCGGTCGCCAGCGGCGGCGCGGCGACCGTGCGGGCGGCCGGGATCGAGGTCGAGGGCGGGCTGCTTGCCGCCGAGGCGGGTCTGCTCAACCGGGCGTGGACCTTCGCCGTCGAGCACGGCCGGCCGTTCGTGACCTGGAAGTTCGCCACCACGCTCGACGGCCGCAGCGCCGCGGCCGACGGCACCACGCGCTGGGTCTCCTCCCGCGGCCGCGCGCCGGGACACGCACCGGCTGCGGGCGCTCTGCGACGCGATCGTGGTCGGCACCAACACCGTCGAGGTCGACGACCCGGAGCTGACCGTGCGGGACGAGTACGACGACCCGCTGCCGCGCCAGCTGCTCCGGGTGGTGATGGGGGAGCGGGACCTCGACCCCGGCCGGCGGGTCTTCGACGACCGCGCCGAGACCGTGCACCTGCGCACCCGCGACCCGCGGTCGGCGCTGGCCACGCTGTTCGCCCGCGACTGCCAGCACGTGTTCCTCGAGGGAGGCCCGACCTTGGCGGCGGCGTTCGTGCGCGCCGGTCTGGTCGACGAGGTCGTCGCCTACGTCGCGCCGATGCTGCTCGGCGCGGGGCGCGCCGCGGTCGGCGACCTGGGCATCGCGACGATCGCCGACGCGTTGCACCTGGAGCTGACCGACGTGACCGTGCTCGCCGGTCACGAGGCGGACACCGAGCCGTCCGGACGACAACGTCCGCCTCACCCTGCGCCCGAAGGAGAAGCCCTGATGTTCACCGGCATCGTCGAGGAGCTCGGCACCGTCGTCGCGGTCGAGGACCAGGGCGACGCGATCCGCCTGACCGTCGGGCGCGACACGGTGCTGGACGACGTCCACCTCGGCGACTCGATCGCCGTCAACGGGTGCTGCCTGACCGTGGTCTCGACAGCTCGACCACCGAGGTGGCGGGCTCGACGCCGCGAGGTGCGGGACCCGACCTCTGGACCGCCGACGTCATGCAGGAGACGCTCGACAAGACCTCGCTGCGCGGCGTCCGGCCCGGCGACCGGGTCAACCTCGAGCGCGCGGTCACCGCCGACAAGCGCCTCGGCGGCCACATCGTGCAGGGCCACGTCGACGGCGTCGGGACGATCTCGGCGCCGCGACCGCCCAGCGAGCACTGGGAGGTCGTCGAGGTCTCCATGCCCGACGGCCTGGGCCGCTACCTCGTCGACAAGGGCTCGATCACCGTCGACGGCGTCAGTCTGACCGTGGTCGAGGCGCGCGACCGCCTCGTTCACGGTCAGCCTGATCCCCGAGACCCTGGCCCGCACCACGCTCGGCCACCAGCGCCCGGCGACCTGCGTCAACCTCGAGGTCGACGTGATCGCCAAGCACGTCGAGAAGCTCATCCATGCCGCTATCTGCCCGGAGCCGCCACATGACCGAACACTCCGCAGCGGTCCGGCTCGACACCGTCGAGCGCGCCATCGCCGACATCGCGGCCGGCAAGGCCGTCGTCGTCGTCGACGACGAGACCCGCGAGAACGAGGGCGACCTGATCTTCGCCGCGGCCAAGGCGACCCCGGAGCTGATGGCCTTCACGATCCGCTGAGTCCAGCGGCGTGATCTGCGTGCCGATGCCGGCCGACATGCTCGACCGGCTCGAGATCCCGCTGATGACACCGCACAACCGCGACAAGCTGCGCACGGCGTACACGATCTCGGTCGACGCCCGCGACGGCGTCAGCACCGGCATCTCGGCCGCCGACCGGTCGCACACCGTCGCGCGTGCTCGCCGACTCGGCGACCGAGCCGTGGGAGATCACCCGGCCCGGGCACGTGTTCCCGCTGCGCTACCGCGAGGGCGGCGTGCTGGTGCGCCGCGGCCACACCGAGGCGGCCGTCGACCTGGCCCGGCTGGCCGGCCTGACGCCGGCCGGGGTGCTGGTCGAGATCGTCAACGACGACGGCACCATGAAGCGCGGCCCCGAGCTGCGCGAGTTCGCCGACGAGCACGGCCTGGCGATGATCTCGATCGAGGACCTGGTCCGCTACCGACGGCGTCACGAGGTGCTCGTCGAGCGGGTCGCGGAGACCCGGCTGCCCACCGCGGCACGGCGACTTCACGGCGTACGGCTACCGCATCGCCTTCGACGGCTCCGAGCACCTCGCGCTCGTCCACGGCGACGTCTCGCGGCTCCGAGCCGGTGCTGACGCGCGTGCACTCGGAGTGCCTGACCGGCGACGTGTTCGGCAGCCACCGCTGCGACTGCGGCCCGCAGCTCGACGAGGCGATGGCGCGGATCGTCGACGAGGGCCGGGCGTCGTGGTCTACCTCCGCGGCCACGAGGGCCGCGGCATCGGGCTGGTCGCCAAGCTGCAGGCCTACGCCCTCCAGGACGGCGGCCGCGACACCGTCGACGCCAACCTCGACCTCGGCCTGCCCGCCGACGCCCGGCACTACGGCGCCGCCACCCAGATCCTGCGCGACCTCGGCGTCGGCAGCGTCCGGCTGCTCACCAACAACCCCGACAAGACCACAGCGCTGGAGGACTTCGGCGTGCACGTCGCGGAACGGGTCCCGCTCACGCCGCGACCCCAACGACCACAACCTCGCCTACCTGCAGACCAAGCGCGACCGGATGGGGCACGACCTGCCCCATCCGACCGACCTGCCGACCGGAGGCGACGTCCGATGAGCGGCGGCCGGGAGCACCCGAGCACCGCTGCCGGTCGACTGCACGACCTGCGGGTCGCGGTGGTCGCCGCCAGCTGGCACGAGGACGGTCATGGACGGCCTCGTCGACGGTGCCCGCCGCGCGCCCGGGGACTACCGAGGTCGAGGATCCGCAGGTGGTGCGGGTGCCCGGCGCCTTCGAGCTGCCGGTGGTCGCCGCGCGCCCTCGCCGCGCGGGGTACGACGCGGTCGTCGCGCTCGGCGTGGTGATCCGCGGCGGCACCCCGCACTTCGAGTACGTCTGCTACGGCGGCGACCGACGGCCTGACCCGGGTCGCGCTCGACCACCGGACCGCCGGTCGGCTTCGGCGTGCTCACCTGCGACACCGAGGAGCAGGCGCTCGACCGGGCCGGGCTCGCCGGCTCGCGCGAGGACAAGGGCTACGAGGCCGCCGCCGCGCTGGCACCGCCCAGCCGCTGCGCTCACCGCGCGGCTACCGGGACTGAGCGCTCGGATCGCCGGGACCCGGCGCCGAGCGCGCTAGGACGCTCTCGCGTGAAGACGTTCGAGGAGCTGTGGGCCGAGCTGAGCGACAAGGCCGACACCCGCCCGCCGGGCTCCGGCACCGTCGAGCAGCTCGACGCGGGCGTGCACGCCATCGGCAAGAAGCTGGTCGAGGAGGCCGCCGAGGCGTGGATGGCCGCCGAGCACGAGGGCGCCGGAGCGCGCGGCCGAGGAGATCAGCCAGCTGCTCTACCACGCCCAGGTGCTGATGCTGGCCTCCGGAATCACCCTCGACGACGTCTACGCCCACCTGTGAGGCCCGCTCGATGACCGGACCACCGAGCTGCCCGAGACCGCCGCTGCTGCGCATCGCCGTGCCCAACAAGGGCTCGCTGTCCCAGTCGGCCGCCGAGATGCTGCACGAGTCGGGCTACCGCCAGCGCCACGACACCAAGGAGCTGGCGCTCGTCGACGCCGAGAACGGCGTCGAGTTCTTCTACCTGCGGCCCCGCGACATCGCGCTCTACGTCGGCGAGGGCACGCTCGACGTCGGCATCACCGGCCGCGACCTGCTGCTCGACTCCGGCGCCAAGGCCGAGGAGGTGCTCGAGCCTCGGCTTCGGCCGCAGCCGCTTCCGGTTCGCCGGCCCGCGCCGGCCAGCTTCACCGACCTCGACCGAGCTGACCGGCAAGCGGATCGCCACGTCGTACGTCGGCGTCGTGCGCGGCTTCCTCGAGGAGCACGGCATCGACGCGACCGTCGTCCGCCTCGACGGCGCGGTCGAGACCAGCATCCAGCTCGGCGTCGCCGACGTCATCGCCGACGTCGTCGAGACCGGCAGCACCCTGCGCCAGGCCGGGCTCGAGGTCTTCGGCGAGACCATCCTGGAGTCCGAGGCGGTGCTGATCACGGCCGCGGCGGCGAGCCGCCGACCGGGCTGGAGGTGTTCCGGCGCCGGCTCGAGGGCGTCCTGGTGGCCCGCACCTACGTGATGATGGACTACGACATCCGCGACGAGCAGCGTCGCGCGGCGGTCGCGCTGACGCCCGGCATCGAGAGCCCGACCGTGTCGCCGCTCCACCGCGAGGGCTGGGTCGCGGTCCGCGCGATGGTGCCGCGGCGCCGGTGCGCAGCGGCTGATGGACGAGCTCTTCGACCTCGGCGCCCGCGGCATCCTGCTCACCGACATCCATGCCTGCCGGCTCTGACCCCGCGCCGGTGACGCTCCCGCACACCTGGCGTCCGCTCGGCGTACGGCTGGCCGGCGGGATCTTCGGCGGGGTGCTCCTGGTGGTCTGCGTGTTCGCGTGGATCGCGCTTCGACCCGGAGATCCGGGTCGCCGTTCACGTTCTTCCAGATGCTGCACGCTGATCGGGCTTCGGGCTGCTGGCTCGTGGCCGGGCTTGGCCCTGGTCCGCTCCCGCGTGGTCGCCGAGCCCGACCGGCTGGTCGTCGTCAACGGCTACCGCCGCCGCGAGTTCGAGTAGGCCGAGGTGGTCGCCGTGCACCTGCCGCCCGGCGCCCCGTGGGCGACCCTCGACCTCGCCGACGGCACCACCGGTCTCGGCGATGGGCATCCAGGGCTCCGACGGCGACCGCGCGGTCCGGGCCGTGCGGGAGCTGCGGCCTCGTCCTCGGTGCGTGAGTCGGCCTCAGAGGGACCGGATCCCCCAGGACGCCGAGAACTCGTCGCCGTCCGTGCCGGCCGCGTCGAGGATCAGCAGGTCGCGCCCGGAGTTGAAGGCGTCGGCAGGCGCCGTCATCGGCTCGACGGCGAGCGAGCGACGCGTCGCATCGTCCTTCGGCTCGTCGGCGCTGAACACCTGCAGCCAGTCGTGCCGGCGTCCATCCACAGGCGACGCCGGTCCCGTCGGCCGGGTCGCGCAGCTCGACCGTCGCCGCCGCGCTCGTCGCGGGCGACGTCGCTGAAGGCGTGGTCGAAGACCGTGTCGCGCATCGGCCGGGACACCCGGAAGTCGTACGCCGTGTCCTCCACCGGCTCGTCGCTGACGGGCAGCTCGCGCTCGTCGACCAGGCACCGCGTCGCCGCGGGGAGCAGCAGCTCGAGGCTGTCCAGGCGGCCGACCGTCGGGTCGCCGACGGTGAGGTAGGGGTGCATCCCGACGGCGTACGGCGCCGCGTCCGCGCCGAGGTTGGTCGCGGTGTGGGTGACCGTCAGGCCGTCGGCCGACAGGTCGTAGAGCAGGTGCAGGTCCAGCGTCCACGGATAGCCGGTCTGTGCCATCAGGCGGTAGGTCAGGGAGACCGAGTGGGCCGTGTGCTCCTCGGGGCTCCAGGCCACCCACCGCACCAGCCCGTGCGAGGCGTTGTGGCGGCTGGGTTCGGTGAGCGGCAGCTGCAGGTCGCGGTCATCGAACGTGTAGGCACCGTCGCGGATCCGGTTCGGCCACGGCATGAGCACCTGGCCGCGGCAGACGCGCGGCATCGCGTCCTCGGGGAACCCGTCGACCAGCGGCCGCCCCTCGTGCTCCAGCACCCGCAGAGCCGCGCCGCCCTCGGTGACCACGGCTCGGTAGCCGCCGCCGGAGATCTCGAACTGTTCTCCGGAGGGCGCGACCATGGCGATCACCCTATGCGGACGCCGACCGCCACCGCGGCGACGTCCATGGCCCCGATGGGCGTCTCGTCAGCCCGAGACCACGCGGACGTCCGCGCGCAGCTCGGTGCCGTGCTCGGCGAAGTGGATGACCTCCGAGGCGGCCCACGTGTCCCAGTGGGGGGCGAAGGCGGCACCGTCGCGGGCGAGTCCGCGCTCGCGTCGGACCTGCGACGGGGCGTCCACCCACACCAGCCCGCTCAGGTACGGCGCCACCTCCAGCGAGCCCGCGCCCACGCCCTCGAGGACCAGCAGGGGGACCGGGTCGACCGGCACCCACTCCGCCCAGCGTGACCCGACCCAGTCCCAGCGGCGGTAGAGCCCGGGTGTCCCGGTGCTGAGCGGGTCCAGCACGTCGTCGCGCGCTCGCCGGCCCACCTCCTCCAGGCCGCTCCACCCCTCGTAGAGGTCGTCGAGGTGGATCACCCGCGCCTCCACCCCGAGCCGGTCCGCGGCCGTCGCGAGGGCGGAGGCGTACGTCGTCTTGCCGGCTCCGGCGGGGCCGTCGACGGCGATCAGGCGTCCCAGGCCGAGCCGAGGCTCCCGGGTCAGGCACCAGCGCACCACGGTGTCGGGCTCGGTCATCGGATCCCTCAGAGCGCCAGCACGAGGTACGAGCCGATCACGGTCGGCAGCAGCCCGACCAGCAGCCACGGGGAGAGCAGGGGCACCCGGAAGATGGCCCGCGCCACGGCGATCGAGATCACGCCGAAGATGCCCGCGATGACGACCAGCACCATCTGCTCGGCGGTGCGGGCGTCGTCGAGGTAGAGCGCGGCGATCACGATGCCGGCGGCAAGGTGCGCGAGCGTGGTGATCACGAGCGCGGACGCCACCCACTGCTGCACGCGCTCGGTGCTCATCGCGCCGGCGCGTCGGGTCGTCGTCGGCCGCGGGTGGTCGGGGTCCATCAGGTGTCGGGCGCGGCGCGGTTGAGCGGGGTCGGTCGTCGACATCGGCTCAGGTGATCCCGCGCTTGCGGAGCAGCGCCTCGATGTCGGCCATCTCGTCGTCGATGACCGGATCGGACTTCGGCTTCTTCGCCTTCGGCAGCTCGGGACGAGCCGTCCCGGAGACCGGCGCGGCGGTGCCGCCACTGCCGCCGGTCGCGCGATTCCTCAGGAAGCGCGAGACGAAGAACAAGACCATGGAGAGCCCGGCCAGCCCGACGCCGAACCAGACGAGGGGGCTGAACACCAGCGAGGTTGCCCAGTCGACGACCGCGTCGACGATGCGCGTGAACATCTCGAGCGTCCCGGTCGCCCACGCCGCCGCGGGCAGCAGCGTCAGCGCGGCCCCGCGTGTGCCGGCCGCGGCACCCCGGTTCACGAAGGCCCAGTAGGTGTAGCCGCCGCCGAGCAGGGTCAGCACGACCGCCAGCGCACCCCAGGTCGTCTCGTCCACGACTCCACTGTGCCACGCCCCATGACACGATCCGAGGGTGGAGGGTGAGCGGTTCGAGGGTGTGCGGGTGCCCGATCCCGGGTTCGCCGGCGACACCGGCTCGGTGCCACCGGAGGTCGGCGCCGCGCTCGCGGCGTACGCCCACGACCCGACGACGTACGCCGTGGCGCTGGCCACCCTGTCCCGCACCCGGCTCCTCGTCCCGGTCGTCGCGCTGCTCGGCGAGGTCGCGGTCGACGCGGCGGGGCTGGCCCACGACAAGTCCAGCGACATGGCCGCGGTGCTGCTGACCGGAGCGGACGGCCGGACCGCGCTGCTCGGCTTCACCGGCACCGAGCCGCTGGGCCGGTGGCGAGACGACGCCCGGCCGGTCCCCGTCACTGCCCAGGTCGCGGCCCGGGCCGCGCTGCAGGAGGGGGCCGCGGCCCTGGTCGTCGACGTCGCCGGTCCGGTGCCGTTCACGGTGCAGGGCGAGGACCTGGTGGGCCTGGCGGCGGGCTGGCGGATCGCGCGGGTCGGCGACGAGCACGGGCTGGGTGCGTCCGACGCCGTGACGCGCGCGCGCAGCGATTGGTGACCGGCCGGAATGTTCCGGTAGGGTTCCTCGTTGACCGATGTGTCAGGTCACGCCCGTCCGCGGGAGTGATCCGGCAGATCTTCAAGCGGGGACTCGTGCACCATCGTCTCCCACCCGCATCGACCGCACCAGGTCGTCGGGTCCGGTCCACACGATCAGCCGCCGTCGCGCGGGTGGGACGTGTCGTACTGGCCTCCGCTTGCACCCCGCGGGGGCCATCTCTCATTTCGGGCCCGAAATGAGACGTGACCTCCGAGCCACCGAACCACTGGAGGACACATCAGCACCGAGCTTCGTATCAACGACCGGATCCGGGTACCCGAGGTCCGGCTCGTCGGACCCAACGGCGAGACCGTCGGCATCGTTCCCACGAGCGAGGCCCTCAAGCTCGCCCAGGAGGCCGACCTCGACCTGGTCGAGATCGCGCCGATGGGGCGCCCCCCGGTCTGCAAGCTCATGGACTACGGGAAGTTCAAGTACGAGAACGCCCAGAAGGCCCGTGAGGCGCGCCGCAACCAGACGAACGTGATCATCAAGGAGATGAAGCTTCGTCCCAAGATCGACGCCCACGACTACGAGACCAAGAAGGGCCACGTCGTCCGGTTCCTGCGCGCCGGCGACAAGGTCAAGATCACGATCATGTTCCGCGGACGCGAGCAGCACCGGCCCGAGCTGGGCTTCCGGCTGCTCCAGCGGCTGGCCGAGGACGTCACGGAGCTGGGCTTCGTCGAGTCGGCTCCCAAGCAGGACGGCCGCAACATGATCATGGTCCTGGGCCCGCACCGGAAGAAGGCCGAGGCCAAGGCCGAGATGGCCGCCGAGAAGGTCACCAAGGCCGAGGCCCGGGCCGAGGCCGAGGCGGAGGAGCGCGCCGAGCGCACCGCGCACAACGTCGGCCACACCGTGGCCGCCAAGAAGGAGCGCGGTCGCTCCGAGAACCTGGACCCCGAGATCGAGGCCTGACGAGAGTCAGCCGTCGTCTCCGCAGACTGACCACCGAGACACCACGTAGAGGAAGTAGAGAGCCATGCCGAAGAGCAAGACCCACTCGGGCGCCAGCAAGCGCTTCAAGGTGACCGGTACCGGGAAGATCAAGCGGCTGCAGGCCAGCCGGAAGTCCGGTGCGGCGTTCGCGTCCGCGCCGACCACCGGCAGCCGTCGCAAGCACCGCCGCAACGCCGGCGAGGTCACCGTGGACAAGGCCGACACCCGTCGCGTCAAGAAGATGCTCGGCATCTGACCCTCACCCCGTACGACACCCGAGCACCTGAGCAACAAGGAGACACACCATGGCACGCGTCAAGCGGGCAGTGAATGCCCACAAGAAGCGTCGGACCACTCTCGAGCGCGCCGCCGGCTACCGCGGCCAGCGCTCGCGCCTCTACCGCAAGGCCAAGGAGCAGGTCACCCACTCCCTGGTCTACAGCTACAACGACCGCCGCAAGAACAAGGGCAACTTCCGCAAGCTCTGGATCCAGCGGATCAACGCCGCGGCCCGGTCGCACGGCATGACCTACAACCGCTTCATCCAGGGCCTGAACCTGGCCGGCGTCGAGGTCGACCGCAAGATCCTCGCCGAGCTCGCCGTCAACGACGCGCCGGCCTTCGCCGCGCTGGTCGAGACCGCCAAGGCCGCGCTGCCCGAGGACGTCAACGCGCCCAAGGTCCCCGCCTGACCGTCCCGTTGGCCCGCAGCAACACGCGGGTCAAGGACGCCGCGAAGCTCAGCCGCCGCTCGGTTCGCGCCGAGCGGCGGCTCTTCCTCGCCGACGGCCCGAAGGCCGTCGAGGGAGCGCTGTCGGTCGACGGCTGCGTCGTGGAGGTCTTCGCGACACCCGACGCGACGGTGCAGTACGCCGCCCTGGCCGCCGCGGCCCCGCTGTGGACCGAGGTGGAGCCCGCCGCCCTGGCCTCGCTGAGCGACAGCGTGACCCCGGCCGGGCTGGTGGCCGTCTGCCGCTTCCTCGACGTCCCGCTCGCGGACGCGTTGGCGCGCGGGTCGACGCTCGCCGTCCTCTGCGCCGACGTCCGCGACCCCGGCAACGCCGGCACGGTCATCCGCACCGCCGACGCGTTCGGCGCGGAGGCGGTGGTGCTGGCCGGCTCGTCCGTCGACGCCTACAACGCCAAGACCGTCCGCGCCAGCGTCGGCAGCCTCTTCCACCTCCCGCTCGCCGTCGAGCCGGACGTCACGGCCGCGGTGCGCCGCGGCGCGTGCCGCCGGGCTGACCGTGCTGGCCGCCGACGGTGCGGGCGAGGTCGTCCTCGACGACGCCGACGACCTGTTGCGTGGGCCGGTCGCCTGGCTGCTCGGCAACGAGGCCTGGGGGCTGGCACCCGAGGTGGCCGCCGCCGCGGACCACCGGGTCCGGATCCCGATCCACGGCTCGGCCGAGAGCCTCAACCTCGCGACCGCCGCCGCGGTGTGCCTGCACGCGACGGCGCGGGCGCAGCGCGCCGCGCGCTGACCTCGCGCACGCCTCCCGACTACTAGGGTGGCCCGGGTGAGCTTCCCCTCGGGCGACCATGCGGCTGGGGCTGCAGGGAGCCGGCCCGACCCCGTCGACACCCTGCCGGACGGGATCGTGGTCGCCGACCGCACCGGCCACGTGACGCTGCTCAACACCGTGGCCGAGCGGATGCTCGGCATCGACCGCCACGACGGCGTCCGGGCAGCCGCTCGAGCAGGTGCTCACGCTCCTCGACCGGACCGGCCACGCCTGGTGCGAGATCAACGTGCCGTACGGCGGGCTGCCGACCCGCACGGGCATCCCCGAGCAGTCCTGGCTGCTGGCCGACGGCCAGGAGGTCCTCGTCGCCGCCGCCATCAACCGGGTCGCGTCCGGGGGCGCCGTGAGCACCGTGGCGGTGAGCATGCGGTCGGGTCGCGGCCGCGCCCGGCTGGACCGCGAGCGCTCGGACCTGGTGGCCACCGTCGCCCACGAGCTGCGGTCGCCGCTCACCGGGGTCAAGGGGTTCGTGCAGGCCCTGATCAACCGCTGGGACAAGCTCAACGACGAGCAGAAGAAGCTGATGCTCGCGACCGTCAGCGCCGACGCCGACCGGCTGAGCCGGCTGATCGCGGAGCTGCTCGACGTCGCCCGCATCGACACCGGCCGGCTGCAGATGTACCCCCGGGCGTGTGACGCCTCGTTGCTGGTCGGCCGGGTGGTCGACTCCGTGCGGGCCGGGACCGCGCGCACGATCAGCTTCGCCCCCGACCCGCTGCTTCCCGAGATCCACGCCGACCCCGACAAGTTCACCCAGGTCGTGACCAACCTGGTCGAGAACGCCGTGCGGCACGGCGAGGGCACGGTCACGGTGTCCCTGGCCGCCACCCCGCCGGTCCCCGGAGCCGAGTTCAAGGGCGTCGAGCTGACCGTGGACGACGAGGGGCGGGGGATCCCGCCGGAGATCCGGCGCCGGATCTTCACCAAGTTCTGGACCCACGGCTCGCGCGGCGGCTCGGGCCTGGGGATGTACATCGTCAACGGCCTGGTCCGGGCCCACCACGGGCGGGTGCTGATCGACGACGCGCCCGGCGGCGGCGCCCGGATCGTGATCCGGTGGCCGACCGAGGAGCCTCGGCGCTGACCGCCCGGGGCGCTCAGTACGCCCAGTACGCCGTGGTGTCGACCCGCCAGCGGCCGGCCACGAAGGTGATCGAGGCGTCGTAGCCACCCCGCCTGCCACCCACGTAGTAGTCGACCGGCTCGTCGTACGAATTCGTCTGGATCCGGCGGCAGGCGCCGTCGGCGGGTCGGGGGACGTCGACGGCCCGGTCCCGCACCCAGCCGCTCGGCCCGGAGACGAAGAAGGCGCTCGGCCAGCCGCGGTGCTGCCCGCGCTCGGCGAGCAGGGCGGCGGAGTCCGGGCCGTTCGGGACGACGAGGCTGCACCGGCCGGTGACCGGCAGCGGGAGCCGGACGGCGCCACGGGCGCGGGACAGGATGGTCGTGGACGTCCGGCCGGGCACCGCGACGAAGACACGGTCCGTGGAGATGCCGAGGGGGAGCCGGCCCAGCCGGAACGACTGCCAGGTCACGCCGTCGGTCGTGGCCAGGGCCCGGTGCGCGCCACAGTCCAGGTCGGCCACGATCACGTCGAGGCTCTCGGCCAGGTCGGTGTCGCCCCAGATGCACGTCCGCGGGCTCACGTAGACCTCGCGGCTCAGACCCCACCGCTGGGCGACCGGGTCGTAGGTCTGCACGAGGAAGTGCCGCCGGTCCGGCGAGCCCAGCGAGAGGAGCGGGAGTCCCGGCGCGGTGAGGAAGACGTTGCCGCGCTGGTCGTCCTCGTCGTAGTCCACCAGGCCCGGGGCCGCGCTCGGTGCGATCGCCGTGACCGCGAACGGCGCGGTCGGCTCCGGCCGGGAGATGGTCGTCCGGTACGCCGCCGAGTCGAGGTCACCGGCCAGCAGCGTGTCGGCGTCGACGTTGGCCAGGCCGGTGTCCGCGCACCCCAGCTCGTCCACCGGCACCTCCTGGCGGGCCACCGGCCCGTCGCCGGTGCGGGTGAGCACCACCAGCCCGCAGCCGTGCGCGCTGCGCAGGGGCGCGCCGTACGCGTAGGAGACGGCGGCGGTGTCGGAGATGACCGCCGTGAGCGTGTACTCCTCCCCGCGGGCGCGGAGCCGGCGCTCGGTGAAGCCGCCGGCCGCGGTCCAGGTGACGTAGCGCCCCTGCCCGATGGGCCACACCGCGGCCCCGCCTCCCGGCGCGATGCCGGGCTCCTCGTAGGCCTCGCCCGTGAGCTTCTGCCGGTGCCAGGTGAGCGTGTCGGGGGAGTAGAGCGCGACCGAGTCGGTGGGCGCCTGGTCGTCGTAGTAGTAGCGGCCGCGCTCGCACTCCAGGATCACCGCCACCGCGCCGGCGGACGCGCGGGCGTCGAGGTCCCCGCACACCAGGCCGCGCTTGCGGAACAGCAGCTCGGGGGCCGACCAGGCACCGGTCGCCCCGTCGTAGCGCTGGAGCATGACCCGCTTGAGGTTCGGCGAGCCGAGCGCCAGCCGGTCGCCGTCGGGGAGGTCGACGACGACGTTGGGGATGCCGACATAGGGCACCGGAGACGTCGAGGGGGCCATGGAGGGGGCCTTGGCCGTTGACGCGGTGTCGACGGCGGCGTCGACGGCGGGCGGGACGACGAGGGTGGCCAGGACCGCGACTGCCGCGGCGAGCCCGAGAGAGGAGCGGCGCATGGGCTCATGCAACCACGCGCATCTGCACACAACCTTCACGCGTCCCGGGCGCGCGGCGCCGTCGGCGCGCCTAACCTCGACGACGTGAGCAGCCCCCGCCGGATCCTCGTGGTCGAGGACGACGCCGCCATCAACGACGCGGTGGCGCTGCGGCTCCGCGCCGAGGGGTACGTCGTGGCGCAGGTCTGGGACGGACCCGCCGCGGTCGCCGCGTGCGCGACCGAGCCACCCGACGCGGTGGTGCTCGACGTGATGCTGCCGGGCTACGACGGCCACGAGGTGTGCCGTCGGATCCAGGCCGCCCGGCCGGTGCCGGTGCTGATGCTCACCGCGCGCGACGACGAGGCGGACGTGCTGGCCGGTCTCGCGGCCGGCGCCGACGACTACCTCACCAAGCCGTTCGGCATGCGCGAGCTCGTCGCCCGGCTCGCCGCCCTGCTGCGGCGGGTCGACCGCGCGCCGGTCCTGGCCGCCGAGCGGGCGGCCCGACCCGGCGCCGTGCACACGGTCGGCGACCTGGTCGTCGACACCGGCACGCGACGGGTCCGGGTGGCGGGCACGGAGGTGGCGCTCACCCCCACCCAGTTCGACCTGCTGGCCTGCTTGGCCGAAGCCCCCGGCCAGGTCTGCACGCGCGAGCGCCTCCTCGCCGACGTCTGGGACTGGCCCGACGCGTCCGGCACCCGCACCGTCGACAGCCACGTGAAGTCGCTGCGCGCGAAGATCGGGGCCACCCGGGTGCGCACCGTGCACGGCGTCGGCTACGCCCTGGAGCCGGCATGAGCGGACCGGGTGCGCTGCTGGACCCGGTGACCTCGATCAAGGTCAAGCTCGGGCTGCTGGTCGCGGCGAGCGTGGCGGCCGCGGCGGTGCTGGGCGCGGTGGGGGCGGCGAGCGGCGTACCGCCGCTGCTGAGCATCCCGGTGGCCGTGGCGCTGGCGCTCGGGGTCACCCAGCTGCTGGCGGTGGGGATGACCTCGCCGCTGCGACAGATGACCGAGGTGACCCGGCGGATGGCCCGCGGCGACTACTCGGGGCGGGTCGTCACGACGTCGCGGGACGAGGTCGGGCAGCTGGCCGAGGCGTTCAACCGGATGGCCGAGGACCTGGCCACCGTCGACCGCGAGCGTCGCGCCCTCGTCGCCACCGTCTCCCACGAGCTGCGGACCCCGTTGGCCGCCCTCGCCGCTCGGTTGGAGAACCTCGCCGACGGGGTGGAGCCGGCGGACCGTGACGCGCTGGAGGGCGTCCTGGCCCAGGCCCAGCGACTCGGGACCCTGGTGACCGACCTGCTCGACCTGTCCCGGGTGGACGCCGGCGTCACCGCGCTGCGGCTCTCCGAGGTGGATGTCGCCGCCCTGGTGGCCGAGGCCCGGGCCGACGTCGCCCTGCCCGGCCGCGCCGCGTCGTACGACGTCCGGGTGCCGTCCGGGTTGACCGTCACTGCGGACGACGCCCGCCTGCGCCAGCTCGTGGTCAACCTGCTGGACAACGCGGTGCGGCACGGCCCGCCGGGTGGCTCCGTGACGGTGACCGCGGCCGCGACCGACGACGGGTGGTGGCTCGAGGTCGGCGACGAGGGACCCGGGGTCCCCGGCCCCGACCGGGTCTTCGAGAGGTTCGGCACGTCGGCGGAGGGAACCGGTGGCACGGGTCTCGGCCTCGCGGTGGCCCGCTGGGTGGCCCAGCTGCACGGCGGCACCATCGGATTCCTCGCCGCCGCCGACCGTCCCGGCACCACCGTCCGGGTCGAGCTGCCCACCCACCCGACCCAGGAGGACCACGTGATCGCGGCCGAGACGACCACCCCACCGGCGCCCGCATCCTCGCCCGTCACCACCCCGCCGGCCCTGGACTCGGTCTTCGGTGCCTTCTGGCCCGACCGGGCGCCGGGGCGTCGAGGGGTGGTGGTGGCCGCCGCCGCGACCGGGCTCCTCGCGGCCCTGGTGCTGCCGTTTCGGGACCCGGGTCTCGGCTGGGCCCTGGTGCTGCTTCGCCTGTGGCGCCACGGTGCTGTTCAGCTCCCCGCACTTGCGGGAGCCGTTCACCCTGGCCTGCGGGGTGCTCGCGGGCCTGCTCGTGCTCCCCGTCGTGCTCCTCGACGCCGGCTGGATCGCCACGCTCTGCGTGCTCGCGGGGGCGGCCGTGCTGCTGATCGGGGTCACCCGGGGCCGCACGGTCCCGGGATTCGTGCTGGCCGGACTGGCGTGGCCGCTGGCGTCCCTGCGTGGGCTCCCGTGGTTCGGACGCACGCTGCGTGGCATGCGCCGGATGGGGAGGGCTCCCGCGATCCTGCGCACCGTCGCCTGGTCGGTTCTCGCCGTCCTCGTCTTCGGCCTCCTGGTCGTGTCCGCCGACGCTCTCGTCGCCTCCTGGGTGGGCACGGTGCTGCCCGACTGGCAGCCCGGCTCGCTCGTCCTGCGGGCCTTCCTGGCCGGCGCCGTGTTCGCCGTCGTCCTCGCCGCGGCGTACGTCGCCCTCACGCCGCCCGACGTCGAGGGGTTCCGCCGCGGCGTCGTTTCCCCCGTCCGGCACCGCTACGAGTGGCTGGTGCCGGTGGCGCTGGTCGACGCGGTGCTCGCGCTGTTCCTCGCGGCCCAGGCCACGGTGGTGTTCGGCGGGCACGACTACCTGGAGCGGACCACCGGGCTGACCTACGCCGAGTACGTCCACCAGGGCTTCGGGCAGCTCACCGTGGTCACCGCGCTCACCCTGCTCGTGGTGTGGGCGGCGGCCCGCAAGGCACCGCGCGAGACGCCGGCGGACCGCGCCTGGCTCCGCGCCGCGCTCGGGCTGCTCTGCGTGCTGACGTTGGTGGTGGTCGCCTCCGCGCTGTACCGGATGCACGTCTACCAGGAGGCGTACGGCTTCACCCGGCTGCGGCTGCTCGTCGACGTCTTCGAGGCGTGGCTCGGGCTGGTGGTGCTCGGCGTGCTGGCCGCCGGGCTGCGGCTGCGGGGTGCCTGGCTGTCCCGGGCCGCGGTCCTCACCGGCGCCGCGGCGCTGCTCGGGCTGGCCGCGATCAACCCCGACGCCTGGATCGCCGAGCACAACCTCGAGCGGTTCGAGACGACCGGCAAGCTCGACGAGTCCTACCTCTTCTCCCTGTCGGCCGACGCGGTGCCCGTGCTCGTCGAGGCCGGCCGGGTGCCGAACACGCCTGCCCGGGCGACCCGTCCGCCGACGCCGACTGGCTCGAGTGGAACCTGGGCCGGGCCCGGGCGAGCGCCGCCCTCGAGGACAACCCCGGTCCCCGGCCCACCCTGGTCGTGTGCCCGGTCGAGCCGGTCGGGGGATAACCGGTTCGCGGGTGTGCCGCGTGCCTTTGAAGACTACTAGCATCATTTGCTAACATCACGCGATGGCGCGGATGATCACGTTGCGGCTGTCCGACAGCGCCTACGCGGCGGTCAAGCGCTATGCCGACGCAGACCAGCAGTCGATGAATTCCTGGATCGAGAACCTGCTGGACATCGAGGACATGCGGCGTCGCTGCGCGGCGCACGATCAGTGGATGCGAGCACACCCCGAGGCCACGGCGTTTAGCGAGGCGTGGGCCGATCGCAATCTTGACGAGCTGGCGAAACGTTGAGCCAATCCCCACCGCGTCGGGGCGACATATGGACGACCGACGCCGGGCATCAGCGTGCTCGTCATCTCCTCTACGGTGTACAACGAGATTCCGAGTGAACCGACCGTCATCGTGGTGCCCGTATTCGACACGGAGCCCGACACCGGACTTGGTGTTGATTTGGGCGAGAATGACTGGGCTGCACCGGGACTGGTCACTAGTCTGCGCAAGGCCAGACTAGCCGGACTGCGCCGGTTCGATGACTTGTTCAACTTCGTGTACGACCCGGCGACGCTGCTCATGGCGTTCGACCGGGTCGCGACCAACCGGGCGCCAACACTCCCGGCGTCGATGGTCTGACGATCGTCGGCGTCGAGGAGCGGATCGGGGTTCCCGGATTCCTGGACGACCTGCGGGCCAGTCTGAAGGATGGTTCGTTCCGGCCGCTGCCGGTGCGGGAACGCAAGATCCCCAAGCCGGGCGGGTCGGGAAAGGTCCGCAAGCTAGGCATTCCTGGTATCGCGGACCGGGTCGTGCAGGCGGCGCTGAAGCTGGTGCTGGAGCCCATTTTCGAGGCCGACTTCGAGCCGGTCTCCTACGGGTTCCGGCCCAAACGACGGGCGCACGACGCGATCGCCGAGATCCACCACTTCGGCACCCGCGGCTACCGCTGGGTGCTGGACGCGGACATCGAGGCGGCCTTCGACAACCTCTCACACTCCTTCGCTATGGAGCGGGTGCGGGCGCGCGTCACGGACAAGCGGGTGTTGGCGCTGGTCAAGACGTTCCTCAAGTCCGGGGTGCTCACCGAGCTCGGTGGCACCGCGAAACCCTCACCGGCACGCCACAAGGCGGCATCTTGTCCCCGTTGATCTTCAACATCGCCCTGTCAGCGCTCGATGAGCACGTGATGGAGCCGTGGAAGCCCGGCGGGGTGATGTCGACCCTGGGCAAACGCAGTTACCGTCGCTCCAGCGGGCGTCCGACGTGGCGGATCATCCGTTACGCCGACGATTTCGCGATCTTGGTGCACGGCTCGCGTGAGGACACCGAAGCGCTACGCGAAGACGTCGCACATGCACTGGCGCCCATGGGATTACGGCTGTCACCGGCCAAGACCCGGGTGGTGCACATGAGCGACGGGTTCTGCTTCCTCGGCTTCCGCATCCGGTGGAAACGCAAGAGAGGCACGAACAAGTGGTACGTCTACACCTTCATCGACGACCGGCCAGTCCGGACGTTGAAGGCGAAGATCCGTGCCCTGACACACAAGACATCGCAGTGGGACCTCGCATCGGTGCTGACCCGGCTGGGCCAGATCATGCGAGGCTGGGCCAACTATTTCAAACACGCGGTGGCTAAGAAAACCTTCGGCAAACTGGACGACTTCACATTCTGGAGACTCGCCCACATGCTGCGGGCCCGCCACCGCTGGAATTGGGGACAGCTCCGCCACCATCTGACCGCCGCCACCGGGCGGTGGCGAATCGAGGCGGACGGAATCGAGTTCTTCCGGATCGAGAAGGTGACGGTTTCCCGTTACAGCCACCGGGGCAACAAGATTCCCACCCCCTGGCCGATCCCCAACCCCGCCTGACGACAGGAACCGTGGAGCGCCCGGTGCGTGGAGACACGCACGCCGGGTGCGGCGAGCGGTCCGGGGAAACGGGCCCGTGGCAACACCGGCACCGCGCCCCGGACCGACTCAACATGGTTAACGGAGCGACACCGGCTTGCTTGATCGCGGTGTTCGCCAGTTGTTCGCGCGAAACATACCGCCGCGTGGGGACAACACCGCAGGGGCCTCCGGATCGCTTCGCGGCCGCCGCTCCCGTGAACACTTGCACCACCACCTGCGGCAGGGGCACCATTCGGCGCCCAGCCCGAGTCTTCGGGGCCCCGACAATGATCCTGCCTTCGACCTCGGGAGCTGAGCGTCGCACGTACAGCCGCCGCGCACGTAAATCCACATCGCCTACACGCAGGCCCACCAATTCAGACCAGCGAAGGCCCGTGTAGGCGAGGAGGGTCACAACATCGCCCTGATCCCCGCACTCCGAGCCGCAGCCGACGCCACCTCGGCGGCGGTCAAGTAACGATGGCGCTCCCGCACCGGAAGCCGACCCGCTGACACTCCAATCGCAGGATTGCGGTGGATCCGGCCGTCGTCGCGGGCGTCCTCCAACACATCCCGCAGGAGCCGCAATGTTGACGCCTTCGCCCACGGCCCCACCTCCAGCCCATCGACGAAATCCTGCACATCGGCCCCCGAGATCGTGTCCACAGGTACGCCTCCGAAACGAGGGGAGAATCCAGCCGCCAACGCCTGACGTATCCCGACCAGGTTTTGGCTGATACGGTGGCTGCTTGACCAAGGCAGACTGGTCCCACACACGGCTAAGCGGTGGCCGGGGGAGTAACCGCGGATCGTGGTGGCGACCTTCCGACGATGCCTCTGCATCCCGCTCCGCTTTGAACGCCCGAGCCTCGCGAAGGCTCGAAACGCAGACGACGTTTCCACCCAGCTCGCCCCAGTTGTCCCGCCACGTACGAGATAACGGACTTGCCACCGCGTGAACCCGTCAGCCGCGACCCGCTTTCGGATACCGCGGATGCGGCCGCAATTTACCGGCTTACCCGGCAGAGCCATTTGCACAGCTCGTCGGCGTCCCAACGGCGCACGCGCTCAGACAGCGCATAGCACGGAGGGCCGACATCGGCGCCCTGGTCTGCAAGTGCAGCCCACCTGTTGAGCGTTGCCGCGTAAACGCCGAGCAGATCGGCTGCGGACTGCGCATCCAGCAAGTGTGGGAATCCGGGCATCGGTTCTTCACCGACTGACTGCGGACGCATCATCTGTCGCCTTCCACGCGCCGTTCAAAAGAGCTGCTCACCAGGCACCACCTGGCGGTGATCCCCTGTGTTCCAATTACTCTCGGCATCTATGGCATAGTCACTCTGAACCTGGCTCGCGGCGCTGCTTGCTTCTGCCGAACGCGCGCCACCGGGCAGACCAGACGGCAGGACCGCGCAAGTACTCAATACGAATACGGCCGCACCGGCATTCAATCGCCGACAACAGCCCGAGTTCCGTCACGTTCCCAATGTTGCCGACTCACGAATGGCTCGCGCGGTAGCCAGGAACCAACGCCTCAACATAAGTCAATCCACGCAGCTCATGCCGAGACGCGCTTATGACGGGCGAATTAGGTTCCTTCCGACGCGATAGATCGCTATCGGTATCGCACGTGCTGGCCGAACCTCACGTAGCGCGGTCCTGCGCGCGGCGAGTTCCGGACTGTTGAAGCAGCGGTCCTCGGCACTGTCATCCATTGCCCGGCACCCGCATCACCGCCATCACCGCCACCCCGACGCAACCAGCCAACTCGCAACTGCCCGGAAACGGTGGGCCTCGCCTTGGCCTGACACGCCCACAGCGCCGAGCTCGCGGAGAAGAACTGAGACGTCAGAACCACCCTGATCGATGTCTACCACTGTGCAGCCGTCGGAAATACCTCCGTGACGAAGCGGGTCTCTCCCGCCCTCCCGGCTCTGACCAGAGGAATTCCCCTGCGGCACAACGTGATTCGCCGTGCATTGCAGGATGAAATCACCCTGCGCTACAAAGGATTTCAGCGTCACGCCACGACAAAGCGGCGCGCTGCGTTGTCACCGGGGGTTTCGTAGAATGCCGGCATGGACGACGAGCTGGCCGAGCTGCCGGGCGACCAGCGACGGGGGCTCGTGGCTGGCCGAGCTGCTGGCTGAAGACCCGGGATGGCTGGGGGATGATCGACCCCAGTGTGCGGGATCGGCGCTCGCGCAAGTGGAAACGCTGGGAACGCGGCGCACCGATGGAGTTGTGGCAGACGGATCGTCGGCGGATTCCCGCTGGCCGACGGCACCAGCGCCAAGGCGCTGACCGGAATCGATGACCAACCCGGAT
>CAWBRP010000002.1:0-82351 GCA_963791275.1 uncultured Actinomycetota bacterium
CGGCGATGACCGTCTTGCCAGTCCCAGTGGCAGCCACTACTAGGTTGCGATGCCGGTCTGTGAACAAGTCTCAACCTCGATCGCGTCGAGGATTTCCTGCTGATACGGAAACGGTCGGACGGCTAGTCCGGAGATGGAGATCGTGATCCGATCGCCTTGGCGTCCTCCGCGTGCGGCGATCAGCGCGTCGTCCAGGCGGTCCCGGTCGTGTTCAGGGTTGTAGGCCTCGAATTCTGAACTGTTCCAGTAGGAGTCGAAGGTGGCCTCGAATTTCGAGTAGCAGGGCTGGGGTTGCCTGCTTCGACAAGCGCACGTTCCATTCGACTCCGTCCAGCAACGCAGATGTCGAGAGATTCGACGAGCCGACGTAGGCCGTATCAAAGCCCGTGGCTCGGCGAAGCAGCCACGCTTTCGCGTGCAGGCGTGTCCGAGCTGCGTCGTACTGCACCTTTACCTGCGCACCGAACTCTTGGACCAGTCGATCCAGCGCTTCCCGCTCCGTCCCACCGATGTAGGTCGTCGTGACAACGCGGATGAGAACCCCGGCCGAGCGCGCCTGTCGAGGGGCTCCTCAAGGAGGCGGAGCCCGCGCCACATGACGAAGGCGCATAGGAGATCGACGGAATCTGCAGAGTCGATCTCTGCCTTCAGCTCGCTCGCGAGAGAAGGTTCTCCATGCGCGTTCGTCAGGAGAGCCGCATCGTTCAGTGGCGTCTTGGGACGCAGTTGGAAGCGCGAGACATGCCCTGGTCCAGGTGTTCGCCTCACGGCGAGCAGTTCCTGAAGCGGATCGATGGCGACGGAATTGGCGGCATCGATCACGGCGAGCAACTCGTTGGCAACCGCCAACTTTCGCCCAGGATCCTTCACCGAGGCCAAGCGGCGCTCCAGGGCAGCGGAAAGATGTCGGGTCAGAACATGCGTCTGGTCTGCCGGGTCGACATTGGCGGTATCGATCTCCATGTCCAGAACCGACTCGAGTCGCAGTTCGAGATCTTTAGTGACGACACTCTCAAGCAAGCCTTCATCCATGTCCCGAGATGCATCCATCTGGCAGAGCTTGCCAAATCAATCGGATTGGGTCCTGAGATCAGGGCTATGACCGAGAACGGCCTCCTCCGATCCCCACCGCTGAGAGGGGGCTCATCTGGGCAGTTCGGACTCTCGCCTCGGGGTGTGTCCGCTTGCCCCTTCACAATCCGCGCGCACCGGAGGAAGGTGGGAGGAGGTCAACGGGCAGCCCTGCTTCAAGGGGAGGTTGAGATGACTGCCACCGTGAGCCGCTTCGAGCCGAGGCTCGCACCCTGCGGACACCTGCACGGCGGCGAGCAGTTCGTGACCGAGGACCACCAGGGTCTGGTCACCGAGGACCTGCGCTACTCCTGCGGGTGCCGGAGCACCCGCGAGGAGTTCCACGACGGCAGCGTCCACCACATGGTCGTCCACCACAACGGAAAGGTGCTGGCGGACGAGGAGTGGCGCGGTGAGTGACGGCGTCGATGGCGCCGCGCACGACGTCCTGATCGTGGGCGGAGGCGGCGCGGGCCTGCGCGCCGCCATCGCCATCGCGGAGACCAACCCGCGGCTCGACGTGGCCGTGATCTCGAAGGTCTATCCGATGCGCAGCCACACGGTCTCGGCCGAGGGCGGCGCGGCCGGGGTCATCGCCGCCGACGACAGCCTCGACGAGCACTGCTACGACACGGTGTCGGGCAGCGACTGGCTCGGCGACCAGGACGCCATCGAGGCCTTCGTCCGGGAGGCTCCCGAGGAGCTCCTGCAGCTCGAGCACTGGGGCTGCCCGTGGAGCCGGCGGCCGGACGGCCGCGTCGCCGTCCGCGCGTTCGGCGGCATGAAGAAGATGCGCACCTGGTTCGCCGCGGACAAGACCGGCTTCCACATGCTGCACGCGCTGTTCCAGACGTCGCTGAAGTACAGCGAGGTCACGCGGTACGACGAGGAGTTCGTGACCCGGCTGCTCGTCGACGACGGCCGGGTGCACGGCGTCGTGGCGATCGGCCTGATGAGCGGGCGGATCCAGGCGATCACCGCGAAGGCCGTCATCCTGTGCACCGGCGGCTGCGGCAAGGTCTTCCCGTTCACCACGAACGCCAACATCAACACCGGCGACGGCATGGCCCTGGCCTATCGCGCGGGCGCGCCGCTCAAGGACATGGAGTTCGTCCAGTACCACCCGACCGGCCTGCCGTTCACCGGCATCCTCATCACCGAGGCCACCCGCGCCGAGGGCGGCTGGCTGCTGAACAAGGACGGCTACCGCTACCTGCAGGACTACGACCTGGGCAAGCCGTCACCGACGCCCGAGCTCCGGAGCATGGAGCTCGGCCCCCGCGACCGGCTGTCGCAGGCGTTCGTGCACGAGGTGGAGAAGGGCCGGACGACGGACTCGCCCTACGGCCCGATCGTCCACCTCGACCTGCGCCACCTCGGCGAGAAGCTGATCGACACGAAGCTGCCGTTCGTGCGCGAGCTGTGCCTGAAGTACGAGCGGATCGACCCGGTGCACGAGCTGATCCCGGTCCGCCCGGTGGTGCACTACATGATGGGCGGCGTCTCCACCGACATCGACGGCGCGACCCCCCTCGGCGGGCTGTACGCCGCGGGCGAGACCGCCTGCGTGAGCATCAACGGCGCCAACCGGCTCGGCTCCAACTCGCTGCCCGAGTGCCTGGTGTTCGGCGCCCGGGCCGGCCGGGCGGCGGCGGAGTACGCCTCCGCTGCGGGCGCGGACGCCGTCCGTCGTCGAGGCCCAGGCGGCCGACGAGGTGCGCCGGCTGGAGCGCGACCTCCTGGGCAAGGGGCCGGGCAACGAGAGCATCGCCGACGATCCGCGACGAGATGCAGGCCACGATGGAGGACGCCGCCGGCATCTTCCGGACCGGACCCGAGATGGCCAAGGGCGCGGACACGCTCGCCGAGCTGCAGGAGCGCGTCGGCGAACGTCGGCCTCGCGGACACGAGCCGCTCGTTCAACACCGAGCTCGCTGGCCGCGCTGGAGCTGGCCAACATGCTCGACATCAGCGAGTGCATCCTCCAGTCCGGGATGCAGCGGGAGGAGTCCCGGGGGGCGCACCAGCGCACCGACTTCCCGGCCCGCGACGACGAACGCTTCCTGACCCATCTGCTGGTGCACCGCAATCCCGACGGGACGTCGCGGGTCGAGCGCTTCCCGGTGACCATCACCCGCTGGCCCCCGGGCGAGCGGGTCTACGGCAGGTAGCCATGGCGGCGGACGAGCAGGCAGCATCGAGCTCCAGGTGTCCCGGTACCGGCCCGACACCGACTCCGAGCCGCACTGGCAGGAGTACGACGTCCCGCTCCGGAAGGAGTGGACGGTCCTCGACGGCCTCAACCACGTCAAGAACGAGGTCGACACCACGCTGTCGTTCCGCTGGTCGTGCCGGATGGGCATCTGCGGCAGCTGCGGCATGACCGTCGACGGCGAACCCAAGCTGACCTGCGGCACGTTCCTGACCGACTACGCACCGGGCCCGGTCACGGTCGAGCCGCTCGCGAACTTCCCCGTCGTGCGGGACCTCGTCGTCGACCTGTCCGACTTCATGCAGAAGCTGCCGCGGGTCAAGCCGTGGATCATCCGCGAGGACGACCACCGGACGGTCGAGCCCGACGTGGAGTACCTCCAGACGCCCGGGGAGCTGGACGCCTACCAGCAGTTCAGCATGTGCATCAACTGCATGCTCTGCTACTCCGCCTGCCCGGTCTACGGTCTCGACCCCGAGTTCATCGGCCCGGCCGCCATCGCGCTCGCCGAGCGGTACGACCTCGACTCGCGCGACCAGGGAACCGCGCAGCGGCTCGACGTGCTCATCGAGCACGACGGCGTCTGGGGCTGCACCTTCGTCGGCGAGTGCACGCGGGTGTGCCCCAAGCACGTCGATCCCGCGTCGCGCCATCCAGCGCTACAAGCTGAAGGCGGCGCTGAGACGGTGAAGGCCTTCCTGCTCCCGCGGGGCGCGCGATGACTCCCCCGGGCACGGACCGACTGCGCCTCTACCGGCCGCCCGGTCTCGACCTGGTGGTGGACCCGGAAGCGGACCTACTTCGTCTTCGTGATGCGCGAGCTGAGCAGCATCTTCGTCGCCTGGTTCGTGGTGTACCTGCTGCTGCTTCGTCTACGCCGTCGGCCAGGGCGAGGCGGCCTACCAGCGCTTCCTCGACTGGGCCGCGTCGCCGTGGGTGATCGCGCTGAACGTCGTCGCGCTGGTCTTCGTCGCTGCTGCACACGGTGACCTGGTTCAGCCTCACCCCGCAGGCGATGGCGGTGCGGGTGCGCGGGCCGGAAGGTGCCGCCTTCCACATCATCGCCGGGCAGTACACCGGCCTGGTGGTGGTCTCCGTGTTCGTGTTCTGGCTGGTGACCCGATGACCGGACGAGCGACGGGTCGAGCCGCTCGTCTGGCTGATGTTCAGCGCCGGCGGGGTACTGGCCGCGGTGTTCCTGCCGATCCTGATGCTCCTGTTCGGGCTGGCCTTCCCGCTGGGCTGGCTCGACTCCACCGGACCACGAGCACCTGCTCGCCGTCGTCAGCGCACCCGCTGACGCTTCGTCGTCCTGCTGGGCCTGTTCGTGCTGATGCTGGTGCACAGCGCACACCGCTTCCGGTACACGCTCTACGACGGGCTCCAGATCAAGAAGAAGCGGACCGTCGCGGTGCTCTGCTACGGCGCGGCGATCGTCGGCTCGGTCGCCGCGCTCAACCTTCTCCTGCAGGCCATCTGAGGACTACCCGGTCAGGACCTGGATCTCCCGCCCAGCCGCGCGCCTCGCTGCAGCGCCAGGTCGTCGCCGGACCAGAACATCCCGGGGTCGTAGTAGTTCGTCGGCAGCCGGCCGTCGAGCAGACCCATGGCGGTGTACGTCGCGGCGACCACCTCGGCGCAGTAGGTCATCTCGGCCGACGCCGCCCGCCGTACCCGGCCGCGCGCCCAGCGGGCGACCAGGGCGGCGGTGGCGGGGAACGGCGTCCCGTCGAGGCGGGCGATGGTCTGCAGCACGGCGGCCTCGACCTCGGGGGTGATCTCGGCCTCGAGCTGGCGCAGCCAGGCGTGCTGCTCGTAGCGGCCGGTCCACTGGTCGACGGCCTCGCGCAGGTCGTGGAGCTGGACGCCGCGGTGGTGGGTGCCCGACCACACGTCGCGCAGGCCCTTGCCCAGCTCGGCGTGCCACATCAGCGGCGGCAGGTCGTCGAGGACGACGGCCATCCCGACGTGGTTGACGGGCGCGTTGGTGAGGACCCGGATAGCCTGATCGGCAGCCGTGCGCCCGCGGAACAACCACAGGTCGCCGGTGCGCGTCAGGTCGACCGCCTCGTCCAGGGTCAGGTGCGTGTCCGTCATGAGAGGAGTCCTCGAGATGAAGCTGTGGAAGGTGCTCGGCGTGGCAGGGCTGGCCGGCGTGGCCGCCACCGGTGCCATCATCGCGCGTGACGAGCGTCGGCGTGCGCAGCTGACGCCCGACGAGGTCCGCGACCGCCTGCACCAGAGGCTCGACGGAGATCGACTCACCGACGTCCGCGGCCCCGGAAACGTCCGAGAAGTAGCAGCGGCGATTCGGGCGGCCACCGTTGAAGTCCGCCGGGCACCGGAGGATCGTGGAGTCCGTCAGGAAAGGAGACGGAGCCATGGAGGCCAAGGTCGGCGACCGGCTGGTCGTCGAGAGTGCGAAGGTCGCGACGCCGCGTCGCGAGGGCGAGATTCTCGAGGTGCACGGACAGGCTGGAGCCCCGCCGTACGTCGTGCGGTGGAGCGATGGTCACGAGGGGCTGACGTACCCGGGACCGGACGCGCACGTCGTCCCGGGATAGACAAAAGTAGCGATTCCCACTCCTCGCGACGAGAAGCCGACGTAGCCTTCTCAGACGACTTGGGGAGGGTCACATGGGTGGGGAATCAGCGCAGGCAACAGCCGAGCGCACGCACGCTGAGCAGTCGCCGGATCCGACCGCGCACTGGGAGCAGGGCGTGGTGGGCCTGAGCGCGACCGCGCTGGTGCTCCGAGAGCTCGAGTACGACGGGTGGACCGTGCTGCACGACGTGCGGCGGCCGGGTCGTCGTCAGTCCAACGTCGACCACGTGGTGATCGGCAACGGCCAGGTGTACGTCATCGACACCGAGATCTGGACCGGCTCGGTCACCGTGACCGGCGGCGTGCTGCGGCAGAACGGCCGCGCCCGTCAGAAGGCCGTGACCGGCGTCGCCGAGATGGCCAAGTCGATCGCGTCGCTGGCGCCGATGCTGCCGCCGAGCACCGTGCACCCCGTGCTGTGCTTCGTCCGCGAGGACTGGGTCTCCGAGCGCTTCGGCGACGTGCTGGTCTGCTCGACCGAGAACCTCGTCGCCACGTTGCGCAACGAGCAGCAGGAGGTCCGCGGACCGGCGTACCTGCACAACGACCTGATCCGCCAGCTCGAGGACGCGCTCAAGTCGCAGTCGGCATCGGCCGAGCCGGAGCCGGAGCCGGTGCGTCGAGCCCAAGGCGGCCAAGGAGCCCAAGGAGAAGCGGCCGAAGCGGATCCGGACCAAGCCGTCGTACAGGTTGGGCAGGGGTACGGCGATCGCCCTCGCCCTCGTGGTCGGACTCGGCTCGTTGCTCTACTTCAAGCCGGCCGCCGTGGCCTCGATCACCGACCCGGTCGTCGAGAACGTCACCGACTTCCTCTCGCCGGGCTCGGACCTGCCGCCGAGCGACATCACCAAGTCGAAGAAGTCGGGCAAGAACAAGAAGAACCGGGACAAGAACCGGCAGGAGCAGCGGCAGCAGTAGCAGGAGCGGCCACCCGAGGTGGCAGGGTGGCCACCATGCCGAACCCGTCTCCCGCCCTGCCCGGATCCGCTGAGTACGACGTCGGCTCGGGCTACGACGAGGCCTTCGAAGCTCCGGGTCGGCTCCGGCCGGCGTACGAGGCCGTGTTCTCGCGGCTGGCCGGGCGGGACCTCGACGCGCTGACGGCCTCCCTCAACGACCTCCTCACCGAGCGGGACGTGACCTTTACCGGCGAGGACCCGCACGCCTTCCGGGTCGACCCCATCCCGCGGATCCTGTCCGCAGCGGAGTGGGCGGACCTGACAGCGGGTCTGGCGCAGCGGATGCGGGCGCTGGACGCCTTCGTGGCCGACCTCTACGGCGAGCGGCGGGTCGTGGCGGAGGGGATCATCCCGGAGCGGGTCGTCGCCGGCACGTCCTACTTCGAGCGCGACCTGAAGGACACCGCGCTGCCCGGCGCGTGGGTGACCCTCGCCGGACTCGACGTGGTGCGTGACGCGGAGGGGCGCTTCCGGGTGCTGGAGGACAACCTCCGGACCCCGTCGGGACTCGCCTACGCGCTGGCGGCGGCGACGGCATTGGCCGACGTGCTCGGTCTCGAGCACGATGACGACGACGTGCGCGCGACCCTGCGCTCGGCGCTGCGCGGGTGCATGGAGGCGGCCGCCCCCGACGTCGAGGGCGAGCTGGTGCTGCTGAGCGACGGCCCGCAGAACGCAGCGTGGTACGACCACCAGGCCCTCGCCTCGATCGCCGACCTCGAGCTGGTCGGCGCCGAGGACCTGCGACGTCGCGGTGACCGGCTGGAGCTGAACGACGGCCGGCGGGTGCGCGCCGTCTACCGCCGCACCGACCAGGACGAGGTGCGCACCCCGTCCGGCGAGCTCACGCCGCTGGCCGAGCTGATGCTCGAGCCGCTCCGGTCCGGACAGCTCGGCATGGTCAGCAGGTACGGCGCCGGGGCGGCCGACGACAAGTTCGTGTACGCCTACGTCGACGACCTCGTGCGGTTCTACCTCGAGGAGGAGCCGACCGTGCGCTCCGTCCAGACCTACGACGTGCTCGACCAGGCGCGGCGTGAGGAGGCCCTGGACCGGGTGCGTGAGCTGGTCGTCAAGCCGCGCGACGGCCAGGGTGGCCAGGGCGTGGTGGTGGGCCCGACAGCGACGGACGAGGAGCTCGACGCAGCCCGAGCGGCGATCGTGTCGGCACCCGAGGACTGGATCGTGCAGGAGGTGGTGATGCTGTCCACGCACCCGACCGTCGTGGACGGCCGGCTGGAGCCGCGGCACGTGGACCTGCGGCCCTTCGTCCTGTACGACGGCACCGACGTCACCGTCCCGCGGGTGGGCCTGACCCGGGTCGCGCTCGAGGAGGGCTCGATGGTCGTGAACTCGTCCCGCGCCGGCGGTGCGAAGGCCACCTGGGTGACCGACTGACCGTGCGTGACCGTCTCCGGGCCTTCCTGGCGTCTGGCTGATCGACCCACGAGCGAACGGCTGCTCGGAAGCGGCCGAGGCCCTACCCTGCGGACGTGGCCGGGAATGACAAGCGCGCGCGGGACCAGGACCGCGACCAGGCGATCGAGGTCGTCGAG
Organism: uncultured Actinomycetota bacterium; assembly: GCA_963791275.1. Classification (GTDB taxonomy): domain Bacteria; phylum Actinomycetota; class Actinomycetes; order Propionibacteriales; family Nocardioidaceae; genus Nocardioides. The sequence continues at coordinate 8,404 of CAWBRP010000002.1, forward strand.
GCGGCGTGGGCGGACGGGCAGATCATCGAGGCCGACCGCGACAAGCGGGTCGAGAGCCTGCTGCAGGCGCAGACCATGGCCGAGGTCCAGATGCTCACCCACGACCTGCAGCTGCCGAAGACGCCACCCCCGCCGGCGCAGTACGGCCAGGCGGAGGTCCAGGTCGACACGCCCGTGCCCGTCGCGAAGCCCAAGCGGACCGGCGGAAACAAGGGTCTGTTGCTGCTCCTCTTGCTCATCCCCATCGGCCTGGTCATCGGCGTGATCGCGATCGTCGTCCAGATCGCCTCGGGAGTGTCCTCGGCCATCGACAGCGACGACCTGCCGCCCGCGCCCGGTGCCGAGCCGGACCGCGGCGAGGTCAACGTCCTGAGTCCGGAGGGTTTCGACGACCTGGTTGCGGCGCTCGAGGAGGAGACCGGCTCGAGCACGGTGTTCGAGGCGGTGCTCTACTCGGAGTACGCCGTGGTGAGCGTCCCGGTCGACGCGACGACGGACCGTACGCACTCGTTCTACTGGGACGGCGAGCTGGACGAGAGCGGCAGCAAGAGCACCAGCGCCTACGAGCGATTCGACCTGGCGGACATCGACCCGACCGTCGTGGTCTCCGTCGTCGACCAGGCGCGGGCGAAGGTCGAGGACCCGCAGTCGTGGTACTCCATCGTCCGCGCGCCGGGCGACAGCGACAACGACACCTGGATCTGGGGCTACGCGACCAACGAGTACGGCGAGTCCGGCTACCTCGGCAGCGACCAGGCGGGCACCATCACCTGGGACCCCGACAGCTCCTAGCCGGGCCGCCCGCGGGTTCGGGCCAGGCTGTTCGCGCGTCAGATGCGCCTGGATTCGGCACCCGCCGAATCCACGGCAGTCCCGTTATCGGACGGTGACCACACCGACTCCGGACCGTCACCGCGGAGCGGTTGGATGACGATCCAGGAGGTCGGCCGATGGCTGGACAGACGACCGAGCGGGCGGGTGCGTGCGACCGCGCGTCGCACGTCGACCTCCTCCTGGGCGCCGACGACGTGGCCGCCATCCGCTTCGCCCCCGACCCGGTCTGGGAGACCGTCGCCAGCCTCGGGGTGCTGGCCCACCCGCGCCAGCACGCCTTGCACGGCGCCCTCGTCGAGCGCGTGGCGGAGCCCACCTGGGACCACGACCTGCTGATGGCGATGATGGCCTCGGACCGCTGGTGCCCGAGCCTGCTCGCCCCGGTGCCGCACCGGACCTCGGTCGAGCCGCGCGACGCGCTGGCCGCGATCGCGGACGGCGACGAGGGCGTCGCCGGTCGGGACCTGGAGATGCTGCGGCAGAGCCAACCGCTCCAGGCGCGCTGGCAGCGGACGAGCCCCGCCCAGCTCATGGAGCAGACGGCGAGCGCGCTCACGTCGTACTGGTCGGGCGTGCTCGCACCACTGTGGGAGCGCGTCACCGACATCACCAGCGCCGACCTCGCCTACCGCTCGCGCTCCCTCGCCTCGGACGGGGTGGGGTCGACGCTGAGCGGCCTGCACGAGCGGATCACCTATCGCGACGGGCGATTGCGGCTCGAGATGCCCGGGCACCACGAGCACCGGTCGGCGGGCGGGGCCGGCGTGCGGTTCGTGCCGTCGGTGTTCCGCTGGCCGTGCCTGGTGGCCGAGCCCGACTCGGCGCCGCCGGTGGTGAGCTACGCCGCGCGCGGGGCGGGTCGGCTCTGGGAGGCCGGTGGCGCGCAGGAGGCGCCTGGGCTGGACCCGGTGCTGGGCCGGTCGCGGGTGGCGATCCTGGCCAACCTGGATGCGCCCAGCAGCACGACGCGGCTGGCCCGCCGGCTGCGGCTCTCGAACGGGACCGTCAGCGAGCACCTCACCGCGATGCAGCGGGCGGGCCTGCTCCAGTCCTCACGACGGGGTCGGGAGGTGCTCTACGAGCGCACCGACCTGGGGCACGCGCTGATCTTCCCGCAGCGGTGAGCGGTGTGATGGTCTCGACAAGCTCGACCAACGAGGGGGCCGCGGTGAGCGGTGTGATGGTCTCGACAAGCTCGACCAACGAGGGGGCCGCGGTCGACAGGGGGCCGCGGTGACGGAGGCGACGCTGAGCGCGTGATGGTCTCGACAAGCTCGACCAACGAAAGAAGCGACGCTCGATAACGAGGGCGGCAGGGGGACCACCCACGAGACGGGAGGCTGGGGCCCGTCTCGTGGGTGGCTGGTGTGCCTCGACGCCGGTCAGTCCGTGACGTAGAGGTCCTTGAAGTTCGGTGCTCCGAGGGCACCGTCTCCGGTCGGGTTGCCGATCGCCTCGCCGAACACGTAGAGATCGTTGACGTACGCCGTCGGGATGATCGGGAGGTACTCCGTCCCGATCTTCTCGTCCAACGCACCCCAGGCAGCGGCCTGCTCGTCGAGCGGCAGCGTCTGGATCCGGACGATCTCGTCGTCGACCGACTGCTCGGAGAAGCGGGCGAAGTTGTACTCCGCGCCCGTCCCGACCAGCGGGGTCAGCATGGTCAGGCCCGACGGCCAGTCGGAGCACCAGTTGACGTGCCGCAGGTTGAGCTCCTTGTTCACCTTGTTGTCCGGGTCGGCGTACAGGTCGAACGGCGAGTCCTGGATCGGGATGCCGCGGACCTTGAAGCCGCCCTCCTCGTAGCCCTTCTTGACCTGGTTGTAGCCGGCCACGGCCAGGGCGTCGGGCTCGTAGTAGGCGAGCGTGAGCTCGTACTCGCCGGGCGCGTAGCCCGCCTCGGCCAGCAGCGCCTTGGCCTTGGCCGGGTTGAAGGTGAACTGCTCGCCGTCGGGGTAGTAGTCCGGCTTGCCGGCCATGCCCGGAGGCATGATCGAGCTGGCCGGCACCCGGGTCACGCCGGGCACCTCCCCGATCGCGAGCCAGTTGCTCTCGTAGGGATAGGCGTAGGCGATCGCCTTGCGCACGTTGAGGTCGGTGATCTGCTCGTAGTCCGGCGCCAGGGCGGTGAAGCACTGCGTCGACTGCTGCACGAGCCGGTCGCCGAGCTCGGCGTTGGCCCTCGTGTAGTTGTCCGAGCCGAGACTGTCGGAGATCGACGTGCGCGACTGGGTGTTGCCGCTGAGCATGATCTCGTCGACCTGCGCCTGGTCCTGGTTGTACTTGACCACCCAGCGGTCGACGTACTGGTGCCGGGCCGGGTCGGAGTCGGCGTCCCACTGGTCGTTCTTGACCAGCACGAGCTGGTCACCGGGCGAGAACGACTCGATCTTGTAGGGCCCGGTCGAGAGCGGCCGGTGGCCGTAGTCCGGCGGGTCGGACGCGTCGCCGAGCGGCGCGGGGCCCATCGCCATGAAGGAGCCCCAGTAGTCCATGTCCGGGAACGGCTGAGACATCTTGATGGTCACCGTGTTGGCGTCGTTGTCGAAGGTGACGCCCTCGTACTTCGTGTCGGGGTCGGAGTAGGGACCCGCGTAGGTGTCACCGTCCAGGAAGTACGGCGTGGAGTACGCCGTGCCCGGCCCGGGGAGCGTCTCGGAGTCCAGCGACCGGGTGATCCCGAAGGCGACCTCCTCGGCGGTGACCGGGTCGCCGGTCTCCCAGGTGGCGTCGTCGCGGAGCTGGAAGGTCCACTCGGTGAAGTCCTTGTTGGGCGTGCCGAGGTCGACCGCGAGGTCGGGCACCAGCACCATCTTGCCGCTCTCGGGATCGCGGGCGAACTGCGTCAGCGAGCGGTTGGTCAGGGCCTGCTGGACCGAGTTGCCGACCACCGACCAGCCGATGGTGGGGTCGAGCGAGTCGGGGCCGGGGTCGCCGGGGATGTAGACCGTGACCGTGCCACCGGTCGTCGCCCCGTCGATCTCGGGGGCCGGACCCTTCCGGTCGGCGACCTTGGCGATGTCGGTGTCGGAGTCCTGGAAGTCCCGTTCCTCCCCGCCGCTCGGCGTTGGGTCCCCGCCGCTCCCGCAGGCGGTCAGGACGAGCAGTGCCGCCCCCACCGTGGCCGTGAGCATCGTGCTGCGTCGTCTCATGCGCTCCCCATCCCTCTCACTCGCTGTGCGGACTGGTGGCGGTGCCGGCCCCGAGCGCCAACGCGGATGCCGGCACCGCCGCTTCGACCTTGGGGTCGCAGCGAGCGCACCCACCATCATTCGGAGCGCGCCGAAAGCACCGCTGGCACGGTGTTTGCGCAGGTCAGCCCCGGGTCAGGGCACGCCGGGCCCGCTCGGCGTTATCGAAGAGAGGCGGTTCCGTGACGCGGTCGTGACCTGTCAGGCCAGGCCGTGCTCGAAGGCGTACGCCGCGGCCGCGGTCCGCGAGCCGACCTCGATCTTGCGGAAGATGTTGCTCAGGTGCCGGGCCACGGTCTTCTCGCTGAGGATGAGGGCGGCGGCGATCTGGGTGTTGCTCCGCCCGCTCGCCACCAGCCGCAGCACCTCCGCCTCCCGCTCGGTGAGCCCGTCGGGCAGGGCGGTCGGGGTCAGCAGCCGGGCGGCCTCGTCGGCGGCGGGCCGGGCGCCCAGGTCGGTCAGGACCCGCCGGGCGGCGGTGACCTCCGCGGTGGCCGACGCGTCGTCGCCCAGGGCGTGCAGCGCGCAGGCCACCTGGACCCCGGAGCGGGCGGCTTCGTAGGGCGCCTCCATCGCGGCCCACAGCGTCCGCGCCTTGCGCAGGTAGGGGAGGGCGCCGGCCGGGTCGCCGTCGGCGAGCTCGACCCGGCCGACCGCGTGCGCGGCCATCGCGGCGAGGGCGTCGTTGCCGAAGGCGCGGGCGATCGCCTCCAGCTCGAGGGCAACCGCCCGGGCTCTGACGGGGTCGTCGCCGGCCAGCAGGACCTCGACCGCGGCCGGCAGCAGCCGCGACCGGCCGACGGCGTCGGGCGTCTCGGCGAGGAGCCGGCGGACCGCGGCGACCGCGGGCTCGCGTGCGGCCGCGGGCCAGCCAGAGCAGCGCCAGCCCGGGTTGCGGCTCGTAGCCGTGGTCGGCGGCGCGCTCGTAGCTCACCTCGGCGGCGTCCAGCTCGCCGAGCACGCGGTGCACGTCCCCACGCTCGGCCAGCGCGAGGCCGGCGGCCGCCGGGGAGTCGGACGCCAGATAGCGGGAGACGGCGCCGTCGTACTCCGCGATCGCCGCCCGGAAGGCGCCACGCAGGCGCATGATCTGGCCGCGGTGCACCGCGCACTGGCCGGTGAACGCGACCAGCCCGGGCTGCGTCGCGCACCACTTCGACAGCGCGGCGGTCCAGGCCGCGGCGCGCTGCAGGTCGGAGACCTCCTGGCAGCCCTCGATCATGACGCAGTAGACGAGCCCCGCGAACATCGGGGAGACCTCGCCGGATGCGACGGCCAGCATCGCCTCGTCGAAGAGCGCCAGCCCCGCTGGCACCCCGCCGGAGTACAGCGAGATCCGCCCTTGCGCCGCGAGGCCGATCGCCAGCAGGTCAGGGTCGCCGAAGCGACGCCCGTGCTCGGCCACCGAGGCGGCGCAGCGCGCGCCGTCGGCCAGCTCGCCGGCCCCCAGGTGGGCGTACATCTGGCGCAGGTCGGCGTAGCCGCGCTCCACCACGTCCTCACCCAGGTCGTCGAGGAGCCGTTCCGCGCGGGCCGCCCACCCGGCACCCATGACCGGCTCGCCGTTGGTGGCGAACAACATCCCGAGCTCGCACGCGCACCGGGCCGCGGCCCGGGGGTCGCCGGCGCTCGAGATGCAGGCGGTACGCGCGCTGGAGGGCGTCGGTCGCGTCGTCGCGGCGACCCACGAGGTACGCCGCGGTACCCATCGCGACCAGGTCGTCGGCGCTCAACGCCGCCGGGTCGACGCCGGACCAGTCGTCGAAGGCGGCGGCCCAGTCGCCGCGCTCGTAGGTCTGCCGCGCGCGGTCGAGATCCTCCAGCACGCCCATCGCACGATCCTCCTGGGCCGAGCCTACGACCTCGCGGGCCACCCCTCAGCCGACCGGGACGGCGGTCGGGTGAGTCGGCTCGCTCGGCGATCCGCTCGGCCACGAAGTCCGCGTCGCGGCCGACCCCCGGCAGCACCATCGAGCTGAAGGAGTACTGGAAGCACAGGCCGCAGAAGAAGAGGCCGGGCAGGTCCTCGACCACGCCACGCATCTCGACCGGCCACCCGTCCGCGCCCACGACCGGGGCGTGGATCCAGTCGAAGACCTGCCGGAAGCCGGTCGCCCACACGACGGTCGCCACGTCGAGGGCCTGGTCGCCCACGACGGGCCGCCCGTCGCGGACGCCGGTCACCCGGTCGGTGAGCCGCTCCACCCCGCGCGCCGCCAGGTCCTCACGCTTGACCCGCAGCATCGGGCCGCCGTGCGCGCGGATGTGCCCCATCTCCTTGCGTCCGATCGGGGTGCGGCGGGTCAGCAGGTGCCGCCAGGCCGCGATCATCACGGGGAAGACCACCCGCAGCAGCGGGGAGTCCCACCGCACGGGGATCTGGCCGCAGTCGCGCCCGGCCAGGGTGGTCGGGTGGGTCTGGGCCAGCTCGTAGGCGATGTCGGTGCCGGAGTGGGAGGCGCCGACCACCAGCACGGGTCCGTCGCGCAGCTGGCCGGGTCGCCGGTACTCGCTCGAGTGCAGCTGGAGGATGCCGGGGTCGAGCTCGCCCGCGAACTCGGGGACCGACGGGGTCCGGCCGAAGGTGCCGGTGGCGACGACGACGTTGTCGCAGGTGTACGTCGGGCAGGCCGGGTCGGTCGTGGTGACCGTGAAGCCGCCGCCCGGCCGCGGGGTCAGGCCGGTCACCCGGACCCCGAGGCGCACCGGGAGGTCGTGGTGGGCGGCGTACTGCTCGAGGTAGTCGGCGACGTCGTCCTTGCCCGGGAAGGACCAGGCCGGGCCGGGGAACGCCAGGCCCGGCAGGCCGTCGTACTTCGCGGGGGAGTAGAGCCGGAGCGAGTCGTACTGCCGGCGCCACTGGTCGCCGATGCGGGTGCCGCCGTCGAGGATGACGAACCGGCGGCCGCGACGCTTCAGGTGGTAGCCGGTGGCCAGGCCGGCCTGGCCGGCGCCGATGATGACGGTCTCGAGGTGTGTGGTGTCCATGCTCACGACGCTAGGAGCGCGGGCGGCCCGGCCGCGTCGGGAGGACGACGCATCCTGGTGACGGGACGCGTGGGTAGATCTGCGCACGCCGCGCTCAGTCGGCCGGGACCCACACCCGCTTGGCGCCGACCTCGTCGAAGCCGACTGCGCGGGCCTCGGCGAGGTCGCCACCGTGCTCGTAGCCCAGGAGGGGACGGTCGGGGAAGGTCGCCGACGACCGCGTCGACGACCTGCTGCCAGTCGGTCGCGTGGCCCGGCGCGGCGTGCACGTTGGACAGGTAGACCGCGCCGGTGCCGAGGGTGGCGATGCAGCCCGTCGTGATCCCGTCGGCGTCGCGGTGCTCGAGGACGGCGAAGGTCGGGTCGGCCAGGAGGCTCGGCAGCACGACGCCGGCCGTGTCGCCGGCGGCGTTCCAGGCGGCCAGGCCGTCGGTCGGTGGTCACCCGGGACCAGCCGGACGGCTGGGTCGACCGTCGGGCCGGGCGGTGCAGCCAGGTCGCCTCGAAGAGGACGCGCTGCCCGATCTCGGTGAGGTCCTGGTCGGCGACGCCCGCAGCCGGGCCAGGGTCAGCGCGCCGGAGTGCAGCGGCGGCGGCGGGTCGAGCGCCTTGAACAGCCCACCGTCGAGGGTGGCGCGGACGCCGTGGGCGGCGTAGAGATCGACGTACCACGCGAGGCTCGCGTCCACCGCCGCGCGCAGTCGGGGGTCGAGGCTCACTCGTCCCCGCGGAGCGTGAACGACCGCAGCCGGTCGCCCGCGAACCACACCGAGCCGACCGAGACGACGACGGCCGCGACCAGCGCGTAGGTGAGACCCGTGTCGGAGCTCTGGATGGCGCTGCTCACCGCGTGCCCGGCGTCGCGGCCCCAGGCGCCGATGGCGAGCCAGCGGATGCCGGTGAAGAGGTTGCCCAGGAGGCCCTCCCAGAGCAGCACGAAGAGCAGCCCAGCGACGACGGCGTGCCGGGTGAGGGCGGCGAGGCCGAGGAAGAGAGCGGTGTACGTCGTCCCCGCGACGATCCCGGCGACCAGCCAGCCCAGGGCCTGTCGCGGGTCGGAGGTGTCGATGATCAACCCGCTGACCAGCAGCGGGAACGCGCCGAGCGCCATCGTGGTGGCCCAGGCGACGGCGTACTTGCTGATGGCGACGACGTGCCGGCTCACGGGCTTCGCGAGCAGGTAGACGATCGACCCGTCGTCCACCTCGGGGCCGAGGACGGCAGCGGACGAGAGCAGGGCCACGATCGGGAGGGCCAGGGTGAAGCCGAGGCTGAGCACCGCCTCGTAGCCGGTCCCCTCCTCGGTGAGCGCGCGGACGATGATGGCCAGCGCCACCAGGATGCCGGGGATCAGGACGAGCACGACGCCGCGGCGGCGGCCGAAGAGCGCCTGGACGGACAGGCGGGCGATGGTGGCGTTCATCCTCACCCACCCACCAGGTAGGCGAAGACACTCTCGAGCGACTCGTCGGTCGGTGCGAGCTCGAGGATGCGGACGCCCTGGTCGCGGGCCAGCAGCGGGAGCCGGACCGCGAACGAGCCGAAGTCGGAGACCGAGACGTCGACGCCGCCGGCGGGTCGCAGCGAGACGGCGACCACCGAGGGCTCGGCGATCAGCGCACTGGCGAGGGCGCGGTCCCCGTCGCTGACCACGACGTACTGCACCGGCCGGTCGGTCATCAGCCTGCGGATCTGCCCGAAGTCGCCGGACGCGGCATGCCGGCCGGACACGACGACCTCGATCTGCCGGGCGACCTGCTCGACCTCCTCGAGGATGTGGCTGGAGAACAGGACGGTGCGACCCTCCGCGCCCATCCGGCGCAGCAGGGCCATCAGGTGCAGACGCTGGCGCGGGTCGACGCCGTTGAACGGCTCGTCGAGCAGCAGCACCGCGGGGTCGTGCACGAGCGCGGACGCGAGCTTGGCGCGCTGCCGCATGCCCTTGGAGTAGGTGCCGATCCGGCGCTCGGCGGGCTCGACCATCTCGACGATCTCGAGGGCGCGCTCGGCGGCGGCGCCGGGCTCCGCGAGCCCGTGGAGCTCGGCGTTGGCGAGCACGAACTGGCGGCCGGTGAGGTAGCCGAAGCTCACCTCGCGCTCCGGCACCAGCCCGATCGTCTTGTAGGCGTCGGTGTGCCGCCAGATCGCGGTGCCGTCGAGGGTGACGCTGCCCGCGGACGGCGCGAGGAAGCCGGCCATCAGCGCGATCAGCGTGGTCTTGCCGGCGCCGTTGGGGCCGAGCAGGCCGGTGACGCCGGGCCCCACGGTCATGGAGATGCCGTTGACGGCGACGACGTTGCCGTACCACCGGGACACGGAGTCGATGCTGATCGTGCTCATCCGGGGCCCCCGACGCGGTGGGAGCGGAGCGAGCAGCGTGGTGGGGTGTTCATCGGGTCAGGACCTCGCGATCCTGCGGTAGCGCCAGATCAGCGCGGCCAGGCAGAACACCGAGAGCCCGACGAACACGACGAGGTAGGCGGCCTGCATCGCCGTGCCGGTGGGCGGGGTCAGCGCGGTGCCGTCGGCGAAGGCGGTGATGCAGCCGCGGTAGAGGGAGTACGGCGAGAACAGCCCGGCGATCTCGCCGACCTTCGGCCGACCCTCCTCCTCGGCGATGCCCATGATGGCGGTGACGATCCCGTTGCCGATCAGCAGCACGGCGATGGTGGCGACGACCGCGAAGCCGCGGCGGGTCGACCAGGCCGCGATCAGCCCGGAGATCCCGGTCAGGCTGAGGGCCAGCAGGATCCCGAAGAGCAGTGCCTTCGCGGCGTTCTTCGTCTGCTCGGTGAAGTCGAGCTCGCCGAGCACCGCGCCGACGTACAGCAGCAGCACGGGCAGCAGCAGGAAGACGAACGTGGCGAGCAGGAGCGAGGTCCAGCGCGCGACGGCGTACGTCGACGCGCGCAGCGGGCGGGCGAGGTAGAGCGAGATGCTGCCGTGTCGCAGGTCGCGCGAGAACAGCACCGGGGCCTGGGCGGCGACGAAGATGCCGAGCAGCACCTGGGTGGTCGAGGCGTACGCCGCGTAGCCGATCGGCAGCTCGTCGAGCCCGATCAGCACCATCACCCCGACCAGGATGACCGCGGGGAACAGGTTGAGGGCGAGCAGGATGAACGGCAGCGCCTTGGACTTGCCGGAGCGGCCGAGCCCGAAGGCGTTGCGGAAGCCGGTGAGGACCAGCGACCGGGCGATCGCGCCCTCGCCCAGACGCGGCCCGGTGTAGGGCCGGTAGCCGAGGTCGTGGATGACGCTGCGGGACTGCCCAGGAGTTGGCTCAGGCATCGGCGAACACGTCCTCGATGCGGCCGTGGTCCGTCTGGATGCGGACCAGACCGAGGCCCAGGTCGACCGCCGTGTCGCGGATCAGGTCGTGGACGTCGAGGTCGGCGTCGTCTCCGTGGTGGGCCACCGTGAGCATCGCGCCACGCGGCGTCGCGGTCACGCCGGCCTGGATGAGGGCCTGCTGCATCCGCTCCTGGGCCCGGTCGCCGAGGACCTCGACGAGCAGGGTGCCGGTGGCGTCGAGGAACTCGCTGGTCCGGGACGCGCGCAGCAGCCGCCCGCCATCGAGGACGACCACGTGGTCGCTCACCCGCTCGAGCTCGCCGAGCAGGTGGGAGGTGACGATCACCGCGATGCCGAAGTCGTGGCCGATCCGCTGCACGAGCCCGAGCATCTCGTCCCGAGCGGCGGGGTCGAGGCCGTTGGTCGGCTCGTCGAGCATCACGAGCTTGGGGTCGTGGGCGAGGGCCTGGGCGAGCTTGGCCTTCTGCTTCATGCCGGTGGAGTAGCCGCCCATCGGGCGGTAGCGCTCCTCGGCGAGACCGACGTGGCGCAGCACCTCGGCGGCCCGCTCGCGCGCGGCCACCCGAGGCAGGCCGGACATCATCGCGAGGTGCACGACGAAGTCGCTGGCGCTCACGTCGGGCGGCAGGCAGTCGTGCTCGGGCAGGTAGCCGACCAGGGCCCGGATCGCGCCCCCGTCGGAGTCGATGTCGTGGCCGAGCACCTCGGCCTTGCCACCCGTAGGAGCGACCAGGCCGAGCAGGATCTTCAGGAGGGTGGACTTGCCGGCGCCGTTGGCGCCCACCAGGCCGGTGATGCCCGGGCCGATCTCGACGGAGAGCGCGTCGAGGGCCAGGACCGGACCGTAGTCCTTGGTCAGCCCGTCGGTGCGTACCACTGCCTCCACGCCCCGCAGAGTAGTCGGCCTGCTCGCGTGGTTCGCGCCGTGGATGTGAAGGTCAGGGAAAGATCGGGGTCGGTCCGGGCCCGCTTTTCGTCCACAACCCGTGCGCCGAATAGGGGCTTCTGCACAGGCCTCAGCGGCGTTGTCGGAGGCTCTTCCTAGCGTGGTCGGCATGAGTCACGCGACCGTCCCGATGCCGCACCCGGTGCTGCGCTGCACCGCGGCGATCGAGCGCGCACTCGACGCGGTGGCCGACGCCTCGACCACGCTGATGACCGTCGAGGAGAAGCGTGCCGCGCTCGTCGCGATGACCCACCAACAGGCCCGCCTGGAGGCGCTCCTGCTGCGGCTGCTCGCCGACTCGGCCGACGTGGCCGAGGCCGTGGGTGCTCGGTCCGCCGACGCGTGGCTGGCGCAGGTGGCGCGGCTGGACACCGCGAAGGCGCGGCGCCTCGGGCGGCTCGCCGCGTCGCTGGAGCGCTACCCGCTCGTGGCGGCTGCGTTGGCCGCCGGCACGTTCAGCGCCGCCCAGGCCGACGTGGTCGTCCGGTGCCTCGACGAGCTGCCGCCCGACCTCGCGGCAGAGGTCCGCGAGCGGGCCGAGCGTGAGCTCGTCGCCCGGGCCGCCGAGTTCGAGCCGCGGCGGCTGCGAATCCTGGGCCGACGCATCCTGGAGGTGGTCGCGCCCGGAGGTTGCGGACGACCACGAGCGACGGCTGCTCGTCCGTGACGAGCGCCGGGCGTGGGACCAGGCGCTCATCACCACCCATCGGCTGGGCAACGGGTTGAGCCGCGCCGTGCTGGTGCTGCCCGACCCGGTGCTCGATCTGTGGCTCACCCAGCTGCACGCCTACACGTCGCCGCGGCGCGGCCACGTCGACTCCCAGCCGGCCGGTGTGCCCCGACTGGATCCCGAGTCTGCGGAACGGCTGCCCTACCCCCAGCTGCTGGCGCGCGCGTTCTGCGCGATGGTCGAGCGGGCGACCACCGATGCGCTGCCGCAGCACGGCGGCAGCCCGGTCTCCCTGATGGTGACCATCGACCTGGCGGCGCTCGAGAGCGGGGTGGGGGTCGGCGAGACCTCCGCCGGCGCCCGGCTCAGCCCCGGCGAGGTGCGCCGACTCGCCTGCAACGCGCGGATCCTGCCGGCGGTGCTCGGCGGGAAGTCCGAGCTGCTCGACCTCGGGCGTGGCCGGCGACTCTTCAGCCCGGCACAGCGCCGGGCGATGGCGCTCCGGGACGGCGGCTGCCGCGCGGAGGGCTGCGACATCCCGGCCGCGTGGGCGGAGGCCCACCACGTGCGGCCGTGGAGCCGCGGCGGTCGGACCGACCTGGCCGACGGCTTGCTGCTCTGCTCGTTCCACCACCACCGGGCCCACGACGCCCGCTACGACCTGAGCCGCACACCGAACGGCGACGTCAGGTTCCACCGGCGCAGATAGGACGCCGTCCGTGGTGGCCGGATAGGTGGGTCAGATGAGGGAGCCGGGGTCCGCGGGGACGTCGACGGCGTGGGCCCGCAGCACCTCGATCGGGACGATCTCCAAGGCCCGGGCGTTGGTCGCGGCGAGCACCACGGGCGCGGCCGCGCCGGCCTCGTGCGCCTGCAGCCAGCGGGCCGCCACCACGCACCACCGGTCACCGGGGTGCAGGCCGGGGAAGCCCCACTCGGGCCGGGGCGTGCCGAGGTCGTTGCCGACCGACGCCTGGTGACCGAGGAACTCCGTGGTCACCACCGCGCAGATCGCGTGCAGGCCGACGTCCTCGGGACCGCAGGTGCAGTTGCCGTCGCGCTGGAACCCGGTGAGCGGGTCGGTGCCGCAGGGCTCCAGCTCGGTGCCCAGGACGTTGAGCTCGGTCATGGTCCCAGCCTGCCAGTACCGTCCAGCGGGCGGCGTACTTGACAAGGTCGTTAATTAACGCTTAGGTTAAACACATGGCCACCGACCAGCTCAGCCGGGTCTTCTCGGCGCTCGCGGACCCCACCCGCCGGGACATCCTGTCCCGGCTCGGCCGGGGGGACGCCACGGTCACCGAGCTCGCCGAACCGTTCTCGATCAGCCTGCCCGCCATCTCGCGGCACCTCAAGGTGCTCGAGGGCGCGGGCCTGATCGCCCGGGACCGCAAGGCCCAGTGGCGCACGAGCAGCCTGCGCGCCGAGCCGCTCAAGGAGGCGACGACTTGGATGGAGCACCTCACCCACCTCTGGGACGACCGCTTCGACCGGCTCGACGCCCACCTGGCCGCCCTGATGCAGCAGACCGACAGCGAACGCGCCGACGACACCGACAGGCCCGACGAGAAGGACCACCGCGATGACTGACACCACCCACGAGCTCACCATGTCGCGCTGGTTCGCGGCGCCGCCGGAGGTCGTGTTTCGCGCCTTCTCCGATCCCGAGCAGCTCGCGCAGTGGATGGGTCCGTTGATGTTCACGGTGCCCCTCGACAGCGTCGACGTCGACGCCCGCAGCGGTGGGCACTGGCGGATGTCCATGGTCAGCAAGGCCGACCCGGCGCAGCAGTCGCCCATCGACATGTCGCTGACCGAGGTCGTCGAGAACGCGCTGATCGTCGGCTACGAGACCGCCGTCGGCTGGCCGGGCCTCGAGGACGGCACCCGGATGGTGCTGTCGCTCGAGTTCGTCCCCGAACGCGACGGGACCCGGCTCGAGCTGCGGCAGGGCCCGGTGCCCGACGTGATGAGCGAGATGGTCGAGATCGGCTGGATGCAGGCTTTCCACAAGCTCGACGGCCTGCTGGCCACCCCCGCGAAGTACCGCAACAACCCCAACACCTACGAAGGAGACCAGTGAAATGAGCGTCACCATCACCCCGTTCCTGTGGTTCGACGACAACGCCGACGCCGCGCTCAAGCGGTACGTCGAGGTGTTCGACGACGCCGAGGTCCTCGACGAGACCCGGATGCCCGACGGCTCGCTGTTCATCGCCTCGATCCGGATCCAGGGCCAGGACCTCATCATGATGAACGGTGGCCCCGCCCACCGGCTGACCGAGGCGTTCTCCCTCTCGGTCGGCGTCGAGACGCAGGAGGAGGTCGACCGCTACTCCGACGCCCTCATCGAGGGCGGCGGCAGCCAGGACGCCTGCGGCTGGCTCAAGGACGCCTTCGGGCTCTCCTGGCAGATCGTCCCCACCGCCCTGCCGCGGTTGATGGGCGACCCCGACCCGGAGAAGGCCGGCCGCGTGCAGCAGGCCCTGATGGGCATGAAGCGGATCTCCATCGCGGAGCTCGAGGCCGCCCACGCCGGCTGACCCGGCTGACCCGGCAGGGCCCGTCAGGGCCGTCAGGCGCCTGCGCGGCCGCCGGCCAGCACCGCGTCGTAGACCGCCACGGTGCGGTCCGCGATGGCACCCCAGCTGAACGCGTCGATGGCCCGCTGCCGGCCGGCCCGGCCCATCGCCGCGGCCCGGTCGGGGTCGGCGAGGACGTCGATCATCGCCGCGGCGAAGTCGGCGACGTACTGCTCCGGCTGGAGCGGCGTGCCGGTGCCGTCGGTGGCCTGCTCGATGGGCACCAGCCGGCCGGTCTCGCCCTCGACGACGACCTCGGGGATGCCGCCGGTCGCGGTCGCGACCACCGCGGTCTCGCAGGCCATGGCCTCGAGGTTGACGATGCCGAGAGGCTCGTAGATCGAGGGGCAGACGAAGGCGGTGGCCGCGGTCAGCAGCACCACGACGTCGCGGCGGGGCAGCATCTCGGGGATCCAGACGACGCCGGTGCGGGTCGCGGCCAGGTCGTCGACGAGGCCGCGCACCTCGGCCTCGATCTCGGGAGTGTCCGGGGCCCCCGCGCAGAGCACGATCTGGGTCTCGGCCGGGAGCTCCGCACAGGCGCGGAGGAACAGCGGCAGCCCCTTCTGCCGGGTGATCCGGCCGACGAACACCACCGACGGACGGTCCGGGTCGACCCCGAGCGCGCGCGCCCGTTCCGGGTCGTGCACCGGCGACCAGTCGGCGGTGTCGATGCCGTTGTGCACGACGTGCACCTTGCCCGGGTCGATCGTCGGGTAGGACGCGACGACGTCGTCGCGCATCGCCGCGGACACCGCGATCACCGCGTCGGCGGCGAGGTAGGCGGTTTTCTCCACCCACGACGAGACCGCGTAGCCGCCGCCGAGCTGCTCGGCCTTCCAGGGACGCAGCGGCTCGAGCGAGTGGGCGCTGATCACGTGCGGCACGCCGTACAGCAGGGAGGCGACGTGGCCGGCGAAGTTGGCGTACCAGGTGTGCGAGTGCACCAGGTCGGCTCCCTCGCAGCCCGCCGCGATGGCGAGGTCGACCCCGAGGGTGCGCAGGGCGGCGTTGGTGCCGGCGAGCTCCGCGAGGTCGGGGTACGACGCGGTGCCGGCCTCGTCGCGGGGAGCACCGAAGGCGTGCACCCGGGCCTCCACGTCGTGACGCGAGCGCAGCGCGCGGACGAGCTCGGCGACATGCACCCCCGCCCCTCCGTACACCTCCGGCGGGTACTCCTTGCTCAGGATGTCGACGCGCATGGTGCGGACGCTACCGCGCCCGGGCGGGCCCTCGACAAGCTCGACCACCGGGTGCGAGCCTGACCAGCATGACCATCGCCCGTGCTCGCAAGAAGGTTCTGGCCATCGTGCTCGCCGGCGGTGAGGGCAAGCGGCTGATGCCGTTGACCGCCGACCGGGCCAAGCCAGCCGTCCCGTTCGCCGGGATCTACCGACTCATCGACTACGCCCTCTCCAACGTCGTCAACTCCGGCTACCTGCAGGTCGTGGTGCTGACGCAGTACAAGTCGCACAGCCTGGACCGGCACGTCACCCAGACCTGGCGGATGTCGACCCTGCTCGGCAACTACGTCACCCCGGTGCCCGCGCAGCAGCGCGTCGGCAAGCACTGGTACCTCGGCAGCGCGGACGCGATCTACCAGTCCCTGAACCTCATCCACGACGAGAAGCCCGACGTCGTCGTGGTCGTGGGGGCCGACCACGTCTACCGGATGGACTTCTCCCAGATGGTCGCCCAGCACCTCGAGTCGGGCGCCGGCTGCACGGTGGCGGCGATCCGGCAGCCCATCTCGCTGGCCGACCAGTTCGGCGTGATCGACGTCGTGCCCGACGACCCGAGCCGGATCCGGGACTTCCTGGAGAAGCCCACGGACGCGGTCGGACTCCCCGACAGCCCGCACGAGGTGCTGGCCTCGATGGGCAACTACGTCTTCGACGCCGACGCTCTCGTGCAGGCGGTCCGTGACGACGCGGTGCTCGAGGGCTCGGCCCACGACATGGGCGGCGACATCGTGCCGTCGTTCGTGGCCAAGAAGGAGGCCAGCGTCTACGACTTCCGGGACAACACGGTCCCGGGGTCCACCGAGCGCGACCGTGACTACTGGCGCGACGTCGGGACCATGAGCTCCTACTTCGCGGCCCACATGGACGTGATCGCGCCGCTGCCGGTCTTCAACCTCTACAACTTCCAGTGGCCGATCTACACGACGTACGGCCCGCAGCCGCCGGCCAAGCTGGTGCGCGCCGAGGGCGGCACGCTCCCGCACGCCGAGGACGCCGTGCTGTCGCCGGGCGTCGTGGTCACCGGTGGCCGCGTCTACCGCTCGGTGCTGTCACCCGCGGTCCGCGTCGAGCAGAACGCCGAGGTCTCCGACTCGATCCTCATGCACGACGTGCGCGTCGGGGCGGGCGCGATCGTGCGCAAGGCGATCCTGGACAAGAACGTCGTGGTGCCGCCCGGGGCCCGCGTCGGGGTCGATCCCGAGGAGGACCGGGCCCGCGGCTTCATGGTCGAGGACGGGCTGACGGTGCTCGGCAAGGGACAACAGTTCCCCTCCTGACGGCGGAACCGCAGCCGTCCGGGGCTCGTCCGACTGATATGGGACGACGACGCCTGCCGCTCGCGCTCGCCGTGGCCGTGCTGCTGTTGGCCGGCTGCGGCGACGAGCGCGGGTCCACGTCTCCGCCACAGCCGTCTCCGGGCTCCCCGACCTCCACGAACCCCGAGTCCGGCTGGTCCGAGGTCGCCATCGTCACCGGGACGGCCGCGGGCGGCACGGTGTCGACCACCCCGGTGCCTGTGGACACCCAGGAGGCGCTGGACGCCTTCGTCAGTCAGTTCGAGCGGTCCGACCTGGCCGACCAGGTCGTCGGCGCGGTCTCCGGCGCGAGCATCCCCGACGGGTGGGTGCCGGCCGCGGCGGTGATCTCGGTCGGGTGCGACATCCCGCCGGGCGTCGTGGTGGACGACCGGGAGGGGTTCACCATCCAGGCCGAGCAGGTCAACAAGACCATGCAGGAGTGCTTCGCCCCGATGACGTCGGTCGCGGTGATCACCGTGGACCCCGCGCTGCTCTGACGCGCGGCTACTCCCGGCGGGACTACGCGCGGGCTACTTGCGGGCGACGGGCGGGGTGTAGCTGACCTGCAGGCCGTCCGGCACCAGCCGCTGCTGGCCGTCGGAGGGCGAGTTGAGGACCGACAGCAAGCCGTCGGGACGCAGGCCCACCATCGTCGAGGAGCCGCCCCCGTCGAGGTTGAGCGCGTCCTCTGCACCGAGCTCGAGCATCAGGTTGGCCAGCTCGACCATCGTGTAGCCGCGGCTGAAGGACTGCCGGCCGTCGATGACCAGGAGCAGCACGCTGTTGGTGTCGCGGTCGATGCCGACCGCGGTGCGCGGGTGCATCTCGCGGTCGTCGACCACGGTGCGGATGCGCTCGTCGAGGAGCTGCTTGTTGCCGGTCAGGGCCACCGGCGGGTTGCCCTTGAGCTTGTAGGCCACCCGGAGCTTGCTGCCGACCTCGAGCCGGGCCAGCCGCTTGGCGGCCTTGTCGCGGCCGATGAGGACGACGCCGTGGATCTTCTGGTTGTTGCTGAGCTTGGTGCGGTTGCGGACGACGCGGCCCTTGTCGACGACCACCTCGCGCACCCGCTTGCGCTGCCCGTCGGTGACCCGGTCACCCACCGTGCGCCCCCAGTCGGGCGTGTAGACGCCGACCCGGTCGGCCTCCACGCTGGGGGAGTTCACCGTGGCGACCTTGAGCTCGGGGTGCTTCTTCACGTCGGCCTTGACCTCGAGCTCGCCGATGTTCGGCACGCCCGCCTTGCTGACCGAGAACGCCGTGTTCCAGCCGCTCGTACGCCCGTGCAGGAGGCCGCGCTGCCGGTCCGCGCCGATGCCCAGCGGGGCGCCGGTGTCGGTGATGTCGAAGAAGTCGCCGTTGACGCCGGCCAGCGCGGCGTCGTCGGCCACCATGTCGAGGACGGCGTCACGCTCGCGGACCTCGTCGGTGCCGAGGTAGTCCAGGGACAGGCCGGGCGTGGACAGGTTGGCGGTCATCAGGTAGGCACGGATCACGCCGCGCTCGTCGGTGCGGTCCCACTGGGTGAAGGTCAGGCCCGGCGCGACCGGCCAGGTGATCACGTTGCTGGTGACCGGCGGCAGGGCGCGGCCCAGCCTGCGGGGCGCGATCTCGCCGCGGACGCCGTCGGAGGAGTGCGTGGTGCGGTCGACCGGTCGGTCGCCACGGTCGCCACGCTCCCCGCGGTCACCGGCGGTAGCGGACACACCCTCGGCCGCGGAGGTCGGCGCGGTCGTCAGCCCGGCGGCCACCGCGGTCGCGAGCACCGCGGTCAGGGCAGCCGTCAGCCGTGGGAGGTTCCGAGGACGCATGCCGAAAAGGGTAGGTGGCGCAGCCAGCCAGCCCGACATCCGCGCGGCCCGGGCGCGTCGGCGGCGTCAGCCCACGACGGGCAGGTGCACCACGGTCCCGTCGATCGTGATGGCCCCGGCCACCCGGCTGCCCATGCCGACGAACGTGTCGCTGATCGGCGTGGCCAGCAGGTAGAACGACTGCCCGGCCGGTACGTCGACGGCGACGGACGGCAGGGTGATCCGGCGCGGCTGGTCGGTGATCGGGGCCACCTCGTTGACCGGGAGCACGTTGTTCTGCACGAGCTTGGCGTCCACGGGCGAGGTGCCCACGGCCAGGCCGTAGAAGGCCCGGTTGTTCACGCCCGAGCGCGGTCATCCGGCCGGTGAGGTACGGCGTACCCGCGACCCGGATCGGGCCGTCGGCGATCTTCGTAGGCCAGCGGGTGCGCCGACCACGGTCGGTGGTGGCGACGGTGCCGACCGGCGAACGTCGCGGTTCGGCTCGACCGAGTCGACGGTCGTGCAGGTGCTCGTCGGGGTGGCCAGGTGGTAGCGACCGTAGCCGGCGAGGGTCGGGGCCGTCGGCCCTTCAGCTGCTCGTCGAAGAACGGTCGGGCAGGTCGGCCGAAGGTCGCCGCCGGCGAGCTGCGCCGAGCACGGGTCGGAGGTGACGATCGACGCCCTGGGGGAAGGCCGCGGGCAGCACGTGCCCGCCGTTGTAGGCGACGAAGATGCTCTTGCGGCGGGCCTTCGCGGGTGAGCGACTGCTGCCAGTTGGCGAGGCCCTGCTGCAGGGGGAAGAGGCTGTCGGTGGTGCCCTGACCGAGGAGCACCGGGATGTCGAGCCGGCGGCCCTGGGCGACGTGGAAGGCGGGTCCGTTCCGACGGAAGAACTCGACGAGGTTCTCGGCCGCCCGGGAGGGAGCCGTCGGGCCAGGTGCCGGTCGCGGCGCCCTCGACCAGCGCCTTGTAGACCTGCGGCGGCAGGGCGTCGGCGGGCAGCGCGCGGCCGCGCTCAGCGCGAGCGCCCAGGCGGTGCGGACCACGCCCTCGGGCGCCAGGCTCTGGCTCAGGTCGTACCAGGTGATCTCCGGCGCCAGCGCGTCGAGGACGGGGGTGCCGCGGCGCGCGCAGGCTCGTGAAGGCGCCGAGGAACTGGTAGCCGCCGCCGTAGGAGCCGCCGATCGCGCCCGAGCCGGGGGTCGCCGCGGTCCGTCCTGCTGGACCCAGCGCAGCCCGGCTGACCAGGTGCACGAGCAAGCGGACGTCGTGGCCCTCGGACGGCCGGGTTCTCGACGTGCGCATGGCCGCCGCTCTCGCCGAACCCGCGCTGGTCGAAGGACAGCACGCCGTACCCGGGTCGAGCCAGCGTCGCGAAGGCGGCCGGGTCGCGTCGTCCGGACGCCGCCCCAGCCGTGGCTGTGCATGATCATCGGCACCCGGTGCCGACGGGTCGCACCGGCCGGCTTGAAGAGCGTGTAGCAGATCTTGACCTTCGGCCGACGTGCCCGGATCCGGGGCCGAGGTGAGGCAACCGTTGGTGACGTGCGCGGCTTGCCGGCGGCGGCCGCGTGCGGGAGCGGCGGCGGCGCCGGGCGTCGGGGCGGCGGTGCCGACGGCGGTGCGGCGACGACGAGCGTCGCGGCGAGCGCGGCGGCACCGGCAGCGAGCGCAAGGCGTGAGCGTCATGGTGTCTGTCAACGTGCCGGAGGTGCGGAGGTCACGCCCGGGTCGGGCAGGATGAGCGGCATCACTGACCCTCGAGCGTGGCCGCCGGGCCCTGGAACGTCTTCGTCGAGGGCGACAACCTCGACGTGCTGGCGACCCTGGCGCCGGGCTCCGTGGACCTGATCTACATCGACCCGCCGTACAACACCGGCAACGACTTCGCCTACGCCGACGACTTCCGGGACGGCTCCGGCAACGGCAGCCTGGCCACCCGGCACGCCGCCTGGGTCCGGATGATGCGGCCGCGGCTGGTGGCGGCCCGCGAGGTGCTGCGCGCGACCGGCGCGATCTACGTCAGCATCGACGACAACGAGGTCGCCCACCTGCGGCTGCTGCTCGACGAGGTGTTCGGGGAGGCCCACTTCGTCGCGCAGATCGTGGTGAACCTCAACGCCAAGGGTCGCCAGCTCGGCTGGGGGTTCGCGACCAGCCACGAGTACCTCCTCGTGTACGCCCGCGACCTGCGCGCCTGCGCCCTCGACGCGACCGTCGACCTCGACGGTGAGCGCGGCCGACTTCCCGCTCGTGACCCAGGACGGTCGGCGGTTCCGGCACCTGCCGCTGCGCAACACGAACAAGAAGTTCAACCCCGCCACCGCCGGCACCCTGCACTTCCCGGTGTACGGCGACCCGGCGACCGGCGCGGTCCGCACGACGCCGTTCGCCGGCGCCGTCGAGGTGCTCCCGGTGTTCGGCGACGGCACGCCGGCGGTCTGGCGGTGGTCGCCGACCGCGCATCGACGCGCGGCCCGACGACCTCGTCTGCCGGACCATGAAGGGCGTGCGCGGCGACCCGCGTCGACGTGTTCCAGCGCGACTGGCTGCACGAGGGGCGGCGCAAGAAGCTGCGCACCATCTGGCTGGCCGACGAGATCGGCTCCACCGACACCGCGGTGGCCGAGCTGAAGGGAATCGTCGGCCACGTCTTCGAGTCACCCAAGCCGACCGGGCTGTTGCTGCGGGTCCTCGAGACGATGCCGGCCGACGCCGTGGTGCTCGACTTCTTCGCCGGCAGCGGCACGACCGGCCACGCCGTGGCACTGGCGAACGCCGCCGACGGCGGCACCCGCCGGTGCCTCTCGGTCAACTCGGCGGAGCCCACCCGGCCCGGCTCCAACGCCGCCCTCGCCGGCTACGCGACCGTCGCCGACATCACCCGCGCCCGGCTGCGCGCGGTCGCCGAGACGGTCGGGGGCGGCCTCGAGGAGCGCGTCCTAGGCTGACCCCATGTCCACCCCACCACGCTGCTCGCTCCGCTCGCACCGCGTCGGGGACCCCGGATGACCGCCATCGTCGTGATCGGGGCAGGACCTGGTGTGAGCGGGTCGGTGGCCCGGCTCTTCGCCCGGGAGGGGTACGACGTCGGGCTGGTCGGGCTGCAGCCCGACGTGCTCGCGACCTTGGAGCACGAGGTGGCCGCCGCCGGCGTCACCGTCGCCTCCGAGGTCGCGAACCTCACCGACGTCGACGCCCACCGCGCCGCGGTGACCCGGCTCGGCGAGCGGTTCGGCCGCATCGACGTCCTGCACTTCAACCCCAGCGCCTTCCGGGAGAAGGACCCGCTCGAGCTCACCGTGGCCGAGCTCCTCGAGGACGTCGGCCTCGGCGTGGGCGCCCTGCTCACCGCCGTCCAGGCCGCCCGCCCGTTCATGGGCGCCGGCAGCCGGGTCACGGTCACCGGCAGCGAGGCCGCTGACAAGCCCTGGAACCGCGCGGCCAGCCTCGGCGTGCAGAAGGCCGGGGTCCGCAACCTGGTCCGCAGCCTCGACACCACTCTGAAGCCGGACGGCATCAGGGCCGTCTCGGTGACGGTGCGCGGCACCCTGGGCAAGGAGGGGCCGTTCACGCCCGACCGGGTCGCCGAGGCCCTGCACGCCGCCGCCACGCGCGACGAGACCGACTGGTCCGCCGAAGTCCCCTACGCCCCCCAGGAGCAGTCATGACCGATCGTGTCGCACTCGTCACCGGCGGCTCCAGCGGCATCGGCGAGGAGACCGCCCGGGGACTGGCCGAGGCCGGCTTCACGACGTACGCCGTCGCTCGCCGCGTCGACAAGCTGGCGGCCCTGGAGGCGGACGGGGTCCGCACCTTCGCGATGGACGTCACCGACGACGCCTCGATGGTGGCCGGAGTCGAGCGGATCATCGGCGAGCACGGCCGGATCGACGTGCTGGTCAACAATGCCGGCTACGGCTCCTACGGCGCGGTCGAGGACGTGCCGATCGACGAGGCGCGTCGCCAGTTCGAGGTCAACCTCTTCGGCCTGGCCCGCCTGGTCCAGCTCGTCACGCCGCACATGCGCGCGCAGCAGTCGGGGCGGATCATCAACATCTCCTCGATCGGCGGCAAGTTCTACGAGCCGCTCGGCGCGTGGTACCACGCCACGAAGTTCGCGGTGGAGGGCCTCTCGGACTCTCTGCGCCTCGAGCTGTCGCCGTTCGGCATCGATGTCGTGATCATCGAGCCGGGCCCGATCCGCACCGAGTGGAACACCATCTCCCGCGACAGCCTCGTCGAGACCAGCCGGGGCGGGGCCTACGAGGACCGGGCCGTGCGGATCCGCGACCTGATGGAGCGCGCCGACGGACCGATGATGTCCTCGCCGCCGTCGACGGTGGCGAAGAAGATCGTCAAGGCGGCGCTGACCAAGCACCCGCGGGCGCGCTACCCCGTCGGCCGGGGGGCGGGCACCATCGTGCGGGCGCGCAAGCTGCTCCCCGACGCCGGGATGGACCTGATGATCAACCGGTCGTACCGCTGACCTCCCACCGCCAGTCGGTGCGCGCTCCGACGTTGCCGTAGATCCAGGCCATCAACCGGTCGGCGTCGAGCCGGTAGAGACCGGCGCCCGGCGTCGTCGTGCTCGCCCGCTCGCCGGTGACCGGCTCGACGTACTTCTCCTCGTAGAGGGCGTCGACGCGGCGCCGCTCCGCGGGATCGGAGACCTGCCGGACCGGGCCCTCGACGATGATCACGTCGTCGCCGTCCCCGACCTGGAGGACGGCGTGGGCCACGTGCCGGAGGTTGCGACCCTTCTGCGACGTCGGATCGGTGGCGACGTACACCGCACCGTCCTCCCACACGAACCACACCGGCGCCGCGTGCGGTCGACCGTCGGGTCGGGTGGTCGACAGCCAGCCCGACCGGGTCACGAGCAGGGTCAGCTCGACCGGTGCGCCAGGGCACGACGCCGCGGGTCCGGGTGCGTGATCGTTCGGTCACGCTGGTGACGCTAGGACCCTCCGCCGACAGTCAGGCCACACCGGCCGCGCGCTCCAGCGCGGTGACCTCGTCGTCGAGGTGGCCGAGCAGCCGCTGCAGGCGCGGCACCGTGCGCCGGCAGCCGGTGAGGCCGAAGCACATCTTGTCGGCGTACGACGTGCAGGTGATGTTGAGCGCCATCCCGTTGATCGGGATCGACAACGGGTAGATGCCCTCGAGCCGCGCACCGTTGAGGTACTGCGGGGTGCGCGAGCCTGGCACGTTGCTGATGACCACGTTGTACGCCGGCCGCATGATGCCGTGCAACCGCAGCAGGGAGGGGATCACCGCCGGAGCCTGGCCGAGCGCGCTCATCGCCTGGATCTGCATCGGCGTCATCGACGACAGCGCCTGCTTGCCGTCGCGCATCGACGTGTGGATCGCCGACAACCGGTCGGCGGGGTCGGCGAGCTCGGTGGCGAGCTGGACCATGACGGAGCCGACCGCGTTGCCGCCCTCCGAGGAGGCGAGGTGGGACTGCTTGGCGTTCAGGCCGATCGG
Source organism: uncultured Actinomycetota bacterium (assembly GCA_963791275.1). Classification (GTDB taxonomy): domain Bacteria; phylum Actinomycetota; class Actinomycetes; order Propionibacteriales; family Nocardioidaceae; genus Nocardioides. The sequence goes on from CAWBRP010000002.1 coordinate 32,752, forward strand.
CACCATCGCCACCAGGCCGACGTCCGGGAGGGCGTCGAGCTCGAGCAGGTAGGTACGGAGCGCGCCGCTGCACATCGCCAGCACCACGTCGTTGATCGTGGTGCCGGTGGCCTTGCCGATCGCCCGCAGCCGCTCCAGCGGCCAGTCCTGGGCGGCGAACCGGCGGGAGCCGGTGATGGGCTGGTTGAGGATCGTCCGCGGTGCGTACATCGAGACCGACGAGGTCTCGTTGCTGTAGCCCCGGCGGAGCGTGGTCACGAGCGCCGAGGGCATCCCGGCGGCCTCGGCGCTGATCGCGACGGCGCCGCGGATGACCTGCTGCGGTAGGTCGCTCAGCCGCACCGGTTGGGCGGGGGCGCTGGGCTTCGCGCTGCGGCCGGTTGGCCCACATGGCGGGCATCCCGCGCTCGTCCGGGTCGGGGCTCATCGTGCTCGCGAGCAGCCGCATGGCGGAGACGCCGTCGACCAGCGCGTGGTGGGTCTTGCTGTAGTACGCCACCCGGCCGTCGCGCAGCCCCTCGATCAGGTGCGCCTCCCACAGGGGGCGCTCACGGGCGAGCAGGGTCCCGTGCAGCCGCGACACCAGGTCGAGGAGCTCGCGGACCCGTCCCGGCTTCGGCAGCGCGCTGTGCCGCACGTGGTGGTCGATGTCGAACAGCTCGTCGGGCTCCCAGACGTACTGCCCCGCCGTGCGCAGCGACCGGGTCGGGTGCTTGAGGAACAGCGGCGACACCTCGTCCATGGAGTCGTAGGAGCGCATCTCCTCGTACATCTCGCGCACGTAGTTGCGGCCCGCGCCCTCCGGCTTCTTGAACAGCTGCAGCCCGCCGACGTGCATCGGCTGGGTGCGGTTCTCGGCGAGCAGGAAGCCGACCGCGGTCGGGTCGATGGGGGTCACCACCGCTCGATCCTTGCCGGTGGGTCGGTGCGCCACAAGTGGATCACCGAGGATGATGGCATTCATGGAGCCGCGGCCGTTCGACCAGCTCTGGGACCGGGGGCGGACGTCGCTCTCCGGGCGGGTCACCCGGCTGCGCTCGAAGACGTGGGCGATCGCGCAGTGCTCGCTGGCCGCGGGGGTCGCGTGGTTCGTGGCTGCCGAGGTGTTCGGGCACCAGACGCCGTTCTTCGCGCCGATCGCGGCGGTGGTCAGCCTCGGCACGTCGTACGGCCAGCGGTTGCGGCGGGTCGCCGAGGTGACGATCGGGGTCGCCGTCGGGGTCCTCATCGCCGACCTGCTGGTCACCCAGATCGGCAGCGGCGGCTGGCAGCTGACGCTGATCGTGGCGCTCGCCATGTCGTCGGCGTTCCTGCTCGACGGCGGCCAGCTGCTGGTCACCCAGGCGGCGGTGCAGTCGATCGTGGTCGCGACCCTGGTCCCGGGGGTCGACGCCGCCTTCATCCGCTGGACCGACGCGCTGATCGGCGGAGCGGTGGCGTTGGTCGCCGCGACGGTGGTCCCGGCTGCGCCGCTGCGACGGCCCCGGGAGCAGGCGGCGGTCGTGGTGCGCAAGATCGCCGAGCTGTTGCGGGCCGCGGGCGAGCTGATGGTCTCCGGCGACGTCGACCCGGCGCTGGCGCTGCTGGCCGACGCACGAGACACCGACTACCTCATCCGTGAGCTGCAGGACGCCTCGGCGGAGGGGCTGGCGGTGGTGGCGTCGTCGCCCTTCCGGGTCCGGCACCGCGGTGACCTGCGCCGGATGGCCGACCTCGTGGACCCGCTGGACCGCGCGCTGCGGAGCACCCGGGTGCTGGTGCGGCACACGGCGGTCGCGGCCTACCGGCACCGGCCGATCCCCGCCTCCTACGCGATGCTGGCCCGGGAGCTCGCCGCGGCCACCGACCAGGTCGCCGACCAGCTCGCCGAGAACGAGATGGCCGTCGAAGCCCGGATCGCGATCGTGGCCGTCGGCCACGCGACCGGCTCGGTGGAGCGCTCCACGGTGCTCTCGGCCGAGGTGGTGCTCGCCCAGCTGCGCTCGGTGGTCGCCGACCTGCTGCTGGTCACCGGGATGGACGAGCTCGAGGCGACCGACGCGCTGCCGCCGCCCCCGTCGTGAGCCCGTCGTGAGCCCGTCATGACCTGGGTGCTGCACGTCGACCTCGACCAGTTCATCGCGGCTGTCGAGCTGTTGCGGCACCCCGAGCTCGAGGGCCTGCCGGTGGTGGTCGGCGGTCGCGGGGACCCCACGGAGCGGGCCGTGGTGTCGACGGCGTCGTACCCCGCCCGGGAGTTCGGGGTGCACTCGGGCATGCCGCTGCGGCTGGCCAAGAAGAAGATCCCGGACGCGGTCTTCCTGCCGGTCGACGCGCCGGCGTACGACGCGGCCTCGGCCGAGGTGATGGCGACCTTGCGCGGCCTGACCTGGGGCGGCGTGCCGGTGGTGCTGGAGGTGCTCGGCTGGGACGAGGCGTTCCTCGGGCCCGGCGCGGGGCACGGCGACCTCGGGGACCCGGCGGCGTTCGCGGCGGAGATCCGGGCCGCCGTGCTGGCGGCGACCGCGCTGCACTGCTCGGTGGGGATCGGGGACAACAAGCTGCGCGCCAAGATCGCCACGGACTTCGGCAAGCCGCAGGGGGACTACCGGCTGACCGAGGAGAACTGGTTCGCGGTGATGGGTGAGCGGCCCACGACCGCCCTGTGGGGGATCGGCTCCAAGACGGGCAAGAAGCTCGCGGCGCTCGGCCTCGACACGGTGGCCCAGCTCGCCGGCTCGGACGCCCGGGTGCTCGCGGCGGAGCTCGGGCCGACGATGGGGCCGTGGTACCACCGGCTCGGCCGCGGCGTGGACACCAGCCCCGTGGACGCGACCCCGTGGGTGCCGCGCGCCCATGGGCGTGAGGAGACCTTCCAGACGGACCTGGAGACCCGCGCGGAGCTCGACGCGGCGGCCCGGCGGCTGACCGCCCGGGTGGTCGAGGACATCGACCGGGAGGGCCGGCCGGCCGCCCGGGTGGGCATCAAGGTGCGCTTCAAGCCGTTCTTCACCGTCACCCGCAGCCTCACCCTGCCTGCCCCGACCAACGACCCGGTGGTGCTCGCCGACGCGGCGGTCTCCCTCCTCGACCGGGTCGAGCAGGACCGCCCGGTCCGTCTGCTGGGCGTCCGCCTGGAGATGACCCCTCCCCCCGGATAGTCCGCCGCAAAAAGCGCCTCCCGACACCCCGTGCGAGGCGATTTTCGCGGCGGACTATCGGGGTGGGAGCATGCCGAACGTGTCACCGGAGGAGCCAGCCGATCGCCAGGTCAACCTGACGCTCGACTTCTGTCTGCGGGTGGGGGAGATGCTGCTGTCGTCCGGGGCGGGGGCGGCGGACGTGCTGATCACCATGCAGGCGCTCGCCCGGCACTTCGGGCTCAAGCAGCCGGAGATCGACGTGACCTTCACGTCCTTGTCGATGAGCTGCCAGAACGACCCCGAGGATCCGCCGCTCGTGGCGATCCGGCAGGTCAAGCAGCGCGACATCGACTACGAGGACCTCACCCAGGTCGACCACCTCGTCAAGCACGTGCTGGCCGACCAGATCGACCTCGCCGAGGCGCGCCGCTGGCTGGCGCGGATCGTCTCCTCCGGGCACCACACCCCGCGCGGCTGGATCACCGTCGGCTGGGGCGTCATGTGCGCCGCGGTCGCCCTGCAGCTGGGCGGCGACGCGACGGTGCTGTCGATCGCCTTCATCTCCGCGGTCTGCATCGACCGGCTCCAGCTGGTGCTGTCGCGCCGCCGGCTGCCGTTCTTCTACCAGCAGGTCGCCGGCGGCGCCGTGGCGACGCTGCTCGCGGTGACGGCGGACGGGGTCGGCATCAGCATCGACACCTCGCTGGTGGTGACCGCGAACATCGTCATGCTGCTCGCCGGCATCGGCTTCATGGGCGCCCTCCAGGACGCGCTGTCCGGCTTCTACATCACCGCCAACGCGCGGCTGCTCGAGGCGGTGCTGGCCACCGCCGGGATCATCGCCGGCGTCACCGTCGGCCTCAGCGTGGCCGACCTGGTCGGGGTGTACGTCGGCCCGCTGGTCCCCGGCCGGGCCGGGTGGGAGGGCATCACGGTCACCGCGGTGGGCTCCGCGCTGGCCGCCGGCGCGTTCGCGTTCGCGTCGTACGCACCTCGCCGGATCCTGCTGCCCATCGCGCTCATCGCGGGGGTGGCGATGGTCATCTTCCAGGCCTTCGAGATCAACGACTTCGGGCGCCCGTGGGCCTCGGGAGTCGCGGCGTTCTTCATCGGGCTGGTGAGCTACGGGGTCGCCGGACGGTTCCGCGTCCCCCCGCTCGTGGTCGTCGTCTCGGCGGTCGTGCCGATGCTGCCCGGCCTCTCGATCTACCGCGGGCTGTCGCTGCTGGCCCAGGGCGGGTCCGGCACCTCGCCCGGCCTGCTGGAGATGATCACCGCGGCGTCGGTCGCGATCGCGCTGGCCGCCGGCGTGATCCTGGGGGAGTACGTCGCCCAGCCGGTCAAGCGTGAGGCGCGCCGGCTGGAGAGCCGGCTGGCCGGACCCCGGCTGGTCGGGCCGTCGCGGGTGCGGGGGCGGCGCCGAGGACGGCGCGCGACCGAGGACTGACCTCAGAGGCCGTCACGGAGCTCGCGCACGACCGAGTCGACGACCGCCACGAGGTCGCCGTCGTGGGCCCGGGCGACGGCCCGCTGGCGTTGGTACGACGCGCCCCGCGTAGGGATGTCGGCCACGGCGCCGAGCTCGTCGACGCACCCGAGCCGCTCGGCGGTCGGGGCGAGCCGCTCCAGCAGGTCGGCCAGGTCGTCGGTGACCGGTCGCTCCGTGCACCGGTCGTCGGTGATCACGATGGCGTCCAGCCCGTAGCGTGCGGCTCGCCACTTGTTCTCCTGGACGTGCCACGGCGGCAGGGTCGGCAGCGTCTCACCGGCGGCCAGCCGGGTGTCCAGGTCGATCACCAGGCAGTGCATCAGCGCCGCCAGCGCCGCGGTCTCGGCCAGGGTGGACAGTCCGTCGCAGACGCGGTTCTCGATCGTACCGAGGTGAGGTGCCGGCCGGACGTCCCAGCGGATGTCGGACATCCCGTCGATGACGCCGGTGGTGAGCTGGTCGCTGTAGAACGCCTCGAACTCCGACCAGGTCGCGAACTGGAACGGCAGCCCCGCGGTCGGCAGCTGCTGGAACATCAGCGCCCGGTTGGAGGCGTAGCCGGTGTCGGTGCCGGCCCACACCGGCGACGACGCGGAGAGCGCCTGGAGGTGCGGGTAGGTCGTGAGCAGAGCCGACAGCACCGGCATCACCCGGTCCCGCTCGGGCACCCCGACGTGGACATGGACGCCCCAGATGAGCATCTGCCGGCCCCACCACTGGGTGCGGCTGATCAGCTCCTCGTAGCGATGCCCCGGAGTGAGCTGCTGCTCGGACCAGTCGGCGAAGGGGTGCGCGCCGGCGCCGAACAGGTCCAGTCCGAGCGCGTCGCCCGCGTCGGTGACCACCCGCAGCGCCGCCGCCAGCTCGTCGACGGCGTCGCCGACCGTGGCGCAGATGCCGGTGACCACCTCGACGGTGTTGCGCAGCATCTCCTGGTGCAGCCGGCCCGGAGTCGGCCAGCCGTGGCCGCGCCTTCTCGAACAGCGCGGCCGCCGCGTTCACCAGGTCGCGGGACTCCTTGTCGACGAGCGCGAACTCCCACTCGATCCCGAGCGTCGGCTCGGGGGAGGAGTGGAAGTCGACGCGCACCTTGGCAGCCTAGGAGGAGGGCAGCCGCCCCAGCCACACCCCGGAGGCGACACCGTCGAAGGGTGGCGTGCCCGCCGTTGCGGCGGTCACCACGGTCGCGCAGGACTCCTCGGCCGCCCGCACCACCTCGGGCGGGTAGCCGAACGCGACCTGGTGCTCGGCGAACTCGTCCTCGTCGTCGACGATCACCATGCCGTTGACACCCCGGACGACGTCGAGGTCCAGGTCCACGCAGCGCACCGTCGAGCCGTCGATCTCCGCGGGGCGTGGTCATGTCGACGTACAGGTCCAGCGACGCGCCGCCGAGGTCCACCCACGTGGTCCCGCCCGGCGCGTGGAAGGTGGCGACCCACCAGCCTTCGCGCGGGAGCAGGGTGACCTGGTCGTTGGGCGAGGAGAAGGCGGCACCGGGTCGGCGGAACGACGTACCCGCAGGCACCCCGAACCACGCGCCGTGCTCGTCCTCGCCGAGGTAGGTCGCCGAGAACTCCCAGTGCGGCCGGTCGCCCCACTTGGTGATGACGACGTCGAGGCGGCTGCCGGGCTCGGGTCTCACGCCCCCATCATGCAGGCGGGATCAGGCAGGCGGGCTCGGGAACCGCCGCCGGCTGACCCGGGCGAAGAGGTCCTGGTAGCGCGCGCCCAGCAGCCGCGCCGTGTGGTGCAGCAGGTGCGCGTCGAGACCGACCAGCAGCCGAGGCTGGTCCGCGAGCACCGCCGCGACGATGATCTGCGCCGCTCGCTCCGGGGTCATCCTCGCCAGGTGGTCGAACATCTCCACGGTGGCGTCCTTGTCCTGGCCGCCGGAGACCCGAGAGTTGCGGACGATGTCGGTCTTGATGCCGCCGGGGTGCACGACGGTGACGCCGACCGGGTACCCGGCGACCAGCATCTCCTCGCGCAGAGCCTCGGAGAAGCCGCGGACGGCGTACTTCGTGGCGTTGTAGGCGCTCTGCCCCGGCACGGAGACCAGCCCGAAGAGCGAGGAGATGTTGACGACGTGCCCGTCGCCGGACGCGATCAGGTGCGGGAGGAACTCCTTGGTGCCGTGCACGACGCCCCAGAAGTTGATGCCGACGATCCAGTCGAGGTCCTCGTAGGTCAGCTCGGTGACGTTGCCGCTCACCGAGACGCCGGCGTTGTTGACCACGACGTTGACCCGCCCGAAGTGGTCCGCGACGGTCATGGCGTACGCCGCCATCGCACCCCGGTCGGCCACGTCGACCCGGTCGGCCCGGATCTCCCGGACCCCGGTCGCCTCGACCCGGGCGACCGTCTCGGCCAGGCCGGTCTCGTCGATGTCGGAGACCGCCAGTGCGGCCCCGCGTCGGGCCAGGTCCAGCGCGAGGGCGCGGCCGATGCCGGAGGCCGCGCCGGTGATGACGACGACCTTGCCGTCGAGAGTTCTCATGCGGACACCTCGGCGCCGACGACGAGATGGTCGACCCGTGCGGGAAGGGCATCGAGGTCCATGACTCGAACCGTAGTGGGTCTTGCGGGTTTGTCATCCGGACAACTAATGTCGTCAAGGTGGTCTACACGAGTGACTTCCCGATCTTCTCGGTCACGGTGGACATCGCGATCTTCACGGTCGCCGAGGACGAGCTGCGCGTCCTGCTGGTGCGGCGCGGCCTGGAGCCCGAGAGGGGCCGGCTCGCACTGCCGGGCGGCTTCGTCGGCATCGACGAGGACGTCGCCAGCGCCGCGCGGCGCGAGCTCCGCGAGGAGACCGGCGTCCGGGACGTCGTCCTCGAGCAGCTGGCGACGTACGGCGCGCCCGGGCGCGACCCGCGCGGCCGCGTGGTCAGCGTGGCCCACGTCGCCGTGCTGCCCGCCCAGGTCGAGGCCCGGCCCGGGACGGATGCTGCTGCGGCGGGCTGGCTCGAGGTGGACCCGCTGCTGCGGGGCCGCAACCGGTTGGCCTTCGACCACCGGCTGATCCTCAAGGACGCCGTCGAGCGGGTGCGCGCCAAGCTCGAGTACACGACGCTGGCGACCGCGTTCGTCGGTCCGGAGTTCACGCTCACCGAGCTGCGCCGGGTGTACGAGGTGGTCTGGGGCGCCGAGTTCGACGCCGGCAACTTCCAGCGCAAGATGCGTCAGACGGAGGACTTCGTCGTCGAGACGGGGCACACCCGACCCTCGCCGGTCGGTCGCGGTCGCCCGGCAGCGACGTTCCGGGCCCGGCAGCGCGGCGTGCACCTCCTCTCCACGCCGCTCACCCGGTCCTAGCGTCGCCTCCGCCGCAGCGCTAGAGGGACGGGCCGCCCTGGGGCAGGTGGACGGTCACGGTCGTGTTTCCCGGGACCGAGGTCAGGGCGACGGAGCCGCCGTGGGCCGTGGCGATGGCGTCCACGAGCGCCAGACCCAGGCCGGCGCCGCTGTCGGGGGTGCGGGTGCGGGCGGTGTCGGCGCGGGCGAAGCGCTCGAAGGCCGTCGGCACGAGGTCGGGCGGGAAGCCCGGGCCGTCGTCGTGCACGGCGAGCAGGCCGTCGCGGGCGGTGACGGTGACGGTGGTGCCCGCGGGGGTGTACTTGCGGGCGTTGGTGAGCAGGTTGGTGACCAGCTGGTGGAGCCGCTGCTCGTCGCCGACGACGTGCAGGGCGGTCTCGGGAAGGTCGAGCCGCCAGTGGTGGTGGGGGGCCAGGACGCGGGCGTCGGACACCGCCTCGAGCAGCAGGCGGGTCAGGTCGACCGGCCGCCGCTCGAGCGTTCGTCCGGAGTCGAGGCGGGCGAGCAGCAGGAGGTCCTCGACCAGCGAGGTCATCCGCCCCGACTCCGCCTCGACCTTGCCGAGGGCGGTCAGCACCGCGTCGGTGTCGTCGGGTCGCCGGCGGGCCAGCTCGGCGTACCCCTTGATGGTGGTGAGCGGGGTGCGCAGCTCGTGGGAGGCGTCCGCGACGAACTGCCGCACCTGCTGCTCACTGCGGTGCCGGGCCTCCAGCGACGACTCGACGTGCGCCAGGAGGGTGTTGAGCGATGCCCCCACCTGGCCGACCTCGGTGGCCTCGTCGGTGAGGTACGCCGGCACCCGCTCGCTGAGCTCGATCTCGCCGGAGGACAGCGGCAGCTCGGCCACCCGCTCCGCGGTCATCGCCACCTCGCGCAGCGGCCGGAGCTGACGACGGACGACCACCATCCCGACGGCAGCGGCCGCGACCACCCCGAGCAGTCCGAGCAGCAGCTCCAGGACGACCAGGTTGCGGATGGTGTCGTCGACGTCGCTCATCGGCAGCCCGTTGACCAGGGTGACCGGCGTCCGCGCCCCGGTCGAGGGATCCACGAACGCCCCGGCGACCGCCGCCGCCCGGTAGGAGCCCACGTCCGGCAGGTCGACCGCGTGCACCTCCCCGTCCGTGGGCACCTGGGCCAGCTCGTCGAGATCGGCCCGCGACAGCGCCTGGGGCTGGGGGGCCTCGTCGTCGTCTTGCACGATCACCGAGCCGGACGGGGTGTCGTCGAGCTGGGCCACCAGGGTGCCGACGCCGGCGTAGCGCGGTGGCCCGTCGCCGTCGCCGTCGCGGTCCCGGTCCCCGCCGCTGTCCCGGGGGCCGCCCGGGACAGCGGCCTCGACCTGGGCGTCCACGCGGCTCGTGAGGTAGTCGCGCATCGCGAGTGCGGTCACGGTCCCGATCAGGAGAGAGATCACCGCGACCAGGAGCACCGCAGTGACCACGAGGCGGGAGGTGAGGGAGGCGAAGAGCCTCCGGCGGCCGGTCCGGGCCATCTCAGCCGGCCGGCTTGAGCACGTAGCCGGCCCCGCGCATGGTGTGGATCATCGGGTCGCGGCCGGCGTCGATCTTCTTGCGCAGGTAGGAGATGTAGAGCTCGACGACGTTGGCCTGGCCGCCGAAGTCGTAGTCCCAGACGCGGTCGAGGATCTGCGCCTTGCTGAGGACCCGCCGCGGGTTGCGCATCAGGTAGCGCAGCAGCTCGAACTCGGTTGCGGTCAGCGAGATCTCCGTGCCGGCGCGCGACACCTCCCGGCTGTCCTCGTCCATCTCGAGATCGCCGACGACGAGGACCGAGCTCGCGGTGACCTGCTGGGCCCCGGCTCTCCGCATCAAGGCGCGCAGCCGGGCGACGACCTCCTCGAGCGAGAAGGGCTTGGTCACGTAGTCGTCCCCACCGGCGGTCAGCCCCGCCACCCGGTCCTCCACGGAGTCCCGGGCCGTCAGGAAGAGCACGGGTACGCCCGACTGGGCGGACCGCATCCGGCGCAGCACCTCCATGCCGTCGAAGTCGGGCAGCATCATGTCGAGCACCACCGCGTCGGGCCGGAACTCCTTGGCCGCCGAGACCGCGCGGGTGCCCGTGTGCGCGAGCCGGACCTCCCACCCCTCGTAGCGCAGGGCCATGCCGATGAGCTCGGCGATGTTGACCTCGTCGTCCACGACGAGCACGCGGACGGGGGTCCCGTCCGCTCGGGTCAGCTCCATGGGCATGAGTGTGGGGAGACTTCCTGTGCGGATCCTGTGCGACCACTGTGCCGCATCCGTCGCCGCGCGGGGGCGCGGTTCACGCGGCACGCACGTGCCAGGCACAGCCGCCGCACAGGGACGACGCGCACGGTGGGGACCATGAGTGACCAGACCCCGCCGCAGCCGCCCGTCGAGCCCACCCCGCCCGCGCAGCCCGGCCCGGCGGCGTACGCCGCCGCCGGCCGCGCCGCCCGCGGCGCCCGCGGCGCCCAGGGTCCCCTGGCGCGACCGGGTCCTCGGGATCCGCGCGGTGGCGGCGGTGGCGGTCGCCAGCCTGCTGATCGGCGGCCTCGCCGGAGCCGCGATCGGCGTCGCCAGCGACGGACCCGACGGTCGCGACGGGCGGATGGGCCCGGGCATGCACCAGCAGTTCCCCGGCCAGCAGGGGCAGGGCGGGCCTGGCCGCCTCCAGATGCCCGCCCCTGGTGGCAACCTGCCGCCGTCGACCGCACCGTCGACAGCGCCGTCGGCAGCGCCGGGCGACGGCGACGAGACGTCGTGAGCGGGGGATACTCGTTCGGCTGACGACCGTGGGGCGGGCATGATGGCGCCACCATGTCCCCACGGTCCGGCCCGCTGCACATCACCTACCCGGCCGACCTCCCGGTCAGCCAGCGGCGCGACGACATCGCCGCCGCCATCCGCGACTACCAGGTCGTCATCGTGGCCGGCGAGACGGGCTCGGGGAAGACCACCCAGCTGCCCAAGATCTGCCTGGAGCTCGGTCGCGGCGCCCGGGGCACGGGCGGCGGCCTGATCGGGCACACCCAGCCGCGGCGGATCGCGGCCCGCTCGGTCGCCGAACGCATCGCCGACGAGCTCGGCACCGAGCTCGGCGACCTGGTGGGCTACCAGGTGCGGTTCACCGACCGCACCTCCCGGGAGAGCCGGGTCAAGCTGATGACCGACGGCATCCTGCTCGCCGAGCTCCAGCGCGACCGCGACCTGCGCAAGTACGACACGATCATCATCGACGAGGCCCACGAGCGGAGCCTCAACATCGACTTCCTGCTGGGCTACCTGCGCCGGCTGCTCCCGCGGCGGCCGGACCTCAAGCTGATCATCACCTCGGCCACTATCGACCCCGAGCGCTTCGCCCAGCACTTCGCCGACCGACGCGGGCGGCCGGCACCCATCATCGAGGTCTCCGGGCGCACCTACCCCGTCGAGATCCGCTACCGGCCCCTCGTCGAGCTCCCCGAGGAGGACGAGGAGGGCGAGGCTGTCGTCCGCGACCAGACCGAGGCGATCGTGGAGGCGGTGCGCGAGCTGAGCGCGGAGGGCGCGGGCGACATCTTGGTGTTCCTGCCCGGGGAGCGGGAGATCCGTGACACCGCCGAGGCCCTCGGCGATCTCGACAGGGATCACCGAGGAGGAGGCCACGCGCGCGGCGGGGTCGAGGTGGTCCCGCTCTACTCCCGTCTCTCGGCCGCGGAGCAGCACAAGGTGTTCGCCCCCCACGGCGGTCGTCGCGTGGTGCTCGCCACCAACGTCGCCGAGACCTCCCTGACGGTGCCCGGCATCCGGTACGTCGTCGACACCGGTGTCGCGCGCATCTCGCGGTACTCCGCGCGCACCAAGGTGCAGCGGCTGCCGATCGAGGCGATCAGCCAGGCCTCGGCGCAGCAACGGTCCGGGCGGTGCGGCCGGGTCGCGGCGGGCATCGCGATCCGGCTCTACTCCGAGGAGGATTTCGAGGGCCGCCCGGAGTTCACCGACCCCGAGATCCTGCGGACGAACCTGGCCAGCGTCATCCTCCAGATGGCCTCGCTCAACCTCGGCGACCTCGGCCGCTTCCCGTTCGTCGAGCCGCCGGACAAGCGCAACGTCCAAGCCGGGCGACAGCTCCTCGAGGAGTTGGGGGCGCTGGGGGTCCAGACCGGCGAGGGCAACCGGCTCACGAAGACCGGCCGGCGCCTGGCGCGGCTGCCGATCGACCCACGGCTGGGCAGGATGATCCTGGAGGCCGAACGGCTCGGCTGCGTCCGGGAGGTGCTGGTGATCTCCGCGGCCCTGTCACTGCAGGACCCGCGCGAGCGACCGGCCGAGCTCCAGGCGCAGGCCGACCAGCAGCACGCCCGCTTCAAGGACCCGACGTCCGACTTCCTGACCTGGCTCAACCTGTGGCGCCACCTGCGGGAGCAGCAGCGCGAGCTGTCGTCGAGCGCCTTCCGACGGATGTGCAAGCGCGAGTTCCTCAACTACCTGCGGGTCCGCGAGTGGCAGGACTACGAGAGCCAGCTCCGCCAGGTGGCCAAGGAGATGAAGATCCAGGTCGGACACCCCGCCGACCAGCCCGATGCCGACGGCATCCACCAGGCGCTGCTCGCCGGACTGCTCTCGCATGTCGGTGCGCTGGACGAGCGCGAGGGCTCGACAGGCTCGACCACCGAGAGAAGGAGGGGCGAACGCCGCGCGATGCGCGAGTACGTCGGTGCCCGCGGCGCGCGGTTCGCGATCTTCCCCGGCAGCGGGCTGAAGGGGAAGAACCCGCAGTTCCTGATGGCCGGCGAGCTGGTCGAGACCTCACGCCTGTGGGCGCGGCAGAACGCCGCCATCAAGCCAGAGTGGGCCGAGCAGATCGGCGCCCACCTGGTGAAGCGGACCTACTCCGAGCCGCACTGGTCCAAGAAGCGCGCCGCGGTGATGGCCCACGAGAAGGTCACGCTGTACGGCGTGCCGCTCGTCGCCGACCGGCTCATCTCCTACGGCTCCGTCGACCGCGAGCTCGCCCGGGAGCTGTTCATCCGGCACGCGCTCGTCTACGGCGAGTGGTCCACGCGCCACCGCTTCTACGAGCAGAACCTCAAGCTCCTCGCCGAGGCGGAGGAGCTCGAGCACCGCGCGCGTCGGCGCGGCATCGTGGTCGACGAGCACACGCTCTTCGACTTCTACGACGCCCGGGTGGGGGCCGAGGTGGTCAGTGGCGCGCACTTCGACACGTGGTGGAAGCAGGAGCGCCGGAGCCGGCCCGAGCTGCTCACCTTCGACCCCGCGATGCTCACGCACGACTCGGCCGACCCGGTCCGCGAGACCGACTTCCCGTCGGCGTGGCGCGGGGACTCGGCGGGCGAGCCCGGCCTGTCCTTCGACATCCGCTACCACTTCGAGCCGGGGGCTGCCGACGACGGTCTCACCATCGACGTGCCGGTGGCGACCCTCAACCGGGTCGCTGCCGACGACTTCTCCTGGAACGTCCCCGGCCTGCGCGAGGAGCTTGTCACCGCCCTGCTGCGCAGCCTGCCCAAGCAGCTGCGGGTCAACTTCGTCCCGGCCCCGGACCGGGCCCGCGAGTTCCTGGCCGCGGTCCCGCCGGGCGACGAGCCGTTGCTCGACGCCCTCGAGCGGCACCTGCGCTCGACGACCGGGGTCGTGGTGCCGCGCGAGGCCTGGGACTGGGCGAAGGTCCCGGAGCACCTCCGGCCCACCTTCCGGGTGGTCGACGACGAGGGCCGCGAACAGGCCCGGGGCAAGGACCTCGAGGGGCTGAAGGCCCCCCTGCGCCCGACGTTCGCGGCCGCGATCGCGTCCGTCGCCGCGGACACCGGCCGGGCGGCGACCGGGCAGACGTCGTGGACGTTCGGCACCGTCGAGGAGTCCTTCACCCACACCCGGGCCGGCCACGAGGTCCGGGGCTACCCGGCGCTGACGGACGAGGGCGGCACGGTCGGGCTCGGTGTGTTCGGCTCCGCGGACGAGGCCATCGCCCGGCACCGGCTCGGCGTCGTCCGGCTGCTGACCCTCGCCGTGGGTGCCCCGAGGATCGACGACCTGGACCTCGACCAGCGCCAGAAGCTCGCGCTCGCCGGCACGCCGTACCCCACCGTGCCCGCGCTCCTCGACGACCTGGTCCGTGCAGACGTCGTCGACGTCGTCGACGGGAGGGCGTTGCCGCGCACCGAGCAGGAGTACGAGGACCTGCTGGCCGCCGTCCGCGACGGGCACGACGACCGGGTGCGCGCTGGCGTGCGTGACCTGTTCCGGGCCCTGGAGTCCTGGCGGGCCGCGGACAAGGCGCTGTCGGGTCGCGCGGAGATGTCCACGCTGCCGGCCCTCACGGACCTGAAGGCCCAGGTGGACCGCTTGGTGACCGACGGCTTCCTCGGCGAGGCGGGCCTCTCCCGGCTGCGGCACTACCCGCGCTACCTGGCCGCGGTCGAGGCGCGGCGCGCCCGGCTCGGCGGCGGTGCCGCGCGCGACGTGGCCCACGACCGGCAGCTCCTCGACCAGGTGCTGCCGCTCCAGGAGGCCTACCTCCACCAGGTCGCCGCCCTGCCGCCCGGTCGCCCGCCCGGGGCCGGTCTCCGGGAGGTCCGCTGGCTGCTGGAGGAGTACCGCGTGTCGCTCTTCGCCCAGCACCTCGGCACCGCGCAGCCCGTCAGCGACCAGCGCCTCCGCAAGGCGTTGGCTGCGACTGCGTAGACCCGCGCCGCACTAGGGTGTGTCGCATGCGAGGGCACCATCGGCCGTCCACCCCCGGCGCCGGCTTCTTCGAGGCGATCGAGGGGGGTGCGGACCCGATGCTGGTGAGCGAGGCGGCGGACCGGGCCGCGACGCTGCTGGTCCGCGGTGCCCACGACAGCTCCGACGCGGAGATCGCCGACCGGGTGCTGCACCTCGCGGACTCGGAGGGGCTCGAGACCCTGGCCGAGCTGTGGTCGGGGTCGCCCGCGGACTCGCTGGCGGGCGCCCTGTGGCGGCTGTACCTGATCCGCTCCTGGGTGTATGCCGACCCGATCGCCGCGGCCGCCGACTTCGAGGCGGGGTGCGCCCATGCCCCGGTGGCGCAGGTGGTGGCCGGGGTCGCCGACCCGCCCGGCCCCGACGAGCTCCGGCGGATGGTCGACCAGGTGCTGCGCGGGATTGCCGAGGGCGACTTCGCCGACGTGCTGTTCCGGGCCGCGGCCTTCACCCGGGTCGTGGCCACCGGCCGGGCCTCCCGCCCGCCGAGTCCCCACGGCCCCAGCACCGAGGAGGTCGCGCGGATGCTCACCCTGGCCGAGCAGCTCGAGCACGCCGGACACCTCGAACTCGCTCGCTCCCTGGCCTGACGGCGTAGGCTGGTTCCTGGCAGTACGCCGGGCCGCGGCAGCCCCGGGTCCCGAAATCAGCCGCTTCGAGCGGCCACGCGCCGTGAGGCGCTCCCGGTCCGGCGTACTGTCCTTTTCATGAGCCTCTGGCGCCGCCTCTTTCCCGCCACCGAGCCGAGCGCGGAGCCCGGCGCGCCGGGCGTCGTCTACGCGCCGGAGGCCGACGGCGAGCCCGACCCCGGCGAAGTGGTGTGGGCCTGGGTGCCCTACGAGGAGGACGCCACCCAGGGCAAGGACCGGCCGGCGCTGCTGCTGGCCCGCGACGGCGCGGACTGGCTGGCGCTGATGCTCTCGAGCCAGGACCACGACCTCGATGCCGCCGACGAGGCGCGCTACGGCCGGCACTGGATGGACGTCGGGACCGGCGGCTGGGACCGCGAGGGTCGACCGAGCGAGGTGCGGCTCGACCGGCTGCTGCGGCTTGCCGGACGACACGGTCCGGCGCGAGGGCGCGGCCCTGGACCGGGCCCGCTTCGACGAGGTGGTGGCGGCGGCCCGGGAGTTCCACGACCTGGCCTGAGCAGGGACTCATCGCCCTCTCAGGTCGACTCGCTATCGTGGGGCGGCGCCGCCCACGGCGCTCGGACCGGACGACGCAGGAGGGCACACGTGAGCGCGCGCACCCGTGCCCTGCCGACGCGCCGGCACCACCGGGGCGCCGTCGTCACCACGGTCCTGCTGGTCGGGGCGCTCGGGCTCGCCGGATGCACCGACGCGGACTCCGGGCCACCCGACCCGCCGGCCACCACGGCAGCCACGTCGGCGGCCGGCCCGGTCGAGCTCACCTTCGGGGTCTTCGGATCTCCCGACGAGGTGGCGGGCTACGACGACATGGTCACCGAGTTCAACTCGCTCTCCGAGGAGAGCCAGGTCACCGTGAAGTCCTGGCGCACCCGCGACGAGGCGATGGCCGAGCTCGGCAGCAGCGAGGACCTGCCGGACGTCTTCTTGATCTCGCGCGGTGACCTCGCGGCCTTCCAGGCGGACGGGCAGGTGCAACCCGTCGACGAGCTCCTCGACGCGCGCGGCATCGACTTCGGCGACGTCTACTCCCGCGACGCCTTGCGCGCCTTCAGCCTCGAGAACCGGCTCCAGTGCATGCCCTACGGCATCTCCCCGATGGTCATCTACTACAACACCGAGCTCGTCGACTTCGCCAAGATGCGGGCCCGCGGACTGCCGGCCCCCGGGTCGGACACCTCGACGACGCCTCCCACCCGCTGGAACTTCGAGCAGTTCAGCGCGGCCGCGGAGTTCGCGACCAAGCCGCGCCAGGAGACCCGCGGTGTGTCGATCGAGCCCAGCCTGCGCGGGCTCGCGCCGTTCATCGTCGCGGGTGACGGCAGCCTCTTCGACAGCGACGACGACCCCACGTCGCTGGCCCTCTCCGGGGACAACAGCCGGGCCGCGCTGGAGACCACGCTGGCCCTGCTGCGCAACGCCCAGGTCACCCTCAGCCCCGAGCAGCTCGCGGAGAAGCCTGCCCTGGACTGGTTCAAGGAGGGCAAGCTCGGGATGATCGCCGGCTTCCGGGAGCTGGTGCCCGAGCTGCGGAAGGTGCAGGGACTGGAGTTCGACGTGATGCCGATGCCGGTGATCGAGTCCTCCGGCACCATCGGCGACATCACCGGGCTGTGCCTCTCGGCCGACACCGAGAACGTCCCCGAGGCCGCCGACTTCCTCGCGCACGCCCTGGCGGAGCCGTCGGTCACCGCCGTGGCCCGGGCCGGCTACCTGGTGCCGGCGAACGTCGCGGTCGCCACCTCCGACGACTTCCTGCAGCCGGGACGGCTGCCGGTCAACAGCCGGATCTTCAACAGCGCCGTGCGCGACATCTACATCCCGCCGCTGCTGACCTCCTGGACCGAGCTGGAGGACGCCGTGCAGGTCGAGATCGAGGAGCTCGTCGCCGACGGTCCGATCCTCCTGCCGGAGACGATCGACGAGATCACCACCCGGATCGACGAGGAGTCGAGGCTCGTCCTCGACCCGGAGTCCGCGTCCCCCAGCCCCAGCGGCTAGTCACTCCGCCTCGGGCTGCTCGTCCACCTCGGGCGGCGCCTCGGGTGGGGCGTCACCGGCGTGGATCGCCGCGACGACGACGGGCAGCGCGAGGTCGATCTGCCACGCGCGCGCGCCGTACCCCCGCAGCTGGACGGCCACCGCCTCGGCGAGCGCACCGTCCTCGCGGGTGGACGGCGGCGCCCACAGGACCCGCCGCAGGTAGTCGGGGGTGAGGAGGTTCTCGACCGGCAGCTCGTGCTGCTCGGCCAGCGCCGTCATCGCGGCGCGGGCGTGCACCAGCCGACGGGCGGCGACCGGGTCGCGGTCGGCCCAGGCGCGCGGCTGCGGAGGCCCGTCGGTGCGGGCCGGGCGGCCGGGCAGGTCCGCCTCGGGCAGGTCCCGGACTGCGGCGATGGCGTCGAGCCAGGTGCGGGCGTAGCGCGCCGCCCCCCGGCCGTGGAAGCCGGGCACGGCGAGGAGCGCCTCGCGGGTCTCCGGCATCGCCGAGGCCGCCGCCACGAGCGCCGAGTCGGGGATGATCCGGCCCGGCGCGACATCGCGCTCCTGGGCGAGCTGGTCCCGGGCCTGCCAGAGTGCGCGGACGGCACCCTGGGCCCGGCGGCCACGGAGCTTGTGCGCACCGGAGGTCCGTCGCCAGACCTCCTCACGGACCGTGGGCTGGAAGCTGAGCAGCGCCTCGAACTCCTGCCGGGCCCACTCGGTCTTGCCGGCGGCCTCGAGCTGTTCGATCATCGCCTCGCGCAGCTCGAGCAGCACCTCGACGTCGAGGGCGGCGTACTCCAGCCACGACAGCGGCAGCGGCCGGGTCGACCAGTCGGCGGCCGAGTGCTCCTTGCGCATCCGCAGGCCCACGACCTCCTCGACCAACGTCGCCAGGCCCACCCGGGGCTTGCCGAGCAGGCGGCCGGCGAGCTCGGTGTCGAACAGCCGGCTCGGTCGGAGCCCGATCTCGGCGAGGCACGGGAGGTCCTGGGTGGCGGCGTGCAGGATCCACTCGGTGCCCTCGAGGGCCGCGCTGAGCGGCTCGAGGGACTCGAACTGGATCGGGTCGACCAGCGCGGTGCCGGCACCCTCGCGGCGCAGCTGCACCAGGTAGGCGCGGTTGGAGTACTTGTAGCCCGAGGCGCGCTCGGCGTCGATCGCTACCGGTCCGCTCCCCGCCGCGAGCAGGTCGCAGTAGCGCCGCAGCGTGTCCCGGGTCTCGATGACCAGGGGCAGTCCGTCACGCAGGGTGAGCAGGGGCGCCGGCTCGGCGATCGGCTCGCCGGCGTCGACGGCCTCGGCAGCCTCGATCGGCGGGTCTTCGGGCGTCTCGGGAGCCGTCACCATGGTGGTCAGCGTCCGGCGCCGCGCTGGCCGCGACGACTCGGCATCGCCGCGACTCCCTCGGGCACGGGCTGCAGCCCCGCGGCCATGCACAGGAGGTCGCCCCACGCCTTGACGTGCGGGGCGGCGTCCGGGGTCTCGTCGAAGACGGGCGTCCACGACGCCCGCACCTCGATCTGGGCGCTGCCGCCGTCCTCGGCCATCCCGCCGAAGCTCTCGGTGGCCACCCGGGTCACCGTCCCCGACGGGGAGCCGAACCGGGCGTCGTGCAGCTCGAGGGCCTCGGTCAGCCACGACCAGCCCACCGCGGCGAGCAGGGGGTCGGTGATCATCTCGGGCTCGAGGTCGGCGCGCACGTAGGCCACGCAGCGGAAGGTGCCGTCCCAGGCCTCGTTGCCGGCCGGGTCGTGCAGCAGGATGATCCGACCGGTGCCGACGTCGATGTCATCGAGGGTCAGGTCCGCGGAGAGCGCGAAGGCGTACGGCGCGATCCGCTGCGGCGCGGGCATCTCCTCGCAGAAGACCTCGGCCCGCAGCCGTGCCTCGCGCATGCTGGCGACCGCCGCCCGGAACTCGGGCGGACTCGCGCCCGCACCCGCACCCGGGTGCGCCTCCTGACGGACGACCATGTTGCCCACACTAGGTCGCCCCGCGCCCGGCCGATGTGCCGCCACGCCGCCTCACCTGGGAGGATCGCCCGCGTGCCGACTGCTCCCGACCCCGCCGACAGCGTCTTTCTGCGCGCGGTGCGCGGCGAAGCAGGTGCCGCACGCGCCCGTGTGGTTCATGCGCCAGGCCGGGCGGTCGCTGCCGGAGTACCTGCGGGTCCGCGAGGGCATCGGCATGCTCGAGTCCTGCATGAACCCCGAGCTGGTCGTCGAGATCACGATGCAGCCGGTGCGCCGGTACGGCGTGGACGCGGCCATCCTCTTCTCCGACATCGTGCTGCCGCTCAAGGCGGTCGGGGTCGACCTGGAGATCAAGCCCGGGGTCGGTCCGGTGGTCGCGCGCCCGGTGCGCACCCTGGCGGACGTCGAGGCCATCCCCGACCTGGAGCCGGAGCACGTCGGCTTCATCACGGAGGCCGTGCGCGGCCTGGTGGGCGAGCTGGGTGGGACCCCGCTCATCGGCTTCGCGGGCGCGCCGTTCACGGTGGCGTCGTACCTCGTGGAGGGCGGGCCCTCCAAGGAGCACGCGCTCACCAAGGCGATGATGTTCGGCGCCCCCGACGTGTGGGACGCGCTGATGCGCAAGATCGCCGGGATCGCAGCGACCTACCTCGAGGTCCAGGTCGCCGCCGGCGCCTCGGCCGTGCAGCTCTTCGACTCCTGGGCGGGCGCGCTCACCCCGGGCGACTACGAGGCGCGGGTGATGCCGCACTCGGCGTCGGTGCTGGCCCGGGCCGGAGCGCTCGGCGTGCCCAGGATCCACTTCGGCGTCGGCACGTCGAACCTGCTCTCGCTCATGGGGGAGGCCGGCGCGGACGTGGTCGGTGTGGACTGGCGCACCCCGCTCTCCTCGGCGATCCCCCTCGTGGGTGACCGGGCGGTCCAGGGCAACCTGGACCCCACGCTCGTCTTCGCTCCGACCGAGGTGATGACCGCCCGAGCGGCCGAGATCCTCGAGGCCGGCCGCGCCGCTCGCGGCCACGTCTTCAACCTCGGGCACGGCGTGATCCCGACCACCGACCCGGACCAGCTGGCCCGGCTGACGGAGTTCGTGCAGGGCTACCGGCTGTAGGGGCGATCTAGGCCCCGGTCTTCTTCGCGGCCGGACGGCGGGAGCCGGACCGCTTGGCGGCCGCCTTCTTCGCCGGTTGCGTCGTCCGGACCCAGATCACCCCGGTGGGGTCATCGGCGCTGCGGACCTCGACGTACTCCTGCGCCCGCACCAGGTCGCTGAGCCGCTTGTGGCCGTAGGTGCGCGGGTCGAAGGCGGTGTTGCTCCGGCCGAGGTACTGACCGACGGCGCCGAGCCCGGACCAGCCGTTGTCGCTGGCGGTGTTGCCGATCGCCGTGGTCAGCAGGCGTTGCAGGTCAGGGGCCACGGGCTCCTCGCTGGTCACCGGCTCGGGTGCGGGGTCGTTCGGGGTCTCCTCGATGTTCTCGAGGTAGATGAACTGGGTGCACGCGGACTGGAAGGCGCTGGGGGTGGCCTGGCGGCCGATGCCGTAGACGGGCTTGCCGGACTCCTGGAGCCGGGTCGCCAGCCGAGTGAAGTCGCTGTCGCTGGAGACCAGGACGAAGCCGCCGAGGTGCCCTGCGTAGAGGAGGTCCATCGCGTCGATGACCAGGCTGAAGTCGGTGGAGTTCTTGCCGGTCGTGTAGGCGAACTGCTGGATCGGCTGGATGGCGCGCCGGTTCAGCTCGACCTTCCAGCCCTTGAGGCGCTCCGACGACCAGTCGCCGTAGGCCCGGCGCACCGTCGGCCGGCCGTACTTCGCGGCCTCGTCGAGCACGGCGCCGGCGTACTTGGCGGAGGTGTTGTCGGCGTCGATCAGGACGGCGAGGGGGGCAGTGAGGTCGTCCACCCCGCCATCGTCGCACCTAGGGGGCGGGGACCGGTGGGGGTGGGCGGCGCCGGGCGAGGCGGCGCACGACCAGCCAGGTGGGCAGCCCGACGACGGCGAGCACGACCAGCCACGGCAGCAACGCCCCGACGATCGTGGCGACCACGGTGCCGAAGGCGGTCAACGCCGACCAGCCGCCGTCCAGCCCGGCCAGGAAGCCGGCCTCGTCGGCGTCCTCCTTCTTCGCCACCTTCGCCGGCGCCGACTTCTGCTCGACGTAGACGGTGATCGTCGACAGCTGCGTCTGGTCCGTCAGGTAGGTCTGCTGCGACTTCAGCGAGTCGAGCTCGGCCTGGCGTCGGGTGAGCTCGGACTCGATGCTCACGATGTCGCGCACCGACTCGGCCCGGTCGAGCAGGATCTCGATGCGGCGCAGGCTGCGCTCCTGGGCCCGGATCCGGACCTGGTTGTCGATCACCTGGAGGGAGACGTTCTCCGACGACTTGTTCGACGACTCCAGCTCGGCGACCTTCTCGAGCGCGTCGACGGTCTCGTAGAAGTCCGCGACCGGCACCCGGACCACCATCCGCGACTGCTGCACCTCGCCGTCGGCGTCGGTGGACGTCTCCTCGTCGGTCACCTGGCCGCCGTGCACGTCGACGATCTTGAGCACGTCGACCCGGCTGCCCGTCGCGTCGATGCTGCGCAGGGACACGACCCCGGTCGAGATCACCGCGCGCTCGGCGGAGCAGGTCCGGCGCCGAGACCGGCTGCTCCTGGGTGTCGGCGGCCGCCTCCGCGGTGTCGGCTCCCGAGAGCTCCCGGGCCGCCGCGGGCGCCTCGGCCGACGTCGCCGAGGCGTCGGAGCCGTCCTCGTCGGACGAGCCCGAGCAACCGGTCAGGACGAGCACCAGGCCGGCGATCCCCAGGAGCGGCGTCAGGGCGAGCGGGGTACGTCGGGCTGCGCGGCGAGTGATGGTCATGCGGCTCGGACGCGCCTCCCGGGACGGCGGTTCCGGCGGTGACCGAATCGTGATGTCCGGCGCGTGCGAGGCTGCACCCGTGAGCGAGCGACCGGTGTGCGTCGTGGTCGGGGGCGGGATCGCGGGCCTCACCGCGGCGTACGTGCTGGGTGCGGACCCGGGCCTCCGAGTGATCCTGCTGGAGGCGTCGCCCGAGCCGGGCGGCAAGCTCCGCGGCGCCGAGGTCGCCGGGATCAGCGTCGACGTCGGGGCCGAGGCCATGCTGGCCCGGCGACCCGAGGGCATGGCGCTCGCCGCGGAGCTCGGTCTGTCCGTGGTCCATCCCGCCGCCACCCGCTCGCAGGTCTGGTCGAGGGGCGTGCTGCGCCCTCTCCCGCGGTCGCTGATGGGGGTGCCGTTGGACCTCGACGGGCTGGCGGCCTCCGGCGTGCTGTCGCCCGAGGGGCTCGCGCGGGTGCGCGTCGAGCCGACGCTGCCGCCGACGGAGGTCGGCGACGACCTGAGCGTCGGCGACCTGGTGGCCGCGCGCTTCGGGGACGAGGTCGTCGACCGGCTGGTCGAGCCGCTGCTCGGGGGGGTGTACGCCGGCCGCGCCCGGGCGATCTCCGCCCGCGCGGCAGTGCCGCAGCTGGTCGCGATGGCCGCCGGCGGCTCGGTGCTCGAGCAGGCGGCCGCGATGCCGGCCATCTCGGGTCCGGTGTTCGCGGGTGTCGAGGGGGGGCTGCACCGGCTCCCGGAGGCCCTGGCCGCGTCCGGCCGCTTCGCGATCCGGACCGGCGCGACGGTCCGGGACCTCGTCGGCACGACCACCGGCTTCCGGCTCACCGTGGGCTCGGCCCACGACCCCGAGCACCTCGACGCCGACCTGGTCGTCCTCGCGACCCCCGCCGCGCCGACCGGTCGGCTGCTGCGGCACCTTGCTCCCGCCGCGGCCGACGAGCTGGCCGGCATGGAGGCCGCGTCCGTCGCGGTGGTGACATTCGCCTACCGAGCCGACGATCCCTCGGTGGTCGAGCTCCTCGAGACCTCGACGTCCGGGTTCCTGGTGCCGCCCGTGGAGGAGCGGGCGATCAAAGCGTCGACCTTCTCCTTCGCCAAGTGGGACTGGGTGCGTGTGGCCGGTGGCGACCTGGTCGTGCTGCGGACCTCACTGGGCCGGCACGGCGAGGAGGTCGCCCTCCAGGCCAGCGACGCCGAGCTCGTCGCGCGCTCCCGCGCCGACCTCGCGGCGCTCGCCGGCCTGACGGGCGAACCCGTCGACGCGCACGTGCAGCGGTGGGGTGGCGGTCTGCCGCAGTACGCCCTCGGCCACCTCGACCGCGTGGCCCGGGTGCGGGCGGACGTCGCGCGGGTGCCGGGTCTCGCGGTCTGTGGCGCGGCGTACGACGGCGTCGGCATCCCCGCCGTCATCGCCTCGGCCCGGGCGGCCGCGGCGCAGGTGTCCTCGGGCCTCAGGGCACAATGAGCACATGAGCAACGCGGCCGAGCTTCGGGAGATCAACGACACCATCCGCTACACGATGTGGTCGGTGTTCTCGCTGCGCGACCTGCTCGGCGACACCGACCGCGCGGCGGAGGCGCGCGAGCTCGACGCCTTCGTGGAGAAGCTCGCGACCGACGACGTGGTGGTCCGCGGGATCTACGACCTCTCGGGCATCCGCGCCGACGCCGACGTGATGGTGTGGTGGCACGCGGAGACCGCCGAGAAGCTGCAGGCCGCCTACAACCGCTTCCGGCGGACGGCGTTCGGCAGCCGGCTGGCGCCGGTCTGGAGCCAGCTCGCCCTGCACCGCCCGGCGGAGTTCAACAAGAGCCACGTGCCGGCTTTCCTCGCCGACGAGCAGCCGCGCGCCTACGTCTGCGTCTACCCGTTCGTGCGCTCGTACGAGTGGTACGTCCTGGACGAGGGAGACCGGCGTCGGATGCTGTCCGAGCACGGGCAGATGGCGCGCGGCTTCGCGGACGTGCGGGCCAACACGGTGAGCAGCTTCGCCCTCGGCGACTACGAGTGGATCCTGGCCTTCGAGGCCGACGAGCTGCACCGGATCGTCGATCTGATGCGGCACCTGCGCGCCTCGGAGGCGCGTCTGCACGTGCGCGAGGAGCTGCCCTTCTACACCGGTCCCCGCGCCTCGCCGACCGAGCTGCTGCACCGGCTGCCCTAGCCGCGGCGCGGTCCCGGTTCTCGGGCGAGCCGAGTGTTCACTCTTGACCCTCCCGTCCCGCCGGGTGAGGGTGTTCCTACCTATCCGCTCGGGCCAGGAGGCCGCCCTCGTGAGATCACGTCTGCTCCGTCGCACCACCCTCATCCGCGCCGGCTCCGCCGGGCTCGCCGCCGTGTTGACCGCCGCGGTGCTGAGCACCGTCGCGACCGGGGCCGCCAGCGGCGCCGGAGCGGCACCGGCGGATGGCACGGTCGCTCGCAACGACGCCACCGGCAAGGTCGGCTTCATCGGCACCGCGGCCGGCCACCCGATCGACTCGGGCTTCTCGGCCGCCGCTCCCGCAGCCAAGGTCGCCGACTCATTCGTGATGAGCCGGGCCAAGGAGCTCGGCCTCTCCGGCAGCACGCTCACGGTGAGCGAGCAGCACGCGACGGCGGGTGGCACCGCGGTGCGCCTCGACCAGGTCGTCGACGGAGTCCAGGTGTTCGGCGGACAGTTCGTGGTCAACCTCGACAAGGACAACAACGTCCTTTCCGTGCTGGGCGAGGCGAGCCCCGTGAGCGCCGTCTCGACCACCCCGAAGGTCGCCGCGTCGGCGGCCGCCGGGCGCGCGACCGCCACCGTCGCCAAGAGCGAGAAGGTCGCGGCCGGCGCGCTCACCGCCGCCACCCCGGTCCTGCGTCTCTACGACCCGCGGCTGCTCGGTGCTCCCGGGCCGTTCCAGACCGGCCGCCTCGCCTGGGTCACCGACGTCACGGCGCAGCAGCAGGGGGCGAACGTCGTCGACCAGACCGTCGTCGTGGACGCGGCCACGGGTGCCGTCGCCCTGGCGTTCTCCAACATCGCCGAGGCCAAGAACCGGACCGTCTGCGACGCGAACAACACCCCCACGCAGTACCCCTGCACCACGCCGGTCTGGACCGAGTCCAGCCAGCCGCTGCCGCAGGACACCGACGTCCAGCTCGCCTTCAAGTACGCCGGGGACGTGTACGACTTCTACTCCTCGCGGTTCGGTCGCGACAGCCTGGACGGGCATGGTCTGCCGCTGAGGTCGACCACCGACTTCTGCCCCAGCCTCGCTCCGGCCGACTGCCCCTACGAGAACGCCTTCTGGGACGGCGAGCAGATGGTGTACGGCGACGGGTTCGCCTCGGCCGACGACGTGGTGGGCCACGAGCTCACCCACGGGGTCACCGACTTCACCTCCGGGCTCTTCTACTACCAGCAGTCCGGCGCCATCAACGAGTCGTTCTCCGACATCTTCGGCGAGTTCATCGACCTCACGAACACCGGCGGCACCGACACCCCCGACGTCCGCTGGGCGATCGGTGAGGACGTGCCCGGGTTCGGTGCGATCCGGAACATGAAGGACCCGACGATCTTCGGGGACCCCGACCGGATGCTCAGCCCCTACTACTTCTCCGACCCGAACGAGCGGGACGGCGGCGGCGTGCACCTCAACAGCGGGGTCGGCAACAAGTCGGCGTACCTGATGACCGACGGCGGCACCTTCAACGGCCAGACCGTCACGGGTCTCGGCCTCGAGAAGGCCGCGCAGCTCTACTACACGGTCGACACCAGCATGCTGGTGTCCGGCTCCGACTACGCCGACCTCGCGAACGCGTCTGCGGCAGGCGTGCGCCAACCTCGCCACCGCCAAGGTCAAGGGGATCACGACCGCGGACTGCGCCCAGGTCGAGAAGGTGCGTGCTCGCCACCGAGATGGACCAGAACCCCACCAACTCGCCCACCGCGCAGCCGGCGCTGTGTCCGAAGGGCGGGGCCGTGAGCGTCTACTACGACAACCTCGAGTCGCCCGCGGCGGGCCAGTTCACGACGCAGGCCATCGTGGGCCCGAACGGGTGGTACTACCCGCAGAACACCAACCCCTACGGCGCCGACCTCACCTACGCCACCAGCGGGACGACGAACTTCTTCGGTGACGACGACGCCGTCGTCAGCGACTCGGCGATCAGGATGACGAACCCCGTGCCGATCCCGGCGGGGGCCTACCTGAACTTCAACCACGCGTTCGGCTTCGAGGACGGCACCTACTACGGCTACGACGGCGGTGTCGTGGAGTACTCCACGACCGGCGCGGCCGGACCGTGGGTCGACGCCGGTCCGCTGATGGCGGACTCGGGCACCGGTGGCTACAACGGAGTCCTGGCCACCGGGGGCGGCAACCCGCTGGAGGGCCGCAGGGCCTTCACCCGGGAGAGCAACGGGTATGGCGCCAGCAGGGCCGACCTGTCGTCCCTGGCCGGCAAGTCGGTGATGTTCCGCTGGCGGATCGGCTCGGACAGCTCCGGGGCCGACTACGGCTGGTTCATCGACGACATCAGGATCAACACCTGCGACGCCGCGGCGCCCGAGACCACCATCACCTCGGGTCCGAAGAACGGGTCGCACGTCTCGAAGCGGCACGTGAAGTTCACCTTCACGTCGAGCGAGGCCGGCTCCACCTTCCGCTGCTCGGTGGACGGTGCCGACTTCACGGCGTGCTCCTCGCCGTACACGACCGCGAAGCTCAAGGACGGCAAGCACACCTTCGCGGTGGCGGCTGTCGACAAGTTCGGCAACGTCGACGCCACCCCCGCGAAGCGCACGTTCACGGTGGACAAGAAGAAGCCGAAGACGTCGATCAAGAGCCACCCGGCCTCGGTCACGTGCGTCCCAGACCAGGCCGCGATTCACGTTCGGCTCCAACGAGAAGGGCGGCGACTATCGCTGCCAGCCTGGACGGCAGGAAGTACAAGACGTGCAAGGCCAAGCGACCTTCACCGTCGAAGCCGGGGACCCACGTCCTCAGGGTCAAGGCGATCGACAAGGCGGGAAACAAGGACCGCACTCCCGCCGAGCGCACGTGGCGGCTCAAGCGGTAGCGCCATCGTCGGAGTCTTCGTCGACGTGCACCCGCGCAACCAAGTTGCGCGGGTGCACGTCCTCGCAGGACGCCGGGGGCGACCCGTCGCGGGCGATCGTCAACGTGCTGGTCACCGAGGACGTGGCCGGTGCCGAGACGTCGCTGCGCGAGATCTGGGGTGGCCCGCTCTGCGTCGCGCAGGCCCAGCACACCGAGACGTTCGGCGCCGACCTGGTGCTGGTCAACTCCGCCCTGCAGCGGGTCGGCTAGGCCTGCTCGGCGTTCTCCGAGACCGGCTCGAGGGTGAGGCTGATCGAGTTGATGCAGAACCGGTCGCCGGTGGGGGTGCCGTACCCGTCGGGGAACACGTGCCCGAGGTGCGAGCCGCAGTTGGCGCAGCGGACCTCGACCCGCTTCATGCCGTGCGAGGAGTCCTCGATGTACTGCACGGTGTCGGAGATCGGCTGGTAGAACGATGGCCATCCGCAGCCGGAGTGGAACTTGGTGTCGGACTCGAAGAGCTTGGCCTGGCACGCCTTGCACCGATAGATGCCGGTGGTCTCCGTGTCGGTGTACTCCCCGGTGAAGGCGCGCTCGGTGCCCGCCTTGCGGAGCACGGCGTACTCCTCGGGCGTCAGCTCCGCACGCCACTGCTCGTCGGTCTTCTCCACCTCGTAGGTCATGCCTCCACGGTAGTGGCGCGGACAAGCACGCGGCGCGCGGCGCAGCGAGCCGCGCACGTGGGCAGCCGTCCCCGCCGTCGTCCGGCCACACCTGCGCCGGCCGAGTGGTTCTAGGGTGGCCGCATGGCGAAGGCAGCTGCGGCCGAGGTGGTCGCCGGGGAGCGGTCGGTCCGGGTCTCGAGTCCGGACCGGGTGATCTACGAGGCCACCGAGCGGACGCCGGAGGTCACCAAGCTGATGGTGGCGGAGTACTTCGCGTCGGTGGAGGACGGGCTGATGCGGGCCCTGCGGAACCGCCCGACGGCGCTGGAGCGGTGGACCTCCGGAGTGCGGGAGGGGATGCGGCTGGCGACCGGGCCGCAGGATCGGAACGCCGACGCGTTCTACCAGAAGCGCGTGCCCAAGGGTGCGCCCGACTACCTGGAGTCGGTGGAGATCACCTTCCCGTCGGGACGTACCGCCGAGGAGATCTGCCCGACCGAGATCGCCGTGCCGGTGTGGTGCGCGCACATGGGCACGCTGACCTTCCACCCCTGGCCGGTACGCCGCGACGACGTGGACCGACCCGACGAGCTGCGCATCGACCTCGACCCCCAGCCGGGGACGACCTTCTCCGACGCGGTGCGGGTGGCCGGGGTGGCTCGCGAGCTGTTGGAGGAGCTCGGGCTGGTGGGGTTCCCGAAGACGTCGGGCAACCGCGGGGTCCACATCTACGTGCGGATCCGCCCGGACTGGGAGTTCGGCGACGTGCGGCACGCCGCGATCGGCTTCGGCCGCGAGCTCGAGAAGCGTGACGGCGGGGTCACCACCGCGTGGTGGAAGGAGGAGCGGGGCGAGCGGATCTTCGTCGACTTCAACCAGAACTGCCGCGACCGCACCATCGCCTCGGCGTACTCCCTGCGCCCGCTCCCGGGTGCGCCGGTCTCCACGCCGATGACCTGGGACGAGCTCGCCGGCGTGACCGACCCCAAGGAGTTCACCCTCTTCAACGTGCCCGACCGGCTCGCTGACGGCGACCCGTGGGCAGCCATCGACGACGTGGCCTGCTCGATCGACCCGCTGCTGAAGCTGTACGACGAGTCGGGGCTGGGCGAGATGCCCTACCCGCCCGACCATCCCAAGATGCCCGGTGAACCACCGCGGGTGCAGCCGTCGAAGAAGGTGGCCGAGCACTGGGACGCCGACGGCAACCGGATCGCGGACTGAGGGCCGACATGGAGGACCTGGAGCCGACCCACCACGAGCCGGACCTGTGGCCGGCGTACCTCGCCTTCTACCGCGACCAGGTCATCGACGCGGTGCTCGCGCTGGACCCGGAACAGCAGCGCACGAGCACCGTCCCGTCCGGCTGGACCCCGATCGAGCTGCTGAGCCACGTGCTGCACATGGAGCAGCGGTGGTTCGTCTGGGGCTTCCTCGGCGAGCGGGTCGACGACGTGTGGGGTGACTGGAACATCGACAACCCCTGGGCGGACGGCGCCGACGGCGAGTGGCGGGTGCCCGCGGAGGTGACGGCCGAGGACCTGGCCCAGCGGCTGCGGGCGCTGGGTCGGCGGACCACCCAGATCCTCACGGACCATCAGGCCGAGACGGTCGCCGCGGACGGTGTCGCCTTCGACGGTGACCCGGCCACGCTGGGCTGGATCTGCTTCCACGTGCTCCAGGAGTACGCCCGGCACGCCGGGCACCTCGACGTGGCGATCGAGCTTGGCGCGCCCACCGGCCAGTAGCCTGCGCGCATGTCCGACACGCCGACCCCGTCCCCCGACCCGGCGGCCGGCGACGCAACGGGAACCCCACTGCCCTCGGGGCCCCCGCCGCCGGCACCCCTGCCCGCGCCGCCCTACGGCCAGGCCGGAGCGGCCTGGCCCAACAGCCAACCCGGGCCCGTGGGTCAGTACCCCGGCCCCTACATCCCGCCGGTCTCCAAGCAGGGCGGGAGCGGCAAGATCGTGCTGATCGTGCTGCTGGTCGTGCTCCTGGTGACCTGTGGCGGCTGCCTCGCGGTCGGGGGCCTGATGGTCGGTGCCACGCGGGACGTGGTGCGCGAGATCGATGACTACCAGCCGCCGACGGCAACGGCCCGGACGACTGTCGAGCCGGGTGCCGCCTTCGAGGTCGGGGATTGGTCGTTCGCCCCCGGCTGGAAGGTTGTCTCCGACGGACCGGTCGCCACGGTCGACGGGCTGGTCGCGACGCCGTCGACCAGCGACCCGCTGGCCATCGCGGTCACCCTGACCTTCTTCAAGGGCGACCGCGAGCTGGGCGCGGCGACCTGCGTCGGCCCGAACGGCGGCGTCGCCGAGGACGTCACCCTCGAGTGCCTGGTCACCAACAAGTTGGTGCGGCGGGCGGACCGGGTCGTCGTGGACTCGCTGCTCTGACGACGGCGGCTCCGAGCGGCACCGGTAGCCTCGTGCCCGTGACGGAGAAGTCCAAGTGGGTCCTGATCACGGGCTCGGGCCGCAGCGGGACGAGCAGCGTCGGCGGGACCCTCAAGCGCCTCGGCCTGCACATCCCGCAGCCCGAGGTCGAGGCCGACGAGAAGAACCCGCGCGGCTACTACGAGCCGGCGTGGCTGGCCGCACTGCTGAAGAACTTCATGGACCCGATCCCGGTGCGCACCATCGACTCGCGGCCGCACGCCCCCGAGGTGGCGATGGCCGCGCTGGCCGAGACCGACATCGAGGACCAGCTCCGGGAGTGGCTGCGAGGGCTGCTCGACGAGCCGCAGGTCGTCCTCAAGGACACCCGGGCCTACTGGGTCTACGAGATGTTCGTCCGGCTCGCCGACGAGCTCGGCGCCGAGCTCACCTCGCTGACCATGCTGCGGCACCCCACCGAGGTGGTCCGCTCTCGCGACACGGCGTACCTCGGTGACCAGAGCCAGCAGTTCCGACGCGAGCGCGAGACGACCAACGTGGCGGCGTGGATGAACGCCGCCTTCGAGACCGAGCGGGTCACCCGGCACCACGCGCGGGCGTTCGTGCGCTACCAGGACCTGCGCGCCGACTGGCGGGCGGCGATGCTGCGGGCCGGCAAGCAGCTCGGGCTCACGTTCAACGCCGACCTGAACACCGACGAGCACCATCCCGTCGACGACTTCATCGACTCCTCGCTGTTCCGCTCGCGCGTCACGTGGGAGGACCTCGAGGTCTGGCCGGCGCTGCAGGAGATGGCCGACCAGGTCTGGGACGCCATGAACACCCTCGTCGACAGCCCGCACGACGAGGGCGCCATCGGCCAGCTCGAGCGGCTGCGCGCGGAGTACGTCGAGCTGTACGGCTTCGCCGCCGCCATGGCGCAGGACGAGCGCACCGCCCAGGTGGTCGCCGTCCGCCGCGAGACACGGGCCAAGCTCGATCGCAAGAACGCCCGCATCGACGAGCTCAAGGCCGAGCTGGCCCACCCGGCCCAGCCTGCCGAACCGGCACCGCTCTGGCAGCGGGCCGTTCGTCGCCTGCGCCGCTAGCCCTTCTCCCACGGCGCGGCAACGGGGTAGTAGGCCCGGAGGAAGTCCGCGACCAACCGGTCGACCCGCCCCATCTCCTGCGCGTAGTCCTGGTGGTCACCGATGCAGATGGTGTCCTGGCGACGCTGCAGCACCTGGGCCAGCTGGAGCCCGACGTTGGTGCTGCTCAGGTCCACGAACGCGTTCTCGATCTCGGCGGCGAACGCGGTGCCGGTCATCAGCCCGTAGTGCGGAGCCAGCGACGAGACCATCGACACGTCGGTCTCCGAGCGGAACGGCGCGCGGGTGGTGGCGTCGACGGAGGCGGCGAACCGGTCTGCGACCTCGGCGAGCACCGACACGCGCTGCGGGTACGGCGCGTGCGCGAGGTGGTGGGTCAGCGCGACGCCGAGCTCGTCCTCGAGCAGCCGGCGGTTGTGCAGCGCGGCGGTGACGTAGGCACGGTCGTCCTGGCCCTCGAGCCCGACCGGGTGCGGCGAGGTGAAGACGGCGAAGCGGCCGGCGGTGTCGAAGAACCGCTCCGGGGCCAGGGGCCGGCCCAGCAACATGTCGTCGTTGAGGTAGACGAAGTGCTCGGCGAGGTCGGGGACCCGGTGCAGGGCGCTCTCGATCGCGTGCGAGTTGAAGGTCGGGAGCGCGTCGGCGGGCAGCAGGTCGCGATGGTCGACCAGTCGGATCCGCGGGTGGTCGACGTCGAGCCAGGTCGGCACCTGGCCGGCGGTCACCACGTGGATGGTGCGGACCCACGGCGCGAACAGGTGCAGGCTGCGCAACGAGTAGCGCAGCTCGTCCCGGCTCTCGAAACGGGCTCGACCGCTGGAGGAGGCGGCCCGGGCGGTGCTCGACTCGCCGGCCCAGGCGGCCAGGCGTTCCTGCTGCCGGGCGAACCAGACGGGGTCGGCACCGTCGACCCAGGTGTAGACGACGTCGACCTCGACGGTGGTCTCGCCCACGATCGGCCCGGCCATCAGCGGCAGGGTCGGGACGTCGAGACCCTCGATCCGGCGGCTGGCCGTCGCGGCGGCGCGCGGCACCCGGGCGACGTACGGGTTGGGGAGCGGGGCGACCAGGTCGCCGTCGACGGCGTCGTCCCAGAACTGGATCTCGACGGCGCAGCCCTGAGCCAGCACGCTGGGTCCCTGCGAGGTCTCAGGCCAGGGCTCGAGGACCACCCGGGGCGTCATGGCGCGGGTGAGCGCGAGAGCCAGGTCGGCGACGGCGCCGCGGCGCTCCGGCCAGCCGTGGTCGCCGGGGTCCCGCAGGCTGAGGTAGTCCGCGGACGCCTCGCGGGCCAAGGCCCGCAGCAGCGGCGTGCGGTCGGCGGTCGGGACCACGACGACGGCGGGCGCGCCGGCAACCGGCGGGATGACGAACCAGTCGTCGCTCACCTCGTCCGCTGCGCTGGTCGCGACGGCGAGAGCCTGGCGCCGGGCCTGGGCCGGGGTCGCGTGCCCCAGCTCGTCGGGACCCGAGTCGCCGGCCGGCGCCGCGGCGGGCGGCGTGGCGTGGCGACCAACGATCCGCCCGGCGTCGGACAAGCGGCGGGCGGCGAGGGCGTCGGTGAAGATCTGCTCCCAGCGGACGGCGAGCCGGTCGGCGTCCCAGGCGCGGGCGGTCTCGACCGCACCGGCGCCGAGTCGTTGCCGGAGGTCGACGTCCTGGGCGAGCGCGAGCAGCGCCCGGGCGAGCGCCGGCTCGGACCCGGGCGTGACCAGCAGGCCGTTGACGCCGTGCTCGACGATCTCCCGGGGGCCGGACGGGCAGTCGTAGCTCGACCACCGGGACCCCGGCCGCCATCGCCTCCTGGAGCACCAGCGGGTAGCCCTCGGCCTTGGAGGTGAGCGCGCAGATCGAGGCCTTCGCCCACTCACCGGGCATGTCCGCCGAGACGCCGGGAACCTCGACCCGGCCGTAGAGGCCGGCCTTGCGGCTCAGGGACTGGAGCAGGTTGCGAGCCGGGCCGTCGCCGAAGATGCGCAGCCGCCACTCGGGGACCAGCTGCGCGATCGAGCCGAACGCCCGGACCAGGTGGCCGAGCTGCTTCTCGCCCACCAGCCGACCGGCCGCCACGATGACCGGCTCGTCGACCCGCGACCGAGGGACGAAGCCCTGGGGGAGCGGGTTGGGCATCACCACGACGGGCGGGGCGGCCGCGCCGAGCTCGCCGCGCAGCCAGTCCGCGGCGGACTCGGTGAGCAGGGCCAGCACGTCGGCCCGGGGCCCGTAGGTCAGCAGGGGCTCCAGCCCGGAGACCCGCTCCGAGGACGACCGGTGCTCCTGATGGACCAGCACCACGCGGTCCCCGACCAGCTGTTCGGCGGCGGCCAGCAGGCCGGGGGTGACGGTGACCAGCACGTCGGGGTCGAGGTCGGGCAGGTGCCGCTCCATCGCCACGTCGCAGAGCGCGGTGAACTGCGCGTCCCAGCGGGGCGGGACCAGGAGCGAGGGGCGCGCGTCGAGGCGGCGTACCTCATCGTCGTCGTCGAAGCCGGGGCGCACGTCGGCGAGCCAGTCGACGGTGACCCGGGGGTCGATCCAGTAGTGCGGGGTGTCGGCGCTGCGGGTCACGCTGACCAAGCGCACGTCGTGGCGCGCGGCAAGGGCGTTGGCCTGGCTGATGGCGGACCGGGAGGTGCCACCCAGGCCGGCGAGGTTGAACACCAGGAAGGCGATCCTCACGGGGACTCCTCCTCGTCGGTCGGCGGTCGGTTGACCCGGATCCGCCCCTCGCGCTGGTACTGGAAGCGGACCATCGAGCGGTCGTCGCCGTCGCCGGACCACAAGAACGGCAGCACCGTCGCGTGCCCGGGCATCTGGCTGTCGTTGCGCGGCCGGACCGAACGGCACCCGCCGCTCGCCGTCCGCGACCACGAGGGTCCACAGGGGACCCTGCTCGGCGGGCACGAGGTCGGCCAGGAGCGTCGCGGCCCACAGGGGACCGTCGCGGGTGACCGCGATCTCGGCGACCGGCGCCTCGGCGCCGTCGACCAGCAGCAACCGCGGCTCGGCCAGGCCCGGGTCGGTGAAGGTCACCACGAGACCGTCGTCCGCGAGCACGGTGTCGGCCACCTCGGCCATGGGCGGTCGTGCGGGCTCGCTCGACGACGAGGGCGCCGCCGTCGCGCCGACGCACCTCGAACTGCCACCGACCGTCGCGAGACGGCGGGGTCCGCATCGGCGTGCGGTCGGGCAGCGGACGCGCCGCCAGCGGCGCACCTCCGTCGGCGACCACCTCGAAGACCGCCGCGTCGTCACCGGGCAGCGCGGTCGGCAGGTGCCAGCGCAGCGAGGTGTACGTCGGGTCCGGTGGGGCATCGCTCTCGGGCCGGACCAGCTCGACCGCACCCTCCCGGCGCAGGACGATCGGTCCCGTGGCGCCGGCCACCGCGAGCCACAGGCTCTCGCCGTCGAGCACCCGCGCGTAGACCGCCACCGGACCGCCGGGGGCCACGTCGCTGACGCGGTGGGGGTCGGGCGAGTCGGCGCTCCGGCGTCGGCCGATCTTCACAGGCCGGTGATGCCCTCGCCGCCGTGGGCCTGCTCGTCGAAGTTCTCGTGCTCGAGGAGGTGCAGGATCGGCACGCCGATCGTGCGCCGCGCCTTGGACGTCCAGTCGACGTGGAAGAACTCCGCCACCACGTGCGGTCGGGTGAGGATGATCGCCTCGCGTGCGTCGAGCTTGGCGACCGCGGCGGCGAGGGCGTCGACCGGCGGCGCCTCGACCACCTCGCCCGTGGCGGTGGCGCCGGCCGCATGGAGGGCCGCGAGGGTGGTCGCGAGGTCTGAGGCCGACTGGTCCTCGCAGTCCCGGCGCACGGCGTCGAGATCCTCCTCGCGCATCATCATCCCCGGCGACGCGAGCATGTCGCCGCCCGCGAGCGAGCCCATCGACGACTCGATCCGCGCCGCCGCGTCCTCGAGCGGGAGCAATACGTGGTAGGCCACCGGCTCGTCCAGGCCCTCGTGCAACGAGCGAACCTGCACGGCGTCGGCGTTCGTCAGCGCCTGCTCCACGAGCAGCACCACGTGGTAGGTCTCGGCGGCGTCAGTCACGCCTCGATCCTAGCCTCGCCGAGCGGTCAGTAGGCGCCGCGGTGCCCGAGGACTGCTCCCGCCGTGCGGGCCAGGATCGCGAGGTCGAGGGTGAGCGACCAGTTGTCGACGTACAGGAGGTCGAGCCGGACCGCCTCGTCCCAGGGCAGGTCCGAACGACCCGACACCTGCCACAGGCCCGTGAGGCCGGGGCGGACCACCAGGCGCCGCCGCGGGTCGCCGTCGTAGCGGTCGACCTCACCGGGAAGCGCCGGCCGCGGACCGACCAGCGCCATCTGGCCGAGGCACGACGTTGACGAGCTGCGGCAGCTCGTCGAGGGAGTACCGGCGCAGCACCCGCCCGACGCGGGTGATCCGCGGGTCGCGCCGCAGCTTGAACAGCACGCCGTCGGCGTCGTTCCCCTCGAGCTGAGCGGAGGCTCCCCGGTCCGGGTGCATGGTGCGGAACTTGAGCATCGTGAAGACCTTGCCGTCGCGGCCGACGCGCGGCTGGCGGAAGACCACGGGTCCCGGCGAGTCCAGGCGCACCACCAGCGCCACACCGAGAAGCAGCGGCGCCAGCACGACCAGCAGGACACCGGCGGCCAGCCGCTCCCACACGGCCTTGACCGTCCGGGTGAGCTTGTGCCGGCGACCCAGTCCGATCCGCAGCAGGTGGAGTCCGCCGACGTTGGTGACCGTGGACCTGGCGACGGCCACGTCCAGCAGGCCGGAGCCGAGGTACAGGTCGGTGCCGCTCTCCTCGAGCCGCCATCCCAGCCGCTGCAGGTCCCGCGGCCCCAGCTGTTCGGTGGGCAGCACGATGGCGGTGTCGGCGCCCGCGCCGGCGACCGCCTCGGGGAGCTCGTCGAAGCCGACGTGGGCCGGCACGTCGAAGAGCTCCTGCCCGGCCGCCTCGGAGAGGCACACCGCCACGACGTCGACGTCCGGC
The DNA here is from genome assembly GCA_963791275.1 of uncultured Actinomycetota bacterium. Lineage (GTDB taxonomy): Bacteria > Actinomycetota > Actinomycetes > Propionibacteriales > Nocardioidaceae > Nocardioides. Next base: position 69,036 of record CAWBRP010000002.1, read on the forward strand.
CGCGGGGCCCGTCGCAGCTCGTCCAGCGCCAGCCGGACCTGCTCGTAGGTGCCCGCGACCACGGCACGGTCGAGCCGCACGCCCGATGTGGCGTTCACGCTGCAGTCGGTCGACGAGGAGCTGGGCGCCCAGGCTGCCGGCGGTCACCGCCAGCGCCAGCGCCAGCGCCCCGACCCTGCGCGGGCACACCGGCGACGACCAGGCCGGCCCACATCACGACCGCGAGCGACGTGCCGGCGCGGAGGATCGCGCCGGCTCTGGCCGCCGGCTCGGCGAGCCGAGGGAGCAGGCGTACCCCCGGCCCCCGGCCCGCAGGGTCAGCCAGACCAGCGGGACGGCGACCATCACCCATCCGGCAACGGAGCGCCCAGCATGCGCACCGTGCCGAGCGCGGCGCCGACCGCGGCGAGGTCCGCCAGGGGTCGGAGCCAGGCGAAGGCGGTACCGGCACGGTCGCCACCGCGTACCGACGCGGTCGTGGCCGGCATCGCGGGCACGCCCGTCAGGGCCCGCTCCGGGTCGGCGGGGTCTCGAACGGCGAGGCGACGCTCGTCATCGGCTGCGGGACCCCCTCCCCCTGGTGGTGTCGCCAAACGTAGGGAACGACGGCCGCGCGAACATGCCGCAAATGAGGCAAGTTCGCGCTCTGGGGGCTCAGACCGGCGGGCCCTGCCAGGCGATGCTGTGCGCGAGCCCGACCGCGGCGAGCTGAGAGGTCACCTCGAGCTTGGCGAGGATCGACTTCACCTGCGTGCGAACAGTGGCTTCCGACACCACGCTCTTGCGCGCGATGTCACGAACTGTTCGGCCGCGCATCAGATTGGCGAGAACCTGGCGCTCACGCACCGTCAGCATGTCGAAGCGAGTCTGCAGCTCCTGACGCTCCGAGCGCTCGTGGTGCCAGTGCGCGAGCAGCTCCTCACGCTCTTCCCGCGACATCACCGGGAGACCTTGGTTGATGCGACGGACTGTCGCCAGGATCTCGTTCAGCGGCCGGGACTTGGGCAGCACCTTGCGGGCGCCGTACCGGACCGCCTCGCCCCAGCGGCCCTTGTCCATCGAGGCCGTCACCACGACGACGTTGGCGCCGGACCTGGCCAAGGGCGCGATCAGGCGGACTCCGTCCCCGAAGCCGCCCAGGTCCAGATCCAGCAGCACGACCCGCGGCCGCAATCGGATCACCGAGGCCGCCAGCGCGCCGGGCGCGTTCCTCTCCTGGCACCGCGATCCGCCGGACGTCGTACCCCTCGACCGAGAGGGCGAGTTCGAGCGACTCGGCGAACAGCACATGGTCCTCGACGATGAGGATGCGGAGATTAGCCCGCGATGTCACGGACTGCGTCATGCTGTGCCACCTCATCCAGGAGTCCGAGTACGAAAGTTGTGCCGGGTCCGGGGGAGTTGTCGAGCAGGAGGTAGCCGCCCTGGCGCTCGGCCAGGTCGCGGGCGATGTGCAGGCCGATGCCCTCGCCGGGTGAGTCCGGTCCGTGGGCGCCCCACTCGAAGATCTCGTGCCGCACCGACGGGTCGATGCCGGGACCGCAGTCGGAGACGGCGATCTCGACGACTCCGCCGTGGCGCTCCGCCGTTACGGACACTCCCGAGGCGCCGCCGTGCCGTGCGGCGTTCTCGAGCAGGACGTGCAGGATCTCCGCGACGTCGTCGGGGCAGCCGCGGACGCGGAGGCCGCTGGGTGACCACACCACGACCCGCCCCTGGGCCGTCTGGCCGACGACGAGCTGGGCGACCGTCTCGTCGAGGTCGAAGACCCAGTGCCGCACCGGCGTCTCCTCGAGCATGATGCGTTCCAGCCGGGCGACCTCGGCCTCCATCATGTGCTCGAGGTCCGAGCGCCGCTGCATGGGCAGCACGACGGGTCCGCTCTGGATCAGCCTGGTGGCCGAGGCGATGCCGGCCACGGTGGCGCCGATCTCGTGCAGGCGGGCCCGGTCTCGGCGCACGCTGGCCTCCGCGACGGCGAGGCGTTCGTGAAGGGCCTCGATGCTGGTGCGACGTTCGAGGATCGAGAGGCGGGCCAGGGCGAGCGAGGTGCTGCACAGCAGCACGCACCCGGTCACCAGCACGCCGACGTCGAGCCCGATCCCGATCTCGGTCACGCCCGGTGCGTACGCCGTGACCTGGGGGACGGTGAGCAGCAGGATCCCCAGGGCCAGCCGCTGCCGCCCCCACAGGGGGAGCGTCTGCGTCGTCAGCACGAACGCCGCGACTCCCACGACCACGAGCAGCACGAGCAGGCCCAAGATGACCACCACCAGCGGGGTGATGAACCTGGGCGCGCCGCGACTCAGGAGCACGGTGAGCCCGCTCAGTCCGACTCCGATCAGCACGCCGAGCCACAGCGGGTCCAGGGGGACGGCGCCGCGCTCCATCGCCACCGCGATGGTCAGCAGGCAGACGGCCACCATCAGCTGGGTGGCCAGCGGCCACCATGCACTTCCGGGCTCGACGGCCGGTTGGGTCTGGACGAGCCCGGCCTGGGTCAGGTTCGGTGCGGCCAGCACGATCAGGCCGGTGGTCAGGCCCGCCGCCAGGTCGGCGCCCGACAGGCGCCAGTGCAGGTAGATGAACACCGACGCGGCGAGCACCACCGGAAAGACGATGAGTCCGCTCGCGGCGACCGCGCCGGCGAGGCTCCACGCCTCGGGCGACAAGCCCAGAAGTGCCACGTGGGCGGCGGTCACCACCAAGATGACCAAGGCCGTGCTCGACCAACCCCAGATGTCACGCGAAATACGCCATGCAGCAGGCATTGCGACCCCCCCCGGCCGAATGCAGCGACTCCCCCTCGGACCCGCAACGTTGAACAGGATGCTGCCCTGTCCAAGGCCGACTCTCCCCAAACCGGTCACATCGGTCAACCCCTGGTCTGTACCGGACCAAAGACGGGGGTACCGATTATTGGGTATAAGGGCGTATGAGGCCGCGTCCTCTGCCGAAATGCGAACTCACCAGCCGCATCTCGCGGAATCTGGATCGGCTTGTGATCGCGGGGGGCCACGAACGCGGCCATCTGATCCATCTCCCGGTGGCCACGTGCGGCCGGTGAGTCCTTGAGGGCCTGGGTGGGACCCGGTTCCACCTTGCGTCATCGCGCGCATTCCTTCATCCCCAAATTCAGGTCACTCGTGGCGCCGAAGCCCGGTCGGCACCGCCGCAGCGACCAAGGTGGGGACATGGCACCGACGCGACACCAGCGCGTCGCCGTCACCTCGGACCAGTCGCTGGTGGCGGAGGCAATCTCAGCAGCGCTCCGGGATCGAGGGTTCGGCACGCTGGTGCTGCGATGGCCCCCGGCGCTACGCGGCGGGGGCGGGGACCGGGGCCGTGCCCGTTCAACCGCCGCCGAGAACGTCGATGTCGCTCTGATGGTCAGTGATCTGAATCGCCCGGAGCGGATGCGCGGGGCGCTTCAGGTACTGGGTCGCGTGTCGGCCCCCTGGGTCGTCCTGACTGGCAGCCAACGCAGCCCGTTCTGGGGAGCTCTGTTGGAGAACGGCGCCCACGTCGTCGCTCCGGCCTCGACAACATTGACCGGGGTCGTCGACCTGCTGGGGGCGGTGGCGCGCGGACAACCGGCCATGCGAGAGACCGAGCGGCGCGAACTCACTGCCGAGTGGCATTCGCTGCGGGCGCAGCAGGAAGATCTCGCCGCTCGGGTGGCCTCGATGAGCCCACGAGAGACACAGGTGCTCGAGTTCCTGCATGCGGGAACACCGGTGAGAGAGATCGCAGAGGCGTTGGATGTCTCGGAGGCCACCGTTCGTAGCCAGGTCAAGCGGGTCCTCCGCAAGCTGGACGTGAGGTCACAGCTCGCAGCCGTCGCTGCGTTCGAGTCCACCCAGTGCACCTGACGACGGGCGTCTGCCGTCACCCCTGATGGTCATGCCATGGCTGCGCGCGCGGACTCGTGCCTGGTCCAGGACTTGCGATGGATGGAGCCTGGCAACGAGTGCGGCCCACGCGGTGATGCCGACGTACACGGCCACCGCCGGCGCCAGCGATGGCTGCCCGGCCAACAGGTCGTGGAACCGCGACATCCGGTCGTCGGTCGGGCTTTCGACCCCTGTCCCGCCGCCGTCCCTCCGGAGCGCGGCGTCGACCCGGCGAGCTCGCACCAGGCTGGCCAGCAGGTCTGGCGTGCCGAGGGGGGTTGCCTCCGTCGTCATGATGTCCCGCAGTCGCACTCGCTCGTCGGCCGAGAAGAGGCCGTCGAGGAAGAGCGTGTCATCGATGGTCTCGGGGAACGCATCGAAGCGGCTGCGGCCCTCCTCCGACAGGGCGATCAGGCCGCGGCCGAACAAGCGGTCCTCAAAGGCTGGGAGCCGTTGCTGCACAGTGCAGTAGGCGCGAACCGTCGCCGGGCGGTCGGTCAGGTCCAGGCGACGGGACGGCACGGCCACGAGCGGGCCCCCGGGCCGCGCGAGGGCCGCGCACAGCGAGCGGATCGCGTGGGTCGTCGCCGGGATGTCCGCATCGAGGTAAATGCGCGGGAAGCGCGTCGCTACCGCGTCCGCGCGGTTCAGGGCAGCGGCCTTGCCTGGTTGTTCGATGTCGACGAGAGTCACGCCCCAACGTGCCCTGGCCACGTCCGTCGTGTGGTCGATGCACCCGTTGGCCGCCACGATCACTTCGAACTCCCCCGGTCGTGCGTCTTCCAGCACCGCGTCCAGGCACCCTCCCAGGAAGGCGGCCTCGTTGTGCGCCGGGATGACGATGCTGACCACGGTTCAGGGTGGCAGGGGCCCGTGCGCGCGGCGGGGCTATCCGAGGTGTGTCCCCACCATTGGGTAGCGCGTAGGCAGGGTCCCGGCCGAGGCCTCCGCCATACCTAGCGTGAGCCCATGGACGCATCGAGCGGAGTCTCGCTCACCCCCATCAGGACGATGGATGTGTGGGACGTCGGTGGCTTCCTGCACGAGCACGTCAACTCGCGCATCAGCGTGCCAGCCTGGTCGGCCGCGATCGTGCCTCCATGGGCCGTCGACTCACCGAATCACGGGTTCCTACTCCGCAGCGGTGGCCGGATCGTGGGGGTGCAGCTCGCGTTCTACTCCCGACGGGAGATCGCGGGCGAGGTCCAGGACTTCTGCAATCTCGGGGCCCGGCGCGTCCTCGAGCAGTACCGACCTCACGGGCCGCGGTTGCTCCGTGCGCTGTTGGCCCAGCGTGCCTACACATTCACCGACCTCTCGCCTCGCGGCGACGTCGTCGCGGTCAACGAATGGTTGCACTTCGAGTGCCTCGACACGACCACCGCTGTCGTGCCGAATCTGCCGGTCACCTGGCCCCACGCGGCGCGGGTGATCTCCGACCCGGACGCCATCTGGGACTTCCTCGAAGGCGCCGAGCGACGCCTCTTCGACGACCACCGGCGGGCCGCCGCGTCCATCCACCTGGTGCTGCGACGCGGGACCGAACAGTGTTACGTCGTGCTGCGGCGAGATCGGTGCAAGGACCTGCCGGTGTTGGCGTCGGTCCTCTATGTCGGCAACCCGCCGATGCTACGGCGCCGCATGGGCGACCTGGGACAGCACTTGCTGCTGCACCACGCCGTCCCGTTCACCCTGGTCGAGACGCGGTTGCTCGGCGGGCGCCCCCACGGAGCCCTGCTCCTGAGTTCGTCTTCTCCGAAGATGTTCCGGAGCACGCGGGTCCCCGCGGGAAGGATCGACAACATGTATAGCGAGCTCGCGCTGGTGGGCTGTTGAGTCTCGAATGAGTTCCACGCATCGAGCACGGCCCTTCCGTGCTGATGACCAAGGGAGGCCAGCTGATGACAACGGCCAACGTGAGCCGCCATCTGAATCGTTTCGGCACTGTTGGCGACGAGCTGATCGTCGGCGGGGTCCCGTTGCGACGCCTTACTGCCCGTGTGGGGTCCCTGCCGTATTTCGCCTACGACCGTGATGCGATCACGCGCCGGGTGGCCGAAGTGCGTGAAGCGTTGGGCGCCGCCGTGGACATCGGGTACGCGGTCACGGCCAATCCGATGCCGGCGGTCGTGCACCATCTCGCGGGGCACGTCGACTCGTTCGAGGTCGCCTCCTCCGGCGAGCTCGCGTTGGCGCTCGACGCCGGGATGCCTGCGGAGCGGATCAGCCTCGTCGGGCCCGGCATGACCGACGACGAACTGCGCCGCGGCGCGGCGGCAGGCGTGCTCATCGAGCTCGAGTCCGAGGGCGAGGCACGGCGTCTCGCCGACGTGGGTGACGAACTCGGGCTTCGCCCTCGGGTCGCGGTGCGCGTCAACCCGGACTTCACCGTGACGGGTGCCGGCCTGCGGATGGGAGGCGAACGGCACCAGTTCGGGGTGGACGTCGAGCAGGTGCCGGCCGTCTTGGACCTGCTGCGAGACCTCGACCTTGCGCTCGAGGGCTTCCACGTGTTCCTCGGGTCGACGAACCTTCAGGCCGATGTCCTTGTCGAGGCGCACCGGGCCGCGGTCGCCCTGTTGTTGGCGCTCGCGGACAAGGCGCGCCAGTCCCTCACCTACCTCAACCTCGGCGGGGGCTTCGGCATCCCCTACGTCGACAACGAGGACGTGCTCGACCTGACCGCAGTGGGAGAAAGTCTCGCGGACCTGATCGAGCGAGTGCTCGTGCCCGCCCAGCCGCGGGCCCGGGTGGTACTCGAGCTCGGGAGATTCCTGGTCGGGGAGGCGGGCGTTTACGTGACCCGTGTCGTCGACCGGAAGAGGTCCCGGGGACGGGCGATCGTGGTCGTGGATGGTGGTCTCCACCCCTACCTGGACGCCGACCGCCCAGAGGTCGCCCGCGGCTACCCCCTCGTGCTGGGCACTCGCACGAAAGCTTCCACCCGCGGCAAGGTCACCGTCGTGGGTCGGCTATGCACTCCCTTCGACGTGCTCGGCGAGGACGCGGATCTCGCGGACGCCGAGGTGGACGACCTGGTCGTGGTCTTCCAGGCAGGTGCCTATGTCTGCTCGGGCCCGCTTAACTTCCTGGGAAACGCGACCTCGACCGAGGTTCTGCTTTGAGGTCCTGACCCCGCTCTCGCGCAAGGTGGACCTCGGTGCGGGGTTCGCGCTTGGGGCTTCGCGCCGAGCGAATCGTCCTCCCCAACTGAGGGCAACGGGGGTTGCCTTCGGATGCGCGACGTGGGTCACTAGGAAAGAGTCATCGCCCGCCACCCCCCCGGGCGATGACTCGCGTCGAGCGGTCGTGCCGAAAGGCTGGCTGGAGGCCCGTTCGGGCGGTGCTTCGTCTCCCGCGGCAGGCCGATCGGGGCATCCCGTGTGACGTTGGCCGAGCATCGATGGCGGAGGAGCCGGGCGAGGTGTCCCCCCGTACCCACCCGGGCTCCTCCAAGGTCGCCATCCCAACGCGAAAGTCGTGGCGTGCGCCGACCGGCCGCGGGGTATACCCGAAACTGGTGAATCTCGCGATCAGTGGTCCAGACCGAGGATCCGGGCCAGGTCGTAGCTCATCGGCTCCTCGAGCTGGTCGTAGCCGCACGACTCCGGGTCGCGGTCGGCCCGCCACCGCTTGAACTGGGCGGTGTGCCGGAACCGTCGGCCCTCCATGTGGTCGTAGCCCACCTCCAACACCCGCTCGGGCCGCAAGGGGGTGAACGACAGGTCCTTGCCCTGGCTCCACCGGCTCTGGGTGCCCGGCACCCGGTCCGGGTTGGCGGTCAGGAACTCCTGCCAGCGACCCCACGGGTGGTCCTCGATCGGGACCACCAGCGGCTGGAGCTCGGCGATGAGCTCGGCCCGCCGCGCGGCGGTGAAGCTGGCGCTGACGCCGACGTGTTGCAGGTCGTCGCCGTCGTACAGGCCCAGGAGGAGGCTGCCGAGCAGGGGCTTCTCGGGCCTGGAGGTCTTGTGCTCGCGATAGCCGGCGACCACGACGTCGGCGGTGCGCTCGTGCTTGATCTTGAGCATGGTGCGCGCGTTGGGCCGGTAGGTCCCGGTCAGCGGCTTGGCGACCACCCCGTCCAGTCCGGCTCCCTCGAACTCGGTGAACCAGGCCTCGGCCTGGGTGGCATCCGTGGTGGTGCGGGTGAGGTAGCACGGCCCCTCGAGGCCTCCCAACGCCTCCTCGAGCGCCGCCCGTCGTGCCGAGAACGGCTCCTCGAGGTACGACGTGTCGCCCAGCGCGAGCAGGTCGAAGGCCACGAAGCCGGCCGGTGTCTTCTCGGCGAGCATCTCGATCCTCGACGCGGCCGGGTGGATCCGCTCCTGGAGGGTCTCGAACTCCAGGCGCTCTCCGCCGTCCTCGGTCGGGAGCGCCACGAACAGCTCGCCGTCGAGCACGCACCGGTCGGGCAGCTGGGCGCGGGCCGCCGCCGCGACCTCGGGGAAGTAGCGGGTCAGCGGCTTGGTGTTGCGGCTGGCCAGCTCGACCTCGTCGCCGTCCTTGAAGACCAGGCAGCGGAACCCGTCCCACTTGGGCTCGAACGAGAGGCCGCCGAACTTCTCGGGATCGGGGATGCCCTTGACCGCCTTGGCCAGCATCGGCAGGACGGGTGGCATGACCGGGAGATCCATGGCCCGAGGCTAGTCTGAGCCGCGCAACGTACGCATCGGCGCTGCCGGCCCGGCGTGCGTTCCCCGGTTGGTCTGCCGGCAGGGCCCGCCTGACTTTGAATCAGGACTAGCGACGTAGGTTCGACTCCTACCCGGGGAGCCAGTGTCCGTGACGCCGTGTTACCGCGGCGTTACCGTCCTCGGGACGCTGACCACATGACGTCGCACACCTCCGCACCGATGACGACCGCCGTCCTGCTCGTCGCCCTCGAGCCGGTGGCGCCGCGCGCCAGGATCGAGGCTGCGCTCGTCCTGCTCAGCCAGCGAGCCGAGCTGGTCGACGAGGCTGCCGCACTCGGCCTGGTCCGCGTCACCGGTGACCGACTCGAGGTCGTGGACGCCCGGCTCTCCCGAGTGGCGATCCAGCAGGCCACCGATCGCGAACGTCGGCGGGCGCACCTGGCTCTGGCGTGCGCCCGCCCGCGGCGGATGATCGGGTACGACGGCCGCGCGGCGTTCGACGCCCTGTGCAGCTCCCTCGACGGGGTGGCCCCGTCGTCGCTCCACCGGACGTCCTCGGATGATCTTCCGGCCTCGCCCCTCACCCCGCGGGAGCAGGACGTCGCCGAGCTCGCCGCCACCGGTCTCCCCACCCGCGAGATCGCCGCGGCCGCATTCCTGAGCGAGAAGACAGTGGAGTACCACCTCACCCGGGTGTACCGGAAGCTCGGCGTGCACTCGAAGGCGGAGCTGGTCTTCGCGTTCGCGGGGGGCCTGGTCCAGACGGGGCATTGATGTGGGGGAGCCGGGACGGGACAGTCGGTACGTGGGTATCCGTGTGCTCGGCCCGATGTCGGTCGACGACGGCCCGGAGCTGGGGCGACGCGACCGGGTCGTGCTGACCGTCCTGCTGCTGGAGCGGCCGAGAACAGTCAGTCCCGACCGGCTCGAGGACGTCCTGTGGCCGGAGGGCGCTCCGGTGACGAGCGCCAAGGTGATCCAGGGATGTGTCGCCCGCCTTCGCGGGATGCTCGATCACGACTGCATCGCGACGACCGACCACGGGTACCGCATGGCGCACATCGGCGATGTCGACGCGGCGGCCTTCGAGGCGGGCGTGGCCCGCGGCCGCGCGCTGATCGGCCTGGGTCAGCCCGACCGCGCCGCCCATGCCCTGGCCGACGCGCTGTCCTGGTGGCGGGGCGCCCCCTTCGCCGACCTGGAGCACTGGGACGTCGCCGCCATCGAGGCCGCTCGCCTGCAGGAGGTCCGGTTGCAGGCCGAGGAGCTGTGGGTCGACGCGTTGCTGGCCAGCGGCCGCTGCCGAGGAAGCGGGCGTGGCGGCGGCCAGCATGGTCGAGGCGGAACCCCTCCGGGAGCACCGCTGGCAGTCGCTGGCCCTGGCCCAGGTGCGCTCGCACCGCCAGGCAGCTGCACTGGCCTCCCTTGGCACGCTGTCGCGACCTGCTCCGCGACGAGCTGGGACTTGACCCGGGTGGCGCGATCCGCGACCTGGAGCACGCGATCCTGCGCGGCGATCCGGTCCTGCTCGAGGTGAACCGGAAGGAGCAGACGCGCGTCGACTGCCCGTGGCCGGGGCTCCAGAGCTACGACCGGGACCGGTCGGACGCCTTCTTCGGCCGGGACGCCGAGACCGTGTCCGCGCTGGCGCAGCTGCACGGTCGCGGCGTCCTCGTCGTGGTCGGCCCCTCCGGTGTCGGGAAGTCGTCGTTCGTGCACGCCGCCCTGACGCCGCACCTCGAGAGGGAAGGCAGACAGGTCACGGTGCTGACGCCCGGACCTGCGCCGCGCCTCCCCGACCGCGTCGACGTGCTGGTGGTGGACCAGTGCGAGGAGATCTTCGCCTCCGAGGTCGAGCCGGCGGCCCGTGACGCGTTCCTCGCGGGCCTCGTCGAGCACGTGCGCAGCGGCCCCCTGGTCGTGTGTCTGCGTGCCGACCGGATGTCGGACGTCGCGGACCACGAGGACCTGTCAAGGCTGGTGGAGCGCGGCCTCTACCTGCTCGGCCCACTCGGCCCGAGCGGACTTCGGATGGTCGTGGAGCAGCCGGCCGCGCGCTTCGGCTGGTACGTCGAACCGGGCCTCGTCGACCTGCTGCTGCGCGACCTGGAGGGGGAGCCGGGGGCGCTGCCGCTGCTGTCCCACGCCCTCGTCGCCACCTGGGAGCGACGCGAGGGACGCACGCTGACCGTGGCCGGCTACCACGCCTCCGGCGAGGTGCGCGGCGCGGTGTCCCAGTCGGCTGAGGCGCTCTACAGCCGGCTCGGGCACGACCAGCAGGCCTCGCTGCGCCGGTTGATGTTGCGGCTCGTCTCGTCGGGTCCCGAGGGCGAGCCCCTGCGCGCGCGTGTCCCTCGCCATCTCGTCTCCAGAGACCCGCTGAACGCTGCGCTCCTGGAACGTCTGGTGGCGTCGCGGCTGCTCACCACGGACGAGGGCATGGTCACCTTGGCCCACGAGGTCCTGGTCGTCGCCTGGCCCCGGTTGCGGGCCTGGGTCGAGGAGGACGAGGACCGCCGCAGCGCACTGCAGCACCTGGCCGGCGCCGCCACGTCGTGGAAGGCACTCGGCCGGCCGGACAGCGAGCTGTACCGCGGCGTCCGCCTGGCCCGGGTCGTCGACCTGGAGGCCGATCTGGCACCGGTCGAGCGGGAGTTCATGGATTCCTCCCTGGCCTTGGCGGAGATCGAGGCGTTGGCCGACCGGGAGCGCGCCCGGGTCCTGGCCCGCTCCAACCAGCGGCTACGCGGAGTGCTGGCCGTGCTCGCGGCGGTCCTGGTGGTCGCGCTGGGGGCCGGTCTGCTGGCCCTGAACCAGTCTCGGCGGGCCGAGGAGGCGTCGCTCAGCGCGGATGCGCGGCGCGTCGGCGCCGGAGCGCTGGTCGACATGGACATGGCGCGAAGCCTCCTGCTCGCCACCGCGAGCGCCCGGCTCGACCCCTCGGACGACACGGTGCGGAACCTCACCGCGGCGCTGGCGCGATACCCCCAGCTCATCGGGGTGACCACGCTTCCCACGGACGGCGACCTCAGCCGGGTCACCGCCGTCGGGACGGGAGTGGCCGTGACGGACAAGTCCCGGCGGGTCACCCTGCTCGCCCCGGACCTCCGGGCGGGGCCGACCTACCGCGCGGGAGGCGGTGAGTACGCGCGCTGGGACGCCTCGGTGGTCGACAGCCCGCGCGCAGGAGTGCTGGCGGTCGCAGGCAAGCCGATGTCCGAGCGACCTGTCCGGCTGCTGGACCCGTCCACGCTCACCGAGCTGCCCGGGCAGCTCCGCGGCTTCCCGCACCGCCGTGTCGACATCGCGGGCCTGGCGGTCGGCGGCCGCTATCTCGCGGCCGCGATGGCGACCGCGCACATCGAGTCCGACATCAACGGTTGGATCGACAGCGGACAGGTGCTGGTGTGGGACCTGCTGGCGCCCGGACGTCCGGTCGTGCTCCGGGTCCCCATCGAAGACGAGACCTACTACAACGGGGTGTCGTTGAGCGGAGACGGCCGGCGGCTCTACGTAACGAACCCGCTGACGGCGTACTCCGTGCCCGATGGTCGACGACTCTGGGGGCAGGACGGAGGCGACTTCAGCACCCTGGTCGACCTCGACGCCTCGGGGCGTCGCCTAGCGATCGTCGACGCGCGGCGACCCACGGACGTCGCCCTGGTCGCGAGCAGCACGGGCCGGCAGACCGCGACGCTGCGTGGGCACGAGAGTCGCCTCACGTGGATCGAGTTCTCCCACGACGGAACCCTGGTGGCCGCGTCGGCGAACGACGGCCTCGTGCTCGCGTGGGACGCCAAGAGCGGGAGCTCGCCGAGCGGATCGAGGTCGGCGACCGCCGCGTCACCTCGCTCGGATTCTCGAACGACGACCGCACTCTGTACACCACCGCCGGTTCCGAGGTCGCGGCCTGGGACCTCGACGGCAGGCGCAGCTTCCTCCGTCGACTGCCGGTCACCGATCCGGTCGACCTCCTCGGAGGGATGCTGCGACCCGCCCACCGGCACGACGCGGCGGCCTTCTCGGGGAACGGTCCGGACGGCGTGGAGACCAGTCTCGTCACGGTGTCGCGGACGACGCGGCTCGACACCCTGCCCGGCGGGTGGTTCGGAGCGATGGACTACGGCAGGGGCGACACGCTGTTCGCGCAGGGGTACGACGAGGGCCGGCTGCAGGTGTTCGACACTGCGACAGGAGAAGCTGGCCCGGTCGAGCCCCTCGAGACCATGGTCACCGACCTGCGCTTCTCCGGCGACGGCCTCCACCTGGTCGCGGTCGACGACAGCGGCGGCCTGGTCCGCCTCGACGCCGAGACCCTGGTGCCCGACGGTCCCCTCCTTGCCGTGCCCCAGAAGCCCTACTCCGTGGCCGTGAACGAGGACGGCAGCAGGGCCTTCGTGGCCGCCGGCGGGACCCGGTGGCGGCCCTACTGGGACGTCCCGATCAGCCGCTTCTACCTGGTCGACCTCTCCTCGGGTGAGATCGTGCTGGAGGGGGACACCGGCGTCCGGAGCGCGTCGTACGCCGCCTACTCACCGCGCGGCGACCGGGTCGTCGTGTCGGGCGAGAACGGTGACGTGGCCCTGATCGACCTGGCGACGGGTCACGCCGTCCGACCGCCTGTCGTCGGCCACGAGGGCAACGTCTGGAGTGCCGCGTTCGACGAGACGGGCACCCGGGTGACCACGGCGTCCGACGGTCGGGACGCGGCACTCTGGGACGCCGAGACGGGGCGCTTGCTGGCGACCGCCGCACTGCCGAGCACCGAGGGGGTCCCCATCAGCGG
>CAWBRP010000003.1:0-354831 GCA_963791275.1 uncultured Actinomycetota bacterium
ACGCCACCTGGGAGACCGGCGACCCGGTCACCGCCGAGGAGGTCGCCTTCGGGTCCGTCCCACCGGACTACGGCCACCGGCCGCTCTCGACCGGGCCCTACAAGATCGAGTCGTTCTCGCCCGGTGACGGCTTCGTGCTGGTCAAGAACGACCAGTGGGACGCCGACTCCGACCCCGCGCGGCACCAGTACGTCGACCGCTGGGTGGTCAAGTACAACCAGGACCAGGCCCAGGTCGACGAGATCATGCTCAGCGGCAACACCCAGTCGCGCACGTCGATCTCCGACAGCCTCGGCTCGGACAACTACACGAGGGCCAACGCCGAGCTCGGCGACCGGCTCGTGCAGCAGTCGACGGTACCGCCCTCGAACGAACTTCGAGCAGATCACCGACATCAACGTGCGCAAGGCGATCGCCTACGCGTACCCCTACGAGACGATGTGGCTCGCGATCGGGGAGGTCCCGGGCGTGACCCGCGGTGCCGCGCCAGCCGATCATGCCTCCGGGCATCGCCGGCAAGCCGGACTACTACGCCGACGGCGAGCAGTTCACCTCCAGCCCGGCCAAGTCCAAGGAGCTGCTGGCCGAGGCGGGGCTACAGCCAGGCGCGTACGAGGCTCACGCTCGTCTACTACGAGCTCGACGCGCTGGCCGTGGCCGGCTACAACCAGGTCAAGAAGGGCTACGGAGGGCGGCTCAAGGTCCGCGGCATCCCGATCCAGGACTCGCCGTTCGACCTGTACGCCGACCCGGACAACAAGGTGAACGAGGAGGACTTCAACCTCCGGCACGTCAACTGGTGCTCCGACTGGCCGTCGGGCCTCACCATGCTGACCCCGCTGGTCGGGACGGACGCGGAGTACAACTTCGCCCGCTTCTCCGAGCAGTCGGTCGACGACGAGATCGTCCGGATCCAGACGTTGCCGCTCGACGAGCAGGCCGCGGCCTGGGGTGCGTTGAGGAGGTGGGACGGAGTACCTGCCGATCATCCCGACGGCGTACGTCAACGATCTCTACGTGTTCGGCGAGGCGATCGGCAACCCGACCGGAGACGGTGCTCTCGGAGCACCGAACTTCAAGGACCTCTACGTCACTGACTGACCGGCGTCGAGGCACACCAGCCACCCACCAGACGGGCACCAGCCTCCCGTCTCGTGGGTGGTCCCCCTCGTTGGTGAGGCTCTTCGAGACCACCAGGCGCTTCCCGCGGCCCTCGTTGGTGGAGCTTGTCGACCACCACCGCCGCTCACCGCGCCGCCCCCTCGTTGGTCGAGCTTGTCGAGACCGCCACCGCCGCTCACCGCTGCGGGAAGATCAGCGCGTGCCCCAGGTCGGTGCGCTCGTAGAGCACCTCCCGACCCCGTCGTGAGGACTGAGCAGCCCCGCCCGCTGCATCGCGGTGAGGTGCTCGCTGACGGTCCCGTTGGAGAGCCGCAGCCGAGCAGGCCAGCCGGGTCGTGCTGCTGGGCGCGTCCAGGTTGGCCAGGATCGCCACCCGCAACCGGCCCAGCACCGGGTCCAGCCCCGGCGCATCCTGCGCGCCCCCAGCCTCCCAGAGCCGACCCGCCCCGCGCGCGGCATACCACTCACCACCGGCGGCGCGGAGTCGGGCTCGGCCACCAGGCACGGCCAGCGGAACACCGACGGCACGAACCGCACGCCGGCCCCGCCCGCCGACCGGTGCTCGTGGTGCCCGGGCATCTCGAGCCGCAGCCGCCCGTCGCGATAGGTGATCCGCTCGTGCAGGCCGCTCAGCGTCGACCCCACCCGTCGGAGGCGAGGGAACGCGAGCGGTAGGCGATGTCGGCGCTGGTGATGTCGGTGACGCGCTCCCACAGCGGCGCGAGCACGCCCGACCAGTACGACGTGAGCGCGCTCGCCGTCTGCTCCATCAGCTGGCGGGACTCGTCCGCTGCCAGCGCGCCTGGCGCGGTTGGCTCTGCCGCAGCATCTCCAGGTCCCGACCGGCGACGCCCTCGTCGCCGTCCGCGATCGCGGCCAGCGCGTCGCCGAGCTGGTTTCGCTCCGGTGCGGCACCGGGGCGAGCAGCTTCGGGCACCAGCGGTCCGAGGCCATCATCGCCATCAGCAGGTCGTAGTGGTCCCAGGTGGGCGCCACCACGCGCTCGACGAGTGCGCCGTGCAGGGAGTGGTGACGCGGATGGGCGAGCACCCCGAGGCTGGCGACGGTCTCCCAGACCGGGTCGGGGGCGAACCGGATGGCGGCCACGTCGTCGGCGCCCAGCAGGAGGTCGACGTGCGACGCGCGGTCGCACACACCCGCCCGCTCGGTCGTCTCTCCAGCCATCGGCCGACCTCCCTGGTTCGTCATCCAACCGCGCTGCGGTGACGGTCCGGGCTCGGTGCGGTCACCGTCCGATAACGGGACTGCCCTGGATTCGGCGGGTGCCGAATCCAGTTGGGTCATGTCGCCGCTGCGCGCCTTCAGGCCGGCCAAGACCTGGAGAAGTCGCTCGTCAGTGCGGGGTGGTCACCGGCTATGACGGGTCGGGATTCCAGGTGATGGTGCCCGCCTGGTCGCTGCCGAGGTAGCCGGACTCGCCGTACTCGTTGGTCGCGTACCCCCAGATCCAGGTGTCGTTGTCCGACTCGCCCGGCGCGCGGACGATGGAGTACCACGACTGCGGGTTCTCGACCTTCGCCCGCGCCTGGTCGACGACGGAGACCACGACGTCAGGGTCGATGTCGGCGAGGTCGAACCGCGTGTAGCCGGTGGTGGTCTTGGTGCCGGTCTCCTCCAGGTCGCCGTCCCAGTAGAACGAGTGCTCGCGCTCGGAGGTCGGGTCGACCGGTACGCCGACGACGGCGTAGCCCGGGTAGAGCACCGCCTCGAACACCGTGCTCGAGCCGGTCTCCTCCTCGAGCGCCGCGACCAGGTCCGCGAAGCCCTCCGCGCTCAGGACGTTGACCTCACCGCGGCCCGGGTCGGCTCCGGGCGTCAGCGGGCAGGTCGTCCTCGTCGGTGGCGGAGGAGACCCCTGAGACGATCGCGGCGATGATCGCGATGACGCCGATGACCAGGCCGATCGGGATCAGCAGGAGCAGCAGCGCACAGGCCCTTGCTGCTCCCGGCCGCCTGGTCGTCGCGACGGGGACGGGCGTGTCCACCTCGACCTCCGCCTGGCCGTACGGTGCCGGCGGCGGCGGCGTCTTCGGCAGCTCCAGGTCGTGGGTGAGCATCTGGACCTCGGCCATGGTCTGGGCCTGCAGCAGGCTCTCGACCCGCTTGTCGCGGTCGGCCTCGACGATCTGCCCGTCCGCCCACGCCGCCTCGACGACCTCGATCGCTTGGTCGCGGTCCTGGTCCGCGCGCGCTTGTCATTCCCGGCCACGAGGGAAGGCTAGAGCCTCAGCCGCCGCAGTGGTCGAGCTTGTCGAGACCCCCACCCCCGGTGGTCAAGCCTGTCGAGATCACGCACCCGCTTGTCGAGACCACGACCCTGGTGGTCGAGCTTGTCGAGACCACGCGCACCTCGTCGGTCGACCAGGGTGCGCAGCAACCGTGTCGAGGCCCAGCCGAACGCGGACCGCAACCCAGAGCTACTGCTGCCTCTGCTCCTGCTGCTTCTTGTCCTTCTTGCCCTTGTTCTTGCCCGACTTCTTCGACTTGGTGATGTCGCTCGGCGGGACGTCCGAGCCCGGCGAGAGGAACTCGGTGACGTTCTCGACGACCGGGTCGGTGATCGAGGCCACCGCGGCAGGCTTGAAGTAGAGCAGCGAGCCGAGTCCGACCACGAGGGCCGATCGGCGATCGCCGTACCCCTGCCCGCCCTGAACGACCGCTTGCTCCGGAACCGCTTCGGCCGCTTGTCCTTGGGCTCCTTGGCTGCCTTGGGCTCGCGCACCGGCTCCGGCTCCGGCTCGGCCGAGGCCGACTGCGACTTGAGCGCGTCCTCGAGCTGGCGGATCAGGTCGTTGTGCAGGTACGCCGGTCCGCGGACCTCCTGCTGCTCGTTGCGCAGGGTGGCGACGAGGTTCTGGTCGAGCACACCAGCACGTCGCCGAAACGCTCGGAGACCCAGTCCTCGCGAACGAAGCACAGCACGGGGTGCACGGTGCTCGGCGGCAGCATCGGCGCGAACGAGGCGATCGACTTGGCCATCTCGGCGACGCCGGTCACGGCCTTCTGGCGGGCGCGGCCGTTCTGCCGCAGCACGCCGCCGGTCACGGTCACCGAGCCGGTCCAGATCTCAGTGTTGATGACGTACACCTGGCCGTTGCCGATCACGACATGGTCGACGTTGGACTGACGACGACCTGGCCGCCGCACGTCGTGCAGCACGGTCCACCCGTCGTACTCGAGCTGTCGGAGCGCCAGCGCGGTCGCGCTCAGGCCCACCACGCCCTGCTCCCAGTGCGCGTTCGAATCCAGCGACTGCTGAGCTCGTGCGCTCGGCTGTTGCCTGCGCTGATTCTCCACCCATGTGACCCTCCCCAAGTCGTCTGAGAAGGCTACGTCGGCTTCCCGTGCGGAGTGGGAATCGCTACTTTCGTCTATGCCGGGACGACGTGCGCATCCCGGTCCCGGGTACGTCAACCCCTCGTGACCATCGCTCCACCGCACGACGTACGGCGGGGCTCCCGCCTGTCCGTGCACCTCGAGAATCTCGCCCTCGCGACGCGGCGTCGCTACCTTCGCACTCTCGACGACCAGCCGGTCGCCGACCTTGGCCTCCATGGCTCCGTCTCCTTTCCTGACGGATCCACGATCCTCCGGTGCCCGGCGGACTTCAACAGTGGTGAGGCAGGCGCGGCCACGTGGGCCCCTACGTCTCGGGCGTGCCCGGGGCTGGGGAGGTCGGTCGCTCGATCCCGTCGAGGCGCTCGTGGAGGCGCGCGCGGACCTGGTCCGGCGTGAGCTGCGCGCGCTGACGCTGGTCACGCGCGATGATGGCGCCGGTGGCGGCCACTCCGGCCAGCCCGGCGACTCCGAGCACTCTCCACCGCCTCACGAGGACTCCTCCCATGAGTTCGACGACCCACGCACCTGACCCTGGACGAGGCGGTCGACCTGACCCGCACCGGCGACCTGTGGCTGTTCCGCGGCCGCTCGGCTGCCGACCACGCTATCCGGATCGTGACCAACGCGCCCGTCAACCATGTCGGCATGGCGGTGGTGCTCGACGACCTGCCGCCGCTGATGTGGCACGCCGAGCTCGGCAAGGGCCTGCCGTCGACGTGTGGACCGGGACCCACCACCGCGGCGTCCAGCTGCACGACCTGCGCGCGGCGGTCGAGCAGTGGACCGGCCGCTACGAGCAGCACGCGTGGCTGCGCCAGCTCGACGTCAAGGTCACGCCGGCCATGGACGACGCCGTGCTGGACGATCGCCCGCCTCGACGGCACGCCGTTCCCGGCGACCGCGACGCTGGTCGGCCGCTGGGCGCGGGGCCGGGTACGCCGGGCCGCGTCCGCCGAGATGACCTACTGCGCCGAGGTGGTGGCGGCGACGTACACCGCGATGGGGCTGCTCGACGGCCGGCTGCCCACGAACTACTTCGACCCGGGCATGTTCTGGTCCGGCGACGACCTGCGCCTCGAGCAGCGGCGCGCGGCTCGGCGACGAGATCCGGGTCCTGACCGGGTAGTCCTCAGATGGCCTGCAAGAGCAGGTCGGCCGCGGCGGCGGTCCCGACGGTCGCGCCGCCGTAGCAGAGCACGGCGACCGGCGACGTTGAGATGCTTGATCTGCAGCCCGTCGTAGAGCGTGTACCGGAACCGGTGCGCCGCGTGGAACAGCGACAGCATCAGCACGACGAACAGCACCAGCAGCGTCAACGGCGAGCGCAGCACGCCGTGCAGGTCGTCATAGGTCGGTGCGCGAGATCCAGCCGAGCGGGAAGGCGAGCGCCGAACAGGAACACCAGCACGGGGAGGAACAGCGCCGCCGTCACCCCGCCGGCGCTGAACAGCAGCCACGGCAGCGGCTCGACCGACCGCTTGTGGTCATCGACTCGGCCCTTCAGCACCAGCCAGGCGACGAACACCGACACGACGACCCAGCCCGCGTACGCTGAGCCCGCGATGGCCACGCCGGGCACGCGCCGTCCGCGCAGCCGCACCACCATCGCCTTGGGGGTCAGCTGGAACCAGGTGACCGCGTGGTAGACGAGGAAGGCGAGCGTCACGACGTTGAGCACGACGACCCAAGGCGTGTCGGCCCAGTCGAGGAAGTCGGCGTACTGCCGCGATCCCGTTGCCGACCGCGCGGATGAGCAGCAGCAGGAACACCACGGACCAGGCGACGAAGACGCTGCTCAGCTCGCGCAGGATGAACGCGACGTAGGACCGTCGCCGCAGCCACCACCAGGTCGACACCGGCGGCGGTACCAGCGCGGGTGATAGTCGGTGTACGCGCGGCTCGGCGCGCTCATCGCGCGCCCCGCGGCAGCAGGAACGACTTGACCGACGTGCAGTCGCGGCGGTCAGCTTGTAGCGCTGGATGGCGCCCGCCGGATCGACGTCCTTGGGGCAGGCCTGCGTGCACTCGCCCACGAAGGTGCAGCCCCAGACGCCGTCGTGCTGGTTGAGGACGTCGAGTCGTTGCGGCCGACCCCTCGTCGCGCGAGTCGAGGTTGTAGCGCTGGGCCAGCGCGATCGCGGCCGGCCCGATGAACGTCGGGTCCAGCCCGTAGACCGGGCAGGCGGAGTAGCAGAGCATGCAGTTGATGCACATGCTGAACTGCTTGTAGTCGTCCAGCTCCTCGGGCGTCTGGAGGTACTCGCCCTCGTCGACCGGCTTCTCCTCGTCGCGGATGATCCAGGGCTTGACCTGCGGCAGCTTGCGCATGAAGTCGCCGATGTCGACGACGAGGTCGCGGATCACCGGGAAGTTGCGCAGCGGCTCGACCCGCATCGGCCCAGGCGCGTAGTCGGACAGGAACGTGGCGCAGGTCAGCTTCGGCTCGCCGTTCACCGTCATCCCGCAGCTGCCGCAGATGCCCATCCGGCACGACCACCGGTAGGACAGCGTGCCGTCGAGCTGGTCCTTGATGTAGTTGAGCCCGTCGAGCACGGCCCAGTCCTTGCGCAGCGGCACGTCGTACGACTGGAAGGTCGGCTCGGTCTCCTGTTCGGGCCGGTAGCGCGTCACCTGCAGCGTGATGCGATCCGCCATCTGCGCGCTCACCTCCCGTAGACCCGCTCGCCCGGTGGCCAGCGGGTGATGGTCACCGGCAGGTAGTCCACCCGCGGAGTGCCGTCGGCGCTCGCGGTAGACCAGCGAGTGGGCGAGGAACCGCTCGTCGTCGCGCTCCGGGAAGTCGGTGCGCTGGTGCGCGCCGCGCGACTCCTCGCGGCGCAGCGCGCTGTGCACGATGCACTCGGCGACGTCGAGCATGAAGGACAGCTCGAGCGCCGGCGAGCAGCTCGGTGTTGAACGTGCGGCTGTGGTCCTCGGATGCCGACGGACTGCGCACCGCTCCTGCAGCTCGGCGAGCCGGTCGGCCGCCTTGCTGAGCGATCTCGCCGGTGCGGTAGATGCCGGCGCCGTCCTCCATGGTCGTCCTGCATCTCGTGCCGGATGTCGGCGATCTCGTCGCCGCCGCTCGTCGCGCAGCAGCCGCTTCGAGCCGGCGGATCTCGTCGTCGGCCTGCGCCTCGAACGGCCGGACCGGCGTCCGGTGCCGTCGGCGGCGTACTCCGCGGCCGCGCGGCCGGCCCGGGCGCCGAAGACCAGCAGCTCGGGCAGCGAGTTGGAGCCCGAGCCGGTTGGCGCCGTTGATGCTGACGCAGGCGACCTCGCCCGCGGCGTACAGGCCCGCGAGCGGGGTCGCGCCGTGGATGTCGGTGTGGACGCCGCCCATCATGTAGTGCACGACCGGCCGGACCGGGATGAGCTCGGTCACCGGGTCGATGTTCTCGTACTTCAGGCACAGCTCGCGCACGAACGGCAGCTTGGCGTCGATCACCTCCGCGCCGAGGTGGCGCAGGTCCAGGTGGACGATCGGGCCGTACGGCGTGTCGATCGTCCGGCCCTTCTCCACCTCGTGGACGAACGCCTGCGACAGCCGGTCGCGCGGGCCGAGCTCCATGCTGCGCAGCACCGGCGTCGGCGTCGGCGTGCCCGAGGTCGTAGTCCTGCAGGTAGCGGTAGCCGTCCTTGTTGAGCAGCCAGCCGCCCTCGGCGCGGGCCGCCTCGGTGATGAGGATGCCGGTGAACGGCAGCCCGGTCGGGTGGTACTGCACGAACTCCATGTCCTTGAGCGGCGCGCCCGCGCGGTAGGCCAGCGCCATGCCGTCGCCGGTGTTGATGTTCGCGTTGGTGGTGAACGGGAAGACCTTGCCGCAGCCGCCGGTGCGCAGGATGACGGCCTTGGCGGTGATCGTCTCGATCCGCCCGGACATCAGCTCGATGGCCACGACGCCGTGCACCCGCCCGTCGTCGACGAGCAGCCGGGTGACGAACCACTCGTCGTACCGCGTGACCGCGTCGTACTTCAGCGACGTCTGGAACAGCGTGTGCAGCATGTGGAAGCCGGTCTTGTCGGCGGCGAACCAGGTGCGCATCTTCTTCATGCCGCCGAACGGGCCGCACGGCGATGTGCCCGTCCGGCTGCCGGCTCCACGGGCAGCCCCAGTGCTCGAGCTGCAGCAGCTCCCGCGGGGCCTCGTCGACGAACGCCTCGACGGCGTCCTGGTCGCAGAGCCAGTCGCCGCCGGAGATCGTGTCGTAGGCGTGCTCGTCGAGGCTGTCGTCGGCGGCGATCACACCGGCGGCGCCGCCCTCGGCGGAGACGGTGTGGCTGCGCATCGGGTAGACCTTGGAGACGACCGCCACGTCGAGCTCCGGGTTGGTCTCGGCGATCGCGATGGCGGCCCGCAGGCCCGCGCCGCCGCCGCCCACGAGCAGCACGTCGTGCGCGGCGGCCATCGCGCGGTCACTCACCGCGGAATGCTCGTCCATCAGGACCTTGCCGTGGTGGTCCACCACCTTGACGTGGACGCTGCCGTCGTGGAACTGCTCCTTGGTACTCGCGGCAGCCGCAGTCGTAGCGCAGGTCCGCGGTCGTCAGCCCCTGCAGGTCCTCGGTCACGAACTGCTCGCCGGCGCTCACCTGCCGACAGGGTGCGACCCTCGGCTCGAAGCGGCTCACGGTGGCAGTCATCTCAACCTCCCCTTGATGCAGGGCTGCCCGTTGACCTGCTCCCACCTTCCTCCGGTGCGCGCGGATTGTGAAGGGGCAAGCGGACCACCCCGAGGCGAGATCCAACTGCCCAGATGAGCCTCCTCTCAGCGGTGGGGATCGGAGGAGGCCGTTCTCGGTCATAGCCCTAATCTCAGGACCCAATCCAATCCATTTGGCAAGCTCTGCCAGTGGATGCATCTCGGGCCATGGACGAAGGCTTGCTTGAAGAGCGTCGTCACCAAAGATCTCGAACTGCGACTCGAGTCGGTTCTGGACATGGAGATCGATACCGCCAAGGTCGACCCGGCAGACCAGACGCATGTTCTGACCCGACATCTTTCCGCTGCCTTGGAGCGCCGCTTGGCCTCGGTGAAAGATCCCGCGAAAGTTGGCGGTTGCCAACGAGTTGCTCGCCGTGATCGAGCCGCCAGTTCCGTCGCGATCGATCCGCTTCAGGCACTGCTCGCCGGGCGGTGACACTGGACCAGGGCATGTCTCGCGCGTCCAACTACGGCGGCCAGAGATGCCGCTGGACGACGCGACTCTCCTGACGAACGCGCGGGGAGAGCCGGTGCTCGTCGCGAGCGAACTGCGGGCAGAGATCGACTCCGCGGATTCGAGTCGATCTCCTGTGCGCATTCGTCAAGTGGCGCGGGCTCGCGACTCCTTGAGGAGCCACTCAGCAGGCGCGCTCGACCGCGGGGCTCCGGTGCGCGTTGATCACGACGACCTACATCGGCAGGACGGAGCGGGACGCGCTGGATCGATTGAGCTCGAACGAGTTCGGAGCGCAGGTGAAGGTGCAGCTCCGACACACTTCGGACGCGCCTGCATGCGAAAGGCGTGGCTGTTCCGCCGACGGCCACGGGCTCTGATACGGCTTACGTCGGCTCGTCGAACCGGTCCACGCCCGCGTCTGCTGGACGGTGTCGAATGGAACGTGCGGCTTGTCGAAGCAGGCAACGCCGGCCGTGCTACGTCAAGTTCGAGGCGGCCTTCGACTCCTACTGGGACGGATTCGGAGTTCGAGGCCATACGACCCTGAACACGACCGGGACACGCTGGACGAGGCGCTGACGCCGCCGAGCGGACGCCGAGGCGATCGGATCACGATCTCGTCTCCGAACTAGCCGTCCGACCGTTTCCGTACCAGCAGGAGATCCTCGACGCGATCGAGGTCGAGCAGGGCCGTGCACGACCGGCATCGCAACCTAGTAGTGGCGGCCACTGGGACCGGAAAGACGGTGATCGCTGCGCTCGACTATCGACGACTGCGCCTCGGCGGGGATCGTCCACGGCTGCTGTTTGTCGCGCACCGCCGCGAGATTTGACCAATCCTGGGGACCTATCGCGAGGTACTGGGAGCCGGAGACTTCGGGGAGCTGTACGTCGGCGGGCTCGCCGGAGCGGTGGCAGCACGTCTTCGCGAGCGTCCAGTCGCTCGCGGCATTCGGGTCGGGCGGAACATCCCGCCGATCGCTTCGAGGTCGTGGTTGTCGACGAGTTCCACCACGCGGAGGCGAGGACGTACCGGCGGTTCTCGATCACCTGGCGCCTGTCGGATTGCTCGGCCTGACAGCGACACCAGAACGCACCGACGGCACCGACGTTCGCTCCTTCTTCGACGGCGGTACCGCCGCCGAGCTCCGCCTCTGGGACGCGCTCGGGGCGGACCTGCTGTGCCCGTTCCACTACTTCGTCGCTGCGGATGGCACTGACTTGAGGCATCACCTGGTCGAGGGGCAGCTACGACGACACCGCAATCGAGCAGACGTCTACACAGGCAACGATGCCCGCGCTCGCGATCGTCGCTCGACAGCTTCGCGACAAGATCAGGGACGTCGGCGCGATGCGGGCACTGGGCTTCTGCGTCAGGGGGGCCCATGCCGACTACATGGCCGACGTCTTCAACCAGGCGGGGATCCCGGCCCGCAGCGTGAGCGGTCAGACACCCCGCGCCGACCGAGATGCCGCGCTTCAGGACCTGCGTCTCGAGCCGCGTCAACATTCTGTTCGCCGCCGACCTATTCAACGAAGGACTCGATCTTCCCGACGTTGACACGGTGCTCTTCCTACGACCGACGGAGAGCGCCACCGTCTTCCTCCAGCAGTTGGGCCGGGGGCTCCGCCGGACACGTGACAAGGCAGTACTCACCGTCCTCGATTTCGTCGGCTACCACCGCAAGGAGTTTCGCTTCGACCAAAAGTTGCGGGCACTGACGGGTGCGACTCGGGCCGGCCTCGAACGTCAGGTGCGAGACGGGCTTCCCCGTTCCTACCGCCTGGGTGCTCCATCGAGATGGACCGGCAGTCCCAGACCCTGGTGCTCGAGAACATCCGCTCGCAGATCGCCAACCGGTGGCAGCAGATCGTTGCCGAGCTTCGATCTACCGGCGATCGCGACCTGGCTGGCTTCCTCAACGAGTCCGGCATTGAGCTCAGCGACATCCTCCGACGCGGCAGCCACTCCTGGACGCGACTGCGCCGCGACGCCGGCCTCGCCACCGAGCCCGGTTCTGACATAGAAGCCGCGTTGCTCAAACGGGTCAGGGCCTTTGCGCACGTAGACGACCCGGATCGTGTCGCCGCGTACCGCGCGCTACTGGGTGACGAGTCACCTCCGTACGACCAGCTTCCATCGGATCAGCAACGCCACGCGCGGATGCTCTTCTACTCACTCTGGTCGGATGGCGGTGGCCACGAGTCATATGGCGCCGGCATGGAAGCCCTGAAGGCCGAGGCGGCCGCGCGACGGGAGATCGCGGCTGTTGTTGACATCTCCTTCGACGCCGCGCGTCACGTTGCCCTCGCTCTTCAAGGCCCGCTGGCATCGATCCCACTGCGGGTTCACGCCCGCTATCAGCGCGAGGAGATCCTTGCTGCTCTGGACTTTCCCAGGAACCCCAACAGCTTCCGCGAAGGAGTCTGGTACTCGCGCGATCACAACGTTGATGCGTTCTTTGTGACGCTCAAGAAGTCCGAGGCCGACTATTCGCCAACGACGATGTACCGGGACTACCCCATCTCGCCGATGCTGTTTCACTGGGAATCTCAGTCCACGACATCGGTCGCGTCGCCGACCGGTCAGCGCTACGTGACGGGCTCGAGCACGGTCTTGATCTTCGCCAGACAGCAGCAGACCGACGAATTCGGCACGTCCCCGTATCTCTCCCTCGGGCCGGCCACCTACGTCTCGCACACGGGCGATCGGCCGATCGCCATCACGTGGAAACTCCAGCACGCCATGCCCACGGACTTCTTCACAGTGGCCTCCGCGATCGCCCAGTAAGTCGATCATCGTCCAGGGCACGTTGAACAAGCAGCAGGCCCCGACGCAGGAGCGCCGGGGCCGCTTGCCAGAAGTCGATCAGCTGCAGCCGCTGGTGCTCCCGCAGCCCTCGCACACGTAGCACGAGCCGGCGGGGCGCATCTTGGTGCCGCAGGTGAAGCAGAGCGGGGAGTCGACCGCGGTGCCGGTGATCTTCTCCATCAGCTCGGCGGAGGTGTGGGCCTCCTTGGGAGCGGGCTTCTCTCCGGCTGTGGTCTCGACAGGCTCGACCACCGAGGAGACGGTCTCGACCACCGAGGAGGCAGGCTCGACCACCGAGGAGGCAGGCTCGACCACCGAGATGTCCGTGGTCTCGACAAGCTCGACCACCGAGCTCTGGTCGGCCTTGAGGGACTCGGCCTCGGAGATCTCCACCGGCTCGTAGGAGCCGGTCTCGAGGTGGCGCTGGCGCTCCTCGGCGGAGTAGATGCCGAGCATCGAGCGGTCGTCGAAGGACAGGTAGTCCAGGGCCAGGCGGCGGAAGATGTAGTCCATGATCGACTGCGCCATCCGCACGTCGCGGTCGTCGGTGAGGCCGGCCGGCTCGAAGCGCAGGTTGGTGAACTTCGAGACGTAGGTCTCCAGCGGCACGCCGTACTGCAGGCCGATCGAGACCGCGATCGAGAAGGCGTCCATCACGCCGGCCAGGGTCGAGCCCTGCTTGCCGAGCTTGAGGAAGATCTCGCCGAGCTCGCCGTCGTCGTGGGCGCCGGAGGTCATGTAGCCCTCGGCACCGCCGACGGTGAACGACGTGGTGCGCGAGACCCGCGACTTCGGGAGCCGCTTGCGGGTCGGGGCGTAGACGATCTTCTCGACGGTCTTGGTCTCGACGGCCTCGGCCGCGGAGGCGTCGACGTTGGACGACGTGCCCTTGTTGTCGCCCTTGCCACCGGAGAGCGGCTGGCCGACCTTGCAGTTGTCGCGGTAGACGGCGGTCGCCTTGAGACCGAGCTTCCACGACTGCAGGTAGATGTCCTCGATCTCCTCGACCGTGGCGTCCTCGGGCAGGTTGACCGTCTTGGAGATCGCCCCGGACAGGAACGGCTGCGCGGCCGCCATCATCCGCACGTGACCCATCGGCTTGAGCGCCCGGGCGCCCATCGCGCAGTCGAAGACGTCGTAGTGCTCGGTCTTGAGGCCGGGCGCGTCGATCACGTGCCCGTGCTCGGCGATGTAGGTGACGATCGCCTCGACCTGCTCCTCGACGTAGCCGAGCTTGCGCAGCGCCCGCGGGATCGTCTGGTTGACGATCTGCATCGAGCCGCCACCGACGAGCTTCTTGAACTTCACCAGCGAGAAGTCCGGCTCGATGCCGGTGGTGTCGCAGTCCATCATGAAGCCGATGGTTCCGGTCGGCGCGAGCACGGAGGCCTGCGCGTTGCGGAAGCCGTTGGCGGCGCCGAGCTCCTGCACCTGCGCCCACGCGGCCGTGGCCAGCTTGTGGGTCGCGGCGTCGGAGACACCGAAGGTGCGCACGGTGTCGTTGGCGGCCTGGTGCTTGCGCATCACCCGCTTGTGGGCCTCGGCGTTGCGGGCGTAGCCGGCGTACGGACCGACGACCGCGGCCACCTCGGCCGAGCGCTTGTACGACGTGCCGGTCATCAGGCTCGTGATCGAGGCGGCCATCGCGCGGCCCGCGTCGGAGTCGTAGCCCAGGCCCATCGCCATCAGCAGCGCACCGAGGTTGGCGTAGCCGATGCCGAGCTGGCGGTAGTCGACGGTGGTCTGGCCGATCGCCTCGGTCGGGAAGTCGGCGAAGCAGATCGAGATGTCCATCGCGGTGATGATGAACTCGACCGCCTTGGCGAAGAGCGCCGCGTCGAAGGTGTCGTCGTCCTTGAGGAACTTCAGCAGGTTCAGCGAGGCGAGGTTGCACGAGGAGTTGTCCAGCGACATGTACTCCGAGCACGGGTTGGACGCGGTGATCCGGCCGGTCTCGGGGTTGGTGTGCCAGTCGTTGATGGTGTCGTCGTACTGCAGACCCGGGTCGGCGCACTCCCACGCGGCGGTGGCGATCTTGGTGAACAGGTCGCGGGCGTCGACGGTCTCGATGACCTCGCCGGTCTGGCGACCGCGCAGGCCGAACGACGTGCCGTCCTCGACCGCGCGCATGAACTCGTCGGTGACCCGGACGGAGTTGTTGGCGTTCTGGTACTGCACGGAGGTGATGTCCGCGCCGCCGAGGTCCATGTCGAAGCCGGCGTCACGCAGCGCGCGGATCTTGTCCTCCTCGCGCGCCTTGGTCATCACGAACTCCTCGATGTCGGGGTGGTCGACGTCGAGCACGACCATCTTCGCCGCGCGGCGGGTGGCGCCGCCGGACTTGATGGTGCCCGCGGACGCGTCGGCGCCGCGCATGAAGGAGACCGGGCCGCTGGCGGTGCCGCCCGAGGAGAGCAGCTCCTTCGACGAGCGGATGCGGGAGAGGTTGAGGCCGGCGCCGGAGCCGCCCTTGAAGATGAACCCCTCCTCCTTGTACCAGTTCAAGATGGAGTCCATCGAGTCGTCGACCGAGAGGATGAAGCAGGCCGACACCTGCTGCGGCGACGGCGTCCCGACGTTGAACCAGACCGGGGAGTTGAAGGAGAAGTACTGGTTGACCAGCAGCCAGGTGAGCTCGTGCTCGAAGATCTCGGCGTCGTCGGCGCTCGTGAAGTAGCCGTGGTCCACGCCGGCCTTGGTGTAGGTCTTCACGACGCGGTCGACGAGCTGCTTGAGGCTCCACTCACGGGCGTCGGTGCCGACCGCGCCGCGGAAGTACTTGGTGGTGACGATCGTGGACGCGTTGACCGACCAGGTGTCGGGGAACTCGACGCCTCGCTGCTCGAAGACCGTGACCCCGGTCTTCCAGTTGGTCTGCACGACGTCGCGGCGCTCCCAGGTGAGCTCGTCGTACGGATGCACCCCCGCGGTGCTGAACACGCGCTCGAGCGTCAGGCCGCCGCTCGTGGGCGTGGCCTTGCTCGACTGCGCGGCGCCGGACTCGGGGCGAACCGTCTCGGTCATGGGGACTCCGTTTCTCCTGGGGCATTTCTGTCGGTTGATCTGGCGACTCCATGCCGCCGGAGCTTTGGTGCACCCGGCGCGCGCAGCTTCCCCACTACGCACGCCGGGTGGTCTGGGTTACCCGGTCGGGACGGGTTGGGCGTCGGCCGCATGGGCCGGGTCTCGACGGCTCGCGGGCGCTCGCAGCAGCGGCGATCTCGGCCTCGAAGTCGTCCGCGGACTCGAAGGCCCGGTAGACGCTGGCGAACCGGAGGTAGGCGACCTCGTCGAGCATCCGGAGCGGGCCGAGGATGGCCAGGCCGATCTCGTGGGCGGGCACCTCGGCCCACCCCTCGGCACGCAGGACGTCCTCGACCTCCTGGCCCAGGCAGGCCAGCTGGTCCTCGGTGACCGGGCGCCCCTTGCAGGCCTTCCGGACGCCGGACATCGCCTTGTCGCGGGTGAACGGCTCGCTGGCGCCGGAGCGCTTGAGCACGGTGAGCTGCATGAGCTCGACGGTGGTGAAGCGCTTGCCGCAGCCGCCCGCGTCGACCAGGCAGGTACGCCGGCGGCGGATCGAGCCGCCGTCGTCGGCGACCCGCGAGTCGAGGACCCGGGTGTCGGTGTGCCGGCAGTACGGGCAGTGCATCGCGGGGCCTCCTCTCGGTCGCCTCGGGGGCGGTGGCTGTGTAGAACTTGGCTCCGGCTGTGGGTAACTCCCCGTTGCCTGTGCATCAACATGTGGAGAACTACACCGGTGTAAGTACTAGATGTAGTGCCTACCGTAGTTCGTGGTCGGAGGAGTTCGCAAGCCTTCTGGAGAACAAAACTCACGGGATGGAAAGTCCCAGGTCAGGCCCTGTTTGGGGAGTGAATCCGCCGCGTGTCGCGACGACCGGCGGACCCCTCGCGAGGGTGTGTCCCGGCCCGGGGGGTCGTGGCACCTCGCTCGAGGGACTCTTCGACAAGCTCAGCGGCAACGGCTCCCCGGAGGTCGACGCGGCCGTCGACAGCCTCGAGGCAGGGCTGCCGGACGGCTGGAGGTTCGCGGGCCTGAAGGACCAGCTGGTGGGCCGCCGGCCGGTCAAGCACCAGACCTTCGGGGCCTGGGCGAAGGGACCCGAGGGACCCGTCGCCGCGTTGGCCCTCGACCCGGTCGCGGCGGTCGAGGAGCTCGGCGGCTCGTCGCCGGCAGCGCGACCGTCGCCACCGCCTGGGCGCCACCGGCCCTGGACCGGAGCGGGGAGCAGCGCAGGGAGCCGTGGGCCGCGCTGAGCGACACCGCCGAGGAGGACGCCGCCCGGGAGCGGCTCGAGGCCGTGCTCCCGGAGGGGTCGGTGCTCTCGCCCCTGGACGAGGAGGGGTTCGGACCGTTCACGATCCACGCCCTGACCGTGCACCTGCCCGACGGCTCCGGGGTCGCGGCGATGACGACCGACGGGCTCGCGGCGTACGACGCCATGGTCGCGCGGCTCCGGGGCGAGCTCGCCGCGTCACCCACCTGGTGCCTGCGCGAGTGAACCGGTGGCGCGGGGTGTGTCGTGTCGGCGAATGTGCCGCACCCATCCGCCACAATGGCCCGATGGGGTCGGAGCACAAGCACGCCGGATCGCGGAAGGGCCCCAAGAAACCGCCCACCCTCCGCCCGCGGGTGCTCCTCCTGGCCGCTGCGGTGACCGCGGCGATCGTCGCCTGGGGCTATCTCGTCTACCTCGCCATCGACTTCGGCACCAGCGCCCGGGCTGGTGACAGCCGGGCGTGGTGGTTCCTCGCGTTGTCCTCGCTGGGCGCGGTGCTGTGCCTGTTCCTCGGGCTGGTGCTGATCGCCCGGTTGCTGCGCGCGCTGGGCATCACCGAGGCTCCGGTCCCGGCGTCGGAACCCGAGGAGCCGGTCGCGCCCCGCCCGCCCGGTGGGCGACGCGCGGCGCGCTAGCGATCCGCGAGGCGGCGGACGAACTTCAGCGCCGACCAGGTCTCGTCGACGGCCGCGACCTTGACGTCGACGAAGCCGAGCCGCAGGCCCAGGTCGCGGACCAGGTTCTCGTCGAGGTCGCAGTCGATGCCGCGGGCGAGCAGGGTCTTGTGGGCGGCCTTCTTCGGCCAGCACACCCACACGGACCCGGCGGTCGAGGTGCGCGCGAACAGGGCCGGCAGCCGCGGCTGGAGCGTGTCCATCGTCGTGTGGAAGGTCAGGCTGACGTCCGCCGTGGCCGGCAGCCGGCGGACGACGTGGGCTCCGCCGAGGTCGCCGAGGTCGACGTCGGCCGGGACCCGGTCGAGGAACACCACGTGCTCGTCCTTGATCCCGAGCTTGCGCGGGAGCGGGGTGCCCGAGTAGCCGGCGGTCATGGAGCAAGTGTGGCGCGGCGCGTGGTCTCGACACGGTCGCTCCGCGACCTGCTCGACCAACGAGAGGCGGCCGGTCGCTGCGCGCACCTGCTCGACCAACGAGAACGCTCGACCGACGAGGAAATGCGAAGAGCGGGTCCGCCAGCGCGGACCCGCTCCTCGTGTCTTCCCCGGTATTCAGTTGTAGCCGCCGGTCGGGGTCGAAGCGACCGGCGGACGTCTCACTGGGCGGCGGGCACCCGGATCCGCTGGCCGGCGTCGAGCGCCGAGCTCTCCAGGGCGTTGAGCCGCTTGATGTCGTACATCGTGTCGCGCACGTCGTCCCCGGTCGGGGTGATCCGGGCGGCGATGTCCCAGAGGGTCTCGCCCGGCGCGACGTGCACGATCGTCGTGGGCGCCGAGGTGCCGCGCTCCTGGGTGGCCACCGAGCCGGCGCCGAGGACGACCCCGGCGACCAGCGCGGCGGTCAGCGCGACCAGGAAGACGACGAGCCGGCCGCGTCGGGTGAGCCGGACCTGGCCGCGCGCCACCGGGCGGGCGGGACGGGTCGCGAAGCTGCGGACGGGCGAAACGGCGATGGTGCTCATCGGGACCTCCTGGGGAAGTGGCGACCACCCTGGCCGCCTGTCGGTTCCTTGTGTCGATCCGATGTCTACCGGCGACCACCGACAGTCCCGCCGACGACCGCTCGATCAGACGTTCGATCGAACATGTGTACGACGGTAGAGCAGGTGTTCGAACAGGTCAAGGACCTGGACGAACGCGTGTTCGAATGCTGGGACCCCGATACGGGTCAGGCGTAGGGCCAGGAGCGGACCAGGGCGAGGGCCCGCTTCAGCACGAACGGGTCGGCCTGCTTGTAGAGCCAGGGGCGGCCGAACCAGAGGTACGCGTCGGCGTACTGCGCCGCCAGCGCGTTGGTCTCCGGGGTGAGTCCCCAGGCGGGGTTGGCGACGTCGGTGGTGGGCGGGATGCCGAGGGTGACGCAGGTGCGGTCGTCGGTGGCCGAGGCGCACACGAAGGCGTTCTCCGGGTCCGCGCCGGTGTAGCGACCGAACTCGAACGGGTTGCCGTTCGACGAGGTGTTCACCACGAACCGCTTGCCGGTCACGCCGCGCGCCTCGAGTGCGGCGACGATCGCGGCGCCGCGGGCGACCTCGAGGTTCGTGTCGGAGTAGTGGGTGCCGTTGAGCGCGAAGCCGCGGACGTACTGGATGCCCGCCGGCATCAAGATGTCGACGGCGGACTCGACGCCGCCCTGCGACCCGGGCGCGGGCCAGTCGGCGGACCCCGCCTCGATGTAGACGCTGGTGTTGGGCAGTGCGCCGAAGACCTGTGCCGAGTAGCCGATCAGCCGCGAGGGCGCCAGCGAGCCATGCGGGCGCGCACAGCGCGAACGGACCGTCCGGCTGCAGGATCAGCGCGACCCGTGCGGTGCCGATCGCGGCGGCGAACGCGTCGGTCCACCGCTTGTAGTCGCGCTTCTCGGCCCTGGTCGGCAGCCGGCGACAGGCGTCGCCCTCCCACGGGACCATCCGGAACACCGTCATCTGCACGAGCGCGTCCGGGTTCCCGGCCTGCGCGTTGGCGACGTAGTCGCGGACCTTGGCGCCGATCTGCGCCGTGGGGATCCAGGCGCCGAACCACTTCGCCTTCGGGGCGAGCGCGATCCTCGCCAGCTCCTCGCGCACCGTGCCGGTGGCGCCGGCGTACGGCGCCCAGGTCTGGTCCATCGGGCCGAGGTAGACGCCCCAGGCGTGCCCCGCGAGCGGGTTCTCGGCGACCGGCGTACGTCGTGCCTCGGCGAGCGTGGGCGGGGCCAGGGCCAGCGTCGCGGCGAGCGCGGCGGCCGCGACCAGGCCGGACAGGAGCGTGCGAGGGGACATGGGATCAGTGCCGTTGGGGGGTGGACGGCTCTCCGGGACTCATCGTAGGGAGCCCGCGACCCCTCGTTCACCGATCGCGGAAACCGCACCGCGGGCGACACGCGGTTCGAACAGGTGTTTGAAAACGAGCGCGATCCTGACTACCGTCCGAGGACACGCATGACCACGAGAGGCGAGACGATGGCCAAGCAGAGCAACGACGGCAAGGTGACCGAGCTGCCCGACGGTCCCCCGGACGCGACCGGCCTGACGCAGCGCCAGCTCAAGGTGCTCGCGAACATCAAGGACTCCATCGAGCAGCGCGGCTACCCGCCCAGCATGCGGGAGATCGGCACCGCGGTCGGACTGACCAGCTCCTCGAGCGTCGCCCACCAGCTCAAGGTGCTCGAGGAGAAGGGCTTCCTGCGTCGCGACCCCAACCGGCCGCGCGCGCTCGAGGTGTTCCTGCCCGAGGTGCTCGCCGCGCGCCGGTCCATGTCCGGCGAGGAGTCGACCTTCGACGAGACCGGTCTCGGCGACTCACTGCCCACCGCGAGCTATGTGCCGATGCTGGGCCGGATCGCCGCCGGCGGCCCGATCCTGGCCGAGGAGCAGGTCACCGACGTGTTCCCCCTGCCCAAGCAGCTCGTGGGCGAGGGCACCCTCTTCCTGCTCGAGGTGGCCGGCGACTCGATGGTCGACGCGGCCATCTGCAACGGCGACTACGTCGTGATCCGCCAGGAGCAGACCGCCGACAACGGCCAGATCGTCGCCGCACTGATCGACGGCGAGGCCACCGTCAAGACCCTGCAGCGCAAGGACGGCAGGGTCTGGCTGCTCCCCCACAACGACGCGTACGAGCCCATCGACGGCACCCACGCCACCATCCTGGGCGTGGTGACCGCGGTGCTGCGGCGTGTCTAGCGCTGACTGGACCACCACCCCCTAGGGAATACCTAGGGGCAGGTTGGGGGTTATCACGGCTATTCTCGGCCCATGAACCAGGGGGAGGCTGGCGTCGTGACTTCGACCACGCTCACCGCACCCATGCTGCGCACCCGCGTACGGCGCGGTCTGAGCGAGCTGCTGCTCGTGCTCGCGCTCTACGGCGGCTACAGCGTCACCCGCCTCTTCGCCGACGACAGTCCGGGCCCGGCCGTCGCGCGGGCCCATCGCATCCTCGGCCTCGAGCGCTTCCTCGGACTCGATCTCGAGGCAACCGTCAACGGCTGGTTCATCAACAACCCCGCGATCGGCCTGCTGGGCAGCTACTACTACGCGAGCGCGCACTACCTGATCACCGGCGCGGTGCTGGTCTGGTTGTGGCGCTGCGGCCCGAAGATCTACCAGCCGGCCCGCGCCGCCCTGGTGGTCGCCACCTTCCTCGCGCTGGCGCTGTACCTCCTGGTGCCGACCGCACCGCCGCGGTTCGTCGACGGCTTCACCGATGTGCTGCGTCTCTCGGCGGCGCACGGCTGGTGGAGCAGTGACGCGTCGGCTCCTCGCGGGATGGGTGGCTACACCAACGAGCTCGCGGCCTTCCCCTCGATGCACGCCGGGTGGGCCCTGTGGGTGGCCTGGGTCGTCCAGCGCGAGGCCACCCGGCGCTGGGTCATCGTGCTCGCCTGGCTGCACGCCGGCATCACCGCCGTCGTCATCGTCGGGACCGGCAACCACTGGCTGCTCGACGTGGTGGCCGGCTGGGCCGTGGTCGCCGTCGCCCTGGTCGTCGTCTACCTCCCGGGCGCCGTCGGCGCCTCCTGCGCTCCGGGCGTGCCGGAGAGCCGCCCCAGCGCCTTGCGGACCAAGGCCGGGTCGGTGGTCGCCCACATCGGCGGCAGGCTCGCGCGCAAGAAGGCGCCGTAGCGCGCGGTCACCAGCCGCGGGTCCAGCACGGCGACGACGCCCTTGTCGGTGGTGGTCCGGATCAGCCGACCGGTGCCCTGGGCCAGCAGCAGGGCGGCATGCGTCGCGGCCACCTGCATGAAGCCGTTGCCCCCGGCCTGGTCGGCGGCCCGCTGCCGCGCGGACATCAGCGGGTCGTCGGGGCGGGGGAACGGGATCCGGTCGATGATCACCAGCTGGCAGGTGTCGCCGGGCACGTCGAGGCCCTGCCACAGCGACAGGGTGCCGAACAGGCAGGTGTGAGGGTCACCGACGAACTGCTTGGCCAGCTCGGGCAGCTGCGCCTCGCCCTGCGCCAGTGTGGTCAGGTGCGGCAGCCGCTCGCGGACCACCTCGGCGGCCCGCTCGGCGGCCCGTCGTGACGAGAACAGTCCCAGGGTCCGGCCCTCCGCGGCGTCGACCAGCTCGACGATCTCGTCCAGCTGCCGCTCCCCCAGCCCGTCGCGCCCCGGAGGCGGGAGGTGCGCGGCGACGTAGAGGATCGCCTGCTGGCCGTAGTCGAACGGCGACCCCACGTCGATGCCCCGCCATGGGAGACGGTCGTCCGGGGTCTCGACAGGCTCGACCGCCGAGGAGGACCGTCGACCACCGAGGAGGACCGCTCGACCACCGAGGGCTCCAGGCGCTCGTCCGGCTTGAGCCCCACGGACGTCGCGACCGGGGTGAAGTCGCCCCCCAGCATCAGGGTGGCCGAGGTGAAGACGGCGGTCTTGTCGGAGAGCAGCTTGTCGCGCATCGGGCCCCACACCTGCAGCGGCGCGACGTGCAGCCGGGCGGGTGACCGGTCGCCCGCCTCGGCGAGCCACAGCACGTCGGCGTCGGCGTCGGCGGCCATCCGCTCGGCGTTGACGAAGACGTCCTGGACCATCCCGCGGGCCTGGGTCAGGCCGGCGTCGGCGCCGTCGGCGTCCTTGGGGTACGCCGAGAGGCAGCCGCGCGCGGCGTCGCGGACCAGCGCGAGGGCCTCGGCCAGCTGGTCGGGCAGGCGTGTCGAAGCGCCCGGGGCTGGCCGCGGCCACGGCGTCGGCCAGCGCGTCGGCGGCCTCGGCGAGCCGGTCCGCGGCGTCGCTCTCGCCGACGTGTCGCTGCGAGCGCCGGGCGGCGCGCTCGACGTCGAGCACCGTGAGCTCGTCGGTGGCCGCCTGGGTGACCCGGGAGACGACCTCGTGGGCCTCGTCGACCACGACCACGTCGTAGTCCGGGATCATCGGCACCCCCTCGATCGCGTCGATCGCGAGCAGCGAGTGGTTGGTGACGATGAGGTGCGAGCGCTGGGCCTTCTCGCGGGCCCGCTCGGCGAAGCACTCCTGGGCGAAGGGGCACTTGGTCGCCCCGAGGCACTCCCGGTGGTTGACGCTGACCTGGCGCCAGACCCGGTCGGTGTGCCGCGGCGCGTTGTCGCGCTCGCCGGTGCCGTCCGCCTTGGCCTCCTCCTCCGCCCAGGCCCGCAGCTTGAGCACCTCGGCGCCCTGCGAGCCGGTCGGCACCTCGACGAGGACGCCCTGGTCGTCGGGGACGCCCTCGCGGATGCGGTGCAGGCAGGCGTAGTTGGAGCGGCCCTTGAGGACGGCGTACGTCGCGTCGACGCCGGGCAGCTCGCCGACCGCCTCCATCAGCCGGGGGATGTCGCGCTCCACCAGCTGGTGCTGGAGCGCGAGCGTCGCGGTGGCCACCACCACCCGCTCGTCGTGCAGCAGCGCCGGCACCAGGTAGCCCAGCGACTTGCCGGTGCCGGTGCCGGCCTGGACGAGCAGGTGCTCCCGACCGGCGAACGACGCGGCCACCGCGTCGGCCATGGCGATCTGGCCGTCACGCTGCTCGCCGCCGAGCGCGGCGACCGCCGCCGCCAGCACGTCGCGCACCGGCGTGGCGGCGGGTGGGCTGACAGGCTCGGGCACCCGGGCACTCTAGTCAGCGGCACCGACGAGGAACGGCCCCGACCCGGGGCTGTCCACAGGTCGTCAGAAGGTGTGGGTCTCGCCCGCCTCGGAGGCGACGCCGTCGGCGTCGAGCTCGGCGAAGCTGACCGTCCAGCCCCGGCCGCGGGGCGCCTCGGCGAACTTCATGGTGCGGCCCCGGCCGGCGGGCAGCCCCACGGTGGTCACCACGTCGTAGGTCCAGGTCTCGCCGCTGTCGATCCGGGCGGAGTCGCCCGGCAGGGCCGGCAGCTGGTCACCGCTCGAGGACCGGTCGGTGACGGCGAGCTCCATCCAGTCGGAGACCGCCACGTCGGCCGGCGGCGCATACGCGCCGCGGGTCAGCGTGACCCGGAAGGCGAAGCCCTCCGGCAGCACCACGCCCGAGGCCCGAGGCGCCGTGACGCGCGCGCAGAAGGACGTGGAGTCCAACCGTGCGGCGCCGTACCGGGCGGTTCCTCGGACCTCAGGCGCGGCCGTGGCTTCGCTCGGAAGCTCAGCCGGTGCGGTGCTCGACACCATGGGTTCGGCGAGCGCTTGCTCGCCGCCCTCCCCGTGCTCGAGAACCGCGGACGCCCGCCCCCCGACGGACGCGTCCTTGCTGGCGCGCAGAAAGTCTGTGATTCGCGCCCTCGTGTAGATGCTCATGGAACCCCCCGGTGATGAGCTGTGGCGGAGTCCCCCCGGAAACCGCCTGACCACCATCATGCGTCAGCGATCCGGGCTGCGCCTTCCCGTCACCCGACTTGGCGGCAACCTTTACACAGTGGTCCAGACCGGTGAGCGGCCGTGGTCCACCTAGGGTGACGGCGTGGCAAACGATCGCGCGGGCCGGACGACCCGAGCCGATCGCTCGTTGATCGTGGCCCTGCGCGACGAAATGCGCACCGGCGCAGATCCGGTCCGAGCGGCCACCCAGCAGGCCTACATGAAGTCCGCGCTGCCCTACTACGGCCTCGCCGCGGCGGACCTGAAACGGCTGTTGCGGCCGCATCTCTCGGCCTGGTCCCCGGGCCGTCGCGACGTCTGGGAGGCGACCCTGCTGGCCCTGTGGGACGAGGCCACGCACCGCGAGGAGCGGTACGCCGCCCTGGCCCTCGGCCGGCTCCGGACGGCCCGGGACTGGCGGGACCCGGCCTCGCTCGACCTGTGGCGGCACCTGGTCGTGACCGGTGCCTGGTGGGACCTGGTGGACGAGACCGCGAGCCACCTCGTCGGCGACGTGCTCGTCCGGCACCGCGCCGCGGCGACGCCCACGGTCCTCGCCTGGGCGACCGACGACGACCTGTGGCTGCGCCGGACCGCGGTGATCGCCCAGGTGGGTCGCCGGGACGAGACCGACCTCGCCCTGCTGGCGGCCGTGATCGAGCCCAACCTGGAGGACCGGTCGTTCTGGCTGCGCAAGGCCATCGGGTGGGCGTTGCGCGACTACGCCTGGACGGACCCGGCCTGGGTCCGCGCCCGCGTGGACGGCTGGGGCGACCGGCTCTCGCCGCTCTCGCGGCGGGAGGCGCTCAAGCACCTCACCGATCAGGACGGCTAGATGACGGCGCCGGAGTCCTCCGCGGGACGGGCCACGCGCTTGGTCCGGGCGGCCCGAGCGAGCGGTGAGTACTGCTGGAAGTAGGTCAGCAGGGGTGTCGCGGTGAACACCGAGGAGTACGTCCCGATGACCAGCCCCATGAGCAGCGCGATGGCGAAGTCACGCAGCGAGTCGCCGCCGTAGACGGCAAGCGCGGCCAGGATGAACATGGCCCCGAGCCCCGTGTTGACCGTGCGCGGCATCGTCTCCACGGCGGCCTTGTTGGCCACCTGCATGAACGGCTCCTGCTGCGAGCCGAACCAGCGCTCGCGGATCCGGTCGAAGACGACCACGGTGTCGTTGACCGACAGCCCGATGATCGTCATCGCGGCGGCCAGGAACACCCCGTCGATCGGCTTGTCCAGCCACGCGAAGACCCCGGTCACGATCACCACGTCGTGGAACATCGCCAGCACCGCGGCGAGCCCGAAGGTCCACTTGAAGCGCACCGCGAGGTAGGCCATCTGCGCCAGGAACGCGATCGCGAAGGCGATCAGCGCCTTGTTGCGCAGCTCGTCGCCGAGGGACGCGCCGATCTTCTCGTCGCGCTCCTTGGTGGCGCCGCCGGCCGCGTCGCCGAGGGCCTGCTCGATGGCGACCGCCTCGTCGTCGCTGACCTGACCGACGCGCACCGAGATCTTGTCGTCGTCGGACTCCTGGACGGTGGCCTCGGGGTAGCCGGCGTCGGCCACCACCTGGCGGGCCTCGTCGGCCGAGAGCTTCTGGGTGGTGGAGTACTCCAGCACCCGGCCGCCGGTGAACTCCACGCCGAGGTTGAGCCCGTTGCCGAAGATGCCGACCAGCGCGGCCACGAGGGCCACCCCGGAGATGGCGAGCCAGAGCCCGCGGCGCCTCATCAGGTCCGGGTTGCGGCGCTCGA
This sequence comes from uncultured Actinomycetota bacterium, assembly GCA_963791275.1. GTDB lineage: Bacteria > Actinomycetota > Actinomycetes > Propionibacteriales > Nocardioidaceae > Nocardioides. Next base: position 25,959 of record CAWBRP010000003.1, read on the forward strand.
GGTAGGTCCGCACCCGGCCGACGGTCGCCAGGCCGGTGACCGCCGGGTGCCGTTCGACCACCTTGGTGGACACGGCGGCCTCGGTGAGCACCCGGGCGATGACCAGGGCGGAGATCATCGAGGCGATGACGCCGATCGACAGGGTGACCCCGAAGCCCTTGATCGGCCCGGAGCCGAGGAAGAACAGCAGGCCGGCCGCGAGCAGCGTGGTGACGTTGGAGTCGATGATCGCGCTCCAGGCCTTGTTGAAGCCGGTCGCCAGGGCCCGGCGCAGGCCGGCCGCCGGGTTCGCGGCGTACTCCTCCCGGGCGCGCTCGAAGACCAGCACGTTGGCGTCGATCGCGAGCCCGATGGCCAGCACGAAGCCGGCCAGACCGGGCAGCGTGAGCGTGGAGCCGAGCCCGACGAGCATCGCGTAGGCGAGCAGGGCGTACGACGACAGGGCGAGCGTGGCGAGGAAGCCGACGAGGCGGTAGACCATCGCGATGAACAGCGCGGTCAGCAGCAGCCCGACCAGGGCGGCCTGCCAGGACGCCTCGATGGCGGCGGCGCCGAGCGTCGGCCCGACCGTCCGCTGCTCGATCACCTCGACCGGCACCGGCAGGGCGCCACCCTCGATGAGGATGGCCAGCTCCGCGGCGTCGGCGTTGTTGAAGTTGCCCGAGATCTCGGTGGTGTTGGTGATCCGGCCGCCGCAGGGCACCTGGACCTCGGGGCTGGAGATGATCTCGTCGTCGAGCACGATCGCGATCCGGCGCGGGTCGCCCTCGGCGCACGCGGCGGCCGCGGACAGCTCACCGAAGGCGTCGGAGCCGGCGGAGTCGAAGTCGACGGTGACGACCCAGTCCACGCGCTGCGGGCTCTGGACCGCGTCCGCGCCGCTGATGTCCTCGCCCTCGAGCTTGGCCGGGGTGAGCTCGAGGAAGCCGCCGCCCTCGTCGGGGAGGATCAGGTTGCCCTCCTCGCTCGGCTCGGCGTCGGCCGAGGCGGCGGGACCGACCACGCCGTGCATGGTCAGCTGCGCGGTCCGGCCGATGGTCTCGACCGCCTCGCGCGGGTCCTGCACGTCGGGCAGCTCGACGAGGATCCGGTCGGAGCCGGCCCGGGTCAGCGTGGGCTCGGAGATGCCCAGGGCGTCGACGCGTCCGCGGAGCACCTCGATCGCCCGGTCGGTGGACTCGGCGTTGGCCTCCACGCGGTCCGTCGAGCTGGTCTGCAGCGTGATCTGGGTGCCGCCGCGCAGGTCGAGGCCCAGCCGGGGTTCCCGGTTGAGGGCCAGCGCCGCGCACGCACCCAGCAGCCCGAGCACCAGCAGGAGACGGAGCAGGACACCGCGGGACATGCGGTGCATCCTCCCCCAGCGGCCACGACCCACCCAAAACGGTGACCCGGCGACGAAAGCGTGACGAGAACGTGCTTGTCGCAACGATTTCCGTTGCCCTAGGTTGCGGCTGATGACAGATCTGGAGGTCCCTCGCGCTCCTGCGCCGGTAGCGGTGCGGCTGGAGGGCGTCACGAAGACCTTCGGGACCGTCACCGCGGTGGACGACCTCGACCTGGAGATCCGCGACGGGGAGTTCTTCTCGATGCTCGGGCCGTCGGGGTCGGGCAAGACCACCGTGCTCCGGATGATCGCCGGCTTCGAGGCGCCGACCAGCGGCCGGGTGTTCCTCGGCGACGCGGACGTGACCTCCCGGCCGCCGTTCGCCCGCGACGTCAACACCGTCTTCCAGGACTACGCGCTGTTCCCGCACATGGACGTGCTCGCCAACGTCGAGTACGGCCTGCGGGTGAAGAAGGTGCCCCGCGCCCAGCGCCGCGAGCGGGCCCTGGCGGCGCTTGGAGACCGTCCGCCTCGGCGGGTACGGCGACCGCCGGCCGACGCAGCTCTCCGGTGGACAGCGGCAGCGGGTCGCCCTCGCCCGGGCCCTGGTGAACCGACCCAAGGTGCTGCTGCTCGACGAGCCGCTCGGCGCCCTCGACCTCAAGCTGCGCCGCGAGATGCAGATCGAGCTGAAGCAGATCCAGCGCGAGGTCGGCATCACCTTCTGCTTCGTCACCCACGACCAGGAGGAGGCGCTGACGATGAGCGACCGGATCGCGGTCTTCAGCGACGGCCGGATCGACCAGGTCGCCACGCCCACCGAGCTCTACGAGGCGCCGGCCACGTCGTTCGTGGCCGGGTTCGTCGGCACCTCGAACCTGCTCACCGGCGCGGACGCGCGCTCGGTCATCGGTCGGGACGGGACCTTCAGCATCAGGCCCGAGAAGGTGGGGCTGGTCCCGGTCGGCTCGACGAGCGCGACCACCGGGGACCGCGGGGCGGCCGGCGTCGTCACCGCGATCGTCTACCTCGGCTCGGTCAACCACTACGTCGTCGACCTCGACGGCGGCGGCACCCTCACCGTGCTCCGGCAGAACCTCCACGGCACCAGCGACCAGGCGATCGAGCGCGGCCAGCGCGTCGACCTCTCCTGGCGCGACGAGCACGTCATCGAACTCGGTCACCCCGCAGCATCCCCTGCACACCAAGGAGAACAACCATGAGGATCAGCACACTCACGCGAGCCGGCGTCTCCGCCGTCGTGCTCGCGGTCGTGGCCGCCGGGTGCGGCACCACCTCGGGGGACGACGACTCGGGCGACAGCCCGACCGCGGCCGAGGAGCAGGGCGGCTTCACGGCGCCCGACCTGCCGATGGCCGACGAGCTCGGCGACGGCGAGGGCTCGCTCAACGTCCTGGCCTGGCCGGGCTACGCCGAGGACGGCTCCACCGACAAGACCGTCGACTGGGTCACGCCGTTCGAGAAGGAGACCGGCTGCGACGTGAACGTGAAGTACTTCGGCACCTCCGACGAGGCCGTCACCTTGATGAAGTCCGGTGAGTACGACGTGGTCTCGGCCTCCGGCGACGCGTCGCTGCGGCTGATCGCCGGCGGCGACGTCGAGCCGGTCAACACCGACCTGATCGAGAACTACGCCGACGTGTGGGGCTTCCTCAAGGACCGCGAGTGGAACTCCGTCGACGGCCAGATGTACGGCGTCCCGCACGGCTACGGCGCCAACCTGCTCATGTACAACACCGAGGAGGTCACCCCGGCGCCCACCGACTGGAGCGTGGTCTTCGACAACGCCTCGGACTACGCCGGCGCGGTGACGGCCTACGACTCGCCGATCTACATCGCCGACGCGGCGCTCTACCTCATGAACACCCAGCCCGAGCTCGGCATCGAGCACCCCTACGCGCTCGACGAGGACCAGCTGGCCGCGGCCGTGGACCTGCTCAAGGCGCAGCGGGAGAACGTCGGGGAGTACTGGTCGGACTACCTCAAGGAGATCCAGGCGTTCACCACCGGCGACTCGGTGGTCGGCACCACCTGGCAGGTCATCGCGAACCTCGCCCAGGCCGACAAGGTCCCCGTCGAGGCGATCCTGCCCGACACCGGCTCCACCGGCTGGTCGGACACCTGGATGGTCAGCTCCAAGACCGAGCACCGCAACTGCGCCTACCTGTGGCTCAACCACATCATCAGCCCCGAGGCGAACGCCGCGGTGGCCGAGTGGTTCGGCGAGGCGCCGGCCAACGGCAAGGCCTGCGACCTGACCAGCGAGGGGTTCTGCGAGAGCTACCACGCCGGTGACGAGGCGTACGCCGAGCAGATCTGGTACTGGACGACGCCGATCGAGCAGTGCCTCGACGGGCGCACCGACGTCCAGTGCACGACGTACCAGGACTGGACGCAGGCCTGGACCGAGATCAAGGGGTAGCGATCGCCGCCGGAGTTCTCCACCGGCACCCCCGGCTGCGGCTGGGGCTCCTCCTGGGGCCCCCGATGCTGTGGCTGGGGGTGCTGTACCTCGGCGCGCTCGCCGCGCTGTTCATCACCTCGCTGTGGACCGTGGACGGCTTCACCGGGACCATCGAGCGCTCGTGGACGTTGCAGAACTACCGCGACCTCTGGACGATCCCCGTCTACCGGACGATCACGATCCGCACGGTGCTGATCGCGGTGTCGGTCACCCTCATCGACGTGGTGATCGCCTTCCCGATCGCGCTGTACATGGCCAAGGTCGCCTCGCCCCGGCTCCAGCGGCTCCTGGTGATCGCGGTCCTGACGCCGCTGTGGGCGTCGTACCTCGTCAAGGCGTACGCCTGGCGCGGCATGCTCTCCGAGACCGGCCCGGTCGCGTGGATCCTGCAGCCGTTCGGCCTCGACACCCCCGGCTACGGGTTGGTCGCCGTGGTGATCACGCTGTCCTACCTGTGGCTGCCCTACATGATCCTGCCGATGTACGCCGGCCTGGAACGGCTGCCGAACTCCCTGCTGGAGGCGTCGGCCGACCTCGGCGCCTCGACCACGACGACGATGCGGCGGGTCGTGCTGCCGGTGCTGTTCCCGGCGGCGGTCGCGGGGTCGATCTTCGCGTTCTCGCTGACCCTGGGTGACTACATCGCGGTGCGGATCGTCGGCGGCGCGAACCAGATGCTCGGCAACGTCGTCTACGACAACTTCCTGACCGGCAACAACATGCCCTTCGCCGCCGCGGTGGCGACGATCCCGGTGCTGATCATGCTGGGCTACCTGGCGGCCGTCCGGCGGACGGGAGCGCTGGAAAACCTATGACCAACCCGATGACCTTCTCGCCCGGCACCCGCGGACTGCTCCGCGTCCTCACCGGGCTCTGCCTGGTCTTCATCTACGCCCCGCTCGCCTACGTGGTGCTCAACTCGTTCAACACCTCGCGCACCTTCGCCTGGCCCCCGACGGGCTTCACGACGAAGTGGTGGTCGGCCGCGGTCCAGTCCGAGGGCGCGCGCTCGGCGATCGTGGTGTCCCTGGAGGTCGCCACGATCGCCACGCTGATCGCGCTCGTGCTCGGCACGATGACCGCCCTGTCGCTGCAGCGGTTCCAGTTCTACGGCCGCGACACCGTCTCGCTGCTGATCATCCTGCCCATCGCGCTGCCCGGGCGTGGTGACCGGCATCGCCATGGCCAACGCGTTCTTGACGATCTTCGGCATCCGGCTGGGCTTCTTCACCCTGGTCGTCTCGCACGCCACCTTCTGCATCGTCACCATCTTCAACAACGCGATCGCCCGCCTGCGCCGGCTCGGCGGCAACCTCGAGGAGGCGTCGATGGACCTCGGCGGCGGCACCTTCACGACGTTCCGGCTGATCACGCTGCCGATGCTGCGCTCGGCCCTGCTCGCCGGTGCGCTGCTGTCCTTCGCGCTCAGCTTCGACGAGATCATCGTGACCACGTTCACCGCCGGCTCCGGCATCCAGACGCTGCCGATCTGGATCTACCAGAACCTCTTCCGGCCCAACCAGGCCCCGGTCGTCAACGTCGTGGCCGCCGCACTGATCCTGCTCTCGATCATCCCGATCTACTTCGCCCAGAAGCTCGCCGGCACCGACGAGAGCGTCGCCGCCGCGCGCTGACGTCGCCTAGGCCGCCCCGGCGGGTGCGGACGTCGCCGGGGCGGACCTGTGACCGAGAGGACTACTTGTTCTTGCTCACCACGCCGGTCGCGCCGCCGCCACGACGGTCGGGCTCGGCGACCGCGGTGAGGAAGCCCTTCTTCCCGAACTCGATCGCGGTGGCCGCGCCGATGAACGGGTCGCTGGTCAGGCCGTCACCGGCCGGGACCAGCGTGTGGCCCAAGGCGGTGAGCGCCGCGCCGTACGCGTCGATGAACGGCTGCTCCGCGGTGACCGAGGCCGTGTTGCGCTGGCTGGCCCGCGGTGCGGCCATCGCCTGCTCCACGGTCATGCCGAGGTCGATGCGGTTCACGATCATCTGCAGCACGGTGGTGATGATCGTCGAGCCACCCGGCGAGCCGAGAGCCAGGAACGGCTTGCCCTTCTTCAGCACGATCGTCGGCGACATCGACGAGCGCGGCCGCTTGCCCGGCTGGATCCGGTTCGGGTCGGTGGCGCTGTAGACGGTGGAGAAGTCGGTCAGCTCGTTGTTGAGCAGGAACCCACGCTCGGGCACCACGATGCCGGAGCCACCGGTCTGCTCGATGGTGAGGGTGTACTCCACGACGTTGCCCCACTTGTCGGCGACGGTGAGGTTGGTGGTGGAGACGTTCTCGGTGTCGGTGTCGACCTGCGGCTCGCCCTTCACGGTCGGGCAGACGCCGTCGTACCCGGTGAGGGCACCGGCCGCGACCGGCTTCTTCGCGGCCGCGGTCTGGCTGATCCCGCAGGCCCGCTCGGCGGCGAACTTGTCGTCGAGGAGGGTCTTGAGCGGGACGTCGACGTAGGCCGGGTCGCCGACGTAGGCGCCCCGGTCGGCGTAGGCGAGGGCCGAGGCCTCGAGGTAGTCGTGCAGCGCCGTGGTGACGGGGACGCCGCCGAGGTTGAACTTCTCGAGGATGTTGAGCGACTCGCCCACGGTGGAGCCGCCGCTGGAGGACGGGGCCATGCCGTAGACGTCGTAGCCGCGGTAGCCGACCTTGGTGGGCTTGCGCTCGATGAGGTTGTAGTCGCGCAGGTCGGACTTCTTCATGAAGCCGACCGGGACCGGCAGCGTGGTGCCCGAGGTCTTCGGGGGCTTGCGCACCGCCGAGACGATCTCGTCGGCGAGGGCACCCGAGTAGAACTTCTCGGTGCCCTTCTCGGCCAGCAGGTCGTAGGTGTCGGCGAGGTCCTTGTTCTTGAACATCGACCCGACAGCCGGAGCGTCCCCGCCCTTGAGGTAGAGCTTCTTGGTGGAGGTGAACGCCTTGAAGCGGAGCTCGTTGTCCATCACCTGGTCGCGGAAGGTCGAGTCGACCTTGAAGCCCTCGCGGGCGAGCTCGGTGGACGGCGCGAGCGCGGCGCCGAGGTCCCAGGTGCCCCACTTGGCCAGGGCGCGGTCCCAGGTCGCCGGGGTGCCGGGCACGCCGACGGAGACGCCGCTGGTGACCAGCTCGGGGGTGAAGTTGTAGGGCTTGCCGGTCGACGGGTCGATGAACGCGTCGTTCGGCATCTGCTTCGGCGCGGTCTCGCGGCCGTCGAGCGTCTTCACCTTGCCCGACTTGGCGTTGTAGTAGACGAAGTAGCCGCCCCCGCCGATGCCGGCGGAGAACGGCTCGGTCAGCCCGAGCGCGGCCGCGGTCGCGACGGCGGCGTCGACGGCGTTGCCGCCCTTCTTGAGGACCTTGAGCCCGATCTTGGTGGCGTACGGGTCCACGGTGGAGACGGCGCCGCCGTACCCCTTGCTGGTGGGCGTCTTCGGCGGCGCGGCCGCCGCGGCGGTGTCCGGCTGGTCGCCGGAGCGGGGAGCCGCGACGGCTCCCGGCGAGCCGAGACTGGTGGCGGTGAGCCCGGCCGCGACGACGGCGGCGAGCGTGGTGGTGACAGCGCGAGTACGGCGCATGGTTCCTCCCGAGTAGGTGGTCTGCACCTCCACCCTTGCCGGTCCCGGCCCCCTTGTCGACCCCCGCCCACCGTCCTAGGTTGTCGAGATCCCCCGTCGTCCCAGCACAGGAGGCGTTCCATGTCCGTCGATCGTCGTACCGTCTTGAAGACCAGCGCCGCGATCGCCGCGGCCGGCCCGTTCGCGGGACTCCTGGCCGCGCCCGCCGAGGCGCGCACGCCACCGCGCACCGCGGGACTGGTGCCCGTGCCCGACGCGCGCGACGGCAAGGTCCGTCTGTGGCTGCCCGAGGGCTTCGAGTACCGGTCCTTCCACGACACCGAGCAGCCCGTCACCCTCACCGACGGCACCGCCCTGCCCGGTCGGCACGACGGCATGGGTGCCTTCAAGGGACCCGGAGGCACCGTGCTCCTGGTGCGCAACCACGAGGTCAACAACCCGCGGCCCGCCTTCGGCCCGGGTGTGCCGTACGACGCGATGGCCGGTGGCGGCACCACCACCATCCAGGTGACCGCCTACGGCGAGGTGATCCGATCCTTCACCAGCCTCAACGGCACGATGATGAACTGCTCGGGCGGCCAGATGCCCTGGGGTGCCTGGGTGACCTGCGAGGAGACCATCAACGGTCCCGACGTCGGCCCGGACTTCACCGGGGCCTCGAACGTCCCGCTCACCAAGCCGCACGGGTACGTCTTCGCGGTGCCGGCGAGCGCGTTCCCCGGCGAGGGCCAGTCGAACAGGCAGCCGCTCCGGAGCGCCGGACGGTTCTCCCACGAGGCCGTGTCGTTCGATCCGAAGGCGGGCCAGCTGTACCTCACCGAGGACAACTTCGGCTTCGCCTCCGGCTTCTACCGCTACACGCCGCCCGCGCACCCGATGGAGGTCGGCGAGCTCCGGGACGGCGGCACCCTGCACATGCTCAAGGTGAAGGGCGTGACCAACGCGCACCTCGAGGGCCATCAGGTGCCGGACACCGAGTACGACGTCGAGTGGGTCGAGATCGCCCAGCCGGACGTCCACTACCCCTACACGCCGGGCCAGGTCGCACCGACGAGCAACAACACCGCCCTCGTGCACGTGAGCAGCCAGGGCTGGGCGCAGGGCGCGGCGTACTTCTCGCGCCTGGAGGGTCAGGTGTTCAGCAAGGGCAACGTCTTCTTCACCTCGACCCAGGGCGGTGGCGCCGTCGAGGCGACCTCGACGGCGGGGGACGCCGGCGGCTACGGCAACGGCAGCGGTCAGGTGTGGTGCTACGACCCGCGGGCGCAGCGGCTGCGGGTGGTCTTCCAGTCGCCGAACGCGGACACCCTCGACCTGCCCGACAACATCACCACCTCGAACCGCGGCACGCTCGTGGTCTGCGAGGACAACGTCAACGACAACTTCATCCGCGGCCTCTCGCCCGAGGGCGACCTCTGGGACATCGCGCTGAACCGGCTGACCAGCAGCACGGGCGTCAACCGGTCGAACGACGAGTTCGCCGGCACCACGTTCAGCCACACGGGCCAGACGCTCTTCGTCAACATCCAGGCCTCGGCGGGCATGACGTTCGCGATCTGGGGCCCGTGGGGGTCGATCGGGGTCTAGCTGGCCACCGAGGATCGATAGTCCGCCGCGATAAGCGCCAACCAGTGCAGCGTTTCGGGCGCTTTTTGCGGCGGACTATCGCGGGCGGTCAGTCGATGACGGCGTACGACGCGAGCTCGCCGGCGAGGTCCTCGTGGGCGCGGCCGCGCACGATCGTGCCGTCGGCGGTGTGCTCCTGGGAGTCGATCTCGCCCTCGCGGTGCAGCCGGTCGATGAGGTCGCCGCGCCCGTAGGGCAGCAGCACGATGAACTCCACCCCCGGGTGCGGGAGCTCCTCCTCGACGATGGCCAGCGCCTCGGTGATGCCCTCACCGGTGCGCGCGGAGACGACCACCGAGTGCGGCTCGCGCTGGCGCAGCCGGGCCAGCACCATCGGGTCGGCGGCGTCGGCCTTGTTGATGACGACGAGCTCGGGGACCTTGTCGGCCCCGATCTCGGCGAACACCTCGCGGACCGCCGCGATCTGGCCCTCGGGGTCGGGGTGCGAGCCGTCGACGACGTGCAGCACGAGGTCGGCGTCGGCCACCTCCTCCAGGGTCGAGCGGAACGCCTCGACGATCTGGTGCGGGAGGTGCCGGACGAAGCCGACGGTGTCGGTCATCGTGTAGACGCGGCCGTCGGCCGTGGAGGTACGCCGGGTCGTGGGGTCGAGGGTCGCGAACAGCGAGTCCTCGACCAGGGCGCCCGCGCCGGTGAGGCGGTTGAGCAGCGAGGACTTGCCGGCGTTGGTGTAGCCGGCGATGGCGACGCTGGGGATCTGGTGGCGCTGGCGCTCCTGGCGCTTGGTCTCGCGGGTGCCCTTCATCGCGGTCAGCTCGCGGCGCAGCTTGGCGATCTTGGTGTTGATGCGGCGCCGGTCGGTCTCGATCTTGGTCTCACCGGGGCCACGGCCACCGATGCCGCCGCCGTCCGCGCCGACCCGGCCACCGGCCTGGCGGGACAGGTTGCCACCCCAGCCGCGCAGGCGCTGCTTCATGTAGTTGAGCTGGGCGAGCTCGACCTGGGCCTGGCCCTCCTTGGACTTCGCGTGCTGGGCGAAGATGTCGAGGATCAGCGCGGTCCGGTCGACGACCTTGACCTTCAGCCGGTCCTCCAGGTTGCGCAGCTGGGACGGCGCGAGCTCGCCGTCGAGGATCACCGTGTCCGCGCCCGTGGCGGCCACGATCTCGCGGAGGCCGTCGACCTTGCCGCGGCCGATGTAGGTCGCGGGGTCGGGCTTGCTGCGCCGCTGGTAGATCGCGTCCAGCACCTCGGAGCCGGCGGTCTCGGCGAGGAGTGCCAGCTCGGCCATGGAGTTCTCGGCGTCGGCGACGGTGCCCTCGGTCCAGACGCCGACCAGGACGACCCGCTCCAGCCGCAGCTGGCGGTACTCGACCTCGGAGATGTCCTCGAGCTCGGTGGAGAGGCCCGCCACCCGGCGGAGCAGGTAGCGCTCGGCCAGGTCCTGCTCACCGGTGGTGAGCTCGGGGTCGGGTTCGTCGGCGTACCCCGAGACGAAGTCGCCGGCCTCCGCGTCGGAAGTGGTGTCATCGAGGTCCCAGCCGGTCGTCTCGTCCAGCTCTGCGTCGAGGGTGAAGTCCTGTGCCTTGGTCATATGGCCTCCAGGGTAGGTCGCGCCCGGGCACCACGCGAACCGGTTTCGCTACGGCACCGTCCCGGGCGAATCCGGGTGCCGGGCCAGGTGCCACCCCGGCGTCACCGCGGCGGCGGCGACCCCGACCCTGGCCAGCGCCCGCCGGACGTCCTCGTCGGTCGCCGCGTCGAAGAACCCGAACGCGGTCTGCTGCCCGGGCAGGACGACGGTGGTGCGGCACTCCGGCAGCCTGGACAGCCGCTCGGCCTGCGCCAGGACGAGCTCGTCGGTCAGCCCCGGCCAGTAGTGCTCGGTCACCCAGATCGCCTGGGCGCGGACAGCGGTCGGGGCCATGCTCCGAGCATCGTCGGAGCGCCGGCCCGGGGTAAGGGGAGAAACCCTCGGTCAGTCCGGAGGGCTCAGGGCCCGACCGAGCTCCGCCCGCGACCGGATGCCGAGCTTGCGGTAGCTGCGGGTCAGGATCGCCTCCACCGTCTTGGGGCTGGTGTAGACGCGATCGGCGATGTCGCGGTTGCGCAGCCCCTCGGACGCGAGCTGCGCCACCTGCCGCTCGGTCTCGGTGAGGCCGGCCGAGGCCCGCGGTCGCAGGCCGACCCTCGCCAGCTCGGCGCGGGCGCGGGCGGCGTACGGCGGGCAGCCGATCTCGTCGAACGTCTCGATCGCGACCGTCAGTGCCGCCACGGCGAGCGTCTTGGCCTTGGCGCGTCGGTAGACCCGCCCGGCACCCAGGTGGGCCTGGCCGCGCCGCAGCGGTTGGTAGGGGCCCTGGTCGTAGGCCGCCAGCATGGCCGGCACCGCCGCCGCGGCCGCGGCCACGTCGCCGCGGGCGGCGACCAGCATCACCCGGAGCCACCCACAGTCCTTGAGGACGGCCGCTCGGCCCATCCGGCGCGCCAGCGTCTCGGTGTCGGCGAGACACTGCTCGGCCTCGTCGAGCCGTCCGAGCGCCAGGGCGACGTTCACGAAGTGGGTGGGCGCCTCGAGGTCCCCGGGGTCCCACCACTCGGCGGCCGCGGCCCGGTCCCGCGCCCGCGTCAGCGCCGCGATCGCCTCCTCGAAGTGGCCGTGCGTGAGGTGGACCTGCCCGATCAGGTTCCACACGATCGCCTCGAACGCCGGGTCGTGGAGGCTCTCCATGGCGGGGACCAGCGGCGTCAACGTCGCCAATGCGCCCTCGTAGTCGCCGCGCTGTCCGGCGATGATCCCGATCCCCGCGTCGACCAGCCACAGGTACAGCTGGTGCTGTCCCTCCGCCGAGCGGCGCCCCTCGGCCAACAGCTCCAGCGCCCGGTCCCAGCGGCCGGCCCGTTGCTCGAGGTAGGAGGCCTGCGAGTGCACCACCGGCACCGAGAAGTCGTCACCGCGCTCCTCGCAGGCCACGAGCAGTCGCTCGAACCGGGCCCGGGCCTCGTCGTGGTGGTCGGCGAGCGTGGCGTGGTGGGCCAGCGTGAGGGCGGCGCTGCCGGCGATGGTGGGGGGCGGCTCGAGACGCTCCAGCTCGACCGCCTCGCGCAGCAGGCCGTCGGCACGGTCTCCGCCGCGCACCCGCAGCTGCGCCTCGAGACTCAGGCCGAGGGCGCGCAGCCCGGCCGGAGCCTCCGTCGGCGGGAGACCCCGCAGGTCCCGGTTGACCGCGGCCACGAGCGCCAGCTGGTCGGCCGGCGCCTCGTTGAGCTCCTCGACGAGCACGGTCAGCACGGCCCGGGCCCGGAGCCCGGGAGGCAGCTGCGCGGTGCGCAGCTGGGATGCGAGCTCGCGCGACTCCGGCACCCTGCCCAGGTAGGTCAGCAGCGACGCCAGCCGGATCGTCGCCTCCCAGTACGACGGGAGACCGACCCCGGCCGCCCGCACCCGCACGAAGCAGCCCTCGGCCTCGACCGGTCGACCGATGGCGACCAGCCACTCCCCCAGCTCGAGGGCGCGCTGCCCCCACCGGTTCGACCCCGGTGACGTCCGCTCGACGCTGAGCGCCATCAGCTCGGCCGCCGAGTCCCAGGCTCCTCGACGACGGGCGAGCTGGGCCGCGTCCTCGAGGGTCCGCGCCAGCTCGGTGTCCGGGCCGGTCGTCGCGATACCCAGGTGGCGGGCCCGGGCCTCCTCTCCGGGCTCCACGCGGGCAAGCCGCCGGTGGCACTCCTGCCGGTCCGCCGCCGCCGATGTCGAGACGATCGTCTCGGCGTAGAGCGGATGGGTGAAGGACACCTGGTCGGTGACGCGCGCCAGGTGCTCACGCACGGCGGGCTCCAACACGTCCAGGAGCTCGGTGGGCGAGCAGCGGCGCGCACCCGCGACCAGGTCGACGGTCGGAGCCCCGGCCAGGGCAGCCGTCAGGAGAGCCAGCCTGGTCGGCCTGGGGAGCGAGCCGAGCCGGTCCTCCAGGAGGTGCTCGAAGGTGGAGCCGCCCGGGCTGCCGTGGTGGCGCGCGAACTCCAGCGCATGCAGCGGGTTGCCGCCCGACGCCGCCTCGACGGCGCGCAGGGCACCCCGGTCGAGCGCCCGCCCGAGGTGCTCGCGCACCAGATGGAAGAGCGCCGCCGCCGTCAACGGCGGGAGATCGATCTCGTCGGTGTCCCAGGACGGGAGCCAGTCCGACACGGGCCGGCCGGTGGGTCGGGTCGCGGCCAGCACGCAGATCGGCAGCCGAGGCAGTCGGCCGAGGCCCTGGGCGAGCGCGTGGGCCGTCGCGTCGTCGAGCCAGTGGGCATCGTCGACCACCAGGAGCAGCGGACCGGCCTCGGCCGTCGCGCGGACGACGGTGCGCAGGGCGGCCGCCACCGCCCGCGGGTCGACCTGCATGCCGGCGTCCTCCAGCAGGAGCGCCGCGCGCATCGCGGTGCGCTGCGGCGCCGGCAGCGCGTCGTACCGGGTGGGCGGGACGTCGGAGAGCAGGTCGGCCAGGCCGCTGAACGCCAACGTGCTCTCCGCCTCGAGGGGCCGCGCCGACCACGTGGTGACCGGAACCCCGACCGCGGCGTCCAGGAACGCCTGCACGACCGAGGTCTTGCCCATCCCCGGACGAGCAGCCAGCACCAGGCACCGCGGACCCCCCTCAGCAAGGACGGCCAGCAGCCGGTCCAGCTCGGCGTCGCGGCCCACCAGCACGGTCATGAGGACAGTGTGGAGCCACGAGGCCGGTCTCGGACCGGGCCGCGGTCGGCGCGGCCCCGGCTCAGCAGGTCCCCGACGGGTTGAACTGGTCGAGCATCCCGACCGGGTTGTGCTGCCAGATCCACACGTGCAGGTCGTAGTGGATCGGCATGCCCGGCTCGTGGCCCAGCATGGGGCCGTCGAACGGCGTGTTCAGCAGGATCGGTCGGTCGCCGTCGGTGGTGAGGTCCTGGTCGGCGTCGGCCTTGAAGTACTCCGCTGCCACCAGCCGACGTCCCCCGTCGCCGTCGGGCTGGTAGACCAGGATGGCCGGCCGCTTGATGTCGATCGGCTGCTGCAGCAGCGTGGGGTTCACGTAGTGGTAGCCCATCGCACCGGCCGGGCTCGACACGCAGATGTCAGTGGGCAGGTAGCCGTCCGCGAGCGCCGCGGCCGGGTCGTGGTACTTCGCGGTCGCCTGCCGGACCGTCACCACCGAGTCGCCACGGGTGCCGCCGCCGGCCGTCGCGGCCTGGGCGGTGCCGACCACCGCCCCGATCGCCACCAGGGTCAGTGCGCAGCGCGCGAGGGTGCTTCTCATGATGTCCTCCGGGTCAGGTGTCGGGTGGAGCGGTGGTCCCACTCTCAGCGAAGCCCCGGAGCGGGGTAATGGGCGAAACCCTCGATCTGTGGGTCGCTAGGTTGGCCCCCGTGACCGAGCTTCCCGACCGCGCACGCGTGGTGATCATCGGTGGCGGGGTGATCGGCTGCTCGGTGGCCTACCACCTCGCGCACGCCGGCTGGACCGACGTCCTCCTGCTCGAGCGGGACCGCCTCACGTCGGGCACGACGTGGCACGCCGCCGGCTTGATGACGTGCTTCGGGTCCACCTCGGAGACCAGCACCGGCATCCGGCTGTACAGCCGGGACCTCTACGCGCGGCTGGAGGCCGAGACCGGCGTCGCGACCGGCTTCAAGCCGGTGGGGCTGGTCGAGGCCGCCGCCGACGAGGAGCGGCTGCACGAGTACCGACGCGTCGCGGCCTTCCAGCGCCACCTCGGGCTGGAGGTCGAGGAGATCTCGCCGCGGGACATGGCCGGTCTCTTCCCGTGGGCGCGCACCGACGACCTGCTGGCCGGGTTCCACGTGCCCGGGGACGGCCGGGTCAACCCGGTCGACGTCACGGCGTCCCTCGCCCGCGGGGCGAAGAACCTCGGGGTCACCATCCGCGAGGGCGTCACGGTGACCGACGTGGTGGTCTCGCCCTCCTCGGCCGCGGGCGTGGGGACCGTGACCGGGGTGGTGGTCTCGACCGGCTCGACCGGCTCGACCGGACAGGGCGGCGCCACCATCGAGTGCGAGTACGTCGTCAACTGCACCGGCATGTGGGCCCGCGAGCTCGGGGAGCGCAACGGGCTGGTCATCCCCAACCAGGCCGCTGAGCACTACTACCTGATCACCGACACCATCGACGGGCTCGGTCAGGACACCCCGGTCTTCGAGGACCCCGCCTCCTATGGCTACTACCGCGAGGAGGGCGGCGGGATGATGGTCGGGCTCTTCGAGCCGGAGGCCGCGGCCTGGTCGGTCGAGGGCATCCCGCCGAACTTCTCCTTCGGCACGCTGCCGCCGGACTGGGACCGGATGGCGCCGTTCCTCGAGCGGGCCATGGACCGGGTGCCGATCACCCACGAGGTCGGCATCCGCACGTTCTTCTGCGGGCCCGAGTCGTTCACCCCCGACCTCTCCCCCGCGGTCGGTGAGGCGCCCGGCATCCGCGGCTACTTCGTCGCCGCCGGGATGAACTCCGTCGGCATCCTGTCCGCGGGCGGCCTCGGCCGGGTGCTGGCGCACTGGATCACCACCGGGCGGCCCGACGTCGACGTGACCGGGTTCGACGTCGCCCGCTTCCGGCCGCACCAGCTCGCGCCGTCGTACCGCGCGGCGCGGACGACCGAGATCCTCGGCACCGTCTACGCCGCCCACCCGCCGGGGAAGCAGCTGCGCACCGCGCGCGGCGCGCTCCTGTCGCCGGTCCACCAGCGGCTGGTCGACGAGGGCGGCTACCTGCGGGAGGTGTCCGGCTGGGAGGGGGCCGCCTGGTTCGCGGGTGCCGGCCGGACCCCGGAGGCGACGCCGACCTGGGGCCGGGCACCGTGGTTCGACCGGTGGGCGGCGGAGCACCGGGCCGTGCGCGAGGGCGTCGGGCTGATCGACATGTCGTTCATGGCGAAGTTCTCGGTCGAGGGGCCGGGTGCGGGACCGCTGCTGGACCGGGTCTCCGCCGGCGCCGTCGACGGCGACGAGGGGGTCATCACCTACACCCAGTGGCTCAACGAAGGTGGGCTCATCGAGGCCGACCTGACCGTGACCAAGCTCGCCGCAGACCGGTTCCTCGTGGTCGCCTCCGACACCGCGCACGGGCACGCGCTCGACTGGCTCCGGCGGGCGGCCTCGACGGGCACGACGGGCACCACGGGGCATGGCGAGGTCACGATCACCGACATCACCGCCGACCGCGCCCAGCTCGCGCTGCAGGGGCCCCGGTCGCGCGAGGTGCTGGCCAGCCTCACGGACACCGACCTGGCCACGGACGCCTACCCGTTCCGGACCGCCCGCGAGATCGAGGTCGCCGGTGTCGGCGTGCTGTGCGCGCGGATCACCTACGTCGGCGAGCTCGGCTACGAGCTCTACGTGCCCGCCGCCCGCGCGCTGGAGGTCTACGACGCGCTGCGCACAGCCGGCGCGGTGCCCGTCGGCTTGTCCGCGCTCGGCTCCCTGCGCCTGGAGAAGGCCTACCGGGACTTCGGCCACGACATCGACAACACCGACGACCCGGTCTCGGTCGGGCTCGGCTTCGCGCTGGCCCTCGACAAGCCCGGCGGCTTCGTCGGCCGGGACGCGGTGCTGGCCCGCAAGGCAGCCGGTCCGCCGACGCGGCGGCTCGTGCAGGTGCGGCTCGTCGACCCCGAGCCGCTGCTCTTCCACGCCGAGCCGGTGCTGCGCGACGGCGTGGTCGTCGGCTACGTGCGGGCGGCGTCGTACGGCTGGACCCTGGGCGCCGCCGTGGGGCTCGCCTACGTCGAGTCCGACGGCCCGGTCACCGCGGACTGGCTGGGCGCCGGTCGCTGGCAGGTGGACGTCGCCGGCACGCGGCACGACGCCGAGGTGTCGCTGCGGCCGATGTACGACCCCACGTCGGCGCGCGTGCGCGCGTGAGCCCCGCCTCCGAACTCCACAGCGGAGGCGGGGCCCCTGTTCCCTCCCCCCAGGGAACCGCTCCCATGCGCCGACCACGATCGTGCCGCTGCCACCCGGATCCGACAGTCGGCTGCCTGACACAACAGCACAGGATTTCGGCACCTGACGCGGAAGAGCCCAGGACTATTTCGGGGGCATCCTGATGCCGCCGTCGACGCGGACCACGGAGCCGTTCATGTACGGGTTGGTGAGGCACTCCACGACCATGCTCGCGAGCTCGTCGGGGTCGCCGAGCCGCTTCGGGAACAGCACCGACTCGCCGAGCTTGGCCTTGAACGCCTCCGCCTCCTCGCCCTGGCCGTAGATCGGGGTGTCGACGAGGCCCGGGGCGACGGTGGTGAGTCGGATGCCGGCCGCCGACAGGTCGCGGGCGACCGGCAGGGTCATCCCGACGATGCCGCCCTTGGAGGCGGCGTAGGCCGCCTGGCCGATCTGGCCGTCGAAGGCCGCGACCGACGCCAGGTTGACGATCGCGCCGCGCTCGCCGTCGCCGTCGGGTTCGTTTCGGCTCATCGCGGTCGCGCCGAGGCGGACCGCGTCGAAGGTGCCGATCAGGTTGATCGCGATCACCCGGGTGAACGCCTCCAGGTCGTGGGCGGAGGCGTACTCCGCGTCCCGGCCGATGGTGCGCTGTGCCCAGCCGATGCCGGCCGAGTTGACCAGCGCCCGCAGCGGGCCGAGGCCGACTGCCCGGTCCACGGCGTTCTGGATCTGCTCGGAGACGGTCACGTCGACGTGCACGAACACCCCGCCGATCTCCGCGGCGAGAGCCTCGCCCTTCTCGGGCTGCAGGTCGGCGACGACGACGTGCGCGCCGAGGGCGGCGAGCCGGCGGGCGACGGCGGCGCCGATGCCCGACGCGGCTCCGGTGACGACGGCGGATGCTCCGGTGAGGTCCATGCCGCCGAGCATAGGAGCGCGCTCCGGGTCAGAGCGAGGTGGTCCCCCGGGCGACGACGACGGCGGGACCGGTCAGCAGCACCCGGTCGTCGGCGGTCCAGGTGAGCCGCAGGCGCCCGCCCGGGACGTCCACGGTGTACGACGTGTCCGCCCCGCCGGCGTACCCGTCCGCGAGCGCCGTGGCCACCAGCACGGCTCCGGCGCCCGTGCCGCAGGAGCGGGTCTCACCGACGCCGCGCTCGTGGACCCGCATGGCGACGTGACCCTCGCCGCGGCGGGCCACGAACTCGATGTTGACGCCGTGCGGGTAGGTCCCGGTGTCGTAGGACGGCGCGTCCAGCAGCCGCCCGGCGTCGGCCAGGTCGTCGACGAACGCGACCGCGTGCGGGTTGCCCATGTCGACGTGCCGGGCGGTCCAGGTGCGGCCGTCGACCCCGACCTCGGTCTCCCCCAGGTCGCGCGGCGACCCGAGGTCCACGGTGATCGCGTCCCCGTCGATGGTCACGGTCTTGATCCCGTCGCGGGTGGCGATGCGCACCGGCACCGACGCGTCGACGAGGCCCTCCTCGGCGAGGTGCAGGGCGAAGACCCGGATCCCGTTGCCGCACATCTCCGAGGCGCCGCCGTCGGCGTTGCGGTAGTCCATGAACCACGTGGCGCCGGACTCGACGGGCTCGACCACCGAGGACCCGGACCGGACCACGCGCAGCACGCCGTCGGCACCGATGCCCGCCCGGCGGTCGCAGAGCGCGCGGACCCGGGCCGCGGGCAGGTCGCCGTGCACGGAGCCGTCGTGGTCGGGGAGCAGCACGAAGTCGTTCTCGGTGCCGTGCCCCTTGAGGAAGGGGTAGTCAGCCATACAGGCCCTTGGTGTAGGACGGCCCGTAGTAGTCGTCGAGCTGCTCGACGCTCATCCCGTTGGGCTCCACCTCGCGGGCGATGACCGCGCGCCGCGGCACCGTCGCCTCCGGGTCCCAGGTCTCGGGCTTCCAGAGCCCCGAGCGCAGGAACGCCTTGGCGCAGTGGAAGAACAGGTCGTCGATGTCGACGACGACCGCGAGCAGCGGCCGGTGTCCCTTGACGACCATCTCGTCGAAGAACGGCGCGTCGCTGACCAAGCGGGCCCGGCCGTTGATGCGCAGCGTGTCGCCCCGGCCCGGGATCAGGAAGTTCAGTCCGACGTGGGGGTTCTCCAGGATGTTCCGGTAGCCGTCCGCGCGCCGGTTGCCGGGGCGCTCGGCCAGCGCGATGGTGCGGTCGTCGATCACGTGCACCAGGGAGCCGGGCGGGTCGCCCTTGGGCGAGGCGTCACAGGTCCCGTCAGCCGACGCGGTCGCCATCACGCAGAAGGGGCTGGCCGCCAGCCAGGCCCGGTCCACGTCGAGCAGGGCGGGACGGCTCTTGTCCCGGGCGCGCTCGCCGGGCTCGCCGAGCAGGGCGACCAGGTCGTCGGCGGTGGTGATCTCGGTCCAGTCGGTCACTCCACCAGGGTAGGGCCAGCAGGGTCCGCCCAGCCTCACCCGGCGAGCGGGCCCAGCACCTCGTAGCGCGCGCACGCAAAGGCGCGGTTCTGCGCGAGCTCGACGAGCCGGAAGTCCCAGCGGCGGGGGAACAGCGGTCGGCCGGTGCCCACCGTCACCGGCGCGATGTAGACGATCATCTCGTCCAGGTGTCCGGCCTCGGCGAACTGCGCGGCCAGGTCGCCGCCGCCGACCACCCAGACGGCGCGCTCACCCGCCGCGGCCGCGACGACGTCGTACACCGACGAGACCGCGCCACTGACGAACCGGAGGTCGGCCCCCTCGACCGGGGGGAGCACGCGGTGCGTGAACACGTAGGTGGGCACGTCGTAGGCCCAGGCCTCGCCGGTCGTGGCCATGTGGGCGCGGATCCACTCGTAGGTCGTCGCCCCCATCGCCAGCGCACCCACCTGCTTGATGAAGGCCTCGTAGTTGAGCGGACCCTGCTCGTCCTGGTCCTGCTTGAACAGCCAGGTGAGGGAGTCCTGCTCGTCGGCGAGGAAGCCGTCGAGGGTGGTGGCCGCGTAGTAGACGGTGTGCGTCATGGGAGGACTCCCTCGGGTCGGGTGCTGTGCTCGGTGGTGACAACAGCCACCTCAGCACTCGACCCCGACCGCGGCAACCGCGGCGAGGGCGCGGTCGAGTCGCTCGGGGTCGTCGTACCCGACCCAGACGACGCGGGGGTCCTTGTGGAACCACGCGTCCTGGCGGCGCGCGAACCGCCGGGTCGCGGTGACGGTCCGCTCGACGGCCTCCTCCAGCGTGAGCTCGCCACGGAGGTACGCCGCCACCTCGGGGTAGCCGATCGCCCGCGCGGCGGTGCGCCCCTCGGCCAGCCCCTCACGGAGCAGCCCGGCGACCTCCTCCACGAAGCCGGCCGCGAACATCGCGTGCACCCGCGCCTCGATCCGCGCGTGCAGGGTCGGCCGGTCGATGGCGACGCCGACCTGGACCGTCGCGGGGTCGACGTACTCCGGTGCGGGGAGCGACGCGGTGTAGGGGCGCCCGGTGATCGCCACCACCTCCAGCGCCCGCACGAGTCGGCGACCGTTGTCGGCGCCGATCTTCGCGGCCGACTGGGGGTCGACGTCGCGCAACCGGTCGTGCAGGACGGCCGGGCCGTGGGTGGCGAGGTCGGCCTCGAGCCCCGCGCGCACCTGCGGGTCGGTGCCGGGGAAGTCGAAGTGGTCCAGGACCGCGCGCGTGTAGAGCGCCGAGCCACCGACCAGCACCGGGCTCCGGCCGCGGCCTCGCACCTCGGCGATCGCCGCGCGCGCCCAGCCCTGGAACTCCGCCACCGTGGCCGGGTCGCGCACCGACAGGGTGTCCAGCAGGTGGTGCGGCGCCCGCGCCCGTTCCGCGGCGGTCGGCTTGGCGGTGCCGACGTCCATGCCTCGGTAGAGCGCCATCGCGTCGGTGTTGACGATCTCGCCCCCGAGCCGCTCGGCGAGGTCGAGCGAGAGCCCGGTCTTGCCGGACGCCGTCGCCCCGACCACCGCGACGATCGGTGGGGGGGCGGGTCGGTCCATGTCGCTAGTGTGGCAACGACTCGCCCCCGAGCGGGGGCGGCCCGATCCGAGGAGAAGACATGGGCTTTCTCGACAAGGCCAAGGGCATGCTGACCAAGGCGGTCGACGACCACGGCGACAAGATCGCCGACGGCCTGGACAAGGCCGCCGACGTGGCGGACCAGAAGACCGGCGGCAAGCACCACGGCACGATCGACGGGGCCTCGGACCAGACCCGCGCCGCGCTCGACAAGCTGGACGGCAAGGACGACAACGACCTGGGCAAGCCCTGACCGAGCGCTTCGTCGTCGTCCCGGCGGCCTATGTCTTCCTGCTGCGCGACACCGACGACGGCGGGACGGAGGTGCTCCTCCAGCTCCGGGAGGGCACCGGCTACATGGACGGCCACTGGGCCGCGGCCGCGGCCGGCCACGTGGAGCGCGGCGAGACGGCCTACGACGCGGCCCGTCGCGAGGCGGCCGAGGAGATCGACGTCCACGACCTCGAGCTGACGTTCCTCACCGCCATGCAACGCACCGCCCACGCCGACCCGATCGACGAGCGGATCGACTTCTTCTTCTCCGCGCGGTCGTGGAGCGGCGTGCCCCGGATCGTCGAGCCCGCGAAGTGCGCCGACCTGGGCTGGTTCCGCCTGGACGCGCTTCCCGACCCCGTGGTGCCCCACGAGCACACCGCCCTTAGGGGGTTGCGGGAGGGTGATCTGGCGGCATACACAAGTCATGGCTTTCAACCTTGAGGGAGGGGTCAGACCATGTTCGAGCTCAGTGACCAACCGGAGCCCACGACGGAGCCTCCGGAACGGTTCCCCGGCGGTGTCGACGCGATCGCCGACGAGGAGAAGTACGGCAACATCCCCGACACTCCACTGATCCGCGACCTGGACTCCGTCAAGAACCCCGCCGTCGACGACAACGCTCCCGACGAGCTCCAGGAGCCCGAGGAGTCCCAGGACGGGCCCACGTCCGACGGGGCCAGCGAACCCGCCAAGGAGGCCCAGGCGTGACGACCGAGCCGCGCGACTCCAACCCCAACGCGGGTGGGCCCGAGGGCCTGGCCGGCGAGATGGGGGTCAGCAGCGAGAGGGTGGGCCCCACCGGCCCGGGTCAGGTGTCGACCGACGGCATCCGCGACGTCTCCGAGGACACCGGTCCCGGGGACGAACGGGACGAAGCGGACCCGGGCTCCGACTAGAGCGCGGCCACGACCGCGAGCAGGCGGTCCCGCTCATCAGGGGTGAGCGGCACGCCCAGCTCGTCGAGCAGGTCGCCCAGCTCCCCCTCGGCCAGCGGTCGTTGGGTCGTCGGCTCCCCTGGCCGCCGCACGGTCACGTGCTCGTGCGTCACGGTGAGGTGGCGGTCGCCCAGGAAGCGCGTCACCATCAGGCCGCTGCGGAAGTGCGAGCCCGGGAACGTGCTGGTGAAGTGGTGGCCCATCACCATGTCGACGGGGAACACCAGCAGGTCGTCGGTCGTGTGCATGACCTCCCAGCGGGAGTCGCGCAGTCGTTGGAGCTCCCACCAGTGGCCCGACCCGGCGCCGACCCGGTTGACCCGGTAGCGCCAGCCGCCGTGCTCGTCCTCGGCGCCGTGCTCCAGCGGGATCGGCCGGAGCGGGCTCATCCCGAAGCCCGCGTCCGCCAGCAGCCGCCGGTCGTCCAGGGTCACGATCGTCACCGCGTGGGTGCGACCGGCCACGAACGGCTCGCCCACCCTGCCCAGCCGCCGCTCGACCGCGTAGCCGAGGCGGTCGAGGGCCGCGGCGAAGATCGTGGTGTGCTCGAAGCAGTAGCCGCCGCGGCCGCGACCCAGGAACTTCTCCTGCACGGCGGGCAGGCCCACGCCGGGATGGGTGCCGAGCAGCACGTCGATGTTGTCGAACGTGAAGGCCCGGACGTGCGCTTCCTGCAGCTCGTCCAGGGCCGCCCGGTCCGGCGGCCGCGCCTCGACGCCGAGGGCCGCGAGGTACGCCGGGAGGTCGAGGTCGGCGGTCCTCCAGAGGTCGCCGGTCACGGCACCCGGACGGTGGGCATCCCCAGTCCGACGGCCGGGGCGGACGGGGGTGCGGTGCGGGCTGCCCACGCGTCGCCGGAGCGGCTGCGGCGCAGGGCGAGCACCGGCCCGTCGGCGATCAGGTGGTGCGGGGCGGCCCGGGTGATCTCGACGGTGACGACGTCGCCCGGCCGGATCGAGCCCCCCTCGGTGGTCGAGCCGCCCTCGCTGGTCGAGCCCCCCTCGGTGGTCGAGCCCCCCTCGCTGGTCGAGCCTGTCGAGACCACGCCTCCCAGGTCCGGGACGAAGTGCACGAGCCGGTTGTCGGGCCCGCGGCCCGAGAGCCGGTGGGTGGCGGCGTCCTTGCGGCCCTCCCCCTCGGCGACCAGCAGCTCGACGTGGCGGCCGACGAGGCGCTGGTTCTCGGCCCAGGCGATCTCGTTGACCAGCGTGACCAGGCGGTCGTAGCGGTCCTTGATGACGTCGGCCGGCACCTGCTCGGCCATCGTCGCGGCGGGCGTGCCGGGACGCGGGGAGTAGATGAAGGTGAAGGCGCCGGAGAACCGCGCGGCCCGCACGACGTCCAGGGTCGCGAGGAAGTCGTCCTCGGTCTCACCGGGGAAGCCGACGATGATGTCGGTGGTGATCGCGGCGTCGGGCATCGCCGCCCGGACCCGGTCGATGATCCCGAGGTACTTCTCCTGGCGGTAGGACCGCCGCATCGCCTTCAGGATCCGGTCGGAGCCGGACTGCAGCGGCATGTGCAGCTGCGGCATCACGTTGGGCGTCTCGGCCATCGCCGCGATCACGTCGTCGGTGAACTCCGCGGGGTGCGGCGAGGTGAAGCGCACCCGTTCCAGCCCGTCGATCTCGCCGCAGGCCCGGAGCAGCTGGGAGAACGCCTGCCGGTCGCCGAACTCCACGCCGTAGGCGTTGACGTTCTGCCCCAGCAGGGTGATCTCGCAGACGCCCTCGGCCACCAGCGCCCGGATCTCGGCGAGGATGTCGCCCGGACGGCGGTCCTGCTCCTTGCCGCGCAGCGCCGGGACGATGCAGAAGGTGCAGGTGTTGTTGCAGCCCACCGACACCGAGACCCAGGCGGCGTACGCCGACTCGCGACGGGTCGGCAGGGTCGAGGGGAACACGTCGAGGGACTCGAGGATCTCGACCTGCGCCTCCTCGCGGATCCGGGCCCGCTCCAGCAGCACCGGCAGCGAGCCGATGTTGTGGGTGCCGAACACCACGTCGACGTACGGCGCCTTCTCGACGATGGTGGCCCGGTCCTTCTGGGCCAGGCAGCCGCCGACCGCGATCTGCATCCCGGGCGTGGCGGCCTTGACCGGCGCGAGGTGGCCGAGGTTGCCGTAGAGCTTGTTGTCGGCGTTCTCCCGCACGGCGCAGGTGTTGAAGACGACCACGTCGGCCTGCTCGCCGGCCAGCGCACCGACGTACCCCGCCTCCTCGAGCAGGCCCGTGAGCCGCTCGGAGTCGTGGACGTTCATCTGGCACCCGTAGGTGATGACCTCGTACGTGCGTGACATGGCGAGATCGAGGGTACGGCGGTGTTGCGGGCGGGTCACAATCGCATGACCGGTAGCCGTCGCCATGGCCCGAAAGGGTGCATTGTGGATAGGTTGCGCCCATGGCGGTCTCGGAGAACGTCCCCGCAGCGGCACCCCCTCGCGATGCCCTGGTCGTGCTGGACCACGTCGACAAGTGGTTCGGCGAGCTGCACGTGCTCCAGGACATCAACGTCACCATCCGCCGCGGCGAGGTCGTCGTCGTCATCGGACCGTCCGGCTCCGGGAAGTCGACGCTGTGCCGGGCGATCAACCGTCTCGAGACCATCGACAAGGGGTCGATCACGCTCGACGGCCAGCCGCTGCCCGCGGAGGGCAAGGAGCTCGCCAACCTGCGCGCCGAGGTCGGCATGGTCTTCCAGAGCTTCAACCTGTTCGCCCACAAGACCATCCTCGAGAACGTCACCCTCGGTCCGATCAAGGTGCGCAAGCAGGACAAGGCCACCGCCGAGAAGAAGGCCACCGAGCTCCTCGACCGGGTCGGCGTCGGCCACCAGGCGGCGAAGTACCCCGCCCAGCTCTCCGGCGGCCAGCAGCAGCGCGTCGCCATCGCCCGCGCCCTGGCCATGGAACCCAAGGTGATGCTCTTCGACGAGCCGACCTCCGCACTCGACCCGGAGATGATCAAGGAGGTCCTCGACGTCATGGTCGACCTCGCCGAGGGCGGCATGACGATGGTCGTGGTCACCCACGAGATGGGCTTCGCCCGCACCGCCGCCGACCGGGTGCTCTTCATGTCCGACGGCGTGATCGTCGAGGAGAACACCCCCGAGGAGTTCTTCACCAATCCGCAGAGCGACCGCGCCAAGGACTTCCTGAGCAAGATCCTCAAGCACTGACGTAACCACATCGCCCCATTCCACTCGGAGAAGAAGGAGATAGAGATGCGACTGAAGAGCAGCATGCGAAGGACCGGCGCCATCATCGCGGGCCTCGGGCTGGCCGTGAGCCTGGCCGCCTGCGGGGACGCAGGCGACGACGACAGCGAAAGCGTCGACGTGAAGGTCTCGGAGAACGCCGCCGACGCCTTCGACGACGGCACCCGGATGAAGGAGCTCGCCGACAGCGGCGAGGTGGTCATCGGCGTGAAGTTCGACCAGCCCGGCATCGGCTTCAAGGGTGCGACCGACGACATGCCCGTCGGCTTCGACCCCGAGCTCGGCAAGGTGCTCGCCGCCTCGCTCGGCATCGCGCCCGAGGACATCACCTGGAAGGAGACCATCTCCGACAACCGCGAGCCCTACCTCAAGGCCGGCGAGGTCGACCTGGTGCTGGCGTCGTACTCCATCACCGACGAGCGCCGCGCCGTGGTGGGCCAGGCCGGCCCCTACTACGTGACCGGCCAGCAGCTGCTGGTGCCGACCGACAGCGACATCGACAGCCTCGAGGACGTCAAGGGCACCGAGGTGTGCTCGGTGACCGGTTCCACCTCGCTGGAGAACATCGAGGCCGAGGGCGCCAAGCCCCGCGGCTTCGACACCTACTCCGAGTGCGTCGACCAGGTGCTCAACGGATCGGTGGACGCGATGACCACCGACGGCGCGATCCTGCTCGGCTACGCCGCCGAGCACCCCGACGAGCTGAAGGTGGTCGTGGACCCGTTCTCCGAGGAGCGCTACGGCGTGGGCTACTCCCTCGACCACCCGGAGATGTGCCAGTGGATCGTGGACACGCTGACCGCGGCCGAGGACGACGGCACCTGGGCGGACGCCTTCGCCGCCACCCTCGGCGCCTCCGGGGTCGAGACGCCGGACCCGCCCGCCATGGACGAGTGCCCGGCCAGCTGACCAACCGCTGACGCGGCCGGCTCCGCACCCTGCGGAGCCGGTCCGCGCCCGCCCCACCTCGTCACCGGAAGGAGGCCCGCCCGGGATGGATCTCGTCTTCAACAGCTTCGACCTCTACCTCGGTGCGTTCCGGCTGACCATCGCCCTCTTCCTGGTGTCCGGAGTGGCGTCCCTCGTGCTGGGCACCGTGCTCGCCGCCATGCGGGTGGGCCCGATCTCGGTGCTGTCCAAGCTCGCCACCACCTACATCACCATCGTCCGGAACACCCCGCTCCTGGTGATCCTGATCTTCGTGGCGGTCGCGCTGCCGCAGCTCGGCTACACGTTCCGCTCGGTCGAGACGTTCGGGGTCAACGCGTTCTTCTTCCGCGGCTGTCTCGCCCTCTCGCTCTACACGTGCACCTTCGTCGCCGAGGCGATCCGCTCCGGCGTCAACGCCGTGCCGCTCGGCCAGGCCGAGGCGGCCCGAGCCATCGGGCTGCCGTTCGGCGGGACGATGACGCAGGTGATCCTGCCGCAGGCCTTCCGGGCCACGGTGCCGCCGCTGGCCAGCGTGCTGATCGCGCTGCTGAAGAACACCTCCGTGTGCGCGGTCTTCGGGCTCTTCGAGGCGACGGCGCGGATGAAGTACTACCAGAACAAGGTGGCCGACGACGTGCCGGTGTTCTTGATCTTCGCGTTGGGCTACATCGTCCTGGTCGAGCTCATCTCGTTCGGCGCCAACCGCCTCGAGCGACGCTGGCGGGTGGCTCGATGAGCACCAACGTCCTCTTCGACGTCCCGGGACCGCGGACCCGCGCCCGGCACCGCATCTACTCGATCGTCACCGTCGTCGCGTTGCTGGGGATCCTCGCCCTGGTGCTCCTGCGCCTCTACGACCGGCGCCAGCTCGGGTACCCGCTGTGGGAGCCGTTCCTCACGCCCGACTACATCCGGGTCCTGCTGATCGACGGCCTCATCGAGACTTTGAAGATGGCGATCTTCTCCGTCGCCTTCGCGGTCGTCTTCGGCGCGATCTTCGGCGTCGGAAAGCTCTCCGAGCACGCGGCCGTGCGTTGGCTCTGCTGGGCGGTGGTCGAGTTCTTCCGGGCGGTGCCCGTGCTGCTGCTGATGATCTTCCTGTACTTCTCCTACGGCGTCGGCTCCGACGGCATCGGCTCGTTCGCGTGCGTCGTCATCGCGCTGACGCTCTACAACGGCTCGGTGCTGGCCGAGGTCTTCCGCGCCGGGATCCTGGCGGTGCCGAAGGGCCAGTCGGAGGCGGCGTACGCGATCGGCATGCGCAAGACCCAGGTGATGATGCAGGTACTGCTGCCGCAGGCGGTCAAGATCATGCTGCCGGCGATCATCAGCCAGATGGTCGTGGCGCTCAAGGACACCAGCCTGGGCTACGCGATCGGGGCCCCGGGTCTCACCTACGTCGGCAAGGCGATCTACGGCGAGTTCGGGAACCAGGTGCCCACCATCATGGTCATCGCCGCCCTGTACATCGTCACCAACCTGGCCCTGACGGCGCTGGCCACCTGGGTGCAGCGGAGGTTCGTCGGCGAGAAGAAGGTGCTGGAGGTCTCGATGGTCGGCGACGTCGGCGGCGCCGACAGCACCCGGCTCTAGCGCGGCTCCAGCCAGGCCAGGATGTGGTCGGCCGCCTCGTCCGCCGAGAGGTCGGTGTTGTCGAGGACCAGGTGCGGGTGCCGGTCGAGCAGGTCCTGGGCGGGCGTGCGCCGACGACCGTCGGTGTTCAGCACGTGCTGTTCGAGCTCGCGGACGTTGCCGTCGGACCAGTCGACGTCGCGCTTGGACTTCTTCTCGGCGAGCCGGTGCTCGGTCCGGTTGCGCGCGAGCCGGGTGTCGAGGTCGGCGACGAGCTCCACGAAGGCGACCTCGGCGCCGGCGTCGACGTACGGCGCGACCAGCGCGGTCATGGCGGCTGCGTCGCCCTCGAGCTCGAGGCCCCACACGAAGGTGAAGACGAGGTCCGTGCCGGAGGCCGCCGCCTCCTCCACCACGCGTCGGCGCCACTCCCCCATCAGGGTCATGAACGGCGGCGTGCCGTAGTCGAAGACGTCGAGCAGCGGCTCGATGGTGGCGTGGTTGTGGAACAGCCGGAAGTCGCTGCGGATCGCGACCGCGCGCCCCACCGTCATCTTGCCGACGGCCGGCGGACCGAAGATCACGAGCAGGCGCATGGGCGACATCCTCACCCGGCGGGTGTCAGGACCTCCACCCGATTCCCGTGGCCGTCGAAGACGTGCAGGCGCAGGTGACCCGGGAAGGTGGTGCGCTGGCTGTCGTCCACCTCGAAGTCGAGCGCGCGGAGCCGACCGGCCAGCACGTCCAGCTCGTCGGGGCCGTCGAGGACGAGCGCCGGGTGCGCCTTGCGGGCGGGCACGAACGGGTCCTCGACGCCGACGTGGATCTCGGCGGTGACGGTGCCGGCGTCGTCGTACGCCCGGAACCAGGCACCGCCGCGGGCCCGGAGGTCTGCCGGCTTCTCGACCTCGGTCATCCCGAGCCCGTCGCGGTAGAAGCGCCGGGCGACGTCCTCGGCGCCCGCCGGGCATCGCGACCTGGACGTGGTGGAGCCTCATCGACCGTTCTCCGCGACCTGCGCCACCGCGAAGATCCGCCGGAACGGCAGCACGACGCCGTGCCCGCGGTCGGGGTAGGCGTCGCGCAGCCGGGCCCGGAACTCCGTCTCGAACTCCTCGCGGAGCCCGTCGGGCAGCGCCTGCAGCGTGGGCCGGGCGCCGGTGCCGGAGACCCAGGTGAACACGGGGTCCGCCCCGGTCAGCACGTGCAGGTAGGTCGTCTCCCAGACGTCCACCGTGCAGCCGAGGTCGGTCAGCGCCTCGAGGTAGGTCTCCGGGTCGTGGCTGGCGGGGACCGCCACGTCGCACGTGTGCGCGGCGTACGCCGGCTCGGCGGCCAGGTCGTGCGGATCGTGTGGCTGGGCTCGCCGAAGTTGCCGGGGACCTGGAAGGCCAGCCAGCCGCCCGGCCGGACCTGCGCCACGAGCCCGGGGAGCAGGTCGAGGTGGTCGGGCAGCCACTGCAGCGTGGCGTTGGAGACCAGCACGTCGACGCCGTCGGGTGCGGTCCAGTCGCGCAGGTCGGCGACCTCGAAGGTGGCGGCGTCGCCGTGGTCGGCCCGCGCCGACGCGATCATCTCGGGACTGGAGTCCACGCCGGTGACGGTCGCGCCGGGCCACCGTGCCGCGAGCAGCGCGGTCAGGTTGCCCGGCCCGCAGCCGAGGTCGACGACCGTCCGGGGCTCTGCAGCGCCGACCCTGGCGAGCAGCTCCACGAACGGCCGGCCGCGTTCGTCGGCGTAGGTGAGGTAGCGGTCCGGGTCCCAGGAGTGCATGGACCCAGTCTGCGCGTCGAACAATCTTGATGTCAAGATTCTTGATCCACGGCTAGACTTCTGCCATGCGGGACGAAGTGGACGACCTGGTCGACGCCTGGGCGCGCGAGCGCAGTGACCTCGACCTCGCCCCCGTGGAGATCTTCAGCCGGATCAGCCGCCTCGCCCGGCACCTGGACCTGGCCCGTCGCGAGGCGTTCACGGCCCACCGGGTCGAGGCGTGGGAGTTCGATGTGCTCGCCGCGCTCCGCCGGGCCGGCAAGCCCTACCAGCTCTCCCCCGGACGGCTGCTGCGCGAGACGCTGGTGACCAGCGGCACGATGACCAACCGCGTGGACCGGCTCACGGCCCGGGGCTTCGTCGAGCGGCTCGCCGACCCCGCCGACCGGCGTGGCGTCATCGTCCGCCTCACCCCGGACGGGAAGAAGGCGGTCGACGGCGCCTTCGCCGCGCTCCTCGACGCCGAGAGCCGGCTGCTGGCCGGTCTGTCAGACCGGGACCGGACCAAGCTGGCGTCCCTCCTGCGGCCTCTCCTCGCGCCGTTCGCCGGCTGACCTGCGCCCCGCGCCTCCCGACCCGTTGCGGTTTGGGCACAAACCGCAACGAAATCGGCCCTGGAGCTGCGGTTTGTGCCCAATCCGCAACGCCACGGCGACGCGCCCGGGGCTACTCCAGCCCCTCGGCCGCCTCGAGCCAGGCGGTCTCGAGGGCCTCCCGCTCGGCGGCGAGGGCGGCGGCGTCCCCGGAGAGGACCGCCAGCCGCTCGTAGTCGTCGGAGTGCGTGGCCATCTCCATCGACAACGCCGCCTCCCGCTCGGCCACCTGCACCAGCTGGCGGTCCAGGCGGGCCATCGTCTTGCGGGCGCTGCGCTCGGCGGCGCTGCCCGCGGTGGCCCGGGTCGCGGGCGCCGCCGCGGCGGCGCCGGTGTCCGCGGCCCGCTGGGCGCGCAGGGCGGCGGCGCGGCGTTCGAGGTACTCGTCCACCCCGCGCGGCAGCAGCGAGACCTGTCCGTCGTCGAGCAGCGCCCAGACCGTGTCACAGACGCGCTCGAGGAAGTAGCGGTCGTGCGAGACCACCACCAGCGTCCCGGGCCAGTCGTCGAGGAAGTCCTCCAGCACGTTGAGCGTCTCGATGTCGAGATCGTTGGTCGGCTCGTCGAGGAGCAGCACGTTGGGCTCGGCGAGCAGGAGCAGCAGCAGCTGGAAGCGCCGGCGCTCACCCCCGGACAGGTCGCCGAGCCGCGCGGTGAGCCGGTCGCCGGTGAAGCCGAAGCGCTCGAGCATCGAGGACGCGGTGACGTCGCCGTCCAGGGTGCGGGTGACCCGGCGGACCGACTCGACGGTGGCCAGCACCCGCGCGTCGGCGGGCAGCCCCTCCCCGGACACCTCGGGGTCCACCGACTGGGTGAGGTGCTCGAGCGCGACGGTCCGACCGCGCCGCACCCGCCCCGCGGTGGGCGCGAGCTCTCCGGAGAGCAGGGCGAGCACCGAGCTCTTGCCGGCACCGTTGACGCCGACCAGTCCCACCCGGTCGCCGGGGCCGAGCCGCCAGGTGGCGTGCGAGAGCAGCGTGCGGTCGCCGCGGACCAGGTCGACGTCCTCGAGGTCGACCACGTCCTTGCCCAGCCGCTGGGTCGCGAAGCGCTGCAGCGCGAGCCGGTCCCGCGGCGGGGGTACGTCGTCGATCAGCGCGTTGGCCGCGTCGATGCGGAACTGCGGCTTCGACGTCCGGGCCGGCGGGCCGCGCCGCAGCCAGGCCAGCTCCTTGCGGACCAGGTTCTGCCGGCGCACCTCGGAGGCGGCCGCCTGCCGCTGACGCTCGGCCTTGGCGAGCACGAACGCGGCGTACCCGCCCTGGTAGGCGTCGACGACGCCGTCGTGCACCTCCCAGGTCGCCTCGCAGACCGCGTCGAGGAACCACCGGTCGTGGGTGACCACGACCAGCGCGGACGGTCGCGCCGCCAGGTGCGCGGCCAACCAGGCCACCGCCTCCACGTCGAGGTGGTTGGTGGGCTCGTCCAGCACCAGCAGGTCGTGCCGGCCCAGGAGCAGCGCGGCCAGCGAGCATCGACGCCGCTCGCCCCCGGAGAGTCCGAGCACCGCGCGGTCGAGGGAGATCCCGGCCAGCAGCTCCTCGACGACCTCGCGGGTCGCCGGCTCGGCGGCCCACTCGTGGTCGCCGCGGCCGCCGAGCACCGCCTCGCGGACGCTGTGGGTGTCGACGAGCTGGTCCTGCTGGTGGAGGTAGCCGATCTCGGTGCCGCGGGCCTGCGAGACCCGGCCGGCGTCGGGCTCGAGCGCCCCGGTCAGCACCTCGAGCAGGGTGGTCTTGCCGTCGCCGTTGCGGCCCACGATGCCGATGCGTTGACCGGCGGCGACCCCGAGCGAGACGTCGGTGAGCAGCGGGCGGACGCCGTACGACTTCGAGACCCGCTCGAGGTTGATCAGGTTGGCCATGACGCACCCGCCTCGGGGACGACGTGCGCGCCGGCCACCGGACCGTTGGCGACCAGCACCACGGGCGCGGCGGCGGCCAGTCCGCCGGCGACGTCGCGGGCGGCGTCCGCGGACTCGGCCAGGAACACCACCGTGGGTCCCGAGCCGGACACCAGGCCGCGCAGGGCGCCGGCGCGCTCGCCGGCCGTCAGCAGGTCGCCCAGGTCCGGGCGGAGGTCCAGCGCGGCGGCTTGGAGGTCGTTGTGCAGGGCGGCCGCCAGGGCATGCGGGTCGCCCGCGGCCAGCGCCGCGAGCACCACGGTCGAGGAGAGCGGCAGCGGGTCGGGGTCGTCGTAGAGCGTGTCGAAGCGGCGGTAGACCTCGGGCGTGGACAACCCTTCGTCCGACGGCACCAGCACCCACCACCACGTGCCGGTGTCAGGCACCCGTTGCACGACCTCGCCGCGTCCGGTGCCGTGCGCGCTGCCGCCGACCAGGGCGAACGGCACGTCACTCCCGAGGTCCGCGGCCAGGCGGAGCAGGTCCTCGTCGGAGGTCCCCGCTTCCCAGAGGCGGTCGAGGGCCACCAGGGCAGCCGCCGCGTCCGCGGACCCGCCCGCCATGCCGCCGGCCACCGGGATGTCCTTGTAGATGTCGACGGTGCCGAACGGGTCGAGTCCGTGCAGGTCCGCCAGCAACCTTGCGGCCCGGTCCACGATGTTGAGGCCGGGGGCGGCAGGGCGCCGCTGGCGACGTACGCCGCGGCGCGCACGTCGACCCGCCAGCCGGCGGCGGGCCGGGCGGTGAGGTCGTCGTAGAGCCCGATCGCCTGGTAGACGGTGTCGAGCGGGTGGAAGCCGTCGGCGCGCGCCGCGCCGACCCCCAGGTGCAGGTTGATCTTCGCCGGCGCCCGGACGGTGATGCTCACGACGCCGCCTCCAACGCCTCGGT
Organism: uncultured Actinomycetota bacterium; assembly: GCA_963791275.1. Classification (GTDB taxonomy): domain Bacteria; phylum Actinomycetota; class Actinomycetes; order Propionibacteriales; family Nocardioidaceae; genus Nocardioides. The sequence continues at coordinate 58,912 of CAWBRP010000003.1, forward strand.
CACCCGCACGAACGCCGGGAGGTCGAGCACCTCGCCACGCGCGTCGGGCTCGATGCCCGCGGCCTCCAGGGCCGCCTGCGACGCCTCGGTCGAGCCGGTGAGGCCACGCAGCGCCGCCCGGAGCGTCTTGCGCCGCTGGGCGAAGGCCGCGTCGACCACCTGGAACACCCGCTCCCGCGACGCCGTGGTCGCGGGCGGGTCGCGGCGCGTCCAGGCGACCAGTCCCGAGTCCACGTTGGGTGCCGGCCAGAAGACCTGGCGGCCGATCGCCCCGGCCCGCCGCACGTCGGCGTACCAGGCGGCCTTCACCGAGGGGATGCCGTAGACCTTGGACCCCGGTCGGGCCGCGAGCCGGTCGGCCACCTCGGACTGCACCATCACCAGCCCGGTCTCCAGCGACGGCAGCAGCGCCAGCAGGTGCAGCAGCACCGGCACCGAGACGTTGTAGGGCAGGTTGGCGACCAGGGCGGTCGGCGGCGGCCCCGGCAGGTCGGCCAGTCGCAGCGCGTCGGCGGCGACCACCTCCAACCGGTGGGCGTGGTCGGGGGCGTACGCCGCGACCGTCTCCGGGAGCAGCCGCGCCAGCCGCTCGTCGATCTCGACCGCCACCACCCGCTCGGCGACCTCGAGCAGGCCCAGGGTCAGGGACCCGAGACCGGGCCCGACCTCGACCACCACGTCGGTGGCGCCCACCCCGGACTCCCGCACGATGCGCCGCACCGTGTTCGGGTCGATGACGAAGTTCTGACCGCGCTGCTTGGTCGGCCGCAGGTCGAGCCTGGCCGCCAGCGCACGCACGTCCGCCGGGCCGAGAAGTCTCGGCCCGGCGGAGGAGGTCATGCCAGGAGGCTAGTCGGCCTCGGTCGTCCTACTGCGGAAGACCCAGCGCCCGCGAGCAGGCCGGCCAGGAGCCGTAGCCGCCGGTCGCCGCACGCACGCGCTCGGCGATCATGATCTGGTACTCCCGGCTCTGCTGGTGCGGGTAGCCCGCACCGCCGTACGAGTGCCAGGTGCCGAGCGAGAACTGCAGCCCGCCGTAGTAGCCGTTGCCGGTGTTGATCGCCCAGTTCCCGCCGGCCTCGCACTGCGCCAGCTGGTCCCAGACGGTGCTGCCGCCGGCGAAGTTCGGGCCATCGTCTTCACGGGTGCCGACCTCGACCACCTGGTCGACCGGCTTGCGCACCACGCGCTGCTCCAGCACCTTGGTCGCCGCGAGCTCGCCGTTGCGGTAGGTCAGCTCGTAGGTCACGTCGCGCAGGCCCTCGCGGCCGGCGGTCACGACCGTGTCGTCGCCGACGAGGGCCGAGTCGTCCTCGCGCTCGACGGTCGCGAAGTCGATCGCCTCGTTGTCGACCTTCTTGGTGACCACCCGGATCCGGGTGACCACGACCTGGTCGCCGTCGGAGATCTCCTCGTCGAGAGCGGGCTGGACGCGGTCGTCGTCGTCGAAGGCGACGTCGAGCTCCTCCAGCACGTCGGCCACGGTGAGCGCGGCGAGCTTCTGCTTCACGACCCGGTCGCCGCCGAGCTTGATCTTCACGGTCTTCGGCGTGACCACCTCGACGGACGCGCCGCCGCGGGTGAGGTCGGAGCTACGGCTGACCGACAGCTCGGCGTTGTCGTAGGTGCGGCCGATCTGGTTCAGCGCCGCGCCGACGTTGGTGGCGGTGACCCAGTGGGTCTGCGTGACGCCGTCGACGGACAGCTCCAGCGGACGGCCGAACGAGACCGAGATCTTGCTCCCGTCGCTGATCGTCTCGTCGAGTGGCGGCGCGACCTCGTCGTGGGTCCCGAGGGTGACGCCCTCGGCCTCGAGGACGTCGCCCACGGTGTCGCCGAGGGCGGTCACGTCGTGGGCCTGGCCGTCGAGGGACAGGGTCACGCGAGAGGACAGCGCGGCGTACCCGTAGGTGCTGCCGGCGACCGTGAGCAGGACCGCCGCGGCGAGGACGCCGAGCAGGGTCTTGCTCCGGATGAGCTGATCGATGCGGTGCTGCACAAGTCTCCGTACGTCGTGCTTCCCGGACCTCGGGGGCGCACCGCGCGCGCGGGCCAGCGGCCGAGCGTGTGCGGTGGGCCCGCTCCCCCGAGGTGCTCATACAACCTCGTCGGACCCGTGCGCCGGAGGAAAACGTCCCGATTCCGGCCAACAGTCACAAGACGATAACGGTCGGCGTGTCGGATGCAAACTCCTCGGATCCGCCCTGGGGACGCCCTGGGGACGCTCTGGGGGGCTACCAGACGCCCCCGAACGCCGCCTCGGTGTTGGCGTCCAGGGCCCGGCACAGCGCCTCCAGGTCGTCCCCCCGGACCTCCGCCATCGCCCGCACCGTGTGCGGGACCAGGTACGACGCGTTGGGGCGGCCGCGGTACGGCATCGGCGTCAGGAACGGCGCGTCGGTCTCCACGAGCAGCCGGTCCTGGGGGGTGACCACCAGCGCGTTGCGCAGCGGCTGGGCGTTCTTGAAGGTCACCGTCCCGGCGAAGGACAGGTAGGCGCCGCGGTCCAGGCAGGCCCGGGCGAACCGGTCGTCGCCCGAGAAGCAGTGCATCACCCAGCGCTGCGGCGCACCCTCCTCGTCGATGACCCGCAGGACGTCGTCGTGGGCGTCTCGGTCGTGGATCACCAGGGTCTTGTCGAGGCGCTTGGCCATCGCGAGATGGGCGCGGAAGCTCCGCTCCTGCGCGGCCCGGCCCTCCTCGCCGGTCCGGAAGTGGTCGAGCCCGGTCTCGCCGACCGCGCGCACCTTGTCGTGAGCCGTGGCCAGCCGCTCGATCTCGGCAAGGGCCTCGTCGAGCCGGCCCTCGGCCTCCAGCCTGGGCGCCTCGTTGGGGTGCAGGGCCACCCCGGCCACCAGGGCGTCGTGCGCCGCCGCCGCGTCCACGGCCCAGCGCGCCCCCGGCAGGTCGCAGCCGATCTGCACGATCCGGGGCACCCCGACGGCGGCCGCCGCGGCCAGCGCGTCCTCGGTGCTCAACCAGTCGCCGTCCGCGATGTCGAGGTGGCAGTGGTTGTCCACCACCGGGTGCGGCAGCGGCTCGGGTGCCGCGGGCCGGGTCCGGTCGCGTCGGCTGCCGGTCTTCTCCTCGGTGCCGGCTCGGCTGCGGAGCGGCTGGTCGGTCACGGGCCCGAGTCTAGGTAGCGCTGTCCACCGCTCCTGTGCGTCACCTGGGATCGGCGGCGCGGTGCACCAGGTCGTACACCTCGCGCTTGGGCACGCCGGCGGCACGGGCGACCGCGACGATGGCGTCCTTGCGGCTCGTCCCGGCCGCTTCCGCCGCGGCCACCGCCGCGCGCAGGTCGTCCGGGGCGGTGCTCGGCGCCGTACGGCGGCCGCCCGCCACCACGATCGTCACCTCACCGCGTACGCCGGCCTCGGCCCAGGCGACCAGGTCGGCGAGGGTGCCCCGGGCGACCTCCTCGTGGGTCTTGGTGAGCTCGCGGCAGACTGCGGCGGGCCGGCCGGGTCCCAGGGCAAGCGCCATCGCGGCCAGCGTCGCCGCGGTCCGGTGCGGCGCTTCGAAGAACACCAGGGTCCGCTCCTCCTCGGCCAGCCCCTCCAGCCGCCGGGCCCGCTCGCCGGCCTTGCGGGGCAGGAACCCCTCGAAGCAGAAGCGGTCGACCGGCAGCCCCGACACGGCCAGCGCCGTGAGCACCGCCGACGGGCCCGGCACGGCGGTCACCCGCACGCCCGCCGCCACGGCGGCCGCGACCAGCCGGAAGCCCGGGTCGGACACGCTGGGCATGCCCGCGTCGGTGACCAGCAGCACCCGCTCGCCGGCGAGCAGCGCCTCCAGGAGCGCCGGCGTCCGGGCCGTCTCGTTGCCCTCGAAGTAGGACACCACGCGGCCGGAGATCTCCACGCCCAGGTCCGCGCACAGACGGCGTAGCCGACGGGTGTCCTCGGCGGCCACGACCGCCGCGCCGGCGAGCTCCTCGGCCAACCGCGGCGACGCGTCCGCCACCCGACCGATCGGTGTCGCCGCGAGCACCAGCAGCCCCGGCGTCTCCGACGCGCGGGAGGTGTCCATGCTCCCGATCATGGCAGCCGCCGTACAGTTGCGGCTCGTGAGCGCCACCCTCGACGAGCCGCGCGAACGGCGTGGCGTGGCGCGCGTCGGGCTCTCCCGCACCCGCACCGGCGACGTCTTCCCGGACGCGACTGCCCGGACCCGCCGCGGGCTCGACCTCGAGGACCCGTTCGTCGGGTGGAGCGCCTCCATCGGGGTGGCCCTGCTGGGCCTGTTCCTGCGGCTGTGGAAGCTCGGCGAGCCCAAGGCCTTCAGCTTCGACGAGACGTACTACGCCAAGGACGCGTGGTCACTGCTGCACTTCGGCTACGCCCGTGACTACATCGGCGACGCGGACAAGGCGATCCTCGGCGGCCAGACCACGGACCTGTGGAAGGACAACCCGTCCCTGATCGTGCACCCCGACGTCGGCAAGTGGCTGATCGCCCTCGGCGAGAAGGCGTTCGGGATGGACCCCTTCGGCTGGCGGATCTCCGCGGCTGTGGTGGGGTCCCTGATGATCCTGGTGATGTGCCGGTTCGTCCGCCGGCTCAGCGGCTCCACGCTGCTGGGCTGCGTCGGCGGCCTGCTGCTCTGCTTCGACGGGCTGCACCTGGTGCTCTCGCGGCTCGCGCTCCTGGACATCTTCTTGGCGTTCTTCCTGCTCTGCGCCGTGCACTGCCTGGTCGCCGACCGGGACTGGTTCCGCCGCCGGATGGCCGCGCGGGTGGTGCTGGACCCCGGTGGGCGGGTGGCGGAGACGCAGCCCTGGGGCCCGGTGCGCGGGCTGCTGTTCCGACCGTGGCTGGTGGCGGGCGGGGTCTGCTTCGGCTTGGCCGTCGGGACCAAGTGGACGGCGCTCTACCCCCTCGCGGCGTTCGGCGTCATGGTCTGGGTGTGGAGCGCGGGAGCGCGCCGCTCCTTCGGGGTGCGGACGGCGTGGCTGCGTTCCGCGCTGGTCGACGGAGTGCCGGCGTTCTTCTCTCTCATCGGAGTCGGGCTCGTCGTCTACACCGCGACCTGGACCGGCTGGCTGATCCACGCGCACGAGTACGAGGACTCCAGCATCTCGAACTCGCAGTACACCCGGTACGACGGTGGCACCCAGTGGCCGACCGCGACGGAGCCGGACGCCACGGGCTTCGGTGAGGTCGTCCAGTCGTTGCGGTCCTGGGCGCACTACCAGCACGACGTCTACGTCTTCCACACCAAGTTCCTCAACGACTCGACGCACCCGTACTCCTCCAAGCCGGCCGGCTGGCTGCTGCTGAACCGTCCCGTCGGGGTCGACGCGCAGAACGACATCAAGCCCGGGGTGCAGGGGTGCGCAGCCCCCGCCGACAGCACCTGCCAGCGGCAGGTGCTGCTGCTGGGCAACCCGGTGATCTGGTGGGGTGGCTGCCTGGCCCTCCTCTGGGGGCTGTTGCAGTGGGTGGGGGCCCGCGACTGGCGCTACGGCGTCGCGCTCGTCGGAGTCGGCTCCACCTGGCTGCCCTGGCTGCGGTACGACGACCGGCCGATCTTCTTGTTCTACGCGGTGGCCACGCTGCCGTTCCTGGTCCTCGCGCTGACCCTCGCCCTCGGCCAGCTCGTCGGCTCCGGCCGCGCGCCGTCGCCCCGACGCACCGTCGGCGTGGTCATGGCCGGCTCCTTCATGGTGCTGGTGATCCTGGCCTTCGCGTGGTTCTGGCCTATCTGGACCGACGTGCTGCTCACCCGCGGCGAGTGGCTGGACCGGATGTGGTTCTACCGCTGGATCTAGAAAGAGAGGCGGGCCCACCGGAGTACCGGTGAGCCCGCCGCCTGGGATCAAGCGATCAGGAGGTGGTCGCGACGCAGACCGCGTAGACGACGTGGGCTCCGCCGGAACCGCTGAACGAAGCCGTCCACCCGGTCGGCGTGGCGCCCGTGACCAGCGGGTAGGAGCTGGCCAGCGTCTTGCTCGCTGCGGCCTTGCCGCCGCCACCGACGGCGATGGAACCCGCCGGGCACGACACGTCGACCGTGACGCCATTACCCGAGTTCGTCACCACGGTCGCGCCCGCGAGCCCGCCGGGCGCACCCGCGGGACCGGTCGGACCCTCGGGACCTTCCGGACCTTGCCGGACCCTCAGGGCCGGCCGGGCCCGCCACACCAGCGGGGCCTGCGGGACCGGCGGGGCCAGTCGTGCCGTCAGGTCCCTGCGGACCCGCCGGACCCGCGGGACCCGCGGGACCCGCGACGCCATCGTCACCGTCAGCGCCGGCCGGGCCCTGTACGCCGGTGTCACCCTTGGCGCCAGCAGCACCGGTGTCACCCTTCGCGCCGGCCGCGCCGGCGTCACCCTTGGCACCTGCCGCCCCGGTGGCGCCCTTGTCACCGGTGGCGCCCTTGGCACCAGCCGGACCGGTGGCGCCCGCAGGACCGGTGATGCCGGCCAGCACGCCCGCGGCGAGGTCCTGGGCCTTCACGTTGCCGTTCTTGATCGCGATGCTCCTGACCGAGGACTTCTTCAGGTCCTTGGCGGTGATCGTGTGGTCCTTGATCTGCAGGCCGGAGATCTGGCCCGCCGCGACGGCACCGCCGACGCCGCCAAGCAGGAGAAGCGCGGTTGCGCCGCCGAGAACGGCGACCGTGCGCTTGTTCGGGGGGTTGATGAGCATGCTGGTGTCCTTTGCCGGGCCCTTGGCCCACTAGTTGCCTGCCGTTGCTAGGCACCCCGTGACCGGACATAACACCCGCGAGATTCCTTGCCCCGACCGCTCCCCCCACGGGAGCTCGGCTGGTACGCCGACGGTAAAGAAACCCGGCTCGCACGCGCAGGCATACCTGCCAGAGCCACCCGAACGGAAGCGGATATGGCCCGAACGGACTACTCCGGGGTTAGCGCCGCTCCTCGAGCGCCTCGGTGAGCAGGGCGACCAGGGCCTCGAGCTGGATGTCGGTGGAGGACGACACCTCCTCGTCGGAGCCGTCGAGAGCCCGGGCCGCGAGTCCGGCCTTGCTGTCGATGAGCTCGGCGATCTTGGTGTCGAGGGTCTGGGCGGCGATGATCCGCCACGCCGTGACCGGCTCCTCCTGGCCGATCCGGTGCACCCGGTCGATGGCCTGCGTCTGCTCGGCGTCGGTCCAGGACAGCTCGGCGAGGACCACGTTGGAGGCCACCTGCAGGTTGAGCCCGACACCGGCGGCCATCAACGAGCAGACCACGATCGCGACGTCGGGGTCCTCGACGAACGCGTCGATGTTGCGCTGCCGCACCTTGGACGTCTGGTCGCCGCGGATCGAGGAGAAGCGGATGCCGCGCTTGGCGAAGGTCTCCTCGGCCACGTCCATGACGTCGATGTGCTTGGCGAAGAACACCACCTTGCCGACGCTGCGGGCGAGCTGGGCGGCGTAGTCCGCAGCGAGGCCGGCCTTGGCCTGGCCGAGGCGGCGCATCATGGTGAACACGCTCTCCCCGGTCGAGGCCGGGCTGTTGTCCTCGAGCTCCCAGGTCGCGACCCGGCGGACCAGCTCGTGGTCGATGCCCTCGACGGTCTCGCCCGCACGTCGGGTGACCAGCGCGGTGTCGTAGCGCGACACCAGGCGGCGGGCCAGCTCGCGCTCGGCACCCCGGATCGAGCGGCCGGCCTCGTCGTCGAGCTCGACGGGCAGGTCGGCGATCCGGCGGGCCGGGATGTTGGCGGCCACGTCCACCTTGCGACGACGCACGATGCCCTGCTCGATGACGGCCGCGCGGGCGGCCCGGTAGAAGCCGGGGTCCGCCGGCGTGAGTCCGGTCTCCTCGAGCGCGTGCATGAGCTTGGGCCCGGGCTTCTTCTCGTCGATCCAGCCCAGGAACTCCCAGATCGCCAGGAAGTCCTCGATGTCGTTGATCAGCGGCGTCCCGGTCAGCGCCATCAGCAGCGGTCGTACGGTCCGCGCCTGGATGCGCTCGGAGAGCTGGAGCACGTTGCGGGAGCGCTGCGAGGTCTTGTTCTTGATGAAGTGCGCCTCGTCCACCACCATGCCGCGGAACCCGAACTCCCCGAGCCAGCCCACGTGCCGGTCGAGGATCTCGTAGTTGACCACGACGATGTCGGCGAAGGCGTCGATCGTGTCGCCGTCGCTGTGGATCACGGTCGCCGCACGGTTGGGGGTCCACAGGCCGGCCTCGCGGGCCCAGTTGGTCTTGACGACGTTGGGGACCACGGCGAGCAGCGGGTAGGCGCCCGCCGCCTGCGCGGCCAGCAGCGCCTGCGCGGTCTTGCCCAGCCCCGGCTCGTCGGCCAGCAGGAAGGTCCGGTGCCCCGCCTCGGCGGCGGCCACGACCTGGGCCTGGTGCCGCATCAGCTCCAGTCCGCCGGGCGCCCGCAAGGACGTCGGGTCGGGGAGGTCCATGCAGGACGACGCGCCGCCGGTCTCGAAGGCCCGCAGCAGCGGACCGAGGAGCTCCCAGGTGGCCAGCCGGCGCGAGCCGCTGGGGCGCTGCTCGACGGCGCTGAAGTCGGGCACCATGAACGGGCTTGCCAGCTGCCGGGAGATGACCGCCCGGGGGACAACGCGGCGCTCCGGCTGCAGGCTGGCGTCCTCGGGCTCGGGGGTCGGTTCATCGTCCGGGGGCGGTTCCTCGCCCGCCGCCTCGCGCATCTCGCGCTTCCACGATCGGGCCGCCTCGGAGATCACGGCGTCGTCGGCCAGCAGGGACAGCAGGGACGTCTCGCTCGCGGCGGTCTTGGCCAGGATGGTGGCCACGCCGTCGAGCCGCTTGAGCTGCTCGGCGCGCCGGGCCTCGGTGACGGTGGTGTCGGTCTTGACCCGGGCGCGCTCCTCGCGCACCAGCAGGGCGATCGCCTGGAACCGGGGCCGCAGCGTGGACAGCGCATGGCCGCGCTGGACGCCGGTCTCGACCTCGCGCACGGCGCGCGCGAGCACCGGCATGATGCCCTCGTTGTCGAGCGCGCGGCCACGCCGCTGACGCGTCGACGTCCGGGTGTTGCCGGACTGACGCTGACCTCGTCGAGCCAAGAACTCCTCCTCAGGAGCGGCCGGGGCGAGGCTCGCCACGGCACGGGACACCAGTCCGCTCCCGGCGGACGGGAACCATCGCGAGGGGATGACCCACCGGCCACCCGCTGCGCGACCCGATCCTCCCGGTCCGCGGGATCGCTGCTCCGGGCCGAACGGCCCCTTCGCGGCGAGGACTCACCGGGCACCAGGTGCCCGGGACACCGCCATGGTAGCGCCCCACCGCCCAGACCGGGGCCACACCGCCGCAACACCCTCGATCGGTGCCCCGGCCCACCTCGCTCGGGGCGGGCCGGGCACGCCCGTGCGGGCCCTACACTGCTGGCGTGGGCGACCCAGGTGCGGGCAGCCAGGTGCGCGACACCGGCGCGGCGGTCCTGACCAGCGCGGCGCCACGCTTCACTGACGAAGCGATCATCCAGCTCGTCCTCGACACCTACGACGTGCGCGGTGATGTCCCCCGGGTCCTCCACGTTCTCAACAGCGAACGCGACCAGGTCGTGCTGGTCGGCGACGACCGTGCGCAGCTGGTGGTCAAGCTCTCCAACGAGGCCGAGAGCGAGTCGACGATCGACCTGGAGGAGTCCGCGGCGCTGTGGGCCGTCGCCGCGGACCCGGGCCTGCCGCTCACCACGCCGCGGGCGCTCGGTGGCTCGGTCGCGCGCCACCGCGTCGTCCGGCATCCGGAGACGGGTGCGGCCCACTTCCTGCGCGCCTACGACCGGCTCCCGGGGCAGGCGAGCCTGCTCGGGACCGACCTGGCCGCCGGCACCGTCGTCGCCTACGGGGTCATGGCCGCGCGCACCGCACGAGCGTTGCGCGGGTTCTTCCACCCCGCCGCGGGACGCCGGCTGGTCTGGCACGTGGAGGGTCGCGACCGGACCCGGGAGCTCCTGCGCCACGTCGGTGACCCGGCGACCCGCCGTCTGGTGGGGGCCGCGTTCGACGGCTTCGAGGAGCGGGTGGCGCCGACCTGGGCCGGCTTGCGCGCCCAGGTGGTGCATGGTGACCTCACGCTGGACAACCTGCTCATCGAGGACGGCGTCGTCACGGGCGTGCTGGACCTCGGCGACCTCGTCCACTCCACGCTCGTCTTCGACATCGCGGCGGCGTTCGGGTCCCTCTGCGCCAGCCGAGAGGGGGACGACCTGTTCCGCACCTTCCGGCTGTTCCTGGACGGCTATCGCTCGGTGACGGCGCTGGAGCCCGAGGAGCTGGCCGCCCTCGGGGACACGATCGCCCTCCGGGCCGCGATGACTCTGTGCATCTCGCACTGGCGAGCAGCCGACCATCCGGAGAACGCGACGTACATCCAGGCCTGGGACGAGATGTCGCTGAGCTTGTTGAGGCAGTTCGCCGAGCTCGGTCCCGACGAGGTCACCCGGCGCCTCGGGGGGCCGGGCGCAGCTCCGGACACCGCCGACCTGGTCGACCGCCGCGCGGCGGTGTTCGGCACCGCCCTCGCGGCCCTGACGTACGCCGAGCCGTTGCACCTGGTCAGCGGCAGCGGGGCCACCATGACCGACAGCAGCGACCGGACGTTCATCGACGCCTACAACAACGTCCCGGTCGTCGGTCACACGCACCCACGGGTCAGCGGGGCGATCGCCGACCAGGCTCGCCTGCTCAGCACCAACCTGCGCTACCTGCATCCGCGGGCCATCGAGCTCGCGGAGCGGCTTGTGGAGACGATGCCGCCGGGGCCGCACGGTCTCGACACGGTCCTGCTCGTCAACTCCGGCAGTGAGGCAACCGACCTCGCGTGGCGGCTGGCGACCGCGGCCACCGGCCACACGGGCGCGCTGGTGACCGACTTCGCCTACCACGGCGTCACCACGGCGACAGCCGCCATGTCGCCCGAGGAGTGGCGTGGTGGCTGGCGGCCGGCACACGTCGAGCGGTTCGCCGCTCCCCGAGGCCCGCGGCCCGACACCGCGTCGTGGGGCGAGGCCCTCGTCAGGTTGCAGCAGGCCGGGCACCGGCCGGCCCTGCTCATCGTCGACAGCATGTACACCAGCGACGGCATCCTCGCGCCCGGCCCGGCGTACCACGCGGCCCTGGGTGCGGCGGCTCGGGCGGCAGGGGCACTGGTCGTGGCCGACGAGGTGCAGGCGGGGTTCGGCCGGGCCGGCGATCACCTGTGGTCCTTCGTCGGCGCGGGCCTGGTCCCCGACGTGGTCACGCTCGGCAAGCCGATGGGCAACGGCTACCCGATCGCCGCCGTCGTCACCCGCAGGAGCTACGTCGAGGCGCTCGGTGACCAAGGGGAGTTCTTCAGCACCTTCGCCGGCAGCCCGGTGGCGGCGGTGGCCGGGCTCGCCGTCCTGGACGTGATCGACGACCACGACCTCGTCCAGCACGCCGCCGCGATGGGTGACCTGCTGCGCGGTCGGCTGCGGGACGCCACGGCCGACCTCGGGGTGGTGCGGGAGGTGCGCGGACGTGGGTTGCTCGTCGGCGTGGACCTGGCGGGGTCGTCGTCGATGATGGTGGCGGAAGTCCAGGACCGGGTCAGGGAGAACGGCGTCCTGATCGGCACGACCGGACCGGAGTCCGACGTCCTCAAGATCCGGCCGCCCCTGACCATCACGCCGGCCCAAGTCGTGCAGGTCGCCGACACCGTGGCCGCCGCGGTGAAGCAGCTGGCCGGTCAGTGACGGCCGGCGGAGCCGGCGCTCGCTAGACGCCCAGGGCGGCGAAGCTCGCTGCCGTCGCCGCCAGGACGTGGTCGTCGGCCGCCGCTTCGCGGGCGGCGCGCATCGACTCGCCGAGGCCCGCACCAGCACGGAGGCCGGCGTGGAGGGACACCATGACCTCGACCGTGGCGGCATCGTTGACCTGGACCAGGCCCGACACGACGCCGGCGCTGCCCATGGAGAGCAGTGCGGCCGCGAGGCCGAGCAGCTCGTCGCCGCCGACCGGCTTCATGACGCCCGCCTCGCAGGCCGAGAGGACGACCCGATGGGGTGGCCGCGCCAGCCGCTCGAGGTCGTAGACCATCAGGGGACCGTCGGCCAGCGCCAGGGAGGAGAAGAGCGGGCTGTCCTCGCGGAAGTGCCCGTGCGCGGCGATGTGGACCAGCTGGGCGCCGTCCAGAGCCGCGAGAGCGGCGTCCACGGTCGAGGCGTCCTCGCGAAGGACGCTCGCGGCGGGGTCGGCGGCCGCCAGCCGTGGCACCTCGCCGCCACCGGACGCCAGCCCGGGTCCGACGATGAAGCTCCTGGTCTCGGAGGCCGCTCGTGCCGTCCTGGCGCGCAGCCACATGCGCGCCGACGGCGTGCTGGTGAGCGGCCGGCCCGCCAGGCTGGGGGCCAGGGCCCAGGGCGTTCCCTGCAGCCGACTGCTCGGGGAGATCACCACCGGCCCCTCGCCCAGTCCTCGAGCCGCGGGTCCCAGCATCGTCTGCTCCAGACGCGCGCCGGCGGCCCGGAGATCGGCCGGGCGGCCGCGACCGGCCTGCCGCAGCACGAAGCGCGCGTAGTCCTGCGCCCGCAGCGCCTGGTCCATCGGGCCGACCCGCAGGCGGCGCACCCGGCCGGAGCGCCCGACCAGGGCGTACAGGGTGCCGTCGACCTCGACCAGCTCCACGAAGCTCGCGCCCTCGTCACGGAGCGCGTCGAGCAACGGTCCGATGTCGAACCGCACCTGTTTCTGGCCGGTGCCGGCGGCGCGAAGGAGTCGCTGGCGCACCGCCTGCTCGTGCCGGCCGGCCTGGCGCTCCAGCTTGTCGGTCTGCTCGCCCTTGGCGCGAGCCTGCTCGACCCGGCGGTGCTGGGCCCGCACGATCGCCAGCTGCCTGGCGGTCTCCTCGTCGTGCTGCTCGACGGCGGGAGGCATGGCGAGCGCCGTGGCCCGCCACCTCTCCGCCCAGATCAGGAGCCGCCGGGCGTCACCGGACCTCAGCGCCGCTTGGGTCCCCAGGTCCGCCAACGCGTGACCGTGGGCAGTCGCGAGGGCGCGGAGCTCGGAGCTGCCCAGGAGTGCCAGGTGCTCGTCGAGGTCACGCAGCCCGACGTCGCACGCCCGGAGGACGCCTCCGTCGTCCCCGCGCTCCTGCCGTCGCAGCGCGGTCGCCTGCCACGCGAGCGCGCGGGTGATCGCGAGCCGGTCGTGCCGGTACGACGCCGCCTCCGCGAGGTACCGGTCGGCACGCTCCGGGTCTCCGGGGAGCGCGAGGGTCCCGGCGAGCAGCAGCGCCCGGGGAAGCTCCGGCATGGACAGCCGCCGGAGGTCCTCCACCAGCCGGGTCGCGCTGTCGTCGAGGCGGCCCCGGCGTGCTCCCAGCGACCAGCGCGCGGACAGGGCACTCAGCTCGGCGCTGGCCGCGAACCAGGGGCGCTCCTGACGCCGGAACATGCGCGCGGCTGCCTGGGCGCTGTCGCGGGCCCGGGCGTACTCGCCCCCCGCCAGGGCGGCGTTCGCCTGCGACAGCAACAGCTCCGCACGTTCCCGGCGGTGCCACGACTCGCGGGCGAGGGCAGCGTCGACGACCCGGTGCGCGTCCTCGGCCATGCCGGCCGCCAGGTAGGCGGCGCACTGGTCGACGACGAGGTCGACCGGGGTGTCTCCCTCGGCGGCGAACTCCTCGGCAGCCAAGGCCAGCAACGAGAAGGTCCTCGGCAGGTCACCGCGGAGCAGGGACACGTAGCCGCGGTTCTGGAGCGTGTACGCGTGGTCGACGAGATGGCCGAGCGAGGAGCTGATCTCCCCGGCCCGTTCGAAGTGGCGGTCGGCAGCGCGGAGGTCGCCGCGACCGAGCGCGGCGTACCCGGAGAGGTTGATGGCCCGCGCCTCCCAGACCAGGTCGCCGGCCCGCCGGAAGGCGCGGCGGGCGCGCCGAAGATCCTGGTCGGCCTCCTCGTAGCGGCCGAGCAGGTTGACGTAGACCCAGGCCCGGCGCGTCAGCACGCTGGCCAGGGCCGGGCCGCGCAGGGTCTCCGCCGCGCGGTCCAGGTGCGTGAGGCCCTCCCGGGTCCGCCCGGCCACCGTCAACGTTCCGCCCAGCGTCGCCTCGGCGTCGGCCCGTCGCTCGGGGTTGCCACCCTTGGCCGCCAGTCGGACCGAGGCCCGCAGCTCGGCCAGTGCGCCCGGCATGTCGCCCCGCTCCCGCAGGGCGATGCCGACCACCTGCCGGAGAGTGGAGAGCACGACGAGGTCGGTCGTCCCGGCGGCCAGCTGCTCCGCGCGGGTGCGGGCTCCCTCGGTGTCGGCGAACACGTTGCGCAGCAGCTCGTCCGCCTCCGCGACGGTCGTGGAACGCGTCTCCGTGCTCACCCCACGCTCCTCGTCCGGCGACCCTGCCAGCACCTGGGCCCACACCTCGGCGCAAGCATGGCGCAGTCGTCGCAGGGACGCGACGCGCCGTTCCTCGCCGACCGCGGACCCGCTCAAGATACGGTCGCAGCATGGTGAGCGACGACAACATCGGAAGCGACCACCGACGACGCACCACCGACCAGCTCGAGCACTTCAGACGCGCGAACGACGGCCGCGTGGCCTGGGACACCGAGGCGCCGGCCGACTTCACCTTCCTCTTCGACCCGGACCACGTGCTGGTGCGCGCCGAGGCCGCGGAGGCGTTCGAACGCGCGCTGGAACGCAACCGGCAGCTCTTCGACGGCGACGTGGCGCGCACGGCGGACCCACTGCCCGAGCGGCTGCTGCGCTACCAGCTTCCGCCGCGCACGACCAGGCTGTCGGTACCCGAGGTGCTCAAGGTGCTCAGGGACGACGGGGACTTCGAACCCGGCCACGTCACGCCCGACCACTGGGTGCACGTGACCCCCGGAGGCACTCTGTGCCCGGCCGTGGAGCCGGAGGAGACCGGACTCACCGAACCGTGGCCGCCGGTCTGTCCTCCGCACCAGAAGCGGCCGAAGTCCGTCAGCGTCGTCGTGGTCGACACCGGATGGCATCCTCCAGCAGCCACCGACCCCCGCACGCCCTGGCTCCACGGGGTGACCGGCGACGACGAGCTCAACGGACCCGACCTCCGCGAGTACGCCGGCCACGGCACGTTCATCGCCGGCGTGGTCCGCTGCGTCTCTCCCGCGACCGAGATCTTCGTCGAGGGCTTCGGCGTCGGCGGCGTGGGCGGCGGAGGCGTCCTCGAGTCGGACATGGTCGCTCAGCTCGAGGAGGCCCTCACCCACAAGCCGAAGGTGATCAACCTGTCGGCCGGGTGCCGGACGGACCAGGACCTTCCCTCGCTCGCGTTCGAGGTCTTCTACGAGACCCGTCTCAAGGACCTCGACTGCGTGCTCGTCGCCGCAGCCGGCAACGACTCCTCGCCGGCCCCCTTCTGGCCGGCCGCGTCCCCCTGGGCCGTCGGTGTCGGTGCCCTCGACCGCGACGGGCGCGTCTCGAGCTTCTCCAACTTCGGCGTCTCCGCCGACGTGTACGCGCTGGGGCGCAACCTCGTCAACGCCTTCCCCGACGGCACCTTCGAGTGCCACGAGACGCCCGACACCGGTGACATCCGCGTGTTCTCGACCGGGATGGCGCGCTGGAGCGGGACGTCCTTCGCCGCGCCCGTCGTGGCCGGGCTGATCGCGAAGCGGATCTCGGAGGCCGGCGGCACCGCTGCCGACGCCCGCGACCACGTCCTGGCTGGGAGCACCTACCTGTCCGACCCGGTCATCGGGCCGATCCAGGCGCTCCGACAGCCCTACTGCTGACCTGACGGCGGGCCGGTCCGTCGTTGCACATGCGCGCGGTTCGCCGTCGTCGCTGTCCTCAGACGGCCCAGCGGACGGACTCCTCGACCGTGTCGGCCAAGGGCGAGACACCGCGAAGCTCGGGTCGAGCGGCGAACAGCGTGACCACCGCAGCGGCGTGCCGGTTGATGACACTGTCCCGCCAGGCCTCCCACTCGGCCAGCTCCGTGTCGACCAGCACGGTCGGGCGACCCAGTCCTCGTGGCATCGCAGCCCCCTCATTCCGTGTCCTCGGCCGATGAGCTCGCCCGGCGAGCTCCCCATATACGAGCAATCTACTAGACAAAGGTGAGTGGCGAAGCGGGTCTGTCCAGGAACGCGCCCGGGGCCGCTCCTGACCACTGGTTGCTCCGCGTGGTGCCCGACTCTTGTCCGGACGTGCTCGGATGGCCAGACTGGGGGTCCGTCTCGGTCTCCAGAAGGGCACCTCGATGGACACCCCGACGAAGCAGCAACTGGCATTCGCACCACCCGGTCCAGGGTCGTGGGACTTGGACTCGCTGCACTTCCCTCGCCCGGTCACGGCCTACTGGGCGGAGATGCATCCGGAGCCGTTCCGCCTCGGGTACGGCGACATGACGGCGTTCTACGGCGCCCCGATCCAGAGCAGACGGACCGCCTACGTCAACGGGTTCTGCTACGGGCAGATGGAACCCATCGCACCCGAGGACTTCCCCGAGCGCGTCCAGCGCGCAGCGGAGGTCTTCGACCGCAAGCTGTGGCGTGACAGCGCTCAGGAGTGGCACGAGGTTCGCAAGCCGGCCTCGGAGAAGGCCAACCGCGAGATCCAGTCGATCGATCCCGACCAGCTGGACGACCAGGCGCTCGTGGAACATCTGCGTCGCTGCCGTGAGAACCACGTGTCGATGATCAGGCAGCACATGGCCTTCACCGGCACCGCTGTCATCTCCCCGGGTGACTTCCTCGTCCACGCGAGTCAATGGACCGGTCTGCCGACGGTGAAGCTGCTCGGTCTGATGCGTGGTGCCTCGACGATCTCCGGGGGAAGCTCGGCGCAGCACGCCGCCGTGGTCGCGGCGTACCGCGCCGACGACGTCGCACGCAACGAGCTCGGCTCGGACGAGGACCCTGGTGCCCTCCTCGAGCGCCTGCGGCGAGCGCCCGGCCTCACTGGTCAGGCGTTGAACGACTACCTCGACTTCGTCGGCTACCGGCTGCTCGACGGGTTCGACATCTCGAACCACTGCGCGCTCGAGCTGCCCGACGTGCTCCTGCGCTCCATCCGGACCGCGATCGACGAGGCGGACCGCACCTCGGACCTCGATCAGCAGGTGGCTGAGGTTCGCGGTCACGTTCCCGAGGAGCATCGCGAGGAGTACGACGCCCTGCTCGAGGAGGCCCGGGTCGGCTACTCGGTGCGCGACGAGCGCGGCGTCTACGGGGACATCTGGGCGTCCGGGCTGATGCGTCGTGCCGCGTTGGCCGCGGGGCGTCGACTTGCGGAGCGCGGGCGTCTCCATGATGCCGAGCACATCGTCTTCGCGGACATCGACGAGATGGGCGCGTTGCTCGAGGGAGCGTCGGCGCCGACGGCGACGGACCTGGCGGCCCGCCACGAGCACCACCGCACGTACACCGCGAAGGACGCCCCGGCGCACCTGGGCGACGATCCCCCGCCGATGCCTGACCCGTCGACGCTCCCGCCTCCGATGGCCCGGCTGATGGCGGCGATCGGGACGGCGATGGGCGAGATGTTCGCGGTCTCCGACGTGGCGCACGAGGACAAGGTGATCCGCGGTCTGGGCGCCAGCTCGGGCGTGCGGGAGGGGATCGTGCGTCGCGTGGCTGGTGCGTCCGACTTCGACCGGATCCAGCAGGGGGACGTCCTCCTCACCGAGGCGACCACCGAGGCCTTCAACATCCTGCTGCCGCTGCTGAGCGCGATCATCACCGACACCGGTGGGGCGCTGTCGCACGCGGCGATCGTGGCGCGTGAGTACGGCATCCCCGGTGTGGTCGGCACCCGCGATGCCACCGTGCAGATCCCCGACGGCACCTCCGTGCGCGTGGACGGTGACGCGGGAACGGTGACGGTGCTGGAGTGAGCGGCATCGTGCCGCTGCTCGACGCGGCCGAGGAGGCGCTGTACGGCGCGAAGGCCGTGGGCCTGGGCGACGCGCTGCGGGCCGGGCTGCCGGTCCCACCCGGTGTCGCCCTGCCCGGACCCCAGGTCGACGCGATCGCGTCCGGCGAAGCCGATGCCACGGCCGCGCTGCGCGAAGCAGTGCGTGACCTGCCGCCTCCGTTGGCGGTGCGGTCATCTGCTGTCGGCGAGGACAGCGCCGGGGCCAGCTTCGCCGGACAGCACATCACCGTCCTCAACGTGCCGACCGTCGACGACGTGGAGTCTGCGGTGCGGGAGGTCTGGTGGTCGGCCAACTCCGACTCGGCCATCACCTACCGCAAGCGGCTCGGGGTGTTCGAGAGACCGAGCGTCGGCGTGGTCGTGCAGTCACTCCTCGAGCCGGACACGGCAGGAGTCATGTTCACGCGGAACCCGATCACCGGCGCCGACGAGCGGATGATCGAAGCGAGCTGGGGCCTGGGCGAGGCAGTCGTCTCGGGCCGAGTCATTCCGGACTCCTTCCTCGTGGCGCGTGGCGGTGACGTGCTCGAGCGTCGGCCAGGGGTGAAGAGGTTCGCGATCCGGGGGGTTCCCGGCGGCGGCACCGTTGACGAGGACGTCGCGCCCGAGCTGGTCGAGTCGCTGTGCTTGGACGAGGAGGACCTGCAGGCTCTGTCGGCTCTGGCCGACGACTGTGAGCGGGTGTACGGCGAGGGGCGCGACATCGAGTGGGCCTTCGCGGGCGGGCGGCTCTACCTGCTGCAGTGCCGCGCCGTGACCGTGTCGGCAGGCGTCGCACCGACCATCGCCGCGCCGGCGTCCCAGGTCTCGGGCGACGCGCTCGTACAGGTGCCCCTGTTCTCCGACCTGGCCGGGTCCGACCGCGACGCGATCGCGCGACTGTTCACCCCGCGGGTGTTCGCGTCGGGCGAGACCGTCACCAAGGAGGGGTCCGACGCTGCCGCGTTCTACCTCATCGAGTCGGGCACGGCAACGGTGACCGTGCACAGGGCGTTTCGACGGACGCTGCATCCGGGAGACCACTTCGGCGAGATCGCGCTGATCGATGGACAGGCCCGCTCGGCCACGGTGACCGCCGACGGCGAGCTCGTCTGCCAGGGAATCACGCTGTGGGACTTCCAACCAGTGGTGCAGCGCAATCCGACCATGGCGTGGGCGCTGCTGCGGACACTCGCCGGCATGCTGCGCGAGGCCAATGACGACGCGGCCGACTCCCCCGAAGTAGCAGCGTCTGGAGCACGTGCAGGTCCGCGGGTGTTGCTGGTGGTGGAGCTGAGGGGATTCGAACCCCTGACCTTCTCATTGCGAACGAGACGCGCTACCAACTGCGCCACAGCCCCAGGCGCCCGGCGCGAGGCCGCGGCGAGACGAAAGGTTAGCAGCCGATCCCGGGGCGCCCGAATCGCCTGACGGCGTCGCTCACGCCACCAGGATCTGCTCGACCCGCTCGAGGGCGAGGTGGGCGTAGCCCCGCCACATCCGGGCCAGCAGGGGCATCAGCAGCCGGGCCGGCGCGACGGTCGGGTAGAGCGTCCAGGCCCACCCGATCCGCGAGCCGCCGTTCTCCGGGGACACCGACCACACGCCCTCCACGCGGCGCACCAGGGGCCGCATCGGCCCGTGCACGTCGGTGAGCACGTAGCCGAAGCGGTGGGGGCGGTCCACGGTGGTCAGCGTCTCGAGGAGCCGGCCGCCGTCGGTGGTGGAGATGGTGCGGGTCTGGCCCACGGTGCCCCACACGCCGTCCGGGCCGCGAACCTCGCGGATCGGTGGCAGCGCGAGGTACCGCCGGTCGAAGATCCCCGGGAGCGGCGCAACCAGCAGCGCGTCGAAGGCGCGCTCCGGGTCGACCGGGACGAAACGGGACGCCTGCACGAAGTGGCTGCTCACCCCGGCAGGCTAGGCGATCTAGGAGCCGACCGCCCGGGTGCCGTCGTCGCGACGCTGGGCACGGTCCGCGCGGGCGACGCGGTCCGCCTCGTCGGCCTCGCGGGCCAGCGCGCTGTCGGACTCCGAGCGGCCCGAGGACCAGACCCCGGTGGAGTCGAGGTCGATGGTGCGCACGGTGCGGCGGGCGGCCGCCGGCTTGGAGACGTACGTCGGCAGGGTCACCGGCAGCGGGTCCCAGGCCTCGGGGTCGATCGGCTCGTCGACGACCGCCGGCATGCTGGCCATGGTGTCCTCGAGCAGGGAGTCGCCGGCCTCCACGACGGCTCCGGGCTCGTCCGCGGTCTCGGGCGTGCCGGTGCGGATGCGGGTGCGGGTGATCCCGCGCTCGCCGCGGACCATCAGCCGACAGGCGACCAGCCAGGCGGCCAGGGCCCCGACCGGGATCGCGACGTACCACCAGCTGACCATCGTGAAGGCGGCCACGCCGACCGTCGCGGTGGTGAGCAGCAGCAGGGCGCCGAGGACGCGGCGCCGGCGCCGGGTCGCCTGCGCGACCGCCTGGCGACGGGCGCGGGTCATCGTGGGAGCGGGACCCTTGGTGGAGACCACCGGCGGAGCCGCGGCGCGGCCCGGAGTGACGACCAGACGGGCGTTGCGGCCGTTGACCGGCTCGCGCCGAGCCAGCACCCGCATCCGGTGGGAGAAGCGGTCCACCGACCGGCTGCGCACGACCTCTTCGTGGTGCTGCAGCGCCTTGGGGATCAGGTACGCGGCCCAGGCCACGGCGAGGGCCACGAAGATGAGTCCGCTGAGTTCCACGCCTCAGAGGTTAGGTTCGCGGGCGACACGCGGCGCGGAGGCGCCTTGGTGTGTCGCAAAACAACTCGTGTGACTGGTGGGGTTTCAGCCGGGCGGGTCGGCGTCGAGCCGGGCGACCAGTCCTCCGGGGCACTCCTCGGCGGTGACGGCGTAGAGGCGGTGGTCGCGCCAGTCCCCGTCGATGTGCAGGTAGCGCGGGGCGTAGCCGACCTCGTGCAGGCCGAGCTTCTCGACCACCCGCAGGGAGTTGGAGTTCTCGGGCCGGATCGCGATCTCGATCCGGTGCAGCCCGGCCGCGCCGAAGCAGTGGTCGATGGCCATCGCCACCGCCCGCGGCATGACCCCGCGGCCGGCGTACTGCCGGTCGAGCCAGTAGCCGACCGAGGCGAACTGTGCCGAGCCGCGGACGATGTTGCTGACCGTGAGCTGCCCGGCGAACCGGCCGTCGACCTCGACCGCGAAGGGGTACGACGTGCCGGCGCGCGCCGAGCGGCGCAGCGCCTTGACCAGGGCACGGAACGAGGTCGGCCGGGACGCGCCGCCGGGCGGCACGGTGGCGTCCCAGGGTTTCAGCCAGGCGGCGCTGCGCAGGCGGGCCTCGCGCCACGCCGTGGCGTCGGAGACCTCGAGCGGTCGCAGCCCCACCCCGCGCGAGGTCAGGACCACCGGCCAGTCGTTCAATGGTCGCTCCCGACGACCTGCTCGACGGCGTGCACGAGCCACGGTCGCAGCACCTCGAGGCCGTCCTTCACGCCACCGCGGGATCCGGGCAGGTTGACGACCAGGCAGTCACCGGCCACCCCGGCGATGCCGCGGGACAGCACCGCGGAGGGGACCCCGGCGGCGACGCCGGCCGCGCGGATCGCCTCGGCGATCCCGGGCACCTCGCGGTCGAGCCGGGGGCGGGTGGCCTCGGGCGTGCGGTCCGTCGGGGTCAGCCCGGTGCCGCCCGTGGTGAGGACGACCCGGGCACCGGCGGTCACGAACGTCGCGATGGCGTCGCCCACGGGCTCGCCGTCGGGGACGACCTGCGGCGCCCCGACCACGAACCCGAGTCCGGCGAGGAAGTCGACGATCAGCGGCCCGGTCGTGTCGTCGTACACCCCGGCGGCCGCGCGGTTCGACGCCACCACGACTCCCGCGGGCAGGCCCTCCGCGCTCACCGCGACCAGTCCCCGCTCTTGCCGCCGGTCTTGGTCTCGACCCGCACGTCGGTGATGACCGCGGCCTTGTCGACCGCCTTGACCATGTCGATCACGGTGAGCGCCGCGACCGAGACCGCGGTCAGCGCCTCCATCTCGACGCCGGTGCGGTCGTTGGTCGTCACGCTCGCCCGGATCTCGACCGCGTCGTCGGCGACGGCGAGGTCGACCGTCACCGCGGAGAGCATCAGCGGGTGGCACAGCGGGATCAGCGACGGCGTCGCCTTGGCGCCCATGATCCCGGCCAGCCGGGCGACCGCGAGGGTGTCGCCCTTCGGCACCCCGGCGCCCCGCAGCAGGTCGACGACCGCCGCCGAGACGAGCACCCGGCCGGACGCCGTCGCGGTCCGGGCGGTGACGGCCTTGGCCGAGACGTCGACCATTCGCGCTGCCCCCGACTCGTCCACGTGGGTCAACCGGTCCATGGAGCACACCCTAGGTGTCAGAAGTCGCGGTCGAGCAGCAGGACCGACACCTCGCTGCCCCTGGCCACCTCGGTGACGTCCTCGGGCACCACGACCAGCGCGTTGGAGTGCGCCAGGTCCCCGATCAGGTGCGACCCGTGCCCGCCGACCGGGGTCACGGTGCCGTCCTCGCTCCACTCGGCGCGCACGAACTGCCGGCGACCCTGCCGGCGAGCGCAGGTCGTGGGTGAGCCGCGCCTTGCGGGTCGGCCGGGACACCGGCGTGCGGCCCATCATCGTGCGGAGCGCCGGCAGCACGAACTGCTGGAAGGAGAGGTACGACGACACCGGGTTGCCGGGCAGCGTGAAGATGGGGACCCTGGCCTCACCGTCCCCGCCGACGAAGCCGAAGCCCTGCGGCTTGCCCGGCTGCATGGCGACCCCGCCGAACCACACGGTGCCCAGCGGCGACAGGGCCTCCTTGACCACGTCGAAGTCGCCCTGCGAGACCCCGCCCGAGGTGACCACGAGGTCGGCGCGGACCAGCTGGTCGGACAGCGCGTCGAGGAAGGCGGCGGGCTCGTCCGGGACGATGCCGACCCGGTAGGCGAGCGCCCCGGCCGCGCGGGCGGCCGCCGCGAGCAGGTAGGAGTTGCCGTCGAAGATCGAGTCGTGGCCCAGGGTCGAGCCCGCCTCGCGCAGCTCGGACCCGGTCGAGATCACCACCACCCGGGGGCGCGGGCGGGCGCGGACCGTGGCCCGGCCGACCGAGGCCAGCAGCCCGAGGTGCCGCGGGCCGAGGACCGTGCCGCGCTCGACGAGGAGGTCCCCCTCGGTGACGTCCTCGCCAGCGAGGCGCAGGTGCTGCCCGACCGTCGGCGCCTGGTCGATCCGGACCTTCGCCACCCCGCGGTCGGTCCACTCGTAGGGCACCACCGCGTCGCAGCCCTTGGGCACTGGCGCCCCCGTCATGATCTTGGCGGCGGTCCCCGGCGAGAGG
The DNA here is from genome assembly GCA_963791275.1 of uncultured Actinomycetota bacterium. Lineage (GTDB taxonomy): Bacteria > Actinomycetota > Actinomycetes > Propionibacteriales > Nocardioidaceae > Nocardioides. Next base: position 82,051 of record CAWBRP010000003.1, read on the forward strand.
GCGAGCAGGCTGGCCTGACCGGCGCCGATCTCGCCGACCACCGGCAGCCACACCGGCTCGTCCTCGGTCGCGGAGGCGACGTCGGCCGCGACCACGGCGTACCCGTCCATCGCGGAGTTGTCGAACGACGGCAGCGGGATCGGGGACACGACGTCCTCGGCCGCGGGCAGGCCCAGCGCCTCGAGCAGCGGCTGCGGGTAGTCGGGGAGCGGCGCGACGGCAGCGAGGATCCGGTCGAGGTGCTCCTCGACCGAGACGAGCTCAGCCATCCCCGGCGCCGGCCCCGGCCGTGGCCGGCTCGCCCAGCACCGCGTCCGGCTCGACTCGCTGCGCCTGCGGCTTCTCCTGGAGCTCGACCTTGCCGTAGACCCGCACGCCGGGTCCGAAGGTCCAGTCGCCGTCCACCTTGAGCGACGTCGCCTTCCGCAACGACGGGGCACCCTGGGGGAACCGCTTGTCGAAGTCGCCGACGAGCTTGTAGTAGTGCGCGTCGAGGTCGACGTACGGCACGGTGTCGGCGGCCTGGTCGAGCGCGAAGTCGGAGCCGATGTCGTAGACGTCGGACCGCAGCACCAGCAGGTCGTTCGTGGTCTTCACGGGCACGAAGCGGTCCCGGCCGACCTCGATCGTCCGCGAGTCCGCGAACACCTCGATGGCCGCGCCCATGGCGGTCTCGACCTGGATGACCTTCGGCGTCGACGCGTCCCCGGGGTCGACGGTCTTGACGTTGCGGATCAGCGGCAGACCGAGCACGCCCTCGCGCGCCACCAGGGTGTCGCGCATGGCCACCAGGTCGAACCACAAGTTGTTGGTCGAGCAGAACCGGTGGCGGTCGAGGTCGGCCAGTGCGGCGCGGTCGGCGGGCAGCGTCTGCGCGGTCTCGCGCAGCACGATCCGGCCGTCGCTCTTGCGCCGGGCGAAGTGGCCGCCCTTCTTGTCCGAGGGGGTACGCCGGGTCGCCTCGATCGCGAACGGCGCGCCCGAGCCCACGAACCAGCCGGCGACGCGCGCGTCGGGCGTCGCACCGAGGTTGTCGGAGTTGGACACGAAGCAGGTGCGGTAGCCCGCCGCGATCATGGTCCTCGAGCAGACCGGTGCCGAGCAGCGCGGTGTAGAGGTCCCCGTGACCCGGCGGACACCACTCCAGGTCGGGGTCCTTGGGATAGGACACCGGGGCCAGGTCCTTCTCGAGGAGCTTGGGCTCCTTGTTCTGCAGGAACTCCAGGGGCAGCCCGTCGACCGGCAGGTCGCCGTAGCGGGCCAGCGCCGCCATGGTGTCCTCGCTGGTGCGGAAGGAGTTCATGAAGATCAGCGGGAGCGGGGCGTCGTACTCCTTGCGGGCGTGGAGCACCTGCCGGGCGATGATGTCGAGGAACGACAGCCCGCGGCGCACGCACAGCAGTGACTTGGCGCGGTCCATGCCCATCGAGGTGCCGAGCCCGCCGTTGAGCTTGATCACGACGGTGCCGCGGATCGCCGCGGCGGCGTCCTCGTCGGAGACCTCGACGTCGTCGATCGACTCCATGTCGAGGGGGTCGATGGCCGACTCGGCGATCATCCCGGTCTCGCCGTGCTCGAGGAGCCGGTAGTAGTGGGAGAACACCTCGATCGCGGTCGGGTCAACGCCTTCCTGCGTCATCTTGTCGCGAGCGCGGTGCAAACCAGGGGAACCCATGACTCCGATCGTAGGCTGACCTCGTGCAGGCGCAACTCGCGGCCAAGACCGCGCTCCGTGACCAGCTCGTCACGGCCCGGAACCGGCGGTCCCTCGACGAGGTGGGCGAGGCCGGCGCCGCCCTCGCCGGCTACCTCCTCGGCAGCCCGGAGGTGCGGCGGGCCGCCACCGTCGCGGCGTACGTCTCGGTCGGGCAGGAGCCCGGCACCGGCCTGCTCCTCGACGCGTTGGTGGCCGCCGGGAAGCGGGTGATCCTGCCGCTGACCGTGCGCGACCCCGCCGGCTTCCTCGACCTCGACTGGGCCGTCTACACCGGCCCAGACTCCCTCGCGGCCGCGCGCTTCGGGCTGCTGGAGCCCACGACCGAGCCGCTGGGTCGGGACGCGATCGCGACCCCCGATGCGGTCCTCGTGCCCGGCCTGGCCGTCTCCGCCGACGGCTACCGCATCGGCAAGGGCGCGGGCTGCTACGACCGGGCGCTCGCGCGGGTGCCGGCCGGCACGTTCGTCTGCGTGCTGCTGTACGACGACGAGGTCGGCCGCGCGGTCCCCGTCGAGCCCCACGACCGACCGGTCACCGCCGCGGTCACGCCGCGCGGCATCACCCGCCTGGGCTAGCCACCCTCCGCGGAGTCGGCCGGCACGAGGGTCAAGGTGTCGTCCTCGGCGTCGTCGACCGCGGCGCGCGTGAAGGGCCACGGCAACGTCTCCCCCTCGACCCACAGGTCGGTCTGGTCGACGTAGTGACGGGAGGCAGGGTGCCCCGAGACGCCGGTCATCGAGATCCAGCGGGACTCGTCGAGGTCGGCGAGCGAGACCACCATCCGCATCGAGGGCGAGCTGGTGACCTCGTAGCCGTCGGCGGCGTCCCACGAGGTCGCGTCCACCGTCGACGAGCCGCCGCCGACCTCGTAGTCCTCACGGTTCTCGAACCACTCGACCAGGCCGATGCCCGACTCCCCCAGCGTGGCGGTGCGCAGGTCGAGCTGGTGGAGGTCACCCCAGGTCCAGTCCTCCGCGTGCAGCGCGAGTCGGCTGGTCAGCTCGTCCCGGGCGTCCTGCATCGCGGCGCGCAGCACGTCGTCGCGGGTCTCCACCGTGTCGTCGGTGGCCTTGTCGTCCCACCAGGTCGCGGTCGGGTCCGCGAGCAGGCCGGTCACCACGGCGAACCACCGCTGCCCGCCCTCCGGCCAGAGGGACTCGCGCAGCTCGTCGTGGAAGGTCCGGGCGAGCAGGGCCCGCCACACGGCGTTGTAGTACGCCGCGGCCGCGCTGTCGGCGGGCTGGTGGAAGTCCCACGACCGCAGCAGGTCCTGGCCGTCGCGGTAGTAGCCGGAGCCCAGGTCGTCGACGTCGAGCAGGTAGGGCACCAGGTAGCGCGGCCATCGGGTTGAGGTCGTCGTTCTGGAGCGCGGCCATCTCGGTGACGGACAGGCGCGGGTCGGCCTCCAGGCGGTTCCGGATCCGCGTCGACCGGTAGCCGCGGTCCCAGTCGTCGGTGAGGTAGGACGGGTAGTCGGGGCCGGCCACCGCCTGGTTGGCGGCGACCACGAAGCCCTCCTCCGGGTCGAGCACGTTGGGCAACGAGTCGAAGGGGAGGTACTGCCCGGTCCAGTCGTTCTCGGGACGCCAGCCCTCGACGGGCCGCGAGCCGTCGTTGCCCGACTGCCGGATCGGGATCAGACCCGGTGCCTGGTAGCCGATGTGGCCCTCGCGGTCGGCGTAGACGAGGTTCTGCGCCGGCACCGCGAAGTCCGCGGCCGCCGCGCGGAACTCGTCCCAGCCGGTGGCCAGGTTGAGCTCGAGGATCGCGTCCGCCGTCGCGGTCGGCTGCAGCGCCGTCCACGCCAGGGCGACCGCCACCCCGGCGTCGTCGGGTGTCTCGTCGGCCGGGACGGCGTTGGCGCCCACCGTCGACAGCTCCTCGGAGACGTCGGAGAGCAGTGGTCCGTGATCGGTCTGGCGGACCCGGAGCTCGACGTCGTCGGCACCGCGGACCTCGATGGTCTCGGTGCGCACCGTCATCGGCCGCCACTGCTTGTCGTAGCGCCAGTCGCTGTCCCGGACCCGCTCCAGGAAGAGGTCGGTCACGTCCGGTCCGAGGTTGGTGAAGCCCCAGGCGATGTCGGCGTTGTGGCCGATGATCACCCCCGGCACGCCGGAGAACGTGAACCCCGCGACGTCCATCGGACACTCCGCCGAGACGGTCCGGCAGTGCAGCCCCATCTGCATCCAGATCCCGGGCAGCGAGACGCCGAGGTGCGGGTCGTTGGCCAGCAGCGCTCCCCCGGTCGTCGAGCGTCCCGGACCGACCACCCAGGAGTTGCTGCCGATGCCGTCGCCGCGCCCGACCAGGCGTGGGCAGGTTCTCGAGGGCGTCGCTGACCTTGGCCAGCGCGACGCCGTACGCCGCCGGCGGCCGCTCCGGGTTGCGGGTCCCGCCGGTGGCGTCCTGGTCGAAGACGCCGTCGACCACCGCGCCCTTGGTGACGATCGGCGGGTGCTCCTCGAACGGGTACGGCGGGTACAGCTGGTCGACCTCGGCGTCGGTGTGGTCCACGCCCGCGAGCACCCGGCCGATCTCGTCGTCCATGTTGCCGCGCAGGTCCCAGGCCATCGCCTTGAGCCAGGCCAGCGAGTCGACCGGCGTCCAGTCCTCGGGGGTGTAGTCGAGCCCGCCGAGCCGCAGCAGGGAGTACTCCGCGGCGATCTCGCTGGTGCCGTGCTCGGCGAGGTAGGCGTTGACGCCGTCGGCGTACGCCTCGAGCGCCTGCCGGGTCCGCGGCTCGAGCAGTGCCAGCTCACGCTCGGCCACCCGGCGCCAGCCCATCGTCCGGATCATCTTGTCGGTGTCGAGGGTCTCCTCGCCGAACAGCTCGGAGAGCCGGCCGGCCGTCACGTGGCGGCGCAGGTCCATCTCGAAGAAGCGCTCCTGCGCCTGGACGTAGCCCTGCGCCATCATCAGGTCGTCCAGGGAGTCGGCGTAGAGCTGCGGCACGCCGTGCTCGTCGCGGATCACCTCGACCGGACCGGTCAGGCCCGGCACCTCGAGCTCGCCGGACGTCTGCGGCAGCGGACGACGGACCACCGCGACCCCGGCCACCGTCAGCACGGCCAGGAGCAGGACCAGCGCGGCCGCGACGTACGACGCCCAGCGGGCCGCCCGCGGCCAGCCGCGGAACGTCGACCCCCACCGCCTCCACCACGTGTCCCCGTCGGTCGCGTCCGGGCCGGGCGCGGAGCCCCCGTGGGCGCTGGTGGGGGTGCTCATGGTGTTGCCATTGTGCCGTAGTCTTTGGCAGTCAAGACCGGAGAGTGCCAGCGCCGCGAGAGGACCCGCCCGTGCCCACCTACCAGTACGCCTGCACCGAGTGCGGCCACCGGTTCGAGGCGGTGCAGAGCTTCCACGACGACTCGCTGACCCACTGCCCCGAGTGCGACGGTCGGTTGCGCAAGGTCTTCAACGCCGTCGGCGTGGTCTTCAAGGGTTCCGGCTTCTACCGCAACGACAGCCGTGCGGACGCGGGAGGCTCGGCGAAGGACTCCGGCTCGACGGAGTCGGGCTCGAAGGACGTCCGGCTCGAAGGATTCGGGATCGAAGGACTCCGGGTCCAAGGAGTCGGCTCGAAGGACTCCGGCTCGAAGGACTCCGGCTCGAAGGACTCCGGCTCCTCGACCTCGGACTCCGGCAAGAGCGGCACTCCTCGACCCCCGCACCCGCGTCGACGTCCTCGACCTCGACCAAGCCTGCGTCGCCCTCCTCGCTACCTCCTGAGCCTGTGGAGAGGCCGCCCGCCGGCAGCCCTCCGCGGCCTACCGTCGAGGCATGTCCGACGGATCCGACGGGACGGTCCCGCCCTGGCGCCCGGCCACCCGCCGGGCCCGGTTCGGCCGCCGGCTGACCGCGTGGCGCCGCGCCGTGCTGGCGCGACGCCGTCCGTTGGCCGCGCTGCTCACCGCGGTCGCGGTGCTCGCCTCGCTCCGGACCCTCTCGCCGGCACCGGAGCCGACCGCGCGGGTGCTGGTCGCGGCGCACGACCTGGCCTCCGGAGCGGTGCTGCGGGCCGAGGACCTGACCACGGCGGCGTACCCGGTCGCGACGGTCCCCGACGGACTGGCCGCCGAGCCGGTCGGGCGGATCCTGGCCGCCCCGCTGCGCCGGGGCGAGCCGCTGACCGACGTCCGGCTGGTCGGCCCGTCACTCGTGGCGGGGTACGACGGCCGGGTGGCGGTGCCCGTCCGCCTGCCCGACGCGGGCACGGTGGCACTCCTGACCGTGGGTGACCACGTCGACCTGGTGGCCGCCGACCCGGGCGGCGGCGGGGCGCGCGTGGTCGCGGCCTCGGTGCCGGTCCTCGCGCTGCCGCGCAGCTCCGAGGGCCCCGCGTCGTCGGGGCTGACCGGTCGGCTGGTCGTGGTCGGGGCCACTCCGGCGTCGGCCACCGCGATCGCCGAGGCCGCGGTCCGCGACTTCCTGACCTTCACGTTCGCCCGCTAGCGTGCTCTGCCTCAGACCCTCGGCGCTCTCGGGCGCGGCAAGGAGCACCCCGTGACCGGCTTCAAGAACTTCGTCCTCCGCGGCAACCTCGTCGAGATCGCCGTCGGCCTGATCATGGCGGTCGCCTTCGCGTCCGTGGTCAGCACCTTCGTCGCGTGGCTCACCGACCTGCTGCCCGACAGCATGTCGGACGTCTTCTCCAACGTCCCCAACAGCTTCGGGGCCTTCCTCAACGCCGTGCTGTCGTTCCTGCTGATCGGTGCGGTCGTCTACTTCTTCGTGGTGATGCCGTACACGAAGGCCAAGGAGAGGTTCTTCCCCTCCGAGGACGCCGGCACCCCGGCCGACATCGCCCTGCTCGAGGAGATCCGCGACCTGCTCAAGACCAACCGCGGCGTCTGACCCCAGCCGCGGCTAGCCGTGGTGCGGCGGCACCTGCGCGCGGAACCATTCGTCGCTCGCGGTGCCGGTCGCGCCCTCACCGGGCTCGCGCTCGTCGGCGGTCGTGTCGGGGAGCACGTCCCCGAAGACCGCGGCGAGACGGCGCTTGCGCTCCCAGTCGGAGGTCTCGGCCGTGCTGTCCGGCGCGTCGGTCATGTGCAGAGCCCGGCGGCCGCCGCCTCCTCGGCCGCGGCGTCGTCGCCCGGCGTGGCGGTCGGCGACTTCGTGGGACCGTCCGTGGGGCTGGCCGAGCCGCTCGAGGTCGACCCCGAGGAGGGCACGTCGCCGGCCGAGATGGCGTCGCTGGTCTGCCGGGCCGTGAGCGGCTCGTCGTTCTTGATCCGGTCCCACACGTCCTGCGCGGCGGGCTCGGCCCACACGACGCGGTTGCGGTCCGCGGTGTACTCCCACGGGATCGTGGAGAACTGGATCTTGGACAGCCCGATGTCCTTGAACTGGTAGCCGAGCTTGGCGAGCTTGGACAGGTTGCCCAGGCCGCTGTCGACGGTCAGGGACTTGGTCGCGGCGTCGAGGAACTTCACCAGCGTCACGGGGTTGGCGAGGGTGCCGGCCGAGACGACCTTGTTGGCCATCGCCGACATGAAGGCCTGCTGACGCTTGAGCCGACCGATGTCGGAGCCGTCGCCCACGGCGTACCGCTGTCGCACGTAGCTGAGGGCCTCCTTGCCGCTGATCTCGCGGGTGCCGGCCTCGAGGTAGATCCCGTGCTCGCGGTCGTCGACGGTCTCGGGGATGCAGACCTGGACGCCGTTGACCGCGTCGACCATGTCCTGGAAGCCCTGGAAGTCCAGCACCACGTGGTGGTCGACCGGCACGCCGGTGGTCTGCTCGAACTGGGAGATGGTGCAGCCGGGACCCGCGAGGTTGAAGGCCTCGTTCCACATCACGTCCGTCCCACCGGGGACGATCTCGCCGTCGGCGTCCTTGCAGTCGGGACGCGTGACCAGGGAGTCGCGCGGGATGCTGATGCCGTACGCCCGCTTCCGGTCCGCCGAGAGGTGCAGGAGGATGGTGGTGTCGGAGCGCTGGCCGAGACCGGTGAGGTTGTCGATGTTGTTGCCCTCGCCGGCGCGGGTGTCGCTGCCCATCACCAGGATGTTGATCGCGCCCTGCGGGCCACCCGCCTCCTTCTCGAGCGGGGGCTCGACGAACGCCTCGTCGAAGTCGGCGGTGGTGATGTTGCCGCTGAGGTGGCGGTAGGCGTAGGTCACGGCGAGGCCGGTGACCAGTCCGAGCAGCACCACGGAGATCGCGACGACCTTCAGCACGGTGTGCTTGCGCTTGCCCTTGCCCTTGCGTTTGGGCGTCGCCGTGCCCGACTCGTCGCCGTCTGGCGCGGTCTCGGACATGCGGGTGCTCCTGGATATGGACAAGGGGATGCTGGGCCGAACCTACCGACTCTCTCAAACAGTGGGCACCAGGTCCAGACGGCGCCGCCCCACCGACGCGGCCCACGGGCGCCCTGCGTGACAGGATGTGTGCCGCACATCGCCCACCTTCGGGCCCCAGTAGCTCAGCGGATAGAGCAGCCGCCTCCTAAGCGAAAGGTCGCAGGTTCGACTCCTGCCTGGGGCACCCATCTCCGCGGCGGCCGGTTGCGGTCTGGTCACCAACCGCAGGTTCCGGGGCCGTTGTTCTGCGGTTTGTGACCAAACCGCAGACCCCCAGCGACGGTGGACCACCAGGGAAGGGCCCTACTCGCGCACCTCGAAGGTCATCCCTGCCGCCTGGAGGCGGGCGAGGAGGTGCTCACCCATCGCCTGCGCGGTCGTCACCTGGCCGGCGGTGGGCGGGTTGTCGTCGAAGGCGAGGCACAGGGCCGACTCGGCCAGCATCTTGGCGGTGTCGCCGTAGCCGGGGTCGCCGCCCTTGACCCGCGTGTGCACCGTCTCGCCACCGCCCTCGGCGACGAAGTCGACGGTGAACCACGACCGCGCCCGGCGCGCCTCGTCGGGGCCGGTGCCCGCGGCAGCCGGCCCTTCACCGCAGTCGCCGGAGCGGCTTGACCTGGGCGGCGAGGCCCAGCGCCGAGACGGTGACCGCGCCGCCGACCGCCCAGCGCAGGGTCTTGGTGCCGGCGTACTGCGAGTAGCGGAACTCGGGACCGTACGACGCCAGGGCCGCGCCGCTGCGGGCCACGATCAGCGGGTCGACGGTGGGCATCGGCAGCAGCCAGTAGCCGAGGAGTGGGTCCCGGTGCGGCTTGCCGGCGACGGCTCGCGACGAGCGGCCGACCGGTCGGCGCTCGGCCTTGCGCCGGGCGGCGTGCGCCGCGCGCGCCTGGCGGACCCGCGGCCATGCCCTCCATGGCCGTGTGCGAACGTGCCGCCGGACGGGCTCCCCCCGGCGCGCACGACGCCGCGAACCGTGAGCGGCTGGTCCGGTGGCAGCAGGGGCACCGTGAAGAAGACGCCCAGGTCGTGGGGATGGAGTCGAAGCCGCACGCGTGCACGATCCGCGCGCCGGAGGCGACCGCGGTCTCGTGGTGGGCCAGCGCACATCCGGTCGATGAACTCCGCCTCGCCGGTCAGGTCGACGTAGTCGGTGCCGGCCGCGGCGCAGGCGGCGACCAGCGGCTCGCCGAACTGCAGGTAGGGGCCGACGGTCGTGATGACCACCCGGGTGCGGCTCGCGACGTCGGCGAGCGAGGCGGCGTCGCCGATGTCGGCGTGCAGCAGGTCGAGGTCGGCCAGGCCTTCGTCGATCGCCGTCAGCCGGTCGCGCACCGCCTCGAGCTTCGCCGGGCTACGGCCGGCCAGCGCCCAGCGGAGGCCCTCGGGGGCGTGGTCGGCGAGGTACTCCGCGGTCAGCGCGCCGGTGAAACCGGTCGCGCCGAACACGACGATGTCGAAGTCGGGCACGCGCCCCATGCTGGCAGACGTCGCTGCCGAGGAACCGCGGGGACCGGCGGGCCGTCCCATGCCCAGGACCGGACGAAGGCGGGAAGCACATGGAGACCAAGCAGCGCGCAGGGGTGGCGGTGGCCGTCGTCGCGGGACTCGGCCTGTCGTTCGCGACCGGGATAGCGGTCGCCGGCCGCGGGGACGGGACCGGTCGCCCGGTCGGCGGTGGGCCAGGACCGGCTGCCGGTCAACCGCCCGATCGTGCTCGCCAACGCCGACGTCACCATGACCGCCTCCTGCGAGGACCTGCTCGCGTCCTACGTCGAGCGCGGCGTCCACCGCGTCACCCCCTGGGGCTGGGACACCGGAGTCACCTACCTCGAGGGCGACATCGGCATGGCCGAGGACTCCTCCGCCTCCGGGGACGCGAAGGCCGCCGCAGCCGACGGTGCCGCAGGTCGATCCGCGCGCCGGCAGCAGCAGCACCGGCACCAACGTCCAGGAGGCCGGCGTCGACGAGCCCGACGTGGTGAAGACCGACGGCGAGATCCTGGTGCGGATGCAGGACGACCGGCTCACGACGTACGACGTCACCGGCGACGCGCCGGAGTTCCTCGAGACCCTGGAGATCCCCGACCTCGAGGGCGGCGAGATCCTCCTCGCCGGCGACACGGTGGTGGTGGTCGGCCGGGACCAGGCGATCACCGACCAGGAGGGCGTCGACGGCAAAGGTGACGTGGGCCAGGAGGGCGACTACTACCCCGGCTACGCCCAGCCCTCCCGCACCCGGATGGTCGTGGTGGACGTCACCGACGCCGCCGCTCCCACGGTCACCGACACCGTCGTGTACGACGCGGCGCTGGTGACCGCGCGGCAGCACGGTGGAGTGGTCCGGCTGGTGGTGAGCGCCGGCCTGCCGGACCTCGACTTCGTGCAGCCCGGGACCTTCCGCAGCGACGAGTCGGCGCTGGAGCACAACCGCGACGTCGTCCGCGACAGCACGCTCGAGGACTGGCTGCCGAGCGTGACCACCGACGCCGACGGCGACCCCGTCGCGGGAGCGTTGCTCGAGTGCTCCGACGTCGCGGTGCCCGACGACGACGCGGGTCTGGGCACCCTCGCGGTCGTCGGCTTCGACGCCGCGACCCCCGACACCTGGGACGCCACCGCCGTCACCACCGACTCGCAGACGGTCTACGTCTCGGCGGACCGGTTGGTGCTGGCCACCAGCCCGTGGAACGGCGGCTGGAACTGCTGCAGCGTGGCCCCGTCCGGCACCGACACCGGCGGCACCACCCGGCTCTACTCGTTCGCGCTCGACCGGCAACGACGCGACGTACGCCGCCTCCGGCGAGGTGGAGGGCGCCGTGGCCGACCGCTGGGCGATGGACGAGGTCGACGGCGTGCTGCGCCTGGCCGTCGGGCCGACCTCGATGACCGGCAACTTCAACTCCGTCGCTGGCGCTGAGCGAGGAGGGCGACGACCTGGTCGAGATCGGCCGCGTCGACGGGCTCGGCGAGAACGAGCAGATCAAGTCGGTGCGCTGGTTCGACGACCTCGCGATCGTGGTCACCTTCCGGCAGACCGACCCCTTCTACGCCGTCGACCTCACCGACCCGGCCTCGCCCGCGCTCCTGGGGGAGCTCAAGATCCCCGGCTACTCGGAGTACCTCCACCCGCTCGGCGGCTGGCGGATGATCGGCCTCGGCCAGGCGGCCAACGCCGCCGGCATGGCCAACGGGGCCCAGGCCGCGCTGTTCGACGTCCACGACGTCACCGACCCGCGACGGCTCGACGTGGTGTCCTACGCCCCTGGGCAGCGCCGCCCTCGCCGGCCAGGACCCCCGCCAGTTCACCTGGCTCCCCGACCAGCGCACGGCGCTGACCGTGGTGACCGAGGGCTACGACGGGACCACCGGCTACGTCTCGGTGCTGGAGGTCGACCACGGCCGCTTGCACAACCGGCTGGTGCCCGTGGAGTACGGCGTCGAGGTCAGCCAGGTGCGGCTGGTCCCGCTGCCGAGCGGCAAGGTCGTGCTGGTGACCGGCGACGCGGTGTCGTTCTTCGACCTCGAAGGCTGACGCCGGGCCCCGTATTCTGCAGGCATGTGCCGCAACATCCGCCCGCTCCACAACTTCGAGCCGCCCGCCACCCGCGACGAGGTGACCGCCGCCGCGCTGCAGTACGTCCGCAAGGTCAGCGGGGCCACCAAGCCCTCGCAGGCCAACCAGGCCGCCTTCGACCAGGCCGTGCGGGAGATCGCGCACCTCACCCAGCACCTGCTCGACGACCTGGTCACCACGGCACCGCCGAAGGACCGGGAGGTCGAGGCCGCGAAGGCCCGGGCGCGAGCCGAGCTCCGCTACGCCCGATCGACCGCGCCGCCGGTCGAGGTCGCCGCCGAGCCCGCCCTCGACCTGCTGCACGGACGCGACCTGGTGGTGCTGACCGGCGCCGGGCTGAGCACGGACTCGGGGATCCCCGACTACCGCGGGCCCGGGTCGCCGACCCGGCAGCCGATGACGATCGCGGAGTTCCGCTCCGGCCCCGAGGCGCGCCAGCGCTACTGGGCGCGTTCGCACCTGGGGTGGTGCACGGATGGGCGGTGCGGAACCCAACGACGGGCACCGCGCCCTCGCCCGGATCGACCCCGCCTTGCTGATCACCCAGAACGTCGACGGCCTGCACGAGCAGGCGGGGAGCCGCCGCCTGGTGGCCCTGCACGGCCGGATCGCCGAGGTCGTCTGCCTCGACTGCCGCGAGATCACCCCGCGCGCCCGGCTGCAGGAGCGGCTGACCGACGCCAACCCGGGGTACGCCGCGCGGCACGCCGACGCGCCCACCCGGCCCGACGGCGACGTGGACCTCGACGACACCGACGGCTTCGAGGTGCCCGGCTGCGAGGGCTGCGGCGGGATCCTCAAGCCGGACGTGGTGTTCTTCGGGGAGAACGTCCCCGCGACCCGGGTCGAGCGGTGCTACGCGGCCGTCGACGCACTCACGCCCCACGGCGGTGCGCTCCTCGTCGCCGGCTCCTCGCTGACGGTGATGAGCGGGTTCCGGTTCGTCCGCCGGGCGGCCGCCCACGACGTCCCCGTGGTGATCGTCAACCGGGGCACGACCCGCGGGGACGACCACGCGACGTACAAGCTCGAGATCGGCTGCAGCCCGTTCCTCGGCGCACTCGCCGCCCGCGCCGCCTGAGCGGGACCTACATCCGGCGGACGAAGATGTGCTCGGAGGCCTCGTCGTCGATCTCGGCGCTCTCGCCGCCGGAGCCGATCAGCACGCCGGCCGCGGTGCGGTTCACCTCGATCACCTTGTCGGGCAGCGCACCAACGCGGCGGAGCGCCATCATCAGCTCCTCGTCCTTCTGGGTCTCCTCGGAGATGCGGCGGACCCGGACGCGCGACTGCACGTCACCGACCGCCTCGGACAGCGACTCGACGCCGTCCATGAACTCCTCGCCGAGCTCCTGGCCGAGCTCGTCCAGGCCCGGGATCGGGTTGCCGTACGGCGACTCGGTGGGGTGGCCGAGCAGCTCGAGGAGGCGCCGCTCGACGTTCTCGGACATCACGTGCTCCCACCGGCAGGCCTCGGCGTGCACGAGCTCCCAGTCCAGGCCGATCACGTCGGTGAGCAGCCGCTCGGCGAGCCGGTGCTTGCGCATCACCCGGGTCGCCAGCCGCAGCCCCTCGCCGGTCAGCTCGAGGTGCCGGTCGCCCTCGACGGTGAGCAGGCCGTCACGCTCCATCCGGGCCACGGTCTGCGAGACGGTCGGGCCGCTCTGGTGCAGCCGTTCGGCGATCCGCGCGCGGAGCGGGACGATGCCCTCCTCGACCAGCTCGTAGATGGTCCGGAGGTACATCTCGGTGGTGTCGATCAGATCGCTCACCGCCCCATTCTGTCTCATGCGGTGATGCCGCGCCCCTCCGCTGCTGGCAGAGTGACCGGCGATGACATCGGTGATGTGGTTCCGCCGCGACCTGCGGCTCTCGGACAACCCGGCGCTGGTCGAGGCGTGCGCCGACGGCGAGGTCCTCCCGCTGTTCGTGGTCGATCCCGCGCTCTGGGGTCCGGCCGGCCGGCCGCGCCGCTCCTACCTCGTCGCCAGCCTGTCCGCGCTCGACTCGTCGCTTCACCAGCGGGGGGCCGGCCTCCAGGTGGTGCGGGGCACTCCGGCCCGCCACGTGCTGCTCGCCGCGAAGGAGGTCGGCGCCGAGCGCGTCCACGTCGCGGCGGACTACGGCCCCTACGGACGCGAGCGCGACACCGCGGTCGCGGAGGCGCTGGCGGCGGAGGGCATCGAGCTGGTCCGCACCGGGTCGCCGTACGCGGTGGCGCCGGGGCGGGTCACCAAGGACGACGGCGAGCCGTACCGCGTCTTCACGCCGTTCTCCAAGGCGTGGGCGGCGCACGGCTGGCGCGGGCCGATCGACGCGCCGACGGGCGCGAGGTGGCTCGCGCTCGACGACCCCACCGACCTCCCCGCGCCGGACCTCCCCGACGGCCTCGATCTCCCGGAGGCGGGCGAGCGGGCCGCGCTGCGCCGGTGGGCCGAATTCCGCGACGAGCGGCTGGCCGACTACCGGACCGACCGCGACAAGCCCGGCATCGACGGCACCTCGCGGTTGTCGGTGCACCTGAAGTACGGCGAGGTGCACCCGCGCACGCTGCTCGCCGACCTGGCCTCGCACCGGGGTGTCGGCGCGGCCACCTTCCGCAACGAGCTGGCCTGGCGCGAGTTCTACGCCGACGTGCTTGTGGCACCACCCGGACTCGGCGCGGGAGTACCTCCGGCCGGAGTTCGCGCGGATGGCCTACGACGAACCGGGCGACGCGCTCGACCGCCTGGCAGCGCGGCCGGACCGGCTTCCCCATCGTCGACGCCGGCATGCGCCAGCTGCGCGCGACCGGCTGGGTGCACAACCGGGTCCGGATGATCGTGGCCAGCTTCCTGGTCAAGGACCTGCACGTCGAGTGGCAGCACGGCGCCCGCCACTTCCTGCGCTGGCTGGTCGACGGCGACCTGGCGAGCAACAACCACGGCTGGCAGTGGGTGGCCGGCTCGGGCACCGACGCCGCGCCGTACTTCCGGGTCTTCAACCCGCTCACCCAGGGCCGCAAGTTCGACCCCGACGGCACCTACGTGCGCCGGTGGGTCACCGAGCTCGCCGACGACCCGGACCCGCACGGGACCGGAGCCCGCAACGGGTACCCGGACCCGATCGTGGACCACGCCGAGGAGCGCCGCGAGGCCCTGGACCGCTGGGAGCGGATCCGGTGACCGCCGACCTCCTGGTCCCCGCGCGGTTCTGCGGCCCACCCACCTCCGGCAACGGCGGGTGGGTGGCCGGGGCGCTGGCCACCGCGCTCGCCGACGGGCCCGGACCGACCATCGAGGTGACCCTGCTGGCGCCTCCCCCGCTGGACACCCGCATGGCCCTCACCACCGACGGCGACGTGACCACGGCCTCCACCCCGGGCCGGCCCGTCGCCTCCGCGCGGATCCTGGACCGGTCCCTCACCGCGGTCGACCCCGTCGACGTGGCGACCGCCCAGGGCGCGGAGCGGGCGTACGCCGGCGCCGCCTCGCCGTTCCCCGGCTGCTTCGTCTGCGGGGTGCTGCGCGAGGAGGGCGACGGGCTCCGGATCTTCAGCGGACCCGTCGCGGGGCACCGCGACCTGGTCGCCGCGACCTGGACCCCGCAGGAGACGTCCGTCGCGCTGGCCTGGGCCGCCCTGGACTGCCCGGGCGGCTGGGCCGGTGGGCTCGGCGAGCGGTTGATGGTGCTCGGCCGGATGAGCGTCCGGCTCGCGGCGCTGCCCGAGCCCGGCGAGGAGCACGTCGTGGTGGGTGCGGGGCGTGGTCGACAGGGCCGCAAGACCGCGACCGCCACCTCGCTGTACGACGCGAGCGGTCGGCTGGTCGGCCTGGCCGAGCAGGTCTGGATCGAGGTGGACGCGGCCACCTTCGGCGCGGTGGCCCCAGCGGCGGCCCCGGAGGTTTAGGGGTTTGACGCCTCCCCGCCGCTATGGGGAGGATGGCCCCATGGCCGATTTTAACGATCCAAACTGGTGGCGCTCCGCCGTTCTCTACCAGGTGTACGTCCGCTCCTTCGCCGACTCCGACGGCGACGGCATCGGCGACCTGCCGGGCATCACCTCGCGGCTGGAGCACCTGCGCGACCTCGGCGTCGACGGCCTCTGGATCACGCCGTTCTTCACCTCCCCCCAGCACGACCACGGCTACGACGTCGCCGACTACACCGACGTCGACCCGCTCTTCGGCCGGCTCGGCGACGCCGACGACCTGATCGCGCGCGCCCACGAGCTGGGCCTCAAGGTCATCTTCGACATCGTGCCCAACCACACCTCGAGCGAGCACGCGTGGTTCCAGGAGGCGCTGGCCGCGGAGCCGGGCAGCCCGGAGCGCGAGCGCTACCTGTTCCTCCCGGGCAAGGGCCCCGACGGCGACGAGCCGCCCAACAACTGGGACTCCGTCTTCGGCGGTCCGGCCTGGGACCGGATCGAGGGTTCCGACCAGTGGTACCTCCACCTGTTCGACCGCACCCAGCCGGACCTCAACTGGCGCAACCCCGACGTCCCCGCGATGTTCGAGGACGTCCTGCGGTTCTGGCTGGACCGCGGCGTCGACGGTTTCCGGGTGGACGTCGCGCACTCGCTGTACAAGGAGTCCGTGCTCCGCGACCAGGTCAAGGAGCCCGAGCCCGACGGCAAGAAGCACGCCGCCTCCGCCGTGGCCGGTGAGGGTGGCATGGTCGAGTGGAACCAGAAGGACGAGCCGATGTGGGACCAGCCGGAGGTCCACGAGGTGTACCGCGCCTGGCGCAAGATCCTCGACTCCTACGAGCCGACCCGGATGTCGGTCGCCGAGGCGTGGACCCAGACCCCGGAGTCGACGGCCCGCTACGTGCGGCCCGACGAGCTGCACCAGGCGTTCAACTTCGCCTGGCTGCTCGCTCCTTGGTCCGCAGACGCCTTCCGCGACGTGGTGACCAACACCCTCGACGCGCTCGAGCACCAGGACAGCTCGCCGACCTGGGTGCTGTCCAACCACGACGTGACCCGGCACGTGACCCGCTACGGCGGCGGTGCGCAGGGGCTGGCCCGGGCGCGCGCGGCCACGCTGACGATGCTCGCGCTGCCGGGGTCGTCGTACCTCTACCAGGGCGAGGAGCTCGGCCTGCCCGAGGTCGACGTCGCCGCGGCGTACCGGCAGGACCCGTCATGGTTCCGCACCGGTGAACCCGGCCGCGACGGCTGCCGGGTGCCGCTGCCGTGGAGCGGCACCGCCGCGCCGTTCGGCTTCGGTCCCGGTGACGCCGAGCCGTGGATCCCGCAGCCCGACGACTGGGCAGCGCTCACCGTCGAGGCGCAGACCGGCGACGCGGACTCCACGCTGGAGTTCTACCGCGCGGCCCTGGCCGCGCGTCGGGACGTGGTCGCGGACGCCGGCGACGACCTCGCCGACATCAGGTCCGACGGCGACGTGCTGTCCTTCGCCCGGGGCCGGGTCACGGCGCTGGTGAACTGCGGCACGAGCGCGGCACCCCTACCCGACGGCGACGTGCTGGTGGCCAGCGCTCCGCTCGAGGACGGGATGCTGCCGCCGGACACCGCCGCCTGGGTGCGCCTGGGCTGAGCTGGGCTGACCTGGGACCCTCAGGACGTCGAGTCGAGGGCCCGGTTGTAGCGCCCGAGGGCCTTGACCAGGACGTCGAGCTCCTCCTCGGTCCAGTCGCCGAGGCGCTCGTCGAGCCACTTGCGGCGGTGGTCGCGCACGTCGGCGAACCGCGCCTGCGCCTCGGGGGTCACCGAGACCAACGTCGCCCGGCCGTCGTCGGGATCGGGGCTGCGCTCGACCAGCCCGAGGTCGACGAGGTGCTGCACCTGTCGGCTGATCGCGCCCTTGTCGATACCGAAGGCCTCGACGATCACCGAGGACCGGCACGGCCCGGAGTCGGCCAGGTGGGCCAGCAGGAGGTACGCCGCGGGCTGCAGGCCCTCGTGCACGGCCCGCGCGCGCTCGCCGATCACGCGGCGGACCCGGCGGATCAGCACGCTGACCTCCGACTCGATCATGCCGAGGGCGGCCGCGCGGGTCATGACTGCCGGTCCAGCCGCGCGGTGGACTCGGGGGCCAGCTCGTCCTCGCTGTGCACGGTGGTGCGCAGCGGCACCTCCTTGATGAAGACCACGCACAGCAGGGCCAGCACCGCGAAGGGCACCGCCACCAAGAAGATGTGGGCGGTGGCCTGACCGAAGGCGAACTCGAAGAGCTCACGCACCGGCGCGGGGAGGGTGCTCAGGTCCGGGATGTTGCCGGCCTCGTGGGGGTCGGCCTTGATGCCCATCGCGACCAGCCCCTTCGAGACGGTGCTCGCCACCTGGTGGCTCAGCACCGCGCCCAGCGCCGAGACGCCGATGGCGCCACCCATCGAGCGGAAGAAGGCGACCAGCGAGCTGGCCGCGCCCAGGTCGGAGGTGGACACGTTGTTCTGCACCGACAGGACGAGGTTCTGCATGGTCATGCCGAGCCCGAGACCGAGCACCGCCATGAACGCGCCGACCAGCGCGAGGTTGGTCCTGGAGTCGATCGTGGACAGCAGCGCCAGACCGATGACGACCAGCACCATCCCGCCGACGAGGAACCGCTTCCAGCGTCCGGTCGCGGTGATGATCCGGCCGGAGAGGATGCTGGAGACGAGCAGGCCGCCGACCATCGCGATCGACATCATCCCGGCCTTGGTCGGGCTCATGCCGCGGGCGAGCTGGAAGTACTGGCTGAGGTAGACCGTCGACCCGAACATCGCCAGGCCGATCAGCACGGAGGCGACCGTGGCCAGCGTCGTGGTGCGGTCGCGGAAGAGCCGCAGCGGGACGATGGGCTCGATCGCGACCCGAGCCTCGACGAAGATCGCGGCCGCAAGCACGGCCAGGCCCACCAGGATCATGGCGATCGAGGCGGTGGAGGTCCACCCGAACTGAGAGCCCGCGAGCGAGACCCAGATCAGCAGGATCGAGACGCCGCTCATGATGAGGGTCGCGCCGAGGTAGTCGATGTGCACCTCGCGCCGGATGGTCGGCAGGTGCAGCGTCCTCTGGAGCACCACGAAGGCGAGGAGCGCGACGGGCAGCCCGATGTAGAAGGTGCCCCGCCAGCCCAGCGGCGAGTCGACGATCACGCCACCGATGAGCGGGCCGCTGACGGTGGCGAGCGCGAAGACCGCGCCGATGTAGCCGGCGTACCGACCGCGCTCGCGCGGGCTCACGATGCTGGCGATGACGACCTGGACCAGCGCGGTCAGGCCGCCGACGCCGAGGCCCTGGAAGGCCCGGGCCCCGATCAGCACCTCCATGTTGGGCGCCAGGCCGGCGACCAGCGAGCCGGCACAGAAGATGACCAGGGCGCTCTGCACGAGCATCTTCTTGCTGAACAGGTCGGCGAGCTTGCCCCAGATCGGGGTGGTCGCGGTCATGGTGAGCAGCGTGGCCACGACGACCCAGGTGTAGCCGGTCTGGCTGCCCCCGAGGTCGGTCACGATCCGCGGGAGCGCGTTGGTGACCACGGTGCTGGAGAGCATGGCCACGAACATCGCGAGGAGGAGGCCGGACATGGCCTCGAGCACCTCGCGGTGGGACATCGGGGCGTCGGTGCTGGTGATGACGGGGGCTGTGGCAGCCACAGGATCAGGCTCGATTCGGACGACAGGAGAGGTTGACTTCGTCAACCTTATCCGCTTTGGTTGACGGTAGCAACCGAAGGTGACGAGCACCACCGCCCGTGGCCCGAAATGGGACAACCCGCAGGCGTGGACTCAGGAGAGTCCGCTCCGGGGGACGTGCTCCCGGATCACCTGCGGGTCGGGTGACTGCGGTGGATTCACCAGCAGCCTGCCGGGCGCTTCCGCCCGACATGGTGCTGGGCTGCTAGCGGGCAGCCACCTCACGCGTCCTATAAGAACTCATTCCTCGGACCACCTCCTTTCCCGTGTACGACGAGCGTAGGCGGCGCGGGTGATCGGCTCAAGGCATTTG
This sequence comes from uncultured Actinomycetota bacterium, assembly GCA_963791275.1. Taxonomy (GTDB): domain Bacteria; phylum Actinomycetota; class Actinomycetes; order Propionibacteriales; family Nocardioidaceae; genus Nocardioides. The sequence goes on from CAWBRP010000003.1 coordinate 101,592, forward strand.
GACCGTGCGGCTCACGGGGCGAGACGTTCGACGGTCCAGACGTCGTCGTCGGTGCGCCGGTAGACCAGCCGGTCGTGCAGGCGGTCGCGGCGGCCCTGCCAGAACTCCACCATCGTGGGCCGGACGACGTACCCGCCCCACTCGGGGGGCACCGGCACCTCGATGCTCTCGGGGTAGCGCGTCTCCGCGGCGGCATAGGCGTCCTCGAGCTCGCCGCGGTCGGCGACCTGCGAGGACTGGTGCGAGGCCCAGGCGCCCAGCTGGGCGCCGCGCGGGCGGGCGGAGAAGTAGCGGGCGACGTCCTCGCGCAGGAGCTGGGAGGCCACTCCCTCGATGCGGACCTGGCGCTCGATCGGGTGCCACGGGAACAACAGCGAGCAGGCCGGGTTGCCGGCCAGCTCCACGCCCTTGCGGGAGAGCAGGTTGGTGTAGAACGCGAAGCCCCACTCGTCGATGCCCTTGAGCAGCACCATCCGCGACGAGGGCTGCCCGCCCTCCGAGACCGTGGAGAGCACCATCGCGTTGGGCTCGGGGAGGCTGGCCGCGGCCGCGTCGTCCAGCCACTGCCGGAACATCGAGAACGGCTCCGGGGCCAGGTCCTCCTCGTACAAACCACCCAGGCTGTACTCCGACCGCATCGCGGCCCAGGGTGTCGAACTGCCGTCACTCATGGCGCGAAGAGTAGCCGTCGGCACCGGGGGCTGGCGCTACTGTCTGGACCATGACTGAGGCGGAGGTCCAGCACGGTCTCGAGGGCGTCGTCGCCTTCGCCACCGAGATCGCCGAGCCCGACAAGGAGGGGTCGGCGCTGCGCTACCGCGGCGTCGACATCGAGGAGCTCGTCGGCCGGGTGCCGTTCGAGAAGGTGTGGGGCCTGCTCATCGACGGCACCTACGACCCGGGACTGCCGCCGGCCGAGCCGTACAACATCCCGATCCACACCGGCGACGTGCGCGCCGACGTCCAGGCCGGGGTCGCGATGCTCGCCCCGATGCTGGGCATGCAGCAGACCTACGACATCTCCGACGAGCAGGCCCGCCTCGACCTTTCCCGGGTCGCGGTCATGGTGCTGTCGTACGCCGCCCAGGCGGCGCGCGGGCTCGGGCAGCCGATCGTCCCGCAGGTCCAGGTCGACCGCGGTCGCACGCTGGCCGAGCGGTTCCTGATCCGCTGGAAGGGCGAGGCGGACCCGGCGCAGACCAGGGCCATCGACGCCTACTGGAGCTCGGCGGCCGAGCACGGGATGAACGCCTCGACGTTCACTGCCCGGGTGATCACCTCCACCGGCGCCGACGTGGCCGCGGCCTTGTCCGGCGCCATCGGGGCGATGAGCGGTCCGCTGCACGGTGGGGCCCCGTCGCGGGTGCTCGGCATGATCGAGGAGGTCGAGCGGCGCGGCGACGCCGTCCCCTACGTCAAGGAGCTGCTCGACAACGGCGAGCGGTTGATGGGCTTCGGGCACCGGGTCTACCGCGCGGAGGACCCGCGGGCGCGGGTGCTGCGGCGGACGGCCCGCGAGCTGTCGGCGCCCCGCTACGAGGTCGCCGAGGCCCTCGAGCAGGCGGCCCTTGCCGAGCTGCGCGAGCGGCGGCCGGACCGGGTGCTGGAGACCAACGTCGAGTTCTGGGCGGCGATCGTCCTCGACTTCGCGCAGGTCCCGGCGCACATGTTCACCTCGATGTTCACGTGCGCCCGGACGGCCGGGTGGTCGGCGCACATCCTGGAGCAGAAGCGCACCGGCCGGTTGATCCGGCCATCGGCGATCTACACGGGCCCGGCGTCGCGGGCGGCCGTCGAGGTCGAGGGCTGGCGCGAGGAGTGGGCGGGCTGAGGCCCTCCCTCCGCCTCGCGCGCCACGTGCTGACGCATGATGAGGTGGACCCATGACCAGCGACGAGATCCGGATGTGGGACGACGAGGCGGCGGCGTTCGACGAGCCCGCCGACCACGGGCTGCGCGACCCGGCGGTCCGGAGCGCGTGGCGTGACCTCCTGCTCGGCGTCCTGCCGGCCGCGCCGGCCCGGATCGCGGACCTCGGCTGCGGCACCGGCACACTGTCGCTCCTGCTCGCCGAGGAGGGCTACGGCGTCGACGGCGTGGACTTCTCCCCCGCGATGGTGGACCTGGCCCGCGCCAAGGTGGCCGGGAGTCCCGGGGTGGCGATCCTCGAGGGTGACGCCGCCTCGCCGCCGCTGCCGGCGGCGTCGTACGACGTGGTGCTCTGCCGGCACGTGCTGTGGGCGCTCCCCGACCAGGTCGCCGTGCTCGGCCGGTGGGTCGACCTGCTCGCGCCCGGCGGCCGGCTGGTCCTGGTCGAGGGCAGCTGGTCGAACGGCGCGGGGCTGACCGCGGCGAACACCCTGGCGCTCCTGGAGTCCGCCGGTCGCCCCGGGGTCGCCCGGCGGCTGGCCGAGGCGGCGTACTGGGGTCGCGAGATCGGCGACGAGCGCTACCTGGTCGTGGCCTGAGGCTTGTCATGTGACCATATGGTCACCTAAAGTGGGGCCATGGACTCCCAGGACGCCGTGTTCCGGGCGCTGGCCGACCCCACCCGGCGGGAGATCCTCGACCTGCTGTTCGCCCGCGACGGCCGCACCGTCGGCGAGGTGTGCGACGCGTTCGGCGACCGGATGGGTCGCTTCGGGGTCATGAAGCACCTCGGCGTGCTGGCCGAGGCGGACCTCGTGGTCTCCGTCCGGACGGGCCGCAGCAAGCACCTCTACCTCAACCCGGTGCCCATCGAGCAGGTCGCCAACCGCTGGATCGGCAAGTACGCCGCCCGCTTCACCGCCGCGCTGGTCGGGCTCCAGCAGCACGTGGAAGGAGCGCCGTCATGAGCATCACCGCGCACGTCTACCAGATCTACATCAACGCCGACGCCGACCGCGTCTGGTCCGGCATCACCGAGTCGGAGTGGAAGCGGCGGTACTTCCACGGCACGTCCTACGCCGAGGGCCCGGTCGCCGGTGCCCGCTACCGCACCGTCACCGCCGACGGGCGGGACGCGGTCGACGGCGTGATCGAGGTGATGGAGCCGCCCGCTCCGGGGCGGCCCGGCCGCTTCGTCCAGACCTGGCACGTCCTGTACGACGCCGCAATGGCCGAGGAGCCGCCGAGCCGGGTCGAGTGGACCGTCGAGCAGGTCGGCGAGGGGCTGACCCGGGTCCGCCTCGTGCACGGCGACCTCGCCTTCAGCCCGCTCACCTGGGCCAACGTCAAGGACGGCTGGGTCTGGGTGCTCGACGCGCTCAAGACCGTGCTCGAGACCGGCCGGACGCTGCCCCGGGTCGAGGACGAGTCGCCGACTCCGGCACCGGCCGCCGGCGACTGGCACCGGCGCCAGGGGGTCGAGGCCAACAACGCCGCGATGGCGCTGCTCGACGCACCCGACCGGGACGCCGCCGCCGACGAGGACCTGCTCCGGCTCGCGTACGCCGCGGCGTACCACTGGGAGCGGGCCACGGGCCGCTCCCCCGAGAACGACGCCCGAGCGGCGTACGTCGTCTCCCGCGCGCTCACCGCGACCGACCAGGCCGCCCGCGGTCTGGTCTCGGCCGACCGCTGCCTCGCGCTCTGCCGCGACCACGGCATCGCGGACTTCGACCTGGCCTACGCCCACGAGGCGCGGGCCCGGGCGCTGCACGGCCTCGGCCGCTTCGCCGAGGCCACCGATGCCTGGTCCGCCGCCCGCGCGGTCCCGGTCGCCGACGCCGAGGACCGCGAGATCCTCGACGCCGACCTCGCCCGCCTCGAGCCCCTCCTGGGATAGTCCGCCGCGAAAAGCGCCTCGGCAGCACCCCGAGTTGGCGCTTTTCGCGGCGGACTATCCCGCTGGAGTGGAGAGGAGGCGGGCGAAGCAGCGGTTCTGGGGGGAGTAGCGGTAGTGGCCGAAGCTCGGGATCCTCGTGTAGCCGGAGGACAGGTAGAGGGCGATGGCCTCGGGCTGGGCGATGCCGGTCTCGAGGACCAGGGCCTCGGCGCCGGCCTGCGCCGCGGTGACCTCGAGGTGCGCCAGCATCCGCCGCGCCAGGCCCTCCCCGCGGTGCGCGGCCACGACGTACATCCGCTTGATCTCGGCGGTCACGCGGGTGTCGAACACCTCGACGTCGGTACGCCGGCGCCAGGCGCCGGTGGCCACGGGTGCGGTGCCGAGGTAGCCGACGTAGAAGGCACCGGTCGGCGGGTCGAACGCCGCCGGGTCGAGGGGCGTGTCGTCGCGGCCGCCGTAACGCACGACGTACTCCTCCTGGACCTCCTCGACCAGGCGCAGCGCGTCCGGGTGGGTGATCGGGACCCGCTCGAGGCGCAGGTCGGTGTTCATGGGTGGTCCTCCGTGCGGGGCGGGACAGGCCGGGCTGACACAATAGGGCCCCTGACAACGTCGTCAGCGCCCACGACCCGCACGTGAAAGGCAGTCTCGTGACTGACGCCCCGACGGATGTCCTGACGATCCCCACCGAGCTGAGGCCGGCCGACGGCCGGTTCGGTGCCGGACCCTCCAAGATCCAGCCCGCGCACCTCGACGCGCTGGCCGCGACCGGCACCTCCCTGATGGGCACCTCCCACCGGCAGGCGCCGGTGCGCGACCTGGTCGGCCGGGTGCGCGACGGCCTGGCCGCCCTGTTCTCGCTGCCCGAGGGGCACGAGGTGGTCCTCGGCAACGGCGGCGCCACAGCGTTCTGGGACGTCGCGGCCGCCGGCCTGATCCGGGAGAAGAGCCAGCACCTGGCGTTCGGGGAGTTCTCCTCGAAGTTCGCCAAGGCGGCCGAGCAGGCCCCGTGGCTGGCCGCGCCGTCGGTGATCAAGGCCGAGCCGGGCTCGCTCCCCCAGCCGGTCGCCGAGGCCGGGGTGGACGCCTACGCCTGGGCCCACAACGAGACCTCCACCGGCGTGATGGCGCCCGTTCGCCGTCCGGTCGGCACCGACGACGGCGCCCTGGTGCTCGTCGACGCGACGTCGGGCGCCGGCGGCCTGCCCGTCGACCTGACCGAGGTGGACGCCTACTACTTCGCGCCTCAGAAGAGCTTCGCCTCCGACGGCGGGCTGTGGATCGCCATCATGTCGCCGGCCGCGCTCGCCCGCGCGGACGAGATCGCCGGCTCCGGCCGCCACATCCCGGCGTTCTTCGACCTGCCCACGGCGATCGACAACTCGCGCAAGAACCAGACCTACAACACCCCCTCGCTGGCCACCTTGTTCCTGATGGCCGAGCAGCTGGACTGGATGAACGCCCACGGTGGCCTCACCGGCATGGTCGAGCGCACGACGGCGTCCTCCGACGCGCTGTACGGCTGGGCCGACAAGACCGCGTACACCACGCCGTACGTCGCCGACCCCGACCACCGCTCCCTGGTGATCGGCACCATCGACTTCGACGACGCCATCTCGGCGGACGCGGTCGCCGCGACCTTGCGGGCCAACGGGATCGTCGACACCGAGCCCTACCGCAAGCTGGGTCGCAACCAGCTGCGGATCGCGATGTACCCCGCGATCGACCCGGCCGACGTCGAGGCGCTCACGACCTGCATCGACTACGTGGTCGACAACCTCTGAGCGATCGCGTCGTACGTCGACCGGCCGAACGCCACCAGCCGCGCCTCGGTGACCCGGGTCGGGGTGTCACGCAGCGTGGACACCGCGGCGTCGACCGCGTCGTCCAAGGGCCAGCCGTAGACGCCTGCGGAGACCAGCGGGAAGGCGACGGTCCGGGCCCCGAGCTCGTCGGCGACCTCCAGGGCGCGTCGGTAGCAGGACGTGAGGAGCGAGCGGTCGGTCTCGCCGGCGACGTGGTTGGGGCCTACCACGTGGATCACCCACCGGGCCGGCATCAGCCCGGCCGTCGTCCAGCCGGCGTCGCCGGTCGCCAACCCCGTCGGGAACCGGCGCCGGCAGTCCTCGAGCACGTCGGGGCCGCCGGCCCGGTGGATCGCCCCGTCGACCCCGCCGCCGCCGCGCATCCGACGGTTGGCGGCGTTGACGACGGCGTCCACCTCCTGGGTGGTGATGTCGCCCTCGACCACGGTCACCTCCATGCTCCGAGGATGGCCCACCCCACCGACTCCTCGCTACCGTCCGTGCGGTGAACCGGCTGCAGCAGCGCCCCTGCCCGTGCGGCACGGGCGCGTCGTACGACGCCTGCTGCGGGCGGCTGCACCGAGGAGCCGCGCAGGCGGTCACCGCCGAGGAGCTGATGAGGTCGCGCTACGCGGCCTACGCCGTGGGCGACCTCGACCACGTCTTCCGCACCTGGCACCCTCGCACCCGTCCCGACGACCTGGCTCCGGCTCCGGGGCTCACCTGGACGGGCCTCGAGATCGTCGACGTCGTGGCCGGCACGGCCGACGACGACGACGGCGTCGTCGAGTTCCGGGCGAGCTACCGCGCGCCCCATGGCAACGGGGTCCTCCACGAGCGCAGCACCTTTGCACGGCGGGCCGGCCGGTGGGTGTACGTCGCGGCCGAGTAGCGCGATCATGTCGTCCATGGATGCCGAGTGGTCCGACCTGGCCGAGCGCACCGAGGCGATCGCGATGCGCCACATGATCGACGACCAGACCGCCGACGTCCGTGAGGCTCTCGGCATGGCGAGTCGCCCGCTCGCAGACGGGTTGCAGACCATCGTCGCGCGCGACCCGATGGGGGGCTTCTGGAACAAGGCGATCGGTTTCTGCGAGCCACTGCCCCGGGAGGACGTCGTCGACGCGGTGGCGGTAGCGCGGGAGGCCGGAGCTCCGGCGATGGCGTTTTGCCTGCAGCCCAGGATCGTGACCAACGACTGGCCGGCCGCCGCCGCGGCTGCGGGACTGGAACCCGGAGCCACGATGGTGAAGTTCTTCGGTCCGGCCGAGCCCCGCACCGACGTCGACACGGACCTGAGGATCGAGCGGGTGGACGCCTCACGGGCCCTGGCCTTCGCCGAGATCATGGCGGCCGGCTTCGAGGTGCCGTGGTCCCAGGGCGTGGAGGAGATGTTCGCGGCCACGGGCTTCTTCGACGGCGACTGGTCGACGTACGCCGCCTGGGACGCGGACCGGATCGTGGGCGTCGCCCGGATGCTGGCCGTCGTCGAGACCGACGCAGTGGCCCTCTTCGGGGCGGCCACGCTGCCGGAGGCCCGCAACCGCGGCGCCCAGTCGGCGCTGATGGCGGCGCGGGTGGCCGAGGCGCGCGACCGCGGGCTGCGCTTCGCCTCCGCCGAGACCTGGGCCGAGTCCGACGAGCACCCCAACCCCTCCCAGCACAACATGGTCGGCGCCGGTCTCACCGAGGTGCATCGCCGCCCGAACTGGGTCTGGCGGGCCTAGCCCCGCTCGGGAGGTTCATCAGATCCGAGGATTCGCGACGAGCCGCCCATCGCTAGCGTGACAGGCCACCTGAGCAGCCGTCTCCTTCGCTGCGGACCAAGCGAGCCGACCCTCGACTGGCTCTGAGACACACCTCGCCAGGAAGGTTGGCTGCGCGACAGCGCCGGGAACATCCTCTACAAGGACCGCGGCGTCCTCAAGTCGACGTTCCAGGTGGAAACCAAGGGTGACACCGACCTGGAGAACGACGAGTTCATCGAGGGCAGCTCGTCCTCCTCGCCGACCACGGCCGGCACCCGGGCTTCTACATCGACTTCTGCGAGGTCATCGACGACTACTTCAACGGGTGAGTCGTAGCTCTCCCGCAACAGCTTGAGCACCGCCCGCTCCAGAGCGGCCTGTCGCTCGTCGGCGCCCGTGAACCTCCGCCGGGTGGCGGAGGCGATGGTGCGGCCCTCCTCGTAGGCGTCGATCACCCGGGGATCGACGTACGCCGACCGGGCGAGCGTGGGCGTGTTCCCGAGGAACTCCGAGACCTCCTTCATCGCCCCCGAGACGGCCCGCTTCTGCGACGCCTGGGTCTGACCGGGCTCGTCGGTCTGGGCCAGGGCGGCGGCGGCCAGCACGGTGGCGTGCCAGGTCCGGAAGTCCTTGGCGGTCGCGTCGATCCCGGTGGTGTCGCGGATGTAGTCGTTGACGGTCCCGGAGTCGATGTCCCGCCAGCGTCGGCCCTCGCGGTAGGCGAGGAGCCGGTCGCTGGTGCTGCGCCGCTTGCGCATCACGTCGAGCGCCTCGATGGTCGGCTCGTCGTCGATCTCGATCCGGTGCTCGATCCCGGACTTGCCGACGAAGTCGAAGACCAGCACGGAGCCGCGACGCCGGGTGTGCCGGCGCTCCAGGGTGGTCAGCCCGAAGCTGGCGTTCTCGTCGGCGTAGACGTCGTTGCCGATCCGGAAGTAGCCCAGGTCGAGCAGCCGGACGGCGACCGCGCAGCCGCGCTCGCGGGTCATCCCCTCGGTGCCGAGGTCCGCGAGCACCTTCTCCCGCGCTCGGGACAGCGCCTGGCCGAAGCCCAGCACCCGCACGAACTTCTCGCCGTCCCGGGCCTGGCGCCACGCCGGGTGGTAGAGGTACTGCCGCCGACCGGCGTCGTCGGTGCCGACCGCCTGCAGGTGCCCGGTCGGAAAAGGGCAGATCCACACGTCCTCCCAGGCCGGGGGGATGACCAGGTCCTTGGCCCGCTGCGCGTCCTCCGGGCCGAGCCGGTCGCCGTGCTGGTCGAGGTAGACGAAGCCCTTGCCGGCACGTCGTCGGGTCCAGCCGGGGTCGCTCTGGGAGGTGTGGCGCAGGCGTGGCATGCCGGCCACCCTGTCGGAGCGCTCAGCGCGGCCGCAACGCCCTAAGGAGGGTGATTACCAGGGCCACCATCACGCCGAAGCCGATCAGCCACGGCCACGGGGACCGCTGGGGGTCTTCCGGCGCGGGAGGGTCCGCGGACCCGGTGGACGGCGCGACCGACCCCGTCTCCGACGGCGCCGCGGACGTCGGTGCCATGGCGCGCACGACGTCGGACGGCAGCTTCGTCGTCAGCACCGGCGAGCTCACTCCCTCCGACGACAGGTAGAGGCGGTCCTCCCCCACGACGGCGAGTCCCTCACCCTGCTGCTGGGCGGGCAGGCGCAGCTCACCGACCAGGGCGAGGTCGGGGAAGCTGTAGACGGCGGCACTGGTGTAGTTGCGCAGCACCAGGTGCCGCCCGTCGGGGAAGAACGCGCCGTCCGTGACCAGCCCGGACACCTTCCCGAGCGGCGTGAGCCGGTTGTCCGCGGCGGGGTCGAGCCGGGCCGGCGCCGCAAACAGCTGGCCGCCGAAGACCTCCTTGCTCGCGACGTAGAGCCGGCCGGTGGTCGGGTCGGTGAGCAGTGCCTCGGCGTCGCGGGGGCCGCCCGGGTAGACCAGGCGGTACGCCGGCGCGGTGTCGGTCCGGTCGCCGGGCCCGACCGAGACCCGGGTGACGGTGACGTACGGCCGGGACGCGGTGTTGTCACCGATGTCGCCGACCCAGACGTGGCCGGCGTCGGCGGGCGCCAGCGCCTCGACGTCGACCGGGTCGTCGGACCAGCCCGTGACCCCGACGGTGTCGCCGGAGTCGTCGACGGTGAACACCCGTCCGATGTCACCCGAGTCGTTGGTGGTCACGAAGCGACCACCGTCGACGACCAGGCCGCTGGATTCCACGATCGCCGGGTCCGCGAAGCGGAACACCTCGTCGCGACCCGGGTCCCCGGGGCGCACCGCGGTCCCGATCACGAAGGGCACGGCGAGCAGGGCTCCGAGGACGAGCAGGCTCCTCATCGGGGGGCGTCCAGGAGCGCTGCGAGGCGCGGGTGGATCCCCCAGGCCGCCACCAGCTCGTCGTACTCCTGCCGGGCGGGGCCGTCCGGCTCGGGGCGCGAGGTCCGCACGGCACGCAGGAGGGTGTTGCGCGGCGTGTGCTTGCTCTCGACGAACTGCATCACGTCCACGCGGTAGCCCTGCGCCCGCAGCAGGGAGGCGCGCAGCCCGTCTGTCAGGGTGTCGGCGAGACGCTCGCGGAGGATCCCGTGCCGGGTGAGCTGGGCGTACGGCGCCGGGGCCGGCGTCTGCCGGAGCTGCGCGGCGATGTCGTGGTGGCAGCACGGCGCGGCCAGCACCAGCGGGGCCGCCCACCCCACCGACCGGCCGAGCGCCTCGTCGGTCGCGGTGTCGCAGGCGTGCAGCGCCAGCACCACCTCCGGCGGCTCGGGGAGCTCGGCGTCGAGGATGCCGCCGACCACGAAGTCGACCTCGCCGGCGAGGCCGAGCTCTGCGGCCACCGCGGTGTTGTGGGCGCGCGACTGCTCGCGGACGTCGACGCCGACGGTGTGCAGCGGGAGGCCGCGCACCGTGGTCAGGAAGCGGTGCGCGGCGAAGGTCAGGTAGGCGTTGCCGCAGCCGAGGTCGACCACCCGCAGCGGCTCGTCCGGTGTCGGCCGGCGGAGGTGCCCGGAGGAGATCGCGTCGGCGACCGTGGCGTCGATGATGCGGAGGAACTCCTCGACCTGGCGGTACTTCGCCTGGCGGCTGGGCTTCATCCGGCCCTGAGCGTCCGACAGCCCGAGGGCCACGAACACCGGGTCGTCCTCGGGCAGCAGCCGGGACTTGTCGCGGTCGTGCTCGCGGTCGACCGCCACCTCCTCGGCCCGGACCGCGGTGTGCACCACGGCCTCGCCCTTCTTGGTGACCCGGAGCTGGTGGGTCTCGCTCACCGTGTCCACGTGCCAGTTGCCGAAGGGTTCGGCGAGCAGCGCGTCGACCGCTGCCGCCGCCTCGTCGGCCTGGTGGTTGGAGGTGTGCGCCTGCGCGTCGTCGTACGCCGTCACCTGGAGGTGCCGGCCGCCCCTCAGGTCGACGTACCTCAGCTCGACGCGCCGCCACCGCGGCGTGGCCCCGCGCCGGCGGCCCGAGCCCACCGCGCGCACCAGGGCGTCGGGGTCGAGGACGGCGGTCCGGAGCGACGCCAAGGCGCCGGCGAGCGACTCGCTCATCGCCACACCGCCGCGAGGACGACGACCAGCAGCACCCCGGCCAGGGCGACCGGGATGACCAGCCGACGATGGCGCGGGTTCACGTCCCCAATCTACCGAGCGCTCACAGGTCGAGCGCGTGGCGGACGACGTCGAGGACGGGGACGGCGCCGGACGCGATGTCCGCGCGAGACACCCAGGCGACCGCGTCGGTGGTGCCGTCGACCTCCACGACCCGCGGGTCCGCGTCGGCCGGCACCTCGGCGGCGAAGATCAGGTGGATGCCGTGGAAGTCCTCCACCCGGCCGGACGGTGCCACCCCGGTGAAGTGGACGTCGTGCACGTCGAGCAGGTCACCCACCGTCGGCACCAGGCCGCACTCCTCGGCGACCTCCCGCGCCAGCGCCGCCGCCGGGCGCTCCCCGTGGTCGACCCCGCCGCCGGGCAGCGTCCAGGAGCCGCTGTCGTGCCCCAGCGGCGAGATGCGGGTGAGCAGCAGGCTGTCGTCGCGGCGCACCAGCGCGTAGGCGGCCACCCGTTGGCGACGCTGCGGCACGAGGTCGCCGAGCGCCTCGGTCACCATCGCCACGACCGGCACCGCCCCGGACCACACGTCGTCCAGCGGCACCCAGGCGGCCTCGGCGGTCGAGCCGTCGACCTCGATGACCCGTGGCTCGGGCGATCCCGCCGGCACCCAGCCGTCGTACACGATGCGCAGCGCGTGGTAGTTCCACCGCTCCCCCTGCCGCCACAGGCTCGGGGAGTGCGCGGAGAAGACCCGCGGTCGCTCCGAGACCTCGGCCGCCAGGCCGGTCTCCTCGAGGACCTCGCGGACCACGGCGTCGCGCGGGTCCTCACCGTGGTCGAGGCCGCCGCCGGGCAGCGTCCAGAGCTCGTCCTTGGTCACCCGCTCGGACAGCCGGCTGAGCAGGATCCGGTCGCCACGGACGATCACGGCGTACGCCGCCACCCGCTGGCGTTGCGGCACGTGACCCATGACGACCAACCTACTAAGTCGGCCGGTCGCGGGCCCTGACCGGCGGGCCGACCAGGCACTACGGTGTCCCGGGTGACGTCTCGGCGCGACCCGTGGCTCGACAACGCGAAGATGGTCCTGGTGACCCTCGTCGTCATCGGTCACACGCTCGTGCTGCTGCCCAGCAGCGAGCTCAAGTCGCAGGCCTACGACTTCATCTACTACTTCCACATCCCGGTGTTCGTCCTGGTCACCGGCTACCTGTCGAAGTCGTTCCGCTACACCAAGCGGCACCTGTGGTCCCTGGTCACCACCCTGGTGGTGCCGTACATCATCTTCTCGTGGCTGATGGTCCACTTCCGCCACGAGGTCGGCGGCGGGCCGCTGCTCGACCCGATCTGGACCAATCCCCGCTGGCCGATGTGGTACCTCATCGTGCTCGTCATGTGGCGGCTCGCGACGCCCATCCTCAAGGTGCACTGGGTGATGGTGCCGGTGGCGGTGGTCATCAGCTTGATCGCCGGCGGCACCGACCAGGAGCTCTTCGACCTCAACCGCGCCCTGGGCCTGCTGCCGTTCTTCGTGCTGGGGCTGCACCTGAGCCCGCAGGCGATGGGGCTGGCCAAACGTCGCGGGGCCTGGATCCTCGGCCTGGTGATCATCGCCGTGACCTGGTGGCTCGCGGGTCACACCGACGACTTCTGGTCGACGCAGTGGCTGTACTACCGCTCGTCGTACGACTCCCTGGGCGCCAGCCTGGCGGAGGGCATCTGGATCCGGGCCCGCCTGCTGGTCGTGTCGGTGGTCGGCTGCTTCGCGGTGATGAGCCTGATCCCCGCGCGCCGGACGTTCCTGACCGAGATGGGCGCCTACAGCCTGGTGGTCTACCTGCTGCACGGGTTCCCGGTGCGGTACGCCGACTACCACGACTGGTCCCGGTTCCTGCCGGCCAACTCCTTCTTCGCCCTGGTCATCGTGGTCGTCCTGGCCATCGCCCTCGCGCTGCTGCTGGCCTGGCCGCCCCTGGCCCGGCGCCTCAACTACCTGGTGGACCCGATCAACAGCATCCTGAAGCACCGGGCGCGCGCCAGGACCCGCCCGGACGCACCCACCCTCACTCGTTGACGCGGGCCACGGCCGGGGGCCAGACCCCGGCGCCCAGCTCACGGGAGACGTTGCGGGCCGACTCGCGGAGGTCCGTGAGCACGGCCTGGCTGACCGGCTGGTCGCTGGCGGGGAGCACCACCGCGATCGCGGCCACCGCGACCCCGTCCCGGTCCGCCACGGGGACCGCGACGGACGCCTCCCCGAGGACCGCCTCCTCGTCCTCGACGGCGTACCCCTTCTCGAGCACCTCGGCGAGCGCCCGCTCGAGGGCGGCGGGCTCGACGATCGTCTCGCCGGTAAGGCTGCGCAGCGCTCCCCTGGCGAGGACCGACGCGCGGTAGTCGGGTCGGTAGGCGAGCAGCACCTTGCCCAGCGCCGAGGCGTGCGCGGGGATCGTCAGTCCGGTCTCGGGCATCTGGCGGCTGCCGTCGGGACGCGGCTCGTGGTGGATCACGATCACCTCGTCGAAGAACTCGACGCCCATCCGGACGGCAAGGCCGGTGCGTTCGCTGAGGTCGCCGGTCCAGCGCATCGCCCGGGCGCGCACGTCCAGGGTGTCGAGGTACACGTTGGACAGCTGGAGCAGGGTCGGGCCCAGCATGTAGCGCTGACCGTGGGGCTCCTTGGCGACCAGCCCGTGCGCCTGCAGCGACTTCACGATGCCGTGCACCGTCGACGGCGGCAGCTCGAGCAGCACACCGAGCTCGGTGATGCCCAGGTGCCGCGAGCCCTGGAGGGCGCTCAGGACGCGCGCCGCCCGATCGATCGCCTGGATCACCCGAGGTCTCCTCTCCGTTGGATCACGCCCCGTGACCACCTGGCCCCGGTGCGGGAGCCCCGAGTATGCACTGTCCTCGCAGATCTTTCGCGATCACCCTTGACGCGTCCACCATTTTCTGAGCACTATTCGACATTACCGAATGTAATTCGCATCACACGGAAGGTTCATGAGATGGATGACAACACCCGGTGGCAGAAGCTCGCGGCAGAGTTCCTCGGCACCGCTTTCCTGGTCTTCGTGGGGGTGGGCTCGGTGCCGGCCCTCCTCATGGTCAACGAGGCCAACGGATCGACCTTCAGCGGGGCCGACCTCGGCATGATCTCGCTGTCCTTCGCCACGGTGGTGATCGTGACGGTCTACGTCTTCGGCTACATCTCGGGCAACCACATCAACCCCGCGGTCACCCTCGGGCTCGCGGCCACGGGGAAGTTCCCCTGGTCCGAGGTGCCGAGCTACGTCATCGCCCAGGTCCTGGGCGCCATCGCCGGCGCCTTCACGATCGTCGGTGTCCTGGGCAAGAAGGCCAGCGACGTCGGTCTCGGCGTCGCGTCGTACGCCGACACGGTGCCGTGGTACCAGGCGTTCTTCGCCGAGTTCATCGGCACCTTCCTCCTGGTGTTCGCGGTGTTCGGCGTCATCTACCGCAAGGCGGCCCCCGGCTGGGCCGGGCTGGCCATCGGCATGATGGTGTTCGCGGCCATCATCCCGGTCGCGCCGACCACGGGTGCCTCGATCAACCCCGCCCGCACCACCGGGCCGATGCTCGTGCAGCAGGTCATGGGCGGCGACGTCATCTGGTCGCAGTGGCCGGTCTACGTCATCGCCGAGCTCGCCGCGGGTGCCCTCGCCGCCGTGCTGTTCGGCATCATCGCCCACACGGCGCTGGACACCGCCGTCCCCGCAGTCACCGTCGCCCCTTCGGAGGTCTGAGATGAAGAAGCTCATCAACAAGCCCGACCAAGTCCTCGCCGATGCTCTCCGGGGCATCGCCGCCGCTCACCCCGGGCTGCGGGTGGACCACCAGCACCGGGTGATCTACCGGGCCCAGCCCAAGGCATCCGGTTTGGTCGCCCTGCTGTCCGGCGGCGGTTCCGGTCACGAGCCCCTCCATGGCGGCTTCGTCGGCACGGGCATGCTCGACGCCGCCTGCGCCGGCGAGGTCTTCACCTCCCCGACGCCCGACCAGATGGTGGAGGCGACCACGGTCGTGGACCGAGGCGCCGGCGTGCTGCACATCGTCAAGAACTACACCGGCGACGTGATGAACTTCGAGATGGCCGGCGAGATGGCCGCCACCGACTCCGGGGTGCGCGTCGAGACCATCGTGACCGACGACGACGTGGCCGTGCAGGACTCGACCTGGACCGCGGGTCGGCGCGGGGTGGGGATCACGGTGCTCCTCGAGAAGATCGTCGGCGCCGCCGCGGAGGAGGGTCGCGACCTCGACGCCGTGCTCGCCCTGGCCCGCCGGGTGAACGAGAGTGGTCGCTCGATGGGCATGGCCCTCACCAGCTGCACCGTCCCTGCCGCCGGCAAGCCGACCTTCGACCTTCCCGAGGACGAGATGGAGATGGGCGTCGGGATCCACGGGGAGCCGGGCCGGCACCGGGTGCCGCTCGCGGGCGCCGCCGAGATCGCCGAGCAGCTCGTCGAGCCGGTGCTCGCCGACCTCGACTTCCAGGGCGGTCCCAGCATCGTCATGCTCAACGGGATGGGCGGCAGTCCGCTGATCGAGCTGTACCTGCTCTACGGCGAGGTCGCGACCCTGCTGGAGAAGGCCGGCGTCCAGGTGGCGCGCACCCTGGTCGGCAACTACATCACCTCGTTGGACATGGCCGGCGCCTCGGTGACGGTGCTCAAGGCCGACGACGAGATGGTGCGGCTGTGGGATGCTCCGGTCAACACCTCCGGTCTGCGATGGGGAGTCTGATCGTGTCCGAAGCCGTCACCCTCGACCAGCTGGTCGACTGGTTGTCGTCGTTCCGGGACGCGGTGCACGAGCACTGCGACTACCTCACCGAGCTCGACTCGGCGATCGGGGACGCCGACCACGGCACCAACCTGACTCGGGGGATGGACGCGGTGATGACGGCTCTGGACCCTCCCCCCGACACGATCGGGGGGCTCCTCAAGACCGTGGGCATGACGCTCGTGACCTCGGTCGGAGGGGCCAGCGGGCCGCTGTACGGCACGTTCTTCCTGCGTGCGGCCACCGCGGCGGGCGACGCGACGTCCCTGGACGGTCCCGCGCTGCTCGCCGCGCTCCGGGCGGGGCTCGACGGCATCGTCGCGCGGGGCAAGGCCGAGGCCGGCGACAAGACCATGTACGACGCCCTGGCGCCCGCCCTCGACGCGCTCCAGTCCGCGTTGGGGGACGGCGTCGAGCTGTCCGAGGCCACGGCTGCGGCGGCGAGCGCCGCGGCCGCGGGGCGTGACGCGACCGAACCCCTCCACGCCCTCAAGGGCCGCGCCAGCTACCTCGGCGAGCGGAGCGTCGGTCACATCGATCCCGGCGCGGCGTCGGCCGCGTTGCTCGTGGACGCGTTGGCCGGCGCGGCGGGCTGAGGCGGACTCATGATCGGCATCGTCGTCGTCTCGCACAGTGCTGCCCTGGCCCGGGCGGCTGTCGACCTGTCCGCGCAGATGGTCCAGGGCAGGGGCCCGGTCGTCGCCGTGGCAGCCGGCGCGGCCGGTGGTCTCGGCACCGACGCCACCGACGTGTCCAAGGCCCTGGTCGAGGCCGCGTCGCCCGACGGGGTCCTGGTCCTCATGGATCTCGGCTCGGCCGTGCTCAGCGCGGAGCTCTCCTTGGAGCTGAACCCTCCGGAGGGCCACGTCGTCCGGCTCAGCGCGGCCCCCTTGGTCGAGGGGTTGGTGGCCGCCGTCGTCAGGGCGGCGGGAGGCGCCGACCTGGAGACCGTCGCGCGTGAGGCGGAGTCCGCGCTGCTCCCCAAGGCGAGCGCCCTGGCCGCCCACCGCCCCGGGGCCGTCGGGCCGCCGGCCCGTGCCTCGGCCCCGGCCGGCGCATCCACCAGGCTGACCCTGGTCAATCCCCAAGGACTGCACGCCCGGCCCGCCGCACAGATCGCCACGGCGCTGGGCGACATCGACGCCGACGTCGTGGTCGAGTCGAGTGGCCGGACCGCGGATGCCGCCAGCTCGCTGGAGCTGCTCACCCTCGGCGCCGGGCAGGGCGCGGTGATCACCGTGTCCGCGAGCGGCGCGGACGCCGAGCGCGCCGTGCGCACGGTGCGGGACCTGGTGGTCGCGGGGTTCGGAGAGCTCGAGGCCGAGCCCGCCTGACGGAGGTCAGGCGAACGGCGGTCGCGCGTCCCGGGCGAGCGACCGACGTCCGGCCCAGCGCCACACCCGCGCCGCGCGGTCCCGGTCCTCGTCAGTGACCAGGTTGCCCATCCACCGCAGCGCCAGGGTCATCAGCCAGTCCGAGCGCATGCCCGCCGGACCGAGCGTCGGGAGCAGGCGCGGCACCGTGACGAGCCCGGCCAGCCGGCGCGCGATGGAGAACGACTCGCCGTAGTGCTCCCGGAGCAGCGCCGGCCACGCGTGGCCCAGGTCGTCGCGCTGGACCATCATCTCGGCCACGAAGCGGCCCGACTCGAGGCCGTAGTCGATGCCCTCGCCGTTCAAGGGGTTGACGCAGGCGGCGGCGTCGCCGATCAGCGCCCAGTTCCGGCCGGCCACCCCCGAGACCGCACCGCCCATCGGCAGCAGTGCCGAGGTCGGGGCGCGCAGGTCACCGGACAACGCGAACTCCTCGCGACGCTCCTCGGCGTAGAAGCTCATCAGCGGCTTGATCGCCACCTCCGCCGGACGCTTGGCGGTGGCGAGGGTGCCGACGCCGATGTTCACCTCGCCCGAACCCAGCGGGAAGATCCAGCCGTAGCCGCTCAGGATCTCGCCCTCGCGGCCGCGCAGCTCGAGGTGCGAGCTGATCCACGGGTCGTCGGCGCGCGCGGAGTCGACGTAGGACCGCCCGGCGACCCCGTACACGGTGTCGCGGTGCCAGGTCCTGCCCAGCACCCGACCCAGCGGCGAGCGCACGCCGTCGGCCACCACCAGGCGGCGGCAACCGATCTCCCACGTCTCCTGGCCGTGCCGGAAGACGACGGCCGTGACCCGGTCCCCGTCGCGGCGGACGTCCACCGCCCGGGCGCCGTCGACCGCGGTGGCGCCGGCCTTGATCGCGGTGGTGCGCAGGTGGTCGTCGAGCTCGGTCCGGGCGACGGCCGAGCCCCAGTCCGGCAGGGTGCCGCCCGGCCACGGCAGCAGCAGCGTCTGTCCGAAGCCGTGGGCCCGCAGGCCCCGGTTGACGGTGTGCGCGCGGAGCCAGTCCTCGAGACCGAGGCGCTGCAGCTCGCCGATGGCGCGCGGGGTCAGCCCGTCTCCGCAGGTCTTGTCACGGGGGAAGACCGCCGCGTCCGCGAGCACCACGTCGAGCCCGAGACGAGCGGACCACGAGGCGGCCGCGGAGCCCGCGGGCCCGGCTCCGACGACGAGCACGTCGGTCTGCGTCGGTGGGGTCGGGCTCACCCCCCGATTGTCTCAGGGCTCCCCAGCCGCGCCACGCCCGGTCCGGCCCGGCCCGAGCAGTCGCGCGCTGCAGATAGTCCGCCGCGATAAGCGCCTGTGGACCACCCCGAGATGGCGCCTTTCGCGGCGGACTATCGGGGACAGGCGGAGACAGCCGGCAATTGGTGCGTCGCGGCGACCACACTGTTGGCGTCAGGGGACGTAGCCTGGTGTCCATGACCGGTCACCGGGTCGAGACGTCGCGACTTGTCGCGGTCGAGCCGACGCAGGCGTTCGACCGCCTGATCAGTGCTCGGCTGCCCGAGGTCTTCAGCCGCCGCTACGCGGCCTTCCCGCCGGTGCGCGAGGTGACCGAGGAGCCGGACGAGTGGGGCACCGTCGGCCAGACGCGGACGATCGTGCTCAGCGACGGGAGCCGGCTGCGCGAGACGTTGACGTCCGTGGACCGGCCAAGCGGCTACACCTACCTCCTCGACGACCTCCACGGCCCGCTCCGGCCGTTCGTGCGCACCATCGAGGGCGCCTGGTCGGTCACCCCGGAAGGCACGGGGGCCCGGATCGGCTGGGCGTGGACCCTGCACGCCAAGGCTTCGCCGGCCCGGCTCACCTTGAACGTCATCGGCCGGATGTGGAAGGGGTACGCCGACCGTGCCCTGGTCGAGCTCGAGACCGTCCTGATGCGCGCCTGACCCCTCCGCGGCTCCGTCAGCGGTAGGGCTGGTGACTCATCAGGTGCACGGCGGAGTTCTTGCAGCCGGTGGTGGGGTGAGGGATGTACTGCGAGGCGGTGGCATTGGGCACGTACACACGGAAGCCGTCGACGGGCGCCGGCTTGCACTCGTTGGGGGAGTAGACGCCGGCCACGGTCTCCGAGATCTTGCTCTTGGCCTTGTCACCCGGCTGCAGGACGACCGTGTCAACGTTGCCCGGCACCCGGTCCGCCGGGGCGCCGACCTGCGTGCCGTTGCCGCCGCCGACGTAGGAGACCCCGCCGTACCCAGCGATTTTGCAGCTGTGGCCCGAGATGTTCTTCAAGACGATCTTGCCGTAGCGGTGGCTCATCGCCGCGTCGGTCGCCTTGTACGACGCCGTCAGGTCCGCGTTCCCGCACGCCGGCGGGGCCGCTCCGACCGCGGTCACCGGCGCCACCACGGCGGCCAGCACCAGGGCGGCCGTGCTCGCACCGATCGCGATCCTCGACAGCATGCTCATCACGGGTCCTCCTCGGAGTCGTCCCACCAGTGTGCACCCGGCCGCCATGGCAGGCTGGCGGCGTGGACCGGGATCTCCTCCTCGCGCGACGGCTGGCGACGCAGAGCCTCAGCGCCGCACCCGACGGCAGCGTGGAGGACGTTGTCCGGAACCTCGTGTGCGTCCAGTCCCAGGACGCACCCCTGGCCCGGTGGTCGCTGGCGATGCGGACGGGTCACCCCGGTGACGAGGTCGTCCGCGCGGCCGTCGACAGCGGGCGGGTCGTCCGCACCCACGTGCTGCGCCCCACCTGGCACTACGTGCTGGCCGAGGACCTGCGCTGGCTGCTCGCCCTCACGTCCCCGAAGGTCCGGTCGGGGATGACCGCCCGGCACCGGCAGCTGGACCTGGACGACCCGGCGGTGGTCGCCCGCGAGCACGACGCCGTGACCCGGCTGCTCGAGGGCGGACGGTCGCTCACCCGTCGTGAGCTCCAGACGACCCTGGCGCGTGAGGACCTGCGGGGCGAGCGGCTGGGACACCTGCTGATGCTCGCCGAGCTCGACGGCCTGGTGTGCTCGGGACCGCTCGCCGGAGGGCAGCACACCTACGCCCTGGTCGATGAGTGGCTGCCGCCCACGCCGGTCCGCGACCGCGACGAGGCCCTCCGGGCGCTCGTGCTGCGGTTCTTCACCGGCCACGGGCCGGCCACGGTCGCGCACCTGAAGCGCTGGGCGACCCCGACCAAGCGCGAGATCGAGGCCACCCTCGCCGACCTCGGCGACCGGCTGGCCTCGACGGAGGTTGACGGCGAGATGTTCTGGCACGGACCCGCACCGCCCGACGCGGCGGCCCGTCGAGGCACCTGGCTGCTGCCGGTGTTCGACGAGGCCTACCTGTCGTACCCGGGCAGCAACTACCCGCGGCCGACCGATCACCCCTGGGGGGATCGGGGCCACGCGTTCTCCGAGTCCGGAGGTGGGGTCGTGGTGAGCGACCTGCGCGACGTGGGGTGGTGGAAGCGGAAGGAGGTCGGCCGGACCACGAGGGTGAGCATCGGGCTCAGTCCCTCGCTCGGTGCCCGGCAGCGGCGTGAGGTCGAGGAGCAGGCCGAGGCGCTCGCGGCCTTCACCGGGCGGTCGCTCGACCTCGTGCTCGGCTGAGCGTCGCCGCGCGGGACCGGTCAGCGCACGACCGCGGCCACCGCGGAGACCTCCACGAGCGCGCCCGGCACACCCAGCCCCGCCACGAGCGCGGCGTCGACCAGGGGCGGGTCCCCCTCGGTGGCAAGGGCCGGCGCGGCCGCGGCGTAGGCCGCTCCGACGTCGACTCCGTCGACCAGCATCACCGTCACGCTGACCAGGTGCTCGACCCCGACACCGGCAGCAGCAAGCGCCGTGGTCAGGTTGGCCATCACCCGTGTCGTCTGGGCGGCGATGTCGTCACCGCCCACCAGGGCGCCCTGCTCGTCCACGGCGTTCTGTCCGCCGACGAGCACGAGGGTGGCTCCCGGTGGCACCACTGCCACCTGGCTGAACGCGGGGCTGCGCAGCAGGGCTTCGGGTCGCTTCAGCTGAATCGTGTCCATGACTCCACGCTAGGAGCGGCAGCGGTCAGAACCTGTCCTCAATGGGCGTCCCCACGGCTGCTTCCCGGCTCACGGGGTCTCGATACGCAACACGCCCGCCCCCGCTTCGCGGGGACGGGCGTTTGCTACTCGACCTGGTTCCTTCACCAGAGCTGAGGACGAAGTCCTCAGTTCTGGTAGGAACCGAAGTCGAAGTCGTCGAGGGCGACGGCCTGCGATGCTCCGGTGTTGCCGAACTCGTAGTCGTAGGAGTCGTAGCCCGTGACGGCGTACGCCGCGGCGCGCGCCTCCTCGGTGGGCTCCACCCGGATGTTGCGGTACCGCTCGAGGCCGGTACCCGCCGGGATCAGCTTGCCGATGATCACGTTCTCCTTCAGACCGCGCAGCGAGTCCGAGCGGGCGTGGATCGCGGCGTCGGTGAGCACCCGGGTGGTCTCCTGGAAGGAGGCCGCCGAGAGCCACGACTCGGTCGCGAGCGACGCCTTGGTGATCCCCATCAGCTCGGCGCGACCCGAGGCCGGCTTGCCGCCCTCGGACACCACCCGACGGTTCTCGATCTCGAACTTCGCCCGGTCGACGAGGTCGGAGGGCAGCAGGTTGGTGTCGCCCGACTCGATGACCGTGACCCGGCGCAGCATCTGCCGCACGATGATCTCGATGTGCTTGTCGTGGATCGACACACCCTGGCTGCGGTACACCTGCTGGACCTCGTCCACGAGGTGCTGCTGCGCCCGGCGCACGCCGAGGATGCGCAGCACCTCCTTCGGGTCGGGCGTGCCGACCGTCAGCTGGTCGCCGACCTCGATGCGGTCACCGTCGTGCACCAGCAGCCGCGACCGCTTGGACACGGGGTACTCCGCGACCTCGCTGCCGTCGTCGGGGATGACCCGCACCTTGCGGCTCTTGTCGGTCTCCTCGATCTCGATCCGGCCGGTGTGCTCCGAGATCGGCGAGAGGCCCTTGGGCGAGCGCGCCTCGAACAGCTCGACCACGCGGGGCAGACCCTGCGTGATGTCGTCGGCCGACGCCACACCACCGGTGTGGAAGGTGCGCATGGTCAGCTGCGTGCCGGGCTCACCGATCGACTGGGCCGCGATGATGCCGACGGCCTCGCCGATGTCGACGAGCTTGCCGGTGGCCAGCGAGCGGCCGTAGCACTTGGCGCAGGTCCCCGCCTTGGCGTCGCAGGTCAGCACCGAACGCACGGAGACGTTCTCGATGCCGGCCGCCACGAGCTCACCGATCTTGATGTCGCCGAGGTCCTCGCCCGCACCGACGAGCACGTCGCCGGTCGCGGGGTCGGTGACCTCGGTGGCCGCCGCGCGGGCGTACGCCGAGGTCTCGGCGTTGTCGTCACGGCGAACCGTCCCGTCCTCGCCCTTGACCCCGATGACCTTCATCAGGCCACGCTCGGTGCCACAGTCGTCCTCACGGATGATGACGTCCTGCGACACGTCGACGAGACGACGGGTCAGGTAGCCCGAGTCGGCGGTCCGCAGCGCGGTGTCCGCCAGACCCTTGCGGGCGCCGTGCGTGGAGATGAAGTACTCCAGCACGGACAGACCCTCGCGGAAGTTGGACTTGATCGGCCGCGGGATGATGTCGCCCTTCGGGTTCGCCACCAGCCCACGCATGGCCGCCACCTGGCGGATCTGGGTGAGGTTTCCGGAGGCTCCGGAGTCGACCATCATGAAGATCGGGTTCTTGCGGTCGAAGTTGGCCTCCATGGCCTTCCCGACCATGTTGGACGCCTCGTTCCAGATCTCGATGAGCTCCTGGCGACGCTCCTCGTCGGTGACCAGGCCGCGCTCGTACTGGCTCTGGACCTTGACCGCCTTCTCCTCGTAACCCTTGAGGATCTCGGCCTTGTTGGCCGGCGTCACGACGTCCTCGATGGACACGGTGACACCCGAGCGGGTCGCCCAGTGGAAGCCCGTGTCCTTCAGGGCGTCCAGGGAGGCGGCCACCTCGACCTTGGTGTACCGCTCGGCGAGGTCGTTGACGATGGCGCCGAGGCGCTTCTTGCCGACCTCCTCGTTCACGAACGGGTAGTCCGCGGGCAGGGTGTCGTTGAAGATCGAGCGGCCCAGCGTGGTGTCGAGGATGATCGTGCGACCCTCTTCCCAGTCGGCCCCGAGCTCGAGCTCCAGCGGCGGGATGATGTCGGCGAACCGGATCCTGACCTTGCTCTGCAGCGAGATCTCACCCTTGTCGAACGCCATGATCGCCTCGGCCTGCGAGCCGAAGACCCGTCCCTCGCCCGGACCCTCGCGGTCGGTGGTGAGGAAGAACAGGCCGATGATCATGTCCTGGGTGGGCATGGTCACCGGACGGCCGTCGGACGGCTTCAAGATGTTGTTGGTCGACAGCATCAGGATCCGCGCCTCGGCCTGGGCCTCGGCCGACAGCGGCAGGTGCACCGCCATCTGGTCACCGTCGAAGTCGGCGTTGAACGCCGAGCACACGAGCGGGTGGATCTGGATGGCCTTGCCCTCGATCAGCTGGGGCTCGAAGGCCTGGATGCCGAGGCGGTGCAGCGTGGGCGCACGGTTGAGCAGCACCGGGTGCTCGGTGATGACCTCTTCGAGGACGTCCCACACGACCGGCCGGGCCCGCTCGACCATCCGCTTGGCGGACTTGATGTTCTGGGCGTGCGACAGGTCGACGAGGCGCTTCATCACGAACGGCTTGAAGAGCTCGAGCGCCATCTGCTTGGGCAGACCGCACTGGTGCAGCTTCAGCTGGGGACCCGACACGATGACCGAGCGGCCCGAGTAGTCCACGCGCTTGCCGAGCAGGTTCTGCCGGAAGCGACCCTGCTTGCCCTTGAGCATGTCGGACAGCGACTTCAGCGGCCGGTTGCCCGGGCCGGTGACGGGACGACCGCGGCGACCGTTGTCGAACAGCGAGTCGACGGCCTCCTGGAGCATCCGCTTCTCGTTGTTGACGATGATCTCGGGCGCACCGAGGTCGAGCAGCCGCTTGAGGCGGTTGTTCCGGTTGATGACCCGGCGGTACAGGTCGTTCAGGTCGGAGGTCGCGAACCGGCCGCCGTCGAGCTGCACCATCGGGCGCAGGTCCGGCGGGATGACCGGGACGGCGTCGAGGACCATGCCCAGCGGGCTGTTGTTGGTCTTGCGGAACGCGTCGACCACCTTGAGCCGCTTGAGCGCGCGCACCTTGCGCTGGCCCTTGCCGGTGTCGATGGTCTCGCGCAGCGAGTCGACCTCGGCCTCGATGTCGAAGGTCTCGAGGCGCTTCTGGATCGCGGTCGCGCCCATGAAGCCCTCGAAGTACTTGCCGAACCAGTTCTTCATCTCGCGGTAGAGGAGCTCGTCACCCATGAGGTCTTGGACCTTGAGGGACTTGAAGGTGCTCCACACCTCCTCGAGGCGGTCCAGCTCGCGCTGCGACCGGTCGCGGAGCTGCTTCATCTCGCGCTCGGCACCGTCGCGCACCTTGCGGCGCGCGTCGGCCTTGGCACCCTCGTCCTCGAGGACCTTGAGGTCCTCCTCGAGCTTCTTGGTGCGGTCCTCGAGAGCGCCGTCGCGACGCTTCTCCAGGCGCTCGCGCTCCAGGCCCACCTTGTTCTCCAAGGTGGACAGGTCGCGGTGCCGGGCGTCCTCGTCGACGGCGGTGATCATGTACGCCGCGAAGTAGATGACCTTCTCCAGGTCCTTCGGGGCGAGGTCGAGCAGGTAGCCGAGCCGGCTCGGGACACCCTTGAAGTACCAGATGTGGGTGACCGGGGCGGCCAGCTCGATGTGGCCCATCCGCTCACGACGCACCTTGGACCGGGTCACCTCGACGCCGCAGCGCTCGCAGATGATGCCCTTGAAGCGGACCCGCTTGTACTTGCCGCAGTAGCACTCCCAGTCCCGCGTGGGACCGAAGATCTTCTCGCAGAAGAGGCCGTCACGCTCGGGCTTGAGCGTGCGGTAGTTGATGGTCTCCGGCTTCTTGACCTCGCCGTGGCTCCACGTGCGGATGTCGTCCGCGGTGGCCAGGCCGATCTGAAGCTGGTCGAAGAAGTTCACGTCGAGCACGATGGCTGTTGTCCTTCGTTAGTTCTGGGTTTGAAGCTGTGGACTGAGGGTGGGGCGGCGGGCCGAGGCCCGCCGCCCTCGACCTCAGACTTCTTCGACGGAGCTGGGCTCGCGGCGCGACAGGTCGATGCCGAGCTCCTCGGCCGCCCGGAAGACGTCTTCCTCGGCGTCCTTCATCTCGATGGCCGTGCCGTCTTGGGACAGCACCTCCACGTTGAGGCAGAGCGACTGCATCTCCTTGACGAGCACCTTGAACGACTCGGGGATGCCGGAGTCGGGGATGTTCTCGCCCTTGACGATGGCTTCGTAGACCTTCACGCGACCCGGCACGTCGTCGGACTTGATCGTCAGCAGCTCCTGCAGGGCGTAGGCGGCGCCGTACGCCTCCATCGCCCAGACCTCCATCTCGCCGAACCGCTGGCCGCCGAACTGGGCCTTACCGCCCAGGGGCTGCTGCGTGATCATCGAGTAGGGGCCGGTCGAGCGTGCGTGGATCTTGTCGTCGACGAGGTGGTGGAGCTTGAGGATGTACATGTAGCCCACCGAGACCGGCTCCGGGAACGGCTCGCCGGAGCGACCGTCGAAGAGGCTGGCCTTGCCGTTGTCGCCGATCAGCCGGACGCCGTCCCGGGTGGGGAACGTCGCGCCGAGCAGGCCGATGATCTCGTCCTCCTTGGCACCGTCGAAGACCGGCGTCGCCACCTTGGTGTTCGGCGCGGCCTTGTCGGCGTGGATGTCGATCAGGCGCTGCTTCCACGAGTCGTCGGCCGGGCCGGACCCGTCGTGCAGGTCGAGGTCCCAACCCTGCTTGGCGAGCCAGCCGAGGTGGAGCTCGAGGATCTGACCGATGTTCATCCGGCGCGGGACGCCCAGCGGGTTGAGGATCACGTCGACCGGGGTGCCGTCCTCCATGAACGGCATGTCCTCGATCGGCAGGATCTTGGCGATGACGCCCTTGTTCCCGTGGCGGCCGGCCAGCTTGTCGCCGACCGAGATCTTCCGCTTCTGGGCGACGTAGACCCGCACCAGCTGGTTGACACCCGGGGGCAGCTCGTCGCCGTCCTCGCGGTCGAAGACCCGCACGCCGATGACCGTGCCGGACTCACCGTGGGGCACCTTCATCGAGGTGTCGCGCACCTCGCGCGCCTTCTCGCCGAAGATCGCGCGGAGCAGCCGCTCCTCGGGGGTGAGCTCGGTCTCGCCCTTGGGCGTGACCTTGCCGACCAGGATGTCCCCGGTGGTGACCTCGGCGCCGATGCGGATGATCCCGCGCTCGTCGAGGTCGGCCAGCATCTCCTCGGAGACGTTGGGGATGTCCCGGGTGATCTCCTCGGGGCCGAGCTTGGTGTCGCGGGCGTCGACCTCGTGCTCCTCGATGTGGATCGAGGTGAGGATGTCCTCCTGCACCAGGCGCTGGCTGAGGATGATCGCGTCCTCGTAGTTGTGCCCCTGCCACGGCA
Source organism: uncultured Actinomycetota bacterium (assembly GCA_963791275.1). Lineage (GTDB taxonomy): Bacteria > Actinomycetota > Actinomycetes > Propionibacteriales > Nocardioidaceae > Nocardioides. The sequence goes on from CAWBRP010000003.1 coordinate 128,141, forward strand.
TGAAGGCCACGAGCAGGTTGGTGCCCAGGGCCATCTCGGCGTTGTCGGTGCACGGGCCGTCGGCGATCGGCGTGCCGACCTCGAGCTTGTCGCCCTCGCTCACCAGCGGGCGCTGGTTGATGCAGGTGCCCTGGTTGGAGCGACGGAACTTGGCCAGCTTGTACGTCGTGTACGTGCCGTCGTCGTTCATCGTCTCGATGAGGTCGGCGGAGACGTCCTTGACCACACCGGCCTTCTCGGCCACGACCACGTCGCCGGCGTCGACGGCGGCGCGGTACTCGATGCCGGTCCCGACCAGCGGCGAGTCGCTCACGATCAGCGGCACCGCCTGGCGCTGCATGTTGGCGCCCATCAGCGCGCGGTTGGCGTCGTCGTGCTCGAGGAACGGGATCAGCGCCGTCGCGACCGACACCATCTGGCGCGGCGAGACGTCGATGTAGTCCACGTCGCCGGGCAGGATCTCGGAGACCTCACCGCGCTTCTGGCGGACCAGGACACGCTCCTCGGTGAAGCGACCCTTGTCGTCGAGGGCGGCGTTGGCCTGCGCGATGACGAAGCGGTCCTCGTCGTCGGCGGTCAGGTAGTCGATCTGGTCGGTGACCTTGCCCTTCTCGACCTTGCGGTAGGGCGTCTCGACGAACCCGAACGGGTTGATCCGGCCGTAGGAGGCCAGCGACCCGATCAGACCGATGTTCGGGCCTTCCGGGGTCTCGATCGGGCACATGCGGCCGTAGTGCGACGGGTGGACGTCACGGACCTCCATGCCGGCGCGGTCACGAGACAGTCCACCGGGGCCCAGCGCCGAGAGGCGACGCTTGTGGGTCAGGCCCGAGATCGGGTTGGTCTGGTCCATGAACTGCGAGAGCTGCGAGGTGCCGAAGAACTCCTTCAGCGCCGCGACGACGGGGCGGATGTTGATCAGCGACTGCGGCGTGATCGCCTCGACGTCCTGGGTGGTCATCCGCTCGCGGACGACCCGCTCCATGCGAGCCAGGCCCGTGCGCAGCTGGTTCTGGATCAGCTCGCCCACGGTCCGCATCCGGCGGTTGCCGAAGTGGTCGATGTCGTCGGCCGAGATGTCGTGCGTGCCCTGCGGGGTCTCCAGCGTGCTCTGCTCCGCGTGCAGCGCGACGATGTAGCGGATCGCGGCGACGACGTCGTCCACGGTCAGCGTCTGCTGGTCGAAGGCCTCGAGCAGGCCGAGCTTCTTGTTGATCTTGTAGCGACCGACCTTGGCCAGGTCGTACCGCTTGGGGTTGAAGTAGTAGTTGTTCAGCAGCGTCTGGGCCGCCTCGCGCGTGGGGGGTTCGCCCGGACGCAGCTTGCGGTAGATGTCCAGCAGCGCGTCGTCCTGGCCCTGGGTGTGGTCCTTCTCCAGGGTCAGCATCATCGACTCGTACTGGCCGAACTCCTCGCGGATCTGCTCGTTGGTCCACCCGAGGGCCTTGAGCAGGACGGTGACGTTCTGCTTGCGCTTGCGGTCGAGGCGCACGCCGACCATGTCGCGCTTGTCGATCTCGAACTCCAGCCAGGCGCCGCGGCTCGGGATCAGCTTGGCGGTGAAGATGTCCTTGTCAGAGGTCTTGTCCGCGGAGCGCTCGAAGTACACGCCCGGGGACCGGACCAGCTGGGACACGACGACCCGCTCGGTGCCGTTGATGATGAACGTGCCCTTGGGGGTCATCAGGGGGAAGTCGCCCATGAAGACGGTCTGGCCCTTGATCTCGCCGGTCTCGTTGTTGGTGAACTCGGCGGAGACGTAGAGGGGAGCCGAGAAGGTGAAGTCCTTCTCCTTGCACTCCTCGACGGTGTACTTGGGGTCGTAGAAGACCGGGTCCTCGAACGAGAGCGACATCGTCTCGGAGAAGTCCTCGATCGGGGAGATCTCCTCGAAGATCTCCTGGAGGCCGGACTTGGACGACACGTCCTCGCCGGCATCGAGGCGCCGCTGGACGGTGGCGTCCCAGTTGGCGTTGCCGACGAGCCAGTCGAAGCTGTCGGTCTGGAGAGAGAGAAGCTGGGGAACCTCGAGGGGTTCGGCGATCTTTGCGAAAGAGATGCGGCGGTTGTTGTCAGCGGTGCTGCGCGCGGCCAAGAGGAGTCCTTCGACGGGTTACGCGATGAGATGTCGCCCTTCACCACCACATCGGCCACCGGGCAGGCCGCAGGGTATCTGAGAGAGGGCGAAAGGACAGGGTAGCGCAGCGAAGGGCGCACAACAACCCGGGCGTCGAGTGACGTTGCCGAAGATCATGAACGCATCGGGCGGCGGAGTCAAGCACCCCGCCGGGATCCCCTCCGAATCTCTCGTGAATCCCCGGGCGAGTCACTGGGTGGGCGGTGAGGTGACCAGGTCGTCGACGAGCCAGGAGTCGCCGACCTTCTGCATGGTCACGGTGACCTGGTCGCGGTAGACGACCGGCTGCTTCTGCTGGTTGTTGGTGGTCGGCCGGTTGACGAAGACGAGCACCTGTACCCGGTCGGTCCCCGAGCGGACGATGCCCGAGGACACCACCTCGGTGGTGACGACGGTGCCCACCTCGGGGGCGTTCTCCCGGATCACCGCGTAGAGCTGGTCGTAGTCCTCCCGGTAGCCCGCCGTGAGGTACGCCGCGCCCGCGGCCTGGTCCTCGTCGAGGGTGGCCGCGTCGTAGGACAGCACCGGCACGATCGCCCGCTCGGCGGCCGCCTGGGCGGTCCTGGTGGACTCCTCGACCGACGCCGGCGAGGGCACCGCGAACGCCGCCCAGGTCGCCAGGCCGACAGCCGCCGCGGTCAGCAGCGCGAGGGTGACCAGCCACCAGCCGGGGACGGTGCGGGGGCCGCGTCGACTGGTCTCGACAGGCTCGACCACCGAGGCAGACCCGTCGCTGGTCACCGAGGCAGACCCGTCGCTGGTCGAGCGTGTCGAGACCTCGACCTCCTCCTCGGGCGCGAGCTGGGCGTCGTACGCCGCCCGCCGGTCGGGGTCGAGCAGCAGCTCGGCGGCCTGGTTGTAGGCACGGAACCGGCGGTCGCTCGGGTCCAGGTCGGCGATCGCGGCCTTCCAGGCGGCGCGGATGTCCGCCGCACCGGCATCGGGAGCGACGTCGAGCAGGTCGTAGAGCTGCGGGGCGTCCGCGAGCCCGGCGGTCACTGGTCGACCCCGGTCACGGGCGTGAAGTCGTCGACCAGCCAGGCGCCGTCGATCTTCACCAGCGAGACCTCGATCCGGTAGGGCACCGGCTCCTGGGGCGTCCGTTCGCCCTTGACGACGTAGGAGTCGGTGAAGGTGCCGGCCACCAGCGCGGTCGCGGAGTCCGGGTCGATGTCGGAGACGCCGGTGGCGAACACGGCCGACTCGCGCGCCACGTCGGCCTGCGCGACCAGCTGCTCGGCGGTCCCGGCCTGGTCGTCGAACGACGCGGCGAACTTCGGCGTGATCACCTCGTGGACCAGCGAGCGGTACTCCGGCATGGCGCCGGACTCGTCGAGGAGGTCCGGGCCGTAGGTGCCCATCCGCAGCATGAACTGCCGGGTCTGGGCCATCACCTGCTCACGCTGGGCCTGCTCGGGGTCCGCGCTGTTCTGCCACGGCTGCCGCGAGGCGAGCAGCCAGAGCGCCGCCCCGAGGGACGTCACCAGCACGAGCGCCAGACCGACGAGCAGGACGCGGCGGAAGCCGTCCCGGCGCACGGGTGCGTCGGGGCGGTCGTCGTCGCTCAGTCGCGGCTCGGTGTCGCGAGGGGTTGCAAGAACAGCCACTTCCACGAGTCCTCTCCAAGGGTCTGAGGAGACAACGAGTCGACACCCCGGAGGTCACGCGGGCCGGTGCTGCCCCAGTCCAGCGTCCCGGTCGCCGGGTCGTACGCCGCCACCACCGGGGCGTCGTCGTACGCCGCCGGGGCGCGGGGCGGGGCGTGCTGGGCTCCGCGCGCGTTGGACTGGGACGCCGGCTCGCTGCACCTCGCCGCGACGTTCATCGGCCGGTTGCTGCCGTCTTGAGGGACCCGGGTGTCGGTGCTCTCGTAGCCGCCGTGGCAGACCTCCGGGCTGTTGGTGAGGACCAGCCCGAAGTGCGCGTCGTAGAGGCCGGTCTGCGGCGACCTCGAGGCGACGGTGAAGCCGCCCTCGACGACGTAGGGGTAGATCACCAGCAGCTGCTCGATGCCGTCGAGGTGCTGCACCACGATCTCCCCGGTCGTGACCAGGTTGTTGATGAGCTCGGCCAGCTCGACCTGGTTGTCCTCGAGGAAGGTGCGCAGCTCGTTGGCCGTGGCGCTGCCGTTGTCGATCACCTTGCGCAGCGACGTGTCGGAGCCGGCCAGCGTGCCGCTGAAGAGCGAGAAGTTCTTGGCGAACGACCGCAGCGAGCCCGCCGAGGCCAGCTGGCCGCGGAGCACGGTGTTGCCGTCCTTGATCAGCGCCGTGGTCACGTCGAAGTTGGCGTTGGCCGACTCGATGAAGTCGTTGCTCGTGTCGATGATCCGGCCGAGGTTCTCACCCGTCCCCTGGAAGGCGGTCCCCGCCTCGGAGACCACGGTGCGCAGGTCGTCCTTGTCGACGGACTCCACGGTGTTGGACAGGTTGGTCAGCAGCGTCGTGGTGCTCAGGGGGGTCGCGGTGCGGTCCCTGGCGATCTCGGAGCCGTCACGCAGGTACGGCGCGGTGTCGACCCGCGGCTGGAGCTCGACGTACTGCTCCCCCACGGCGGAGCGGTTGCCGACCAGCGCGGCAGTGTCGGCCGGGATGTCGTCGAACTCGTTGTCGACGTCGAGGTAGAGGTCGACGCCGTCCTCGGTGAGGACCATGGTGTCGATCTGCCCCACGCGCACCCCGCGGTAGGACACCTCGGCGCCGGCGAACGCGCCGCCGGAGTCCGAGAAGTGCGCGACCACGGTGTAGGTGTCGTCGATGAAGAGCCGGTCGAGCCGCGCGTAGCGCCCGCCGACGTAGGTCACGCCGATCAGGGTGATGAGCACGAACACCAACAGCTGGATGCGCGTCCGACGACCGATCATCGGGTCACCATCCCCGGGACCATCAGGCTGACCAGGGCGGGGTCGTAGGCGTCCATCAGGTCGGCCAGCGTCGGACCTCGTGGACCATAGGGATCGAGCTCGTAGCCTGCCGCCGGCCGGAGCAGGGTCGGGAGGGTGACGCTGGGCAGGCCCACCGTAGGTCCGCCGCTGGTCGGCACCGTCGGCAGCGGGATCGGGTTGCCGTTGATCGCCTTGCAGACCTCGGTGTCCTTGTTCTCGGCCTTCTTGCACTCCTGCTGGAGGGCCAGGACTCCCTGCACCGACCCCAGCACCTTGAGGCACTCGGGGCTGTTGAGGCTGCCGCTCGCGATGCAGGCCAGCACGTCGTTGAGCAGCCGGGTCGGGTCCAGGGACGAGGGCAGCAGGGTCGGCGTCGGGAGGCTCGGCAGCGGGATCGACGGCAGCTTGGTGGGGATCGGCAGCGTCGGCAGGGTCGGGAGCGCCGTCGACAGGTCGATCTCCAGCTGGATGGAGAGGTTGGTGTAGTCCCCCATGTGCAGGTTGCGGGCGACCTGGGGGTCGCGGCCGACGACCTCGTCGACGAACGGGTAGGTGAGGAACACCTGGAAGGCGTTGGCGAAGTCGTCGCCGGCGGCCGCGAACTGCGTCAGGACCGGGTCGAGCTGCTCGAAGGTGTCGATGGTCGCGGCCTTGGACGCCTGGATGACGCGGACGCCGACGCCGCTGAGGTTCTCGAGCGCCTTCAGCATCTTGACGAGGTCGTCGCGCTGCTTGTCCAGCGAGTCGAGTGCGCTCGGCAGCTCGTCGAGCGCGAGATCGATGGCGTCGGTGTGCCGGTTGACCTCGATCGACAGCCGGTTGAGGGCCTCGATGGCGTCCAGGATGTCGGCCTTGTTGTCGTCGAGCTGGGTCATCAGCACCTCGACCTGGGTCAGCAGCGACCGGGCACTTCCCTCGCGGCCCTCCAGGGCGTTGTTGAGCTCGCTGGTGATCGTCTTCAGCTGGGCGACGCCGCCACCGTTGAGCACCAGGCTCAGCGCGCCGAGCACCTCCTCGACCTCGGGGTTGCGGCCCGAGCGCTCGAGCGGGATGACGTCACCGTCGGCCAGCCGGTTGGCACTGGCCCCGGTCTCGGGCGCCCCGAGCGACACGAACTTCTCGCCCAGGAGGCTGGTCTGCCGCAGCTCGGCGAGCGCGTTGTCCGGCAGCTGCACGTCGCCGCGGAGCTCGAGGGTCACCTCGGCCACGGCCCCGTCCAGGGTCACGTCGGTCACCTTCCCGACGCTGACGTCGTTGACCTTGACCGTCGACTGGGGCACCAGGTCGAGGACGTCGCGGAACTTCACCGTGATCGTCATCGGCCGCTCGCCGGTGTCGGTGCCGCCGGGGAGGGGCAGCTTGTAGACGTCGAGGTCGCAGCCGGTCAGCAGCAGCACGCCGACCAGGGCGAGGAGGAGGGCCCGGACCCGGGCGCCGGCGGTCATCGCGGCACCGCCACGAGCCCGCCGAGGGTCGGATCGAACCGATCACCGGCGCGGGCGCCGCCCTGGCGGCTCAGCGCCCCCGCGCGCGGGAGGATCTGCTTGATCACGTTGCACGCGTCCGCGGGGTCCTGGGCCTGCTTGACGATGCTGCACAGCAGCGTGGCCGGGTCGTTCGCGATCTGGTTGACCAGCTCGCCGATGTTGGCGCGGGTGTCGAGCGTGCCCGCCTGCGGGTTGTAGGTGAGCGCGAGGTTGTTCAGGGCCAGCGGCGCCACCTCGAGGATCTCGTCCAGGGCGGTCCGCTGCTTGACCAGCACCTTGGAGACGCGGTTCAGGCCGCTGATGTTGCGCCCGAGGATCTCCCGGTTCTCCTTCACGAAGCCCGACACCGTCTTCATCGCGGTGCCCAGGTTGTCCAGGGCGGCGGCCAGCTCCTGGCGCTCCCCGCCGAGGAGCTCGGAGATCCGAGCCAGGGAGCGGTTGAACTGCCGCACCGTCGTGTCGTTGTCGGCGAGCGTCTCGAGGAACGACTGCAGCTTGGCGGCGGTGCCGAAGAGCTCGTCGCGGTTGTTGGCCAGGGTCGTGCTGAAGCGGCCGAACTGCTCGATCGTCTCGTGGAAGGCCGCCCCTTGGCCGCCGAAGTTGTCGGCGGTGACCGACAGCAGGTCGGAGAGCGCACCGGTGCGGTTGGCGCCGGTGGGACCAAGGGCGACGTTGAGCTCGTTGAGGCTGGAGTAGACCTCGTCGAGCTCCAGCGGCGTCGAGGTCTTGTCGGTGTCGAGCACCGCACCGTCCTTCAGCACCGGCCCGGAGGTGTAGACCGGCGTGAGCTGCACGAACCGGTCCCCCACGATCGAGGGCGCGACGATCACGGCGCCCGCGTCGGCGGGGATCTTGACGTCGGCGTCGTACGACATCTCGACCTCGACGTCGGTGCCGGACGGGGTCACCTTGTCCACGGTGCCCACGGCGACACCGAGCACCCGCACGTCGCTGCCCTCGAAGACGGAGATCGCCCGGGGGAACTTCGCGGTGAAGGTCTTGCGCTCCTCACCACCGAGCGTGCTGACGGCGAAGGCGACCAGCAGGGCGACGATCATGCCGGGGACCAGGAGCTTGCGCAGGGTGTCCATGTCGTCACCCCACCTCCGGCACGGGCGGCAGGTTCTGGATGTAGGTGTCGAACCACGGGCCAGTGCCCAAGGTGTTGGCGAACACCCGGTAGAACGGCGCCATCAGGCGCAGGCTGTTGTCGAGGTTGTCCTCGTTCTTGTTCAGCACCTGCACGACGTTGTCGAGGTGGGTCAGCGCGGGCTTGAGGTCGGCGCGGCTCTGCCGCACCAGCAACGTGAGCTCCTTGGACAGCTGCGACGTGGACGTCAGCAGGTTGTGCACGGCGTCGCGACGGGCCACCACGGCGCGGAACACCACGTCGGAGTCCCGCATCAGCTTGATGATGTCCTGGTCGCGCTCGTCCAGGATCCCGGACACCTTGCCGAGGTTGCTCAGCAGAGAGTTGATCTGGGCGTCGCGGTCGGCCAGGTTCCCCGACAGCTGCGAGACGCCGTCGAGCGCCTCGCGGAACTCGTCGGGGGTGTTGCGGGTCAGGTCGGCCAGCACGGTCAGCGAGTCCGCGAGCCGGTCGGTGTCGATCGCCTCCGACGTCTCGGCCAGGCCCTGGAAGGCCTCGACCACGTCGTACGGCGAGGTCGTCCGCTCGACCGGGATCTCGGCCTCGTTCGGCAGCTGCCCCGCACCGGCGGGCTGGAGCGCGAGGAACATCGCGCCGAGCAGGGTCTTCACCTTGATCGCCGCACCGGTCTGCGTGCCGAACTCGGAGTCGGTCTTGACCCGGAAGGTCACGCGGACGTGGTCGCCGGCCAGCTCGACGGCCTCGACCTTGCCCACGCGCACGCCCGCGATCCGGACCTCGTCGTTGGCCTTGAGCCCACCGGCCTCGCTGAAGGAGGCGTAGTAGGTGTCGCCACCGCCGATGACCGGCAGGTCCTGGGCTCGGAAGGCCACCATGATCAGCGCGGCGATCGTCGCGATGCTGACGGCTCCGATGATGACGGGGTTGCGCTCTCGGAAAGGTCTCATTCGGGGCCCCCGCGGAGGCGCGAGCCCTTCGACAGGCTCAGGAGGGTCCGCAGCGAGTGGCTTCGTGGGGTGAGTCTCATCCCAGCGAGCACCTCTCGGACCCGGTCTCGTAGGTGACGGGCAGCTCGACGCCGGCGGGCAGCTTGACCCGGCCCTGGAACTCGCAGAGGTAGAAGTTGAACCACGAGCCGTAGATGGCCGTGCGGCCCACCTTCTCCAGCTTGATCGGCAGCACCTGCAGGGCGCGGTCGATCTCGGCCTTGTTGGCGTCCAGGTTGCCGGCGAAGTCGCGCAGGGCCGAGACGTCGCGGACGAACGGCTTGCGGATGCCGGACACGAGGTTGGCGGTCTCCACCGAGAGCGTGGACACCTCGTCCAGCGAGGACAGGATCGCCCGGCGGTCGGTCTTCAGCCCGCTCATCAGGTCCCGGAAGCTGATGATCAGCCGGCCGAGCTGCTGGTCGCGATCGCCCACGTGGACGAGCACCTGGTTGAGGTTGTCGATGAGGTCGCCGATCACGGCGTCGCGGGAGGCGAGGGTCTGCGTGACCGAGGCGGTGTGCCCCAACAGCCCCTCGAGGGTGCCCCCCTCGCCCTGGAAGACCTGGACGATCTCGTAGGACAGCTGGTTGATGTCGCTGGGCGACAGCGCCTGGAAGAGCGGCTTGAACCCGTTGAAGAGCACGGTGAGGTCCAGGGCGCCCTGGGTGCGCTCGAGCGGGATGGTCGCGCCGTCGGGCAGCCGTCGGCCGTCCCCGATGCCCTCGCTGAGGGAGATGTAGCGCTGGCCGACCAGGTTGCGGTAGCGGATGAGCGCGTTGGTCGCGCCGCTGATCGACGTCTCGTCGGCGACGGTGAAGGAGACCAGGGCCCGCGTGCGCTCGACGACCTGCACGTCGGTGACCGAGCCGACCTTCACGCCCGCCACGCGCACGTCGTCGCCCTTCACCACGCCCGTCGCGTCGGCGAACACGGCCCGGTAGTCGCGGTTGGCCCCGAAGGAGAGGTTGCCGATGACCACCACGAGCACCGAGGTGGCCAGGGTGGTGACCACCATGAAGGCGACCAGCCGGACGAGGTCGCCGGTGGTCCGCTTGTCGAGGATCTTGCTCATCGGGGGCTCACCTCAGCGTCACCTGTGCGCCGCGGGCCATCGGTCCGACGAGGAGCACGCCGAGGTCCCCGACCTGGTCGGGGGTGAGCCCGAGCGTGGGCCCGAGCAGGGACTTCAGCAGCCCGGCCTCGGCCGGCCCGCCGGCGTACCCGACGCCGCCGGAGAGGCGGCCCGGGTAGCGGGTGGCCGCCCGCGACGTGCCCTTCCCGGTCGGCGAGTCGACACCGTCGTCGAAGTCGGGCTGCGAGGTGACCGGGTTGGCCTGCGAGTACGGCGAGTTCGGTAGCTGCAGGCAGTGGGGGCCGCTGGTGTCGCCGTAGCGCGGCGCGTCCGCGGGACCGTAGCCGCGCGGCTGGTTCGGCAGCGTCTCGAGCACGATGTGCAGGGTGAAGCCGCGGAAGGCCTCGGCCTGGGAGGCGCCGGCCTTCACGATGCCGCCGAGCAGGCAGGGGTACTCCGGGGCGTACTTCGCGAGCACCCGGAGCTGCGCCGCGCTCAGCTGGCCCAGCCGGATGAGGTTGTCCTCGTTGTCGTCCAGGAACGTCCGGGCGGTGTCGGAGAACGACGCGACGTCCTGGAAGAGCGCCTTCAGCTTGGCCTCGCGACCCTCCAGCGTGCTGGTGGTCTTGACGGTGTCGCGAAGGATCTGGGCGATCTCGGGCAGCACGTCGACGTACACGTCGGAGACCTTGGAGGTGAGGCGCAGGTCCGCCACGAGGTCGGGGATCTGGGGGTTGACCCGCTGGAGGTAGGCGTCGAAGGTCTCGAGGTTCTCCCCGATCGCCTCCCCGCGGCCCTCGAGCGCCGTGGCCAGGGCGTTGAGCGTGTAGTTGATGTCGGCGGGGCTCACCGCGCGCAGCAGCGGGTAGAGGTCGGAGAGGACCTTCTCGACCTCGATCGAGACCTCGGTGCGGGGGATGGTCGTCCCCGCCTCCAGGGTGCCGGCGGGCCCGGAGTCGGGGATCTCGAGGGAGACGTACTTCTCGCCGAACAGTGTCTTGGGGACGATCGACCCGGTCACGTTCGCGGGGATCGTGTCCAGCTTGTCCGGGAAGATGCCCAGGGTCACGACGGCGCCCTCGGCGTCGGTGTCGAAGGCCAGGACCTCGCCCACCAGGACGCCCCGGGTCTTGATGTCGGCCCGCATCGGGAGCTGCAGGCCGATCTTGGAGGTCTTGAGGGTGACCTCCTGGTAGTCGGTGAACTTCTTGGTGAAGACGCCGTAGGTGAACCAGACCCCCGTGAGGAGCAGGCAGAGGAACACCACGCCGAGGACCTTGTGCTGGTGGAGGACGCCCACGGTCAGCCCGCCAGCCGGACGGTGGTCGTGGTGCCCCAGATGGCCATGGACAGGAACAGGTCGATCAGGTTGATCGCCACGATCGAGGTGCGGACCGCGCGACCGACGGCCACGCCCACGCCAGCGGGACCACCCGAGGCGTTGTAGCCGTGGTAGCAGTGGATGAGGATCACGGTGACCGCGAAGACCAGCACCTTGCCGAAGCTCCACAGCACGTCTCCGGGCGGCAGGAACTGGTTGAAGTAGTGGTCGTAGGTGCCGCTGCTCTGCCCGAAGAACCTGGTGACCGTCAGCCGGGTCGCGAAGTACGACGACAGCAGCCCGACGACGTACAAGGGGATGACCGCGATCAGGCCGGCGATGATCCGGGTGGTGACCAGGAAGGGCAGCGAGGGGATCGCCATCACCTCCAGGGCGTCGACCTCCTCGGAGATCCGCATCGCGCCCAGCTGGGCGGTGAAGCCGCAGCCGACCGTGGCGGCCAACGCGATGCCGCAGACCAGCGGAGCGATCTCGCGGGTGTTGAAGTAGGCCGACACGAAACCGGAGAACGCCGCGGTGCCGATCTGGTTCAGCGCGGCGTACCCCTGCAGGCCGACCTCGGTGCCGGTGAAGAACGTCATCGCCGTGATCACGCCCACGGTCCCCCCGATCACCGCCAGCGCGCCGGAGCCGAGGGTCACCTCGGCCAGGATCCGCAGGATCTCCTTCTTGTAGCGGGAGATCGTGCGCGGTGCCCAGGCGAGGGCGCGCGCGTAGAACGCCAGTTGTTCCCCGAGGTTGTCGAGCATCTTCAGCGGGCGTTGGTAGGAGCTGCGCAGGTCGGCCACGAGGTCAACCCGTCTTCGGTGGCACGAGCTGGAAGTAGATCGCGCTCATGACGAAGTTGACGACGAACAGGAGCATGAAGGAGATCACCACGGACTCGTTGACGGCGTCGCCCACGCCCTTGGGCCCACCGTCGGCGTTCATGCCCTTGTAGCAGGCGACGATGGCCGCGATGAGGCCGAAGACCAGGGCCTTGGCCATCCCCTGCCACAGGTCGGGGAGCTGGGCGAGCGCGGTGAAGCTCGCCAAGTAGGCGCCCGGCGTGCCGTCTTGGAGGACCACGTTGAACACGTAGCCGCCGGCCACCCCCACGACGCTGACCAGGCCGTTGAGGAAGACCGCCACGACCATGCAGGCCAGCACGCGGGGGACGACGAGCCGCTGGATGGGGTCGATGCCGAGCACCATCATCGCGTCGAGCTCCTCGCGGATCTTGCGGGCGCCGAGGTCGGCGGCGATCGCCGAGCCGCCCGCGCCGGCGATCAGGAGGGACGTGGCGATCGGTCCCGCCTCGCGGACGACGGCGAGGACCGAGGCCGACCCGGTGAACGACTGGGCCCCGAACTGCTTGATCAGGCCGCCCACCTGCAGCGCGATGACCGCGCCGAACGGGATCGCGACGAGCGCCGTCGGGATGATCGTGACGGACGCGATGAACCACGCCTGCTGGATGAACTCCCGCACCTGGAACGGCCGCCGGAAGAGTCCGCGCGCCACGTCGAGACCGAAGGCGAACAGCTTGCCGGCGGTCCCCAGGGGCGCGAGCACCCGCGTCGAGGTCGTCGTGGACATGGCCTCAGGCTCCCGAGGCCATGGTCATCTGCGGCGCGAACGAGCCGGGCGGGGGCGTCACACCGTTGTCGCGGCACCAGGCGCCGGGCTCGCGCTGGCTACGGCGCGGGATGCCGTTGGAGGGTTCCTGCTGGAGCGGGATGGGCGGGAGCGGCGGGAGCTCCTGGTCCTTCTCGGCTTCGAGCTCGTCGGCGTCCTTCTCCTCCGACATGCCGATCGGGCCGACCCGCTGGGCGTTGAGGAACTGCCGCACCACCGGCTCCTCCGAGCTCAGCAGCATCTCGCGCGGGCCGAACATCGCGAGGTGCTTGTGGTAGAGCAGCCCGATGTTGTCCGGCACCGTCCGCGCGGTGTTGATGTCGTGGGTGACGATCAGGAAGGTCGCGTCGATCTGGGCGTTCAGGTCGATGATCAGCTGGTTGAGGAACGACGTGCGCACCGGGTCGAGACCGGAGTCCGGCTCGTCGAAGAGGACGATCTCGGGGTTCAGGACCAGCGCCCGGGCCAGGCCGGCGCGCTTGCGCATGCCGCCGGAGATCTCACCGGGCAGCTTGTCCTCGGCCCCGAGCAGACCGACGAGGTCCATCTTCTCCATGACGATGTCCCGGATCTCGGACTCGGACTTCTTCGTGTGCTCCCGCAGCGGGAACGCCACGTTGTCGTAGAGGTTCATCGAGCCGAACATCGCGCCGTCTTGGAACAGCACGCCGAAGAGCTTGCGGATCTCGTAGAGGTCGCGCTCCGAGCAGCTCGCGATGTCGGTGCCCTCGATGAGGATCGAGCCCCGGTCCGGCTTCAGCAGGCCGATCAGGGTCTTGAGGAAGACCGACTTGCCGGTTCCGGACGGGCCGAGCATCACGCAGATCTCGCCGGCGGGGACGGTGAGGGTCACGTCGCCCCAGATGAGCTGCTTGCCGAACGACTTGGTCAGCCCGTCGACCTTGATCTCGACACCCACGACCCGCACCTCCCTCTCCACCTCGGCGTCGCGCTGTGCAGCACGACGCAGGTGGCCTCCCCGCCACCGACGCACCATCACTCAGGGGTAACAACGGAGGAGGGTCGATGGGGTTACGGCGGAGCTACCGGGTCGACCACCCGGCCGCCCTGGGAGAGGGGGTCAGCCCTGGTCGGCCACGTCCAGGGCGGCGTCGATGATGTCGAGGCCGCGGCGGGCCTCGTCGTCGGAGATGGTCAGCGGCGGCACGACGTGGATGCGGTTGTAGTTGACGAACGGGATGAGCCCGGCCGCCTTGCAGGCGGCCGCGGTCGCGGCCATCGCCGGGCTGGTCCCGCCGTACGGCGCCAGCGGTGCGCGGGTCTCGGGGTCGCTGACCAGGTCGAGCGCCCAGAAGGCGCCCATGCCGCGCACCTCCCCGACGCTTCGATGGTCGGCGGCGATCTTCTCCAGGCCGGGCCCGAAGACCTCACGCCCGAGCCGGTCGGCGTTCTCGACGATCCGCTCGTCGCGCATCGCCTCGATGGTGGCCACCGCGGCGGCGCAGGCCAGCGGGTGGCCGGAGTAGGTGAGCCCGCCTGGGTAGACGCGCTCGTCGAAGGTGTGCGCGATCTCGTCGCTGATCACGACTCCACCCAGCGGCACGTAGCCGGAGTTCACGCCCTTGGCGAAGGTGATGAGGTCCGGGACCACGTCGAAGTGCTCGAAGGCGAACCAGCGGCCCGAACGCCCGAACCCCGCCATCACCTCGTCGGCGATGTAGACGATCCCGTGCCGGTCGCACAGGTCGCGGACCCCCGCGAGGTACCCCGGGGGCGGCGGCATGATGCCGGCGGTGCCGGGGATCGACTCGAGGACGATCGCCGCAACGGTCTGCGGGCCCTCGAGGGCGATGACCTGCTCGAGGTGGGCCAGCGCCCGCTCGCACTCCTCCTCCTCGGTGGTGGCGTGGAAGGCGCTGCGGTAGAGGAACGGGCCGAAGAAGTGCACGGTGCCGGCGCTGCCGTAGTCGCTGGCCCAGCGGCGCGGGTCGCCGGTGACGTTGACCGCGAGCGCCGTACCACCGTGGTAGGAGCGGTACGTCGACAGCACCTTGACCCGTCCGGTGTGCAGCCGGGCCATCCGGATGGCGTGCTCGACCGCGTCCGCACCCCCGTTGGTGAAGAAGACCTTCTCCATGCCGTCGGGGGCGGTCTCGGCGATCAGGCGGGCCGCCTCGGAGCGGGCGGCGTTCGCGGTGCCGGGCGCGATCGTGCAGAGCAGGCCCGGCCTGCCGCTGGATGGCCTCGACGACGCGCGGGTGCTGGTGCCCGATGTTGGTGAACACCAGCTGGGAGGAGAAGTCCAGGTAGTCGTTGCCCTGGTCGTCCCAGACCGTCGAGCCCTCGGCCCTGGTGACCACCATCGGCTGCAGCGCTCCCTGGGCGGACCAGGAGTGGAAGACGTGGGCACGGTCGAGCTCGTAGGTGCGGCTCTCGTCGATCATGGGAGTCCCTCGGGTCTGCTGGTGGACGGGGTGGTCAGTCGTTGCGCGGGAAGCCGAGGTCCACGCCGGCAGACCGCCGGGCGGCCGGGTCACCCCAGCGCGAGGTGACCACCTTGCCACGGGTGAAGAAGTGCACGCCCTCGGTGCCGTGTGCGTGGGTGTCGCCGAAGAGCGACCGCTTCCAGCCGCCGAAGGAGTAGTAGGCCATCGGTACCGGGATCGGCACGTTGATGCCGACCATCCCGACCTGGACCTCGTTCTCGAACAGCCGGGCCGCGGCGCCGTCGCCGGTGAAGATGGCCGTGCCGTTGCCGTAGGGGTTCGCGTTGATCAGGTCGAGCCCCTCGCGGTAGGTGCCCACCCGGACCACCGACAGCACCGGACCGAAGATCTCCTCGGTGTAGATCGACATGTCCTCGGTGACGTGGTCGAACAGCGTCGGCCCGACCCAGTAGCCGCCCTCGGTGCCGGCGTGCGGCGTGGCCCGGCCGTCGACGACGACCTTGGCCCCGGCGTCCTCGCCCTGGGCGATGAAGTCGAGGACCCGGTCGGCGTGCTCGCGGGTGACGAGCGGTCCCATGTCGGAGTCCGTCGAGTCGCCGTCGCCGACCCGCAGGCCGGTGGTGCGGTCGGCGATCCGGGCCACCAGGTCGTCCCCGACCGGGTCGACGGCGACCACGACGCTGATCGCCATGCACCGCTCTCCGGCGGAGCCGTAGCCCGCGGACACGGCCGCGTCGGCGACCGCGTCGAGGTCCGCGTCGGGCAGCACCAGCATGTGGTTCTTGGCGCCGCCGAGCGCCTGGACCCGCTTGCCGGACGCGCTGGCCTGCTCGTAGACGTACTGCGCGATCGGCGTCGAGCCCACGAAGCTGATGGCCGCGACGTCGGGGCTGTGCAGCAGCGCATCGACGGCGACCTTGTCGCCCTGGAGGACGTTGAAGACCCCGTCGGGCAGCCCGGCCTCGGTCCACAGCCGCGCCATCCAGATCGCCGCGGACGGGTCCTTCTCGCTGGGCTTGAGGATCACCGTGTTGCCGGTCGCGATGGCGAGCGGGAAGAACCACATCGGGACCATCGCCGGGAAGTTGAACGGGCTGATGATGCCGACCACGCCGAGCGGCTGCCGGATCGAGTGCACGTCGACCCCGGTCGACACGCTCTCGGAGTAGCCGCCCTTGAGGAGGTGCGGGACGCCGCAGGCGAACTCGACGACCTCCAGGCCCCGGGCGATCTCGCCGAGGGCGTCGGAGTGCACCTTGCCGTGCTCGCGGGTGATGATGGTGGCGAGCTCGTCCTTGCGGGCGTCGAGCAGCTCACGGAACCGGAACATCACCCGCGCCCGGGTCGTGATCGAGACCTTGCCCCAGGTGTCGGCGGCCCGGCGGGCGGCAGCAATGACGGCGGCGGCGTCGGTCTCGTCGGCCAGGACCATCCGGCCGGTGACCTGCCCGCTGGCCGGATTGGTCACGTCGAGGGTCCTATCCGACGCTCCAGACTGCTCTCCACCATCGAACCAGTGGTTGATGGTGCCGATTTCTACGGAATCCGTCGTCATGACACCCAATTCTGCACCCTTTCGGCCAGAAGGGAAACCGGCCGAGAAATGCGCAACGGCGGTCGTCCCGGTGGGGACGACCGCCGCGGCGGCGTGAGCTGACGAGGTCACTTGAGGGTGACGGTGGCCCCGGCGCCCTCGAGGGCCTCCTTGGCCTTCTCCGCCACGTCCTTGGCGACGTTCTCGAGCACCGTCTTGGGGGCGGCCTCGACCAGGTCCTTGGCCTCCTTCAGACCGAGGGAGGTGAGGGCGCGCACCTCCTTGATGACGTTGATCTTCTTCTCGCCGGCGGCCTCGAGGACGACCTCGAACTCGTCCTGCTCGGCGGCGGCCTCGTCGGCACCGCCAGCGGCACCGGCGGGGGCCGCGGAGGCAACGGCGACGGGAGCGGCGGCGGTGACGCCGAAGGTCTCCTCGAACTGCTTCACGAACTCGCTCAGCTCAATGAGGGTCATCTCCTTGAACGCGTCGAGCAGCTCGTCGGTGGTGAGCTTCGCCATGGTGGCGTTTCCTTCCGTTGGTGGCTCGCGAGAGGGGTTCGCGCGGGCCGGGGTTTCAGGTGGGGTACGGCGGCTGACCGGGTGGTCAGGCCTCCGTGGTCTCCTCGTCAGAGGCGGTGGCCTCGGTGGGCTCGTCCGCAGGGGACTCCTCCACCGGGGCCTCGGTCACCTCGTCAGCGGCGACCGGCGTACCGGCCCCACCTGCGAGGATCGAGGGGTCCAACTCGGCCTTCGCCTGCAGCGCACCCGCGAGACGGGCGGCCTGGGCGAGCGGGGCGTTGAGCAGGTAGACGGCCTGGGAGAGCGAGGCCAGCATCGCGCCGGCCAGCTTGCCCATGAGGACCTCGCGCGACTCGAGGTCGGCCAGCTTGGCGACCTCCTTCGCATCGAGAGCCGCACCGTCGATGTAGCCACCCTTGATCACCAGGGTGGGGTTCGCCTTGGCAAAGTCACGCAGACCCTTCGCCGCCTCGACCACGTCGCCCGAGATGAAGGCGATGGCGGTCGGGCCGGTGAGCAGGTCGTCGACGCCGGTGACCCCGGCCTCGGCGGCCGCGAGCTTGGCGAGCGTGTTCTTGACCACGGCGTAGTTGGCGTCCTCGCCGAGGGAGCGCCGCAGGTCCTGCAGCTGCTTCACGGTGAGACCGCGGTACTCGGTCAGCACAGCGCCAGCGGACTCGTTGAACGCATCAACGATCTCCGCGACGGCGGCTGCCTTCTCTGCCCGCGCCATGGGTCTCCTTCACATTGTCGTGTGAGATCCCGGCTGCTCCCGGCCCCGCAAATCAACGAACGCCCCGGGCGCAGGAGCCCAGGGCGTGGATCCTCGGGTGCGGGGCACCCTACGGATGTGCTCTGTCACCTGCGCGGGTCGTCCGCCTCTCGGCGGCGCCTTCGGCCTCACTGCTCACGCAGCACGACAACCGGCGGTCTCTGGTTACGACGACGACTGTACGGCGCGGCCCCGGGTGCGGACAAATCCGGACCGGTGGTCGACGCCGTCCGTAGTCCCGACCTAGTCCATCAGGGTCATCTTCGGGCAATTGCGTCATGAACGCGCCCCGCGCACGTTTCACTCCCACTATGGATCCCAAGCTGACCCCCTTCATGGAGGTCCTCGAGCGGGCCGACGTGCGGCTGCGCTCCGAGGAGCCGGACGCGGCCCTTTGGCCCACCGGCTTCGGGCTCCTCGACGACGCCATCGGCGGCGGCCTCCGGGCCGGCACGCTGTCCCTGCTGGCCGGACCGCAGGGTGAGGGCAAGTCCACCTTCGCGCTCCAGATCGCCCGCAACGCGGTGATGTCCGGCCGCTCGGCGGTCTACTTCTCCTTCGAGCTCGAGGCCGAGGCGCTCCTCCAGAAGCTGGTCGCCATGGAGGCCGGCGCCATGGACCCGCTCGAGGCCCCCACGCTCAGCCAGATCCGCGCGGTCTTCGAGGGCAACGACGGCGCCTCCGGTGGCCTCGGCCTGGTGGACCGGATGCAGTCCCTGCCCAACGGCGTCCAGGCGCTGCTCCAGGTCCACTCCTACGCCGACCGGCTGGTCGCCTATCGCGCCACGGCGACGCACACCACGCTCGACGTGATCGCCGCCGGCATCAAGGAGGTCCAGGCAGCCACCGGCCAGGTGCCGCTGGTCGTCGTCGACTACCTCCAGAAGGTCTGCGAGCCCGAGGGCAACGACGAGAACGAGACGATCACCCGGATCACCGAGCGCCTCAAGGACCTCTCCATCGAGTTCGCCTGCCCCGTGGTCGCGGTCGCGGCCGCGGACAAGGAAGGCCTCGAACCGGGCAGCCGGATGCGGGCGCGGCACATGCGCGGCTCCACCGCCCTCGCCTACGAGCCCGACCTGGTCCTGATCCTCAACACCAAGTCCGCGGTCGTGGCCCGCCACCACCTCATGTACGACGGCGATGCCGGCGCCCGGTTCCGTGGCTGGTCGGTGCTGACGGTGGAGAAGAACCGGCACGGACACGACGGGGCCGAGCTCGAGTTCAAGAAGCGCTTCGAGCAGGGCCGCTTCGAGGCCGACGGCAACAACGTGACCGAGAAGCTGGTCGACGAGCGCATCTACACCGAGTGACGGACGCCGGAGGATTTCCCCTTCACGGTGGCACGGGACGTGTTTCAATCGTCCCTGTGGATCGCCAGTCGACGCCCCTGATGGAGGTGCTGGAGCGCGCCGACCTCCGGCTGCGCGCCGCGGACGCGGACGCCCGCCTCTGGCCCACCGGCTTCAAGCTCCTCGACGACGCGATCGGCGGCGGGCTCCGGGCCGGCACCCTGGCGCTGCTGGCCGGTCCGCAGGGGCAGGGCAAGACCACCTTCGCCCTGCAGATCGCCCGCAACGCCGTCAAGGCAGGCCGCGCGGCGATCTTCTTCTCCTACGAGCTCGAGGCCGAGTCGTTGCTGCAGAAGCTGGTCGCGCTCGAGGCCGGTGGCTCGACCCCCACGACGCGCCCACCCTGAACCAGATCCGCTCGGTGTTCGAGGGCACCGACGGCAACGAGGGCGGCCTGCTCGACCGCCTGGAGTCCCTGCCGGGTGGGGTGAACGCGCTGCTCGAGGTGCACAAGTACGCCGACCGCCTGGTCACCCACCGCTCGACGACCAGCCACACGGGCATCGCCTCGATGGTCGACCAGATCGAGGACGTCGTCGCGCAGCACCGCGAGCCGCCCTTGGTCATCGTCGACTACCTCCAGAAGGTCCACGACCCCAAGGACGTCAGCGAGGAGGAGCAGACCACGCGCATCACCGAGCAGCTCAAGGACCTCGCCATCGAGTTCGACTGCCCGGTCCTCGCCATCGCGGCCGCCGACCGGGCCGGCCTGGAGCCGGGCACCCGGCTGCGCGCCCGGCACCTGCGCGGATCGACCGCCCTGGCCTACGAGCCCGACCTGGTGCTGGTCCTCAACACCAAGTCCGACATCGTCGCCCGGCACCACCTGATGTTCGACGGCAAGAACGGCGAACGCTTCCGCGGCTGGTCGGTGCTGACCGTGGAGAAGAATCGCTCGGGCCATGACGGCGCCGAGCTGGAGTTCAAGAAGCGCTTCGAGCAGGGCCGCTTCGACAGCGACGGCAACGCGGTCGCCGAGCGGCTCGTCGACGAGCGCGTCTACGTCGACTGAACCTCAGGTCAGGATCCGCAGCGGCGACCCCGCCTGCCAGGCCGCGATGCCCTCGACCGCTTGAGTGAAGAAGCGCCGGTAGTTGGCCTCGGTCACGTAGCCGAGGTGCGGCGTGGCGAGGACCCGCGGATGGGTCCGGAACCGGTCGTCGAGCGGCAGCGGCTCGACGTCGAAGACGTCGAGCCCGGCACCCCGGAGCCGGCCCTCGTCGAGCGCGGCGAGCAGGGCGTCGGTGTCGACCAGGCCGGCGCGCGAGGTGTTCACGAGGTACGCCGCGGCTCCCATCGCGTCGATCTCCTCGGCACCGACCAGGCCGCGGGTCGCCGCCGACAGCACCAGGTGAAGCGACACCACGTCGCTCACGGCGAACAGGTCGCCCTTGGACACCAGCCGGGCACCGCCCGCCGTGGCCCGCTCCTCGGTGAGGTGCGGGCTCCAGGCGACGACCTCCATCCCGAACGCCCGACCCACCGCGGCCACGCCGGTGCCGAGCCGGCCGAGGCCGACCAGGCCGAGCGTGGCGCCGGCCAGGTCGGTGCCGACGCTGGTCTGCCAGTCACCCGCGCGCAGGGCGAGGGCCTCGGGCACGACCTGTCGGGCCAGCCCGAGGATCAGCGCCCAGGCGAGCTCGACCGGCGGTGTGCCGCTGCTCTCGGTCCCGCAGACCTCGATGCCACGCGCGGTGCAGGCCGCGAGGTCGATCGAGGCGTTGCGCATCCCGGTGGTGACCACCAGGCGGAGCGTGGGCAGCCGGGCGATGAGCGACGCGGTCAGCGGCGTGCGTTCACGCATCAGCACCAGGACCTCCACCCGCCCGAGGGCCCGCACCAGGTCGTCCTCGTCGTCGACGTGCCGGGTCAGGGTGGAGACGTCCACGCCGTCGAGGGAGCTCCAGTCGGCGTACGTCCGCGCGACGTCCTGGTAGTCGTCGAGGATCACGCAGCGCACGGCCCCGAACATAGACGACGCCCCGGCCACCTCACGGTGGCCGGGGCGTCGTACGAGCGTGGCTCAGGGTGTCAGGCCTGCGCGTCGTCCTCGACCGCGACGTTCTTGGTGCGGTTGGGGTCGACCTGGATGCCGGGGCCCATGGTCGTCGACACGGTGATCTTGCGGACGTAGCGGCCCTTGGAGCTGGCCGGCTTGAGCCGCAGCACCTCTTCGAGGGCAGCCGCGTAGTTCTCCGCCAGCTGGACCTCGTCGAAGGAGGCCTTGCCGATGATGAAGTGCAGGTTGGCGTGCCGGTCGACGCGGAACTCGATCTTGCCGCCCTTGATGTCGGAGACCGCCTTGGCGACGTCCGGGGTGACCGTGCCGGTCTTCGGGTTGGGCATCAGTCCGCGGGGACCGAGGACGCGGCCGAGGCGTCCGACCTTGCCCATCATGTCCGGGGTGGCGACCACGGCGTCGAACTCCAGCCAGCCACCGCTGACCTTCTCGATGAGGTCGTCGCCACCGACGATGTCGGCGCCGGCCTCGCGGGCGGCGTCGGCCTTCTCGGCGTTCGCGAAGACGAGCACGCGGGCGGTCTTGCCGGTGCCGTGCGGGAGGTTGACGGTGCCGCGGACCATCTGGTCGGCCTTGCGGGGGTCGACGCCGAGGCGCATGACGACGTCGACGGTCTCGTCGAACTTCTTCTTGCTCGTGGTCTTGGCGATCTTGATCGCCTTGAGCGGGGCGTAGAGCTCGTCGCGGTCGATCTGCTCGGCTGCGGCTCGGTAGGTCTTGCTGCGCTGCATGGCTGATTCTCGATTCTGATCAGGGTGTGGTCTGCGGGCCAGCGCGGCCCTGCCACGGGGTGTGGAAGTGGGGGAGAACTAGGAGATCGTGACGCCCATGGAGCGCGCGGTGCCCTCCACGATCTTCATGGCGGCGTCGATGTCGTTCGCGTTGAGGTCAGGGAGCTTGGTCGTGGCGATCTCGCGCACCTGGTCCTTGGTCAGCTTGCCGACCTTCTCCTTGTGCGGGACGCCGGAGCCCTTGGAGAGACCGGCGGCCTTCTTGATCAGCTCGGCCGCGGGCGGCGTCTTGGTGATGAACGTGAACGAACGGTCCTCGTAGATGGTGATCTCGACGGGGATGACGTTGCCGCGCATCGCTTCGGTCTGCGCGTTGTAGGCCTTGCAGAACTCCATGATGTTCACGCCGTGCGGACCGAGGGCGGTACCGACCGGGGCGCCGGCGTCGCGGCACCGGCCTGCAGCTGCACCTTGACGAGCGCTGCGATCTTCTTCGTGGGAGGCATTGCTGTGGTGTCCTTCTTCTTGGTACGTCGTGGTCATCTCGAGCCGGGACCTGGCTCTGCCACCTGGTTGTTGCGTGTGAGCTCGAATCAGACTTTTTGAATCTGGTTGAAGCTCAGCTCGACCGGGGTCTCCCGGCCGAAGATCTCGACGAGGGCCTTGACCCTCTGGGACTCGGCGTTGATCTCGGTGATCGTCGCGTGCAGAGTGGCGAACGGACCGTCGACCACCATGACCGAGTCGGACACGTCGAAGTCGGCGACCTCGACGGGCTTGCGGGCGGTGGCCCCACCCGACGGCGTGCCGCCTCCGGCGGCTGCGGCCTCGGCCTCGGCGGCCGCGACGACGGCGGGAGCGAGCATCTTCTCGACCTCGTCGAGGCTCAGCGGCACCGGCTGGTGGCTGTGGCCGACGAAGCCGGTGACCGACGGCGTGTGCCGCACGGCGGCCCAGGACTGGTCGGTGAGGTCCATCCGAACGAGCACGTAGCCGGGCAGGACGGTCCGCTTGACCATCTTGCGCTGGCCGTTCTTGATCTCCGCGACCTCCTCGGTGGGGACCCGGATCTCGTGGATGTACTCCTCCATGTTGAGCGAGTGGATGCGGTTCTCGAGGTTCGCCTTCACCCGGTTCTCCATGCCGGAGTAGGTGTGCACCACGAACCAGTCACCGAACTGGTCGCGCAGCTCCTGGCGGAACGCCTCCAGCGGGTCGACGGCCTCGGCGGTCGGCTCCTCGGCCGGCTCCGCGTCCTCGGCGACCGGCTCCTCGTCGCCCTCGGCGGTCTCCGTCGACTCCTCGTCGGAGTCGGTGGGGTCCACCTCCGCCACGTCGGCGGCCTGGTCGACCTCGTCGGTCACGTCAGGCCCGTCGGGGGTGACGGCGTCGTCGACCGCGGGGGTCTCGACCTCGTCGGGGGTCACGGCGTCCTCGGGGGACACGTGCTGCTCAGTCACTTCTCGTCTACTCCGTTGGTTGTGCGGGTGCTCCGGCTCGCCCGCGTCGTCGCGGGCGGAGGACCGGGCTACTCGTTGTCTCCGGTGAAGATGGCGAACACCATCTTGCCGAACGCCAGGTCCAGCACCGACACGAGCGCCATCATGAAGAGGACGAACGTCATCACCACGAAGAAGTAGGTGACCAGCTGCTCCTGGGTCGGCCACACGACCTTGCGCAGCTCGGCGATCACCTGCCGGTAGAACACGGCCGGGCTGGTACGCGGGGCGTTCTTGTCATCGCCGCGGCGCACGGTGCTGCTCTCCGACACGCTGTCCACCTTCCTCATCCATGGTAGCCATCCGCTCCGGCTGGTGCCGGTGCCGACGGGTTCTCCTTGCAGGGCACGAGGGACTTGAACCCCCAACCTTCGGTTTTGGAGACCGATGCTCTGCCAGTTGAGCTAGTGCCCTCCGGGGGACTCCCGAGTCGCCCTGCTGGCGGGCAGGCCGAAGCATGTGGAGAACCACCAAACGGGGAAGTCTAGGCGCAAGGGCGAAGGAGAGTCCAAACGGTCCGGCTCTACGATGAACGCCATGAGCACCTCGTCCCTTCCGCCCGCTTCTCCTCGCGACCGCCGCGTCTCGGCCCGCATCGGCGCGATCGCCGAGTCCGCCACGCTCAAGGTCGACGCCAAGGCCAAGGCGCTCAAGGCGGAGGGCCGGCCCGTCATCGGCTTCGGCGCCGGCGAACCCGACTTCCCGACGCCCGACTACGTCGTCGAGGCGGCGGTCGAGGCGTGCCGGGACCCCAAGAACCACCGCTACACCCCCGCCGGTGGGCTGCCCGAGCTGAAGAAGGCGATCGCCGCGAAGACGCTGCGCGACAGCGGCTACGCGATCGAGCCGAGCCAGGTGCTGGTCACCAACGGCGGCAAGCAGGCGATCTACGCGGCGTTCGCGGCGATGCTCGACCCGGGCGACGAGGTGCTGGTGCCCGCGCCGTACTGGACGACGTACCCCGAGGCGATCGCCCTCGCCGGCGGCACCTCGATCGCCGTGCTCGCCGACGAGACCCAGGACTACAAGGTCACCGTCGACCAGCTCGAGGCGGCGCGCACCGACCGGACCAAGGTGCTGCTCTTCGTCTCGCCGTCCAACCCGACGGGGGCGGTCTACACCGCCGACGAGATCCGGGCGATCGGCGAGTGGGTCGAGGAGCACCGGCTGTGGGTGCTGACCGACGAGATCTACGAGCACCTGGTCTACGACGACGTCGAGACCGGCTCGATGCCGGTGCTGTGCCCCTACCTCGCCGACAACTGCGTCGTGGTCAACGGGGTCGCCAAGACCTACGCCATGACCGGCTGGCGGGTCGGCTGGATGATCGGCCCGGCCGACCTGGTGAAGGCCGCCACCAACCTCCAGTCGCACGCGACGTCCAACGTCGCGAACGTCGCCCAGCGCGCCGCGCTCGCCGCGGTGTCCGGGGACCTGAGCGCGGTCGCCGAGATGAAGGCCGCCTTCGACCGGCGCCGCAAGACCATCGTGTCCATGCTCAACGAGATCGACGGCGTGGTCTGCCCGACCCCGCAGGGCGCGTTCTACGCCTACCCGTCCGTGAAGGGCCTCCTCGGCCGGGAGCACGCCGGGAGGCAGATCGACTCGTCGGCGGGACTGGCGGAGTACATCCTCGACGAGGCCGAGGTGGCCGTGGTGCCCGGTGAGGCGTTCGGCTCGCCCGGCTACCTGCGGTTGTCCTACGCGCTCGGCGACGACGACCTCATCGAGGGCATCGCCCGGTTGCAGAAGCTCTTCGCCTGAGTGGAGCCGCACCGCCGCGACCTCAACAGCCTCCCGAAGGCGCACCTCCATCTCCACTTCACCGGGTCGATGCGGCACGCCACGCTGCTGGAGCTGGCCGAGCGGGACGGCATCGCGCTGCCCGACTCGCTGGTCTCCGAGTGGCCGCCCCAGCTGTCGGCGGCTGACGAGAAGGGCTGGTTCCGTTTCCAGCGGCTCTACGACGTCGCCCGGTCCGTGCTCCGCACCGAGGACGACGTACGCCGGCTGGTGCTCGAGGCGGCGGAGGACGACGTCCGTGACGGTGGGCGCTGGCTGGAGATCCAGGTGGACCCGAGCGGGTACGCCGCCCGCTTCGGTGGCATCACGTCGTTCACCGACCTGGTCCTCGACTGCGTCCGGGACGCCACGGAGCGCACCGGGCTCGGCATCGCGGTGGTGATCGCGGCCAACCGGACCCGGCATCCGCTCGACGCTCGGACGCTCGCGCGCCTCGCGGTCCAGTACGCCGGCCGGGGCGTGGTCGGCTTCGGCCTCTCCAACGACGAGCGACGCGGTCGGACCGCCGACTTCGCGGGCGCCTTCGCCATCGCCGAGCGGGCCGGGCTGACCCTGGTGCCGCACGGCGGCGAGCTGCAGGGGCCGACCAGCGTCCGGGCCTGCCTCGACGCGCTGCACGCCGACCGGCTCGGCCACGGGGTGCGGTCGGTCGAGGACCCGGAGCTGCTGGACCGGATCGTCCAGGCGGGGATCGCGCTGGAGGTCTGCCCGGTCTCCAACGTCGCGCTCGGCGTCTACAGCGACCTGACCTCGGTGCCCCTCCCGCAGCTGCTGGCCGCGGGGGCCACGGTGGCGCTCGGCGCCGACGACCCGCTGCTGTTCGGCTCGCAGCTCGCCGGGCAGTACGCGACCATGCGCGCCGCCCACGACGCTCAGCGACGACCAGCTCGCCGGGCTGGCCCGGATGTCGTTCGAGGCGTCGCGCGCTCCGGCGGACCGGGTCTGCTCGTGGATGTCGGAGATCGACGCCTGGCTCGCCACCGCCTAGAGGTCGGCGCCGACCAGCACCGGCTCGTTGACCAGCCGGACCCCGGTGCGTGCCTCCACGCCGTCACGCACCTCGCGGGCGAGGGCGAGCAGGTCGGCCGTGGTCCCGCGACCGCGGTTCGTGAGCGCGAGGGTGTGCTTGGTGGACAGGCTGACCCGGTCGTTCCCGTAGCCCTTGTGGAAGCCGGCGTGCTCGATGAGCCAGGCGGCGCTGGTCTTGACGCCGTCGGCCTGCACCCAGCGCGGCGCGCCGTCCGGGAGCCCGGCTGCCGAGTCCGCGCCGAGCACCGGGTTGGTGAAGAACGACCCGGCGCTCCAGGTGTCGTGGTCGGTCTCGTCGAGCACCATCCCCTTGGCCCGGCGCAGCGACAGCACGGCGTCCCGGACCTCGGCGAGCGGGGCGCGGGCGCCCTGCTCGACCCCGAGGGTGCGCGCCAGCTCGGCGTAGGTCACGGGAGCACCGAGCGTGCCGGTGCGGAGCTGGAACGTCACGTCGAGGACGACGTGCCGGCCCGGGTCGGCCTTGAAGCGGCTGTGCCGGTAGCCGAAGCCGCAGTCGGCCGCGGCGAAGGTCCGGACGCCGTGGAGCCGCCGGTCCCACACGCGCACGGAGGCGATCGTCTGCGCCACCTCCTGGCCGTAGGCGCCGACGTTCTGGATCGGCGTCGCGCCCACCGAGCCGGGGATGCCGGCCAGCGCCTCGACCCCGACCCACCCGTGCTCGACGGCGCGCGCGACCAGGTCGTCCCAGCCCTCGCCGGCCGCGACCGTCACGAGCACGCCGCCGCACGTCGGGCCGTCGTCCTCCACGTCGGTCCGCACACCGGTCGTGGCGACCTTGACCACCGGACCGGGCACCCCGGAGTCCGCCACCACCAGGTTGCTGCCGCCGGCCAGCACCAAGGTTGGCGTCCCGGTCGCGTCCCCGGCCGTCACCGCGTCGACCAGCTCGTCCTCGGTGGTGGCCTCGGTCCAGCTGGCGGCGGGCCCGCCGAGGTGGAGCGTGGTGTGCCGGGCGAGCAGCTCAGTCGTCATCGGTGCGGGCACGCACGACCGCCTTGGGCATCCCGAGGACCTTCTGCCCGTCGCAGGTGACGGTGAGCTTGACGGTCGTCAGCCCGTCCGCCTCGCTCGCCTCCCCGGCCACCTCGACCTCGGCGGCACCGTCGGCCGGCACCACCACCGGGTTGGTGAACTTGCCTCCGAGGGAGACCACCTCGGCACCGGGGAACCAGGTGGCCACGGCGCGGGCCGCGAGGGCCATCGTGTACATGCCGTGGGCGATCACGCCGGGCAGGCCGACGCTGCGCGCGACCTCGTCGTCCTGGTGGATCGGGTTCTGGTCGCCGCTGGCCGCGGCGTACCGCACCAGGTCGGCGCGGGTCACGGTGAAGGTCTGCGTGGCGAGGCTCATGCGTCGTCCCCTCGGTGCACGAGGGTGGCCGACGTCGCGCAGACGAGGGCGCCGTCGGGGTCGGTGATCTCGCTGACGGTGCCGATGATGTCCGCACCGCCGATCTGGCGCAGCGAGGCGATGGTGAGCGTGGCGGTGAGCACGTCCCCGGGGACGATCGGTCGCTCGTAGGCGAACCGCTGCTCGCCGTGGATGATCCGGAACAGGTCGAGGGAGAGGGCCGCCAGGAACGCGTTCATCGCGTCGAAGGCGACCACGATCGGGTACGTCGCGGGCGCCGGACCACCGTCGTACTCGCGTCCGGTCGCGGCCACGAACGCGCGGACGTGGTCCTCGGTGACGGTGAACGGTGCGGTGGGCGGGAAGGCCCTCCCGACGTCTGACTGGTGGACCGGCATGTCCGGAACGCTAGCAGCGCCGAGCCTTGTCCTCCCCGACAGCGGATGGTCAACCGTGGCCCCGCGCATCGGGAACGGGACAGGTCGTTCAGGAGCCTCACCAATGACCACAGGGCGGCCACCCCGATGGGGTGACCGCCCTGCGGCAAGTCTGGTGCTGAGGCGTCAGCGGGTCTCGCGGTGCGCGGTGTGCTTGCGGCAACGCGGGCAGAACTTCGCCAGCTCCAACCGGTCGGGGTCGTTGCGGCGGTTCTTCTTGGTGATGTAGTTGCGCTCCTTGCAGTCCACGCAGGCGAGCGTGATCTTGGGGCGAACGTCGGAGCTCTTGCTGGCCACGGGAGTGTCCTTCTGCGTCGGTGCTGCGGTCTCTGCGTCGTACGGGTGTGCGTAGCGGGGGCGGGACTCGAACCCGCGACACCACGATTATGAGCCGTGTGCTCTAACCACCTGAGCTACCCCGCCACCGGGAGGGGGTCGAGCCGACTCCTCAGGAACGAGAGTACGGCCCGGCCCAACCCAGAGCCCCTTTACGGAATCGAACCGTAGACCTTCTCCTTACCATGGAGACGCTCTACCGACTGAGCTAAAGGGGCAACGACGAAGGAGAATACACAGGCGCGAGCACGGATGAGAAATCGCCTCGACGGCCCCGGAGACCGCCTCGGCAGCCGCGTCACCGGGGGCCAGCGCCCGCCGTCGCGCACCCACGTCGGTGGCAGCCAACGAGGTGGTCGTCGACGATGCCGATAGCCTCCATCAGGGCGTACATCGTGGTCGGCCCCACATGGGCGAAGCCGCGCTTCTTCAGGGCCTTGGACAGGGCCAGCGACTCGGCGGAGACCGTCGCCATGTCCTCGGTGCGCTCCGGCGCCGGCGGCTCCGCGGGCGCGAACCCCAGGACGAAGGCCTCCAGGCCGCCGTCCTCACGCAGCGCCACGCTGGCGCGCGCGTTGGTCACCGTGGCCTCGATCTTGCGACGGTTGCGGACGATGCGCACCTCGCCCATGAGTCGCTCCACGTCGGACTCGTCGTACGCCGCGACGACGTCGGCGTCGAACCCCGCGAACACCTCGCGGAACGCCTCGCGCTTGTTGAGGATGGTCAGCCAGGACAGACCGGACTGGAACGCCTCCAGCGTGAGCCGCTCGAGGTACGCCGCCTCGCCGCTGACCCGCATCCCCCACTCGGTGTCGTGGTAGCGCTGGTTGACCGGGTGGCCGGCCGCCCAGGGGCAGCGGGCCACCCCGTCGTCGCCGATCACCGGTCCGGGCACGGCACCGATCCTGGCAGAGGGGTCCGACGGGTGCGCTCGTTGGCGCTCAGCGGTACTCCGGGTTCTCGTAGTCGAAGCGGGCGCCCGCGTCCCACTCCTGGCGCTGGTTGCCGTGGCCGGGGACCCCACCCGCCTCCTTGAGCATCGCCGCGAGGTGCAGCAGGTTCCAGGTCATGAAGGTGGTGTTGCGGTTGGTGAAGTCGTTCTCCGGGCCGCCGCTGCCCGGGTCGAGGTACGACGGGCCGGGGCCGGCCTCGCCGATCCACCCGGCATCGGCGTTGGGCGGGATCGTGTAGCCGACGTGCTGGAGGCTGTAGAGGATGTTCTGGGCGCAATGCTTGATGCCGTCCTCGTTGCCCGTGATCAGGCAGCCGGCGACCCGGCCGTAGAAGAGGTACTGCCCCTTCTCGTTGAGCCGGCCGGAGAGCGAGTAGATCCGCTCGATGAGCAGCTTGGTGACGCTGGAGTTGTCGCCCAGCCAGATCGGGCCGGCGACGACGAGGATGTCGGAGTCGAGGATGCCCGGGTAGAGGTCGGGCCAGGCGTCGGTCTCCCAGCCGTGCTCACGCATGTCGGGGTAGACCCCGGTGGCCACGTCGTGGTCGACGAGGCGCAACACGTCCACCTCGACCCCGTGCTTGCGCATGATCGCGGCGCTCGCGTCGACCAGGGCCTGGGTGTTGCTCGGCTCGGGGCTCTTCTTCAGCGTGCAGTTGACGAAGGTCGCGCGGAGGCCGGTGAAGTCGGGGTCGGTCATCCCCCCACTCTCACGTCGTCCGCGGACCCGCACAACGGGAGGCCGCTGACGATTCCGTGACGTCTCCGCGACCCACCCCGCTGCTCACCCGCGAGGACGCAGCCGGACCTGAGGCATCTCGGGAGCGGGGATCGGCGGCAGGTGGTCGTCGAGCACCACGCCGAACCGTCCCGCGGCGACCTCCTGGCTGTCGCGGACGACGGCTCCGTCGCGCGAGATCTGCTGCTGCCACTCCGCGCGGAAGGCCACGATCTCCTCGTGGGTGCGGCCCACGAAGTTCCACCACATCATGATCGGCTCACCGAAGGGTGGCCCGCCGAGGAGGACGAGCCGGGCCTGCTCGGTGGCGTGCAGCTCCAGCTGCGCGCGGCCCGGTGCGACGTACCCGAGCTCGGCGCGCGCGACGTCGGCGCCGGCCAGGGCGACCCGGCCGGTGTCGACCAGGAGCCCGTGCTCGAAGGTCGGGTCCACGTCGAGCGTGAGGGTCGTGCCGGCGTCCAGCAGCAGCTCGGCGCCGAGGAGCGGGGTCGCGGTCTCGACCGGCGACTCGTCACCCAGAAGGGACCCGAGGAAGACCCGCGCCGACCAGCCGTCCCCGCGCAGCGGCGGTGGTGCGTAGTGCGCGAAGCCCGGGTCGGCGTGCCGGACGGCGTCCGGCAGCGCCACCCACAGCTGGACCCCGTGCAGGGTGGTCGTGTCCGGCAGCGAGACCTCGGAGTGGCTGATGCCGCGGCCCGCGGTCATCAAGTTGAGCTCGCCGGGACGGACCGTGGCGTGGTGGCCGTCGCTGTCGCGGTGCTCGATCTCGCCCGTGAAGAGCCAGCTCACCGTCTGCAGGCCGGTGTGCGGGTGCGGCGCGACGGACATCCCGCCGGTCTCCGCGACGGGATCGGGTCCGTAGTGGTCGGCGAAGCACCAGGCGCCGACCAGCGACCTCTCCCGGGACGGCAGGGTCCGCCGGACCTGCATGGCCCGCAGCCCGCCGAGGGGCACCAGGCGCGGCGCGATCACCTCGACGCCGTCGGCGTCTCCGGCCACGCAGAGGATCTCGGCGGGGTCACGCTCGGAGTTGCTCACCCCTCCAGTGTGCCGCGCGCCGTCGTACCCGGTCAGGGGCGGCCCGCGGTGATCGGCATGAGCAGGTGTCGAAGCGCCCGTGCGTCGCTGGTCGAGCGCGCCGCCGACGCGAAGAAGTCGATCTCGGGCGGACACACGACCCCGTCGATGCCTGCCGCCTGCCCAGGGTCGAGGAGGTACGCCCCGGTCAGGGCGCCGGCGCACGGACTCGCACCGAGCGAGGTGTGGCCGGGCACGTCCACAGTGAGCAGCGCCGAGCCCGGCAGCAGCCCGGCCACCGTCTCGGCACCCTGGTAGCGGGTCGCGGGGTCGTAGCGGTTGCCGATCACGAGCACCGGGTTGGCCGTGTGCCGGTCGAAGGGGCCGAGGTACCGGTCCCCGTCCTCGAGCCGCCACGACGCACACGGACTCGACGCCCAGGTCCACGCGCGCCCGAAGTAGCCGAACTGGGCATCGGCCGCCGCCCCTTGCTGCGACCACACCGCGTGGTCGTCGGGGTTGTTGCCGTCCTCGCAGGCGACTGCGGGGAAGGCCTCGACGAAGTTCGGGTAGTGCGGGAAGCCGCGATTGTTGACCAAGCCGTTGACGCCGGCGAGCCGGCCGAGCGAAGCGCCGATCCTCGCCGCAGAGGCCTGGGCCTCGAGCTCGGCGAGGAAGTCGGCCAGGAACGGGAAGGAGAAGGGGTCGTAGAGCCGCACCGAGGGTGGTGCCGATCAGGTCGGCATAGGTGAAGGGGAACTGGTCGCCGGTCTCGCTGTCGGTGACGATGACCGGCCCGGCGCGGAGCCGATCGGCGAGGTCGACGAACCGGTCCTGCGAGTCGGGAGCGAAGGAACAGTCCGGGCCGGCGGCGTCGCAGAGGGTGAAGAACTTCTCGAGCGTCGTCTGCGCGCCCTGGTCGGAGCGCAGGCGTGTCGAGAACGGCACCGTCCCCTCCACGTTGGCCCAGGCCACGGGGTCCAGGACGCCGTCGACGACCAGGGCCCGGACCCGGTCGGGGAACAGGTTGGCGTAGGTCGTGCCCAGGTAGGAGCCGTACGACAGTCCGAGATAGGTCAGCCCCCCGTCGCCGACGGCGGCGCGGAGCCGGTCGAGGTCGCGGGCGACGTTGGCGGTCGACATGTGCTCGGCCAGCTTGCTGCCACGCTTGGCGCACTGGTCGGCGAGGAGCTGGTCACCGGTCGCGACCACCGCCTCCTCCTCCGGCGTCATGGGGAAGGCGAACGGCGCGAACACCTGCGTCGACTGCTTGAGGTTGCCGAAGCACCGCAGGGCGGCGCTCCGGCCGACGCCGCGCGGATCGAACCCCACGATGTCGAACCGGTCCCTGACGTCTTCACCGAGGAGCTCGCCGGCGAACGGGCCGAAGAACAGGGCGAAGTCGACCCCGGACCCGCCCGGTCCTCCCGGGTTGAGGAAGAGGGAGCCGATCCGGTGCTCCGGATCCCGTGCCGGCACCTTGACCACCGCGATCTGGACCGACCCGCCGGCGGGGGTGCCGTAGTCGAGTGGGACCTGGAGCGTCGCGCACTGGTACGTCACACCCGTCTCCGCGCCGACGTCCTGGTAGCACGGCGACCAGTTCAGGGAGGACGCCGCGGGTGCCGCGGTCGCGGGAGCGACGGGCTGGGCGGCGAGGAGAGCGACCGGCAGAACTGCGGCTGCCGCGAGGCTCTGCCAGCGTCGGGCGGTTCGTCGTGAGCGCATGATGGTGCCCTTCGGCCCGGGACCCGGGACCCGGTCACACGACCTCCCCCCGTCAATATCCTCGCGCCTCGACCGAGGCGTCAAGAACGTCCAGGTCGTCTCCGGACGTCCTCGGCCGCCGGGGCCGCCTCAGGAGAGGTGGAGCGGGGAGGTGGCGCGCTTGGCCTCGTCGCCCCGACCGGACGGCGTGACCTTCCCCGCATCGCTGGCGTGCCGCACCCCGGACTCCCCGCCGGCGGCTCGCTCCAGCCGCACGATGACGGCCTTGGACACCGGCTGGTTGCTCCCCTCGGCGGTGTGCTCGAGGGGGATCAGCGGGTTGGTCTCCGGGTAGTACGCGGCCGCGCAGCCGCGGGGCACGTCGTAGGCCACGAGGCGGAAGGTGGGCACCTGCCGCTCGGAGCCGTCCTCCCACTCGCTGACCACGTCGACGAGGTCCCCCGGCTCGAAGCCCAGGCTCGTGATGTCGTCGGGGTGCGCGAACACCACCCGCCGGCCACCCTCGATCCCGCGGTAGCGGTCGCTGAGCCCGTAGATCGTGGTGTTGAACTGGTCGTGGGACCGCAGCGTCTGGAGCAACAGGCGACCCGCGGGCACCTGCAGGACCTCCATCGGGCTGACCGTGAAGACGGCCAGGCCGTCCTCGGTGGGGAACTCGCGGGAGTCGCGTGGGGGGTGCGGCAGCACGAAGCCGCCGGGCCGGCGGACCTTCTCGTCGTACGCCGCGCACCCGGGGACCACCCGGGCGATCGAGTGCCGGATCTCGGCGTAGTCCGCGCGGAACCGGTCCCACGGGATGCCTGCGGTCGCCTCCACCCCGGCCAGGGTCGCCTCGGCGAGCGAGCAGACGATGTCCACCTCCGAGCGCAGGTCCGACGACGCGGGCGTCAACGGGCCGTGCGAGGCGTGCACCGACGACATGGAGTCCTCGACCGTGACCCGCTGGCAGCCGACCGCCGGTCAGGTCCCGCTCGCTGCGCCCGAGCGCCGGGAGGATGAGGGCCTCGCGGCCGTGCACGACGTGCGAGCGGTTGAGCTTGGTGGAGACGTGCACGGTCAGGGCGGCCGACCGCATCGCCTCCTCGGTCACCGACGTGTCGGGGGCGGCGGAGACGAAGTTGCCGCCGAGGCCCACGAACACCCGGGCGTCGCCGTCGCGCAGCGCCTTGATCGCGGCGACGCTGTCGAGGCCGTGCTCCCGGGGCGGCTCGAAGCCGAACTCGTCGCGCAGGCTGTCGAGGAAGTGGTCGGGCACCCGCTCCCAGATGCCCATGGTGCGGTCGCCCTGGACGTTGGAGTGGCCGCGCACCGGGCACAGCCCGGCTCCGGGCTTGCCGATGTTGCCCTGGAGGAGCGCGAGGTTGACGATCTCCTTGACGGTGGCGACGGCGTTGCGGTGCTGGGTGATGCCCATCGCCCAGCAGGTGACCGTCCTGCGCCGAGGCGGCGAACATCTCGGCGGCCTGCTCGATCTCGGCCCGGGTGAGCCCGGTGGAGGCCAGCACGACGTCCCAGTCGAGCGTCGCCAGCGCGGCGGCGTACTGCTCGAAGCCGGTGGTGTGCTGGGCCACGAAGTCGTGGTCGACACTCCCCCGTTGCAGGAGCAGCGACCCGATCGCCTGGAGCAGCGCGAGGTCCCCACCGCCGCGGATCTGCAGGTAGAGGTCGGCCAGCCCGGTGCCCGGCCCCACCACGCCGCGCGGCGTCTGCGGGTTCTTGAAGCGGATCAGGCCCGCCTCCTTGAGCGGGTTGACCGCGATGATCCGGGCGCCGTTCCGCTTCGCGGTCTCCAGGGCCGTGAGCATCCGTGGGTGGTTGGTGCCCGGGTTCTGGCCCATGATCACGATCAGCTCAGCCTCGTGGACGTCGTCCAGCGACACCGAGCCCTTGCCGATGCCGATCACCTCTTGGAGTCCGACCGAGGTCGACTCGTGGCACATGTTCGAGCAGTCGGGCAGGTTGTTGGTGCCGTAGGCGCGGGCGAAGAGCTGGTAGAGGTACGCCGCCTCGTTGGAGACCTTCCCGGAGGTGTAGAAGATCGCCTGGTCCGGGTCGATCGCCCGGAGGTGACGGGCCATCAGCGCGAACGCGTCGGGCCAGGACACCGGCTCGTAGTGGGTGCCGCCCTCGCGCAGCACGAACGGCTCGGTGATCCGGCCCTGCTGGTTGAGCCAGTAGTCGGTGTGCTCGGCCAGGTCGGCCACCGGGTGCGCCGCCATGAACGACCTGTCCAGCAGGTCGCGGGTGGCCTCGTCGGCGACCGCCTTCGCGCCGTTCTCGCAGAACTCGGCGTGGTGCCGGTCTCCCGGCGCGGGGTCGGGCCACGCGCAGCCCTGGCAGTCGAAGCCGTCGGCCTGGTTGAGCTTGCGCAGCGACCGGGTGCTGCGGCGCACCCCCATCTGCTGGACGGATCGGCGCAAGGCGACGGTCACGCCGGTGACGCCCGCCGCCGCGCGCGACGGGCGCCCCACCTCGACATCGGCCTCGTCGAAGTCCTGGGGTCGCGTGCGTCTGGCCATACGCCCTTGGTACCCGGTGGACCCTGACGACAGCCGGGGGCTCGGCTCAGGAGTTGGAGAAGACGGCGGGGCTGTCCCCGCCGTCGGGGCCGCGGCCGGCCCACGACCAGGCGTACGCCGGGTCCTCGACCGCGCGACCACCCTCGCCGAGCTCCAGCGGCGCGAAGGTGTCGACCATGACCGCCGACTCCTCGAAGTACTCCGCACCCAGCGACGCCTCGATCGCGGCCGGCTGAGGGCCGTGCGCGTGCCCGCCGGGATGCAGCGAGATCGAGCCCAGGTTGATGCCCGAGCCCTTGCGCGCCTCGTAGTCGCCGCCGACGTAGAACATCACCTCGTCGGAGTCGACGTTGGAGTGGTAGTACGGCACCGGGATCGCCAGCGGGTGGTAGTCGACCTTGCGCGGCAGGAAGTTGCAGACCACGAAGTTCCAGCCCTCGAAGACCTGGTGCACCGGCGGCGGCTGGTGGACCTTGCCGGTGATGGGCATGTAGTCCTCGACGTTGAACGTGTAGGGGTAGAGGCAGCCGTCCCAGCCGACCACGTCGAACGGGTGGGTGGCGTAGGTCAGCCGCGACCCGACGATGCCGCCGCTGGTGCGGTGCTTCACGAGCACCTCGACGTCGGTGCCCTCGACCAGGTGGGTCTCGCTCGGCGCGTAGAGGTCGCGCTCGCAGTACGGCGCGTGCTCGAGCATCTGGCCGAACCGGCTCAGGTAGCGCTTGGGTGGATGGATGTGGCTGTTGGCCTCGATGGCGTAGAGCCGGCTCGGCTCGGCCGGCACCCACCGGTGGTCGGTCGCCCGGGGCACGATCACGTAGTCGCCGGCCCGGTAGGCCAGCACCCCGAACACCGTCTCCACGCTGCCCGAGCCGGTCTCGACGTACACGCACTCGTCGCCGATGGCGTTGCGGTAGTAGGCCGACGGGTCGGTGCCGGTGACGACGTAGGCGATCCGGACGTCGTTGTTGCCGAGCACCATCCGGCGACCGGTGACCGCATCGGTGCCCGTCTCGAGGTCGTGCAGCCTCAGGTGTCGCGGCTTGAGTGGGTGGTTGGGCGTCCGGCTCTGGTCGGACAGCTCCCAGATCTGCGAGTCGACGATCGCCGAAGGCACCCCCCGGTGGTAGAGCAGGGCCGAGTCGGAGGAGAAGCCCTCCTCGCCCATGAGCTCCTCGCGGTAGAGGTTCCCATCCGGATCCCGGTGCTGCGTGTGCCGCTTGGGTGGAACGTCTCCGACCTGCCGGTAGTGGGCCATGGGGTGATCCTAGGGCGCTCTACAGTGGCGCCCATGGTCTCGACGAGCTCGACCGACAGGTCCGCCGAGGACCTACGTCCGACCTGGGTGGGCCTCGTCGACGACGCGGCGATCTTCCCGCCGGGCGACGCACCGCTGCACGAGGCGGCCGCGGCGCACGTGGCGCGGCGCTCGGAGTGGTGGGCCGACCTGGTGGGCTCGTTCGTGGTCCGCGACACCGACGTGCCCCTGCTGCGGGGCTCGCCCGCGCGCCTGTCGGTCGTGGTCACCGGGGGCGCCGGGCAGGTGGCCGGGCCGGCCGCACTCTGCGCGCAAGCTGCGGCCTGGCGCTGGCCGGCCTCGAGATCTCCCTGCGCGACCTCGACGACCTGACCGGGAACGCCAGGCGCGTGGTCGCAGCCGTCGACGCCGCCCGGTCCGAGGGCGCGCTCGCCGACGACGTCCCCGTGTACGTCGAGCTGCCCGCAGGCGGACGCCCGGCGCCGACTGGCTGCGCGCGGCGGACGAGGTGGCCCAGGCCGAGCTCCGCCTGAAGTTCCGCACCGGCGGCCTGGAGGCCGACCTGTTCCCGTCCGCGCGGACCCTCGCCTCCTGGATCGACGCGGCGCTCGACCGCGAGACGCCGTTCAAGTGCACCGCCGGATGCATCGCGCGCGTGCGACACCGGGACCCCGAGACCGGCTTCGAGCACCACGGCTTCCTCAACGTGCTGACCGCGACGCGGCTGGCGTTCGACGGCTGTGCCACCGACGAGGTGGCCGCGATCCTCGACGACCAGGACGACGTCGCGCTGGTCACGCTCGCGATCGACACGGACCTGTCCGGGCGGGCGGCGCTGGTTCACCTCGTTCGGCTCGTGCTCGTCGAGGAGCCCCTGGAGACCCTGGTCGCGACCGGCCTGCTGGAGGACCTGTGACCACCTCATCGGCCGGCACCTGGGTCGAGGGCGCGGCCGGGTCGCCGTACGACGTCGACCACCTGCCGTACGGCGCCTTCGCGCGCCACGACGAGCCGGCCCGGGTGGGCGTCCGGATCGGTGACCACGTGGTCGACCTCGCGCGGGTGGCGGCGGCGGACCGGCCGGACAGCCAGCACCTCTTCGAGCGGACGTCCCTCAACGCGTTCCTCGGTGCCGGACGCCGGGTGTGGAGCGAGACCCGCGCCTGGATCTCGGGGCTGCTCACCGACCCGACCCACCGGGACCTCGTGCGACCCCACCTGGTTCCGCTCGACCAGGTCGACCTGCTGATGCCGTTCGCTGTCGGGGACTACGTCGACTTCTACGCCTCGCTCGACCACGCCTCCAACGTCGGCCGGATCTTCCGGCCGGACCAGGAGCCGTTGCTGCCGAACTGGCGGCACCTCCCGGTCGGCTACCACGGTCGCGGCGGCACCGTCGTGCCCTCCGGGACGGACGTGATCCGGCCCAGCGGCCAGCGGAAGCGAGCAGAAGATGGGTCGCCCACCTTCGGTCCGTCCCGGCGCCTGGACATCGAGGCCGAGCTCGGCTTCGTGCTCGGTGCCGGGTCCGCGCTCGGCTCCCGGGTGTCGACCGCTGCCTTCGCCGACCACGTCTTCGGCGTCGTCGGGCTCAACGACTGGTCGGCCCGGGACATCCAGGCGTGGGAGTACGTCCCGCTCGGCCCGTTCCTGGGCAAGTCGTTCGCCACGTCGATCTCGCACTGGGTCACCCCCCTGGAGGCCCTGGGCGCCGCGTGGACCCCGCTGCCCGGGCAGCAGCCCGAGCCACTGGACTACCTGCGCGTCGCGGAGCCGGCCGGGCTGGACATCGCGGTGGAGGTCGAGGTCAACGGCACGGTGGTCGCCCGGCCGCCGTACCGCTCGATGTACTGGTCCCCCGCGCAGATGCTCGCCCACCTGACCTGCAACGGCGCCAGCGTGCGGCCCGGTGACCTCTTCGCCTCCGGCACCATCAGCGGCCCCGACCCGGGGCAGCGCGGGTCGTTCCTGGAGCTGAGCTGGGGCGGCACCCAGCCGTTCGCCGTCGGCGACACCGAGCGGACCTTCCTCGAGGACGGCGACACCGTCACGCTGCGGTACTCCGCACCCTCGACCGGCGGGGGGCTGCTGGCCCTCGGCGAGGTGACCGGCACGATCGTGGCCGCGCGCCCCTGACACCCGTCAGGGACAGTTCGCCGGCCCCCGGCTCGCCGTAGACCGCGGCCGCGCGATCATCCGCGCGCGGCCTCGCGCCGGCGCCGACGGTCGTTGAGCGCCCGCACCGACTGGCGCACCAGCGGGCTCACGTCGGCCCCGCCGGCCGCCTCCTCGAGCCGCTCGACGAACCCGTCGCCGCCCCCGACCGCTGGGTAGAAGCCACCGGAGAGGCTCAGGGCCCACAGCATGCCCGCGTCCCCGAGCAGCGGCAGCGCGGCCACGAACCGCTCTGCGTACGGCGCCAGCAGGTCGTCCTGCCCGGGCCGCCAGAACGACCGGCCGACCAGGCCGAGCACGCCCGGCGGGATCTTCCGGTCGAGCACCACCGTCTGCCAGGCCCGGTCCTTCGCCGCGGCAGTGGGCAGCGCGGCGTGCACCTGGGCGGCGTTGATCCAGGCGTCCGGGTTGGGATCGGCGGCGAGCAGCCGCTCGAGGTCGTCCTCGTCGAGCGCCCCCAGCTCGGCCAGCCGGGCGAGCCGGCGCCACTGGAGATCGGGTTCGGCGGCGTCGCGCTCCAACGCGGCGAGCTGGTCGCGTGTGGTGGCGCTCTGCGCGAGGCCGCGCAAGGCCGCCTGGCGACGCTCCGGGCTCTCCGCGAGGGAGAGGCACAGGTCGGCGACCCGGGTGAGCAGGGCGGGCCGCGCCGCCCGCGGCGCCCAGTGGTCCGCGGCCTGGACCAGGCGGCCGAGCAGCGGCTCGATGACCGAGTCGGCGGTCTCCCGGGCGAGCACGCCGACCGCGCAGTCGACGAACCGCTCGGCGGTCAGCTCACCGTCGTACATCATGTTCCAGGCGGTGGTGACCGCGAGCGTGCGACCCACCGCCGTCGGCAGCTCGGCCCCGCGGGAGAGCAGCAGGTCCAGCGAGGCCGGGTCGGGACGCACGACCGCGAAGGTCAGGTCCTCGTCGTTCACGAGCAGCAGGTCCGCCTTGGTGCCACCAGGCACCTCGGTGCGGTCGCCGTCCACCGTGACGAGAGTCGTCTCGACCAGGCGGAGTCCGTCGCCCGCCTCGACGTAGCCGCCGACCTGCAGCCGGTGCGGGAGCGGGCCCCGCCCCTCCGGGGACGTCGCGACGAGCGTGAGGCCGTCGGCGCGCCGTTCGAGGACGAGCCGGTCGGTGCCCGCGGTCTCCAGCCAGCCCTCCACCCAGCCGGACAGGTCGCGTCCGCTGGCCGCCGCGACCTCGGCGATCAGGTCGTCCAGCGTCGTGTTCCCCCAGGCGTGCTTGCGGAAGTAGCTGCGCAGGGCGGTCACGAAGACGTCCTCGCCCACGTAGGCGACCAGCTGCTTGAGGACCGCGGCGCCCTTGGGGTAGGTGATGTCGTCGAAGGTGGCCGCGGCGCTCGCGACGTCGACGAGCGTCTGGCGGATCGGGTGCGTGGTCGGCGCCGCGTCAGCGGCGTAGGCGTCCTGCTTCTCGGTCGCCAGCATCATCGCCCACATGTCGGTGAACTCGGTGCACGCCACCGCGGCCCAGCCGCACGCCCACTCCGCGAAGGACTCGTTGAGCCACAGGTCGTCCCACCAGCGCATGGTCACCATGTCGCCGAACCACATGTGCGCCATCTCGTGCAGCAGCACGAGCGCGCGGACCTCGCGCTCGGAGTACGACGGTGGGTCGCGGAAGATGAAGCTGTCGCTCCACGTGACGCACCCGTAGTTCTCCATCGCGCCCCCCATCTCGGGAGCGAAGACCTGGTCGTAGCGCTGCTGCGGGAACGGCAGCGCGAACTGCTCGCCGAAGAAGGCGAGGCCCTTCGCGGTCAGGTCGAAGAGCTCCTCGGCGTCGCGCTCCAGCATCGGCGCCAGCGAGCGACGGGCGTAGAGGCCGAGGTCGTAGCCGCCGCGTTCGCTGCGCAGCTCCACGAACCGGCCGGCGTTGACCACCGGGATGTACGTCGACAGCGGCGGGGTGTCGGCGTACGACCAGGTGCTGACCCCCTCCGTCGTGACGACCGCGGCGTCGCCGGTGTTGCTGGTCACGATCCAGGGCTCCGGAACGTGGACGGTGATGCCGAAGACCGCCTTGAGGTCGGGCTGGTCGAAGCAGGCGAAGACGACGCGCGCGTCGTCGGGCTCGAAGCTCATCCACACGTAGACCTCGCCGTCGGCGGGGTCGACGGCACGATGGACGCCCTGGCCCGCGCCCGTGCGGCGCTGCACCGAGCGCACCACGACCACGTTGTCGGCCGCCAGGTCCGGCAGCGCGAGCCGGCCTCCCGGCAGAGCGCCGGTCGGCAGCGGCATGCCGTTCAGGGTGGCCTCCTCGACCTCGCCGAGGCACTCGATGAACGTCGTGGCGCCGGGCGTCCCGGCCGAGAAGGTCACCCGCGAGGTGGTGCGCAGGGTGTCACCGTCGGCGAGACCGGTGAGGTCGACGTCGAGGTCGTAGCGGTGGACGTCGAGGAGCGCACCGCGCTCCCGGGCCTCCTCCTGGGACAGGCTGCGTGCGTCGGTCATGCTCCGCACGCTAGCCGGTCACGCGTTCCTCAGATGCGGCGCCGACGCGTACCACTCGAGCACCTCTGACGGGACGGTCAGTTCCCTTCGGTCGTTGCGGCGTCAGCCTCGGTCGGGACCAGGCTGGCCCGTTGACGTGCCCTGGCCCTCGGGAAACTCGACGACGACGTAGTCGACGGGGCCGAGCTCGTCGAGCGGTGGTGGTGGTCTG
This sequence comes from uncultured Actinomycetota bacterium, assembly GCA_963791275.1. GTDB lineage: Bacteria > Actinomycetota > Actinomycetes > Propionibacteriales > Nocardioidaceae > Nocardioides. The sequence continues at coordinate 169,661 of CAWBRP010000003.1, forward strand.
CTGGTGGTTTGGGTCACGCCTGAGAGCTGGAGGGGTAGCCCGGCATCTGGCGACGTTGCGTGGCTGAGGCGCCCCAGTGACCGATGTCGAGCAGGGCGGCCAGGAACACCCAGAACCAGTCCCAGCCGTCGAGGCCACCGGTCTTCCAGAGGATCACGTAGATCAGCGTGGCGAACGGGAGGAAGAGGAAGCCGAGCAGGGGCCAGATCCAGGTGTCGAAGGCCGCATCCACCATCTTGGGGCGGGCGATCCAGACGATGATCAGGGCGAAGCGCGGGAAGATGCCGCCCAGCAGGACGAACAGACAGGCCATCACGCACTCCGTTTCGTGGACGTTCGGTGCGAGCCTCTCCCCCTCGAGCGGAACCGGCCTCACCCGCATCAGGTGACACCGGCCCGACGCGTCACCCTCACCCCGGGCAGGTGACGCGCATCCGCGCTGGGTGCGGTGCGATCGGGAGATGGCGTCGAACCAGGGACCAGCACCGCGCACCGTCGCCGAGCGGGCCGCCGTCGGGAAGCAGGCGCGGAGCGCGGTACCCCGCTCGGTGCACGAGACGTGGCGGCCGGCCCCGGACCGGGCCGACCCGGTGGACCTGCTGCGAGGAGCAGGCCACCACCCGGGTGCCCGAGCTGGTGCCCATCCGCTACGGCCGGATGCTCGTCTCGCCGTTCACCTTCTACCGCGGCGCCGCCTACCTGATGGCCTCAGACCTGGCCGCCGTCCCCCGCACGGGCCTGACCGTGCAGCTGTGCGGTGACGCCCACCTGTCGAACTTCGGGGTCTTCGCCGCCCCGGACCGACGGCTGGTGTTCAGCATCAACGACTTCGACGAGACCCTGCCCGGCCCGTTCGAGTGGGACGTCAAACGGCTGGTGGCCAGCTTCGCGGTCGCGGGTCGGGACCGCGGCTTCGACGCCGACGAGCGCCAGGCCGTCAACCTCGCGGTGACCGAGGCGTACCGGAACTCGATGGCGGACTTCGCCGCGATGCGCACGATGAACGTGTGGACCTCGCGCCTCGACACCGACGAGATCGAGCGTCGCTGGGTGTCACAGATGGACAAGCCGGCCCAGAAGCGGTACGCCCGCAACGTGGCCAAGGCGCGGGCCAAGGACAGCGTCAGAGCCTTCAAGAAGCTCGTCACCGTCGTCGACGGGCGACCCCGGCTCACCGGGGATCCGCCGCTGATCGTGCCGCTGGAGGATCTGCTTCCCGACGTCGAGTACCACCGTGTCGAGGACGGGTTCCGCGCCTGATGATCGGCTCCTACCGGCGCAGCCTCCAGGGCGACCACCGGCGCCTGATGGACCGCTACGACTTCGTGGGCGCCGCCCGCAAGGTCGTCGGCGTCGGCAGCGTCGGCACCCGGGCGTGGGTGGTCCTGATGCTCGGCAAGGACCTGGACGACCCGCTGTTCCTCCAGGCCAAGGAGGCCCAGACCTCCGTGCTGGAGCCCTTCTTGGGGAAGAGCAAGCACGCCAACCACGGCCAGCGGGTGGTCGAGGGCCAGCGGCTCATGCAGGCGGCCAGCGACGTGCTGCTCGGCTGGGTGCGGACCGACGGGATCGACGGGGTGACCCGCGACTTCTACGTCCGCCAGATGTGGGACGGCAAGGGGTCGGCGATCATCGAGGCGATGGACCCGACGACGCTGGCCACCTACGGCCGCCTGTGCGGGTGGACCCTGGCCCGGGCCCACGCCCGGTCCGGTGACCCGGTCGCGATCTCGAGCTATCTCGGGACCAGCGACCGCTTCGACCGGTCGATCGCGACCTTCGCCGAGACCTACGCCGACCAGAACGACCGGGACTTCGCGGCTCTGCGCGACGCCGTCGAGCAGGGCAGGGTGTCCGCCGAGACGGGTGTGTGACCCGCACGGACAAAGGGCCGCGCTCGTCCGGCGTACCGTCGATGGCCCTTTGGTCAGGGGCGGGTAGCCAGCAACCGCTCGAGGTCGGGCGTGGGGTGCCCGGTGTGGAGCAGGGTTTCCTGGAGCTGGTCGGCCAGCCCGCGCATCTCCTCGGGGGCGGCCCTGCTGTGTGCGCCGAACCACAGTTCTCCTCGGGGACTCTTGAGCACACGGCGCCAGTAGCCGGTGACGACCCTGGTCGGGAGCCGGTAGAGGATGCGAAGGTTGGTGGGGATCTCGTCGTTGCCGGTAGCGCGTAGCGCGGTGAACGCCTGGCGGGTGGCGAGGACCATCAGGCGCATGCTGACGGGGTCGGCGGCGAGCCTGGCCGGGTCGACCCCGACCCGGTAGAGGGCGAACGCGATCGGCACGACGAACGCGGCGTGCGCCATGAGCCAGTCCTCGATGTTGGCGCTGATGACGGTGGGGAATCCGGCTTCGTTGAGGACGCCCTGGAGGTGTCGGACCCGGGGACTGGTCGTGCCGTCCGGTTCGCCGAGCATCGTCTTCTGCTGACTGATCAGCACGTACGTGACGACCGGGCCGTCCCGGGTACCTCCGGCCGCCGGGAAGCCGAACAGAGCACGCTCACCCAGGGTGGCCGTCAGGTCCGCTTGGCGGTTGGCGGTGTTGCCGAAGAACAGCACGTGCGAACCGTCGGTCATGCCGGTCAGGACCGGCAGCGTGCTCATGAGCTGCTCCGCGCGGACCGGGACGAGCACCAGGTCGAAGTGATCGTCTGCCTCGGGCTCGCTGACCGAGGGCACCGGCAACACGGAACGGTTCCCGGACTCCGCATCCTCCAAGATCAGCCCGTGCGTCTGCAGGTCGACCAGACGGGAACCGCGGGCGAGGAGGACCACGTCGTGCCCGGCTTCCAGCAGCTTGCCCGCGTACACGCTGCCGATCACACCAGCGCCGAGCACAAGAATCCGCAAGCGGTCCAGCTCCCTACGGCCGTCGCACCAGGTGGCGCCCGTCAACCCATCGTGGCGGAGCAGAACAGGCCCACGGCGGAGGCCGGGAGTCACACACTCCGTCGGAGCCGGACAGCCGATAGCCAGCAGACCGTCAGCGCGCCTGGTCAACCGAGTTCACGACCCGTCAGCCTGACCCAGCGCAGCCGCACGTACAACAGCCGGGTCGCCCCGCCCGCCCAGGGGTGCGGGTCCCGAAACGTCCGGATCAGCCCCAACTCGTCAGGATCCTCGACCATCTCACCGGGACCCGTGGCCAACACGCTCCACCCCTCCTCACGGTCGAGGTCGATGCGGTCCACCTCAAAGGCCAGACGGCTGTTCCATGCCAACGTGCCCAACATGCTGTTGGGACTGGTGCGGAACACAATGGCGTCCTCGACCATCGAGTAGTTCACCGGCCAGACCAGGGGGCCGGTGTCGGTACACAACGCCACCCGGCCAACTTCGGAGCCCGACAGCAGCTCAAGACAGCGAGCCCACGAGAGCTCAATGGGTTGCTTCACCCATCCATAGTGCGCCCCGACGCGCCCAAAGGACCCACCCGACCACCCCGAAAATGACCACTGCCGAACCCGCAGTTGCAGGTCCGGCAGCTTCCGATGTCCTGAGACATCACAAAGGTGGCAGGTGCAGGATTCGAACCTGCGAAGGCATACGCCGACGGATTTACAGTCCGTTCCCATTGGCCGCTCGGGCAACCTGCCGGGGTGCTGACCACGACCGACTTGGTCGAGGAACAACGAGGCGCAACGATAGCGTCTGATCCGCAGCAGCAGAAAACTGGAGGACACCATGGCCGACTCGTCGTTCGACATCGTCAGCAAGATCGACCGCCAGGAGGTCGACAACGCGCTGGGACAGACCGCCCGCGAGATCGCTACCCGCTTCGACTTCAAAGGCACCGGCGCCGCGATCGAGTGGAAGGGTGAGGACGCGATCGAGATCACCGCGTCCGCCGACGACCGCGCCACGGCCGTCCTCGACGTCTTCAAGACCAAGCTCATCAAGCGCGACCAGTCCCTGAAGATCCTCGACGCCGGCGAGCCGCGACAGTCCGGCCAGCAGTCCAAGATCGGGATCGCGCTCAAGGAGGGCATCACCTCCGAGGACGCGAAGAAGATCTCCAAGCTGATCCGTGACGAGGGTCCCAAGGGCGTCAAGGCGCAGATCCAGGGCGACGAGCTCCGGGTGTCGTCGAAGAAGCGCGACGACCTGCAGACGATCATCGCGCTGGTCAAGGCGCAGGACTACGAGTTCGCGGTCCAGTTCACCAACTACCGCTGAGCGGCGCCCCTGGGCGGACTAGACATCAGACGTCGGTTTCCGCCGACGCCCACCTCCACGCGTCGCGGAGGACCAGACTGGTCGGGCGCGCGCGGTCGAGACGCGTCCGGAACGTTGAAGGGAGCACCCGTGACGCTGATCCTCTGGAGCTTCGCCGTCGTGCTGATCATGAGCGGGCTCGGGTTGCTGGTGCGGGGCCAGGTCCTGTGGGGCATCGCGATCATCGTCACCGGCCTCCTGGTCGGCCCCGGCGGGGTCAGCCTCTTCACCTGAGCGCTCGCTCCGCCTTCGTTGGTCCATCACCCGAGGGGTGCTCGTCGGTCGACCACCGAGGGGGGCTCAGGGGCGGACGCGCTTGACCCGACGGCGTAGCTGCAGGATGCGGAGCGCCCCGGCCGCGGCGGCGATGGCGAGCCCGGCGACGGTGGCGATGAGGAGGGCGGCGGCCAGCGGCGCGTCGCCGTTCCAACCGAGGAAGGTGATCTCCACTTCCTGGGTGTTCTGCAGGATGAAGATCGCCAGCAGCAGCAGGACGAGCAGCAGCCCGACCACGGCGAGCCAGGTGCCGCTGGTCCGGGAGCCGCGCAGGGGGTCCGGCCCGCTGTCACGAGAGGCCTCCGCCTCCGGGGTCGACGACGAGGCCGAGGGGTCTCCCGAGCTCACGAAGCGCTAGCGGTTGCGGATGAGCGCGACGGCGAGGCCGACGACGGCCACGACGATCAGGACGACGATCAGGAGTCGGAACATGTCGCTCTCTTCTCTTCCAGGTGCCGGCTCGTGCGGCAGGGCATGCCCCCATGTTCACACACGTCACACACCCTCGCGGTCGCCGATGCCGGGATGCACGAACGCCACGCCTCGACGCATGCCCTCGACGGCACCCGGGTGGACCCGGCGGAGGTGGTTGACCGCCTTGTGGCGGTAGCGCAGGATCTGGCCGATCCCGAGGGCCCAGAAGGCGAACTGCACGCTCAGAGCCACCCGGAAGTCGTCGAGGTCGTACGCCGCGGCACCTCCGGGCTCGAGCCGGTCGAGCACCACCCCGACCAGACCCATGGTCAGCAGCGAGGCCAGGAACCCGCCGATGTTGACGACGCCGTTGGCGCGGCCGACCGCCTCCAGCGGCGTGAACGACCGGGCCAGGTCGAAGCCGACCATGGACGCCGGACCGCCCGACGCGGTCGCGAACGCGAGCACCACGATCATCCAGACCGGGGCCGGCGTCGAGCGCAGCAGCACGACCGCCCACACGGTCGCCATCATCAGCACGACGGCGATGACGAGGTAGGACCGGTAGAAGGGGTGCCGCGCCACCAGCGCACCCAGGACGAGCCCGCTCACCACCACCCAGCCGGTCATCGCCATCAGCAGCGTCGCGGCGGCCCCGGTCGACCAGCCCTGGCCCTGCACGAGGAAGGGGTATCCCCAGAGCAGCACGAAGACCGTCACCGAGAACTGCGAGGTGAAGTGCGACCACATCCCGAGCCGGGTGCCCGGGTTGCCCCACACCGTCCGGAGGGAGCCGGCCAGGGCCGACAGCTTGATCCGCGCCGCGCCGTCCCGGGTGTAGGGCGAGTCCTTGACCATCAGCACCACGGCGACCATCAGCACCAGGCCCAGCGACGAGGCGAGCGCGAAGGTGGGTGTCCAGCCGAGTGCGTGCAGGGCCAGCGCCAGGGGCGCCGCTGCGCCGACCGCCCCGAGCTGCCCGAGCTGCCCCGTGAGCTGGGTGACCAGCGGGGCCTGCCGGACCAGGAACCACACCGTGATCAGCCGGATCACGCTCACGAACACCATCGCGTCCCCGGCGCCGAGCACGCCCCGGGCGAGGGCGGCCGAGCCGAACGACTCGGCGTACGCGAAGCCGAGCTGCCCCACGGTCATCAGCGCCAGTCCGGTGAGCAGGAGCGCCCGCGAGCCGTAGCGGTCCAGCAGGACACCGACCGGGATCTGCATCGCGGCGTACACCAGGAGCTGCAGGACGGTGAAGAACGCGAGCTCGGCCGCGTCGATGTCGAAGCGGTCGGTGGCCAGCAGACCCGCGACTCCGAGCGAGCTGCGGTTGAACACCGCCAGCACGTACACCGCCATCGCCGTCAGCCCAGATCACCCACGCCCGGCGCCGGCCGACGTCGTGGATCTGCCGGGCCGTCACCCGGCCATCCTCCCGTCCCGGGCCGGGGCTCCGTAGAGTCGGGCCATGACTCGGGCACGGCGCACGACCGCGACGGCGCTCGCGCTGGCCCTGCTCCCCGGTCTGGCCGCGTGCGGCGGCGACGGGGACAACGAACCGGCGGGCACGGCGGCGACCTCAGCGCCCCAGACCCCCACGGAGTCGAGCTCGGCCACGACCTCGTCCGGCGGGTCGACGACACCGATCGGTGACCCGCCCCCGGACGGCAAGCCGTTCGGCCCGGCCTGCGGTCGCTTCGACTCGCCGTCGGGGCGTCCCGTCGACCAGGTCGCCGAGATGCCGACCAACCTGTTCGTGCTCGGTCAGGCCGAGCTCCGGGACGCCTACGGCAAGATGATGCAGGTCGGCCTCGGACAGCGGAAGGACGTGACCTTCTTCCTCCCGACCAACAAGGCGATCAACGCCGTGCCGCTCGACGTGCGCGGCGAGATCGTGACGAACCCGGACAAGGCGCGCAGCTACTTCGGCCACCACGTCGTGGACGGACGCCTGGAGCCCTCGCAGCTCGCGGGCGAGCACCAGACCCTGAACGACGACGTCCTGACCGTGACGCTCGACGGCCAGGACTTCGGCGTGGGCCTGCAGGGGGCCCACATCCTGTGCGGCAACATCGAGACCGTCCAGGCCCGGATCTACGTCGTCGACCAGGCCATCATCTCCTGACGAGCAGACCGGCTCCGCCGTCAGCCGACCAGCGGCCCTCCGTGGACCTGCTCGGACGACGGGCTCCGCCCGTCAGCCGACCAGCTCCATGCGAGGAACCACGTTCGCCCCCGAGGCGGGCGTGAGCCAGACGGTCTGCCCCTCCTCCAGCCCGAGCGCCCGCGCGTGGGTGCGGGTGAGGATGACGGAGACGTCCTGCCCGTCGTGGTGAGCACCGTGAGCCGCACCTCGAACCCGACGCGGAGGAACCGCGACACGACGCCTTCGACGCCGCCGGCCATCACCGGGGTCAGGCGACACCTCGATGTCGTGCGGACGCAGGCTGACGTTGCCGAGGCTGGTGACCTCGCCCAGGAACGACATCACGAAGTCGTTCGCCGGCTCGTCGTAGAGCTGCGTCGGGGGTGCCGACCTGCTCGACGCGGCCGTCGTTGATCACCACGATCTCGTCGGCGACCTCGATGGCCTCCTCCTGGTCGTGGGTGACGAAGACCGTGGTCACGGGCACCTCGTCGTGGAGCCGGCGCAGCCACTCGCGCAGCTCCTTGCGGACCTTCGCGTCCGAGCGCACCGAACGGCTCGTCGAGGAGGAGCACCTTCGGCTCCACCGCGAGCGCGCGCGCCAGCGCCATCCGCTGGCGCTGGCCGCCCGAGAGCTGCGACGGGAGCCGGTGCGAGAACTGCTGGAGGTGGACGAGCTTGAGCAGCTCGTCGACCCGGTGCTCGATCTCGGCCTTGTCGCGCTTGCGGATCTCGAGGCCGAAGGCGACGTTCTTGGCCACCGTCATGTGCTTGAAGACCGCGTAGTGCTGGAACACGAAGCCCACGTTGCGCTTCTGCGGCGGGAGCTTGGTGGCCTCGATGCCCTCGATGGTCACCGTGCCGGTGTCGGCCTTGTCGAGCCCCGCGATGATCCGCAGCAGCGTGGACTTGCCGCCGCCGGACGGGCCGAGCAGGGCGGTCAGCTGACCGGTCGGCAGGGTGACGTTGACGTCGTCGAGGGCGACGAAGTCACCGAACTTCTTGGTCAGTCCGATGACGTCGATGCTCATGGGGATTTCCTTCGGGTGCTGGGGGTGTTCACAGGGACTGCTTGGGGCGGAGGAAGGCGACGACGATCAGACAGGCGATGCTCACGAAGATGAGCAGGAACGACGTGGCGTACGCCGACGACTGCTGGAAGTTCTGGTACTTCGCCTCCACCACCAAGGTGGCGGTCTGGGTGCGGCCGGTGATGTTGCCGGACACGATCTTGACCGCGCCGAACTCGCCGAGGGACCGGGCGAGGGACAGGACCACGCCGTACACGACCGCCCACTTGATGCTGGGCAGGGTGATCCGCCAGAACGTCTGCGGCGAGCTGGCCCCGAGGCTGCGCGCCGCCTGCTCCTGGTCGTCGCCGATCTCGTGGAGCACCGGCACGACCTCGCGGATCACCAGCGGCAGGGCCACGAAACAGGTGGCCATGATCATCCCGGGGGTGTCGAAGATGACCACCCGGCCGGCGCTCTCGATCGGTCGGTCCGAACCAGCCGTCGCGGCCGTTGTAGACCAGCAGGATCGCGAGACCGACGACCACCGGCGATACCGACAGCGGCAGGTCGATCAGGGCCGAGAGCACCCGCTTGCCCGGGAACTCGTAGCGCACCAGCAGGATCGAGATCGTGACGCCGAAGACCAGGTTGATGGGACGGCCCAGAAGCGCGACCTGGGCGCTCAGCTTGCAGCGCGCCGACGACCTGCGGGTCGTGCAGAGCGTCTCGACGAGGGTGTCCAGGCCGCCGGCGAAGGTCTGCGTGATCACCAGGGCCACCGGCCAGGCGACCAGGAAGAAGACGTAGCCGACCGCGAGGATCCGCAGGATCCACTTGGTGGGCGTCGAGACGTTAACCACGACGCGACACCCGCCTCTGCACGATGTCGAGGGCCACGATGACCACGAGGGCGATGAAGAGCATCACCGAGGCGAGGGCGGCCGCGGACGCGTTGTTGCCGTTCTCGATGAAGGTCAGCACCCGCACCGAGACCACCTCGGTCTGGAACGGCCGGTTGCCGCGAGAGCAGCACCAGGGAGCCGTACTCCGAGATCGCGCGCGCGAAGGAGAGCGCGGCGCCGGCGGCGATCGCCGGCACCAGGCTGGGCAGGATGATCCGGCGGAAGATGGTGAACCGCTTCGCGCCGAGCGAGGCGGCGGCCTCCTCGACGTCGGCCTCGAGCTCCTCGAGCACCGGCTGCACCGTCCGCACGACGAAGGGCAGCGTGACGAAGGCCAGCGCCAGGCGTCACGGCCTTCTCGGTGAACGCCCAGTGCAGGCCCATCGGGCTGTTCGGCCCGTAGAGCGAGAGCAGCACCAGGCCGGCCACGATCGTCGGCAGCGCGAACGGGACGTCGATGATCACGTCGAGCAGCGACCTTGCCGGGGAAGCGGTCGCGGACCAGCACCCAGGCGATGATCGTGCCCATGACGATGTTGATGAGCGGTGACCAGGAGCGCCTGGAGACGGTGAGCTGCACCGCCGCCCACGTCTGCGGGTTGGAGAGCACGGAGAAGTAGTCGTCCCAGCCGCCGGCGGCGGCCGCGGCCACCACGGCGGCGAGCGGGATGAGCACCAGCAGGCTGAACCACATCATGCGATGCCCAGCGCGATGCCCGAGCCTCGAGTCAGGGTGTTGCGTGGCGTCGACCGACGTACGCGCCGGGGCCGGCGTCCCGTGGGGGACGCCGGCCCGACGGGCTTGCTCGGCCCTTCGAGGAGGGCGGAGGTCATTACTCGTCGCCGACCTTGCCGGTGTCCTGCTGGAGCTCGGTGATGATGCCGAGCGGGTTGCCTTCCTCGCCGTCGCCGAAGTACTTGTCGGCGGCCTCGCCCCAGCCGTTGAAGTCACCGTCGATGGTGAACAGCTTCTCGGGGGTGGGGAACGGGTCGGACGGGTCGTTGGCACCCTCGACCTCGCCGATGTCGACGCCGTCGACGACCGGGCGGAAGCCCGGACTGGGCGTAGTCGGCCTGCGCCTCGGGGCTGGTCATGTACTCGAGGAACGCCTGCGCGGTGGCGTCGGCGTCGGTGGTGACCGCGGCCGGGTTCTCGATCAGCAGGGTGTCGGGCGGGAGGACGTAGTCGACGTCCGCGCCGTTCTGCTTGGCCAGGATCGCCTCGTTCTCGTAGGACAGCAGCACGTCGCCGCTGCCGTCGGTGAACGCGGTGGTGGCCTCACGACCGCTGCCCGGGAGGGCGATGGTGTTGTTGAGCAGCTTGGTCAGGAACGCCTTGGCCTCGTCGTCGCTGCCACCGTTGCCGGTGATGTGCGCCCACGCGGCCAGGATGTTCCAGCGCGCGGAGCCGGACGAACCGGGGTTCGGCGTGATGATCTCGACGCCGGGCTTGACCAGGTCGTCCCAGGTCTGGATGTTGTCGGGGTTGCCGGCGCGGACCACGAACACGACCACCGACGAGGTGGCGATGCCGTTGGTCGGCGTTGTCCTTCCAGTCCTCGGCGACCAGGCCCTCGTCGACGAGACGGGTCACGTCGGTCTCGAGGGAGTAGTGCACGACGTCGGCGTCCGCACCGGCCACGACGGCCCGGCTCTGGTCGCCGGAGGCGCCGTACGACGTCGCGAACTCGACGTCCTTGCCCTCGGAGGTGCTCTGGAAGTCGGCGAACACGGGCTCGTTGGCGGCCTCCATCACGGAGAACGCGTTCACGTCGATCGTGTCGGTCCCACCATCGCTGCCGTCGTCGCCGTTGGCGGTCGAGCAGGCACTCAAGGCCAGGACACCCGACAGGGCCGCCGCGACGAGCGTCGCGACGCGGGCGTTGGTCTTCACCATGGAAAAGTCCTCGTTCTTTCTGACCCCACACCCGAGTGGAGGTAACTGGGTAATGTTGAGGAGTCTAGGTGACTTACTCGCTTGTGTGCGAATTGACCGCCTAACGGGACGGCGTGTCGCTGCTCACACGCGGTCGCGCGTCCACTTCGGGGGACGGGTGGGGCGCGCGCCGGAGCGCGGACTATCGTGGGAAGTCGCGCCGTCATCCACTGGGCGCGGGTACAGGACAGCGAGGAGAAGTAGCGTCAGGGTGACCAAGCAGGTCCAGCAGCTCGACCGCGTCATCATCCGGTTCGCCGGCGACTCCGGCGACGGCATGCAGCTCACCGGGCGACCGGTTCACCCAGGAGTCGGCCGCGTTCGGCAACGACCTGGTGACGCTGCCCAACTTCCCCGCGGAGATCCGGGCGCCCCAGGGCACCCTGCCGGGTGTCTCGTCGTTCCAGGTGCACTTCGCCGACCACGACATCCTCACCGCCGGCGACGCGCCCGACGTGCTGGTCGCGATGAACCCCGCGGCGCTCCGCGCCAACCTGGGTGACCTGCCACAGCGGCGCCACGATCATCGTGGACACCCACGACTTCACCGCCCGCAACCTCGACCAAGGCGGGCTACCAGCGAGAACCCGCTCGACGACGACTCGCTGGCGGAGTTCGCGGTCCACCCGCTCGACCTGACCGGCATGACGGTCGAGGCGGTCAAGGAGTTCGGGCTGTCCCGCAAGGACGCCGCGCGCGCGAAGAACATGTTCGCGCTCGGCCTGCTGTCGTGGATGTACGGCCGGCCCACCGAGACCACGATCACGTTCCTCGACGCCAGCGCTTCGCCAAGGTGCCCGACATCCGCGACGCCAACATCACGGCGTTCAAGATGCGGCTGGAACTTCGGCGAGACCACCGAGACCTTCGTGGTGCAGTACGAGATCAAGCCCGCGCCGATGGCGCCGGGCACCTACCGCAACATCACCGGCAACCTGGCGCTGGCCTACGGGCTGGTGGCCGGCGGCGTGCAGTCGGGCCTGCCGGTGTTCCTCGGGTCCTACCCGATCACCCCGGCGTCCGACATCCTCCACGAGCTCAGCAAGCACAAGTCCTTCGGCGTCACGACCTTCCAGGCCGAGGACGAGATCGCCGGCATCGGCGCCGCCCTGGGCGCGTCGTTCGTCGGCTCGCTCGGCGTGACCACCACCTCGGGTCCGGGCATCGCGCTGAAGTCCGAGACCATCGGGCTGGCGGTGATGACCGAGCTGCCGCTGCTGGTGATCGACGTGCAGCGCGGCGGGCCGTCGACCGGGCTGCCCACCAAGACCGAGCAGGCGGACCTGCTGCAGGCGATGTTCGGGCGCAACGGCGAGGCGCCGGTGCCGATCGTCGCGCCGCAGTCACCGGGCGACTGCTTCGACGCCGCCCTCGAGGCGGCCCGGATCGCCATCACCTACCGCACCCCGGTGATGCTGCTCTCCGACGGCTACCTCGCCAACGGCTCCGAGCCGTGGCGGATCCCCGAGTGCTCGACGAGCTGCCCGCCGATCGACCCCGACTTCGCCACCGAGCGGAACCACGTGGTGGCGGGCGAGGGCGGACACGGAGGACCGGGCGGAGTTCTGGCCCTACCTGCGCGACGAGGCGACGCTCGCGCGACCCTGGGCGATCCCCGGCACCGCCGGCCTCGAGCACCGCATCGGCGGGCTGGAGAAGGGCGACGGGCACGGCAACATCTCCTACGACCCGGCCAACCACGACTTCATGGTCCGCACCCGGCAGGCCAAGGTCGACCGGATCGCCGACAGCATGCCGCCGCTGCAGGTCGACGACCCCAGCGGCGCGGCCAAGGTGCTCGTGCTCGGGTGGGGCTCGACGTACGGCCCGATCGGCGCCGGCGTGCGCCGCGTCCGCAAGGCGGGCTACGACGTGGCGCAGGTCCACCTGCGGCACCTCAACCCGTTCCCGAAGGACCTCGGCGACATCCTGGCGCGCTACGACAAGGTCCTGGTCCCGGAGATGAACCTCGGCCAGCTCTCGCTGCTGATCCGGGCCCGCTACCTCGTCGGACGCCATCGGCTACAACCACGTCCGCGGACTGCCCCTCAAGGCGGCCGAGCTCGCCGAGGCGATCGGGGAGCTGGTCGCGCAGGCGGAGGGCATCGAGGTCGACCTGGGCGTCCACGGCTTGGCCGTTGCGCACGCCACCGGCGGCAAGAAGGAGGCGGAGTGACCACCACGACGAACGGCACGGCAGCCCAGGAGCTCCCGTTCCCGGGCCTGCGCAGCGGCGTCGAGCTGGTGCCCCGGGTCGACGACGACGCGCCCGCCCAGACCGGCAAGGAGTTCACCTCCGACCAGGAGGTGCGCTGGTGCCCCGGGTGCGGGGACTACGCCGTGCTCAAGGCCGTCCAGGGCTTCCTGCCCGACCTCGGCCTGCGCCGCGAGAACATCGTGTTCGTCTCCGGCATCGGCTGCTCCTCGCGGTTCCCCTACTACCTCGACACCTACGGCATGCACTCGATCCACGGCCGCGCGCCGGCGATCGCGACCGGCATCGCCACCGCCCGCGCGGACCTGTCGGTGTGGGTCGTCACCGGGGACGGCGACGCGCTGTCGATCGGCGGCAACCACCTCATCCACGCGCTGCGCCGCAACGTGAACATGACGATCCTGCTGTTCAACAACCGGATCTACGGCCTCACCAAGGGCCAGTACTCCCCCACCTCCGAGACCGGCAAGGTCACCAAGTCCACGCCGATGGGCTCGGTCGACCACCCGTTCAACCCGCGTCTCGCTGGCGCTCGGCGCCGAGGCGTCGTTCGTGGCCCGCACCATCGACTCCGACCGCAAGCACCTCACCCACGTGCTGTCGGCCGCCGCGGCGCACCGCGGCACGTCGTTCGTGGAGATCTACCAGAACTGCCCGATCTTCAACGACGGCGCGTTCGACGCGATCAAGGACAACGACACCAAGGCCGACGCGATCATCCCGCTGGTCCACGGCGAGCCGATCCGCTTCGGGGTCGAGGGGACCAAGGGCCTGATCCGCGACTCGGCCACCGGTGGCGTGAAGGTCGTCGCGACCGCCGACGTGAGTCCCGACAGCCTGCTCGTGCACGACGCGCACAGCCCGGACCCGTCGACGGCGTTCGCGATCTCCCGGCTCACCGACTCCGGCTACCTGCACCAGGCGCCGATCGGGATCTTCCGGCAGGTCGAGCGGCCGACGTACGACGACCAGGCCCGCGCCCAGCTCCGCACCGCGGGCGACGCCGCCCCCGGTGAGCCCGCGGAGCGACTGGCGGCGCTCATCAACGGCGGCGACACCTGGACGGTGGTCTGAGCCGGTCCGGCTGGACCGGCGTCAGGCGATCGGGCCGAGGCAGCTCGTCTCGGAGTACGCCGTCGAGAACCCCGTCGACGCCGGCACCTTGATCCGGTAGCAGACCTTCTTCTCCCCCACCCGCAGGTCGGGCACGGGACGCTTGAACCGGCTGTGGCCGTCGGTGCGGAAGTGCTCGAAGCCGAACCACGCGCAACCCGCGCAGTTGCGCCGCTGGAGGATCGCTGGCTTCCGTTCGTAGCCCGGCTTGACGCGGCCGGCGAGGAAGAAGACATCGGGCCGCGGCTCGCGCGGCTGCACGATCACCTCCCGCGACTCGGCCGGCGCGGCCAGGGCCGGCACCGTTGCCACCACCGCGGTCACACCCGCCAGCAGCGCCGCCACCCACCACCGTCGTCCGCGCACGGCAGCCATTATCCAGCGTGCCCGGGCCCGCTCCTATGCTGACCGCGTGCCGGAGTCGCGGAAGGGCCTGCTGTACGGCGTCGCGGCGTACGTGCTCTGGGGCGCCTTCCCGCTGTACTGGCCGCTGCTGGAGCCCGCGGGAGCCGTCGAGATCCTGGCGCACCGGATCGTGTGGTCGTGCCTGACCATGGGTCTGATCCTCGTGGTGTTCCGACGGACCGGTCAGCTGCGGGCCATCGGCCGCGACCAGCGGGCCAGGCGGCTGCTCACCCTCGGCGCGGTGGTGATCACCCTCAACTGGGGCACCTACATCTGGGGCGTCAACAACGGGCGCGTCGTCGAGACGTCGCTGGGCTACTTCATCAACCCGCTGGTGACGGTGCTCCTGGGCATCGTGGTGCTCGGTGAACGGCTCCGCCGGCTGCAGTGGGTCGCGGTGGGCATCGCCACCCTGGCCGTGGTCGTGCTGACCCTCGACTACGGGCGCCCACCCTGGGTCGCGCTGGTGCTCGCCTGCTCGTTCGGCACGTACGGCTTGTGCAAGAAGGTGGCCGACGTCGAGGCGGTCGAGTCACTCACCTTCGAGACCTTGGTCCTCGCGCCCTTCGCCCTGGGGTTCCTGCTGCTGCTCGGCGCGCAGGGCAGCGGCAACTTCACCGCGCACGGCCTCGACCACACCGCCCTGCTCGCCACGACCGGCATCGTCACCGCCATCCCGCTGCTCTGCTTCGGCGCCGCAGCGGTGCGGGTCCCCCTGGTGACGCTCGGGCTGCTGCAGTACCTCGCGCCGGTCCTGCAGTTCGCGCTCGGGGTGCTGTGGTTCCACGAGGACATGCCACCGGGGCGCTGGGTCGGCTTCGGGCTGGTGTGGGTCGCCCTGGTGATCTTCACCGTCGAGATGGTGCGCCACCGGCGCCGCCAGGCCGCGCTCACCGTCGCCGCCAGCGCCGTCTGAGTCTCGCCGGCCCTTCACCGACACGCCACCTGGAGGTCGTCGCGATCTCATCCCCAGCCGTCACCCTGGCTCCATGAGCCTGATCCAGTCGCGCCGGTCCTCGGTCGCCGACGCAGACGGGGCACGCCCGACGACGTCGTCATCGCCTGGGGTGACCGGGTGGTTCCCGAGGCGCCGTCGTTCAGCGCGCGTCGGCACACCGCGGCCGCGGCCGCCGGTCAGGTGGGGCTGGGCGTCGAGCGCATCGGGACGCTGGTGCTGAGCCGCTCCAAGGTCCTGGCCGTCGCCAGCCACGCGCACGGACCCGGCGATCTCCCGCTCCCCGACGGGTACGACGCCCGAACCCGCGCGGCGATCTCCATCGCCTCGCAGGGGATCTCGGTGGTGACCGTGCGCCGGCCCCGTCGTACCGCTCAGTGGGCGGTCGCCGAACCGACCCGCGCGGCCCTCAACCGCCGGGTGCACGGCGGCACCGTCTGCAAGCTGACCGGACCGGCGGCCGGGGACGCACGGCTGCGGACCGCCGCGGATCCCCGCGGCACGCACGTGCGCGGCACCGTCGGCTCGACCACCGGGACCGTGACGCCGTGGGGCGCGGTGCTGGTCGGCGAGGGACGCTTCGCGGACTGCTTCGACGCCTCCGGGCCGCTCGAGCCGGCCGTGGCGTCGTCGTTCGCACGCTACGGCCTCGACGGGGCCGGTCGCGGCTGGTCGGCCGCCGAGGAACGGTTCGACCTGGCCCGGGAACCCGGCGAGGCCCTCCGCTTCGGCTGGGTGGTCCATCTCGACCCCCGACGACCCGGATCGCGGCCGCGCAAGCTCACCATGCTCGGGCGCCTCGCCCACGAGAGCGTCGTGGCCTCCCTCAGCGACGACGGCCGCGCGGTCGTCCGGCTGCGAGACGGCGGCCCGGCGCGGCACTCCTACGTGTACGTCTCCCGTGACGTCGTCGACCACGGCACCGGCCGGGCGGCCGGCCGGCACAACCGCCGGCTGCTCACCACCGGCACGCTCCACCTGGTGCGGCCCGACGACCACACCTGGCTGCCGCTGACCACCGACACCACCTCGCACGTCCCCGGCCTCTCGGTGGCCGGCGTCCTGCTGGACACCCGGCTCGCCACCCAGCGCGTGCTCGCCACCCTCTGAGGCCGCACCACCCCGATAGTCCGCCGCGAAAAGCGCCACTTCGGCCACCCCGACAGGCGCTTTTTGCGGCGGACACCGCAGGGGCGTCAGGCGGAACGGGTGGCGACGAGGTCGGCGAAGTCCTCGAGGGCGGAGCGGACGGGGCCGGGGTCGAGGGCGCCGAGGAGGGACTTGGCCTCGGCGGCGCGGGCCACGACGTAGGCGCGCGCCTCGTCGATGGCGGGGTGCTTGCGGAGCAGACCGAGCGCCTCGGCGTGCAGGTCGTCGTCGGTGAGGTCGGCCTCGAGCAGGGCTGCGGAGACGGTCGTCGGCCGGGTCGGTCGAGGCCAGCGCCATGAGGACCGGCAGCGTCGGCACGCCTTCACGAAGGTCGGTGCCGGGCGTCTTGCCGGACTCGCCCGCGTCGGAGACCACGTCGAGGATGTCGTCGGAGAGCTGGAAGGCGGTGCCCACGATGTCGCCGTACGACGTCAGGGCCTGCTCCACCGCCGGTGTCGCGCCGCCGAAGATGGCGCCGTAGCGCGCGGACGTGGCGATCAGCGACCCGGTCTTGCCTGCCACCACGTCGAGGTAGTGCGCCAAGGGGTCCTCGTCGGGCCCCGGCTTCACGGTCTCGAGGATCTGGCCCTCGACCAGCCGGGCGAAGGTCTGCGCCTGGATGCGCACCGCCTCCGTGCCGAGGCCGGCCGTGCAGCTCGGAGGACTTCGCGAACAGGAAGTCCCCGGTGAGGATCGCGACGTGGTTGTCCCAGCGCGCGTTGGCCGAGTCGGCCCCCCGTCGCAGCGTCGCCTCGTCCATCACGTCGTCGTGGTAGAGCGACCCGATGTGGGTCAGCTCCACGACACAGGCGGCGTCGACGACGTCCTGGGTGTCCGGACGCGAGCCCGTCTCGGCCGCGAGCAGGACCAGGAGCGGGCGGAACCGCTTGCCGCCCGCGGCGAGCAGGTGCGAGGCCGCCTCGGTGACGTACGGCGTGCGGCTCTGAACGTGCCTCGCCAGCTCGCGCTCGATGACGTCCATCCGGTCCTGCAGCCTCCGCGCGAGGTCGCCGTCGCCCACCGGCAGGGCCAGGGCTGTGGTCACCTGAGGAATACTCCCGCATTCGCCGCGAGCTCGAGCAGGGGACCCGGCAGGACACCGAGCACCAGCGTCGCCGCCGCGCACACGGCGACCGTGGCCGCGGTCAGCACGGACGGGTGGGTGACCGTCGGTCCGGCCCCGATCGGGCTCGGCGAAGTACATGTAGACGATGACCCGGACGTAGAAGAACGCCGCGACGATGCTGGTCACCAGGGCCACCACGACCACCGGCCAGGCGCCCGCCGACAGGGCGACCTCGAAGACCGCCCACTTGCCGATGAAGCCCGAGGTCAGCGGGATGCCCGCCATCGCGAGCAGGAAGAACGCGAAGACCCCCGCGACCATCGGGGCCTCCTTGCCGAGCCCGGCCCACCGGCTCAGCGCGGTGGCCTCCCCGCCCGAGTCGCGGACCATGGTGACGACCGCGAAGGCGCCGACCGTCGCGAAGCCGTACGTCGCGAGGTAGAAGAGCACCGCCTGCAGCGAGGTCACCTGCCCGATGGCCATGTCGGTCTGCGACTGAAGCCCGAGCACGCCGGTGAGCAGGAAGCCGGTGTGGGCCACCGCCGAGTAGGCGAGCAGCCGCTTGACGTCGGTCTGGCTCAGCGCAAGCACGGCGCCCACGACCATCGTGAGGATCGCGATCACCCAGAGCATGGGCTGCCACGACCAGCGGTCCGCGCCGAACGCGACGTAGAAGAGCCGCATCAGGGCGCCGAACGCGGCGACCTTGGTGCCGGCCGACATGAATGCCGTCACCGGCGTGGGTGCGCCCTGGTACACGTCGGGCGTCCAGGACTGGAACGGCGCCGCGCCGACCTTGAAGAGCAGGCCGACGGAGAGCAGGCCCATGCCCGCGAGCAGCAGCGCCTGGTTGCTCACGTCGTTGCGGATCGCCTCGTTGATGGCGGAGAACTCCATGGATCCGGAGTAGCCGTAGACCAGGGCGAGGCCGTAGAGGAAGAAGCCGGAGGAGAACGCGCCGAGCAGGAAGTACTTCAGCGCCGCCTCCTGGCTCAGCAGCCGGCGGCGCCGAGCGAGGCCGGTGAGGAGGTAGAGCGGCAGGGACAGCACCTCGAGAGCCACGAACATGGTGATGAGGTCGTTGGACGCCGGGAAGAGCATCATGCCGCCGACCGCGAACAGCAGCAGCGGGAAGACCTCGGTGTGCTCGAGACCGCGGGTCGAGGCCTGGCGCTCCGCCTCGGTGCCGGGCAGCGCGGCCGCCTGGCCCGCGAACGCCGAGACGCCGCCCTCGAGATGCCGCTCGGCGAAGAGCATGGTGCCGAAGATGGCGAAGACCAGGACCAGCCCCCACATGAAGACGGCGGGACCGTCGATGGCGATCGAGCCCATGGCGCCGATAATCCCCCGGGCGACCACGGTGCCGTCCGCGCCCTTCAGGACCGGCAGGTCGACGGCCACCAGGATCGTGGCGACCAACGCCGCCACCAGCGCGGCGCCGGCGAGGACGCTCTGGGTGACGAACCGGACCCGACGCGGTGCGAAGGCCTCGACCAGGACGCCGACGCAGGCGACGCCGAAGACGATGAGCAGCGGCGACAGCTCGGCGTACTCGATGGTCGGCTTGACGAAGTCGTTCACTGGTCGCCTCCCTCGGCGGCGACGTCGAGCGGCACCGTCGGAGCTTCTGGTCTGACGCCGACCTGGGTCAGCACCCCGTCCACGTACGGGTTGATGACGTCGAGCAGCGGCATCGGGTAGAAGCCGAAGAGGAGCAGACCCACGAGCAGCGGGGCGACCGCGCCGATCTCGCGCCGGTCGAGATCGCGCGTGCCCGGCACCTGGGCCACCGGCACGGGACCGGTCATCGTGCGCTGGTACATCCACAGGATGTAGATGGCGGCCAGCACGATGCCGGTCACGGCGACCGCACCGGCCCACCACGCGTAGTCGAACGCGGAGATGATCACGAGCAGCTCCGCGACGAAGGGCGCCAGACCCGGGAGCCCGGCCGCCGCGAGGCCGGCCACCAGGAACATGCCGGCGAGGACGGGAGTGACCTTCTCCTGGCCGCCCATCCGACTGATCAACGGGGTGCCGGTGCGGCGGATCAGGTAGCCGGCGACGAGGAACAGCATGGCGGTGCCGATGCCGTGGGCGACCATGTAGAGGATCGAGCCGCTCATGCCGTTGGCGTTGAGCACGAAGATGCCGAGCACGATGAAGCCGAAGTGCGACAGCGACGTCAGACCGATCAGCCGCAGCACGTCGTCCTGGCCGATCGCGACCAGGGCGCCGTAGACGATGGAGATGAGCGCGAGCACCACCACGACCGGGGTGGCCCACTGCGAGGCGTCGGGAAAGATCCCGAGGCAGAAGCGCAGCATCCCGAAGGTGCCGATCTTGTCGAGGATGCAGATCAGGAGCACCGACGTGCCCGGGGTGGCCTTCTCGGTCGTGTCGGCCAGCCAGGTGTGCACGGGGAACATCGGCGCCTTGATCGCGAACGCGACGAAGAAGCCGACGAAGAGCCAGCGCTGGGTGGTCGGGTCGATGTCCATCGCCGTGAGCTCGGTGAGGAGGTACGTCGGGCTGCCGGCGCGTGCCGACACGACGTACAGGCCGATGACGGAACCGAGCATGATCAGCCCGCCGGCCAGCTGGTAGACGAGGAACTTCACCGCGGCCCGCGAGCGGCCGGCCCGGCCGAAGCCACCGATCAGGAAGTAGGCGGGGATCAGCGTCGCCTCGAACACGACGTAGAAGAGGAACACGTCGGTGGCCGCGAAGACCGCCAGCGAGAACCCTTCCAGCGCCAGCGTCCAGGCCACGAAGGCGTTGGTGGTCGAGGAGCGGCCGGCGGTGGCCGGGGTGGACCCGTCGGCCAGCGGTGCCGGTTCGTCGGTGTCGCGCCACGAGGCGAGCAGCACGACCGGCACGAGGACGACGGTCAGCAGCACCATCATCAAGCTCAGGCCGTCGACGCCGAGGGCGTAGTGGACGCCTAGTGGTTTGATCCAGTCGCGGACCTCGGTGAGCTGGAGCCCGGAGCCGGCGTCGTACTGCGTGGCGATCCCGACGCCGACCAGCGTGGTCAGCAGCGCGAA
Source organism: uncultured Actinomycetota bacterium (assembly GCA_963791275.1). GTDB lineage: Bacteria > Actinomycetota > Actinomycetes > Propionibacteriales > Nocardioidaceae > Nocardioides. The sequence continues at coordinate 190,517 of CAWBRP010000003.1, forward strand.
GCCCAGGCCGACGCGCTTGACCAGCGCGCCGTCGTGGGTCTGGGGCAGGCCGGCGGCGACCAGCGCGCCGACGAGCGGCACGAGGATCAGCACGGTGAGCCAGGGGAAGTCGTTCACGAAAAGTTCACCGCCAGGAGGGCGAGCACGATCAGCAGCGCGCCCACGAGGATGGACAGGGCGTAGGAGCGCACGAAGCCGTTCTGGACCAGCCGGAGCCGGCTCGAGATGCCGACGGCGGCAAGGGCGCCACCCTCGACGGCGCCGTCCACGACAGCCCGGTCCAGAGTGGTGACTCCCCCGACGAGCGAGCGGCCGGGTCCGACCACGAGGGTCTCGTTGATGTCGTCGCCGTAGAGGTCACGACGCGCGGCCCGCGTCGCGAAGGACACGTCCTGCGGCGCTTCCCGCGGCACCGGCTTGTTGCCGATCGTGAACCAGGCGATGGTCGCGCCGATCGCGACCAGGGCGAGGGCGGCGATCGAGACGACGATCGGTGAGAAGGTGGGGTCGTGGTCGACCTCCTCGCCGACGACGGGCGCGAGGAAGGTCACGATCCAGTCGTTGAAGATGAGGATCCCGCCGACCACGGACAGCGCGGCCAGCACGATCAGGGGCACGGTCATCACCTTGGGCGACTCGTGCGGGTGCACGTCCTTCTCCCAGCGCTTGTCGGTGAAGTAGGTCATCAGCATCAGCCGGGTCATGTAGAAGCCGGTGACCCCGGCACCCACAAGGGCACACAGCCCGACCAGGAGGTTGTTGTCCAGGGCGGTCTCGATGATCTTGTCCTTGGACCAGAAGCCGGAGAACGGCGGGATGCCGATGATGGCGAGGTAGCCCATCAGGAAGGTGAGGAAGGTGATGGGCAGCGCCTGGCGCAGCAGACCGTAGTGGCGCATGTCGACGTCGTCGTCCATCGCATGCATCACCGAGCCCGCGCCGAGGAACATGTTGGCCTTGAAGAAGCCGTGCGTGAGCAGCTGGAAGATCGCGAACGCGTAGCCGGCGGGGCCGAGGCCGGCCGCGAGGATCATGTAGCCGATCTGGCTCATCGTCGACCCGGCGAGAACCTTCTTGATGTCGTCCTTGGCGCAGCCGATGAAGGCACCCCAGAAGATGGTGACGGTGCCGACCACGACCACCGCGGTCTGCGCGTCCGGGGCGAGGTCGTAGATGAAGTTGGAGCGGACGATCAGGTAGACGCCCGCGGTGACCATGGTCGCGGCGTGGATCAGGGCCGACACCGGCGTCGGGCCCTCCATCGCGTCGAGCAGCCAGGCCTGGAGCGGGACCTGGGCGGACTTGCCACAGGCGGCGAGCAGCAGCAGCAGCCCGAGGGCGGTCAGGGTGTTCTGGGAGGCGTCCCCGGAGACCGCGGAGATCTCCGCGAACGACGTGGTGCCGAAGGTGACGAAGAGCAGGGCGATGGCCAGGCTGAGCCCGATGTCGCCCACGCGGTTGATGACGAAGGCCTTCTTCGCCGCTGCGGCCGCCGAGTGCTTGTGCTGCCAGAAGCCGATCAGCAGGTACGACGCGAGGCCGACCCCCTCCCAGCCCAGGAAGAGGCCCACGTAGTTGGCCGAGAGCACCAGCATGAGCATCGAGGCGACGAACAGGTTGAGGTAGCCGAAGAACCGGCGGCGCCGCGGATCGTGCTCCATGTAGGCGATGGAGTAGACGTGGATCAGCGACCCGACACCGGTGATGAGCAGCAGGAACAACGCCGCCAGCGGGTCGTAGAGCAGGTCCATGCCGACGTCGAACGTCGGGGTCTGGAACCAGGTGAAGAGATGCTGGCCGACCTGCCGCTCCTCCTCCCCGCGACCCAGCAGGGCCACGAACATCGCCACGCTGAGCAAGAAGGAGCCGATCGGCAGCGCGGCGCCGACCAGGTGGCCCCAGGAGTCGCATCCGTCCCTTGGCGAGCGGTCCGCCGATGAGCAGGATCGCCGCGCCGGCCAGCGGCAGGGCGATCACCAGCCAGAGGAGCGCGAACACTCCGTCGGCTGCGCCGGGGTCGACGACAGGGATCGTCGTCAGGGCAGGCAGGTTCATCGAGTGCACCTCAGTACTTCAACAGGCTCGCGTCGTCGACCGAGGCCGAGCGCCGGGTCCGGAAGATGGTCATGATGATGGCCAGGCCGACCACCACCTCGGCGGCGGCCACGACCATCACGAAGAAGGCCGCCACCTGCCCGTCGAGGTTGCCGTGCTGCTTCGCGAAGGCGACCAGCGCGAGGTTGCTCGCGTTGAGCATCAGCTCCACGCACATGAACACCACGAGGGCATTGCGCCGGGTGAGCACCCCGACGCAGCCGATGCTGAACAGGATCGCGGAGAGGACGACGTACTGCGTCATCGGGCGTCCCCCTCATCCGGGTCCTCGGTGGAGTTGCCGGTGGCGCCCTGCTTGCCCGTCGCGACGCCCAGCTGGCGCTGGACCTCCTCGATGTCGTCGGCCATGGCGGGCGCCGAGCGGACCGTGCCCCGGGCCGCGAGCACCCGGGAGACCGACGACTCCGCCGCGGTGCCGTCGGGCAGCAGCGCCGGGGTGTCCACGGCGTTGTGCCGCGCGTAGACGCCGGGCGAGGGCAGCGGTCCGAGGTGCTTGCCGGAGTCGGCGTAGTCACGGAGCCGCTGCGCGGCCTGCTCGGCCTGTCCGGCCTTGGGCTGCAGGCGCTCGCGGTGGGCGAGGACCATGGCGCCCAGCGCGGCGGTGATCAGCAGCGCGGAGGTGACCTCGAAGACGAACACGTAACGGGAGAACAGGATGTTGGCCAGCGCCTGGACGTTGCCGCCGGCGTTCGCCTCGTCGAGACCGACCACGGTGCCGAGGCTGACCTGGCCGAGCATGACGACGAGCACCGTGGCGAGCAGCAGGCCGCCGAGGGCCGCCATCACGCGCTGGCCGCGGATCGTCTCCACCACGGAGTCGGAGGCGTCCACGCCGACGAGCATCACCACGAAGAGGAAGAGCATCAAGATGGCGCCGGTGTAGACGATGATCTGCACCGCGAACAGGAACGGCGCGTCCAGGACGGCGTACAGCACCGACAGGCTGATCATCACCACCGCGAGCAGCAGAGCCGCGTGCACGGCTTTGCGCACGACCAGGATGCCGAGGGCGGCGGCCACCATGATCGGAGCCAGGATCCAGAAGGCCATTACTCGTGCCCTCCGTCCCGGTCCGTCGACGCCGCGTGGGAGTAGTTGCCGCGGTAGTAGTCGCCCTCGTCGTCGCCGAGCCGCATCGGGTGCGGCGGCTGCTCCATGCCGGGCAGCAGCGGCGCGAGCAGGTCCGACTTCTCGTAGATCAGGTCGGCGCGGTTGTTGTCCGCGAGCTCGTACTCGTTGGTCATCGTCAGCGCGCGGGTCGGGCAGGCCTCGATGCACAGCCCGCACAGGATGCAGCGCAGGTAGTTGATCTGGTAGACCCGCCCGTACCGCTCACCGGGGCTGAACCGCTCGTCCTCGGTGTTGGACGCGCCCTCGACATAGATCGCGTCCGCGGGGCAGGCCCAGGCGCACAGCTCGCAGCCGATGCACTTCTCCAGGCCGTCGGGCCAGCGGTTCAGCTGGTGGCGTCCGTGGAAGCGCGGCGCCGTCGGCAGCTTCTCGAAGGGGTACTGCTCGGTGACGACCTTGCGGAACATGGTGCGGAACGTGACGCCGAACCCCGCGATCGGGTCCCAGAACTGCTCCTTGAGTCCCTTGGACTCCTGCTCGTTGTCGGCCATCAGATCTCCTCGCCAGTGGCGGTGGATGCGGTGACGGGCTGGCTGCCCGTGCCGAACGTGAGCGGTGCGGCGGGACCGCGGACGGCGCCCCCCGCGGGCATGGGCGGGACGGGGAATCCTCCGGCGTAGGCGTCGGCCGGGGTGTCGGCCTCGACCACTTCCTCTTCCTTGGGCTCACCGACGAAGAACAGCACCAGGAAGAGCACCGCGAGCACACCGACGCCGATCAGCAGGTAACGCCGGTCGATCGACCCCTCGAGGGTCATGGTGCGGATGCTCGCGACCGCGACGATCCACACCAGAGCGATCGGGATCAGCCGCTTCCAGCCGAAGTGCATGAACTGGTCGTAGCGCAGCCGCGGCAGCGAGCCGCGCAGCCAGATGAAGAAGAAGATGAACAGCAGCACCTTGCCGAAGAACCAGAGCAGGGGCCAGTAGCCGGAGTTGGCGCCCTCCCAGATGTTGATGATCGGCCACGGCGCGTGCCAGCCGCCGAGGAACAGCGTGGTGGCGAGCGCCGCGACGGTCGCCATGTTGATGTACTCGGCCAGGAAGAACAGCGCGAACTTCAGGCTGGAGTACTCCGTGTGGAAGCCGCCGACCAGCTCGCCCTCGGCCTCGGGGAGGTCGAAGGGGGCGCGGTTGGTCTCGCCGATCATCGCGATCACGTAGATGACGAAGGACGGCACCAGGATCAGGCCGAACCAGAGGTCGGTCTGCGCCTCGACGATCTGGGAGGTCGACATCGAGCCGGCGTACAGGAACACCGCGACCAGCGCGAGGCCCATGGCGACCTCGTAGGAGATCATCTGGGCGCTCGACCGGAGCCCGCCGAGCAGGGAGTACGTCGAGCCGGACGACCAGCCGCCCAGCACGATCCCGTAGATGCCGATGGACGCGATCGCCATCACGAACAGGACCGCGACCGGCATGTCGGTCAGCTGGAGCGGCGTCTCGATGTCCGAGAACGGCACCTCCACGACGGGACCGAACGGGATGACCGAGAAGGTCACGAAGGCCGGGATCACCGCGATCACCGGCGCGAGGATGAAGACCACCTTGTCGGCGGCCGTCGGGATGATGTCCTCCTTCAGCGCCAGCTTGACCCCGTCGGCCAGCGACTGGAGCAGGCCGAAGGGGCCGTTCACGTTGGGACCGATGCGGTGCTGCATGCGGGCGACGACGCGGCGCTCCCACCAGATGTTGAACAGCGTCAGCACCACGAGGACCACGAAGATCAGCACGGCCTTGAGGATGATCAGCCAGGTCGGGTCGTGGCCGAAGGCCGCGAGCCCGTCGTCGTCGACGACATCGCCGGCGAGCGTGACCAATGCGGTGATCGAGCCTGTCACCATCACTCTGCCTCCCTGATCCCGATGCGGCTGCCGGGCGACGCGAGGTCCGCCAGCACGCCGTCGCCGAACGAGTTGGCCGGGACCCAGACGACCCCGTCGGGCATGTCCTCGCCGACCTCCGCCGGCAAGGTCACCGAGCCTCGGTCACCGGTGAGGGTGACGGTCTGGCCGAGGGCGTCGTACGCCGCGCGGCTGAGCCTGGCGACCGGGCGGCGGGCGGTGGCCCGGAAGGCCGCCTGACCGTCCTGCATCGCGCCCAGGTCGATGAGCTGCTTCCACGTGGCCAGGGCGAACGTGCCGTTCGAACCCTCGGTGGTCGAACCCTCGGTGGTCGAGCTCGAGCCCTCGGTGGTCGAACCCTCGGTGGTCGAGCTCGAGCCCTCGGTGGTCGAGCTTGTCGAGACCACCGGCGCAGTCGGGCGCTCCCCGTCCCACGGGCCGAGCGACTCCATCTCGTGGCGCACCTCGGCGACGGTGCGGAAGCCCAGTGGCCGGTCGAGCTCCTCGGCGATGCCGGCCAGGACGCGCAGGTCGGGCAGGCTCGCCGGGTTGACCAGGACCTGGTCGAAGGGCCGGGGCCGGCCCTCCCAGGTGACGAACATGCCGGCCTTGTCGGTCACCGGGGCCACGGGGAAGACCACGTCGGCGGCGCGGGTCACGTCGGTCTCGCGGAGCTCGAGCGCGACCACGAAGCGGGCGGCGGCCAACGCCGCCCGGGTGGCCGCGGGGTCGGCGGTGTCGTCGGGGTCGACGCCGCCGATGACCAGACCGCCGAGGTCGCCGCTCACGAGTGCCGCGACGATCGCGTCGGCGTCGCGGCCGACCTCCTCGGGCAGGCTCTCGATGCCCCAGGCGGTGCCGACGTCGACGCGCGCGGCGGCTTCGGCGACGGCCCGCCCGCCGGGCAGCAGGTTGGGCAGGCAGCCGGTCTCGACCGCACCCCGGTCACCGGCGCGGCGCGGCACCCAGGCCAGCTTCGCGCCCGTGGTGCCGGCCAGCGTGGCGACGGCCGACAGGGCACCGGGGACGGTGGCCATCCGCTCGCCGACCAGGATGACCCCGCCGCTGTCGATCGCGACGTCGCCGTTGTGGGCCAGGTCGGCGATGACCGCCGCCTCCTCGCCGGGGACGGCGGGCAGCAGGGTGCCACCGAGCTTGGCGAGACCCCGGCTGCGCACCGCGCCGATCGACCAGATCGGCGTTCGGTGGGCCAGGTGGGCCTTGCGCAGTCGGAGGAAGATCGCGCCGGCCTCGTCCTCGGGCTCCAGCCCGATCAGCACGACGGAGCGGGCCGTCTCGAGGTCGGCGTAGGTCACCTCGTTGGACAGCGCCACCTTGGCGGCCAGGAAGTCGGCCTCTTCGACCGACAGCGGCCGGGCCCGGAAGTCGATGTCGTGGGTGCCGAGCGCGACGCGGGCGAACTTGGAGTAGGCGTAGGCGTCCTCGGCGGTGACCCGCCCACCCGTGAGCACCGCGGAGCCGCCGGCGTCCGCCAGGCCGCGAGCGGCGACCGCGAACGCCTCGGGCCACGACGCGGCGCGGAGGTTTCCGTCCTCGTCACGCACCCGCGGGTAGGTGAGGCGGTCCTCGGCGTGCGCGTAGGCGAAGGCGAAGCGGTCCTTGTCGGTGATCCACTCCTCGTTGACCTCGGGGTCGTTGCCCGCCAGGCGACGCATCACCTTGCCGCGGCGGTGGTCGACCCGGATCGCCGAGCCGCACGCGTCGTGCTCGGCCACCGACGGGCTCGAGACCAGGTCGAAGGGACGGGATCGGAAGCGGTAGTCCGCCGAGGTCAGGGCGCCCACGGGGCAGATCTGGATGGCGTTGCCCGAGAAGTAGGACTCGAAGGGCTCCTTCTCGTAGATGCCGACCTGCTGGAGCGCGCCACGCTCGATCAGCGCGATGAAGGGGTCCCCCGCGATCTGCTCGGAGAAGCGGGTGCAGCGCGCGCAGAGCACGCAGCGCTCGCGGTCCAGGAGCACCTGGGCGGAGATGTTGATCGGCTTGGGGAAGGTGCGCTTGACCCCGCCGCCCGCGGAGAACCGGGACTCGCCCCGGCCGTTGGACATCGCCTGGTTCTGCAGGGGGCACTCGCCGCCCTTGTCGCACACCGGGCAGTCGAGGGGGTGGTTGACGAGGAGGAACTCCATGATCCCCTCCTGGGCCTTGTCGGCGCCCTCGGAGGTGAGCTGGGTCTTCACCTCCATGCCCTCGACGACGGTGATCGTGCAGGACGCCTGCGGCTTCATCCGACCCGGAGGGCCCTGCATCTGCTTGAGCGAGCCGTCGGGGCCGGGCATCGCCACCTCGACCAGGCACTGGCGGCAGGCGCCGACCGGCGCGAGCAGCGGGTGGTCGCAGAAGCGCGGGATCTGGACGCCGACCTGCTCGGCGGCCCGGATCACCAGGGTGCCCTTGGGCACGCTGACGGAGATGCCGTCGATGGTGAGCGTGACCAGGTCGGTCTTCTCGGGAGTGGTCGTCATGAGTTGGCTCCGACGGGGGTGAAGACGGTGGAGGCGGCGGGGTCGAACGGGCAGCCGCCGTGCTCGGCATGCGCGATGAACTCGTCGCGGAAGTACTCGATGGACGACATGATCGGGCTGGCCGCCCCGTCGGCGAGCGCGCAGAACGAGCGACCCAGGATGTTGTCGCACTGGTCGAGGAGCAGGTCGAGGTCGGCGGCCACCTCCTCCGGCGTACCCGTGCCCTTCTCGATGCGGCTCAGGGCCTGCACCAGCCACCAGGTGCCCTCGCGGCACGGCGTGCACTTGCCGCAGGACTCGTGCTTGTAGAACTCCGTCCAGCGCAGCACGGCCCGGACCACACAGGTGGTCTCGTCGAACAGCTGGAGCGCCCGGGTGCCGAGCATCGAGCCCGCGGCGCCGACACCCTCGAAGTCGAGGGGGACGTCGAGGTGCTCGGCGGTCAGCATCGGCGTGGAGGAGCCGCCGGGGGTCCAGAACTTGAGCTCGTGACCCTCGCGCATCCCGCCGGCCAGGTCGATGAGGGTGCGCAGCGTGATCCCCAGCGGGGCTTCGTACTGACCGGGGTTGGTGACGTGACCGGACAGGCTGAAGATGCCGTACCCCTTGGAGCGCTCGGTCCCCATCGAGGAGAACCAGGCGGCGCCGTTGCCGATGATGCTCGGCACCGACGCGATCGACTCGACGTTGTTGATCACCGTCGGGCTGGCGTAGAGGCCGGCGACGGCGGGGAACGGCGGGCGCAGGCGCGGTTGCCCGCGGCGACCCTCGAGGGAGTCGAGGAGCGCGGTCTCCTCACCGCAGATGTACGCGCCGGCACCGGCGTGCACGACGAGGTCGAGGTCGTAGCCCGAGCCGTGGATGTCGGTGCCGAGGTGCCCGGCGAGGTAGGCCTCCTGGACCGCACGCTGCAGGCGCCGGATCACGTGGAGCACCTCGCCTCGGACGTAGATGAAGGCGGTGTGGGCGCGGATGGCGTAGGAGGAGATGATCACGCCCTCGACCAGGGTGTGCGGGCTTGCCATCATCAGCGGGACGTCCTTGCAGGTGCCCGGCTCCGACTCGTCGGCGTTCACGACGAGGTACTTCGGGTTCGGGTTGTCCTGCGGGATGAAGCCCCACTTCATGCCGGTCGGGAAGCCGGCGCCGCCGCGGCCGCGCAGCCCTGAGTCCTTCACCGCGGTGATGACGTCGTCCTGGGTCATGCCGAGCGCCTTCTTCAACGCGCCGTAGCCGCCGCGCTCCTCGTACGACGCGAGCGTCCACGAGCGGTCGGCGTCCCAGTTGTCGGTCAGGACTGGGGTCAACGTGTCCACTACTGCTCGTCCTTCTGGTCCGGGGCGGTCCAGCCGCGGTCGCGGGCGATCCTCAGCCCGGCCAGGGAGGCCGGTCCGGCGGCGGGCCCGTCGTCGGCGAGGCCGTCGGGGAACCCGGCCACGACCCGCTCGGCCTCGCGCCAGGTGACGATGCGGGGTCCGCGGGTCGAGTGGACCTCCTTGCCCTCGCGGAGGTCGTCGACCAGCGTGGTCGCACTCGCCGGGGTCATGTTGTCCATGAACTCCCAGTTGACCGTCATCACCGGGGCGTAGTCGCAGGCGGCGTTGCACTCGATGTGCTCGAGCGTGATCGACCGGCCGCCCTCGGCGGGGGCGGTGGTCTCGTCGTTGCCGACGTCGAGGTGGTCCTTGAGCCGCTCGAAGATCAGGTCGCCGCCGAGCACCGCGCACAGCGTGTTGGTGCAGACACCGACGTGGTAGTCGCCGACCGGCTTGCGCTTGTACATCGTGTAGAACGTCGCGACCCCGCTGACCTCCGCGGCGCTGATGTCCAGGATCTGCGCGCAGGCCTCGATGCCCTCCGGGGTCACCCGGCCCTCGACGGACTGCACGAGGTGCAGCATCGACAGCAGGCCCGACCGCTTCTGCGGGTAGCGGGCCGCGATCTCCTCGAGCTCCGCCCAGGTCTTGTCGTCGAGACCGTGGTGCTCGTTCACCTCCGCACTCACCTCTGGATCGACCCCTCGGTCGCTCGCTCGTGCCTCGCTCGGCTCGGTCGGGGTCACCTGTCCACCCCTCCCATGACGGGGTCGATCGAGGCGATCGCGACGATCACATCCGCGACCATGCCGCCCTCGCTCATCACGCTCGTGGCCTGCAGGTTCGTGAACGACGGGTCGCGGTAGTGGACCCGGAACGGGCGGGTGCCGCCGTCCGAGACGATGTGCGCCCCGAGCTCGCCGCGGGGCGACTCGATCGGCACGTACGCCTGACCCGGCGGGACCCGGAAGCCCTCGGTCACCAGCTTGAAGTGGTGGATCAGCGCCTCCATGGACTCGCCCATGATGTGCTTGATGTGGTCGAGGCTGTTGCCCATGCCGTCGGAGCCGATGGCGAGCTGGCTGGGCCAGGCGATCTTCTTGTCCGCCACCATCACCGGCGCTCCCTCGAGGTCGGCCAGCCGCTCGGCCGCCTGCTCGACGATCTTGAGCGACTCCCACATCTCGGCGAGCCGGACCCGGAAGCGGCCGTACGCGTCGGCGGTGTCCCACGTCTGCACGTCGAAGTCGTAGTCCTCGTAGCCGCTGTAGGGCTCGGTCTTGCGCAGGTCCCACGCGTAGCCGGTGGCCCGCAGCGGCGGCCCCGAGAGGCCCAGCGCCAGGCAGCCGGCCAGGTCGAGGTGGCCGACGCCCTCGAGGCGGGCCTTGAAGATCGGGTTGGCGTTGCAGAGCGCGGCGTACTCGGGCAGGCGCTTCTTCATCAGCGCGACGAAGTCGCGGATCTCGTCGAGCGCACCGGGCGGCAGGTCCTGGGCGACACCACCGGGACGGATGAACGCGTGGTTCATGCGCAGGCCGGTGATCAGCTCGAAGAGGTCGAGCACGAGCTCGCGCTCACGGAAGCCGATGGTCATCACGGTGAGGGCGCCGATCTCCATGCCGCCGGTCGCGATGCACACCAGGTGCGAGGAGATGCGGTTGAGCTCCATGAGCAGGACCCTCATGACCTGGGCCTTCTCGGGGATGTCGTCCTCGATGTCGAGGAGCCGCTCGACGCCGAGGGAGTAGGTCGCCTCGTTGTAGAACGGGCTGAGGTAGTCCATCCGGGTGACGAACGTGGTGCCCTGCACCCAGGTGCGGTACTCCATGTTCTTCTCGATGCCGGTGTGCAGGTAGCCGATGCCGCAGCGGGCCTCGGTCACCGTCTCGCCGTCGAGCTCGAGGATCAGCCGGAGCACGCCGTGGGTCGACGGGTGCTGCGGGCCCATGTTGACGACCACGCGCTCCTCGACACCCTCCTCACCGAGGCCCTGGGTGATGGAGTCCCAGTCCTGGCCACTGACGGTGAAGACGCGGCCCTCGGTGGTGTCGCTGGCACCGGCGTAGATGTCCTGCTGTGTCATCTCACATCCCTCCGAGGAGTCGGGGTCCCCGCGGAGGCGTGAGCGAAGCGAGCGGCTTCGTGGGGTGGCTCATGAGTACGACCTCCGCTCGTCGGGCGGCGGGATCGAGCCACCCTTGTACTCCACGGGGATGCCGCCCAAGGGGTAGTCCTTGCGCTGCGGGTGGCCCGGCCAGTCGTCGGGCATCAGGATCCGGGTGAGCGAGGGGTGCCCGTCGAACACGATGCCGAACATGTCCCAGGTCTCGCGCTCGTGCCAGTCGTTGGTGGGGTAGACGCTGACGATGCTCGGGATGTGCGGGTCGGCGTCGGGCGCGGACACCTCGAGGCGGATCCGGCGGTTGTGGGTCATCGAGAGCAGGTGGTAGACCGCGTGGAGCTCGCGGCCCTCGTCGTCGGGGTAGTTCACGCCGCTGACGCCGGAGCAGAACTCGAAGCGCAGCAGCTCGTCGTCGCGCAGCATCTGGGCGACGAAGAGCAGGTCCTCGCGGCGCACGTGGAAGGTGATCTCGCCGCGGTGCACCACGACGCGCTCGATCGCGGGCATCAGGTCGGTCGCCTTCAGCCGCTCCTCGAGGGCGTCGGCCACCTCGTCGAACCAACCGCCGTAGGGGCGCTGGGACGCGCCGGGGTAGACGATGGGCGAGACCAGGCCGCCGTACCCGCTGGTGTCGCCGGTGCCCCGGGCGCCGAACATCCCGCGACGCGCGCCGACGGCGCGCTCCTCGGTGGACCCGGGGGCCAGCAGGTCGGCGGGCGCGTTGACGTGGTCCTCGCGGGCGGGGCTCTCCTGCACCTGGTCCTGGCGGTTCGTCGGGCTGTGGTCGGTCGGGACCGCGGCGACCGGGACCTCCGGGACGGCGGGGTCCTTCTTCTCCTCGTCGCTCAACGCAGCAGACCCCGCATGGACGACGTGGGCAGCGCGGCGAGGGCGGTCGCCTCGAGCTCCTCGATCTGGGCGCGGCGGTTGGCGCCGAGCTTGCCGGCCTGCACCTGGTCGTGGAGCTTGAGGATCGCGTCGATGAGCATCTCCGGCCGCGGCGGGCAGCCGGGGAGGTACATGTCCACGGGCACGACGTGGTCGACGCCCTGCACGATCGCGTAGTTGTTGAACATCCCGCCGCTGCTCGCGCACACGCCCATGGCGAGCACCCACTTGGGCTCGGCCATCTGGTCGTAGATCTGGCGCAGCACCGGTGCCATCTTCTGGCTCACCCGGCCGGCGACGATCATCAGGTCGGCCTGGCGCGGGCTGGCGCGGAAGACCTCCATGCCGAACCGGGCCAGGTCGTACTTCGGGCCGCCGCTGGTCATCATCTCGATGGCACAGCAGGCCAGGCCGAAGGTGGCCGGCCAGAACGACGCCTTGCGGAAGTAGCCCGCGACGTCCTCGACGGTGGTCAGGAGGACGCCGCTGGGCAGCTTCTCTTCGATTCCCACTACCCCTCCTTTCGGTGATCGAGCATGTCGAGTCGGTGATCGAGCATGTCGAGATTCAGTCCCAGTCCAGGCCCCCGCGCCGCCAGACGTAGGCGAACGCGACGAACACGGTGGCGATGAAGAGGACCATCTCGACCAACCCGAAGAACTTCAGCGCGTCGAACTGCACGGCCCAGGGGTACAAGAAGATGATCTCGATGTCGAAGACGATGAACATCATCGCGGTGATGTAGTACTTCACGGGGAAGCGGCCACCGCCGAGCGCCTGCGGCGTCGGCTCGATGCCGCACTCGTAGGAGTCGAGCTTGGCCCGGTTGTAGCGCTTCGGGCCCGTCAGGCTGCTGATGGCGACGGAGAAGATCGCGAACCCGGCGGCCAGGAGGGCCAACGCCAAGACCGGCGTGTAGAGCTCCATCTCGTGTTGCCTCCCTACGTCCCGCGATGTGGTGCGCCCGACGCCATGTGACCTTGTGAATCGCTTCACGAGGCCCGCGCGGGCTCAGTCTAGGACTCCGCCCCGCATCCTGCACCCCTGGGTCGGGAGGCTCCGAATCGCCCCCTGACCTGCCCATTTAGGGCATGGACGGCTTGCGTATTTCGCGGCGTCACGGCCTTGAGGCGCGGTGCAGGGCGACGGTCCCGCCGGTGAGGTTGCGCCACTCGACGTCGCGCCATCCGGCACCGTCGACCAGCGCGGCCAGCCCGGCCTGGTCGGGCCACGCGCGGATCGACTCGGCCAGGTAGACGTAGGCGTCCGGGCTGGAGGACACGGCGCGGGCGATCGAGGGGAGCGCCTTCATGAGGTACTCGGTGTAGACGGTGCGGAACGGGGCCCACGTCGGGTGGCTGAACTCGCAGACGACCAAGCGGCCTCCCGGTCGCGTGACCCGCAGCATCTCGCGCAGGCCGGCGGCGGGGTCCACGATGTTGCGCAGCCCGAACGAGATCGTGACCGCGTCGAAGGTGTGGTCCGCGAACGGCAGTCGGGTGCCGTCGCCGGCGACGAACGGCAGGCGTGGTCGGGCGCGCTTGCCGACCTGGAGCATCCCCAGGGAGAAGTCGCAGGGCACCACGGTGGCGCCGCGGTCGGCGAACGGCTGGCTGGAGGTCCCGGTGCCGGCGGCCAGGTCGAGGATCCTCTGGCCGGGCCGCGGGTCGACCGCGTCGAGCACCAGGCGACGCCACCGCCGGTCCTGCCCGAGGGAGAGCACGTCGTTGGTGACGTCGTACCGCTTGGCGACGGCGTCGAACATCCGTTGCACGTCGCTCGGCTGCTTGTCGAGATCTGCCCGGGTCACGCCGACGAGCGTAGGGCGCCGCGCTTCCACCTCCCCCGGGCGGGGCGCGTACTCTGGTCCCTCGTGACGAGCAGCCCCACTGTCGGTGACCCGCCGCTCGCCGTCCGCACCGTCGCCATCGACGACGACGCCGCGTCGACGCTTCTCGCCCGCCTGCCGCGTCAGGACCCCGTCGCCTGGCTGCGCCGCGGCGACGGACTCGTCGGCTGGGGCGTGGCCGCACGGTTGCGCACCGCCGGGGCGACGCGCTTCACCGACGCCGACAAGTGGTGGTCCGAGACCATCGCCCGCGCGACCGTCCACGACGAGGTGGGCGAGCCCGGGAGCGGGCTCGTGGGCTTCGGTTCCTTCGCGTTCGCCGACGAGCCCGGCGACTCGGTCATGGTGGTGCCCCAGGTCGTCATCGGCCGACGGGCCGGTCGTGCCTGGCTGACCACGGTGGGCCCCGACGCTCCGACCTCACCGGTCCTCGAGGAGGTCGACGCGCCCCTCGACGTCGCGTTCGCCGACGGCGCCCTCAACGGCGAGCAGTGGATGGCGGCCGTCGCCGAGGCGGTGGCGCGGATCGAGCTGGGCGACGTCGAGAAGGTGGTGCTCGCCCGCGACCTGATCGCGACGGCGCACGCGCCCATCGACGTGCGGTGGCCGCTGGCGCGGCTCACGGAGGGGTACCCGATGTGCTGGACCTTCCACGTGGAAGGTCTCTTCGGCGCGACTCCCGAGATGCTGGTCCGCCGCGAACGCGGGCTGGTCACCTCGCGGGTGCTCGCCGGGACCATCCGCCGGACCGGCGACGACGAGCGGGACCTCGCGCTGGCCGCGACGCTGGCCCGGTCCTCGAAGGACCTCGAGGAGCACGAGTACGCCGTGCGGTCGGTCGCCGACGCGCTGGACCCGCACTGCTCGTCGATGAACGTGCCCGAGGCGCCGTTCGTCCTGCACCTGCCCAACGTCATGCACCTCGCCACCGACGTCGCCGGCGTCGTCCACGACTCGGGGACGGTCTCGTCGCTGAAGCTGGCCGAGTCCCTGCACCCGTCGGCCGCCGTGGGCGGCACCCCGACCACGTCGGCGCTGGCGCTGATCACCGAGATCGAGGGCATGCAACGGGGCCGCTACGCCGGCCCGGTCGGCTGGATCGACGCCAGCGGTGACGGCGAGTGGGGCCTGGCCCTGCGCTCCGCCGAGCTCCTCGGCGACTCCGTGCGCCTGTTCGCCGGGTGCGGGATCGTCGCCGGCTCCGACCCCGAGGCCGAGCTGGCCGAGAGCCAGGCCAAGCTCGTCCCCGTCCGCGACTCCCTCACCGGCGCCTGACCCACTCCGCCGAGTCGGCGGGGGTGGGGGTCAGCAGCGGGTGGGTCTGCCGGTCCGGACGACCTCGAACTTCGCGCCGTCGAGGGGGTGGGAGCGGAACTGGTCGAGGGCGTCCGCCCACCGGGGGTCGGCGGTGCCGGTGACGTACATCGACGAACCCTGGTCGGCGTACATCAGCCCGTAGCGCTTCATCGCCACCACGATCGCGCGGGCCGGGCCGGTGTAGGTCGCGGTGCGGACGCTCTTCTTGAGCCGGAAGCGCATGCCGTACGACGGCAGGGTCGCGCTGGTGTTGCCGCTCGGGCCGCAGTGGCGGGCCGGGGCGACGTACGCCGCCCGGGCGCTCGGCAGCGTGAACCGGAGTGCGTGGGTGATCCGGCCCGACGCCGCCTCGTCGTAGGACAGCAGCCCGGGCAGGATCGGCAGCCCGGCCGCGTCGGCGGACGTCCAGCCCGCGGGCCGGAGCTTGTTGGAGGACAGGTCCCAGCGCGCGGCTGCCGAGGCCCGCCAGCCGACGACGTTGCCCGCGGCGTCGTACTCCCGCTGCGCCTTGTAGAGCTCCACGAGCTCGCAGCGACCCGACTGCACGGTGATCACGTGCCGGTCGCCCTCGCCGGGGTCGACCGCGCCGGTGCGCCAGCCCTCGATGCGCGCCACGGGCGGGACCGGCACCGGACCCTTGTCGCTCTCGTCGCGGTAGTCCTCGCCCTCGACCCCGAAGTGCAGCGGCAGCCGCGGCTGGTCGGCGGCGGCCACGTTGACCGGGATGCCGTAGTACTCCTCGCTCACCCCGAGGTCGAGGTGGATCGCGTGGCCGGCCGCCTGCCGCTGCACGATGGCCGACGAGCGCTTGTGCACCGGCCGGTCGTCGATGCGGGTGTTCCACGGGTTGTCGGCCGGGAAGACCCGGCAGCCGCCGACCGTGTGGACGGCGGGATGGTCTCGACAGGCTCGACCACCGAGGAGGACGGCTCGACCACCGAGGAGGACGCGCTCGACCACCGAGGCGGCCGGGGACGCGGCGCCGAGCACGAGGGCGAGGGCGCCCAGACCGACGAGTCCCCTCACAGGTCCTCGCCGTCGGCGAGCCGGACGTACTGCTGGCCCTCGCCGAGCAGCCGGCCGAGGTGGCCGTCCACGATGCGCAGGCCGGCCTCGGAGTAGACCCGGTCGTGGATCGCGAGGTTGCGCGGGGCGCCGACGAGGCGGGCGAAGTCGATGGCCTCGGACGCCTTGAGCCACGGTGCCGAGACGACCACGCAGAGCACGTCCACCGGCACGTCGGGCGGGGTCAGGGCGTCGCCGGGGTGGAAGAGCGTGGTGTCGCCGGCGGTCACCACGAAGCCGCTGTTGTCGACCCGCGGCAGGTCGGGGTGGATCACCGCGTGCCGCTCGCCCACCGCACGGACCGGCAGCCCCGCGTCGACGTCCTCACCGGGTGCGACCACGGTGACGCGCTCGACGAGGTCGGGTGCGTCGGTGCGGATCTGCTCGGCCACCTCGGCGATGGTCAGGATCCGCGCATCGGTCCGGCGCAGGTGGTCCGGATGGAGGTGGTCGGGGTGCAGGTGGGTGACCAGGACGACGTCGGCACCGTCCACGGCCTCCGGATCGGTGAAGATCCCCGGGTCGAGGACCAGGGTGTGCCCGTCGTGCTCGACCCGGATGCACGCGTGCCCGAACTTCGTGAGCCTCATGCCCAGCAGGGTAATCAGGTGGCCACCGCCGCGCCGGACCCACCACAATCGCCGGGTGCGCGACGCGGTCCTCTCCGGTCTGGTGACCGGCTGGGCGATCGCGATCCCGATCGGCGCGGTCGGCGCGTTCCTGGTCACCCTCACCGCGCGGACCTCCTGGCGGGTCGGGGCCGCGGCGGCGCTGGGCATCGCCACGGTCGACGGCGCGTACGCCGCCTTGGCCGTGGTCGCCGGCGCGGCGCTCGCCGCCCTGCTGGCTCCCGTCGCCACCGCGCTGCGGATCGCGTCGGGAGTCGTGCTGCTGGTGATCGCAGCGCTGACCCTGGCGCACGCGTTGCGGGGCACCCGGGCCGTCCGCGACGCCGCACCGATGCAGCCGGCCGCGGCGTACGCGCTCTTCGTGGGCATCACCGCCGTGAACCCCACGACCGTCGTCTACTTCGCGGCGATCGTGCTGGGCAACCAGGACCTGGTCGCCACCGCGGCCGAGGGCGTGGCTTTCGTGCTCGCGGCCTTCGTGGCCTCGGCGTCCTGGCAGCTCGCGCTGGCCGGTGGCGGCGCCCTGCTCGGCCGGACGGTCACCGGTCCGCGGGGGCAGCGCGTCACCGGTGTGGTGTCGGCCCTGGTGATCGCCGCCCTGGCCGTCCATACGATGACGACGTGACCCTTCCCGAGGGCGTGACCCTCCGCACCGCGGTGGTCGCCGACGCCGACGCCGGTGCCCGGCTCCACCGGGAGTGCTGGCGCGAGGCCTACGGACCGATCACGGACCGCGTCGCGCTGGCGGAGCACTTGGCCGACGAGGCCGGCTGGGCCGCCCGGTGGACGACGCAGATCGAGGCGGGCTTCGCCCCGCTACTGGCGATCGACGCGCAGGACACCCCCGTCGGGTTCGCGCGGTCCGGCGTCAGCCGGGACAAGGACGTGCCCGGCCTGCTGGAGCTCTACGCGCTCTACGTGCGGGCGGCGTGGCACGGCACCGGCATCGGCGCCGCCCTCTTCGACGGCGTCGTCGGCACCGCGGCGGCGTACCTGTGGGTCCTGGAGGACAACGAACGGGCGCGAGCCTTCTACAGCCGCCAGGGCTTCGCGCCCGACGGGGCTCGCGAGCGCTACGAGCCGTTGGCGACCTGGGAGATCCGGATGGTGCGCGGATGACCTATCTCGACCTCGCCGACCCCGCGTGCGACGTCACCTCGGCCGAGGTCCACGCCGCGCGTGACGAAGGGTGGTGGGCCGAGACGAGCTACGGCTGGGCCGTGCTGCGGTACGCCGAGGCGAGCGCGCTGCTGCGCGACCGTCGCTTCCGGCAGGGCAACGCGCGGTGGCCCGAGCAGAACGGTCTGCACTCCGGTCCGTTCGTCGGCTGGTGGAAGGAGACGCTGCTCAGCCTCGAGGGCGACGACCACGCCCGGCTGCGCCGGTTGCTCGCTGCCGGCCTTCCGCAAGCACGCCATCGCCGCGATGGCGCCGCGGTTCCAGCGTCTGGCCGACGACCTCGTCGACGCGTTCGGGAGCGCGGGCGGGTCGAGTTCATCGGCGAGTTCGCCGAGCCGTACGCCGCCCGGATCATCTGCGTGCTCCTCGGCCTGCCCGAGGAGAACTGGCGCCAGGTCGCGCACTGGGCCGACGACCTCGGCAAGTCCTTCGGGGTCCGGATCGCCGACGACCTGCCCCGCATCGAGGCGGCGCTGGCAGGGCTGCACGGCTACATCGACGAGGTGGTCGAGGACCGCCGGGCGCACCCGCGCGACGACCTGGTGTCCACCCTGGTCCGGGCCGAGGAGACCGACGGGCGGCTCAGCGGGCACGAGCTGGGGGTCGCGCTCGTCTTCCTCGCCTTCGCCGGCATGGAGACCACCCGCAACCAGCTGGGCCTGGCCCTGCAGACGCTGCTGGCGCACCCCGCCCAGTGGCAACTGCTCGGCGACCGACCCGAGCTGGGGGCGTCGGCGGTCGAGGAGGTGATGCGGGTCAACCCGACCGTGACCTGGGTGACCCGCGAGGCGATCGAGGACGTCGACCTCGGGGGGCTGCTCATCCCCGCCGGCGGCATCGTCCAGGTGCTCTCCCACGCGTCCGGGACCGACCCCGCGGCGATGCCGGACCCGTCGTTCGACATCACCGCCGAGCGACCTCCGCATCTCGGCTTCGGCGGCGGCGTGCACCACTGCCTGGGTCACTTCGTGGCCCGCACCGACATGGCCGTGGCCCTGCCGCTGCTCGCCCGCCGGCTTCGCGACGCGGTGCCGGACGGCCCCGGTCACTGGCTCCCGGTCTCGGGCAACACCGGCGCGGTGGAGTTCCCCATCCGGTTCCGGCCCACGCGCGCCTAGACTCGCGAGAGGACGCCGCACCAGGGACGAGAGGACGCGCGATGGGCTTCATGGACCAGGTCAAGGCCGCCGCCACCGACCTGAAGGACACCGTCGAGGGCTCGCTCTCGACCACCAACGCGACCCGCGACGTCGAGCGGCACTACCGCGACCTCGGCATGCTCACCTACCTCCAGGAGACGGGTCGCACCATCGTCCCGGCCGACCGCGAGCGGGTCCTCGGTGCGCTGCGCGCCGCCGAGGCAGCCGGTGCGATGACGGGGTTCGCGCTGCAAACGGGCGCGCCTCCGCCGCCGCCCGCCGCTCCCCCGGCTCCCTCGGCTCCCTCGGCTCCCAGCCTGGGCCTCCGCAGGGCTGACCGGACCTCAGGCCGTGAGGTGGTGCACGTAGCACCACCGCCAGTCCTCGCCGGCCTCGGCGGACTGCATCACGGGGTGGGTGGTCTCCCGGAAGTGCGCGGTCGCGTGCTGCCGTGGTGAGGAGTCGCAGCAGGCGACGTTGCCGCAGTCCAGGCACCGGCGCAGCGCCACCCAGGCGATGCCCTCCTCGACGCACCGCGCGCACTCGGTGCCCTCGCTGTCCTCGGCCACCGGGTGCTGGGCGAGGTCGTCGCAGGTGGCGCCGGTCTGGCGTAGCCGGCTGTTGCCCGCCCGGAGCTCCTCGCGCTCCTGGCTGGCGCTGTCGAGCATGCTCTCCTCGACGTCGAGCAGGGTCGAGCACCTCGGCGACCACGTCGGAGGCCACCTGGCCGGAGTCCCGGATCTCCAGCACCCGCCGCCGCTCGGCGTCGATCATCGCCCGTCGGATCCGGGAGTAGAGGTCGCTGGGCGACTCCTGGTCGGCGGTGGTGCTCAGCCGCTCCCAGGCCGCGTAGTTGCGCTGGTCCACCCGCTGCCGGATCGACTCCACGACGCCGTGCGGGTCGTCGTACTCCATCGACGCGAGCTGCTTGTAGCCCGCCTTGGAGGCCTGCTGCAGGACCGTCGCGCGGGCCAGCGCGTCGTCCGCCGGGTCCGGGGGCGGGACCTTGAGGCGGCGCGCGAACCACGGCAGCGACAGCCCCTGGATGAACAGGGTGCCGGCCACGACGGTGAACGCGATCAGCAGCAGGATCTCGCGGTTCGGTGTGTCCTCGGGGATGACGAAGGCCGCCGCCAGGGTGACCACGCCGCGCATGCCCGCCCAGCCCAGGATGAAGGTGTAGGTCCACGGCGGACGGTGGCGATCGCCGGCCCGCTGTCCCGGACGGACCAGCAGGTAGCGCGCGGGGAACACCCAGACCAGCCGCAGCACCACGACCGCGACCAGGGTGGCGGCGCAGACGAGCGCGATCCGGCCCGACGACAAGGTGCTCTCGGACACGTCGGCGACGATCCAGTCGGCCTGCAGCCCGATGAGCAGGAACACGGCGTTCTCGAGGACGTAGGCGATCGTGCGCCAGTTCATCCGCTCGGCGATCCGCGACTGCGCGGTCTGGATGATCGGGGCCTTGTGACCCAGGAGCAGGCCGGCGACCACGACCGCGATCACCCCCGAGCCGTGGATCGGCTCGGCCTCGGCGATGAGGAACGCCGCGAACGGGATGACCAGGGACATGCCGGTGTCGAGCAGCGGGTCGTCGATGTGCTGCCGCACCCAGGCGACCACGAGGAACACCAGGATGCCGACGAGGAGCCCGCCGCCGGCGGCGCGTAGGAAGTCGGCGGTGAGGCCGGCAGCGGACACCCCGACGGCGGTCGCGGCCAGCGCGGTGCGCAGGGCGACCAGGGCGGTGGCGTCGTTGAGCAGCGACTCGCCCTCGAGGATGGTCACGATCCGGCGGGGCAGCCCGATCCGGCGCCCGATGGCGGTGGCCGCCACCGCGTCCGGGGGAGCGACGACGGCGCCGATGGCGAAGGCGATCGGCCAGGAGATGTCGGGGATCAGCGCGTGCACCACCACGCCGACGCCGAGGGTGGTGAACGCGACCAGGCCGACGCTGAGCAGCAGGATCGAGCGCCGGTTGGCGTTGAAGTCGACCAGCGAGGTCTGCACGGCGGTCGCGTAGAGCAGCGGGGGCAGCAGGCCGAGGAGCACCACGTCGTGCCCGAGGTGCACGACGGGCACGCCCGGGAGGTACGACGCCACCACGCCGACCACGATCAGGAGCAGGGGCGGCGGGAAGTCGAGCCGGTCCGCCAGCGCCGTGAACGTCAGGACGGCGACGGCCAGGGCCACCAACGAGATAGCGATCTCCACCCCGCCATTGTGTCCGGGTGGCGGGCGCCGGCGCGTCTCAGTCTCGCCGGGCCACCCAGAGCATGGGGTCGCCCCAGCCCAGGTCGTCGATGCCGTGTGAGCCCAGGGCCAGCGCGACCAGGGTGCGCCGATGAGCCGCGAAGGTCAGCACGTGGGCGATCATGCCGCCGTAGGTGAAGACCTCGGCGGGCTCGCACAGGGCGTCGACGAAGGTGTCGTCGAGGCGGTCCGCGGCCACCACGGAGCGCACGTGCGCGAGGTACGTCGGCGCCTCGTCGGCCAGCCGGGCCCGCAGGGAGGTCAGCGACTCGTGCTCCTCCACCGACCAGTCGTAGTCGCGGGTGGCCATGGCGGCGTTCCACATCCCCATCTGCCCGACCAGCCGGGAGAGCAGCGACCGGATCGTCTGCTCGTCGTCGTCGACGGCGAGGCCGATGACCTCGTCGAGCTGGGCGTCGGTGAGCCGCTCGGCGACCCGGATCATCTCGCCGGTGAGCCACACGTGGTGCTCGACCATCTTGGTGAGGAGCTGCATGCCACTGACCTTGTCTCGAGGGGGCAGCCGAAGGCCGCCGGGTGGGTGGAAGTGCACGCCGCTGGGCGCGTCGATCTGCAGGTGGCCGGGCTTGCTGCGCCAGGTCGCGGGGGGTGCGCCGTACGCCCGGGAGAAGGCTCGGGTGAAGGCCTCGTGGGAGCCGTAGCCCGCCTCGACGGCGATGTCGATCAGCGGTGCGGAGGTGCTGATCATGCGGTACGCCGCCCGCTCGAGCAGGATGCGCCGGCGGAACGCCGTCGGGGGTTCGCCGGCGACCGCGCTGATCATCCGGTCGAAGTGGAACCGCGAGAAGTGCAGACGCGCGGCCCACACGTCACCCGTTGCCGTCGCGACCTCGGCGTCGTCGAGGGCCTCGGTGAGGTGGTCGACGAAGTCGGCGAAGGTGTCGGCGGCGACGGTCATGACCCGATCCTCGCCCCGGACCCACGCCCCTGTCTTGATCGGGCTTGCGCGGCCCGGGCAGCCGGACCCGTCAGGCCCGGCCGAGGGCGCGGATGCGTTCGTCGAGGTCCCGCCGGGTGTCGCGGCGGACGCGCACCTCGACCACCTCGACACCACCGTTGGGGTTGGCCAGCGCGTGCTCGAGCTCGCCTCGGGACTCGACCCGCCAGTGTGGCGTGCGGGTCGCGGCGCACAGGCTGGCGAGGTCGACGCCGTGCGGAGTGCCGAAGAGCCGGTCGTACCGGTCGGCGAACGCGGGCGCGCCCTGCTCCAGCATCGCGAAGATCGAGCCGCCGTCGTCGTTGACGACCACGATCGTCAGGTCCGGCACGGGCTCCTCGGGCCCGACGACCAGGCCGGTCTGGTCGTGGAGGAAGGTCACGTCGCCGACCAGCGCGAGCGCGCGGGTCGACCCGGACCGGCCGAGGGCCGCGCCGATCGCCGTCGAGACGGTGCCGTCGATGCCGGACAGCCCGCGGTTCGCGATCACCTTGCGGCGGTCGCCCACGGCGTACCGGGCGACCATGAGGTCGAGGTCCCGGATCGGGCTCGAGGCGCCGACGACGAGCAGCCCGCCGGGGGGCACGGCGCGGCTGACCGCCCCGGCCACGTCGTACGGCGTGAGGTCCGGCTCGGCGGCGAGCAGCGCGTCGAGCCCGCGGCCGGTCTCGGCGTCGGCCTCCAGCCACGCCCGCAGCCAGGCGGGGTCGTCCGCGCCGTCGACGCCGGGGTTCTCCACGATGTGGTCGACCTCGAACGGCCGGGCGGGCCACACCCCGGTGGCCGGCACCGACCAGACCTCGACGTCGGTGCGCGCGAGCAGCCGGCTCACCGGTCGCGACAGGGTCGGGTGCCCGCAGACCACGACCCGCTCGATCGACTCGCCGAGCGCGCCGTCGAGCAGCAGGCGGTAGCAGCGCAGTGCGTTGTCACCGGTGCGCGACCCGCTGGTCGGCTCGGCGAGCAGCGGCCAACCGGCGCGCTCCGCCAGCGTCCGGGCGGGCGGACCCGCGTCGTCGCCGGCGACCACGACCGTGCGCGGGCCGAGCGGCAGCGTGGTGACCGGCCCCCCGCGGGTCGCGAACGGCCGGTCCGACACCGGCTCCCGGGCACTCGGCGGCACCGGCGACCAGTGGTCGTCGGGCATCAGCGGGTCGTCGAACGCGACGTTGACGTGGCACGGGCCGGGCAGCGCCAGCAGGTCGGGCAGGGAGGGCCCGCTGGTCGCGCGACCCGTGGAGGTGCCCTGAAGTCCCCGCGTGACGCCCGCGAGGTCGTGGAGGGGGACAAGCGGGCCGAAGATGCCGACCTGGTCGGTGGTCTGGTTGGCGCCGGTGCCCCGCAGCCGGGCCGGACGGTCGGCGGTGACGGCGACGACGGGGACGCCCGCGTGCGCCGCCTCGAGCATCGCCGGGTGCAGGTTGGCGACCGCGGTGCCCGAGGTGCAGACGACCGCGACCCGCTGGTGCGACGTCTTGGCCAGGCCGAGGGCGAGGAACCCGGCCGTGCGCTCGTCGATGCGGCTGTGCAGCCGCACCAGGCCGGCCTCGGCGGCGTCGTACGCCGCGAACAGCAGCGGCGCGTTGCGGGAACCGGGCGCGACCACGATCTCGGTGACACCCTGCTCGACCAGGGCGTCGACGACCGCACGGCCCAGGGCCGTCGAGGGGTTGGTCACGAGGGTCGATCCTGCCGGAGCGCCCGGACCTCGGCCAGTCGCCGCTCCCAGTGCGCGGTCCGCTCCGGTGATGCGCCCAGGCGCTCCAGCGCGTCGACGTCGACCTCCGGCCGGCCCACCGGCAGCCAACCCCCGACGGGGAGCAGCGGGACGGCGGCCACGTCGTCGGTCAGCAGCTGCACCGTCGCCAGCCCGCAGGCGTACGGGAGATCCGGCAACGCCGCGGCCAGCGCGACCCCGGCGGCGATGCCCGACCGACGTCTCCAGCGCCGACGACACGACGACCGGCAGGCCGATGTCCTCGGCGATCCGCAGGCAGGCGCGGACCCCGCCCAGCGGCTGCACCTTGAGCACGGCGACGTCGGCGGCCTCCAGGTCCCGCACGCGGTAGGGGTCCGTGGCCCGTCGGATCGACTCGTCGGCGGCGACGGGCACGTCCACGGACCGGCGCACGGCGGCGAGCTCCTCGACGGTCGGCACAGGGCTGCTCGACGTACTCCAGCCCGCCGGCGGCCCGGTCCAGCGCCCGGATCGCGGCCACCGCCTCGTCGACCGACCAGGCGCCGTTGGCGTCGACGCGGATCCGGCCCTCGGGGCCGAGCGCGTCGCGGACCGCCTCCACCCGGGCCTCGTCGTCGGCCAGGGTCTGGCCGGGCTCGGCGACCTTGACCTTGGCGGTGGTGCAGCCCCCGGCCCGGACGATCGCGTGCGCCCGCTCGGGGCCGACCGCGGGCACCGTGACGTTGACCGGGATCCGGTCCCGCACGGGGGCCGGCCAGTCCCCGGCGGCGGCCTCCTCGGCGCAGCGCAGCCAGGGCTCGACCTCCGTCGGCGTCGTACTCCAGGAACGGGCTCCACTCCCCCCAGCCGGCCTCGCCGCGGAGCAGGACGCCCTCGCGAACGGTGATGCCGCGGAAGCGCGTCCGCATCGGGATGGACCACGTGGCAGTGGTCAAGGGGGAGCTCACGCCAGGCCCCGCAGCGCGACCCGGTCGACCTTGCCGTTGTCGAGGAGCGGCAGCGCGTCGAGGACGACGACGTCCTGCGGGGCCCACGCGCGCGGGTGCGCGGCGCCGACCCAGTCCCGGGCGGCCTCCCGGCCGAGCGAGCCGACCACGAACGCCACGACCCGCTGCCCCCACTCGGGGTCGTCGACGCCGACCACCTCTGCGGCCACGACATCGGGGTGCGCGCGGAGCCGGGTCGCCACGGCGGGCAAGGGCACCTTCACACCGCCGCTGACCACGACGTCGTCGAGCCGGCCGAGCACCTGCGAGACGGCCGTCCTCGTCGAGCCGGCCGGCGTCCGAGGTGTGGAACCACCCGTCCACCAGCGACTCCGCCGTCAGCCCGGGGTCGCCGTCGTACCCGTCGAACAGCACCGGCCCGGCGAGCCTGATCCGACCGTCGGTTCCCAGCGCGACCGCGACGCCGTCGAGCGGCACGCCGTCGTACACGCAACCGCCGGCGGTCTCCGACGCGCCGTAGGTCGCCACCACCCGGATGCCGAGGTCCTCCGCGCGCGACCGGAGCGTCGGGTCGACGGGTCCACCGCCGAGCAGCACCGCGTCCATCGCCCGCAAGGCCGCCACGTCGGCGGGCGAGCCGAGCAGCCGGTGCAGCTGGGTCGGGACCAGCGAGGTGTACGACGCGCCCCCCCAGCCGCTCGAGGACCGGCTCGTGGCCGGCCAGCAGGGACCTGACGACCACCTGCATGCCGGCGACGTACGACACCGGGAGCGTCAGCGCCCAGCGCCCGGACCCACCGAGCCGGCGGACCGTCGCCTCCGCCGAGGCCAGCACCGCATCGCGCGAGAGCAGCACCCGCTTCGGGCGGCCCGACGAGCCCGAGGTCTCGATCAGCAGCGGGACCGGCGTCGCGGTCTCGAGCCAGCCGCGCAGAGCGGCCACGGCGCGCTCAGGGTCGGCACCGGGCCGCAGGACATCCACGCGACGAACGCTAGCCCGCCTCGGCGGGGCGGGACGGGGCCGTACCTGCTTGAATCCTCCGGTGCCCCCCGCCTCCGGTCCTTCGCTGTGGCTCGCCGGCGCGCGACCGCGGACGCTGCCGGCGGCGGTGGCCCCGGTGCTGGCCGGCACGGCGGTCGCGTTCGAGGCCGGTGGCGCCGTCTGGTGGAAGGCGCTGCTGGCCCTGGTGGTGTCGCTGTCGCTGCAGGTCGGCGTCAACTACGCCAACGACTACTCCGACGGGATCCGCGGCACCGACGCGGACCGGGTCGGTCCGCTCCGCCTCGTGGGCTCGGGGCTGGCCAGTCCCACGTCGGTCAGGTCCGCGGCCTTCGTCGCCTTCGGCGTGGCCGGCGTCGCCGGCCTGGTGCTCGCGGCCACGACGGCGTGGTGGCTGGTGGCGGTCGGGCTGGTGTCGATCCTCGCCGCGTGGTTCTACACCGGCGGCAGCACGCCGTACGGCTATCACGCGCTGGGCGAGGTGATGGTGTTCTGCTTCTTCGGCCTGGTCGCGGTGATCGGGACGACGTTCGTCCAGACCGAGACCTGGGAGTGGCCCGCGCTGTACGCCGCGGTCGGGATCGGCGCCCTCGCCTGCGCGATCCTGGTCGTGAACAACCTGCGCGACATCCCCTCGGACCGTGAGGTCGGCAAGCGCACCCTGGCGGTGGTGCTCGGCCCGGACCGCACCCGCGGTCTCTACGCCCTGCTGGTCCTCGCCGCGGCGGCCGCGGTGGTCGCGGTCGCGGCGGCCACGACCTGGTGGGTGCTCGTCGGGCTGGCCTTCCTGCTGGCGATGGTGCGGCCGCTGCGCACCGTGCTGGGCGGCGCCACCGGCCCGGCGCTGGTGCCCGTCCTCCAGCAGACCGGTCTGGGCGAGCTGGTCTGGGCGGTCCTGGTGGCGGTGCCGCTGTTCCTGGCCGGTTGAGCGCCTCGGGCTACGCTGGCGGCATGTGGTTCCTCATCATCGTCGCTCTCATCGTCGCGGGCGTGGTGGCCTACAAGATGCGCGTCCCGCTCCTCGCCAAGATCCTCGGCCAGCCGGAGCACCGCATCGAGCGCCGCCTCAACGGCCCCAAGTAGCGCCAGGGCGATAGTCCGTCACGTTCCGGTTCGTCGACCCGACGGTTCTCGACGATCCCGTGACGGACTATCGACAGAGTGACCGCGACCCAGCCCTCAGGTCGGCTCGTCCTCGCGGGCCCGCGAGGACTCGAACCGCGCGGTCGCGGCCTCGGCCCGCGCCTCGACCCGACGGGCGAACGCCTCACGCGGGCCGTTGAGCAGGACCAGTACGAGGCGACCCCACTGAGCAGGAACGCGATCAGCAGCACCCACAGCGCGGGCACCTGCGTGTCCGGGTGACCAGCGCCCAGATGCCTCCGACGATGGCCAGCGAGGCCAGGAACAGCAGCACCCGCAGGCCGGTGTAGACGAGGAACTCCTTCACCCTCCGAGGATAGGCCGTGACTAGGCGGACTCCGCGCCGCGGCTACCGACGGGGAACTAGGCTGGGGGCGTGAAGTTCCTGCTGGTCGTCGTCGTGCTCGGGCGTCGCGGTCTACTTCCTGGTGCGCTTCCTCCAAGGCCGGGGCGGCTCCGTCCTCCGCAGAGGCGGGTCGAGCAGGCCCGTCGCCGCGGCCCAAGCCGAGCGAGCCGCGGCGACCCGTGGCCCCCGACGACGACCCGGACTTCCTCCGGGACCTCGACCGCAAGAAGCGGCACCGGCATCAGGACGACCCGGACTCCTGACCCGCCTCGCGGGAGCCCACGACCGCCGACCCGGCGTACGAGTGCTGGCTGGTCGTGGAGAAGTAGTTGATCCCGATGAAGTTGAACCACAGGGTGGCGGTCCCGACCAGCGCCAGGATGGCGGCGTTGCGACCCTTCCAGCCGGCCGTGGTGCGCGCGTGCAGGTACGCCGCGTAGACGACCCAGGTGATGAACGCCCAGACCTCCTTGGGGTCCCAGTTCCAGTACGACGACCACGCCTGGTGCGCCCAGATCGGCCCGGTGATCAGCACCGCGAACGTCCACACCGGGAAGCCGAACGCGTGCAGCCGGTAGGCGATCCGGTCGAGGACGCCGGGTGCGGGCACCCGGGCCAGGTAGCCGGTGGTGGTGTCGGGCCGGCGCTCCTTGACGCAGGTAGAGCACCGACAGCGATCCCGCCGAGGGTGAAGGCGCCGGTGGCGAGGATCGCCGACACCACGTGGATGACCAGCCAGAGGAGAACAGCGCCTCGGTCAGCGGGGCGACCGGGTCGTAGAGCCAGATCACCGCGACCATCAGGAGCGACAGCACGACGGTCAGCACGATCGGCGCCATCCAGGCCAGCGCGAAGCGCCGCAGCAGGACGACGTACAGCAGGGCGACCACGAAGGTGCCGGTGATCGTGAACTCGTACATGTTGCCCCAGGGCACCCGGTTGGGGTCCGCGGCCATGCCCCGGGCGACCAGGGCGACGAAGTGGACGGCGACCGCGATGATCGGTGAGCAGCACGCCGAGCCGGCCGAACATCGCCGACCCGGCTCTCGTCGTCAGGCGACGCCGTCGCGGTCGCGGCAGCCGGCGCAGCAGGCGCGTCGACCACGCCAGCGGCCACCGACACCTTCGCGGCCGACCCGACCGGCACCTTCCGCAGGGCGCTCCACTCCACGAGGTGCGCGAGCAGCGCGAGGAAGTAGACCACTCCCGCGGCCGCGACGGCCTGGTTGCTGAGCGCCTCCCAGGAAGCGTCGGTCATCGACGTCGTCCTCTCTGTCCTGCGTGCCCTCGTCCAGCCCGCAGGGCGGTGGCCACCGAGGCCAGCTCGACCACGGGCACGTCGCCGCCGCCGGACCGGTCCAGCGCGGCCACCTCGACCAGTGTGCCCTCCTCGTCCCGCCGGGCGCGAACCCAGACCCGCCGCGGCCGGATGAACAGCGAGCCGAGCAGCCCGATCAGGGCGAGCACGACCCCGCCGAGCGCGATCAGCTTGCCGGGCGTCTGGCTGATCTGGATCTTGTTCCAGCGCTCGAGGCCGTCGAAGCTGACCGTGCCGAGACCGTTCGGCAGCGTCGACGGTCTGGCCCGGTCACAGGTCGACCCGGTACGGCGTGCCGTCCGGCTTGCTTCAGCATCGGTGCGTCCTCGGACTTGTCCAGGGCGTAGACCGACTGCGGGGTGCCGTCGTCCATGCCGAGGTCGCCGGTGTAGACGAGCATCGAGATCACCGGGTTCGTCGCGTTGCCGAGCACCGAGAAGTAGGTGCCGGTCTTCTTCGTGAAGGCGTACGTCGGGTAGAACTCGCCCTCGCAGCCCGATCTGCGTGGGCTCGGCGTCGGGCGCCTTCACCACGCCGAAGGACCGGAACGATCTGGTCGATCGGCAGGAAGATCGTCGGCCCGCTGTAGGCGACGTCGCCGTTGCCGTCGCGGACCGTGATCACCGGCGCGTAGCCGTGCCCGATCAGGAACACCTCGGTGTCGCCGATCGTCAGCGGGTGGTTGACCTTGAGGTCGTAGTTCTTCTCGGGCGGCGTCCGGGCGACTCCGGTAGGTCAGGTGCGAGACGAACGCCCGCGCCATGCCCCTGGCGCCGGGCCGGACTTGTCAGCCAGTCGACGTCGAAGTCGTCGACGTCGAAGGAGAACGGCTCCATGTCGGTCGGCGTCGAAGAGGCTGCCGGGGACGAAGTCGTCGTACTGCGTGAGGTTGTTGGAGAAGCCGTCCGCCGACCAGCACGATCACGCCGCCCTTGTAGCCGAACAGGCCGCCGATCGCGAAGCCGACCAGCACGACCAGCACCGAGAGGTGGAAGAGCAGGTTGCCGGCCTCGCGCAGGTAGCCGCGCTCCGCCGACGACCCAGTCGTCGCCGACCACGACGCGGTAGCGGCGCCTGCTCAGCTCCGTCTCGGCGCGCGCGAGCACGTCCTCGGGCTGCTCCGCCGACGACGTACGACGCGTGGTCCGGCAGCCGGGTCAGGTGGCGCGGCGCGTCGGGCGGCGGCGGCGCGGAGCGCCGCGCCAGTAGACCAACGTGCGCGGCACGATGCAGCCGACCAGCGAGAGCATCAGCAGCAGGTAGATCGCCGAGAACCACGGCGAGTCGTAGACCGAGAAGAGCCCGAGCCGCTCGTAGACCGGAGTGAGCTGCGGGTGGCAGGTCCTGCCAGCGCGAGGTCTTCAGGGAGTCGACGCCGCTCTGCGGGATGATCGAGCCCGGGATCGCGGCCAGCGCGAGCAGCAGCAGCAGGATCAGCGCGGTGCGCATCGAGGTGAGCTGCCGCCAGGCCCAGCGGACCAGCTCGCGCGAGGCCGAGCTCGCCGGGTCGCCGGTCGCCTCTGGCTCGGCCACGGAGGGCTCGCGGACGTCCGTGCTCATCGGGGCCCCCGTGCGAAGCGCAACGACGTGAGCATTCGGGTGGGGTGGTTCACACCACGACCTCGTTGGAGTCGACGAGGCGGACCTGCAGCCAGGTCACCGCCTGGTCCCACCAGCCGGTGACCAGCAGCACGCCGACGGCGATCAGCATCAGGCCGCCGGCGCGCATCACCCAGACCTGGTGGCGGCGGACGAACCCGAACGCGCCGAGCGCCCGCTCGTAGGCCAGCCCGGCCAGGATGAAGGGCAGCCCGAGCCCGATGGCGTAGATCGCCGACAGCAGCGCGCCGCGGGCGGCGGTGGCCTCGTTGAGCGACAGCGTGGTGATCGCGCCGAGGGTCGGGCCGATGCAGGGCGTCCAGCCGAGCCCGAAGAGGAAGCCGAGGAACGGCGCGGCGGCCAGCCCGACGGCGGGGACCGCGTGCACGCGGCAGTCCCGCTGCAGCAGCGGCACCAGGCCCACGAAGACCAGGCCCAGCACGATCGTGAGGATGCCCAGCACGACGGTGAGCTGCGCGCCGGTAGGTCACCAGCCAGGCGCCGAGCGCGCCGGAGACGGTGCCGAGGATGACGAAGACGGTCGAGAAGCCGAGCACGAACAGCATCGAGCCCAGCAGCATCCGGCCGCGGCTGGCGCTGGTCACCGACGCGTCGGCAGGTCGGCGCCGGACAGGCCGGTGGCGTAGGAGAGGTAGCCGGGCAGCAGCGGGATCACGCACGGCGAGAAGAACGACACCAGCCCCGCGACCAGGGCCACCGGGATCGCCAGCACCAGCGAGCCGGAGCCGGCCTGCGTGGTGAACCAGTCACCCATCGCGCGGTCCCCCCGGCGCTCGTCCTCGACGACGCTCGACCAGGGTCGTCGTCGACGGGAGCCGGCCGATGATGCTCGCCGCGACCCGGCCCTCGTCGTCGAGGACGACGAAGCTCGGGATGGAGTTGGCCGCCAGCGTGCCCGCGAACGGCAGCATCGCCTGGCCGTTGGGGCTGTAGAACGACGGGTAGGGCACGCCGAAGCTGCGCACGAACGCCTGGGGGTTGGCGGCACCCGCGTCGCGGATGTTGATGCCGACGAACGACGCCCGGTCCCCGAGCCTCTCGGCGGCGGCGACCACGTCGGGCGCCTCCTCGCGGCAGGGCGTGCACCAGGACCCCCAGACGACCACGACGGTGGGCTTGCCGCGTAGGTCGGCGAGCGCGAGGTCCTCGCCGTCGAGGTCGTCGCCGGCCAGGTCGATGGGGTCACCCCGGTCCCCCGCGGAGATCTGGCGTATCTGCCCGTCGCCGGTGATGAAGCCCTTGTCACCGGTCCCCTGCAGGCTCGTGCAGCCCGTCAGCGCGAGCAGACCGGCGACGAGGAGCAGGAGCGGCGTCCGGATCAGGGCTTGTTCTCCTCGGGCGCGCCGCCGGCCGAGAACGTCGCGCGCTTGTCGGCCAGCGGGATCAGGTCGCCGGCGGGCTCGGAGTAGGACACCTGCACCAGGCGGTCGTCGACGAAGTGCAGGGAGGTCAGCGAGCACAGCGTGCACTGGCGCTTGCGCGGGTCGTGCAGGAAGGGTCGTCCCTCCGCGGACAGCCGGGTCATCCAGATCGGCAGCTGGTGGGAGACGACCACGGCCTCGTGCCCGGCCGCGGCCGCTCGGGCGTCCTGGACGGCGGCCATCATCCGCGCGGCGACCTCCTTGTAGGGCTCGCCCCACGACGGCCGGAACGGGTTCCACAGGTGCAGCCACGACGAGGGACTCGAGAGGGTGGTGTCGCCCTTGCCGAAGCGCTTGCCCTCGAAGACGTTGGTGGACTCGATCACCCGCTCGTCGACGACCGGCTCGAGCCCGCGGGCGGCCGCGAGCGGCGCCGCGGTCTCCTGGGCCCGCTCCAGCGGCGAGACCCGCAGGTGGGTGATGTCGCGGTCGCCGATGCTCTCGGCGACGCGTTGGGCCATCCGCTGGCCGAGGTCGGAGAGGTGGAAGCCGGGCAGCCGGCCGTAGAGCACGCCGCCGGGGTTGTGCACCTCGCCGTGGC
This sequence comes from uncultured Actinomycetota bacterium, assembly GCA_963791275.1. Taxonomy (GTDB): domain Bacteria; phylum Actinomycetota; class Actinomycetes; order Propionibacteriales; family Nocardioidaceae; genus Nocardioides. The sequence goes on from CAWBRP010000003.1 coordinate 222,848, forward strand.
GCAGCAGGTGCACGATGGTCTCTTGCGTCATGCGGTCTCCTCGTGGGCGCGCGCGGCCGCGCGCGCCGCACCGGGCAGGGCGTCGAGCACGGTCTGCACGGCGCGGTCGTCGTGGGCGGCGGAGAGGAACCACGCCTCGTACGCCGACGGCGGCAGGTAGACGCCCGCGTCCAGCATCGCGTGGAAGAACGCGGCGAAGGCGCCGGTGTCCTGGGCGAGGCCTGCGCGAAGTCGCGACCGGCGTCCCGGTGAAGAACACCGAGAACATCGTGCCGGTGGTCTGCACCACGTGCGGGACCCCGGCGTCCGACAGCGCCTCGGCGGCCGCGTGCTTGATCGTGTCGCCGACCTCGGTGAGGTGCTCGTAGACCTCGTCGTCGGCGAGGCGCAGCGTGGCCAGGCCGGCGGTGGTGGCGACCGGGTTCCCCGACAGCGTGCCGGCCTGGTAGACCGGCCCCTCGGGCGACAGCCGCGCCATCACGTCGGCGCGACCGCCGAAGGCCGCGGCCGGGAAGCCGCCGCCCATCACCTTGCCGAAGGTCATCAGGTCGGGGGTCCAGCCCTCGACCGCGCCGTCGAGGCCCCACTGGCCCTGCCGGGAGGCCCGGAAGCCGGTCATCACCTCGTCGCTGACGAACAGCGCGCCGTGCGCTCGGCAGGTCTCGGCCAGGAAGGCGTTGAAGCCCGGCTCGGGCGGGACCACGCCCATGTTGCCCGGGGCCGCCTCGGTGACCAGGCAGGCGATCCGGTCGCCGTGCTCGGCGAAGGCGGCGGTCACGGCCGCACGGTCGTTGTAGGGCAGCACCACCGTCAGCGCCGTCGACGACGCGGGGACGCCGGGCGTGCCGGGCACCGCGAGGGTCGCGAGGCCGGAGCCGGCCGCGGCGAGCAGGGAGTCGACGTGACCGTGGTAGCAGCCGGCGAACTTCACGACCACGTCGCGGCCGGTGAAGCCGCGGGCCAGCCGGATCGCGGACATCGTCGCCTCGGTGCCCGATGAGACGAGGCGGACCCGCTCGACAGGGGTCCGGGCGACGATCTCCTCCGCCAGCTCCACCTCCGGCTCGGTGGGCGTGCCGTACGACGTGCCCCGGGCGACCGCCTCGGTCACGGCCGCCAGCACGCCGGGATGGGCGTGCCCGAGCAGCATGGGGCCCCAGGAGCAGACCAGGTCGACGTACTCGTTGCCGTCGACGTCGGTCAGCCGGGCCCCCGTGGCGGACCTGATGAACCGCGGCGTGCCGCCCACGGCGGAGAAGGCCCGCACCGGTGAGTTCACGCCGCCGGGCGTCACCCGCCGGGCCCGCTCGATGAGCGCGCTCGAGGCGTCGGTCGGCAGTGGCGGCGTCACCCCGCCATTGTGACCGAGCGGCCCTGAGCGCACCGCGGCAGGTCCGGGGGCGGGTCCCGAGCGGGCCCCGGGCGTAGTGGACGGGCTCACACTTCCCCTCCCGGCGGCGTAACTCCCTGTGCCACGATGCGTTGTACCGGGCAGTGGTCGAGGGAGTGCGACCGCCACGGCACGGGATTCTTGGGGAGGACGGCGCGATGAGGCGAAGCTGGGGCACGGCCGCGAAGGCGGCCGTCCTGGTGCCGCTGGCCGCGCTGTCGATCGGCTGGACGGCGAGCCTCGTCGTCGTCGACACGTCGAGCCCCGCCGCGAGCGCCGAAGGGACCGGGCTGCTGCCCGACGGCACCCGGATGCCCACCGAGGCGATCGAGGCCCCCGCCAGCGTCTCGCGGGGCGACGGCGTCAGCGCCGGGTCCGCAGCCCAGGCGATCGCCACCGCGTCCACCAACGGCATCCCGTCCGCGGCGCTGTCGGCGTACCAGCGTGCCGAGACGGTCATCAACACCGCGGACACGTCGTGCCACCTGTCCTGGCAGCTGGTCGCGGCCATCGGCCGCGTCGAGTCGGACCACGGCCGCTTCGGCGGCAGCTCGCTGGACGACGACGGGGTCGCCACGCCGGGCATCTACGGCGTGCGCCTCGACGGCAGCGGCAAGACCTCCGAGATCCGCGACACCGACGCCGGCGCGCTCGATCGGGACCCGCGGTACGACCGGGCGATCGGCCCGATGCAGTTCATCCCGTCCACGTGGTCGGTCGTCGGCGTGGACGCCGACTCCGACGGCACCCGCAACCCCCAGGACATCGACGACGCGGCGCTCGCCACCGCCGTCTACCTCTGCTCGGGGGACGACGACCTCGCGCAGACATCGGGGCAGCGGGCCGCGGTCTACCGCTACAACCACAGCGCGGCGTACGTCGACCTGGTGCTGTCGATCATGAACGCCTACCTCGCGGGCGACTACACCTCCGTCCCCAACGGGACCGTGGCCGGCGGCCTGCTGACGCCGGTCGAGCCCAGGCCCAGCCAGGCGCCCGGCGACCCCCGGGACCCGAGCACACCCCGTGGCGGCGACGACCCCGAGCCCACGGACGGCGGCCCGGACGGTCCGACGCCCACACCAGGCTCCCCGACCCCCGGCGCGCCGGCGCCCGCCCCGACCCCGGGCACGCCGCAGCCGTCGCCCACGCCCGGCTCGCCCAAGCCGTCCCCTGCTCCGCTGCCGACCCCGACCCCGTCGCTCCCGGTCCCGTCGGTCCCGCTGCCCACCCCCACGCTGCCGCTCCCGACCCCGACCCTGCTGACCCAGGCCGAGGCGATCGCCAAGTGCCTCTCCCTCGGCCTGGTCGACGACCTGCTCAACGACAACGACGCCTTCGACAAGTGCGTCTACGACCTCACCCACTGACGCATCGGCGATAGTCCGGCTGGCGGAGGATCAGGGGTGGAGGAGGCGGGCGGCCTCGGCGGCCCAGTAGGTGAGGATCACGTCGGCGCCGGCGCGGCGGATCGAGGTGAGGGTCTCCACGATCGCGGGCTCGCGGTCGATCCAGCCCTGGGCGGCGGCCGCCTCGAGCATGGCGTACTCGCCGGAGACGTTGTACGCCGCCACGGGGACGTCGACCGCGTCGCGCACCCGGCGCACCACGTCGAGGTAGCCCAGCGCCGGCTTGACCATCACGATGTCGGCGCCCTGCTCGACGTCGAGCAGCGCCTCGCGCACGCCTTCGAGCGCGTTGGCGGAGTCCTGCTGGTAGGTGCGGCGGTCGCCCTGGAGCGAGGAGTCGACGGCCTCGCGGAAGGGGCCGAAGAACGCGGAGGCGTACTTCGCCGAGTAGGCCAGGATGCCCGCGTCGGTGTGGCCGGCCCCGTCGAGCGCGGCGCGGATCACCCCGACCTGGCCGTCCATCATCCCGCTCGGCCCGACGAGGGCGACCCCGGCGGCGGCGTGCGCCAGCGCCATCTCGGCGTACACCTCGAGGGTCGCGTCGTTGTCGACCCGGCCGTCGTCGGTGAGCAGGCCGCAGTGCCCGTGGTCGGTGAACTCGTCGAGGCACAGGTCGCTCATCACCGGGAGCGTGTCCCCCACCTCGGCCACCACGTCGGCGATCGCGACGTTGAGGATGCCGTCGGGGTCCAGGGCACCGGAGCCGGTGGCGTCCTTGCGCTCGGGGATGCCGAAGAGCATCAGGCCCCCGAGCCCGAGGTCGGCCGCCTCGGCGGCGGCCTTCACCAACGACTCGCGGCTGTGCTGGACGACGCCCGGCATCGACGAGATCGGGCGCGGCTCGGTGAGCCCCTCCCGCACGAACACCGGGAGCACCAGCCGCCGCGGCTCCACCGAGGTCTCGGCGACCAGCCGCCGCAGGGACGGGGTACGCCGCAACCGGCGGGGACGGACGACCGGACCCTGCGCCATGGCTACTTCGAGCTCACCCGACGACGCCCGGCCGGCTTGCGGTCGGAAGGCTTGGTGACGGGCTCGCCCGCCTCCAGCATCGCCAGCCGACGCGCGGCGCCGAAGTCGGCGAGCGCGTCCACGAGCACGTCCACGTCCGGCGACGGGGCGAGCACGTCGACCCGGAGGCCGTGCTCCTCGACGGTCTTGGCCGTGGCCGGCCCGATCACCGCGATGATCGTGGACGGGTGCGGCTTGCCGGCGATGCCGACCAGGTTGCGCACCGTCGAGGACGACGTGAACACCACCGCGTCGAACCGGCCGCTCTTGATCGCGTCGCGCACCGGTGCCGGCGGCGGGGTGGCCCGCACCGTGCGGTACGCCGTGACGTCGTCGCACTCCCAGCCCAGGTCGATCAGGCCGGCCACCAGGGTCTCGGTGGCGATGTCGGCGCGCGGCAGGAAGACCCGGTTGATCGGGTCGAGCAGGTCGTCGTACTCCGGCCAGTCGGCCAGCAGACCCGCCGCGGACTGCTCGCCCGAGGGCACCAGGTCGGCCCGCAGGCCCCAGGCCGCGATCGCGGCGGCGGTCTTGTCGCCCACCGCGGCGATCTTGAGGCCGGAGAAGGCCCGGGCGTCGAGGCCGTACTCCTCGAACTTCTCACGCACCGCACGCACGGCGTTGACCGAGGTGAAGGCGATCCACTCGTAGCGGCCCTCGACCAGGCCGCGGACGGCCTTGTCCATCTGGAGCGGGTTGCGCGGCGGCTCGACCGAGATGGTCGGCACCTCCTCGGGCACCGCGCCGAAACCGCGCAGTCGTGAGGACACCGAGCCGGCCTGCTCCTTGGTGCGAGGCACCAGGACGCGCCAGCCGAACAGCGGCTTGGTCTCGAACCACGACAACGCGTCGCGCAGCCCGACGACGTCGCCGACGACCACGACGGCCGGGGGCGCGATCCGCGCGGCGCGCACGTCGGCGGCCACCCGGTCCAGGGTCGTGACCAGGGTCTGCTGCTCGGTGGTGGTGCCCACGCGGGTCACCGCGACCGGAGTTGAGGGCGAACGGCCCACGGAGATCAGCGCCTTGGCCGTCTCGCCGATCGTGCCCACGGCGGACAGCAGCACGAGCGTGCCGGCGTCGGCGTGGTGGGTCCAGTCGACCTTGTCCTGACAGCTGACGACGGCGACCTCGCGGTTGTCCTTGGAGGTCAGCGGGATGCCGGCGTAGGCCGGGACCGCACTCACCGAGGACACGCCCGGGACGATCTCGAAGCCGAGGCCGGCCTTGACGCAGGCCTGCGCCTCCTCGGGACCCGAGGCGTAGAGGAACGGGTCCCCGGCCATCAGGCGCACGACCCGGCGGCCCTTCTTGGCCTCGCGGACGATGACCTTGGCGCGCGCGGCGTGGGTCAGCGGCTGGCCGTCCTCGCCGAAGCCGCCGTCGACGATCAGCGGACCGTCCTCACCCCTGAAGAGCTCGTCTCCGAGCAGGGTGCACACGAGCTCGGCGTGGCCGGGCACCTCGGTGACCACCACCTCCGCCTCGCGGAGCAGCTCCACCGCTCGCACGGTGAGCAGGCCGGGGTCACCCGGACCGCTGCCGACGAAGGAGACCCACCCTCGCGGGGCGGCCACCTTCGACGCCTCGGTCGGAGTGGTCATGGAAGACGTACGTCGCGTCATGCGTGCTGCTTTCTCGCTGGCGGTTCCATCAGGTCGGCGGCGCCGTCGTCGAGCATCTGCTCGGCGAGACGGGTTCCGACGCCATGGGCGTCGCCGGTGGAACCAGAAGCGGAGGAGCGGACGGTGAGGGCACCGTCCGCGGAGAGGGCGACGGCGCGGATCCAGAGCTCGGTGCTCTCGGGACCGTCCTCGCCCTCGACGATCTCGGCGAGGGCACCGACGGGGGCGCTGCAGCCGGCCTCGAGCCCGGCGAGCACGGCGCGCTCGGCCTCGACGGTGGCCCGGGAGTGCGGGTCGTCGAGGGCGCGCAGGCTCGCGACCAGCTCGTGGTCGTCGGTGCGGCACTCCACGGCGAGGGCGCCCTGCCCGGGGGCGGGCAGCATCTGGATCGGGTCCAGCACCTCGGTCGCGTCGTCGAGCCGACCGAGCCGGGCCAGGCCGGCGCGGGCGAGCAGCACGGCGTCGACCTCGCCGGCGGCGACCTTGCCGACGCGGGTGTCCACGTTGCCGCGGATGCCCACGACCTCCAGGCCGAGGCCGAGCGCGTGCAGCTGGGCGGCGCGCCGCGGGGAGCCGGTGCCGACGACGCTGCCGGCGGGCAGCTCGCCGAGGGTCAGCCCGTCGCGGGCGACCACGACGTCGCGGGGGTCCTCGCGGGTCGGCACGGCGACCAGCGTGATCCCGGGGTGCGGGGCGGTGGGCAGGTCCTTGAGGGAGTGCACGGCCACGTCGACGTCGCCGCGGAGCAGCGCGTCGCGCAGCGCGCCCACGAAGACGCCGGTGCCGCCGAGGCTGACCAGGGAGGCGCGGTTGACGTCGCCCTCGGTGGTGACGTCGACGAGATCGACCTCGCGGCCGGTGCGCTCGCGGATCAGGTCGGCGACGAGTGCGCTCTGGGTGCGCGCGAGCAGGGAGGCCCGGGTGCCCAGGCGGAGGGCGTCGCTCATGGCGCCACCCCCTCGGCGCGGGTCACGGCGTCGACGGCTTCGGGGTCGAGGGCGAAGAGCTCGGCCAGCGCCGCGGCGTACGACACCGCGCCCTGCTGGTCGGCGAGCTCCTTGACCCGCACGGTCGGCTGGTGGAGCAGCTTGTCGGCGACCCTGCGGACGGCGTGGAGGAGCTCGGCGCGCAGCACCGGGTCGAGGTCGGGCAGACGGGCGTCGAGGCGAGCCATCTCGGCCTCGACCACGCCGGTGGCCATCGACCGGAGCGCGACCACCGTCGGCGTGACCCGGGCGGCGCGGCGGGCCGCGGCGAAGGCGCTGACCTCCTGGGCGACGATCTCGCGCACGTCGGCGACCTCGCCGGCGGCCTCGGAGTCCTTGAGCTCCTCGGCGAGCTGGGTCAGGTCGACCAGCGTGACGCCCGGGACCTCGGCCACGGCGGGCTCGACGTCGTGCGGCATCGCCAGGTCGACGACCAGCAGGTCGCGGCCGTCGGTGAGGGCCGCCTCGACCATGGTGCGGGTGACCAGCAGCCCGGTGGCACCGGTGCAGGTGATGACGACGTCGGCCTCGCCGAGGGCGGAGCTCGAGGTCGCCGAGGGCGACGGCGCGGGCGGCGTACTCCTCGGCGAGGCGGTCGGCGCGTCGCCACGGACCGGTTGACCACCACGATGTCGGCCGCGCCGAGGCGGGAGACGGTCGCGGTCGCGAGCGAGGCCATCGAGCCGGCGCCGACGACGACGACCCGCTTGCCGCGGACCTGACCGGCAGGATCCCCGGGCATCGCCAGGGCGGCGCTCACCAGGGACGGCGGCGCGTGGTCGATGTCGGTCTCGGCGTGCGCCCGCTTGCCGACCCGCAACGCCTGCTGGAAGAGCGAGTTCAGCGCCGGGCCGACGGTGCCGAGCTCCTGCCCGATCCGGAGCGCGTCGCGGGTCTGGCCGAGGATCTGGCCCTCCCCGACCACCATCGAGTCCAGGCCCGAGGCGACGTGGAACAGGTGCGCCACCGCCCCGTCGTCGTAGTGCACGTAGAGGTGCGGCACCAGGGCGTCGGTCGACTCACCGGAGCGCTCGACGAGCAGCCGGGAGACCTCCTCCATCGAGCCGTGGAACCGGTCGACGTCGGCGTAGATCTCCAGCCGGTTGCACGTGGCGATGACGGTCGCCTCGGTGACGTGCTCGGCGCCGGCCACGTCGGTGACGAGCTTGACGAGCCCGTCGTGGTCGAGGGCAAGGCGCTCCAGGACGGCCACCGGGGCGGAGTTGTGGGAGATCCCCACGACGAGGACACTCATGCGGGGCCCCCGCGGAGGTGCGAGCGCAGCGAGCAGCTTTGTGGGGTGAAGGTCATGCTGCGCCACCCTGGTCGCGGTCGGCGCCGTTGGCCTTGCGCTGCTCGTGGTAGGCGAGGATCTGCAGCTCGATCGACAGGTCGACCTTGCGGACGTCGACGCCGTCGGGGACCGACAGCACGCCCGGGGCGAAGTTGAGGATGCTGCGGATCCCGGCGGCGACCATCTGGTCGGCGACGTCCTGGGCGGCGAGGGCGGGGGTGGCGATCACGCCGATGGCCACGCCGTGCTCGCGGACGATCTGGCCGAGGTCGTCGAAGGGGCGCACGTCGACGCCGGCGACGGTCTCCTCGTGCCGGTCGGGGTCGGCGTCGAGGAGCGCGACGACCCGGAAGCCACGGCTGCGGAAGCCGGAGTAGTTGGCCAGGGCGTGCCCGAGGTTGCCGATCCCGACGATGACGACCGGCCAGTCCTGGGTGACGCCGATCTGGCGGGCGATCTGGTAGCGGAGGTACTCCACGTCGTAGCCGACGCCGCGGGTGCCGTAGCTGCCGAGGTAGGAGAGGTCCTTGCGGAGCTTGGCGGAGTTGACCCCGGCGGCACCGGCGAGCTCCTCGCTGCTGCACGTCGCGGTGCCCTCGGTCGGACAGCGTGGTGAGGGCCCGGAGGTAGACGGGAAGCCGCGCGACCGTTGCCTCGGGGATGTCCCGGGCGCTGTCGGTGGGTGTCCGCGTCGTCACAGGTCTGCTTTCCAGCCGCTCCGACCGAGGGTCTCGCCCCCTGACTACCGGACCCGGCGCGAATCACTGTAGGAGTTTGTGAACGAGAGAACAAAACGAGCGGGATGCCCGCTCTAGCACAGGCGATCGATCCCACCCGCGGAGGGGTGCTCCGTCGCCTGCCGGGCAGCGGCTCAGGGACGGGCGGGAGCGGCGAGGGCGGCCCGCAGCCGCGCCTCGTCCACCCGCCAGAAGTCGTGCTGCCGGCCGTCCACCAGGGTCACCGGGATCTCGTCGGCGTACCTCGCGCGCAGGGCCTCGTCGTCGTCGATCGAGAGCTCCTCGAACGTCTCGCCGAGGTCGGCGCAGACCCGCGCCACCACCTCGCGCGCGTCCTCGCAGAGGTGGCAGCCGGGCCGGCTGTAGAGCGTCACGCGGGCGGTCACTCGAGGAGCTCCAGGGCCCGCCGCCGCTCGAGGCCACGCAGCCGGCCCTTCTGGACCTTGCCGGTCACCGACAGCGGCAGCGCGTCGACGACCTCGATGCGCGACGGCTGCTTGAAGCCCGCGAGCCGAGCCGCGCAGGCCGCGCGGACGGCCTCCTCGGCCGCCGCCGGGTCGAGGTCAGGGGCGACCACGTAGGCGACCACCGCCTCTCCGGTGACCTCGTCGGAGACCCCGATGACAGCGGCCGCGGCGATGCCGGCGATCCCGCAAGATCACGTCCTCCACCTCGTGGGGGTAGACGTTGAAGCCCGACACCAGGACCAGCTCCTTGAGCCGGTCGACGAGGAAGAGGTCGCCCGTGTCGTCCAGGAACCCGACGTCCCCGGTGGCCCACCAGCCCTCGTCGTCCGGGCCCTCCGCGCCGTCGGGCCAGTAGCCGCTGAACAGGTTGGCGCCGCGGATCTCGATCTCCCCGGGATCGTCGCCGACGACCAGGACCCCGTGCTCGTCGACCAGGCGGACCTCGACCCCGTCGAGGGCGGCCCCCACCGAGCCGGGCTGGTTCGTGGCGCTGCACAGGGTGCTGGTCACGACCGGTGCGGCCTCGGTGAGGCCGTAGCCCTGGTGCACCGGGACCCCGGTGCGCTCCTCGAACTCCTCCACGACGTCCCGGGGCAGCGGAGCCGAGCCGGACAGCACCAGACGCACGCTCGCCAGCCGTTCGCGCAGGTCGGGGAGTGCCAGCCACGGCCGGAACACGGCCGGGGCGAGCGGGACGACCGTGCAGCCCCGCGCGGCGATCAGGTCGAGCGTCCCCTGCACGTCGAACCGTTCCTGCAGGACCACGGTCGCGCCGAGGCGCACCGCGCCGCCGAGCACGGCGTTGAGGCCGTAGACGTGGAAGAGCGGAAGCACGGCGAGGACGACGTCGTCGGCGCGGATCATCTCCGGCTGCACCCGGGCGACCTGCTCGAGGTTCGCCAGCAGCGCGCGGTGGGTGAGCATCGCCGCCCGCGGCCGGCCGGAGGTGCCGGCCGTGTAGAGCAGCACGGCGAGCTTCTCGGGGTCCGGAAGCGGCGGCACGGGCCGGGCCCGGTCGGCGCGCAGGTCCGCGAAGGTCCGCTCCCCGGGGCCGGCGGGCTCGTCGAGGACCACGACCTCGATCCGGGCGGCGGCGCGCGACAGCACCTCGCGCTCGGCCTCGTCGGCCTCGAGGTCGGCCCGCGCGGCGTCGCCGACGTCACCGCGGCACGGACGGCGTCGCAGCGTCGAGGCGTCGGCGACCGCCAGGCGGGAGCCGGAGTCGGCCAGCATCCGGGCCAGCTCGTCCACGGACGAGTGCGGGTTGACGGGGACCGCGACCGCCTGGGCGCGGAGGATCGCGAGGTACGTCGTGACGAACTCGAGCCGGTTGCCCAGGGCGACCAGCACCCGGTGGCCGCCGACGATCCCGACCGCCGCGAGCCCGGTCGCGAGCCGGCCCACCTCGTCCTCGAGCTCGGCCCAGGTCAGCGCCCGGCCGTCCGCCTCGACGAGGGCCGGCCGGTCCGGCGTCCCGGCCGCCGCCCGGGTCACCAGGTCAGCGAGGTCGGCCATGCGGGCGATCCTACGCAGCCGCGGGTCCGCACTACCCTGACGGTGTGAGCCCGCCCGCCGACAAGTCGCGACGCCCGCGCGACCTCCGCCAGCGCTCCACCATGGCCGGGGAGGCGGCCGCCGCGTCGGCCGCCGTCGAGGCGGCCCTCGACGTGCCGCTGGACCCGACGGCCGCGGCCTTCTTCGACGTGGACAACACGGTGATGCAGGGCGCCAGCATCTTCCACCTGGCCCGCGGCCTGCACCGGCGCGACTTCTTCACCACCCGCGACATCGTGGGTGCCGCGTGGAAGCAGGCCTACTTCCGCGTCGTCGGCGTCGAGGACCCCGCCCACGTCGCGGAGGCGCGCAGCTCGGCCCTGGCCTTCATCGCCGGCCACACCGTCGCGGAGCTCGAGGAGCTGAGCGAGGAGATCTTCGACGAGGGCATGGCGCACCGGATCTGGCCGGGCACCCGCGCGCTCGCGCAGCTGCACCTCGACCAGGGTCAGCGCGTCTGGCTGGTGACGGCGGCCCCCGTCGAGATCGCCTCGATCATCGCCAGGCGGTTGGGGCTCACGGGCGCGATGGGCACCGTCGCCGAGCACGTGGACGGCGTCTACACCGGCCGGCTGGTGGGCGACCTGCTGCACGGCCCCGCCAAGGCGGAGGCGGTCCGGGCGCTCGCCGAGCTGGAGGGTCTCGACCTCTCGCGGTGCGCGGCGTACTCCGACTCCTACAACGACCTGCCGATGCTCTCGATGGTCGGCGAGGCCACGGCGATCAACCCGGACGCCCGGCTGCGGGCGCACGCCCGCGAGGTCGGCTGGCAGGTGCGCGACTACCGGACCGGCCGCAAGGCGGCCCGGGCGGGCCTGGCGACGGCGGCCGCGGCCGGGGCGGTCAGCGGCGCCGTCGCCGCCGGAGTGGCGCTGCGCGGACGCCGCGGATCGGGCGCCTGACCGTTCGGCCGGTTTGTTACCGGTCGGTTCCCAATCCCCGGACCCCCGCCTACCCTGGTCGGGTGCCCTGCTGGGCACAGAGGGAGGACGACGCATGTCTTGGGGCGGTCACGACGACCTCGCGCGCGGTCTCGCCGCGCTGCGGGCCGCCGTCCTGGAGGCCGTCCGCGCCGAGCGTCCCGCCCTCGCCGGGATGCTGCTCTCCGGGACGGCCGCGCCGCCCGGACCGGACCTGCCGTCGGGCTCGGGAGGGTACGGCGACGCGGGGCTGGCGGCGTCCTCGGAGGAGTCCGAGGCCGAGCAGACCCGGCTGATCGCCCTCGTGGAGCTGGCCCGCGCCGGCGACAAGGACGCGTTCGGGCTGCTGTACGACCACTACGCCTCGTCGGTCCACCGGTTCCTCTACTACCGGACCCGGTCCCAGACCCTCGCCGAGGACCTCACCTCCGAGACCTTCTTCCGCGCGCTGCGCAACATGAGCAACTTCCGCTGGCAGGGCAAGGACTTCGGGGCCTGGCTGATGACCATCGCCCGCAACCTCGCGACCGACCACTTCAAGGCCGGGCGGACCCGTCTCGAGATGACCACCGACGACATGGGTCAGCACGACGACGCGACCGAGGGACCCGAGTCCGCGGTGCTCGCGAGCCTGGCCAACGAGGCGCTGTTGACCGCCCTCACCGAGCTGCCCGACGAGCAGCGGGACTGCCTGATCATGCGTTTCCTGCAGGGGATGAGCATCGCCGAGACGGCCGCGGTCCTGGGTCGTTCCGACGGCGCGATCAAGCAGCTCCAGCTCCGCGGCGTCCGCAACCTGGCCAAGCTCGTGCCCGAGGGGTTGCGCGGCTCATGACGACGCACCCACGCACCCCACGAACCGCCCGCCCCGGCGCCGTAACCTCGCCGCCGCGCGCGTCGTTGAAGCCTGCGTCGACAGCAGGCCCCGGACACTCGGGGCCCGGGCCGTACGACACGACGACGGGACGGGGCTGATGGCACCGGTGTTCGCGAGGCGCGCGGACGAGTTCGCCGCGCTGGTCGAGGGCACCTCGACCGGCGGGCGGGACCGGCATGCCCCACTCCTGGCGGTCGTCGGCCAGCTGCAGGCTGTCCCGGCCCGGGCCCCGAGACCGGAGTTCCTGGCGGACCTCCGCGAACGCCTGCTGGCCGAGGCCGACACCGTCCTGGTGCCGGACACCTCCCGGTCCGCGGCCACCACCGAGCAACGACTGACCCTGCGCCCGGCCGCCCGGCGTACCTCCCGCGACCGTCGGCTCGCCGTCGCCGTCGGCTCCCTGGCCCTGCTGGGCGCCGCCGCCTCGGTCGCCGTGGGCTCGCAGGTCGCGCTGCCCGGCGACACCCTCTACCCGATGAAGCGCGCGATCGAGGACGTCCGCACCGACCTCGCCGTCGGCGACGCCCGGACCGGGTCCCTGATGATGGCCCAGGCCACCGAGCGGCTCGAGGAGACCCAGGGCCTCACCCGGCGCGACGACGTGGACGTGCGAGCCACCGAGGACACCCTGAACGACTTCACCGAGCAGGCCGAGGGTGCGGCGGTCCTGATGACCGCGGCCTACACCGACAGCGGACGACCGGAGTCGATCGTCGCGCTGCGGGACTTCACCGGCGACAGCATGGACCGGCTCGAGGCGCTGGAGCCGACCCTGCCCCCGGCGGCGCACGACGAGCTCGTCGCCGCGGCGGACGCGGTGATCTCCATCGACGACGACGCCTCGGCCACCTGCCCGTCGTGCGGCGGGGCCGGCGTGGTCAACGTCCCGGTCAGCCTCACCGCCGTCGGGCTGCCCATCACGCCCGAGCTTCCCGACCACCGGGAGCGGCGGAACGGCAAGGGACGCACGAGCGGCAAGGACGGCGGCGGCCCCAAGGCACCGGCGCTGCCGCTGCCCACGATCAGCGGCGCCCTGCCGACGACGCGGCCCTCCTGCCTGCCGGCGCCGACCGGTTCGCCGGCTCCCACCGGCGGGCTGCCGACGGCGACGGCCACCCTCCCGGCGCCCTACCTCGGCGACGTCGCTCCCGGTGCCGCTGCCGACGTCGATCACCACGTTGCTGCACGCCGTTGACGCCCCTGACCACGCTGCTCGACCCGCTGTCGCCCCTCACGAGCCTGCTGCCGCCGCTGCCGTCGCTCTCGGGCCTGGTCCCGCCGCTGGACCTGGCGCCGCAGGACGAGTCGCCGCACACCGCCGGCACCCTGCCCTGACCGGGCTCAGCCGAAGACGGAGTCGCGCTCCATCAGCAGCGTGAAGAGCGTCTGCTGGATCGTCTCGCGGACCTGGTCGGTCACGTTGAAGACGAGCATCGGGTCGTCCGCGGCCGCGTCGTCCAGCTCGTCGGTGCGGATCGGCTCGCCGAACTCCAAGCAGCCACTTGGACGGCAGCGGCACCAGGCCGAGCGGCCCGAGCAGCGGGAACAGCGGGGTGATGGGGATGTACGGCACGCCGAGGAGCCGGGCGAGGGCCGGGACGTTGCCGACCAGCGGGTAGATCTCCTCGGCCCCGACCACCGAGAGCGGCACGATGGGGACGCCCGTGCGCAGGGCCGCCGAGACGAAGCCCCCGCGGCCGAAGCGCTGGAGCTTGTACCGCTCGGAGAACGGCTTGCCGATCCCCTTGAAGCCCTCGGGCCAGACGCCGACGAGCTCGCCGCCCCGGAGCATCCGCTCGGCGTCCTCGTTGCAGGCGAGCGTGGCGCCGGTCTTGCGGGCGATCACGCTGATCAGCGGCGTCTTGAAGACGAGGTCGGCTCCGAGCGGGCGCAGGTGCCGGCCGGTGTGGTCGAAGATGACCGACATGGTCATCAGGCCGTCGACCGGCACCGTGCCGGAGTGGTTGGAGACGACCAGGGCCCCGCCCTCGACGGGGATGTTCTCGATGCCGCGCACGTCGATCCGGAACCACTTCTGCGCGAGCGGGCGCAGCGCGGCCATCACGAACCGGTCGGTGATCTCCGCGTCGAAGCCGTACTCGTCGATGGCGTAGTCGCCGGTCACCCGGCGGCGCAGGAAGGCCAGGAAGCGCGCGAGCGCCGGTTCCCAGTCGTCACCGAACACCTCCACGGCGGCGGTCTCGATGGCGGCCAGCCAGTCGCCGACGGGGATGCCGGGCGTGGCGCCGCGGTCGTGCGTGGTGGTGGCCGGCCGCAGCTGGGACGGAGCCGGCTCGGTGGCGACCCGGGGCTTCCGGGGCGGCGGCGGCTTCCGGGTGGGCGTCTTGGCGGCCGGCGTCGCCTTCGGCGGGGCGGTCTGCGACACCGTGGGCTCGGCGCGGGTGGCCGACCGGGCCGCGAGGTTGCGCGCCGCGGAGGACGGGCGTTGCTTGCCGGTGCCGCGACCGGGGCGCCCGCGGGTGCCGATCGGGATGATCTCGGCGTCACCCACGGTCGGCCTCCGGGAGCGCGGCGGACAGGCCGTCGAGCACCTTCTCGCGGACGCCCGGCGTGGGGGACATCTCGCGACCGAAGTCCTCGAAGGCGTCCGCGGTGCTGAAGGCGGGGTCGAAGCCGAGGACCGAGCGCATCCGAGTGGTGTCCACGCCGCGACCGTACGTGAGGAAGCCGAGCTGCTCGGGCGAGAAGTCCGCTGCTCGGGCCTGGCGGAGCAAGGAGCCGAGGCCGCCGACCGCGAAGCCGGGCAGGGGGATCGTCGGGCGGCGCAGCCGCCGGAGCGCCTGGGAGAGCAGCAGCACGCCGTCGCCCGCGACGTTGAAGGTGCCTCCGGCGTCGGTGACCACGGCGTGGGTCAGCACCGCCGACAGGTCGTCCTCGTGCAGGAACTGCAGGCGCGGGTCGAAGCCGATCACCGTGGGGATCACCGGGAGCCGGAAGTAGGAGGTGAGCGGGCTGGCGACGTGCGGGCCGATCACGTTGGCCGCCCGCAGCATCGTCACCCGGACGTCGGGTCGCCGGCGCGCGAAGCCGCGCACGTAGCCCTCGATCTCGAAGACGTCCTTGGCGTAGCCGGAGCGGGGCAACCGCTTGGGTCCCATGTCCTCGGTGAACATCGCCGGGTCGCGCGGCCCGGCGCCGTACACGGTGGTGGTGGACTTCACCACGAGGGAGCGCAGCCCGGGCGCGCGCTGCGCGGCCGCGAGGAGCTGCATGGTGCCCATGACGTTGAGCTCCTTCATCGTGTTCCGGCCGCCGGCGCTGCCGGGGGTCGCGATGATGCTCATGTGCACGATCGTGTCGACGTCCTCCATCGCGATCACCTTGGCGATCACGGGGTTGCGGATGTCGGCGCGGTGGAACGTGAAACCGCCGATGTCACCGCGCGGGGGTACGACGTCCACGCCGACCACGCGGTCGACGTCGGGATGGGCCGAGACGGAGCGGGCGAAGCGCCGGGCGATGTCCCGCGACACCCCGGTGACGAGCACGACGCTGCCCATGGACCGCGGCCCGCTCGGGCTACTTGCCGAGCTTGCGGCGCTGGACGCGCGTCTTCTTCAGCAGCTTGCGATGCTTCTTCTTGGCCATGCGCTTGCGACGCTTCTTGATGACGGAACCCACGTAGACAACCTCTCGAAGACATTGGGACGCCGTGCCGGGCGGTCAGGCAGGGCGCGACCCCGACAGCGTACTGCCCGCGCGGAGACGCGCAGAATCCGCCGTCACGGCTCTGGCCGGGGCGGCGGATCGGCGCGAGCGCCGCGGGTCAGCCCGCGGAGTAGAAGCTCTTGCGGAGGTACTCCTGGACGTCGTCCTCGGTGACCCGGAACGAGCGTCCCACGCGCAGGGCGGGCAGCTCGCCGCCGTGCACGAGGCGGTAGACGGTCATCTTGGAGACGCGCATCATCGTCGCGACCTCCGCGACGGTGAGGAACTTGACGTCGGACATGTCACCGTGGCCGGAGGGCCGAGGAACCTCGGGCCCGTTGTCGTGCGGAGTGGCTGCCATCGTGCACCGTTCTCTCTGCGGGCACGCCATCGGCTTCCCCACCGATGACCAACATGCACGCCACTGGTGAGAATAGAGCCTGAAGTGACTCGTGGGGAAGAGGATCACTCAAAACCTGCAAGATTGCGGCGTGTCGAGTTGCTTTGCGTCCATTCAGGGCCCACTTCGCACCGTGCTGGTCTGGACCTCAGGGCAGCGGATCGAGCCCGTGCAGGGGGAAGACCGCCTCGCGGGTGGCCAGGATCGCCCGGTCCAGCCAGGCGTCCGGGTCGTAGCCCTCCGACCAGTCCCGCCAGGCGGGGGTGCGCCCGTCGGTGAGCCGCCCGGGTGCGGTGCGACCGGTCATCGCCTCGACGTGGTCGCGCCACGCCTGCGGCACCGGCGTCTGCGGGTCCAGCGGGTGTCCGGCGACGATCGCGAGCAGGTGCACCCAGGCCCGGGGCACCACCTCGACCAGGGCGTACCCCCCGCCGCCCGTGGCCACCCAGCGGCCGGCACACAGCTCGTGCGCCAGGTCGTGCAGCGCGAGGTAGCTGGCGCGCTGACCGTCCACCGAGAGCATCAGGTGCGCGAGCGGGTCCTCCATGTGGGAGTCGCAGCCGTGCTGGGTGACCAGGATCTCGGGGGCGAACTCACGCATCAGCTCGGGGACCACGGCGTGGAAGGCGCGCAGCCAGCCGGCGTCACCGGTGCCGGAGGGCAGGGCCAGGTTGACCGCCGAGCCCCGGGCCCCCGGACCCCCCAGGTCGGTCGGGAAGCCGGTGCCCGGGAACAGCATCTGGCCGGTCTCGTGCAGCGAGATCGTGAGCACCCGCGGGTCGTCCCAGAAGATCCGCTCCACCCCGTCCCCGTGATGGACGTCGACGTCGACGTACGCCACGCGCTCGGCGCCCTGGTCGAGGAGCGTCTGGATCCCGACGGCGACGTCGTTGTAGATGCAGAAGCCGCTGGACCGGTCGCGCATCGCGTGGTGCAGGCCACCGGTGATGCTCACCGAGTGGGTGCTCTCGCCGCTCCACACCTGCCGCACGGCCTCGACCGTCGCCCCGACGACGTGGGCGGCCGCGTGGTGCATGCCGGCGAAGACCGGGTTGTCGTCGGTGCCGAGACCGCGGGGGAGGTCGACCTCGCCGGCGGTGGTGCCGACCCTGGTGACGGCCGCGATCAGGTCGCGGTCGTGGACCCGGGCGATGACGTCGTCGGTGGCGATCGGTGCCTCCACCATCCGGAGGTGCTCGCCGGTGACGCCCAGCTGGGCGGCGAGCTCCATCGTCAGGTCGACGCGGATCGGCGACATCGGGTGCGCGGGTCCGAAGTCGTACTCCGTGAGCGACTTGTCGAAGACCACGGTGGCCGGACCGGAGCACTCCATGGATCGGAGGCTACTCGTGGCCTGTGTCACACTGACAGCGTGCACGACACCCGGAACCTCCAGTGGTGGCCCGCCTGACGGCGGACCCTCGTTCGAGCACACCCTTTTCGAACTCCCGGCCGCCTTCGAGGCGGCCTTTTCTCGTTGCGCCCGGAGGCGGCTCCCGACCCAGGAGCCCCACCATGACCACCGCGTTGTCCCTGCTCAAGCCCACCGGCCACCTCACCCTCGGCAACCTGCTCGGCGCGCTGCGCCCGATGGCGGCCGCGCAGGCGGGCGCCGACTGCTTCTACGGCATCTGCGACCTGCACGCCCTGACCGTCGCCCACGACCCGACGCCGGCTGCGCGAGCCTGACCCACGAGATGGCGACGCTGCTGCTCGCCGCCGGGCTGGACCGCAGCACGCTGTTCGTCCAGAGCCGGGTGCCGGCCCACACCGAGCTCGCCTACCTGCTCGAGTGCACGGCGTACACGGGTGAGCTGAACCGGATGATCCAGTTCAAGGAGAAGGGCCGCGGGGTGGACTCCACCCGCGCCTCGCTCTACACCTACCCGGTGCTGATGGCCGCCGACATCCTGCTGTACCGGCCCGCGACGGTGCCCGTGGGCGAGGACCAGCGCCAGCACCTCGAGCTGACCCGGGACCTGGCGCTGCGCTTCAACCGCGACTACGGCCCGGTGTTCACGGTGCCGGAGATCAGCACGCCGGAGGCGGGGGCGCGGGTGATGTCGCTGTCCGACCCGGCGACCAAGATGGGCAAGTCGCACGACGACGCCGCGGGAACGGTCTACCTGCTCGACCCGCCCGACGTGGTGCGGCGCAAGGTCGGCCGGGCCGTCACCGACTCCGACGTCGGCGCCGACGCGGTCCGTGCGGACCGGGCGACCAAGCCGGGGGTCACCAACCTGCTCGAGATCCTCGAGGCCTGCGGCGGCTCGGCGGCCGGCCTGACGACGTACGGCGCTCTCAAGGCCGCCGTCACCGAGGCCGTCGTCGCGGTGCTGGAGCCGCTGCAGGCGAGGTACGCCGAGCTGGCAGCCGACCCCGCCCACGTCGCCGAGGTCTACGACGCCGGCGCCCAGCGCTGTCGAGAGGTCACGGCCCCGGTCCTCGATGCCGCGAAGGCCGCGATCGGTCTCTGACCCACCACCCGCCGAGTCGGCGCAGTGGTGGGTGGGTCAGGAGCCTTCGGCGAGCTCGCGGGAGCGGTCGCGGGCGGCCTCCATCGCGGCCAGGAACGCCGCGCGCACCCGGTGGATCTCCAGCTCGCGGAGCGCCGCGGCGGTGGTGCCGGCGGGCGAGGTCACCTGCTCGCGCAGCACCGCGGGGTGGGTCCCGGTCTCGCGCAGCATCTTGGCGGAGCCGACCACGCGTCTGCACCACGAGCTCGGTCGCGGTGGCGCGCGGCAGGCCGAGGTGCACGCCGGCCTCGATCATCGACTCGACCACGAAGAAGATGTACGCCGGTCCCGAGCCGGAGATCGCGGTGACCGCGTCCTGCTGACGCTCGGGGATGCGCAGCACCCGTCCGGTCGAGGCCATCAGGGACTCGGCCTCGGCGAGGTGGGCCTCGTCGCAGTGGGAGCCCGGAGAGATCGCGGCCATCCCCTCGTCGACCAGAGCCGGGGTGTTGGGCATCACGCGGACCACGGCGACCCCGGCCGGCACCCGCGACTCGATGAAGGCGGTGGTGATGCCCGCGGCCAGCGAGACCAGCAGCTGGCCGGCCCGCAGCTCACCGGCGATCTCGTCGAGGACCGCGGCCATGTCCTGCGGCTTCACCACGAGGGCGATCGTGTCGGCCTTGCGGGCGGCCTCGATGTTGGAGACCACGGCGACGCCGTACCGCTCCTCGAGCTCGTGGGCGCGCTCCTCGCGCTTCTCGCCGACCAGCAGGTGGTCGACGCGACGGCCCGCGCGGACCAGTCCCGACAGCAGCGTCTCCCCCATGACACCCGCGCCGATGATCGCGGTCTGCGCCGCTGCGGGACTCGGTCATGGCTGGCTCACTTCTTGGAGATCAGGGACTTCACGAAGAACGACAGGTTCTGCGGCCGCTCGGCGAGCCGGCGCATCAGGTAGCCGTACCACTCTTCACCGTAGGGGACGTAGACGCGCATCGTCTCGCCGTTTCGCGCGAGGCGCTTCTGCTCCTCGGGCCGGATGCCGTACAGCATCTGGAACTCGTAGGTGCCCTTCTCCCGACCGAACCGGCTGGCGAGCGTGGCCGCGATCGAGATCATCCGCGGGTCGTGGGTGGCGATCATCGGGTAGCCCTGGCCGCCGAGCAGCACCTTGAGGCAGCGTACGTAGGACTTGTCGACGTCCGCCTTGTCCTGGAAGGCGACCTCCTCGGGCTCGTGGTAGGCGCCCTTGCACAGCCGCACCCGGGAGCCCTCGTAGGCGAGCTCGCGGCAGTCGGCCTCGGTCCGGTAGAGGTAGGCCTGCAGCACCGCGCCGGTCTCGGGGAAGTCCTTGCGCAGGTCGCGCAGGATGGCCAGCGTCGAGTCGGTGGTGGTGTGGTCCTCCATGTCGAGGGTGACCGTGGTGCCGGCGTTGCGCGCGGCCCGGCAGATGGCGCGGGCGTTCTCCAGCGCCACCTTGTGGCCGTTGTCCTCGAGCGCCTGGCCGATGGCGGAGAGCTTGACCGACACCTCGGTGCGGCGCGCGAGACCCCGCTCGCTGAGCGACTCCAGGACCTCCTTGTACGCCGCCACCGTCGCGTCGGCCTGCTCGGCGTCGAGGGTGTCCTCGCCGAGGTGGTCCAGGCTGACGTGCAGCCCGTCGGCGACCAGGGTCGCGGTCGCGTCGACCACGCTCGGGGTGGTCTCCCCGGGGACGTAGGAGCTCACGATGCCGGCGGACACCGGCATGGTGCTGACAAGCCTCTTGAGCTGCTCGCTGCGGGCCAGCAGCAACAGCGGTTGGCGGAGCAAGGACATGGGTGCAGGTTACGCCGTACGTCGGCGCAGGGTGGCAGCGCCGAGGACCAGTCCGGCCAGGACGAAGCCGACGACGACGGCGAGGTCGCGCCACACCTCGGCGGTCGTGGTGCTCGCCACCAGGTGGCTCATCGCGTCGACGGCGTAGGACAGCGGCAGCACGTTGCTGATGGCCTCGAGCACGGCCGGGAGGGCGTCCCTGGGCACGAAGAGCCCGCACAGCAGGATCTGGGGAATCACCACGAGCGGCATGAACTGCACCGCCTGGAACTCCGTGTTGGCGAAGGCCGACACGAAGAGCCCCAGCGCCGTGCCGAGCACCGCGTCGGCCACCGCCACGAGCAGCAGCAGCCAGACCGGGCCGATGATGTCGAGGCCGAGCACGCCGACCGACACGAGCACCGCCAGCGTCGACTGCACCGCGGCCACCAGGCCGAAGGCGAGGGCGTAGCCGAGCAGGAAGTCGACCTTGCCCATCGGCATCGAGAGCAACCGCTCGAGGGTGCCACCGGAGCGCTCGCGCAAGGTCGTCACGCTGGTCACCAGGAACATGATGATGAACGGGAACAGCGCCAGCAGGCCCGGTCCGAACCGGTCGAAGCTGTCGCCGGGCAGGTCGACGAACATCCACCACAGCAGGGTGATCAGGGCGCAGGGCAGCACCAGCAGCATCGCCAGGGTCCGGTGGTCGCGGCGGATCTGGGTCAGCACCCGGGCCGCGACCGCCAGGGTCACCCGCGGCGTCACGACCCGCTCCCGTCATCCGGCTGGCCGGCCGAGACCACCCTCAGGAAGGCCGACTCGATGTCGGCGGTCCCCGTGCGCTCCCGGATCTCCGCCGGGCTGCCGTCGGCGATGACCGCGCCCTCACGCATCAGCAGCAGCCGGTCGCAGCGCACGGCCTCGTCCATCACGTGGCTGGACACCAGTACGCCGGCGCCGGCGGCGGCGAGCCGGTGGAACAGCGCCCACAGGTCGCGGCGCAGCACCGGGTCGAGCCCGACCGTGGGCTCGTCGAGCACCAGCAGGTCGGGCTCCTTGAGCAGCGCCACGGCGAGGCTGACGCGGGACCGCTGACCGCCCGAGAGCCGGCCCACGACCTGGTCGTGCTGGCCGACGAGGTCGACGGCGGAGAGGCTGCGCTCGACGTCGGCCGGACCGACGCCAAGCACCGCGGCGAAGAAGCGGAGGTTCTCGGCGACGGTCAGGTCGTCGTAGACGCTGGCGGCCTGGGTGACGTAGCCGACGCGGTCGCGCAGGGACGCGCTGCCGGCGGGCTCCCCCAGCACCGACACGGTGCCCGAGTCGACCTGCTGCACCCCGACCAGCGCCCGCAGCAGCGTCGTCTTGCCGCACCCGGAGGGGCCGAGCAGGCCGGTGACACCGCCGCCCAGCACCAGGTCGAGACCGTCCAGCACCCGGCGTCCGCCCCGGACGACCACGAGGTCCCGCACCTCCACCAAGTTTTTCATCATGTGTTGAATTATGCTCGCGACCGCCCCGGTTGGGCAACCCCGTTCGGAGGCGGGCGGCCCTCAGGGCAGCGGGCCAGTGAGGTAGCGCTGGATGGTCGGCGCGAACGTCGCGATGACCTGGTCGCCGGGCATCGACGCGAGCGGTTCCACCTCGAGCACGTACCGCAGCAGGATCAGGCCGATCACCTGGCTGGCGACCAGGGGCATCCGCAGCTCGGGCCGGTCGAGGCCGAGTGCCACCCCGACCGGCTCGATCACCACCGGCAGGAAGCCCTCGCTGAGCAACCGGTGCGCGCCCGGGTCCATCACGGCGCGGGCGACGGCGAGCAGCGACGGGCGCACGGCCGGGTCGTCCCACACGGACAGGAACACGGTGAGGAAGCGCTCGGCCGCTCCGTCCGCACCGCCCGCCACCACCGGGGCGACGATGACCCGGGGGTCGACCGGGATGTCGAGCGCGGCCAGGAACAGGTCGTCCTTGGAGCCGAAGTAGTGGTGCACCAGGGCGGCGTCGACCCCGGCCGCTGCGGCGATGCCGCGGATCGTCGTACCCCCGAAACCCTGGGCGGCGAACTGGCCGCGCGCCGCCGTCAGGATCGCGGCGCGAGTGTCGGGCGCGCCGGGCCGACGGCCGCGACGCGGCGCGGTCATCGCGCGGGGACCGCGTAGTGCTCGCGGGCGAAGGCGAGCGACTCAGCCAGGTCCCGCTCGCGTTCCTCGCGCGTGTCACACCGTCGGGTGTTGATCTCCAGCACGATGTGGCCGTCGAAGTGCGTCGCGGCGAGGTGCCGGAGGAAGACGTCGGCCTTCATCACCCCACGGCCGGGCACCAGGTGCTCGTCCTTGGCCGAGCCGGTGCCGTCGGTGAGGTGCACGTGCCGCAGCCGCGGACCGAGCCGCTGGGCCATCTGCACGACGTCCGACTTCGCGATCGCCGCGTGGGACAGGTCGATGGTGGTGTTGGCGTACTCCTCCTCGGAGGGGTCCCAGCTCGGGAGGTACATCTCCACACCCCGCTTGGAGCCGCCCCGCGCGGGCGACCGCCAGGGGTACATGTTCTCGACGGCGAAGGCGATGCCGGTCGACTCCTCGAGCGCCGCGATCCCCTCGACGAAGCCGGCGGCGTACTCCTTCTGCCAGCGGAACGGCGGGTGGACGACGACCACGTCGGCGCCGACCTCCTCGGCCATCTCGGCCGAGCGCTCGAGCTTCCCCCAGGGGTCGGTCCCCCAGACCCGCTGGGTGAACAGCAGGCAGGGTGCGTGGACCGCGCAGATCGGCATCTCGTGGTGCTCGGAGAGCTGCTTGACCGCCGAGGTCTGCTGGCTGAGCGCATCGATGCCGACCATCACCTCCACGGCGTCGTAGCCCAGGCGGGAGGCGTAGCCGAAGGCGTGCGCGGTGGACTCGGGATAGACCGAGACCGTCGACAGACTGATCGCGGGAACGGACACGGTCACCCCAGGCCGGAGATCTGGTCGATCCGCTCGAGGATGACGCCCTCCCGGAGCGCCCACGGGCAGATCTCGAGCTCGGGCAGGTCGAAGATGTCCATGCACGCCTCGGCCACCAACGCACCCGGCACGACCTGGTGTGCCCGCGAGGCGGAGACGCCAGGCAGGGAGGAGAACTTGTCGTCGGTCAGGGAGATCAGCTTCGGGATCCACGCCGAGAGCTGGTCCAGCGACAGCACGCGGGGAACGAGCGGTCCGTCGCTGGAGGGGGCCGCGCCGCAGATGCGCGCGAGCGAGCGGAAGGTCTTCGAGGTGGCCGCGGCCCGGTCCGGTGCACCGGCGCGCAGCAGGTGGCCGGCGTCGCGGGCGATCTCCGCGCGGATGCGCTTGCGCAGCGCGCGTACGTCGTCCTCCCCGGGCAGGCCGACGGCGAAGAACTCCCGGGCCAGCCGGGCCGCACCGAGCGGCATCGACCAGGCGACGTCGGGTGCCTCGCTGTCGCCGCCGGCGATCTCCAGCGACCCGCCGCCGATGTCGAAGACGGCCAGCCGCCCGGCCGACCAGCCGAACCAGCGCCGCACCGCGAGGAAGGTCAGCCGGGCCTCGTCCTCACCGGAGAGCACCCCGAGCGTGACGCCGGTCCGGTCGGCCACGTGGTCCAGGACGTCGTCGGAGTTGACGGCGTCGCGCACCGCCGAGGTCGCGAAGCCGAGCATCTGCTCGCAGCCCTTGTCCTCGGCGACGACGAGCGACGACGCGACGAACCCGACGAGGGCGTCGATGCCGGCCTGGGTGACGGCGCCGGAGTCGTCGAGGTGCTCGGCCAGCCGCAGCGGCTCCTTGTGGGAGTACGCCGGCAGCGGGGCTGCACCGTCGTGCGCATCCACCACCAGGAGATGACCGGTGTTGGAGCCGATGTCGAGGACTCCCAGGCGCATGGGCCCAACTTACTCCCGGCCCCGTGCAAGGCTGGTGTCGTGCCAGAGGTCGATCTCGTCTTCCCCCGTGCGTTCGTCGAGTTCGCCGACCCCTCCGACGGTGACCAGGTCTTCAGGTGCGACCTCACCTGGCTGACCTCGCGCTACCAGTGCATCTTCGGCCAAGGCTGCCAGGGGATCTACGCCAGCTCGCCGGACACCGGCTGCTGCACGCTGGGCGCGCACTTCTCCGACAAGGACGACGAGAAGCGGGTGGCGAGGTACGTCGACAAGCTCACCGACGACCTGTGGCAGCACCGGCCCGCGAAGGCCAAGCTGCGCCGCGGCGACTGGATCGACACCGACGAGGACGGCGAGCGCAAGACCCGCACCCTGGACATCGACGGGCAGTCGGCCTGCATCTTCCACAACCGCGCCGACTTCGCGGCCGGGGCCGGCTGTGCCCTGCACGCACTGGCTCTCCGCGAGGGTCAGCACCCCTTGGAGACCAAGCCGGACGTGTGCTGGCAGCTGCCGCTGCGCCGGACCTACCGGACCGTCGAGCGGCAGGACGGGACGTCGTACTCCGAGGTCACGATCGGCGAGTACGACCGGCGGGGCTGGGGCCCGGGCGGGCACGACCTGGACTGGTACTGCTCGGGAAACACCGAGGCGCACAACGCCCCGGAGCCGCTCTACGTGACGAGCGCACCGGAGCTCGTGGAGCTCATGGGAGCCGCGGCGTACGACGAGCTGGCGACGCACTGCGCCGCCCATCTCGCGTCCCGGTCGATGCTCGCGCTGCACCCCGCGGACCCGCGCTGACGGATTCTCGACGTCAAGAGATCCGACCCCGATGTCCCGCGGGTCAGGAGCCGGGGTGAGAATCTGGTCATGCGCCTGGACCATCTCTCCTACGCCGCGGGACCTGACGGTCTTGCCGGAACCGCCCAGCGCATCGGCGAGCTGCTCGGAGCAGAGTTCGTCGACGGGGGCGTGCATCCGCGGTTCGGTACTCGCAACAGGATCCTGCCGTTGGCAGACCACACCTACCTCGAGATCGTCGAGGTCCTCGACCACCCCGCGTCCGACAAGGCGCCGTT
Source organism: uncultured Actinomycetota bacterium (assembly GCA_963791275.1). Taxonomy (GTDB): domain Bacteria; phylum Actinomycetota; class Actinomycetes; order Propionibacteriales; family Nocardioidaceae; genus Nocardioides. The sequence continues at coordinate 248,413 of CAWBRP010000003.1, forward strand.
CGGCCAGGCCGTCCGGGCCCGGTCCGCCCTCGGTGGCGGGTGGCTCGGCTGGGTCGTGGCGGTCGACGACATCCGCGAGATCGAGCAGCGCCTGGGCCGCGAGTCGGCCGCCGGCAACCGGCACCGTCCCGACGGCACGAACCTGTCGTGGAAGCAGATCGGGGTCAACGGCCTGATCGCCGACCCGCAGCTGCCGTTCTTCATCGAGTGGGACGTCCCCGACGAGCTGCACCCCAGCGCGGGCGCGGACGAGCGGTTCTCCCTTGCCTGCCTGGAGATCGCGGGCGATCCGGGGCGGGTGAGCGAGTGGCTCGGCTACACCGTCGAGGAGCCGCTCGAGGACATCAAGGTCGACTGGGTCGCGCCGCACGGCACGCCGGGTGTGCTCGCGGTGCAGGTGCTGACCCCGAACGGCCTGGTCCGGATCTGAGCGGTCCGGGTCCGAGCGGGCCGGGGCCCGACGCGGTCCCCAGCCCGAACATCTGGCACCACCCGGCGACCTACGAGCTCGAGAACCGCGCCGCCGACCCCGACGGGCGACTCGAGGCGGCGATGCGGACGGTCGCCGCCTGGTCCGGCCGCGACCTGCTCGACCTCGGCTGCGGCACCGGCTTCCACCTGCCCCGCTGGGCGACCGAGGCGCGGACGGTGACCGGCGTCGAGCCGCACCCCGACCTGGCCGCGTTGGCCAGGCGTCGTACCCGACGGCTGGAGAACGTGCGGGTCCTCCTCGGCAGCGCCCAGGCGGTGCCGCTCCCGGAGGCCTCGGTCGACGTGGTGCAGGCTCGGTGGGCCTACTTCTTCGGGCCCGGCTGCGAACCCGGCCTGGCCGAGCTCGACCGGGTGGTCCGCCGCGGTGGGACGGCGTTCGTGATCGACAACGACGGCAGCCGGTCGACGTTCGGGCGGTGGTTCCGGCGCGGGTACCCGCACCTGCCGCCGCCGGACGTGGTCGAGCGGTTCTGGTCGGTCCGCGGCTGGACCCGGGTGCCGGTCGACATGCGGTGGGCGTTCGCCACCCGAGCGGACCTCGAGCAGGTGGTCCGGATCGAGTTCGACGCCACGACCGCCGACGCGATCGTGGCCGAGCACGCGGGCACCGAGGTGGACTACGCCGTCAACCTGTGGTGGCGGCGCTACTGAACAGCCAGGAGGTCACGCTCAGCTCGAGCCGCGGACCGCGAGCCTGGGACGGAGCAGCACGCCGGGCCCGACCTGCGGCGGGTGGGAGAGCAGGCCGGCGAGGGCGCGCACCACCTCGACGGCGACCTCCTCGAGCGGCTGGCGCACGGAGGTGAGTCCGCCGGGCACCACCTGGGCGACCTGCGAGTCGTCGAAGCCGACCACGGCGAGCTCGGCGCCCGGGCGCAGCCCGCGCTCGGCCAACGCGTGGAGGACGCCCATCGCCTGGGTGTCGGAGGCGCAGACGAAGGCCGTCGGCCGGGTGTGCTCGAGGAGCACGGTCGCCGCCTCGCGGCCGCTGGCGACCGCGTCGTCGACCCGGCACGCCAGGCCCGTGGTGGGCAGGCCGCGGGCCCGCATCGCCCGGCTCCAGCCCGAGCGGCGGTCCTCGCCGATCCAGGACTCACGGCGCCAGCCGATCCAGGCGATCCGGGTGTGGCCGCGGTCCAGGAGGTGCTCGGTCGCCAGCTCGGCACCCGCCGCGCCGTCGACGTCGACCCACGGGTGCCGCGCGTCGGGGTTGTCCCAGGGCCGACCGAAGGCCACGAAGGGAGCGCGCCGCTCCTCCAGCCAGACGGCCTGGGGGTTGCCGAGGAAGGTGTCGGTGGCCACGAACGCGTCGACGGCGGTCGCGCGCAGCAGGTCGTCGTACCCCGACACCGGGTCCTCGGGGTCCCCGGCGAACAGCAGCACGTGGTAGCCGGCCTCGGCCGAGGCCTCCACGAGCGAGTGCACGAAGCGGTCCATCAGGGCGTTGGCGGTGCCCTCCTGCGCCGGCGTGAACCGCAGCCCGATCAGGTGCGAGGCCCGGGTGCGCAGGTTGCGCGCCGCGCGGTTGGGCGAGTAGCCGAGGTCGGCGATCGCGGTCTGCACGCGCAGCAGGGTGTCGGCGCGGAGCAGCTCGGGGTTGTTGACCGCGTTCGAGACCGTCTGCCGGGAGACGCCGGCGAGCTCGGCAACGTCGGCCAGGGTGGGGGGTACGACGGAGGGCTCGCCGACGTGGGCGCGGACCATCGACACCCCCTCTTGATCGTTCCAATCGCACGATACCGCGCAGCCGGACGGTGCTGGTAGGCCGGGAGGGGTGCGCCGCCGACCCCTCCCGGGCGCGGGAACCCGGCCCTGTCGGCGCCCTCACCTACGGTTCCCGTCATGACCACCACCAAGGGCCGCACCCGCGCCGCCTACCGCTGCACCGAGTGCGGCTGGGAGACCGCCAAGTGGGTCGGCCGCTGCGGCGAGTGCCAGGCGTGGAGCACGGTCAACGAGGTGGCGGCCCCGAGCTCCCGCGCTGCCACCGGGCCGGTCACCACGGCGGCGGTGCCGATCGGGCAGGTGGACGTCACGGAGTCCACCTTCCGCCCCAGCGGCGTCCCCGAGCTCGACCGGGTGCTCGGCGGCGGGCTGGTGCCCGGCGCCGCGATCCTGCTGGCCGGTGAGCCCGGCGTCGGCAAGAGCACGCTGCTGCTCGAGGTGGCCTCGCAGACCAGCCGTCACCAGCGCCGGACGCTCTACGTCACCGGCGAGGAGTCCGCGTCCCAGGTCCGGCTGCGGGCCGACCGCACCGGGGCGGTCCACGACGAGCTCTACATCGCCGCCGAGACCGACCTCGGCGCGGTGCTCTCCCACCTCGACGCCGTCCGGCCGAGCCTGCTGGTCGTCGACTCGATCCAGACCATCGCGGCCGCCGACGTCGACGGGGTGCCCGGAGGCGTCACCCAGGTGAAGGAGGTGGCCGCCGCCCTCATCCGGCAGGCCAAGACCCGCAACATCACGTTGATGATCGTCGGCCACGTCACCAAGGACGGGAGCATCGCCGGTCCGCGGGTGCTCGAGCACCTCGTGGACGTCGTCCTGCACTTCGAGGGCGACCGCAACTCGCGCTTCCGGATGGTGCGCGCGATGAAGAACCGCTTCGGACCCGTCGACGAGGTGGGCTGCTTCGACCTGTCCGCCGACGGCATCGCGGCGGTCACCGACCCGACCGGCCTGTTCGTCGAGCACCACCGCCGCCGGGTGCCCGGCACCTGTGTGGCGGTGACCATGGAGGGACGACGGCCGCTGCTGGCCGAGGTCCAGGCCCTGGTCACGCCGACCCCGGCGGAGCGCCCCCGCCGGACGACGTCCGGCCTCGACTCTGCGCGCACCGCCATGGTGCTCGCGATCCTCCAGCAGCACTGCGGCATCAGGCTCCACTCCCACGACGTGTTCGCCTCCACCGTCGGCGGCGCCCGGCTCACCGAGCCGGCCAGCGACCTCGCGGTCGCGGTCGCGATCGCCTCCGCCACCCTCGGGGTGCCACCGCCGGCGGGCGTGGTGGCGATGGGCGAGATCGGGCTCGCCGGCGAGCTGCGGATGGTCCGCGACCTGCCTCAGCGGGTGGCCGAGGCCGCGCGGATGGGCTTCGAGGTGGCCCTGGTGCCCGCGGCGCCCGAGCGCTCGACAGCCCCGCGCGTCGCGCCACCGGTCGGGGACGGCATCCGGGTGGTCGAGGTGCCCGACATCCACTCGGCGCTGCGACTCACCCGTCTGCTGCGTCGTCAGCCCGAGCACGCCGGAGACCGGGTCCTGCGCCCGCTCGAGGGGGGCGGATGACCCCCGGCCGACATCGGCCACAGATCGGCCATCACCCCCTAGACTGAGCCCGCGCTGCAGGGGGCTGGTCCCGGTCGGCTCACAAGAGACGGGAGGCTGGCGTGGTCGGCATCGAACGTACCGACGACGTTCTTCGCCTGCGTGCGGTGCTGGCCTCGATGGCTCCCGGCACGGCCCTGCGCGACGGCCTCGAGCGGATCCTCCGCGGTCGCACCGGGGCCCTCATCGTCGTGGGCTACGACCGGGTGATCGAGTCGATCTCCACCGGCGGCTTCGAGCTCGACGTCCCGTTCAGCGCGACCGGGCTGCGCGAGCTGGCCAAGATGGACGGCGCGATCATCCTGGACAAGGAGATCTCCCGCATCCACCGAGCCGCGGTCCACCTGATGCCCGACCACACCATCGTGTCCGAGGAGACCGGCACGCGGCACCGCACCGCCGACCGGGTGGCCCGCCAGACCGGCTTCCCGGTGATCTCGGTGTCCCAGTCGATGCAGATCATCGCGGCGTACGTCGGCGACATCCGGCACGTGCTCGAGGACTCCGGCCAGATCCTGTCGCGGGCCAACCAGGCGCTGGCGACGTTGGAGCGCTACAAGCTGCGTCTCGACGAGGTGGCCAGCACCCTGTCCGCCCTGGAGATCGAGGACCTGGTCACCGCTCGCGACGTCGCCGTCGTGGCCCAGCGGCTGGAGATGGTGACCCGGATCGCCCGCGAGATCGAGGACTACGTGTTGGAGCTCGGCACCGACGGCCGACTGCTGTCGCTGCAGCTCGAGGAGCTGGTCACCGGGGTGGATGCCGAGCGCGAGCTGGTGATCCGCGACTACCTGCCCGTGGGCCAACGGGGCACGTCACCGGAGAACTCCTTGCAGTTGCTGAGCGCGCTGTCGGCCACCGAGCTGGTCGACCCGGCCTCGGTCGCGCGCGCCCTCTCCCTGGGCAACGGCGAGCACCTCGACTCGGCGGTCGCACCGCGCGGCTACCGGCTGCTGGCCAAGGTGCCCCGACTGCCGACGGCCGTGGTCGACCGGCTGGTCGACCACTTCGGCACCCTCCAGAAGCTGCTGTCCGCCGGCATCGACGACCTCCAGGTCGTGGAGGGCGTCGGCGAGCTCCGGGCCCGCAGCGTGCGCGAAGGGCTCTCGCGGCTGGCCGAGTCGAGCATTCTCGGCGACCGCTTCTCCTAGCGCAGGCGCCGGTCAGCCGTTCGGCTTCTCGTGCTTCTTCTTGCCGTCCGGGGTCGGCGAGGGAGTGATGGTCACCGTGACGACCGGCCGCGGCGGCTTCACCAGCTCGACCTGGAGGTCGGTGGGCTCACCGGCCAGGGCGGCCGCCACGATGTGGTAGTACCCGGGCCGCGCCCACTCGGTCAGAGCCGAGCACTCGTCGTCCGAGCGCTTGCCGCTCCAGCGGACCCCCAGCTTGGTGCCGATCGCGCGGCGCACCACGACCTCGCGGGTCGGGATCGCGGTCGGGCACTGGCGGCTCGACCAGATGTCGTCGGGGCCCGAGGTGATCTTCATGGTCAGCGTCTCGGGTGAGACCGTCCACGTGCACGCCTCGGCCACGCGCGTCGAGAGCTCGAGCGTGATCAGGATCTCCGAGCCGGCGGTGGCCTCGGTGAGCGTGGGTGCCACGACCACGTCGCTGCTCGCGCACGGCCCGGTCGGCACCGCGAGCACCGGGGTGGTGGGCGCCGCCGGCGTGGGCTGGTGCTTCTTCTTCTTGTGCTTCTTCTTCGTCCCGTCGCCGGTCGCCGTGGCGGTCCCGGAGGCGCTCGGCTGCGCCGCCGCTTGCTGGGCCTGGTCGGGGGACTCGCCGTCGCTGCTCGGGGTCAGCAGCCGGGCGATCCCGACCACCAGGGCGACCGCGGTACCGATCACCAGGAGCCGCCTGGTCCAGTAGACCCGCGGCGACAAGGGGCCCCGCGGCCGGGCAAGGGAGGACACGACCTCACGCTAACCAGCGCACGACGCTCCGCCCGGCAGGCACACCGGGGCCGACTAGCCTGGCGGCGATGAGCGACCTGCACACGCCGCTGCTGGAGTGGTACGACGCCCATGCGCGCGACCTGCCGTGGCGGTCGCCGACGGCGACCCCGTGGTCGGTGATGGTCTCGGAGTTCATGCTCCAGCAGACGCCGGTCGTCAGGGTGCTGCCCGTCCACGAGTCCTGGCTCGCGCGCTGGCCGACCCCCGCGGACCTGGCGGACGACGCGAGCGGCGAGGCGGTCCGTGCGTGGGGCCGCCTGGGATACCCCCGGCGCGCCCTGCGGCTGCACGCGGCCGCGACGGCGATCGTCGAACGCCACGGGGGCGAGGTGCCGGCGGCGTACGACGACCTGCGCGCCCTGCCCGGCGTCGGCGACTACACCGCCGCCGCCATCGCGGTCTTCGCTCACACCCGGCGGCACGCGGTGCTGGACACCAACGTGCGCCGGGTGCTGGAACGCTTGGTGGGCGGCCGGGAGCTCCCGCCTCCGGCGGTCACCCGCGCCGAGCGCGACCGTGCCGCCGCCCTGCTGCCCGAGGACCCGGCGACGGCCGCCACCTGGTCGGTGGCGGTGATGGAGCTCGGCGCGCTGGTCTGCACGGCCCGACGACCCCGCTGCGCGGCCTGTCCGGTGGCGGACCGGTGTGCCTGGCGTGCGGCCGGCTACCCGGCGTACGCCGGCCCGCCGCGACGCGGCCAGACCTACGACGGGACGGACCGGCAGTGCCGGGGACGGCTGCTGGCGGTCCTGCGTGACTCCCCGGGTGACGTGCCCGAACAGCGGTTCGACGCGGCGTGGCCCGATGCCGCCCAGCGGGCGCGGTGCCTCGCCTCGCTGGTCTCCGACGGACTTGCGCTGGCTACCGCCGAAGGAACCTACGCGCTCCCGTGACGGTGCCGGCCTGGTCGAGAAGGCGCCGGACCTCGTCGGCGGGCTGGCCGGGGTGGAAGGCCCGCTTGGGCACCGTCGCCAACCGCTCCAGGAGCCCGAGGAGCTCGTCGTGGGCGCCGGCCGTGAAGGCCTCCGGCACGTGCGTCCCGGCGCTCGGGTCCACCTGCTCGAGCAGTCCGAGGTCGCGCAGCGTGACGAGGTCGTCCTCGGTGGTGCGCTCGAAGATCCGCATCAGGTAGGGGCGGGCCTGCTCGGCGCTCAGGCCCTTGGCGATCAGGGTGCGCAGCGCGATCGCCGTCGGCTCCCGGCCCGGGCGGAAGTTCACTGACGGTCCGGCCTCGAGGATGGAGGTCCACTTGCGCACGAAGTCCTCGCCGGAGAAGGACTCGTAGTGCAGCAGCCGCAGGCCCGGGTGCTGCCACGGCTCCTGCTCGTTCTTGTCCGCGTCGACGACGTGGTGCAGCGTGAGCCACAGGTCGAGGGTCGGCCGGACGCCCGCCTTGCCGTCGACGTGACCGTGGAAGTAGGCGCCGTTGTGGGCGCGGTCGATCACGCCGAGCGTGTGCAGCAGCGTCAGGTCGTCCTTGTCGAGCAGCCGCTTGAACACCGTCGGGTCCGCGGCCCACTCGCGCTGCGAGACCGCCTCCAACGGGGCGAGGCGGACCACGCGCGCGTCCGCGGGCGCGTCCGCCAGCGCGGCGCGGTCGACCTGGGCGATCTCGTCGGCGTCGATGTGGAAGACCCAGTCGGCTCCGGCCACCCGGCTGAGCACGGCCTTGGTGAGGTTGGCGTTGATGCGCTGCCGGGTGTTGAGCTGGCTGGGACGGTCGCCCTGCCACCACTCCTCGTCGGTGCGTACGCAGGTCACCGACGGGTGCGACGTCAAGACGTCGAGGGCCTCCGCGTCGGTGTCCTCCGGCGCGTCCACGAACACCACCAGGTGGTCGATGCCCCCCGCCAGGTTGCCCGTCACGAACCGGCGCAGGTTGGCCGCGGAGTCCTTGACCGTGCTGGCCGTGAAGAGCATGCGCGAGACGCTACAACCCGTTGAGTTGGGCCTAATGGCTCCACGAGTAAGGGGAGATGGTCACCGAGCGGAGCCATATGGCCCAACTCGTCCGACCATCTCCCCTAACTCAACGAGTCAGTCCGCGGACCTCTCGATGTCGATCGGGCCGAGGGAGTCGTCCGGACCCTCGATGGGGGCGCCGTCGGGGCCGATGGCCGGCCCGCGCCGGCGCAGCCTCGACGTCCGCGGTCTCGAACGGCGGCACGTCGGGCATGGCGCCGACCTTCTGACCCTTGAAGGTGAACTGCGCGGACTCGCCCTCGCCCTCGACGTCGACCAGCACGATCTGGCCGGGGCCCACCTCGCCGAAGAGCATCTTCTCGGCGAGCGAGTCCTCGATCTCGCGCTGGATCGTGCGCCGCAGCGGACGCGCCCCGAGCACCGGGTCGAAGCCCCGCACCGCCAGGAGGTCCTTGGCGGCCTGGGTCAGCTCCAGGCTCATGTCGCGGTCCTTCAGGCGCAGCTCCACCGCGGTGATCATGTTGTCGACCATGTGCACGATCTGCGGCCGCGACAGCGGCGGGAACACGATGATCTCGTCGACGCGGTTGAGGAACTCCGGGCGGAAGTGCTGCTTGAGCTCGTCCGACACCTTCGCCTTCATCCGCTCGTAGGAGCCCGCGGCGTCGCCGGACTGCTGGAAGCCCAGCGAGACCGCCTTGTTGATGTCGCGGGTGCCGAGGTTGGTCGTCATGATGATGACGGTGTTCTTGAAGTCCACGACCCGGCCCTGGGAGTCGGTCAGGCGACCTTCCTCCAGGATCTGCAACAGGCTGTTGAAGATGTCGGGGTGCGCCTTCTCGACCTCGTCGAAGAGCACGACGGAGAACGGCTTGCGCCGGACCTTCTCGGTGAGCTGGCCGCCCTCCTCGTAGCCGACGTAGCCCGGAGGCGAGCCGAACAGCCGGGAGACCGTGTGCTTCTCGCTGAACTCGCTCATGTCGAGCTGGATCAGCGAGTCCTCGTCACCGAAGAGGAACTCCGCCAACGTCTTGGACAGCCAGGTCTTCCCGACCCCGGACGGGCCGGCGAAGATGAACGAGCCGCCGGGACGCTTGGGGTCCTTGAGACCTGCGCGGGTACGACGGATCGCCCGCGACAGCGCACGCACGGCCTCTTCCTGGCCGATGACGCGCTTGTGGAGCTCGTCCTCCATCTTGAGCAGCCGCGTGGACTCCTCCTCGGAGAGCTTGACGATCGGGATGCCGGTCGCCACGGCGAGCACCTCGGCGATCAGCTCCTCGTCGACCTCGGCGACCTCGTCCATGTCCCCGGCGCGCCACTGCTTCTCACGCTCGGACTTGCGCAGGATGAGCTGCTTCTCCTCGTCGCGCAGACGCGCGGCCGCCTCGAAGTCCTGGCCGTCGATCGCGGCCTCCTTGCGCTGCCGGACGTCGGCGATCTTGTCGTCGTACTCCCGCAGGTCGGCCGGCGCCGTCATCCGCCGGATCCGCAGCCGCGAGCCGGCCTCGTCGATCAGGTCGATGGCCTTGTCGGGCAGGAAGCGGTCGGAGATGTAGCGGTCGGCCAGGGTCGCGGCCGAGACCAGCGCCTCGTCGGTGATGGTCACCCGGTGGTGCGCCTCGTACCGGTCGCGCAGGCCCTTGAGCATCTCGATCGTGTGCGCGATCGACGGCTCGGCGACCTGGATCGGCTGGAAGCGCCGCTCGAGAGCGGCGTCCTTCTCGAGGTACTTGCGGTACTCGTCGAGGGTGGTCGCGCCGATGGTCTGCAGCTCGCCCCGCGCCAGCATCGGCTTGAGGATCGAGGCGGCGTCGATGGCGCCCTCCGCCGCACCGGCCCCGACGAGGGTGTGGATCTCGTCGATGAACAGCACGATGTCGCCGCGGGTGCGGATCTCCTTGAGGACCTTCTTCAGGCGTTCCTCGAAGTCACCGCGGTAGCGCGAACCGGCCACCAGCGCGCCCAGGTCGAGGGTGTAGATCTGCTTGTCCTTGAGCGTCTCGGGGACGTTGCCCTTGACGATGTCCTGGGCCAGGCCGGCCACGATCGTGGTCTTGCCGACGCCGGGCTCCCCGATGAGCACGGGGTTGTTCTTCGTGCGCCGCGACAGGATCTGCATGACCCGCTCGATCTCGGGCTCCCGCCCGATGACCGGGTCGAGCTTGCCCTCGCGGGCCGCCTGGGTGAGGTTCTGGCCGAACTGGTCGAGCACCAGCGAGGACGACGGCGCCTCGCCGCTGCCGCTGCTGGAGGACGAGCCGGAGGCGGCCGACTCCTTGCCCTGGAAGCCCGACAGCAGCTGGATGACCTGCTGGCGGACCCGGTTGAGGTCGGCGCCGAGCTTCTGCAGCACCTGGGCGGCGACGCCCTCGCCCTCGCGGATCAGGCCGAGCAGGATGTGCTCGGTGCCGATGTAGGAGTGGCCGAGCTGGAGCGCCTCGCGCAACGACAGCTCGAGCACCTTCTTGGCGCGCGGCGTGAACGGGATGTGGCCCGAGGGCGCCTGCTGGCCCTGGCCGATGATCTCCTCGACCTGGGCGCGCACGGCCTCCAGGGAGATGTCGAGGGACTCGAGCGCCTTGGCGGCGACCCCTTCGCCCTCGTGGATCAGGCCGAGCAGGATGTGCTCGGTGCCGATGTAGTTGTGGGACAGCATGCGGGCCTCTTCTTGGGCCAGCACGACCACCCGACGGGCACGGTCTGTGAACCGTTCGAACATGTTGCACTCCTCGCCCTAGGGGCTTCGTCTACGGGTGGGTCCCGCCGCGGGACAGGACCCGCTCGTACGGCTGTTCCAACTCCGCCCCCAGCCTACGTGTTCCCGGGAAGCCGCCGCTCGGGTCCGCTCAGAGCGAACACACCCCGGACACACCCCGGGCGCACGACGACGCCCGGCGACCTGGTCGTCCGGGCGTCGTCGGTGTCTGGCTAGTTCGCCGCCTCGTAGGCCGCGATGACGTCCGCGGGCACCCGGCCGCGGTCCGAGACCTCGTAGCCGTTGGACCGCGCCCAGTCGCGGACCAGGCGCGGGCTCGGCCCGAGGTTCCCCGTGCCGCTGGACTTGCGAGCACCGCGACGACCGCTCGAGACCTTGCGGCCGTGCCCGAGGTACGGCGCGAGCGCGTCGCGCAGCTTCGCGGCATTCTTGTCGCTCAAGTCGATCTCGTAGGTGGTGCCGTCGATGCCGAATGACACGGTCTCGGTGGCCTCCCCACCATCGAGATCGTCCACGAGAACAATGTTGACTTTCTGCGCCATTGCTTTTCCCTCCCAATCAAACTGCTGGATAGGGAAAAGCGTAGCGGTCACGAGTTGGCGCCACCAATTCTTCGGATGAATTGACGCAAATGGATCCGCCTCGCAAATGTCGGCGAATTCGGCTCCGGGAGATTGCGGGACACTCAGGTATTCCGGTCGAACACCAGGCGCAGTCCCCGCAGCGTCAGCCACGGGTCGTGGGCGGTGAAGCTCCGGCACTCGCCGAGCACCGCCGGCGCGAGGTAGCCGGTGGCCAGCACGTGCACGTCGTCGGCGACCACGTCGAGCTCCGCGATGATCCGGGCCACCATGCCGTCCACCTGGCTGGCGACGCCGAAGAGCATCCCGGACTGCACCGCCTCCACGGTGTTCTTGGCGATCACCGACCGCGGGCGGAGGAGCTCCACCTTCCGCAGCTGGGCGCCGCGCCTGCCGAGCGCGTCCAGGGAGATCTCGATCCCGGGCGAGATGGCGCCGCCGACGTACTGCCCGTGGGCGCTGACCACGTCGAAGGTCGTCGCGGTCCCGAAGTCGACGACGATCGCCGGACCGCCGTGCAGGGTCGCGGCCGCGAGCGCATTCATGATCCGGTCCGCACCCACCTCGCGCGGATTGTCCATCAGGATCGGCACACCCGTCCGGATACCGGGTTCGACAAACACATGGGCGATGTCGGAGAAATGCACGGTCACCATCTCGCGCCATTCGTGCAAGACGGCCGGGACCGCGCTGCACACGGCAATTCCGGTGACCTCGGCACCGTCCGGAGCGGTGGCCAGGAGGCCGTGCAGGAGCAGCGCCCATTCGTCGGAGGTACGCCGCTCGTCGGTCGCGACCCGCCAGTGCGCGACGACCTCATCGGCCTCGAGCAACCCGATGACGGTGTGGCTGTTGCCGATGTCGGCGGCGAGCAGGGCCATCCGAGTCTCCGTCCCAATCTCTGCTGGCGGAATCTCCGTCAGCGGTCCGCGAGGTCCATGCCCAGGTCGAAGACCCGCACCGAGTGGGTCAGGGCGCCGACCGAGATGTAGTCCACCCCGGTCTCCGCGACCTCCCGGGCGCGGGCCAGGGTCAGCCCGCCGGAGGCCTCGAGCGCGGCCCGGCCGGCGGTGATGCGCACGGCCTCGGCCATGGTCGGGGTGTCCATGTTGTCGAGCAGGATCCGGTCGCAGCCGCGCCTCCAGCAGCACGCGCAGCTGGTCGAGGTCGGTGACCTCGACCTCGACGGGCAGGCCGGGGTACGCCGCCCGGACCGCGTCCAGGGCGGGCACCACCCCGCCGGCGGCGATGACGTGGTTGTCCTTGACCATCGCCATGTCGCTGAGGCTGAACCGGTGGTTGACCCCTCCTCCGCAGCGCACGGCGTACTTCTGCAGCGCACGCCAACCGGGCAGGGTCTTGCGGGTGTCGAGGACCCGCGCCGAGGTCCCCTCCAGCGCGGCCACCCACGACGCCGTGGCGGTGGCGACGCCCGAGAGGTGCGAGGCGAAGTTGAGCGCGGTGCGCTCGGCGGTGAGCAGGCCGCGGATCGGTCCGGCCACCCGCATCACCACCTCGCCGGCGGCCACCCGGGTGCCGTCGGGCAGCCGGTCGGTGATCTCGACCGAGTCGCCCATCACCTCCTCGAACGACCAGCGCGGCGACCCCGAGCCCGGCCACCACGCCCGCCTCGCGGGCCCCGAACGCGGCGACACCGCGGGCTTCGGCCGCGATGGTGGCGACGCTGGTGACGTCGACGCTGTCACCCGGCAGGTCCTCCTCGAGCGCGCGCCACGACGGCGGCCCGGACCGCGGACGGGTCGAGCCCCGCCTCGTGCGAGCTCGCTCGACGACCCGGCTCACGCGGCGCCCCCGTCGGACGGCGGAGCCGGGTGGAACGCGACCGAGGTCGTGCCGTCGGCGAGCACGGTGTCGAAGTGCCCCGACCACCGCCCGTCGTCGCGTTCCGGGAAGTCCTCGCGCCAGTGCGAGCCGCGGGTCTCCTCGCGCAGCCGGGCCGCGTCGGCCAGCGCCAGGCTCACGGTCACCAGGTTCGTGGTCTCCCAGGCGTCCTGGTCGACCGCCGCCTCGGCGTCTCCGACGAGCGTCTGCAGCGTGTCCAGCGCGGTCGCGAGCCCGGCGGCCGAGCGCAGCACGCCGACGTCGGCGGTCATCACGGACTGCAGGTCGCGGCGCACGTCGCCGCTCACCAGGCCGGGCTTCCGGACGTCGGCGGCCGGCGTGGACCAGGGGCGCAGCTCGGCCGGGAGGACGTCGGCGATCCGCCGCGAGAACACCAGGCCCTCGAGCAGCGAGTTGGAGGCCAGCCGGTTGGCGCCGTGCACGCCCGAGCAGGCGACCTCGCCGGTGGCGTAGAGGCCCGGGATGCTCGAGCGGCCGTGCAGGTCGGTGGCGACGCCGCCGGAGGCGTAGTGGCAGGCGGGGGCCACCGGGATGAGCTCGGTCACGGGGTCGACGCCGTGCTCGCGGGCGGTGGCGAGGATGGTCGGGAACCGGCGCTCCCAGAACGCGGAGCCCAGGTGCCTGGCGTCCAGCCACATGTGCGGGTGCCCGGTCTCGTTCATCCGGCGGGTGATCGCCTTGGCGACCACGTCGCGGGGTGCCAGGTCGGCGAGCTCGTGCACGCCCTGCATGAAGCGCACGCCCTCGAAGTCCACGAGGAAGGCGCCCTCGCCGCGGACGGCCTCGGAGATCAGCGGCTGCTGGCCGCGCGAGTCGGGACCGAGGTACATCACGGTCGGGTGGAACTGCACGAACTCGAGGTCGCGCAGCGCGGCCCCGGCCCGGAACGCGACGGCCATCCCGTCGCCGGTGGACACCGAGGGGTTGGTGGTCTGGGAGAAGACCTGCCCGAGCCCGCCCGAGGCCAGCACCACGGCCCGGCAGTGCACCGCGCCCGACGCCGTCGCGCTGCCCCTCCCCCATGACGTGCAGGGTCACGCCGGCGATGCCGGAGGCGGGGTCGCCGACCGGGCCGTCGAGCAGCAGGTCGACGGCGAGCGCGTGCTCGATGACCTCGATCTCGGGCGCCCGCTCGACCGCGGCGATCAGCGCCCGCTGGATCTCGGCTCCCGTCGCGTCCCGCCGGCGTGCGCGATCCGGTCGCGGTGGTGGCCGCCCTCACGGGTCAGGCTGAGCTGCACCGTCCGGCTGCTTGTCGAAGATGGTGCCGAGCGCGATCAGCTCGTGGACGGCGGCCGGGCCCTCGGTCACCAGGGCGCGTACGGCGTCGGGGTCACAGGCACCGGCGCCCGCGACGAGGGTGTCGCCGCTCGTGGTCGGCCGGGGTGTCTCCGGGACCCAGCGCGGCGGCGATCCCGCCCTGCGCCCACTGGGTGGAGCCGGCGTTCAGCACGTCCTTGGTGACCACCAGCAGCTCGAGTCCCCGGTCCGCGGCGTGGATGCGCAGCGCGGCGGTCAGCCCGGCGATGCCCGACCCGACGACGACGACGTCGGACCGGGTGGTCCACCCGGGCTCCGGGGCGGTCAGGCGTTGCGGCACGCGCCGGCTCGGTGAGGTCGCCATGCGGGCAGGCTAGCGGGCCGTCGTCGCGCCGCCGGCGGCGCCGAGGACCAGGGGAAGGTTGTCGATGAGGCGGGTGGTGCCGACACGGGCGGCGACCAGGACCGGCCCTCGGTGCCCGGGGGTACGTCTCCGGGAGGGCGCCGAGGTCCGGGCCGGTGACGCCAGGTAGTCGACGCGACGGCCGGCTCGCCGCCAGGACGGCCTCCGCGGCAGCGCGAGCGGCGTCGCCGCCGCCGGCAGCGGCTCCTCGGCGGCCCGGAGGGCCCGGTACAGACGACGGTCGCGTGGTGCGCTGGGTCGGGTCGAGGTAGCGGTTGCGGCGACATCGCCAGCCCGTCCGGCTCGCGCACCGTCGGGCCGCCGACGATCTCGAGCGGCGAGGTTCAGGTCGGCGACCATCCGCCGGATGATGAGGGCCTGTTGGGCGTCCTTCTGGCCGAAGTACCGCGAGTCGGCCGGACGATGTGGAACAGCTTGAGCACAACCGTGGCCACGCCACGGAAGTGGCCCGGCCGGGATGGCGCCCGCGAGGGCGTCTTCGAGCTTGGCCACCTCGACGACGGTCCGCGACTCGGGCGGGTACATCTCGTCGACCGTCGGGGCGACGATCAGATCGATGCCCTGGCGCCGCGCACAACTCGCGGTCGGCGTCGAAGGTCCGGGGGTAGCGGGAGAAGTCCTCGGCGGGCCGAACTGGGTCGGGTTGACGAAGATCGAGACGACGACGGGACGTCGCACTCGGCTCCGGGCGACCCGCATCAGGCTGGCGTGCCCGGCGTGCAGGGCCCCCATGGTCGGGCACCGAGACCGACCGGACGCCCCGCGGCCCGGGCGGGCGCCAGCAGCGCGGCGAGGTCCTCGCGGGTGTCCGCGAGGGTGGGACCGGCCACGTCAGCGGCCGCGGCGTACCGCGGCGGCCGCGGTGGCGGCCCGGCGACGGCGGCCTCGAGAAGGCGCCGGATCTTGACCGCGCGGATCGGCAGCACCCGGCCGTCGGTCACCACGCGGTCGAGGGTGTCGCCGGCCAGCGCGACGTACGACGGCAGGGTGTGCGGCGCGTTCACCGCGATCTGCTCGAGGTGGGCCTTCACCGTGTTGACGTCGCCACGCACCATCGGACCGGTCAGCGCGGTGTCGCCCTCGTGCAGGGCGTTGTCGAGGGCGGCCGTGAGCAGCGGGCGCAGCGTGTCGGCCGGGTCGTACTCCGGGTTGTCGCCGGCGGCCGCCGCGAGCATCTCGCGGGCCTGGGCGACCAGGGTGACCAGGTGGTTGGCGCCGTGCGCGAGGGCGGCGTGGTAGAGCGCCCGGCGCTCCTCGGGCACCCACATCGTGCGGCCGCCCAGGTCCGTGGCCAGCCGCTCGGCGAGCCCACGGTCGGCCTCACCCGCGGTGACCCCGAACACGCAGCCCACCAGCCGCGGCAGGTCCACGGCGGTGCCGGTGAAGGTCATCGCGGGGTGCAGGGCCACCGGGCGCGCGCCGACCAGGACGGCCTCGGCCAGGACCGCGAGCCCGTGCCGGCCGGAGGTGTGCACGACGTACTGGCCGGGACGCAGGGCGCCGCTCGCGCTCAGCATCGCGACGACGTTGGCCAGCATGTCGTCGGGGACCGTCAGCAGCAGCAGGTCGCAGCGACGGGCGACGGCCGTCGGCTTGTCGACCGGGACCCCGGGCAGCAGGTCCGCGATGCGGTTGCGGGAGGCATCCGACTCGCCCGCGACCGCGACGATGTCGTGGCCGGCGGACCGGAGTGCGGCGGCGAGGACGGCACCGACGCGACCCGCGCCGATGACACCGACCCGGAGCGGGTGCGTCATCTTTCGAACCTTTCGTTCCAGTCCACGTGGGGTACCGGACTACTCAACATCGAATCAACGCCAGCGTACGCGCGCACCAACCAGCGAGGAACCGAACCCGCGAGTGCCCTGGGTCACACTCCCCCGGCGGAGGCCCCGGAGGCGCGGAGCATCGCGGGGAGGACGGTGCCGGTCACGTGGTCGACCACGTGCGCGCCGTCGGGCGCCGTCACCTCGAGGACCCCGTCGGGGGTTTCGCCTGCGCGGAGGGCGTGGAACACCTCCCACTCGCGGCGCTTGCGCTGGTTGCGCCAGGACGTCGCGAAGGACCCCGGGTCGGTCCAGTGCGCGAACTCGTCGCCGTGCAGGCGCTTGACCTCGACGCAGAGCAGGGCCGGCAGCGTCACCCGCCTGACCTGGGTCGGGGTGCGCCTGATCTCCCACTCGAACGCCTTGGCGTAGGTGAAGTCGGGTCCGGTCGGGAAGCCCCACTCCTCCTGGTTGCGCCAGCCGAGGTCGAGGTAGGCGTGCCGGTCGTCGTCGAGGAACAGGCCGTGCCGCGGCATCCGGACGACCACGGGCTCGCGGCCGACCTGCCAGCGCAGGTCCCGCAGCGACTGCTCGCCCTCGCCGGTGAGCACCATGTCGCCGTCCCACTTCCAGGAGTACGCCGTGTCCACCTGTGCGAAGCACCAGTTGTAGAAGTAGCTCAGCGAGTGGACCGAGCGCTCGTGGGTGGCGAGGTGCTCGGCGCCGGCTCGGGCGACCGCGAAGGGGTACGACGCGATCGTCAGCCGGTCCGCCTGCCCGGCCGACCGGGCGACCTCCGCGGCCACCTCCGGTGTGCCGTCGGTGGACTGGTTGTCGACGAGCAGCACCCGGTCGGTGCACCGCAGGAGGGGCGGCAGCACGAACGGCAGGTTGGCCGCCTCGTCCTTCACCCGGAGCACGGCGGTGCTGCCCCGAGCCAGGCGCCGGCGACCGGTCCACGGCCAGGTGATGTCGAAGTCGTGGTGTCCCTCGAGGTTGGCCAGGTCCGGTCCGCTCACCGGGTGCGTCCCAGCGCGCGGCGTACCCCCTGCCGCAGCGACGGAGGGATCGCCGCCCGCCAGGAGTGGGGGACCCGGTCGGCCAGCGAGCGGTGGGCGACCGCCGTCGAGCCCCCGGGCCGGTCGACGGTGCCGCCCGGCACGCCACCGGGCCTGGTCGTCGCCGCGACCACGGAGGACTTCGAGATCGCCTCGGCCTCGGCGTAGAGGTCGACGTAGGCGACCAGGAGCTGGTCGAGCGTGGCCCGCCGGTCCGCGGTGTCGCCACCGGGCTCGGCCATCGCGTCGAGCGCCGTCCAGGTCTCGGCGGTGAGCTCGCGCAGCGAGCCGGGCAGGTCGAGGTCGTCGAGGGTGGCGGTGATCCGGCGCAGGCTCGGGTCGATGAAGCGGTGCCCGTCGCGGATCGCCTCGCTCCTCGCGTCCAGGACGTGCCGCAGGTCGAGGGTCTCGCCGACGTGCTGGGTCGTCCGCACCCAGTCGTCGAGGAGGTCGGCGTACCGCACGAAGACGCGGGTGCTGTCGCGGGTCGCGAGCTCGGTGTGCAGCAGCATGTTGACCCAGGAGGCGGTCAGGTGAGCCGCCCCGAGCTTGTTGTTGTAGTACTTCGCCCGGCTCCCCGCGACCTCCGCGGGCGGACGCAGCATCGTCGCGACGACCGGGGTCGCGTCGGCGCGCTCGGCGGCGATCCGCCACAGCCCGAGGAACCAGCTCAGCCGCGGGTCCTTGACGACGAGCTCCTGGCCCTCGGCGAAGTGGCCGGAGAGCCATTCCGCGACCCGGGCCCGCTCCTCCTCACGGGCAGAGATCCGCCCGGTCTCGAACCACGCCTGCGGGCGCGCGTCGCCGACCGCGACGCCGGCCTCGGCGAGCAGCCGGTCGTGGTGGTCGACGACCCAGCGCGGTTCGCCGAAGCCCTTGGGATTCGACGCGTCCGCCGCCACCTCGGGCCGCGGGACGTGCAGCCCCATGATCTGCAGCAGCACCGCCAGGGTGCTGGTGCCGCTGCGACCGGCGCCGGCCACGAGGAGCACCTTGCGGGGGTAGCCGGCGGGGTCGGGAGGACCGGTCTGCGTCACGGTTGGTGAGACTAACGGACCTGCGCGGCTACCCTCCGGGCATGCGATTCCGTCGGCGAGCGGGGACCCCCGACCTGCTCAGCGTGGTCGTCCCGGTCTACGACGTCGAGGCCTACCTGCCGGCCGCCCTGGACAGCCTGCTCGGCCAGGAGGGCGTCCCGCTCGAGGTCGTCGTCGTCGACGACGGCTCGACCGACACCTCCGGCGACGTCGCGGAGCGGTACGCCGGCCGCGACCCCCGCGTGCGCGTGGTCCACACCGACAACCACGGCCTGGGCGCGGCTCGCAACGAGGGGGTGCGGCACGCGACCGGCGACCTGCTCGCGTTCTGCGACTCCGACGACGTCGTGCCCCCGGACGCCTACTCGACGATGGTCGCCACGCTCGGTGTCACCGGCTCGGACTTCGTGACCGGCAGCATCGTGCGCTGGGAGGCCGACGGCCTGCATGAGCCGCCGTGGATGCGGCGCCTGCACACGCCGGCCCGGGCCGGCGCCCAGGCCCTGGAGCACCCCGAGATCCTTGGCGACGTGTTCGCGTGGAACAAGCTCTTCCGCCGGTCCTTCTGGGACACGGCCGGGCTGACCTGGCCGGAGGGCGTGCGCTACGAGGACCAGCCGACGACCACGGACGCCTACCTCGCCGGCCGCTTCGACGTGATCCCGGACGTCGTCTACCACTGGCGGATCCGCGCCGACGGCTCGTCGATCACCCAGCAGCGCTCGTCGGTGCGCGACCTGGGCGACCGGTTGGTCACCAAGCAGATGGCCCTCGCAGCAGTGACGGCGTACGACGACCAGACCACCAGCCGGGTCTTCCTGGACCGGGTGCTCGCCGGCGACCTGCACCGCTACTTCGCCGAGATCCCCGGCTGCTCGGACGAGTGGTGGGACCTGCTGCGCTTCGGCATCCGAGAGCTCTGGGGCGAGCACTCCCTGGTGCAGAGCGGGCTGCCGCCCGTGCACCGGCTCACGGGCTGGCTGGTCGAGCAGGACCGCCGCGCGGACGCGGACGCCGTGATGCGGTACGTCGCCGCCCACCCGGGCCCGTTCCCCCGGGTGGTCGACGACGCGCGGCCCCGCCTCGACGTCACCGCGATCGAGGGGCTCGCCGAGATCCCCTACGTCGCGGTCGCGCTGCGTTCCTCGGAGGTGTGACTCAGAGCAGACCCTGGGACTGCAGGAAGTCCAGGGCGACGTCCTCGACCTTCTCCCGGTCCACGGCCACCCGGCCGTTGAGCTCGGTGAGGACCTCGGTGGTGAGCGCCGCCATCAGCGGGTTCAGCACGTCGGCGACGTCCGGGTGCTCGTCGAGGAAGTCGCTGCTGACCGCGGGCACGAGGTTCTGCGCCGGCTGGATCTGCTGGTCGTCCTCGAGCACGACGAGGCCCTGGGCCTCCAGGGTGCCGTCGGTGGTGCTGGTCTCGCCGAGCTCGGACTCCCCGTCGATCACGGACTGGTAGGTCTGGTCGCTGGCGTAGCCGAGCGGCAGCACCTCGGTGACGTCGATGCCGTACTGGTCGACGAGACCGCCCTCGCAGTCGAGCCGTCCCTCGCAGTCGGGAGCGGCCGCCAGCTTGACGGACTTGCCCTCGAGGTCCGACAGGGTGGTGACGCCCTCGGACTCGGAGTACTCCTTGGTGACGAAGAACGCGTTGGTGTCGGTCGCCGCGGACAGGTCCAGCAGCGTGATGCCGGCCGCGTCGAGCAGGTCGGCGCCGTCGTCGGCCAGCTCCTGGCCGTCGCCGGCCTCGAACGGCTCGGCGTCGTCGCCGTTCTCGCTGGAGTTCAGGAAGTTCACGATGCCGCCGACGTACTCCGGCACGACGTCGATGCTGCCGGGGAACGTCGGCATGTAGCCGTCGCGGGAGTCGACGAGCTTGACGGTGGGGTCGTAGCCCGCGTCGGCGAGCAGCTGCTCGTACATCGAGGCGACCAGGGCGGCCTCGGGGAAGCTCTGGCCCGAGATCGTCACCGGCCCGCCGGCGCTGGCGCTGCCGGCGTCGGTGGACGAGGCGGTGTCGTCGGCGGCGGGTTCGTCGTCGTCCGCCAGGTCGTCACCGGCACAGGCCGAGGCGATGAAGAGGGAGCCGACGGCCAGAACCGTCGCAAGAGTGCGTCGTACGCGCATGGGGTGGTTTTACCTTCTGTGTCCCGCCGCGCGAGTGCGCGGCGCGTGTCCGGTTCAGATCGGGCTCGGCGAGCTCGTCCCCGATTATGTCCCGACGGGTTCAACTTCGGTAACACCCTTTCGGGGTGCCCGGGTTCCGGTGCTCGGTGTGGCGGCTCGCTGCGCCATCGCCGCGAGCAGCTCCAGCACCAGCGCCACGGCCGCGACGACCAGCGCGCCGGCGATGCCCTTGCCGTAGTTGGTGCGGAAGAAGCCGTCGGTGATGATCCGGCCGAGCCCCGGTCCGGCGACCAGCGCGGCGATGGTCGCGGTCGCCCAGATCTGCACCAGGGCGAGCCGGAGGCCCGACGCGATCAGGGGTACGGCCAGGGGCAGCTCGACGCGGAAGAACTGCTGGCGACCGGTCATCCCCATCCCGCGCGCCGCCTCCTTGATGTCGGCCGGCACCTCGCGGACGGCGACGTAGGAGTTGGTGATGATCGGGGGCAGCGCGAAGAGGGTGAGCGCGATGAGGGTCGCCAGGCCCGCCCGTCCGTACGGGCCGAAGCTCTCGGTGCCCGGGAAGTCCAGCGTGACCAGGATGGCGAGCAGCGCGAAGGTCGGCACCGCGCGACCGATGTTGGAGATGTTGATGGCCAGGAAGCCGCCGCGGCCGAGGTGTCCCAGCCACAGCGCCACGGGCAGGCCGATCAGGGAAGCGACCGCGAGCGCGGTCACCGTGAGGAGCAGCTGCTGGAGGAGGAGGTGCAGGATCCCGGTGCTGCCCGACCAGTTGGCTCCGTCGGAGAGGTAGCTCCACGTGTCGCCGAAGACGGTCATGTCGTCACCCCGCGGGTCCAGGGCGTGAGGAGTCGCTGCGCCACGACGAGGATCACGTCCAGCAGCACCGCGAGCACCACGCAGAGCACCGCCGCCGTCAGCAGTTCGGCCCGGAAGTTGGTGCTCACCCCGTCCTTGATCAGGTTGCCGAGGCCGCCGTACGCCACCAACGAGCCGACGGTGACCAGCGCGACCGTGGAGACGGTGGCCACCCGCAGCCCGGCCAGGACCACCGGCAACGCGAGCGGCAGCTCGATGCCGAACAGCAACCGGCCCTTGCCGTACCCCAGGCCGGTCGCGGACTCGCGGACGTCGTCGGGCACCGAGCGCAGGCCCTCGAGCATGCTGCGCACCAGCACCGTCAACGCGTAGAGCGCGAGCCCGATGACCACGGTGGTCGGCGTCAGCCCGGTGAACGGCACCAGCAGCGGGAACAGCGCGAGCGACGGGATCGTGTAGATGCCGGTGCTGATCGCCAGGATCGTCGACTCCAGCCACGGGATCCGGCGCGCCAGGAGGGCCAGCGGGAAGGCGATGACGAGCCCGGCCACGACCGCGGCGACGGTGAGGCCGAGGTGCTGGACGGTCGCGTCGACGAGCTCGCTGCGCCGGTCGGTGACGTACTGCCAGCAGACCCAGTCGTTGGTCAGCCGGCTGTAGCAGCTGGGATCCGCCGCTGCCTCCACGAGTAGGGTCACGGGCATGGACGCTACCCCGGGCGGCACCGAGGCCGAGCCGATGATCCGGCTCACCGGGGTCGGCAAGACCTACGACGACGGCACGGTGGCGGTCCAGGAGCTCGACCTGGTGGTCGGGCGCGGCGAGCTGGTCTGCCTGGTCGGTCCGTCCGGCTGCGGCAAGTCGACGACGCTGAAGATGATCAACCGGCTGATCGAGCCGACGACCGGGACGATCGAGATCGACGGACTCGACGTGATGGACCAGGACCCGGTGAAGCTGCGCCGCGGCATCGGCTACGTCATCCAGCAGGTCGGCCTCTTCCCGCACCAGAAGATCATCAAGAACGTGATGACCGTGCCGCTGCTGTACGGCGAGTCGCGGAGCACCGCGCGGGCGCGGGCCGTCGAGCTGATGGAGCTGGTCGGGCTCGACCCGGCGACGTACGCCGAGCGCTACCCGCACCAGCTCTCGGGCGGTCAGCGCCAGCGCGTCGGCGTGGCCCGCGCGCTGGCCGCCGACCCGCCGGTGCTGCTCATGGACGAGCCGTTCGGTGCGGTCGACCCGGTGGTGCGGACCCGGCTGCAGGACGAGTTCCTCCGGCTCCAGCGCGAGCTCGGCAAGACCGTGGTCCTGGTGACCCACGACATCGACGAGGCGGTGCGGATGGGTGACCGGGTCGCGGTGTTCGCGGCGGGTGGCCGGCTCGCGCAGTACGGCACCCCCGCGGAGCTGCTCGCGCACCCGGCCGACGACTTCGTGGCCGACTTCGTGGGCTCGACCAAGGGGCTGCGCCGGCTCACCGTCACCGCCATCGACCCGGCCCACCTCGAGCCCCTGGACGGCATCAGCACCGGCGACCTGGCCGGCGCGATCGACGTCGACGCCACCCTGGAGGAAGCCCTCGCCGCCCTCCTGCGCGACGACAAGCAGGTCGTCGGGGTCCGCGACGGCGCGACCTTCGTCGGCGTGCTCACCCCCAACGGCATCCACCGCGCCCTGCGGGAGTCGCTCAAGGGTTGAGTTGGGCCAAAAGGCCACGCGAGTTGGGGGAGATGGTCGCCGTCGGCGACCATCTCCCCCAACTCGTCGGGCCTTTTGGCCCAACTCAACTCAGGCGTGCTTGCGGAGCTCGTCCGAGGAGCCGGTCTGCGCGAAGGTCTGCCAGGCGGCGAGCTCGGAACGGAGCACGTCGGCCTCCTGCTCGAGCTCGGCGAGCCGCACGATCGCCTCGGCGGCGCGCTCCTCGGCCTCCTCGAGACGCGTGGTCAGGCTCAGGCCCTCCTGCTCGGCGAGCTCGGCGCGACGGGCCTCGGCGTTGCGCTTGCGGGTGGCCTCGGCGGCTCGTCGCTGCGCGCCGACCAGGGCCTCCTCGAGCTCGCGGAGGGCGGTCTCGCGCTGCTCGATCCGGCCGACGAGCGTCGAGACGTGCCCGGAGTTCTCCTCGGCCCGCTCGGCGGCGAGGGTGCGGTAGGCCTGCGCCTGCGCGGCCCGGTCCTGGTTGGCGTCGCGGCGGGACTGGAGGAGCTCCGCGTGGGTGATCCGGGTGGCGGCCGCGCCGAGGGCGACCGCGGCGACCGCGGCGGCGGCGAGGACGAGGAACGACTGCAGGACCAGCGCACCGAGCACGAGCGCGGCGGCGGCCGTGACCAGCACGACAGCGACCGTCAGGCGGGTGCTCCGCTGACGGCGACGAGCCTTGGGGGAAGTCATGGCGCCAGGTTAGGGCGAATCGTCGGGCGTTCTGACCCGACACGCACGTTCTAGCACAAGAGCCGTCACCAGCACCATCAGTCCCCCCAGCCCCGCCAGTGCCGAGCGCAGCGCCCGAGCGTCGGCCAGCTCGGCGCCCACCCCGAGCCAGGAGAGGGCATATCCGAAGTAGCCGCCGGCCACCAGCGCCCCGGCGACCGCGCAGGCGCGGGCCAGCACCAGCCGGTTGACGAGCCGGTGCGGCTCGGGTCGCGGCTGGGTCCCGTCCAGCGACCGGCGCGTCTGCCAGGCCACCACGCCGAGGATCGCCGCGCCGAAGAAGAGCACCAACGCTTGCGTCCAGCTGACCAACGGCGCCGGGCGTCCGGCGTACGACGCGACCCGGCGGACCAGCCACCCCGCGACCAGGCCGACGCAGAGCGCGGTGACGATGACCCCGGCACCCATCGGGTCCAGGCGCCGCGACGTCTCAGGCGGCTCGTCGCTGGGCGAACCGTCCGGCGGGCCACCTCGGAGGGGGTCGCCCGACGGATCGCGGGTCACTGGAGCTCGAGCTCCAGGTCGTCACGCCTCGTGATGATGCTGCGGTCGGTCTTCTCGAGCAGGTCGGCGATCGCGTCGCCGCCGGGGAAGACCGCGTCGGGCTCCACGTCGTACCACGGCTGCAGGACGAAGGCCCGCTCGGCCGCCCGCGGGTGCGGCAGCCGCAGGTCGTCGGTCTCGCTCCGCCGGTCGCCCACGACGACCAGGTCGACGTCGAGGGTGCGCGGGGCGTTGCGGATGTCGCTGCGCTCGCGGTCGAAGGCGTCCTCGATGGCCAGCGCGCGGTCCATCAGGCGGGGTGCGGAGAGCGTGGTGTCGATCAGGACGACGGCGTTGAGGTAGT
This sequence comes from uncultured Actinomycetota bacterium, assembly GCA_963791275.1. GTDB lineage: Bacteria > Actinomycetota > Actinomycetes > Propionibacteriales > Nocardioidaceae > Nocardioides. Next base: position 273,041 of record CAWBRP010000003.1, read on the forward strand.
CGTCGGAGCCGTCGGGGGCGTCGACCGGCGTGCTCTCGTAGATCGGGGACACGGCGGTGACGAAGACGTCCGGGGTGTCCTTGAGCGCGTCGACCGCGCCCTGCAGGGAGTACAGGCGCTCGCCGAGGTTGGAGCCGAGCGCCACGACCGCGCGTCGGATCGGTCGCATCTCGCCGGTGATCGTGTCCGCATCGATGATGTGCGGGTTGGGGGTTTCGGTCACGTCAGGCCTCGCGTTTCCGGGTGATCGTCAGCGCGACGTCCGAGTACGTCGCGTCGATGGGAGCGTCCGGCTTGTGCACCGTGACACGACTCCATTCAACACGATCGTCCCTGAGGCAGATCGCCGCGATCCGTGCGGCCAACGTCTCGATCAGATCGACGGGGTCGTGCTCCACGGCAGCCTTGACCGCCGCGACGAGACTTCCGTAGTCCACGGTGTCCTGCAAGTCGTCGGAGCGCGCCGCCGGAGCCGTGTCCAGGCCCAGCGTGAGGTCGATCAGGAAGATCTGGCCGTCGCGCCGCTCGAAGTCGAAGACGCCGTGGTGCCCGAAGCACTCGATCCCGGCGATGGTCAGCTCGTCGCTCATCGGGTCGTCTCCTCGGCGTCGTCGGGCTCCCGGGCCGTGAGCCGCTCCACCACGGCCAGCGCGTCGCGGCTCGCCCGCACGTCGTGCACGCGGATGCCCCAGACCGGGGTCGGTTGCACCGCCAGCCAGGTCGTCAGGGCGGTCGTCGCCGGGTCCCGCTCGGTGACCGGGCGCAGGGCTCCCTGGCTGCCGAGCAGCCGGCCGAGGAAGGACTTCCGGCTCCCGCCGACCAGCAGCGGGAGACCGAGCCCGTGCAGCACGTCGAGCCCGCGCAGCACGGCCCAGTCGTGCTCCGGGCGCTTGGCGAAGCCGAGGCCGGGGTCGAGGACCACCCTGTCCAGGTCGATGCCCGCGGCCTCGATCGCGTCGACCCGGCGGGCGAGCTCTTCACGGACCACGCTGACGACACCGCCGTCCTCGGGGTCGTACGTCGCGAAGTCGCGCATGTGCTCGGCGTGCGCGCGCCAGTGCATGGCGACGTACGTCGCCTCGGAGCCGGCCAGCAGCGCCAGCATCCGGTCGTCGGCGAGACCGCCGGAGACGTCGTTCACGATGCTCGCGCCGGCCTCGAGCGCCCGCTCGGCAACGTCCGCGCGCATGGTGTCGACCGACACGACCGCGCCGTCGGCCGCGAGCGCCTCGATCACCGGGAGCACCCGGGCGAGCTCCTCGGCGGCCGGCGGCCGGGTGGCGCCCGGACGGGTGGACTCCCCGCCCACGTCGACGATGTCGGCACCGTCCTCCACGAGCTGCCGCCCGTGGGCGACCGCCGACTCGGGGTCGGTCCACAGCCCGCCGTCGGAGAACGAGTCCGGGGTGACGTTGACGACACCCAGCAGCCGGGGACGGGCCGTCGGGGATGTCATCGCCGGCTGTTGATCAGCGCCATCGCCTCCGAGCGGGTGGCGGCCTGGTGCATGATCCCGCGGACGGCGGAGGTGATGGTGCGGGCGCCGGCCTTGCGCACGCCCCGCATCGTCATGCAGAGGTGCTCGGCCTCGATGACCACGATCACGCCGCGGGCGTCGAGCAGCTCCATCAGGGCATCGGCGACCTGGGTGGTGAGCCGCTCCTGGACCTGGGGACGCTTGGCGTAGACGTCGACGAGCCGGGCCAGCTTGGACAGCCCGGTGATCTTGCCGCTCTCGGCGGGGATGTAGCCGACGTGCGCGACCCCGGTGAACGGCACCAGGTGGTGCTCGCACATCGACCACAGCTCGATGTCGCGGACCAGCACCATCTCGTCGTGGCCGAGGTCGAAGGTGGTGGTGAGCACGCCTTCCGGTGTCTGACGCAGCCCCGCGGTCAGCTCGGCGTACGCCCGGGCCACCCGCGCCGGGGTGTCTCGCAGACCCTCGCGCTCGGGGTCCTCGCCGATCGCCGCCAGCAGCTCGCGGACGGCCGCCTCGGCACGGTCGTGGTCGAAGTCGGGCACGTCCTCGGGCCGCGGTTCGGAGTAGCTGATCCGGTCGGTCATGTGGCCGACGGGGGCCGCGGCGTGACGCCGACACCACCCTCGAGCTCGGGGTCCCCGTGCACGTCGCCACCGGCGCCCGGAGGCGTGACGACGAGGCCGCCCTGGTCCCCGTGGTCGGCCTGGCCGTTGGCCGCCACCCGGTCGCGGATCTCCTGCGGGATCTCGATCGGCGGGATCGAGGACGGGTTCCGCTCCGGCGAGCCCGTCCAGGCCGGACGGGCGAGCCGCCGGCGCAGCGGCTCGAAGACCCGGGCGACCTGCTCCTTGTCGAGGGTCTCCTTGTCCAGCAGCTCCAGGACCAGGGAGTCCAGGACGTCGCGGTTCTCCTCGAGGATGTCGAAGGCCTCCTGGTGCGCGACGGCCACGAACTTCTTCACCTCGTCGTCGACCATCGCGGCGACGTCCTCGGAGTAGTTGCGCTGGTGCCCCATGTCGCGGCCCATGAAGGGCTCGGAGGCGCCGTCGCCCAGCTTGACGGCGCCGAGGCGCTCGGTCATGCCGTACTGCGTGACCATCGCCCGGGCCAGGTTGGTGGCCTTCTCGATGTCGTTGCCGGCACCGGTGGTCGGGTCGTGGAAGACCATCTCCTCCGCGGCCCGGCCGCCCATCATGTAGGCGAGCTTGTCGAGCAGCTCCGAGCGGGTCTGGGAGTACTTGTCGGTGTCGGGCAGCACCATCGTGTAGCCCAGGGCCCGGCCGCGGGGCAGGATCGTGACCTTGTGCACCGGGTCGCTGCCGGGCAACGCCGCGGCGACCAGGGCGTGACCGCCCTCGTGGTACGCCGTGACGAGCTTCTCCTGCTCGCTCATCAGCCGGGTCCGCCGCTGGGGTCCGGCGATGACCCGGTCGATCGCCTCGTCCAGCGCCGCACTGTCGATCAGCTTGCCGTTGTTGCGAGCGGTCAGCAGGGCGGCCTCGTTGAGGACGTTGGCCAGGTCGGCGCCGGTGAAGCCGGGGGTGCGCCGGGCGAAGTTGAGCAGGTCCACGTCGGGAGCCATCGGCTTCCCGCGGGAGTGGACCCGGAGGATCTGGTGCCGACCGTTGAGGTCGGGGGCGTCGACGGCGATCTGGCGGTCGAAGCGACCGGGCCGCAGCAGGGCCGGGTCGAGCACGTCGGGACGGTTGGTCGCGGCGATCAGGATGACCCCGCCGCGCACGTCGAAGCCGTCCATCTCGACGAGCAGCTGGTTGAGGGTCTGCTCGCGCTCGTCGTGGCCGCCGCCCATCCCGGCGCCGCGGTGCCGGCCGACGGCGTCGATCTCGTCGATGAAGACGATCGCGGGGGCGTTCTCCTTGGCCTGCTCGAAGAGGTCGCGCACCCGGCTGGCGCCGACGCCGACGAACATCTCGACGAAGTCCGACCCGGAGATGGAGTAGAAGGGGACGCCGGCCTCACCGGCGACCGCACGGGCCAGCAGCGTCTTGCCGGTGCCCGGGGGTCCGTAGAGCAGCACGCCCTTGGGGATCTTGGCGCCGACGGCCTGGAACTTCGCGGGCTCCTGGAGGAACTCCTTGATCTCGCCGAGCTCCTCGATGGCCTCCTCGCAGCCGGCCACGTCGCCGAACGTGGTCTTCGGCATGTCCTTGGAGATCAGCTTGGCCTTGGACTTGGCGAACTGCATGACGCCGCGACCGCCGCCGCCCTGGACCTGGTTCATCAGGAAGAGGAACAGCAAGATGATCACCGCGAAGGGCAGCAGCGTGGCCAGGATCGAGCCGACCAGACTGGGCTGGGGGTTCTCGGAGTTGGCCTCCTTGATGGTCCCGTCCGCCACCTGCTTGTCCACCAGGGCGAGGAGCGACTCCTGCTGTCCCTGGATGTAGTGCGTGACGACCTTGTCGCCGCTCTGGCGCACCCCGGCGTCGAGGGTCGCCTGGATCTCCTGGTCGCCGTCGATGAAGGTGATCTCGTCGACCTGGCCGGCCTGGATGTACTTGCTCATGGTCGAGGTGTTGATCTCGTCGTACCCGCCGTTGGGCGCGAGGTACTGCAGCGCCAGCAGGACGCCGACGACGGCCACCACGATCCACAGCCAGGGACCCTTGAAAATGCGCTTCACGGACTTCTTTCGCCAGACAATTCGATGAAATCTTGACGGTACACGGCGCGAGCAACGCCCCGAGGGGCCCATTCTCGCAGGCGTCGCCCCGTCTGGGGGTGTCGGCTCAGGAGTAGACGTGTGGCGCGAGGGTGCCGATGTCGCGCAGGTTGCGGTAGCGCTCGCGGTAGTCGAGGCCGTAGCCGACGACGAACTCGTTGGGGATGTCCCAGCCGACGTACTTCGGCTCGACCGGCATCGTCAGGGCCTCCGGCTTGCGCAGCAGGGTGGCGATCTCGACGCTGGCGGCGTTGCGGTTGCTGAGGCTGTTGACCAGCCAGCTCAGGGTCAGGCCGGTGTCGATGATCTCGTCGACGACGAGCACGTGCCGCCCGGAGATGTCGGTGTCGAGGTCCTTCATCAGGCGGACGACCCCGCTGGACTTCGTGCCCGAGCCGTAGGAGCTGATCGCGATCCAGTCCATCTCCACGTGCTTGGGCAGCGCCCGCGCCAGGTCGGCCATCACCATCACGGCGCCGCGCAGGATGCCGACGAGCAGGAGCTCACGCCCCTCGTAGTCGGCCGCGATCTCGTCGGCCATCTCCTGGAGCCGGGCCCGGATCTGCTCCTCGGTGAACAGGACTTTGACCAGGTCGTTCCCGAGGTGCTCTGCATCCATGCGTGCAGCGTAGGGGGTGTCGTTCCTGCGTAGGGTCCTGCCTGTGGCCGACAACGTCTTGTGGATCATCACCGACGACCAGATGCGATCGACGCTCCCCACGATGGACCGGACCTGGAAGCGGCTGGTCCGGAAAGGGGTCCGGTTCCCCTACGGGTACGCCGCCATGCCGTGGTGCGGGCCGGCCCGCGCGTCGATGCTCACCAGCACCTACGCCCACGTGCACGGGTGCAGCACCAACATGACGCACCCCGTCTTCGTCGCCCAGGGACTCGACCAGGACACCGTGGCGACCCGGATGCACGCGGCGGCTACGACACGGGCTACTTCGGCAAGTACATGAACGGGCACGGCCAGGACCCGACCTACGTGGCGCCCGGCTGGGACCGGTGGGTCACCCTGATCGACGGCCGCCGGAAGATGAACGTGGACGGGCGGGTCCGTGAGCTCGACGCCGACCGGGACGTCGACCGGCTCGCGGCCCGCCGCCTCCGCCGGTTCATCGGCCGGCACCGGGACACCGGGCCGTGGTTCGCGGTCTTCGCGCCCACCACGCCACACGACCCCTACACGCCGAGCCCTGCGCATGCGCACGACGCCGACCACGTCCCCTGGGACCCACCGGCGTTCAACGAGGCCGACATGGGCGACAAGCCCACCTGGATGCGCGACCTGCCGCCGCAGGAGCGCCGCGAGATGCGGCGCGCCTACCGCGGCAAGCTCGAGGAGCTCCAGGACCTCGACGACCAGGTCGGCAAGGTCCTCGACGCTCTCTGGCGCACCGGCCAGCTGGGCCGGACCTGGATCTTCTTCGTCTCCGACAACGGCTACCTGCTCGGCGAGCACCGGCTCTTCCGCAAGGAGCAGCCGTACGAGGAGTCGGCGGGCGTCCCGTTCGCCGTGCGCGGTCCCGGCGCCTCTCCCGCCGAGGTCGACGCCCTGGTCTCCCAGGTCGACCTCATGCCGACGACGCTGGAGATAGCGGGTCTCGACCCCGACGACGGACGCGACCTCGACGGACGCTCGATGCTCGCCCCTCTGGTCTCGGGTGACTGGTCGGGCTGGCGGCGGCGGCTCCTCGTCGAGAACACGAATCTCGGCTGGGCGCTGCTCCGCGAGGACGACACCGCCTACATCCAGCACGACCGCGGCGAGTGGGAGCTCTACGACCTCGCCGGGGACCCCCACCAGCTGACCAGCCAGGCGGACGCCGACGTCCGTGGGCTGGCCGAGCGGCTGGGCCGGCTGCGCGCCTCGCGCGGGACCGCGCTGCGCACGCAGGAGACCTAGGCGCTCGCGTCGCGCTCGAAGGCGAGGGTGCCGTCGCGCCGGACCGCGCGCAGGTGCCCGGGGAGGTCGATCCACTTCTGGCCGTGCCAGTCGGTGAGCAGCGCGTCGACGGCGAGCACGTGCTCGTGGAACAGATCGGAGGGGGGTGCGCCGGCGTCGACGGCGGCGAGCCGCAGCACCCGGCGTCGTACGGCGGTCGGCAGCGCCGCCAGGGCCGCGACCGGCAGCGGGTCCCCCAGTGTGGCGAGGGCGCCGGCCGCCAGGTCGTCGAGGTGGTCCATGTCGATGCGCAGCTGGTCGGCGGTCCGCGCCAGGGTGGCCGCGACGCCCGGGCCCAGCTCGTCCTCGAGCACCGGCAGCACCCGCCCGCGCACGCGGGCCCGGAGGTAGGCAGGGTCGACGTTGTGGGGGTCCACCCAGGTCTCGAGGCCCTCGACCTGGCAGGCGGTGACGGTGTCGGCGCGCGAGACGTCGAGCAGGGGGCGGCGGTAGTGCTCGAAGGTGCGTCGCATCCCGGCCAGGGACCGGCCGCCGGAGCCGCGAGCGAGCCCGAGGAGAACCGTCTCGGCCTGGTCGTCGCGGGTGTGGCCGAGCAGCACCGTGGCCGCCCCGAGCCGTTGGGCGATCTCGTCGAGGACGACGTACCGCGCCTGCCGCGCGGCCGCCTCGGGGCCGACACCCTCCGCCGCCACGGTGACGTGGGCCGACACCGTCTCGTCGGCCCCGAGCGCGGCCATCTGCACGACCACCCGCTCGGCGTGGTCGGCGGAGCCGGTCTGGAGGCCGTGGTCGACGGTGGCGCCGACGACGTGGTGGCCGAGCCGGTGACCCTCGTGCACCGCGGCGGACAGCAGGGCGAGCGAGTCGGCGCCGCCGCTGCAGGCGACGACCACGACGGCCCCGGCCGGCAGGTCGTCGAGGCCCCGACGGACCGAGAGCCGGACCGCCGCGACGGAGGGGTGGAGCGCCATCGCCTCAGCCCAGGACGCGCGTCATCCAGGCGGTGGGGTCGTGGATCTCGGCCTTGCTCGGCAGGTTCTCCGGTCCCGCCCAGACGGCGTTGAAGTCACTCATGCCGGCCTTGTCGACCACCGTGCGGACGAACGCGGCCCCGTCGCGGTACTGCGCCATCTTGGCGTCCAGGCCGAGCAACCGGCGCAGCGCCTTGTCCATCACACCCAGGTTCTTGCGGCGGGCGTTGAAGCGTCTGCGGATGTGCGCGACCGACGGGATGACGCTCGGTCCGACCCCGTCCATGACCACGTCGGCGTGGCCCTCCAGCAGCGACATGACCCCGGTGACGCGGTCCAGGATCTCCTTCTGCTCCGGGGTGCCGAGCACGTCCATCAGGCTGCCGCCCCCCGCGTTGCCCCGGAACGCCTCGGTGATCCGCTTGACCAGGTCGTCGGTCAGGGCGCTGGGCTCGACGGTGTCGGTGATCGCCTCGATCTGGCTGAAGAGGTGGCCCCGCATCCACGGGACGGCCGTGAACTGCACCCGGTGCGTCTCCTCGTGCAGGCACACCCAGAGCCGGAAGTCGGACGGGTCCGCCTCGAGCTCGCGCTCGACGTGCACGATGTTGGGCGCGACCAGGAGCAACCGCCCGTCCGGGGCGTGGAAGGGGTCGAACTGGCCGAGCACCTTCCCGGCGAGGAAGCCCAGGAGCAGCGCCCACCTCACCGCCGGTGACCTTCGAGCCGATCGTGAGGGCCAGCCCGGTAGGGGGACCCTTCTTCTCCGGTGAGCTTCGTGGCCAGCGGCTCGATGATGGTGGCGAAGGCGTCCGCGTTGGCCTGGATCCAGCCCAGGCGGTCGACCACGAGCACGGGAGCGGTGTGGTCGGCCGCGACCAGCCCGGTGAAGTCCCGCACGAGTCCGGTCGACCGCTCGGCGCCCGCGCGGAGCTCGGCGACGGCGGTCCGTGCCTCGTCGGCGTCGACCGTCGGGCCGTCGCCCGCGATCCGGGAACCCACCGAGACCGCGGTCTGCCAGTCGACCAAGTTCGAAGTCATGGGCTCGACCCTACGGTCGCGCACAACGGCAGAGGGCCAGCGCGGCAGCCACGTCGTCCAAGGCCTCCTGGGCGGCGAGCTTGTCGGCCGGGGCGACCCGGTCGGCCACCGAGGCGAACACCAGGGTCCGGCCGCCCGCGTCGGTGACCAGCCCGGCCAGGGCCGAGACCCCGGTCAGGGTGCCGGTCTTGGCGCGCACCAGGCCGCGGCCGTCGGGGTCGCCGGACGCGAAGCGGAACTCCAGGGATCCGGTGAAGCCGGCCACCGGGAGACCGCTGATCACCGCCCTGAGCTCGGGGTGCTCGGGCGATGCCGCCACCCGGAGCACGTCGACCAGCGTGCCGGCGTCGACCCGCGAGCGGCGGGAGAGCCCGCTGCCGTCGTACACCGTGTCGTCGGTGAGGTCCACGCCCAGCCCGGCCAGCGTGGTCGCCACCCCGCGCCGAGCGGCCGCGAACGAGCCTTCCCCCTCGACCGCGAGCCCGACGTGGTGGGCCAGCACCTCGGCCGCCTCGTTGTCACTCACCTCGAGGACGTGCTCGACGATCTGCGCGAGCGGCGCGCTGGTGACCGCCGCGACGTCCGAGGCACGTCGGGGCGCCGGCTTGCCGGGTGACGTCACCCCGCACGGTGATGCCGGTCGCGCGCAGGGCCGTGGCGAAGACCTCAGCGGCGTACGACGCGGGGTCGGCGACCCGCCCGTAGCCCCACGGCGGCCGACCCTCGTCGACCCACAGCGCCGTGATCGGCGAGACGATCTGGTCGGGCAGGTAGTCGGGCTCCCACTGCGGGCTGGCCGGCGGCCCGCTGAACAGCCCGTCGTCGTAGCCCAGCGACACCCGGCGGACGCCGCGCTCCCGCAGCCCGGCCGCCGTGAGCCGGGCCAGGCTGACCACGTCGGCGCGTCGGGGGTAGGTCGGCGGCTCCGCCGCGGGTCGGCTGGCGAGGTACGGGTCTCCTCCGCCGACCAGCACCAGCCGCCTCCCGCTCGGCGGGGCGACGACCCGGGTGGTGAACACGTGGTCCGGGCCCAACGCCTCGAGGGCCGCGGTCGTCGTGAGCAGCTTGGTCGTCGAGGCCGGCATCACCGGTTCCTCGCCCACGGTCACGACGGACGAGCCGGGCTCGAGGCCGCCGACCACGGTCACGACGTGCCGGCCGAGATCGGGGTCGGCGAGCTCGGGCCGGATCGCCCGCCGGACCCGCGCCGGCGCCGGTTGGACGGCCTCGACGTCCGGCGTCGCCACCGGCGCCGGCTCGACGACCTCGGGCAGCGTCAGACCCTCCGGCGGCGGCACGGCGGCGGGCTCGGTGAGCGGGTCCGGCCCAGCCAGTGCGTCCTCGACGTACTCGCGGCCGACCCCGACCTGGACCTCCTCGGCGACGACGCCGACCACGAGAAGGAGCGCGAGGAGCGGCAGGACGCGGCGTACCCTCACCTGCGACACTGTGCCAGAGGCCCCGAGCGGGGCCTGATCGGCGACTGGAGGAAGCGGCTGTGTTGGAGTTCGACGTGCTGGTGGAGATCCCCAAGGGCAGTCGCAACAAGTACGAGGTGGACCACGAGACCGGACGGATGCGTCTGGATCGGACGCTCTTCACCTCGACCCAGTACCCCGCCGACTACGGCTACATCGAGGACACGCTCGGCATGGACGGCGATCCGCTGGACGCGCTGGTGCTGCTCATCGGCGAGCCGACCTTCCCCGGCTGCCTGATCAAGTGCCGGGCGATCGGGATGTACCGGATGACCGACGAGGCCGGCGGTGACGACAAGGTCCTCTGCGTGCCCGCGACAGACCCGCGCCAGGAGCACCTGCGCGACATCAACCACGTGCCGAAGTTCGACCGGCTCGAGATCGAGCACTTCTTCACCGTCTACAAGGACCTCGAGCCGGGCAAGTCCGTCGAGGGCGCCAACTGGGTCGGCCGGACCGAGGCCGAGGCCGAGGTCCACAACTCCTTCGAGCGCTTCAAGACCGAGGGCCACCACGACGACCAGGCCAACCTCGCCGACGACTCCCTCGGCGAGAACGAGTAGGTCAGGCCCGGAGTGCCTCGCGGAAGTAGACGAACGCGCCGGAGGCCTCGGCGCGGACCCGGACGATGCCGGACTCGGCGAGCCACGTGAGCAGCTCGGCAGTCGTGCAACCGGGACCGAGGATGCCCGCGGTGCGGCCGGCGATCCGCAGGCCCTCGAAGCGACGGCCGGTGTCGTTGAGGATGGCGCTCCCGACGAGAACACCCCCGGGGCGGAGCACCCGCGCCATCTCGCCGACGGCGGCGTGCGGGTCGGGGAAGCAGTGCAGTCCGGTGAACGACGCCACCACGTCGAAGCTGGCGTCCTCGAGGTCGAGGTCGTGCACGTCGGCGACCAGCGGCTGGACCTGCTCGGCCACTCCGCGCTCGGCAGCCGCGGTCATGGTGCGCTCCAGCATCGCGGGTGCGATGTCGGCAGCCACGAAGTCCAGGCCCTGGCCGGGCCGGACTCCCCGCAGGGCGACCCCGCCGCCGCACGGGATGTCGAGCACCCGGGACCCGGCAGGGAGCCGGCCGATCTCGGCGACGGCGTCGTACAGCTCGCCCAGGGTGCTGCCGGTGCCGAGCTGCCAGAGGGTGCCCCCCACGCGCTCGTGCTCGACCAGCCAGTCGTAGACGGGGGCCCACAGCGGGTTGTCGGCCCAGGGCCCGAGGACCTTCACGCGGGACCTCCGACCAGGTCGGGCGCGCGGAGCATCGCGCGAGGTACGCCGAGGGCGTCGACGAGGTCGACCGCCAGCGGCCGGATCTTGCGGCAGAGGTCGTTGACCTCGCGGCTGATCGCCTTGGACCGCGAGCTCGTCAGCCGGCCGTGCTCCATGAACCAGGCCCGGTCCGCCTCGATCGTGGTCAGGGCGTGGAGGTCGCAGAGCAGGCCGAGCGCGACCTTGGTGTCGCCCGAGGCGCCCGACACCTTGTCGACGAAGGCCTCGAGGACGAGCCGCTCGACGTGCGCCTGGGCGGCCGAGGTCACGTGGTCCTGCACGCGGGAGAAGACCTCGCCGGCGTTCTGGCCGTCGTCGATGCCGCGCTTGAGCCGCCGCGCCACCCCGGCGAGCATGTGCTCCTCCCGGAACCGCAGCATCGCGAGCTGGTAGCGGGGGTCCAGAAGCCCGGCCTCCTGGTCCCACCGGTCGCCGCCGGGCAGGACGTCCTGGATCCGGGTGAGCAGCTTGTGGACCCTGGTCCGCTCGATGACGGTCTCGACGGCCATCCCCGCGACGAACCTCACCATGCCGAACTGGTCGAGGTCGGAGAACTCGTCGGCGTAGTCGGTGAGCAGCCCCTTGGCAACCAGCTGGAGGAGCACGTGGTTGTCGCCCTCGAAGGTCGTGAAGACGTCCGTGTCCGCCTTCAGCGCCGCGAAGCGGTTCACCGACAGGTAGCCGGCACCGCCGCAGGCCTCGCGGCACTCCTGGATGGTCCGGGTGGCGTGCCAGGTGCCGAGGACCTTGGTGCCCGCCGCCCGGGACTCGAGCTCGCGGCGGGCGTGCTCGTCGTCGACGGCTCCGGAGAACACGTCGTGGAGCTGACCGGCGACCACCTCCTGGGCGAAGTGGAGGGCGTAGGTCCGGGCCAGCAACGGGAGGAGCCGCCGCTGGTGCAGGCCGTAGTCGAGCAGCAGGTCCTCCTGCGGCGGGGCGGTGGCCTCGAACTGGCGCCGCTGGGCGGCGTACGTGATGGCGATGGCGATGGCGACCTTGGCGGCGTTGATGGCCGCTCCGCCGACGCTGACCCGGCCCTGGACGAGGGTGCCGAGCATGGTGAAGAAGCGTCGGTCGGGGTTCTCGATCGCGCTGGAGTAGGTGCCGTCGGCGGAGACGTCGGCGAACCGGTTGAGCAGGTTGGCGCGCGGGATCCGCACCCGGTCGAACCAGATGCGGCCGTTGTCGACGCCGTTGAGGCCCATCTTCTGGCCGCAGTCCTCGATCCGGATGCCGGGCAGCACCTGGCCGTCGCGACGGAGCGGGACGACGAAGGCGTGCACGCCCTGGCCCTCGCGCGCACCTTCCGGCCCGACCTCGAGCTGGGCGAACACGACGGCGACCTCGGCGTGGGCGGCGGCGTTGCCGATGTAGTCCTTGCGGGCGGCGTCGGCGGTGGTGTGCACGACGAACTCCTCCGTCGCCGGGTCGTACGTCGCGACGGTGCCGAGCCGTTGCACGTTGGAGCCGTGCCCGCTCTCGCTCATCGCGAAGCAGCCGAGCAGCCGCCCGGCGACCAGGTCGCGCAGGTAGGCGTCGTGGTGGGCGCGGGTGCCGAGCTGGAGGATCGCGCCGCCGAACAGGCCGAACTGCACGCCCGACCTTGACCAGCACCGACAGGTCGCCCAGGGCCAGCGTCTCGAACGCCGCGATCGAGGCGCCGATGTCGCCGCCGCCGCCGTACTCCTCCGGGAAGCCCAGCCCGGTCTGGCCGGTGGCCGCGATCTCGACGACCAGGTCCAGGACGCGCTGGCGGAACTCGTCGCGGCCCATCGTCTCGGCGTCCTCGAGCACGCCCGCGTGGGCGGCCAGGTTGGCGCGCACCAGGTCGCGGACCTCGGCGTGCCGTCCGTCCAGCAGCGCCTGCAGCGCCGCGACGTCGACCACGGGCCGGACGTACCCAGGTTTGCCGTCGACGGGTACGGCGCTCTCGGTGGCCATGTCTCGGACCCTACCCAGGGGCTACGACGTCACCTCGGCCACGTGGCTCCCGTGCGGCGCCTCCCGTGACACGCGATCGTCCCCGTTCGCCGTCCACCGACGCACGACGGCGCGCGGCCCGAGCTTGCGCGTCACGCTACTGACGCGGCGCGGGCCCTTCACGAGCAGGAGGAGATTCACGCCTTCAGTAGCGCGGTGCTCACGGACGTGCGTAGTAGTCCGGGGTGGTCCAGTAGTACATCGACTCGCGGCTGACCGGGCGGCCGGTGCGCGGGGCATGGATGATCTCGCCGCCGCCCACGTACATCGCGACGTGGTAGATCCCTGCGGGGCGTCGAGCCCCAGAAGACCAGGTCCCCCGGGCGGAGGTCGCCGGCATCGATCGGCGTCGCGGCGGCGTACTGACCCGCGGAGGAGTGCGGCAGCGCGATCCCGCCCGCCCGCCAGGCCATCATCATCAGGCCCGGAGCAGTCCCACGCGTCCGGCCCGGCGGCCCCCCACCGGTACGCGTCGCCGAGCTGGGCGGCCGCGAAGGCGACCGCGGCCGCGGCATCGCCCGACGGTGCCGGCGGCGGCGGGGCGGGGACGGGGGCGGAGCAGGTGGGGGCGGCGGCGCAGGCACGGGAACCGGTGCCGGTGCCGGTGCCGGTGCCGGGGCGGGGGTGGGCGTCGGGGTCGGGACGGGGTCGGGCGTCGGGGTCGGGGTCGGGGACGGGGTCTTGGGCGGCTTCGGCGGCGCCGGCGTCGGGGTGGGCGTCGGCGCGGGGGGCGTCGGCGTCGGCGTCGGGGTGGGGGTCGGCGTGGGCGCGGGCGTGGGCGGGTCGTCCTGGTGCTCGCGCTTCCGCTTGCGCTCCTCGGCGCGCTTGCGGCGCTCCTCGGCCCGACGCTCCAGTGCGGTCTGCCGCTGCGTCGCGAGCTCGACCGAGACGCCCTGGAGGTCGGCCAGCTCGCCGAGCAGGGCGTCGCGCTCGGCAGCGATCGAGCCGGCCTGGTCGGCGGCGGTGACCTCGGCCGCCCGGGCCGCGTCCCGGCTGCTGCGGGCCTGCTCGCGCAGGGCGTCGGCCGTCGCTCGAGCGTCGGCGGCCTGGGCCGCGACCACGTCGGCGACGGTCGCCGCGGCGCGGAAGTCGTCGTACCGCTCGTCCATCGCCTGCTCGGCGTTGGTCAGCGTGGTGGCCTGGTCCACGACGGTGGCGATGCCGTCGGAGCGGACGATCGCGGAGAGCGCGGTGAGTTCCGGCGACATCTGGTACGCCGAGGCGAGGGCGGACTCGTACGCCGCGCGCTGCCGGTCGACCGCCTCGAGCGCCACCTGCTGGGCGGCGTCGGCCGAACGGGCGGCGCGGCCGGCCAGGGAGGACTGCCAGCGCGCGGTGTTGAACGCCTCGGCGGCTTGGGCGGCGGCGATCGAGGACGTGCGCAGCCGCTGGTCGGCGAGGACGAGGTCGGTGCGGACTCCCGCGACGGTGCGCGCCTGGTCGGACACCGCGGCGGCGGCGCCCGCCACGTCGGCGGCGCTGGGGAGGTTCAGGTCGTCGGTCCCGGCGGCGGCCGGGGGAAGGCCGACGAGCAGGGCGGCGACCAGCGCGAGCACGGGGGCGAGCAGGGAGACCCCCAGGGTCCTCCGGGTCGCTGGTCGCGAGCGGCGCGGTGTGACCACGAAGAACTCACTCCCTGCGTCGTGGGGCCCTGGGGGTCGCCCTCGGGGGGCGGACGACCTTGCCCGCGGTCATTCCCGTGGGCAACTCGCAGCACGCTAGTGCTCACTTGTCCCAACTGGAACAGTTTTCACAGAAAATCGCGAATCGCTCGGCGTGTCGGCTTGACTAACTACACCGGTGTAACTCGCGAGGAGCGACGTTCAATCGTCGACGGGGATCAGCGAGGAGTCGGTCGTGGGATGCGACGAGAGGCCGTGCCGGTCGAACTTCTGGCCGCTGGCGATTCCGCCGAGGTAGAAGGCGAGCAGCGCGATGACGACCCCCGCGATGTCGTCGGACACGTAGTGCCAGCCGAAGTAGAGGGTCGCCAGGACGGTGAAGCCGAAGTTGACCCAGAGCACGACGTGCACCACCCGGGAGCGCAGCGTGTACTGCGCCATCAGCGCCACGAGCAGCGTGATGGCGGTGTGCAGGGACGCGAAGCCCGCCACCGACTGGACGGCGTCCTGCACGGGTCCGTACAGCACCGAGGTTCGACCGCCGTACAACGCGTCCATGAGCTGGGAGGAGGCCGTCTGGTCGAGATCCTGGTACAGCCAGGGGTACCGGAACCCGGGGCCCAGCGTCGGCAGCGCGTAGTAGGACAGCGTGCCGAGGCTCCAGGCGATGCACTGGGACGTGGCGAACCAGTAGCCGAAGGAGATGTTCCTCGACCAGATCAGCCATGCGGTCAGCGCCAGGGGAACCAGCGGGAGGAACCACAGGTAGATCGTCGAGAGGACGTGTGCGGCGATGTTGGTGCCGAACAGGTTGTGCAGGGCGATGGCCGGCTCGGTGCCGAGGAACAGGGCGCGGTCGATCAGGTGGAGCTCACGGTCGTACTTCGTGTGGATGATGAAGGGCAGGAACGACTTCAGGTTCCGGTAGCTGACGTAGACGATGTAGAAGCAGGTCACGCCGAGGACCACCAGCGTCAGCCGCTCGCGCGTCCAGTGCTCGGCCACCCGCGCCCGGGCGACCTCGCGCGCGCGGCTGGGACCGAACCTCAGCGCCGGGATGATGCGCGGCACCATGTCCAGCAGGAAGGCCCCGATCAGGAGCATCGGCAGCCGCACCCACGCGGGGCCGAGGAACCCGTCCGGATCCGCGAGCTTCCGGTCGACGCTGATCGAGGCGATGATCGCCAGCAGGCCCATGGTGGCGGCCACTCCGATGAGCAGCACGTAGGCCCGGCGATACATGCCGGTCAGTCTAGGAGGTCGTCCAGTCCCCCGGCCGGGCCTACGAGGGCCACCCGCGTGGGCTCGACGCGCAGCGCGACCGCGTCCCCGGGCGCGAGGTGGGCGTCCAGGGCAGCCACCGCGTCCAGCTCTCCGATCCCGTCGACCTCGACCACCAGCCGCACCTGCTCGGGGGTGGCCCGCGCCGAGACCACCCGGCCGGCCAGCGCGGCACCCTCGCTCGGGGTCGCGACCAGCGCCGAACGCCGTACGGCGACCGCGGGTGCCGTCGGCAGGCCGGCCGCGGCGAGGACCCGCGCCGCCCCGGCCCCGGTCAGCACCCGGGCATAGCCGAGGAACAAGGCGGTGTCCGTGTCGACCGGGGCCCGCCAGACGGCGGACAGGGCGCCGCGCTGGACGATCCGCCCGGCGCGCATCACGGCCATCTCGTCGGCGACCGTGAAGGCCTCCTCGTGGTCGTGGGTCACCATGAGTGCGGTCGTGCCGGCAGCCCGCAGGATCTCGCGCAGGTCGAGCGCGAGCCGACCACGCAGGGCGGCGTCGAGGGCGGAGAGTGGCTCGTCCAGCAGCAGAAGCCGTGGCTCGACGGCCAGCGCCCGGGCGAGCGCGACCCGCTGGCGCTCACCTCCGGAGAGGGTGGCGG
This sequence comes from uncultured Actinomycetota bacterium, assembly GCA_963791275.1. Classification (GTDB taxonomy): domain Bacteria; phylum Actinomycetota; class Actinomycetes; order Propionibacteriales; family Nocardioidaceae; genus Nocardioides. The sequence continues at coordinate 289,359 of CAWBRP010000003.1, forward strand.
GCAGCCGATCCTCGAAGCCGGCCAGACCGACGAGGTCGAGGAGCTCGCGCACCCGGGTCGCCCGGGCCGCGGTCGGCACGCCGCGCAGGCGCAGCGAGTAGGCCACGTTGCGGGCCACGGACAGGTGCGCGAACAGCTGCCCGTCTTGGAACATCAGGGCGAAGCCGCGCCTGTGGGTCGGCACGCCCGCGAGGTCGCGCCCGTCGAAGGCCACCGAGCCCTCGGTCACCGGCTCGAGCCCGGCGACCGCCCGCAGCAGGGTCGACTTGCCGCACCCCGAGGGTCCGAGCACCGCGAGCACCCGTCCCTGCTCGAGGTCGAGGGACACCCGGTCGACGGCGCGGACCTCGGCGTACTGCACCACCACGTCACGCAGGGTGAGTGCCATCAGAACGCCGTCACCGGCGGCACCCGCAGGCGCTCGACGACCAGGACCACCACGGCGGTGGTCCCGGCGAGGAGCACCGACGCGGAGAGCGCCATCCCGTAGTTGAGGGCACCCGGATGACCGAGCAGGCGGTAGATCGCCACCGGCAGGGTCGGATGGTCCTCGCGGGCCAGGAACGAGGTGGCCCCGAACTCCCCCAGCGAGACCGCGAAGGCGAACCCGGCCGCGGCCAGCAGCGGCACCCGGATCGCCGGGAGGTCGACGGTCAGGACCGCACGCCACGGGCTGGCCCCGAGCGAGGCCGCCGCCTGGCGCTGCCGGTCGTCGATGCCGCCGAGCACGGGGGCCAGGGTGCGCACGACGAGTGGGAGCGCCACCAACGCCTGGGCGATCGGCACCAGCAGGGCGCTGTCCCGCAGGTCGAGTGGCGGCTGGTCGAGAGTGATCAGGAAGCCGAAGCCCAAGGTCACCGCCGACACCCCCAGGGGCAGCATCACGACGGCGTCCAGCCCGCCGCGGACCCGCCGCTCGCCCGGCGAGGACGAGCGACGGGTGACGATCACCGCGATGAGCAACCCGAGGGACAGCGCCATCCACGTCGCGTCGAACGCGGTGCGCAGGGAGTTGACCAGCGCCTCCGTGACCGGGACGGCCAGCGCCTCGCCGCCCCCAGGGGACCGGCCGGTCGTGGCGAGCGCGCGGTAGTTGTCCAGGCTCCACTCGTCACCCGCGCGCAGCGACCCGCTCACCAGGGTCAGCAGCGGCGCCAGCACGAACCCCAGCAGCAGCGCGGTCACTACCAGGGCGCCCGCGTCGCCGCGGCGGACCCGGTGCGGACGGGTTCGCAGCCGGCTGACCGTGGGGTCCTTCTGCGACCGCAGCCGCCGGGCGAGCGCGAGGAGGACCACGATCACCAGCAGCTGGAGGATCGAGAGTGCGGCGGCGGCACGCAGGTCGAGCAGGTTGGTGGTGAGCAGGTAGATCTCCGTCTCGACCGTGCTGTAGCGCAGCCCGCCCAGGGTCAGCACGACCCCGAACGCGGTCGCGCAGAACAAGAAGACCACCGTCGCGGCCGACACCACGGCCGGGCGCAGCGCCGGGAGCGTCACCGTGCGCAGCACCTGGAGGGGGTTCGCGCCGAGGGCGGCGGCCGCCTCGCCCGGCCGCGGATCGAGATCCTCCCACGCGGTGCCGACGGCGCGGATCACCACGGCCGCGTTGAAGAAGGTGAGGCCGGCGATGATCGCCGCCGCCGACCCGTCGAGCCCGAGGAAGCCGAGCGGCCCCGACTCACCGAGCAGCTGCCGGAAGGCGACGCCGACGACGACCGTGGGCAGCACGAACGGCACGAGCAGCAGGGCGCGCAGGGTGCCGCGGAGCGGGAAGTCCAACCGGTGCAAGGCGTATGCCGTCGGCAGGCCCAGCAGCAGCGACATCACGGTTCCGGCGGTGGCCGACCAGAGGGTGAACCACAGCACGCGGTGCACCCGCGGTCGCGCCAGCACCTCGAACAGCCCGCGCACGTCGAGACTGCCGTCGACCACGAGCCCGCGGGCCAGCATGCCGGCCACCGGCAGCACGAAGAAGACGCCGAGGACCAGGAGGGGGACGGCGACCAGCCCGGTCAGCGCGAGGTGACGTCGGACCACGTGGTCAGCCACTCCTCGCGCCGCTCCGTGATCTCCGCCGGGTCGACCGTGTACGGGTCGGAGGGCGGGGTCGCGAACCGCGCCCAGTCCTGCGGCAGCTCGACCCCGTCGACGACCGGGAAGACGTACATGCTCTCCGGCAGGGCCGCCTGCACCTCGGGGGTGAGCAGGAAGTCGATCAGCGCCCGGGCGCCCTCGGGGTTCGCGGCACCCTCGAGCACGCCGGCGTACTCCACCTGCCGGAAGCAGGTGTCGAGCAGGGCCGCGGTCGTCGACTCCGACCCGTCCTCGGTGAGCGTGAAGGCCGGCGACGAGTCGTAGGACAGCACGATGGGACGCTCGCCGTCCCCGCCGCCCTGGGTGAAGTCGACGTAGTAGGCGTCGCTCCAGCCGCTGGTGAGCTTGGCGCCGTTGGCCATCAGGTCGGTCCAGTAGTCGGGCCAGTCGTCGCCGTACTCCGCGATGGTGGTGAGCAGGAAGGCCATGCCGGGCGAGCTCGTGGCCGCACCGGGCAGCACGAAGAGGTCCTGGTACGCCGGGTCGGTGAGGTCGTCGAGCGTCGCCGGCGCGGCCAGACCTCGGTCGTCGAACCAGGTGGTGTCGACGTTGACGCACACGTTGCCCGTGTCGATGGGCACGAGGCGGTCGGTCCCGTCGTCGAGGGCGAAGTCCTCGGCGCCGGCCGGCAGGGCGATCCCGGAGTCGGCGAAGACCCCGGCGTCGAGAGCCCGTGAGGCGAAGGTGTTGTCGACGCCGAACGCCACGTCCCCGGTGGGGTTGTCCTGGGTGAGGACCAGCCGGTTGGTGAGGCTGCCCGCGTCGCCGACCGTGCGGACGTCGAGGCTGAATCCGGAGTCGGCCTCGAACTGCTTGAGCAGCTTCTTGGGCAGCGCGAACGAGTCGTGGGTGACGAGGACGACCTGGGACGGTGCCTCGCCGGTGGCCGGGTCGGGGGCGGTGTCCTCACCGTTCCCGATCAGCGAGCACCCCGCGAGGGCGAGCAGCGCGATCGAGAGGGTGGTCGACCGGGCGAGCGTGAGCGAGGTCCTCACGATGACTCCCTTCGCCGGTGCTAACCGGAGCAGGTTCGGAGGGTCTGCGGCTCACCCGCACTCTCAGCCCGCGATCGGGCTCCCCTGTCTGTGAGACCGAGTCTAGACCCCTAGGCGGCGGCCACTCCCAGCGCGCGACCGAGCTCGACCAGGGTCTGTGGGCGCTCGATCCCGAACTCCTGGCGCAGGGCCCGGTCGATGGCCGCGGCGAAGAGGGACGCCGGCGGGGCGCCGTTCTCGTGCGTCGCCGGCAGGCCGCCACCCACACCCATCAGCCACGGCCGGTGGCCGGCCTTGCGCAGGGCGGTGAAGATCGAGCTCGCGACGGCGATCGGGGCCCGCCAGGCCACCGGGTTGAGGCGCTCCGCCCCGACGTCGACCGACACGCCGGCGGCATCGAGGCCGAGGCGCGCTGCCCCGACGAGCACGGACACGGCCTCCGTCGGCGTGCACCCGCCGGTCCCCGCCTGGCTCCGGCTGACCCGGACCAGGACGGCGCTCCCCGGCGCCACCTCGGCGACGGTGCGGCAGTCCAGGTCGCTGTCGACCACGAACCGGCGGACCCCCAGTCGCGCGGCCTCCGCCAGGCAGTCCCCACGGGCGGTGTCCTCGCTCCCCACCAGGCGTCCGTGCACCAGCGAGTCCTCGGGTGCTCCGGCGGCGAGGCAGGCGCGCAGCTTGGCCGGCGTCTCGACCGAGAAGCTGCCACCCGCCGCGACCAGGCTCGCGAGGAGCGCCGGGTGCGGGTCCCCCTCGACCGTGTGGTGCACGGTCGCGCCGGGGATCGCTCCCGCGAGCCGCCGCAGCCGGGCGACCGCGCGGGCGACATCGAGCTCGAGGCACGGGGTCTCGGCCGTGCGCCGAAGCGTGAGAGCGGGACGAGGAGCGGTGGCGAGCAGCGTCATGACCCCACCTTGCTCCCGCGGGTCGCTGCGCCGCATCCGTGATTTCACTGGTATTGGCTCAGCGGAGGCTGGAATTGTCCCGAATGGGGTACGAGTGCGAGCGTTGTGGGCCGACAACCGAGGGGGTGGGGACCGCGAGCTCGCCAGTGCAGGAACTGATCGCCGGTCGGTACCGCGTCGAGCGGGTGATCGGCCAGGGCGGCATGGGCACCGTGTGGCTGTGCCGGGACGAGGTGCTCCACCGCGTCGTCGCCGTCAAGCAGATCGGCACCGTCGCCGGCGAGCAGTCCGGCGACACCCGCCGCGCGATGCGCGAGGCACGCAGCGCGGCGGCCCTGAACCATCGCAACGCGGTCTCGATCTATGACGTGGTCGAGCACGGCGGGGCCCCGTGGCTGGTCATGGAGTACTTCCCGTCCCAGACCCTGGCAGAGCTGATGAGCACCGGCCCCCTGCCCGTCGAGCGCGTGTCCAGGATCGGCGCACAGGTCGCGGCGGCCCTCGCCGCTGCCCACCAGGCGGGGATCATCCATCGAGACGTCAAGCCCGCCAACATCCTGGTCGCCGACGGCGACGTGGCGAAGATCAGCGACTTCGGCATCGCGCACCCCGCCTTCGACGACCGGCTCACCCAGACCGGGATGACCAGCGGCACACCGGCGTACTTCTCTCCCGAGCTCGCCCGCGGCGCGGAGCCCTCCACGGCGGCCGACTGCTGGGCGCTCGGGGCCACGCTGTACGCCGCGGTCGAGGGCCGACCCCCGCACCCGCGCCATCCCAACGCCCTCGCGACGCTGCAGGCGATCGCGACCACGCCCGTCCCGCGACCGGTCCGCGCCGGGCTGCTGCAGGAGCCCATCGGCCATCTCATGGACCCCGACCCGGCGACCCGGTGGACGATGGCCGAGGCCAGCGAGGCCCTGCGGGACCTGGTCTCCCGGACCACTGCCGGAACGGTGGCCGCCGTGCCGCCCCCGCCACCCGCGCCACCCGTCGACCCCGAGCCGGACACCGCGCCGGAGCCGACGCCCCCTCCTGTGACGCCCCCTCCCGTGACGTCCCCTCCCGTGGCGCCCGAGGAGCCGTCCCGCTCACGCTTCTTCCCGGTGGCGCTCGCGGTGGCCGCCGTGCTGCTCGTCGGCATCGGTGTCGTCTACCTGACCCAGACCCTCGGCGGCGAGAACACCGACGGCGGTCCCGATGCCGGAGACCAGAGCTCCTCGGCACCGACCCGATCCGGCTCGTCGACGACACCGGAGCCGTCGTCGACTCCCGAGCCCTCGTCCAGCGCCCCGACCGCGGACGCGACGACACCGGACGCCACGACACCGGCGACCCCCGCCGGGTCGGCGTCTGCTCGGGAGCAGACCATCGACACCTACTTCGACACGGTGCCCGACGACCTGGACGCCGGCTGGGCCATGCTCTCGCCCGCCATGCAGGACCGGGTCGGGCGCGACAGCTACGACGGCTTCTGGGCGACCATCGCATCGACCGACGCGACCGACGTCCGGGCCGTCGGGGCGGACCAGGTGGCCGCGCGGGTCACCTACCGACGCACCGACGGGAGCGTCACGACCGAGGACCAGGTCCTGACCCTGGTGCCGGACGGGGACAGCTACCTCATCGACGCCGACCGCTGACCCGCCCGGAGCCGTAGCCTGAGCGCCGTGCCCAGCCGTCGCCACCAGCTCCTGGCCTCTGTCATCCCGCGCCTGCGCAACGCCGGTGAGCTCGTCGACGAGCCGTCCGAGCACGCCCGGGTGGTCGCCTGGCACGCCACCTTGGACCGGTCCCTCCCGACCCGGGTCGTGCCGCGGCTTCGCGCGTCGGTTCGCGGTGGTCACCGAGAGCCTCACCGGGCCGAGCGGCACCTTCCCGTCGTACGTGATCACCCCACGGCACGTCCAGCCGACCCGCACGCTGGTGTACCTCCACGGCGGCGGCTACATGGCGCCGATCAGCGCGTTCCAGGTCCGGTACGCGACCCGGCTCGCACGCGCGTTGCGCGCCCGGGTGGTGCTCCCCGACTATCCCCTGGCGCCCGAGCACACCTGGCGCGACTCCTTCGAGCCGATCGTCGCGCTGACCTCTCGGTACGCCCAGGAGCCGGGTGGGGCCGTCCTCGTCGGCGACTCGTCCGGAGGCGGCTACGCCCTCGCGGTGGCCGAGGCGCTGCGCGACCGCGGCGGACCGACGGCCAGCCACCTGCTGCTGCACGCGCCGTGGGTCGACCTGACGATGTCCGCACCGGGCACGGTCGAGGCTGACGTGACAGACCCCTGGCTGTTCCTGAGCAAGGCGACGGCGTACGCCGCCTGGTGGGCCGGCTCCGTCGAGGACCTGGCCCGGCCCGAGGTCTCGCCGGGTCTCGGCGACCTGCGCGGGCTGCCCCCTGCACTGATGTTCTACGGCACCCGCGACCTGCTCGCGCCCGCCTGCGACGTGCTCGTGGGTCGCGCCGCCGAGCAGGGGTGGGACCTGACCGCCGAGATCGAGCCCGGCGCGATGCACGTCTACGGCGTGCTGCCGGGCCTGCCCGAGGCCGGCCGGGCGTTCCGACGAGCCGTGGCCTGGCTCTCGTGATCCGCAGCCTGGGCTTCGCCCAGCTGGACGCGCGCACGGCGTACGACGTGTGGCGGCTCCGGCAGGACGTGTTCGTGATCGAGCAGGCCTCGGTCTACCCCGATCTCGACGGCCGCGACCTGGAGCTGGCGACGCGGCACCTGGTCCTCACCGAGGACGACGTCGTGCTCGGCTACCTGCGCCTCCTCGACGACGGTGATGCCGCCCGGATCGGCCGCGTGGTGGTGGCCCCGGCGGCGCGCGGTCGCGGCCTGGCCGACGAGCTCATGCGTGCCGCGCTCGCGGAGACCGGCGGGCGGGTGGTGCGCCTGGACGCGCAGACCGGGCTCGCGGGGTGGTACGCGTCGTACGGCTTCGAGGTGAGCGGACCGGAGTTCGACGACGAAGGCATCCTGCACCTGCCGATGACGCGGCCGGCCGACCTCAGCGGCTGAGGGCGTACGTCGAGCCACCGGCACCGTCTCGCCGGGTGAGCTCCCCGCGGGCGACCAGCAGCTCGAGGTGCGCCCGCGTCTCCAGCGTGGCCAGGGCGGCGTTGAAGACGTCGAGCTCGGAGAAGGCCCGCTCGTGCCGGGTCCAGGGCAGCACGGTGGCCACCTCGTACGACGGTGTGCCCGACCGTGGCGACGGCGTCGCGGCAGAGGGCGAGCCGCACGTCGTGGTGGACGAGCAGCTCGTCGATGCGGTCGTGTGCCGACGGGGCCACCGGTCCGTGTGCCGGCAGCAGCGTCAGGTCCTCGAGCCGCCGCACCTTGCTGAGCGAGCCGAGGAAGTCGGCAAGCGGAGCGGCGGTCGGCACCGGCTCGAAGCCGATCGACGGGGTGATGGTGGGCAGCACGTGGTCGCCCGCGAACAGCAGGCCGGCCGCCCGGTCGGCGAACACGTAGTGGCCCTGCGTATGTCCGGGGGTCGCGATCGCATCGAGCGTGCGCTCGCCCACCTCGATCGGGTGGTCGGCCTCGAGCCAGGTGTCGGGATAGCCCCAGACCGACTCGTCCAGATCGTGGCTCTCGCCGAACGCCCGCCACTGCTCGGCGAGGTCGTAGGCCCCGGCCTCACGCAGCAGGTCCACGTGAGAGTCGTCGCGACTCGCTCCCGGGCCCAGCAGGGCGTCGAGCGTGGGCCGCTCGCCGAGGCCGAGGCTGATGTGGGAGCCGAAGTCGCGCCGGACGGTGACGGCCTGCGTGTAGTGGTCCCGGTGGACGTGCGTCACCAGGAAGCGCGTGATGTCGCCGGTGGTGCGACCCAAGGAGTGCAGGGCCGTCTCGAGCAGGTCTCGGGCGACCTCGATCGCCCAGCCCGCGTCGATCAGGGTGAGCCCGTCCGCGGTCTCGAGGACGTAGACGTTGACAGCCTTGAGCCCGTCGGTCGGCAGCGGTAGCGGGATCCGGTGCACGCCCGGAGCGGCCGGCCACGCACCCGGCTCCGTCCAGTGCTCACCGGAGTCGGGCGACACGGGGCCGGTGGTCATCCCGGGACTGTAACGCGTTCTAGTCGGGCACCGTGCTCGTCACACGTGCTCTGCCCGGTACCGGACGAGCAACCGATCCAGCAGCGCGGCGAGCTCCGACGCCATCGCGTGGTCGAGGGACGGGAAGGAGAACGTCGCCCGTCCGGTGCGGCGCGCGAGCAGCGCCGGTGACGCCGCCGACAGGTCGTCGGGATACCGGTCCGCGATGATGAGGTAGAGGCTCACGTACCTCACACCCCGCTTGAGGGCCGCGAAGTAGTCGTGACCCGTCGCGCCCGGCCAGACCAGCGAAGGGACGCCGTAGATCGTCCCGTCCACGAGCTCCGGACGGTAGCGGTCCAGGAGTTCCTGAAGCCGCGCCTCGACGGTTGCCAGGTCAGCTTTCGTCATGACGTCATCATGCCGGACTGCGAAGCGATTTCCCTTGTGGAGAAGGGGTTCTGAGCGGGTCTGACTCTCGGTGGCCGGTGCTTGGCTGGGGTCACGTCCGAAGGTGTGCTCACCGCGCGTTGTGGTCCGCGAGGGCGGGCCGTGAAGGCGCGGCATCGGCCCCGTTGGACCAGCCCTCCCTGTCAATCGTCGGGACAGCCCCGAGCCGGGTACGGGCACAGCTCCTCGGCGTCGCGCCGGGACACCGAGTCGTCGCTCCGGAAGGTCAGCACGACGCAGTGGACCCCAGATCGTCACGAGTGCACCAGGCGTGCCGGAGCGGCAGCCCGGACCCGAGATGATCCGAGCCGCCGCGTGTGCCCGACAGCGAGGCCTGCCTCTAGCAGAACGACTGGGCGATGGCGTTCTTGCCCGGGCCACCCACGGCCTGGACGAGCTGGCCGACGTTGTCAAACCCCTCGACACCGCCGCTGTTGACCAGCTTGTGCACCTGGCCGAAGCAGGCGGCGTCCGCGGGCGCGGCGCTCGCCGGGGCGGCCAAGCCGATCATGGCGACCGCGGCGACGGAACCCGCAACGAGAATGCGCTTCATGTGACATCCCTTCTGTGGAGGGTGCGTGTTCACCCTTTGTCCTACCTTCGTCCCGCGGGTTGGTTCGGTTGCCGAGGAGCCCGAATCCGTGGCCGGAGACGCCTCGGTTCCGTGGAGGCCATGCACTCGCGCAGGTGAGCCGCCCCAGCAGACCCCGCTCCCGATAGCTGCGAGCTCACGGAGCGTTTCCCATGTCCACCATCGAGGAGCTGCGCGGATCGTGGTGTGGCGCGCCTTCCGCGCCCCGACCGCGACTCCCCTGGGCCGACACGAAGGCCCCGACGGCGTAGCCCGCCGGCGGGGTGCGGACCCGTCAGCCCAGCTGCGCCAGCACGGCGCGACCGACGCGCTCCCCGGAGACGAGCGCGCCCTGGATGGAGGCGGTGTCCCGGTGGTCGCCGGCGACGTACACGCGCTCCCCGACCCGCGCGTCCGCCGCGAGGCGCAGCGGCGCCCGCTGGGACGGCAGCGCGTGGGCGATCTCGTGCCGGACGAGCAGGTCCCAGTCACGGGTCGGTCGTCCCCACAGCTCGGCGAGGTGCTGACGGACGGCGACCTCGTCCCCGGCGCTCGCACCGCCACGGCCGGGGAGGCACGTCGCCTGCACGAGGTGCCGGCCCACGGGCGCGTAGGACGGCGCGGCGTTGCTGACCACGGCGGCGTGCTGGACCGGGCCGGGCGGACGCCGCCCGGCGCCGCGTCCGTCGACGGTCAACAGCGGTTGTGAGTACGGCGCCTCCGCGGTCGCGAACCACCACGTGGTCAGTGCGTGCGTGGTGGGTGAGGGCAATCCGGTCAGCGCGCCGGCGGTCTCGGGCCCGACCGCCACCACGACCGCACGCGCGGACAGAGGGTCGGCGTCGGAGCCCACCGACACCTCGTCGACGCCGTCCAGGACCCGCGTGACCCGGACGCCGAGGCGGATCCGGTCCCCCAGCGGTTCGGCGAGCTGCTCCGGAAGTGCCTGCATGCCGTCGCGCGGCAGTCCCGGCGTACCCAGCAGGAAGCTGCGGACCAGGAGCTTCACGAACCCCGCCGACGTCTCTCCCGAGGCATCGGCCAGCACGCCGGACAGGAACGGTTCGAGCACCTCGGCACGCAGCCGCCCGCGCACGCCTGCGGCCTCGAACGACTCGGTCAGGGTGGCTCCGTCGTCGTGCGCCTGCGCGTGCTGCGGACGAGCCAGGGTGGGTCCGATCCAACGCACCAAGGCGGCCACCTCCCGCGGATCGAGCAGCCCGCTGCGCAGGGTGGCGGGGATCCGCGTGGGCGACCGGCGCGGGTCGGCCACCACCCGCAGCCCGGTGTCGCGGCGACACGCCACCCCGGCTCCGAAGGGCTGCAGCCCGAGCCGCCCCACGTCCACCAGGCGGCGGACGGCGGGGTAGGCCGGGTTGAGGAGCTGGAAGCCGCGGTCGCAGAGGTAGCCGTCGACGCGGTCGGTGCGGATCCGTCCACCCACGGCGTCGGCCTCCTCGAGCACGATCACCGAGAGCCCGGCGCGGTGCAGCACGGCCGCGCAGCGGAGACCGGCCAGCCCCGCACCCACGACCACGACGTCGCAGTCCACCCGACCGCCCGTCGGACCCGTCATCGACGGGCCCGCTCGTCGAGCTGGCCGATCACCCGGTCGCAGAACTCGGTCACGGCCTGGGGAGTCGGCGGGGCGGCCAGTGGCGAGGCAGCCAGGTCGGCACGGAGGGCGGCGACGTCCGGCACGGCGCCGGACGCCTCGGCGATGTCGAGGCAGACGTGGCCCGCGGCTCGCACCGGGACCGGGTCCAGGGTCCAGACGACCTCGTACTCACGCTCGGCGTCGACGAACCCTTCCTGACCCGGTCGCTCCCAGGCGGAGAGCACGGCGGCGAAGGCCGGGGAGTCGCAGACGACGGCCCACTCCTCACGCAGCGGATCTCCCAGGGCCAACGGCACGAAGACCGGGAGGCCGTCCCCGCGGGGCTGCTCCGGCGGGGCCTCCGCGAAGTCCGCGAGCACCAGGCCGAGGCGGGAGCGGCGGGCCAGGTCGCGCCAGCGTGCGGCGACCGGCTCGAAGAACGTGCCGCGCTGGAAGGCACCGAAGGCGAACCCCTGTGTGCCGTGCGCGCACATCTCGTCCTCGATCGCCCGCGACAGCGCGACGAGCGTGGACTTGCGCAGGCGTTGCCGCGGCAGCCGGGGATCGGCACCGCGCACCGCCGCGAAGACCGACGGCTCGTCCACCTCCTGGAGCGCCCGGACGGCCGCGATCGCCTGCTCGAGACGCAGGCCGGACTGCTGGCGGGCGACCACGTCCCGCACCAGGCCCACGTCGCGGTCCCGGTAGCGCCGGTGCCCGCTGGGGAGCCGGGTCGGCTCGGGGAAGCCGAACCGGTTCTCCCACATCCTCAGCAGTCCCGGGCTGACCCCGGCCCGCTCGGCGAGATGGCCGATGGAGAACAGCGTGGTCGCCCCAGCCGACGGGGAGGTGGACGGAGGGTCCTGCTGCGGCCTGCCGCGGTTCGACATAGACAGTGACGATAACCTAAACATGTTGTTGAAGAAACCAGGGTGGAGAGGAGGGACGCGCGTGGACACCGACCGGGCGTGGTGGCAGCGGTTCGAGCTGGGCCGGTTCATGCATGCGGCCCTGGTCGAGAAGGTGCCGCGCGACCACGTCGAGAGCGAGGCCGCCTTCCGCCGCCGGCGCCTCGTCGTGGCGATCACCCTCGTGGCGGGTGCCGCCCTCCTCGGGACGTCGCTGAGCCTGGCACCGGGTGACGACCGCTTCTACGTGCTCACCCTCGCCCTCGCCACCACCTGGGTCGTCGGCTCCCTGCTCTCGGGTCCGGTGCACCTCGGCTGGGCCCGCACACGGACGGCGCAACGGTGGGCCCGACCCGTCGTCCAGCCGGCCGCCCTGGGCGTCCTCGCCGTGGCGGTGTTCTCCCTGGGCGCCCTCGTGGTCGCACAGATCCCGTTCCTGCGCGACCAGGTCCTCGACGTCTTGGACCATGCGGCGTTCGCCTCCCTGCCCGTGGTCGCGCTGATCACGCTGGTCAACGGACTCGCCGAGGAGCTCTTCTTCCGCGGCGCTCTGTTCGCGGCGCTACGCAGCCGGCAGGTGCTGTGGTCGACCCTGCTCTACACCCTGGCCACCGTGCCCAGCGCCAACGCGATGCTGGTCTTCGCGGCTGCAGTGCTCGGTCTGCTGGTCGGGCTCCAGCGCCGCGTGACCGGTGGCGTGCTCGGGCCGATGCTGATCCACGTGATCTGGTCCCTGAGCATGTTGTTCCTGCTGCCGGTGATCGTGGGTTAGGACGTGCCGCCCTCGTCGAGGGCGAGGCGTACGGCGGCCTCGAAGCCCATCGGCTCGAACGGCACCACGTCGCGGATCGCGTCGTCGGAGACCACGACCTCGTTCTCCATCGAGTCGATCAGGGACCGGCCCGCCTGGACGTCGACGTTGGTCACCAGGGACAGCCAGCGCGACGAGAGCCCGGGCGTGAGCAGCGGCACCGGCACGAGCAGCAGCGGCCGACCGCGCACCGCGGCGACCCGCCGCATCAGGTCGGCGTACCGCAGCACCTCGGGGCCGCCGACCTCGTAGACCTGACCCAGGGCGACCGGGTTGCCCAGCACGCCCACGAGGTAGCGGATGACGTCGTCGACGGCGATCGGCTGGGTGCGGGTGCGGACCCAGCGCGGGGTGACCATCACGGGGAGGTGGTCGACCAGCTGGCGGGTCATCTCCCAGGAGAGGCCACCCGCCCCGATGACGATGCCCGCGCGCAGCACCGTGACCGGCACCCCGGCCGCACCCAGGAGCTCCTCCACCTCGCGGCGGCTCCGCAGGTGCTCCGACAGGTCGTCCTCGTTGCGGCCGAGGCCACCGAGGTACACGATCTGGCGCACGCCTGCGTCCGCCGCCGCCTGGCCGAAGGCCGAGGCCGCCTCGGCGTCCTTGCGGGCGAAGTCGTGGGAGTCCAGCGAGTGGACGAGGTAGTACGCCTCGGTGCAGCCCTCGAGGGCGGCGGCCAACGAGTCGGCGTCGCCGACGTCACCGAACACGGCGGTCCCGGGCCCGTCGTAGGTGTCCGGGTTGCGAGTCATGGCGCGCACCTCGCGCCCGGACTCGACCAGGGCGCGACCCAGGCGGGAGCCGACGAAGCCGGACGCGCCGGTCAGCAGGACGGTGCCGTGGGACACGGGAGCTCCTCATGCTTCGGTGGAACCATCAGGGTGAACCTGCTCAAGGATTCTGCACACCCTGTGCAGAATCCTGTGGACAAGAGCATCACACCCACCGCCCGGTGGCAAGCCGGCGGGGCGGCGCTAGAGAGCGAGCGCCGTTCGCCCGGTCGGGAGGACCGAGACGAACGGCGAGGTCATGGCGCGCACGCAGCGCGCCGTAGCCGAGCCCGAAGCGCGATCTCGTCGCCGACCGCGACCGGGTGGTCGCCGACGTCGAGGACCAGGTGGTCGCTGCTCGGCGCCGAGGACGGTGATCCCGGCCGGCGGGATGAGCCCGTCGAGGGTCGACGTCCTGGCGACCGAGGGCGAGGATCGCCTGGCGGACCGGACCGGTGCCCCGGCGCCGGCCGCCGCGCCGAAGGCCGCCTGGGCGCGCCGGGTCCCCACGGGCGCGCCGGCTTGTCTGCGACCTCGATGACCTCGCCGACCAGGGTGAAGGCGTCGGTGCGCAGGCCGGCGATCGGGCGCGGAGCAGCGGCTCGGTGCCGAGCAGGATCGCCTCGCCGAGCCGCAGCTCGTTGATCCGGCCGACGTCGCGGTCGTCGTCAGCGCCCAGTCCAGGTTGGCGGAGTTGCCGCCGGAGACGACGTCGAGGGCGATGCCGTGGCGCGCCTCGGTCCGCGTCGACGAGCCGGTACAGCTCGTCCATGTTCGCGTCGTCGGGCACGACGCCGTTCTGGCAGGCCAGGTTGGTGCCCAGCCCGCGCGAGCGCGAGCGACCGGCGACGCCAGCGACGACCTGGACCGCGGCCGACGACGTCGTCGACGGCGATGCCTTCGCGGAGGTCGCCGAGCTCGACCATCAGGACCACGTCGTGGCGTGGTGCCGGTCGCGCGTCCGCGGCGTCGTCGAGGGCGTCGAGCACGGCGGCCTCGGTGTTGAGGCTGGCGGTCGGCGGTGCGGACCACCGCGTCGCGCCTGGCTGATCATCGGCGACCGGATCAGGGTGCGGGGCACCGATGCCGGCGCTCGCAGGCGGGCGAGGTTCTCGACCCGCGAGTCGCCCAGGCCGACGCACCGCCGCGCAGCATCGCGGCAGCGACCGCGGGCGAGCCGAGGGTGGCCTTGGTGACCCCGGTGACCCGGACGCCGCGGGCGGCCAGCCGGTCGACCAGGACGCGGGTGTTGCGCTCGACCGCGCCGAGGTCGATCTCGATCCGCGGGCGCGCTCACCGGATCGCGCTGGGCGTGCGGCCGTCGGCGCGAGCGTCGGGGAACGCGTCGCAGGACCATGTCGACCAGGTCGGTCGAGCCGGGCCGGGTCAGCGGGTCGGTGACCGGCAGGCCGAGCTCGAGCTCGGTGCTCGTCGATCGACTCGTCGAGCTCGTCGTCGGTCATGTCCTCGTGGTTGATGGTGACGCCGATCACCCGGGTGTCGGCGAAGGCCTCGATCAGCGCGATCTCGCTGGCGACGGTCGGCATCGGCGACCATCGGGAAGTCGCCGAGCACCTCGCGCTTCGGCGCGTGCTGCACGATCACGCCCGGCGGGCGGCTGCCGCGCAGGATGTGCGCCGACGTCAGGTAGGCCGGGTGGCTGAGCGCGCCCTGACCCTCGACGACGATCACGTCGGGGTCCTCGCCCTCGAACGCGGCGACGACCTGGTGCTCGACCTCGCCGGAGCAGAACTGCGGGACCAGGGCGTCGAGGGCGACGCCGTACTTGCCGCCCTGGATCAGGGTGGTCTGGCCGGTGCCGACCATGACGGCCTTGATGCCACGGGCGTTCAGCGCCTGGACCAGCAGCGTCGCGGTGGTGCGCTTGCCGATCGCGCCGTCGGTGCCCAGCACCGCGATCCGCGGGCAGGTGACGTCGAAGATGCGGCCGGAGAACAGGTGCAGGTCCTTCTTGTCCTTCGGGCGGCGCACGTCGGTGATGGTGACGCCGGCGAGCAGGGCGGCGGCGACGAACTCGGCGTCGTCGTTGAGGAACTCGTGCAGGCCGTTGATGATGTGCATGCCGCGGGCGATGCCGTCGAGCAGCACGACCCGCTGTGCCTGCGGACAGCAGGCCGTCGGCCGGCGCGAGCACCGCAGATCAGGTAGTCGGGGACGCGGCCGGCGTCGGCGACGGCCTCGGCCAGGCGTGGCCAGCGACGGGGATGCCGTTCGGCGACGCCGTCGAGGAACGTCGCCGGCGTCGGCGCCGGCGCAGCGGCTGTCGATGACGCTGAGGATCTCGTACTTCTCCGAGTGCCGGACCAGGCCGTTGGCGGTCTTGCCGTCCTGCTCGCCGAACTGGCCCTCGCAGTAGACGACCGCGGTGGAGCCGATCGGGAGGGCGAAGGGTCGCCGGGCATCTCGGACCGGGCGTCGAGAGGGACGAGCTGCGTGGCGCAGACATGCGTTCCTCTGAGAAGGCTCAGAGGAGGCGACGGGATCGTGGCCGGGCCGGGGGCCCAACGGTCAACGAGGCGTCTTCCCTAAGGGGTGCGGCGTGATGGCCGCGACCTTCGCACCGTAACAGCCGGGGCGGCGATTCACCCTTTCGTGGGTGTTAGCGCCACCGCGGCGTCGGCTCAGTCCTGCGTGCTGAAGGCCGCGTCGAACGCCGCCGTCGGTGCGTCGAACGCGAGCCGGCGGACGAACTCCAGGGCCTCGGGGGCACCGACGAGGCGGTCCATCCCGGCGTCCTCCCACTCGACCGAGATCGGGCCGGTGTAGCCGATGGTGTTGAGCATCCGGAAGCACTGTTCCCAGGGCACGTCCCCGTGCCCGGTGGACACGAAGTCCCAGCCCCGGCGCGGGTCCGCCCAGGCCAGGTGCGACCCCAGCCGGCCGTTGCGGCCGTTGCCGACCTGCTTCTTCGCGTCCTTGCAGTCCACGTGGTAGATCCGGTCCTGGAAGTCCCACAGGAAGCCGACCGGGTCGAGGTCCTGCCACACGAAGTGGCTGGGGTCCCAGTTGAGCCCGAACGCCGCGCGGTGGTCCGACCGCCTCGAGCGCCCGGACGGTCGTCCAGTAGTCGTAGGCGATCTCGGAGGGATGCACCTCGTGGGCGAACCGCACGCCCTCGGAGTCGAAGACGTCGAGGATCGGGTTCCAGCGGCGGGCGAAGTCCTCGTAGCCCGCGTCGACGAGGTCCTGCGAGGCCGGCGGGAACATCGCGACGTACTTCCAGATCGAGGAGCCGGTGAAGCCGATGACCACGTCGACCCCGAGCTTGCGCGCCGCCCGGGCGGTCATCTTCATCTCCTCGGCGGCCCGCTGCCGGACCCCCTCGGCGTCACCGTCGCCCCAGATCCGGTCCGGGAGGATGCCGCGGTGCCGCTCGTCGATCGGGTCGTCGCAGACGGCCTGACCCTTGAGGTGGTTGCTGATCGCGAACACCTGGAGGTCGTACTTCTTGAGCATCTCCAGCTTCGCCGGCACGTAGCGCGTCGTCCTCCACCGCCGCCCAGGGGTCGAAGTGGTCGCCCCAGCAGGCGATCTCGAGGCCGTCGTAGCCCCAGCCCGAGGCGAGCTTGCACATCTCCTCGAACGGCAGGTCGGCCCACTGGCCGGTGAAGAGGGTGATCGGGCGGCTCATCGGGTGGTCCCTTCTCTGGTCGTCTCGCTGGTCTGGCTGGTCTGGATGGTCACGATGGTCAGCGCACTCCGAGGAGGTGCTCGAGCGCGAGCTGGTCGAGGACCTCCATGCCGATGCTGCGGGTGGCGAGGCCCGGCACGTCGTACGTCGCCGCCCGCAGGTCGGCGAGCGACTCGCCGGCTGCGACGGTCGGCTCGCCGAGGGTGGCGACCTCGGCGGCCTCCAGCGCGGCGACTCACCTCGGGGTCGGCGCGGAAGGCCTGGACCTTCTCGCGCAGGATCAGGTAGTTGCGCATGCAGGCCTGCGCCGAGGCCCAGACACCGTCCATGGCCTCGGCCCGCGGCGGCTTGTAGTCGAAGTGCAGGTAGCC
Organism: uncultured Actinomycetota bacterium; assembly: GCA_963791275.1. Lineage (GTDB taxonomy): Bacteria > Actinomycetota > Actinomycetes > Propionibacteriales > Nocardioidaceae > Nocardioides. The sequence goes on from CAWBRP010000003.1 coordinate 306,522, forward strand.
GTCGTAGGCCCGGCCGGCACCGCCACCCTGCAGCGCGTCGACGGTCCAGAAGGCGCCGCGCAGGTTGCCGGCGCCGAAGCGCAGGTCCTGGTCGAAGCGCGGCCCGTGCTGCCCGTTGAGGTCGACGTGGAAGAGCTTGTCGTGCCACAGCGCCTGGCTGATCCCCTGGGCGAAGTTCAGCCCGGCCATCTCCTCGTGGCCGACCTCGGGGTTGAGGCCGACCATCGACGGGTCGTCGAGCTCGCTGATCAGCGCGATGGCGTGCCCGAGCGTCGGCAGCAGGATGTCGCCCCGCGGCTCGTTGGGCTTCGGCTCGAGGGCGAAGCGGATGTCGTAGCCCTGCTCCTTCACGTAGGCGCAGAACAGGTTCAGCGACTCGGCGTAGCGGTCGAGGGCCGACGCGACGTTCTTGCCGCCGCCGTGCTCGGCACCCTCACGGCCGCCCCAGAGCACGAACGTCTTGGCGCCCAGCGACGCAGCGAGGTCGATGTTGCGCAGCACCTTGGCCACGGCGTACCGGCGCACCTCGCGGTTGTTCGCCGTGAGCGCGCCTTCCTTGAAGACCGGGTGGCTGAACAGGTTGGTGGTGACCATCTCGACGCCCAGGCCGGTCTCGCCCAGCGCGGAGCGGAACTTCTCCAAGGTGGCCTCGCGCGCGTCCTCGTCGGGCACCAGGTCGTCGTCGTGGAAGGTGACCGCCGCGGCGCCGAGCTCGGCCAGCTTGTACGTCGCCTCGACCGGGTCGAGCAGCGGTCGGGACGCCGGGCCGAAGACGTCGGTGCCCTGCCACCCGACCGTCCAGAGACCGAAGGAGAACTTGTCGTCCGGGGTGGGGGTGTAGCTGCTCATACCTGGATCTCCTGCCATGAATGGGTCTCGGAGCTCGTCTCGACAGCCGCCAGCACGCGCTGGACCTGGAGGCCGTCGGCGAAGGACGGCGTCGGGTCGGCGCCCTTGGCGATGTCGGTCACCAGGTCGACGACCTGATGGGTGAAGCCGTGCTCGTAGCCGAGCAGGTGACCCGGGCGGCCACCATGCCGCAACGTAGGGGTGTTCGGGCTCGGTGACCAGGATCCGCCGGAAGCCGGCGGTCGCGGAGTCCTCGGTCCCGTCGAAGAAGTTCAGGACGTTCATGTCCTCGAAGTCGAACGCGAGGCTCCCCCGCGACCCGTTGATCTCGATCCGGATCGCGTTCTTGCGACCGTTGGCGAAGCGGGTGGCCTCGAAGACCCCGAGCGCCCCGCCGCGGAACCGGGCCAGGAAGCAGGCCGCATCGTCCACAGTGACCGGGCCGCGCTCGGTGCCCGCGGTGCCGGACAGACCGGCGTGCTCGGTGGGCACCGGGCGCTCCTTGACGAAGGTCTCCAAGGTGCCGGTGACGATCGACGATCGCGTCGCCGGTGATGAACTGGGTCAGGTCGACGATGTGCGCCCCGATGTCCCCGAGGGCGCCGGACCCGGCCTGCTCCTTGTCGAGGCGCCAGGACAGCGGCGCCTCGGGATCGACGATCCAGTCCTGGAGGTACTGCGCCCGCACGTGGTGGATCTCGCCGATTCTGCCGTCGGCGACGAGCCGGCGCGCCAGGCCGATCGCGGGCACTCGGCGGTAGGTGAAGCCGACCATCGAGCGGACGCCGCGTTCCTGGGCCCGTTCGGCCGCCGCCACCATGGCCTCGGCCTCTGCGACCGTGTTGGCGAGAGGCTTCTCGCACAGCACGTGCTTGCCCGCCTCCAGCGCGGCGATGGCGATCTCGGCGTGGGTGTTGCCCGGTGTGCAGACGTCGATCAGGTCGATGTCGTCGCGGGCCACCAGGGCCTGCCACGAGGTCTCGGTGGACTGCCACCCGAGACGCTCGGCGGCCGCCGCGACCTGGTCGGCGTTGCGTCCCGCGACAGCGGTCATCGCCGGCCGCAACGGCAGGTCGAAGAAGCGAGGGGCGTTACGCCACGCCTGGGAGTGGGCGGCGCCCATGAAGGCGTAGCCCACCATCCCCACGGACAGCGTGTCCTGCTCGGAGGTCATCGGAGGGTCCTGTTCTGTTCGTCCGGGGCGTGCGGGTGGCTCGTCCGGCGCCCCCGAGAGGGGACGCCGGACGAGCCGGGCCGATCAGGACTCGAAGGCCGAGTCGATGTACTGGTCGACGTTGTCGGAGGTGACGACCGGCGCGTAGAGCTGCACCGTGCGCGGCACCTCGACCTCGACCAGGTCGGACATGCTCTTGCCCTGGAGGAGCAGGCGGGCCAGCTTCACGCCGTCGGCGCCCTGCGTCGACGGGTAGATGACGGTGGCCTTGAGGACGCTGTCACCGTCCTGGATCTCGCGCATGGCGTTCGCCGAGCCGGCGCCGCCGACCATGATGAACTCGTCGCGACCCGCGTTCTCGATCGCCGCCATGACACCGACGCCCTGGTCGTCGTCGTGGTTCCAGAGCCCGTCGATCTTCGGGGCCGCCTGGAGCAGGTTCGCGGCCGCCTCCTCGCCACCCTCGACGGTGAAGTCGGCGGCGACCCGGTTGGAGACCTTGAGGTCGCACTCGGCGAGCGCGTCCTCGAAGCCCTGGCTGCGGTCCTGGGTCAGCGGCAGCGAGTCGATGCCCGCGATCTCAGCGATGATCGCGTCCGGGTTGTCCCCGAGCTGCTCGCACATGTACTGCCCGGCGGAGACGCCCATCCCGTAGTTGTCACCGAGGACGGTGACACGGGCGGCGTTGGGGTCGTCGAACTCACGGTCGACGTTGATGACCGGGATACCGGCCGCCATCGCCTTCAGCGCCACCGGCGTCATCGCCGCCCCGTCGAAGGGGAGCAGCACGATCGCGTCCACCCCGTCGTTGATGAACGTCTCGACCTGGCTGATCTGCAGGTTGACGTCGTTGGTGCCCTCGGCGACCTGGAGGTCGATGTCGGGGTACTCATCGGCGAGGTCCCGCACGTTCTGGGTGATGGCGCCCATCCACCCGTGGTCGGCGGCCGGGGCCGAGAACCCGATGGTGACCTTGTCTCCCGCCTCGTCGTTGCTCCCGCTCTGCGCGGAGGGTGCCGTGGACGAGCCGCTGTCGGCGTCGTTCTTGGCGTCCTGCTCGCTGCTGGTGCAGGCCGAGAGCGCGAGGACGGCGACCGCGCCGACCACGAGCCCGGTCCGTGCCCTCAGCTGACGGCTGGGTCTGAAGATGCTGCTCACGCGCTTCGACACTGGTGTGCTCCTTGTTCTTTCGCGGGTTCTTTCTGGGGTGGTGACGGGGTGGTGACGGGGTGCTGCGTTGGACGGACGTTCCGAGAAGCCTGGCTAGGTGTTGCTCCGTCGGGCGAGGCGCTGCTGGAGCAGCACGGCGACGACGATGATCACGCCCTTGGCGACGGCCTGGGTGGACGTGTCCTGGTTGTTGAGCGTGAAGACGTTGTTCAAGGTGGTGAAGATCAGCACCCCGAAGACGGTGCCGACGATGGTGCCCCGGCCACCGGTGAGCAGCGTCCCGCCGATCACGACCGCCGCGATGGCGTCGAGCTCGTACAGCCCGCCGTGGGTCGAGCTGCCCGTGCTGGTGCGGGACACCAGCATCAGCGCCGCGATGCCGCAGCACACGCCGACCAGCACGTAGAGGTAGACCGTGTGCCGCTTGACGTTGATGCCGGCGAGCCGCGCGGCTTCGGGGTTGCCGCCGACCGCGAGGGTGCGCCGGCCGAAGGTGGTCCGGTTGAGGAGCACCCAGCCCACGACCGAGACGAGGATGAAGATGATGACGATCACGGGGAGCCCGAAGATGTCGGCGGTGAAGGCGTCCAGGAAGCCCTCCACGCCGACGACCTGGGTCCGGCGCTCCGAGATGATCTCGGCGAGGCCGCGGGCGCTGGCCAGCATCGCCAGGGTGGCGATGAACGGCACGATGCCCCCGTAGGCGATCAGCAGGCCGTTGATCACCCCGCACCCGGCACCCACGGCCAGCGCGACGAAGACGATGATGAGCCAGTGCGTGTCCTCGGCCATCTGCTGGGTGGCGAAGGTGGTGCACCACACCGAGGACAGGGCCAGGATCGCCCCGACGGAGAGGTCGATGCCGCCTCCGGTGATGACGAACGTCATCCCGACGCTCACGACGCCGATGGTCGCGGCGAGGCGGAGGATCGTGAGGACGTTGTCGACGCTGGCGAACCGGTCGCCGGCCGTGATCACGCCGACGAGGCAGATCACGCCGAGCGCCACGACCAGCCCGAGGTTGCGGCCCACGCTGGAGTTGAGGACCGCCGCCCAGCCGGTGTCGGTCGGTGCCGTGGCCTGCGCGGCCTGCTCGACCCGGACGGTGTCGGACGTGGGCCGTGCGGTGTTCTCCACGTGGTCCACGTCGGGAGTAGTGCCCTGCTCGCTCATGCGACCTTTCCTTCCATCACCAGGTCCAGGACCCGGGACTCGTCGATCTCGTGCGCCGGGCCCTCGTGGACGATGCGGCCCTCGCGGACGACGAGCACCCGGTCGGAGAGACCGAGCACCTCCTCGACCTCGCTGGAGACCACGACCACGGCGACCCCGGCGTCGGCCAGGGACCGGATCAGGGTGTAGATCTCGGTACGGGCGCCGACGTCGACGCCCCGGGTGGGTTCGTCGAGCAGCAGCAACCGGCACTCGCGGAGCAGCCAGCGCGCGAGGACCACCTTCTGCTGGTTGCCACCGGACAGCAGCCGCACCGCTCGCTCCACGCCGGCGGGTCGTACGTCGAGGGACACGGCGAGCTCGCTGGCCCGTCGCCGCTCCGCGTGGCTGTCCAGCAGGCCGAACCGGGCGAACCGGCGCATGCTGGACACCGTGATGTTGCGGTAGATCGCCTCGTCGAGCAGGAGGCCCTGGCTCTTGCGCTCCTCGGGAGCCAGTCCCATCCCGGCCGCCACCGCCTCGGTGACCGAGCCACCGCGCAGCACCTTGCCCTGGATCTCGACGACGCCGGCGGTGGCCTTGCGGGCCCCATAGATCGTCTCGATGATCTCCGAGCGGCCGGCACCGACCAGCCCGGCGAGGCCGACGATCTCCCCGGCCCGGACCGCGAGGTCGACGTCGGCGAACCTGCCGGCCAGCGTCAGGCCGCGGACCTGCAGGACGGTCTCGCCCAGGGTGGGCGCTTCGTCGCGGGGGGGAAAGACGTACTCGATCGCCCGTCCGGTCATCAGCTTGATCAGGTCGGCGGTGGGCGTGTTCTCGACCGGGAGCCCGGTGGCCACGGTGCGGCCGTCCTTGAGCACCGTGAGACGGTCGCCGATCTCGCGGATCTCCTCCAGGCGATGGGAGATGTAGACGACGGCGACGCCCTCGGCCGTGAGGTCGCGGATCACCCGGAACAGGTTGCTCACGCCCTCCTGGTCGAGGACGGCGGAGGGCTCGTCGAGCACGAGCAGCCGGGTGTCGTGCGAGAGCGCGCGCGCCATGCTCACCATCTGCTGCGCGGCTGGGGCGAGCCGGCCGACCGGCCGGGTGGCGGAGATCTCGGGGTGCCCGAGGCGCCGCATCAGGTCCTGGGCCCGCCGGTTGGCGGCCCGCCGGTGGCTGAAGCCGCCGGTGGCGGGCTCGTGGCCAAGGAAGATGTTCTCGGCGACCGACAGCTCCGGGACCAGGTCGAGCTCCTGGTAGATGGTGCTGATCCCCAGGCGCATGGCAGTCACCGGCGTGGTGAGGGAGACGGGCTCGCCCTCCCACCGGATCTCGCCCTCGTCGGGCTGGTAGCTCGCGGACAGCACCTTGATCAGCGTCGACTTGCCCGCGCCGTTCTGGCCGAGCAGGCAGTGCACCTCGCCCGCGCGGACGTCGAGGTCGACACCGCCGAGCGCGACGACGCCGGGGAACCGCTTCACGATGCCGTGCATCTCGAGCAGCGGCGTGGCGGTGGTCGGGGTGTCGGTCATGAGATCGCCTCCAGGGGCTCGGAGACCCGCGCGACCAGCGTCGGGTCGTCGAAGACGTGCTCGAGGGCCACGGTCGCACCACCGCGCACGGCGGCGGTGAAGCCCAGCGTGGAGAGCGCCACCGTGGTGCCACCGGCGTCGGGGGCGAGGACGCCGGCGACGAGCTCGGCCTCGACGACCTCCTGCAGCCACCGGCCGACCTCGGCGAAGTAGCCGCTCAGCACGATCACCCCAGGGTTCAGGGCGTTGGTGAGCAAGGCGGCGCCGACCCCGAGGCCGTAGCCCACCTGCCGGAGCGCGTTGAGCGTCCGCGCGTCGCCGAGATCGGCGCGGCGGTTCAGCTCGTCCAGCCGGGCCTCGAGCGCGAGCTCAGGAGCGCGGACCGGGTCGTCGGGATCGGCCGCCAGGTCGAGCAGCCGGCTGAGGCCGACGACGGTCTCCCAGCAGCCCGATCGGCCGCAGCCGCACCGACGGCCGTTGGCCTCGACGGACATGTGGCCGAACTCGCCGGCATACCCCTGCTTCCCGCGCAGCTGGCGGCCGTCGGCGAGGATGCCGCCGCCGACCCCGACCTCTCCGTGGATGACCAGGATGTCGCTGCGCGACGGGTCGCCCGACAGCGGCCTCGGCCACCGCCGCGAGGTTGGCCTCGTTGTCGATCCCGATGGGAAACGTGGGGTTGCCGAGGTTCTCGGCCAGGAGCGTGGCGACGGGGATCTCGCGCCACCCGAGGTTCGGGGCCAGGCTGAGGGTCCCGGTCACCCGGTCGACCAGGCCGGCGACGCCGACCACGATCCCGACGGGGAGCCCGCCCTGTGCCTCGAGGTCCGCCAGGGTCTCGGTCAGGAGCGCGGCCAGTCGACCGACGACCTGCTCGGGCGGCTCGCCCGCCGCGTCCAGGGAGAGCCGGCGCTCGCTGACCACGTCGCCCTGGAGGTCCAGGGCCATGGTCGCCACGTGGTGCACGTTGATCTCGGCGCCCACCCCACAGACCCGGTGACCGTCGAGCTCGACCACCGTCGCCGGACGGCCGACGGCGCCTCTCTCCTCGCCGGCGTCGCGCACCAGGCCTCGCTCCGCCAGCTCGGTGACCAGGCTGGAGACGGTGGCCTTGTTGAGCCGGAGGTCGGAGGCGAGGCGGGCCCGCGACCGGGGCCCGGCGTCGCGGAGCGCCCGCAGGACCAGGGACAGGTTGGAGCGGCGCAGGGTCGCCTGGTCAGCGGCCGCGGACGGGCCGTGCTGCCAGGACGGGGTGCTCATGCGCGGCGCTCCTCGAGGTGCGGTGGGCGGGGATGACAGGGAGTTACTGGGAGAACGGTTTGTTTGTTTGTTTGACGTGTTCCCAAACTAAACAGGGTGACCGACGTCACCGCCATGGCAGGATCTTCGCTCAAGAGGCCCTCTCTTTGCAAGGGCTGTCGCGGACTTTGTCCAATTACATGACGAAGTACGCTGCCACTGCCACACCCAAGCCCCGTGTGAGAGGGTTTCGATGTGCTGCACTCCCTGGCCGGCCGGCCCGAGAACCGGCTGCAGGCCGGCATCCTGCAGCTGCTGCGCGACGTGGGTCCGCTCTCCCGCGCCCAGCTCGGTGAGCGCCTGGAGATCTCCCGCACGACGGTGGCCGCCGAGGTCACCCGGCTCACCGCGCGGGGGCTGGCCAAGGAGAGCGGGTACGCCGCCTCGCGCGGCGGCCGGCGCTCGACCCTGGTCGACCTCGCCGACGACCTGAGGTTCGTGGGCATCTCGATCGGGGCCACCGGGCTGTCGGTCGCGGTCACCGACGGTCGGTTGTCGGTGCTCGGGATGCGCTCGATCGAGTCCGACGTGCGCGAGGGACCCGACCCCGTGCTGCACCTGGCGCTCGCCGAGGTGCGCTCCCTGCTCGAGTCGCTCGACGTCACCCAGCTGGTCGGCGCCGGCGTGGGCGTCCCGGGCCCGGTGGACTTCCACCGCGGCGTACCGATGTCACCGCCGATCATGCCGGGGTGGGACGGCTACCCCGTGCGGGACACCCTCGCCCGGGAGCTCGGCTGTCCCGTCGTCCTGGACAACGACGTGAACGTGATGGCCCTAGGGGAGCAGCACGCCGGCGTCGCCCGGCAGGCGCAGGACTTCCTCTTCGTCAAGATCGGCACCGGCATCGGCTGCGGCATCGTCGCCAACGGCCGGCTGTTCCGCGGCGTGGACGGCTGCGCCGGGGACATCGGGCACATCCGCGTCGAGGAGTTCGGGCCTACCTGCGCGTGCGGCAACACCGGCTGCCTGGAGGCCTTCGCCGGTGGCGCCGCGCTCGCCCGCGACGCCACTGCCGCGGCCCAGGCCGGTCGTTCGCCCGCGCTGGCGGCACGCCTCGCGGCCAACGGCGTGGTCACCGCTGCCGACATCGCGGGGGCCGTCGCGGAAGGTGACGCCCAGGCGGTGCAGCTCATCCGCGACAGCGGGCGCCGGGTCGGGCAGGTGCTCGCCGGCCTGGTCTCGTTCTTCAACCCCGGGCTCGTCGTCGTCGGCGGACGCGTCACCGGCCTGGGCCACGCCCTGCTCGCCGAGATCCGCGGCGTGACCTACCGGCAGTCGCTGCCGCTGGCCACCGGCCACCTGCCGATCGTGCTCAGCGAACTGGGCGACCAGGCCGGGGTGATCGGCGCCGCCCGCCTGGTGAGCGAGGCCGTGTACACCCCCCTCGGCGGGGTCCCGGCCTGACCCCTCCGACTGGTTGACATTAGTTCGAGTCTCGTACTTAATAGCCGGGTGACCCTTGTCGTCGGCATCGACTCCTCCACCCAGTCCACCAAGGTGCTCCTCGTCGACGCCGCGGACGGGACCGTCGTGGACAGCCGGACCGCGCCGCACCCCGACGGCACCGAGGTCGACCCGGCGGCCTGGCTGCAGGCCCTCGACGCGGGCCCCGCCGACCTGCTGCCCCAGGCAGCCGCCGTCTCCGTGGCCGGGCAGCAGCACGGCCTGGTGGCCCTCGACCACGACGGAGCACCAGTGCGCGACGCCCTGCTGTGGAACGACACCCGGTCGGCGGCGGCCGCGACGGCGCTCATCGACGAGATGGGCGGGGCACAGGCGTGCGCGGACGCCATCGGGAGCGTGCTCGTTGCGTCGTTCACGGTGACCAAGCTGCGCTGGCTGCGCGACCACGAGCCCGACCCGGCGGCCCGCGTCGCCTCGGTGCTGCTGCCTCATGACTACGTCTCGCACCACCTCGCGGCCCCTGGCACCGCAGCGTTCACGGACCGCGGCGACGCCTCCGGCACGGGCTACTTCGACACCAGCGCGGGCACCTGGCTGCCCGACCTGGCCACGCGCGCCCTCGGCCACGAGGTCGCGCTCCCGCGCGTCGTCGCGCCCGGAGCGGTCGGCGGCGAGACCGCCACCGGGCAGGTGCTGGCCGCGGGCACCGGCGACAACATGGGAGCCGCGCTCGGCATGGCCCTCGAGCCGGGCGACGTGCTGCTCTCGTTCGGCACCTCGGGAGTCGCGTCCTCCGTCAGCGCCACCCCGGTCGCGGACGGCACCGGGGTCGTCACCGGCTTCGCCGACGCCACGGGCGGCTTCCTGCCGATGGTGACCACGATGAACGCCGCCGGAATCCTCGACCTGCAGGCCGCGTGGCTCGGCGTCGACCACGCGGGGCTCGCCGACCTGGCACTGCAGTCCGAGCCCGGCGCCGGTGGCGTCACCTTCTCTCCCTACTACGGCGGGGAACGCACCCCCAACCGTCCCGGTGCCGTCGGCACCTGGACCGGGCTGAGCCCCCGGACGACCCGCGCTGACCTCGCCCGCGCGGCGTACGAAGCGCTGTTGTGCTCCATGGCCGACGCGGTCGACCGACTGGTCCAGGCGACCGGGGTGGAGCCCCGTCGGCTGCTGCTGGTCGGTGGTGCCACGCGCAGCCCCGCGCTGCGCGCCCTCGCGCCGGCCGTGCTCGGCCGACCGGTCACTCTTCCTCCGCCTGGTGAGTACGTCGCCCTCGGCGCCGCCAGGCAGGCCGCCTGGGCCCTCGCGGGTTCGGCCGCCCCGCCGGTCTGGCCGCAGCCCGGCACCGAGGTCGTCGAGGGCGCACCCACCCCACAGGTCCGCGCGGCCTACGCCGAGCTCCGCGAGCGCACGGCCGACTGGGTCTGACCGCGCCGATGACCACCGGGACCGATCAGCTGCGCCGCGCCAACACGGCGTCGGTGCTGCGCTCGCTGCGCGGCCGCGGGCCGGCCACCAGGGCCGAGCTGGCCCAGCGCACCGGACTCGCCAAGGCCACCGTGGGCACCATCGTCTCGGCCCTGGGGACCAAGGGCGCGGTCGTCGAGGAGGCTGGGGAGGAGACGCTCCGCAGCGGCGCCCGAGGCCGACCCGGACGGCCGGTGACCCTGCGCGGCGGCGCGCTCCTCGGGCTCGGTCTCGAGCTCAACGTCGACTACGTCTCGGCGGTCGTCGTCGACCTCGCCGGTGAGGTCGTGGCGAGCGAGACCCGCACGGCCGGTCGGTCGCGCGGGCGCGGACCCGAGGCCGAGCTGCTGTCCCTCGCGCGCGGGTTCCTCGCGACCCACGTCGGCCCGGGAGGCCATCTCGTCGGTGCCACCGTTGCGGTGCCCGCGCTCGTGCGCGATGACGGCCGCACCATCGCCTGGGCCCCGAACCTGGCGGTGCGCGGCGCCGGCCTGGCCACCCGCCTCGAGCACGCGCTCCCCGGCTGTCGGGTGCAGGTCAGCAACGACGCCGACTGTGCGGCGTACGCCGAGGCGCAGCACGGCGCCGCGCGGGGGGTGCGGCACGCGCTCTGCCTCACCGGCAATGTCGGCATCGGCGCGGGGATCATCGCCGACGGGCGGTTGCTGCAGGGCGGCGCGGGGTTCGCCGGCGAGGTCGGGCACCTGCCCGTGGGGAACCCCGACGCCCGCTGCGGCTGCGGCCGCCGCGGCTGCTGGGAGGCCTCGATCGGCCTGCACGCGGTGCTGGCGGCGGTCGGGATGCCCGAGCTCGACACCCCGGTCGAGACTGCCCAGGCGGTGGCCGCGCGCGCGGCCACGGACCCGGCCACGCGCGACCTCCTGGCGGCGGTCGGCCGCGATGTCGGGCTCGGCCTGGCGACCCTGGCGGGCGTGCTCGACCCCGAGGTGGTCGTGCTGGGCGGGTACTTCGTGCCGTTGGGCGAGCTGGTGCTCGGGCCGGCTCGGCGGGTGCTGGACGAGCGGCTGGTCTCGGCGGTCCAGGTGCGCCCGGAGCTGCGGCTCAGCACGTTGGGCACCGGCGCCGCGGCGCTCGGGGCCGCCGAGCAGTCCTTCGCCCGGGTGCTTGCCGGTGACCTCGACCTCGCCGCCGGATCGGCGCACGCCTCGTGAGCGCCACGAACTGGGCCGGCAACGTGACGTTCCGGGCGCCCCGTCAGGAACGCCCCGCGAACGTCGACGACCTGCGACGGCTGGTCGAGTCCTCCCCGCGGGTGCGCACCCTGGGAACCGGGCACTCCTTCAGCACGATCGCGGACACCGACGGTCTGCTCGTGTCCTTGTCCGCGCTCCCGCGCACCCTCGAGATCCACCCCGACCGGCGGGTGGTCGACATCTCCGGCGAGTGGACCTACGGCACCCTCGCGCCAGCTCTGGACCGGGCGGGGTGGGCGCTTCCCAACACCGGGTCCCTCCCCCACATCTCGGTCGCCGGCGCCTGCGCGACGGGCACCCACGGATCCGGGGTGGGCAACCAACCCCTGTCCTCGAGCGTGCGCGCGGTCGTGCTGCTGCTCGGCTCCGGTGAGCTCACCCGCCTCGAGCGCGGCGACCCCGGGTTCGACGGAGCCGTCGTGTCCCTCGGACGGCTCGGGGTCGTGGTGGCGATGACTCTCGACGTCGTCCCCCGCTTCGCCGTCGCCCAACGCGTCGTGGACGGCGTGCCCGACGCGCAGGTGGCCGACGGGCTCGCGGCGATCCTGGCGACCGGCTACAGCACGAGCGTGTTCACGACCTGGGGGCCCGAGCGGCTCAGCCAGGTGTGGCTCAAGGAGCTCGCCGACCGCTCCCCGACCCTGGAGCGGTGGGGCGGCCGGGACGCCGACGGGCCGCGGCACCCGGTGGCCGGCATGCCGACCGAGAACGCGACCGAGCAGCTCGGCGTGGTGGGGTCGTGGCACGAGCGGCTCCCGCACTTCCGCCTCGAGTTCACTCCGAGCCGGGGCGACGAGCTCCAGTCGGAGTACCTCCTGCCGATGCGGCACGCCGGGGCAGCCTGGCGGGCGGTCGACGCGATCCGCGACACCGTTCACCCGGTCCTGTACGTCTCCGAGCTGCGGGCGGTCGCGGGCGACCCCCAGTGGCTCAGCCTCACCGGCGGACTCGACAGTGTCGCCTTCCACTTCACCTGGCGGCCCGGCCCCCGGGTGTCGGCGGCGGTGGCGGCCGTCGAGCGGGCCCTCGCGCCGCACGACGCCCGACCGCACTGGGGCAAGGTGTTCTCGACGCCGCCCGCGCGCCTCGGCGAGCTCTACCCGCGGCTGTCCGACTTCCGGGAGCTGGTGGGCCGGCTGGACCCGGCGGGCAAGTTCGGCAACGACCTGGTCGACGGCTGGATCGGTCTGGGCGGCTCCTGAGGAGCGGTCAGCCGGCGAGGCGGGACCGCACGTCGACCACGGCGGCGCCGAGTGCGGCCACCGGGTCGATGAAGAGCGGCTCGAACGCGATCTCGGCCGCGCCGAGGAGGACCGAGTCCCCTCCGAGCCCGGGCAGGGAGAGGGTGACCGACTCCAGGCAGGCGGGCAGCGCGCGCTCGGCGAGGCCGGCCCGCACCTCCGGCTGCACCAGGGAGAACAGCGGTGCGAGATAGCCCCCGAGCACGACGAGGCGGGGGTTGAACGCGTTGACGATGGTGGCGAGCCCCTGCCCGAGGGCCAGGCCGGTGCGGCGCAGCTCCGGGGTGGCCTCGGCGTACGTCGCGAGGACCTCGCCGAGCTGGACGACCTCGGACTCGGGGCACGAGATGGCCTTGGCGATCGCGTGCGCGCCGACCTCGGTCTCCCAGCAGCCGATGTTGCCGCAGTGGCAGGGCAGTCCCATCGGGTTGAAGCGCAGGTGGCCGACCTCGCCGGCGTAGCCGCCCTCTCCCTCGAGCTGCACCCCGCCGGTGATGATGCCGGCACCGACGCCGACGTTGCCCGAGATGTAGACGAGGTCGTCGACGCCCACCGCGACGCCGCGACGGTGCTCGGCCAGCGCGCCGAGGTTGGCGTCGTTGGCGAGCGAGACCGGGATGTCGAGCCCGAGCGCGGCCAGGACGATGCCGGCGAACGACACGTCGTGCCACTCCAGGTTGGGAGCCAGCCGGATCAGGCCGTCGCTGCGCCGCACGAGTCCCGGAACACTGACACCGATGCCGACCAGCGGGGCGGACGCCGAGACGTTCGCCACCACCTGGCGGATCAGCCCGGCGACCGATGCCCCGACCTGCCAGGCCTCCCCGCTGCCGTTGATCGGTGCCTGCGCGCGCTCGAGGACCTTGCCGCCCAGGGCGACGCCGGCCACCGCCGCGCGGTCGACGCCGAGGTCGACCGCGATGACGTAGGGGCCGTCCTTCACGAGCCGCACGCCTGCCGAGGGCCGACCCGCGCCGCTGGGGACGCCCACGGGTACGGCCCGCTGGGTGATGCCGAGCGACCCCAGCTCGGTCAGGAGCCCCGCGATCGTGCTGCGGTTCAGCCCCATCAGCGTGGTGAGCTCCGCGCGCGAGATGTGGCCGGCACCGTGCACGTGCCGCAGCACGGTGCCCAGGTTGTGGCGGCGCACGTCCTCCTGGTTGGTCCCTTGTCCCGAGGCCCGCTGTGGTGTCATCGGACCCCGGGCCTAGACGCCGGCTGCGGAGCGCCGGCGCCGGGAGATGGCGTCGACGCTGGCGGCGAGCAGCAGGACACCGCCGGTCACCAGGTAGTTGATGTAGCTGGCCTGGTTGAGGAGCCCGAGGCCGTTGGCGATGGTCGCGATCACGACGCCACCGATGACGGCGTCGAGGGCACGACCGCGCCCACCGAAGAGACTGGTGCCGCCGATGACGGCCGCCCCCACGGCATAGAGCAGCACGTTGCCGGCGCCCGAGGACGGCGACACCTTGCCGCTGTACGACGCGGCGAGCACGCCGCTGACCGCGGCCATGGTGGAGCAGAGGACGAAGGCCGACACCTTGAGCCGACGCACGTTGATGCCCGCCCGGCGGGCGGCCTCGGCGTTGCCGCCGACGGCGTAGAGGTGCCGCCCGTAGGCCGTCCGGCCGAGCACGAAGGTCCAGAGAACGAGCAGGACCAGCACGACCGGGAGCGTCCAGGGGACGCCCTCGATCGGGAAGTTGGGGTTCAGGCTGCGGTTGCGGTTCAGCGCGAACGTGAGGCCGAGGACGATCACGGCGAAGGCGACGATCCGGATGATCACCAGGCTGAACGGCGGCCGCTGGAGGTCGCGAGCCACCTGGGTGCGGTAGCGCTGCAGGGAGATGGCGGCGTACACGACCACCACGACGCCCGCGATCAGCCAGCCGTACTGCGTCGGGACGTTCTTGATGCTGAGCCCGCGCAGCACGTCGTCGCGGACCGGCACGGAGCCACCGGACCCGATGAGCTTCAGGGTGACGCCTTGCAGGGCGAGGAAGTAGGCGAGCGTGACCACGAACGACGGGATGCCGAGGTAGGCCACCAGCAGTCCGATCGCGCAGCCGATCACCGCCCCGACGAGCATGCCGATCAGGATCGCGATCCACCACGGCTGGCCGTGGTCGACGACGGCCAGCGCGGTGAAGGCCGCGGACACGCCACCGGTGACGCCGGCGGACAGGTCGATCTCGCCGAGCAGCAGGACGAAGACGAGCCCCATGGCGAGCACGCAGATCGAGCCCGCCTGGATGACCAGGTTGGCCTGGTTGAGCATCGACAGGAAGCGGTCGTTGGCGAGACCGAAGACGATGTAGAGGACGACGAGCCCCAAGATGGCCGGCAACGAGCCCATGTCGCCGCCGCGCAGGCGGTTGACGTAGTCGGTCCAGGCGTCGCGCAAGGTGACGCTGCGTCGGCTGTCCTCCGCGAAGCCGGCGGTGTCGGCGGTCTGGTCGGTCTCGACGGTCATGGCTCGTCCCTTCAGACGGTCGCGGTCGCGGGGTCGGCGATGCCGAGGTCTCCCGACCGTCCGGCGGTGATCAGCTCGACGACCTGGCCGTGGGTCACGTCCTTGGTGGCCACGTCGGCGGCGACCCGGCCGAGGTAGAGAGCGGTGATGCGGTCGGCGACCTCGAAGACGTCCCCCATGTTGTGGGAGATGAGCACGACGCCGAGCCCGCGGTCTGCGAGCCGCCGGACCAGGTCCAGGACCTGGCGGGTCTGGGCGACCCCGAGCGCCGCGGTGGGCTCGTCCAGCAGCACGATCTTGCTGTTCCACAGCACCGCCTTGGCGATGGCCACGGTCTGCCGCTGACCGCCGGAGAGACTGGCGACGTGCTGACGCACCGACGAGACGGTGCGCACCGAGAGCGAGCCCAGGGTGTCGCGGGCGCGGGCCTCCATGGTGGCCTCGTCGAGTGCGACGCCGCGCGTCTCCTCCCGGCCGAGGAACATGTTCTGGACGATGTCGAGGTTGTCGCACAGCGCGAGGTCCTGGTAGACGACCTCGATCCCCAGCGCGGCGACGTCCCGCGGCCCGTGGACCGCGACGGGCTCGCCGTCGAAGATGTAGTCACCGCTGTCGCGGCCGTAGATCCCCGCGATGACCTTCACCAGGGTCGACTTGCCGGCCCCGTTGTCCCCGACGAGGGCGGTGACCTGGCCCGGGTACACGGCGAAGTCGACGTCGTGCAGGACGTGCACCACGCCGAAGCTCTTGTTGATGCCCCTGAGCTCGAGCAGTGGTTGCGTCATCGCGGGCACTCCCTGTGAATTGTTGTTCGGTGGAACAAAACCTATGTCGAGGACGGCGCCAAGCCCGGCCCGCGGATCTCCGCGGACCGGGCCCGGTGCTGTATCAGGAGATACCGGCCTTCGCGCACAGGTCGGCGAAGTCGCCCGTGCAGACGTCGGCAGCTGACTGGCCACCGTCGTCGATGACCTCGTTGACGTTGTCCTTGGTGATGGACACCGGGTCGAGCAGGATCGACGGCACGTCACGGCCACCCGTGTCGTCCGTGGTGGTGCCGTTGGTCTCGGGCTCGTCGCCGTTGGCAAGCGCGATCGCGGCGTCGGCCAGCGCGCCGGCCTCGGCCTTGGCGGACTTGTAGATGGTCATGCACTGGTCACCGGCGAGGATGTTCTGCAGACCCTCGACCGTGGCGTCCTGGCCCGTGACGGGCACCTCGCCGTTGACGCCGTTCTTCTCCAGGATGGAGATGGTGGCGCCGGCCAGACCGTCGTTGGCGGCGTACACGCCGTCAACCTTACCGTCAGCCTGGGTGTAGAGCTGCTCGAAGATGGTGACCGCCTGGTCGGGGTCCCAGTCCGGAACGGCCTGCTCGCCCACGATCTTGTAGCTGGGGATCTCGTCCAGGACGCTGTGCGCACCGGCCGCGAAGAGCGTGGCGTTGTTGTCGGTCGGCGACCCGTTCAGGAAGATCAGGTTCGCGTCCTTGTCGCCGAGGCAGTCCGCGAGGCCCTGGCCCTGCAGCGCGCCGACCTTGTTGTTGTCGTACGACACGTAGGCCTCGGCGGAGCCGCCGAGCGTGAGCCGGTCGTAGTCGATGGTCTTGATGCCCTGCGAGGCCGCCTTCTCCTGGATCGCGGCACCCGACTCGGAGTCGAGGTTGACGATCGCGAGGACCGTGACGCCCTCGGTCATCATGCTGTCGGCGATCTGCGTCATCTTGTCCGCGTCGCCCTCGGCGTTCTGGATCGTGTACTCCACGCCGGCCTCCTCGAAGGCCGCCTCCAGTGCCGGACGGTCCGCGCTCTCCCAGCGCACCGACGACTTGGTGTCGGGCAGGATCACGCCGATCTTGCCGGCACTGCTGCTTGCACTGCTGCCGGTGTCACTTGCTGAGTCTGAGTCGTCTCCCGAGTCGTCACCGCACGCGGTGAGTGACATGGCCATCCCGAGCATGCCCACGAGAACCAAGCTGTGCTTTCGCTTCACGCGAACCGCCTTCCGTAGCGATCATCCTGCTGCGCCATCCGCCGACCGTCGGGGAGCCGCATATGTTGTGCGGCACAACATATGAGTGTGGTGGCGATCACGTCCAGACCCGTATGAAAGTTGTTTCATTCTCGTTACCTGCCGGTTCAGCCCGCCGCTCCCAGACGGACGGCCAGCGACCGGCCAAGGGGGCGGCGGCGGATGAGCAGGGCCTGGTAGGCGTGGTAGACGTCCGGCCGGCCCGTCCAGATCCGGGACGCGGGCAGGTTGTCCGCGCCCACCTCGTGCCGCCAGTTGCGTCCGGGCCCGCCTGCTGGTGCGCGGAAGAACCGGTCGATGAAGGGCCACCACTGGCCCGCCCACTCGACGTACTCGGTCCTGCCGGTCCGGGCGCCGAGGGCCGCCGCGGCCGCGACCGCCTCGGCATGCACCCAGTGCAGACGGCTGCGCACCACGGGCCGGTCCTGCCAGTCGGTCGTGTAGACGAACCCGGGCTCACCGTCGACCTGCCAGCCGATCTCGGCGGCGACGCGGAACAGCGTCTCCGCGTCCTCGAGCAGCCAGGTCGGGGGGTCCGCCATCGAGGCCTCGATCTGCAGCAGCAGGCGCGACCACTCGAGCAGGTGGCCCGGCGTGACGCCGTAGGGCCGGAACGGGTCGTCGGGGTGGTCGGCGTTGTACTCCGGTCGTGGTGTCCAGTCCGCGTCGTAGTGCTCCGGAAGCCGACCCCCGCCTGCCATGGCGACGTCGTGGACGAGGTGCTCGGCGATCCTCAGTGCCTGGCGCACCCGTCCGGGCTCGCCGCGCACGTCTCCGACCGCCAGGAGGGCCTCGACCGTGTGCATGCTGCTGTTGGCCCCGCGGTAGGGATCGGGCTGCGAGAAGTCCTCCAGGTACCCGTCGACGACTCGCCCCGCCTCGTCGAGGAAGTGGCGGTCGAACACCTCGAGCGCCTGGTCGAGCAGGTCCACCGCGTTCGGCGCGCGGGCGGCCACCGCACTCGACGCCGCCAGGACGACGAAGGCGTGGTCGTAGGCGAGCTTGGTCCGGGACAGCGGAACCCCTGGATGTCCACGCCGGTGTGCCAGCCGCCCCGAACCCCGTCGCGCAGTGGCCCGGAGAGGAGGCTGTCCACGCCCAGGGCGACCAGCGGCCCCGCCTCGGGATCGCCCTGGACGGCCGCCAGCGCGAAGACGTGCGTCATGCGTGTGGTGATCCACGTGCGGACGCCCTGCGACCGGTCGACGACAGCGTCGTCGTCCAGCCAGCCGAAGCCCAGCCCGGGCAGCGCGCTGTTCCGGGCGACGGCCAGGAGCGTGCGCTCCTCGGCGTCGACGTCCATCGACCCTCGTCCGAGGCTGCCGTCGGGTGGCGTGGGCACGCCCGCATCGTAGGGGTCAGGACAGGGTGACGACCGTGGGCGGCTCGGACCAGGGCGACCACAGACCGCCGCTTCCCTGGCAGCGGACGGCGTACGTCTCCGTCGTGCCCGCGCCCTGGAAGATCGTCCACTCGCGCGCCCCGCCCTGGTCGAGCCCGTCCCCGAGCGAGGTGTAGGTGCCGTCGCTCGCCAGGACCCCGAGGTCCTGGGTGACGCAGCCGATGCCCGACCCGCTCCAGATGCGCACGTAGCCGTCATACGCATCCACCCAGCCCAGCGGACCCGTCGGTCCCTCGGGGGGAGTCGCGACGTAGACCCACTCACTGGTCCCGAGCGGTTGGTTCTTGCGGGTCTCCGCGGTCACGAAGAAGACGTGCTCGTCGCCCGGGTAGAGGTCGGTCACGCGCGGCGGACGTCGCGGTCGTGTAGATCGGCGACACGCCCGAGGTGGAGACGACGTAGTGGTCCGCCCCCTTGACCGGGGTCCACGTCAGGTCGACGGTGCGGGAGTCGACCACGACGGCCGAGGTGATCTGTGGCGGCGCCGGTGGAGCCTTGGCGGCCAGCGCCGGGGCGGAGGAGGCTCCGCCCAGCGCGAGGGTGAGGACGAGACCGGCGAGGATGCGACGTACGGTCATGCGGTGCTCCCAGATCGAGGGAGCCGTGCTTCCCGAGCCCCCGAGTGCGGACACGGTACGTCGGGACCTCGGCCGGCGTATTCGCCCCGAACGGGTGGGTGCGATGACCACCCCGCGAGGAGAGTGGCCCTATGGACCGGGAGGTCGAGCTGAGGGAGTTCGTCTCGGCAAAGGGTGCTGCGCTCTCCCGGACGGCGTACCTGCTCACCGGCGACCACCAGGCAGCAGAAGACCTGGTGCAGGACACCTATGTGGTCCTGGTGCGGCGCTGGCAGAAGTCGGGCGCGGTGGATCCGGAGGCCTACGTCCGCAGGATCTTGTACAGCCGGTTCGTCGATGGGTGGAGGCGGCGGCGGTTGTCGGAGCTGCCCTGGGCCTCACCTCCTGACGTGGCGGGTGGGGACGAGGCGGGCACGGCCGTCGATCGGCTCACGCTGCAGGGTGCGTTGGCCCGGCTCGACGCCGCGGCAGCGCGCCGTCCTGGTGTTGCGGTTCTACGACGACTTCACCGAGGTCGCAGGCCGCGGCCGTGCTCGGGATCAGCCCGAACACGGTGAAGTCGCAGACCCGGGTCGCGCTGCAGCGGTTGCGGGAGCTGGTCCCCGACGCGGTGGCCTCGTTCGAAGGAGTGGAGTCATGAGCGGCCTGCGCGAGGCGTTCGAGGAGATCGTCGCGGACGTCCCGGTGTACGGCGACCTCGACCGGGCCATCGAGCAGGCCGACCGGGAGCGGCGTCGCCGCTACGGCGTGGTCGCCGGTCTGGCCGTGGCCGCGGTGGTCGCGGTGATCGTCGGCGTGCTCGCAGTCACCGGCGACCGGACCGACTCGCGCGACCGGTCGGCCCGTCGACGCCGACCTCGACGCCGACGCCGTCGCCGGTGAAGTCGCAGTCACCCCGGACCTGGGTTGACACCCCGGTCCGCCAGGCACGAGGGATATGGATGGGAGTTCCCGGACCCGTTGAAGGCGGCTCGGGATGCATGGCTTCCGGTCGTGGCCGAGCACCTCGACCCGCAGGGAGGACACCTCAGAGCACGGGAAGACCTCGTTCTTCGGAGCCGAGTTCGACCGGCCGGTCGAGGGTTCCGTACTCCTACCCCACCTACGGACGCGTGGGGTTGATCGTCGACGACGATCGCGCTGAGCCCGATCGACGGGTGCCGCTACCTCACTGGCATGGGCCGGCACCCTCCAACGGGACAGTGTCATGCAGCGAGGAGCGGTTCGCGGGGCCGGACGGCGAGCGCGCCAGAATCTCCCGTTACGGGACGGCTGTGCGGTGCGTTCGACGGGACGGCGGACGCGTACGCGACCTGCGGTGACTACAGTCGTCGCGGTGGCGGTCGAGCGCCGCGACGGCCTGATCGGCTACGTCGTCGTGGACGGGCGGGGTACGCCCGATGTCAATCCGTTCCCTCCTGACGGCCATGGCCGCCGTGGCCGCCGACCCACGACTCACCCTTCCGAAGTCGGCGTTCGCGGTCCCGTCGGACCGAGACGTCGCGTCGGTGGTGCAGGACCACTTCCCGGGCTACCGACCCGAGGACGCGTCTTCCGCGCTGGATCACACGGGATATGCCCAGGTGTATGGAGGTTTGGGACGCCGCCTGGGGCTCGACGTGACCGTGCAGCCCGCGGGAGGAGACCCCGCGTGCGGACGCACCTGGCTCCTCGACTGCGTCGAGCGGCGCGTGTTCGGCGCGGAGGACCCGACCACGGTGTTCGTCGGGGCCTGGGACGAGGAGCACTGGGCTGACTGTTGCCCGAAGAACTCCCGGGCCGACAGACGCCAGTTCGTCTACGTCGGGCCGCATCACACCGTGGTGGTCTGGGAGACCATGGTGGTGACAGCAGGCGAAGATCCGCTCAGCGCAGACCTGGACAAGCGACTGATCGACCTCGCGCTCGACCCTCGACTGCAGTAGGTAGGAGCACTCCTGATGGGTCACACGAACGCGGGTCCGGAAGGCGATCGCCTGGATGATCGTGCTCCCGCTTCTCCTGGCCGGGTGCAGCGCCGCAGATCGGACCCAGACCGGTTCGCCCGCGACAACAGCGTCCTGATCCAGAGGCGGCCGCGCCGGGAACGCCGGCCCCGACCGGTGGATCGACCCCGACCAGCGCGCCCATACCCCGCGGACCCTCCCGGCTCTCCTTCGTGCACCAGGTCGACGCCAGAGTTCCGGACCGTCTCCAGGTCGCAGGAGAGACCGTCCCCGGTCGGTGGAAGTTGAGCGCCAGCCGCCGTGACGTATGGGTGGCCATCAAGGTGGGCATCAACGACGCGGAGTCCCAGTGGTCGGGCAAGGGAACGACGCAGCACCAGATGCCACCGTCGGCCGGCGATATCTTGCGCGGCGGGGTCGCGATCTCCCCCGACTCTCCGATGGATCGTCTGGACGCGGCGCAGCGGGCGACGTCGACGATCGGGATCCGCCGCGGGTGATGGAGGTGGTGAACACCGCCACCGGGAGGGTCCGATGGGCGCGCGCCGCCGATGGCGACGCGCCCGAGCTCGGTGCGCTCGCGGTGACCAACGACGGCGTCGTCGTGTTCGCGCACTGCACCGACACGGTCCTGGACTCCGGGGGATCGCCCCAGTGCGACGCCGCACGCGTCGAGGCGTGGGCGCCCGCGGTCGGGGTCACCGCCACGGTCCCAGCCCCAGTGAGCGCCGACCACGGGCCACCCGGCACGGTGACGGTCTCCGGCCCATGGTTGAGGCCTCGGGGGCGCACAACGGCCTGCTCGTGCGTCCGGGGCCGTCGAGTCCGACGCAGTACGTCCGCGTGAGCGCACGCGGGGAAGGCCCGCGCGCGATGTGCGGAGCCGCCTGTCGGAATCGAACCGACGACCTTCTCATTACGAGTGAGACGCTCTACCGACTGAGCTAAGGCGGCGCGCTGCCCGGACGAGGTCGCGGAGACCTGCCGGGCAACCCGCCGAAGTATACGGATCGCGGCGCCCGTCGGCGAAACCGGAGAGACCGGCGGCCGGGAGGCTCAGGCAGCGGCGAGGAGGCCGGTGCGCCACGTCTGCTCGGCGCCGCACCAGCACGTGTAGGCCACCTCGATGCCGTGGTCGGTGTTGGCCAGCGAGGTGATCTGGCTGGTGAAGACGAGCCGGCGCTGGTCGCAGGCGGAGCAGTGGGCGTCGAACATGGTGGTGACCTCCCTCGAGGGACTGGCTGATGCGGACTCCTCCATCATCGCCGAACGAGATTGATAGGAGTAGCCTCTCTTTCCGAGGATTGCCCTAGGCTTCGCCTATGCTTTCCTTGCACCAGCTGCGGTGCTTCCTGACGACGTACGAGCAGGGCAGCCTGACCGCGGCGGCCGACGAGCTGGGGTACGCCCAGCCGTCGGTCTCCGAGCAGATCCGGCTGCTGGAGCGCTCGCTGGGCGTCGAGCTGTTCCACCGGGTCGGCCGCGGCGTGGTGCCCAGCGCCGCCGGCGAGTCCCTCCGGCCGTACGCCGAGCAGGCCGTGGGCGCCGCCGAGGAAGCCGAGCGGGCCGTGCGCGCCGTCACTGCACTGGAGACCGGCACGATCCGCTTCGGCATCTTCGGCATCGCCCGGCTGTACGTGAGCGCGACGCTGGTCGCCGACGTGCTCGACGCGCTACCCGGGCGTGCGCGTCGAGCTGATCGGTCAGAACTCCTCCGAGGTCCTCGACGACCTCCGGCGCGGCCGGATCGAGGCGGCGATGATCGCCGCCCCGCAGACCAGCGAGGGTCTCGAGGTGACCCCGGTGGCCCGCGACGAGCTCGTCTACGTCAGCGTCGACCCCGAGCGCCTGACCGGACCGTGCACCGCGAAGCGGCTCGCCGAGGCGCAGCTCGTCATGCCCGACACGACCTGGCGGGCGACCGACTCCGCCCGGCTGATCCTCCGCCGGATGCTGCACGACGCGGGGTACAACCCGAGCACCCGGATCGAGGTGGAGGACGTCGAGACGGCCGTCGAGCTGATGGGAGCCGGGCTCGCCGACACCGTGCTGCCCAAGGGTGCGGCACGGGAGCTCCTGCCCCGACTCGCCCCGAGTGCCGGCTGGGTCCCGCTCCGGCCACGGCAGTTCGACACCTTCGCCGTCGTGCACCGCTCGGGAGCGCGGCTCTCGCCGGCCGCCCGGCTGATGATCGAGCTGGCCACCGAGCGCATCCGTCAGGTGGCCGACCCGATCCGCTGAGACGTCAGCAGGTGAGCCCGTCCTCGGGGACGGTGCCCTCGATCAGGTAGTCCTCGACCGCCTCGTCGACGCAGTCGTTGCCGGAGTTGTAGCCGGTGTGACCGTCCCCGTCGCGGGTGACGAGCACGCCCGAGTCGAGCTCGTCGGCGAGGCCGACCGCCCAGTCGTACGGCGTGGCCGGGTCACGGGTGGTGCCCACGACCACGATCGGGGCGGCGCCCTTCCCGTCGACCTTCAGGGGCTTCTGGCCCGAGTCCACCTGCCAGCCACCGCAGGAGGCCAGCGACCAGGCGAAGAACCGGCCGAGCGTCGGCGACACGGCTTCGAAGTCGGGGTACTGGTCGGCCACGTCGTCGACGCCGATCGCGTACGGGTCGTCCAGGCAGCTGATCGCGGTGAACGCCTCCATCGCGTTGGAGGAGTAGTCGCCGTCGGCGTCGCGAGAGCCGTAGAGGTCGGCGAGCTGGAGCAACGCCGCCCCGTTGCCGTCGAACCCCTGACGGAGTGCCGCGCTGAGCAGGAACCAGTAGTCGCGCACGTAGAGCGGGGTGATGATCCCGTAGAGGGCGCGTCCCTCGGTGAGCTCCCGGTCGGACCCGGTGGGCAGCGGCTGCTGGTCGACCTCGTCGAGGAAGTCGCGGATCCGCTGGAGCCCCTCGTCCACCGAGTCACCGAGGAAGCAGTCGTCGGTCTCCTCGACGCAGTCCGCGACGTACGCCTCGAGGGCGGTCTGGAAGCCGCCCGCCTGACCGAGGGCCAGGTCGCGGGACGAGAGGGAGACGTCGACCGCGCCGTCGAGCACCAGCCGGCCCACCCGCTCGGGGAACAGCTCGGCGTACGTCGCCCCGAGCTTGGTGCCGTACGACGCGCCGAGGTAGCTCAGCTGCTCCTCCCCCAGAGCAGCCCGCAGCACGTCCATGTCGCGGGCGGCCTCGACCGTGGTCACGTGGCGCACCAGGTCGGCCGACAGCTCGGCACAGCCCGCGCCCATCCGCTCCGCCTCGTCGGCGAACGTCGCACCCTCCGCCGCCGTGTCCGGGTCGGGGTCCTGGGCCAGGAAGGCGTCCAGCGCCTCGTCGGACAGGCAGTCGAGGGGGCTGCTGTCGCCGGTGCCGCGGGGGTCGAAGCCCACCACGTCGAAGGCGTCGAGCAGGGGCCTCCTGAAGACGCTCTCCGCGCCGGCCGCGTAGTCGGTGCCCGGCGAGCCCGGTCCGCCGGGGTTGACCACCAGCGAGCCGACCCGCTCCCCGCCCGCCGGCACCCGCAGCAGCGCCAGGTCGATCGAGCCGGCCGCGGGGTGGTCGTAGTCGACCGGCACCTCGAGGGTGGCGCACTCGTGGCCGTCCTCGCACTCCTGCCAGTCGATCGTCTGGGAGTAGAAGGGCGCCAGCGCGGGGTCGGGCGGTTCGGTGACCGACACGTCAGGCGTCGCGCTCGCGCCTGGCCGAGGGCGCGGATGACGACCGGGACGACGACGGGTCGGCCGAGGACGCCTCGGACGCGTCGTCGGCGCGCATCGCCACGGCCACGCCGACGACCACGATGGCCAGCACCACGACGAGCGTCACCGCCGGAACCAGCCACCGCCTCATCGGCGCCCCCCATCCGTCAGCCCGTCGGTCATCCGCAGTGACACCATCATCGACTCCAACGCAAGCGCCGGGGGGACATTGAACTCCAGCATCTGCTCGCGGGCCGCGAAGATCGCCTCGATCCGGCGCAGGTTGGCCTCCGGGCTCGACTGCCGGGCCAGCTCGACTGATCTCGGCCCGCATCTCCTCGTTGACCAGCGTGGAGGAGGCGTGGGTGCCGAGCACGACGGCGTCGCGATAGACCGAGACCAGATCCATCAGGCCGCGGTCGACCACGTCGAGGTGGCGCCGCTTCGCACGGGTCTTCTGGCCCTTCTCCAGCGCCGACAGGGCGGGGGCGTACTCCCGAGGGCGGCGGCCCCGCTCCACCACGCCGTAGGCGGTGTCGAGGTCGGACTTCTCGCGGGCGTCGAGGTCGCCGGTGATGCCCGCCGACTCCTCCTGGGTGGTCTCGACGAGGTTCGTCGCGGCCGTCATCGCGGCGCCGAGGCTGGTCAGCCGAGACGGGATGGAGACCACCTCGCGCCGGCGGTTGCGGGTGGCCTCGTCGAGCGCCAGGACCCGGGCCCGGCCGATGTGGCCCTGGCTGGCGCGGGCGGCGTACGCCGCGAGCGCCTCCGAGACGCCCTGGGTGCGCACCAGGAACGCAGCCACCTCGTCGGCGGTCGGCGTGGCCAGGGCGACCAGCCGGCACCGCGACCGGATCGTGGGCAGGACGTCCTCGGACGTCGGCGCGCAGAGCAGCCAGACGGTCCGGTCGGTGGGCTCCTCGATGGCCTTCAGGAGCGCGTTGCAGGCCGGGTCGGTGAGCCGGTCCGCGTCCTCGACCACGAGCACCTGCCAGCGCGCCCCGACGGGAGCCAGGGCGGCCCGACGCACCAGGTCGCGCACGTCGTCGACCCCGATGGAGAGCTTCTCGGTGCGCACGCGGGTCACGTCGGGGTGGCTGGAGGCCACCACCTGCCGGCACGAGGGGCACGAGCCGCAGCCGACGTCCTCGCACTGGAGGGCGGCAGCGAACGCGACCGCCGCGTTGGAGCGACCCGATCCAGGAGGCCCGGTGAACAGCCACGAGTGGGTCATCCCGTGCCCGCCGGCCGCGCCGCGGAGCACCTCGATGACGGCGCGCTGGCCGACCAGCTCGTCCCAGACCGTCATCGGTCCGCCCGCCGGGCTTGGACCAGTAGCGGCTGCACCCGCTCGCGCACCGCGTCGGTCAGCTCGCCGACCGGGCGGCGGGCGTCGAGGACGAGGTAGTGGTCGGGGTTGGCGCCGGCCATCCCGAGGAAGGCCTCGCGGACCCGCTCGTGGAACGCCGTCGACTCCCCCTCGATCCGGTCCCGACCCTCGAAGCGACCCAGCCCCTGGGCGGGCGCCAGGTCGAGGACGACGGTGAGGTGGGGCCGCAGGTCCCGCGTGGCCCACCGGGCGATCTCCTCGACCTCGGCGACGTCGAGGTCGCGACCGGCCCCCTGGTAGGCCAGCGTCGAGTCGACGTACCGATCGGTGATCACGACCTCGCCCCGACCGAGGGCCGGCAGCACGACGGTGTCGACGTGCTCGGCCTTGTCCGCGGCGTACAGGAGGGACTCGGTGCGGTGGGACAGCTCACCGGTGGCGGGGTCGAGCACGATCTGGCGCACCTTCCGGCCGACCTCGGTGTCGCCGGGCTCGAAGGTGAGCAGCACCGGGTAACCCTGGGTCTCGAGCCAGTCGCGCAGGGCCCGCGACTGCGTGGACTTGCCGGAGCCCTCGCCGCCCTCGAAGCAGACGAAGACGCCGGCCGCGGCATAGCTGCCCCGGGCCGGGGCGTCGGCGGCGTGCGCGTGGCTCAGCGGGGCTCCTCAGGCTGGTCCGGGGCGTGTCGGAAGCCGGTCGGGCACCGGCGTGGGGATGACGCTACGAGGTGGCGCCGACGTCCGTCACCCCGGTCCCGGGCGACCCAGGCGCCAACGGCGGGCGTCGAGTGGGTAACGGGTTGACTAGAGGGGTTGAAAGTCGTCAGGGCACCATGGCTATGGTGAGGTCCGAGAACGTCTCGGGTCGCACCATCGGCACCGTCGGGGGAGGGGAGCGCTATGGCATCGTCACGCGCCCGCCGCCGGGCCCTCGTGCTGGTGCCCGCGGTCGCGCTCGTCGGCGTCTGGGCGCACACGGCCGTCTCGTCGACACCCGTGCCGCAGTCCGCGCCCCTGTCCGCG
This sequence comes from uncultured Actinomycetota bacterium, assembly GCA_963791275.1. GTDB lineage: Bacteria > Actinomycetota > Actinomycetes > Propionibacteriales > Nocardioidaceae > Nocardioides. The sequence continues at coordinate 333,500 of CAWBRP010000003.1, forward strand.
CCCCGCATCGAGCCGGTCGCGCCCCCCACCGAGCCGGCCAGCATCTCCGTGCCGGAGAGCGCGGCCCCGACCTCCGCGCTGGTGCGCGACGTCGCCGTGGCTCACGTCGGCTCGCCCTCCGACATCCCCAGCCTCGCGCTCGCGGCCTACCAACGCGCCGCGTCCGTCCTGGCCACGGCCGACCCCGCCTGCGGGCTCCGCTGGGAGCTGGTCGCCGCGATCGGTCGGGTCGAGTCCGACCACGGTCGGCACGGCGGTGCGGTGCTGAACAAGAACGGCGTCGCGAAGCCCGCGATCTTCGGCCCGCGCCTCGACGGGCGTGGGGCGACGGCCCGGCTCCGCGACTCCGACGCCGGTGCCCTCGACGACGACCGCCGCTTCGACCGGGCCGTCGGGCCGCTGCAGTTCATCCCGTCGACGTGGTCGGTGGTGGGCGTCGACGCCGACGGTGACGGCGACCGCAACCCGCAGGACATCGACGACGCGGCGCTCGCCGCCGCGGTCTACCTCTGCGCCGGCGGCGAGGACCTCGGCACCGACGACGGTCGTCGCGAGGCGGTGCACCGCTACAACCACAGCGACGCGTACGTCGACCTCGTGCTGCGGGTCATGGACTCCTACATGCGCAGCAACTCGCTGACCGGAACCTTCGCCACCGCCGCGATGTCCCTCCCGCTCCCCGACCTCGCGCGGACCGTGCCCTTGGACGTCACCCCGGACGGGCGCCACACGGACACCGACCCGGCACCGGGGCCCTACCCCGGGCCCGACCCCCGGTCCGGCGCCCGAACCCAAGGACCCCACGCCCACGCCCGCTCCTGCCCCGGCGCCCGCTCCTCCTCCGGCACCCGCTCCTGCTCCGGCACCCGGCTCCCGCGCCTGCTCCCGCACCCGGCCCGGCCCCGGCGCCCGGCACCGCGCCCGCCCCGGCACCCGAGCCCGCTCCCGGCACCCGGGCCCGCTCCGGCCCCCGCGCCCGGCAACGACGCCCCCGGCCCCGACCGACCCGGTCGACCCCGTCGACCCCGTCGCGGTCTGCACGGCCCTGGGCTTCGTCGACGACCCCGCGGTCGCCGACGACGCGTTCGACCAGTGCGTGGCGTCCTACCCCGCCGCGGCGGACGACCTGCACCGCGCAGGACCTGGTCGACGACCCCGCGCGCACCGACGACGAGTTCGACCTGTGCGTGCTCGCGCAGCTGCCGGCGCCGACCGCGCCGCCGCAGCCCTGACCGCGCAGCACCCTGACTTGCAGCCCTGACCCGGCTGCGCGTGCGGTCGGTCAGCGCGCGCTGGTCGCCTTCTTCGCCGGTGCCTTCGTGGCGGTCTTCTTCGCAGCGGTCTTCTTGGTGGTCTTCTTCGCCGTCTTCTTGGCCGGCGACTTCTTGGCGGCCTTCTTCGCCGGACCGCGCTCGCGTCGGTCGGCCAGCAGCTCGGCGGCACGCTCCAGGGTGATCGCCTCGACGGTGTCGTCCTTGCGCAGGGTGGCGTTGTACTCGCCGTCGGTGACGTACTCCCCGAAGCGACCGGCCTTCACCACCACCGGCTGCCCCGAGACCGGGTCGTTGCCCAGCTCCTTGAGCGGCGGCGCCGCGGCGGCCCGGCCACGCTGCTTGGGCTGGGCGTAGATCGCCAGGGCCTCGTCGAGGGTGACGGTGAACAGCTGGTCCTCGGTGGTCAGCGACCGCGAGTCGGTGCCCTTCTTGAGGTAGGGCCCGTAGCGGCCGTTCTGCGCGGTGATCTCGACGCCGTCGGTGTCCTCACCCACGATCCGCGGCAGGGACAGCAGCTTGAGCGCGTCGGCGAGGGTGACCGAGTCGAGCGTCATCGACTTGAAGAGCGAGCCGGTGCGCGCCTTGGCGGACTTGGGTGCGTCGTCGGGCAGCACCTCGGTCACGTAGGGGCCGAAGCGGCCGTTCTTCGCGACCACGGGCAGCCCGGACTCGGGGTGGGTCCCGAGCGGGATCTCCTCGCCGGCCGGGTTGGCGAACAGCTCGCGGGCCTTGGCCATCGTCAGCTCGTCGGGCGGCAGGTCGTCGGGGACGTTGGCCTTGCGGCCCGTCGGGTTGCCCTCGTCGTCGGGTCCTTCGAGGTAGGGGCCGTACTTCCCCACGCGCAGCGAGATGCCCGAGTCCGGGCCGCCGATCGGGAAGGTCGCGAGCTCCTTGGCGTCGATCTCGCCGAGCCCGTTCACGAGCGGGTGCAGACCCTGCACCTTGTCGGACCCGTAGTAGAACTCCGCGAGCTCCGAGACCCGGTCCTTGCGGCCGGCGGCGATGTCGTCGAGGACGTCCTCCATGCCGGCGGTGAACTCGTAGGACACCAGCCGGGTGAAGTGCTCCTCCAGCAGCCGCACGACCGAGAACGCCAGCCAGGCGGGCACCAGCGCGTTGCCCTTCTTGTAGACGTAGCCGCGACTGAGGATCGTGCCGATGATCGAGGCGTACGTCGACGGCCGGCCGATCTCGCGGTCCTCGAGCTCCTTGATCAGGCGTGGCCTCGGTGTAGCGGGCCGGCGGCTTCGTCTCGTGCCCGATCGCGCTGAGCGAGGCCGCGGACACGCGGTCGCCCTCGGCCACGTTGGGCAGCCGGGCCTCGGCGTCGTCCTTGCGGGACGCTCCGCCCTCGGGGTCGTCGGTCCCCTCGACGTAGGCCTTGAGGAAGCCGTGGAACGTGATCGTGCGACCGCTCGAGGAGAAGACCACGTCGCGCCCGTCGGCGGCGGCGCCACCGAGCCGGACCGTCACCGAGTTGCCGACCGCGTCCTTCATCTGCGAGGCGACGGTGCGCATCCAGATCAGCTCGTAGAGCCGGAACTGGTCACCGGTGAGACCGGTCTGGGCGGGAGTGCGGAACGAGTCGCCGGCCGGGCGGATCGCCTCGTGCGCCTCCTGGGCGTTCTTGACCTTGGTCGTGTAGGCCCGCGGGGCGTCGGGCAGGTACTCCGCGCCGTACAGCTCGCGCACCTGCGAGCGCGCCGCCTCGATGGCCGCGCCCGACAGCGTGGTCGAGTCGGTGCGCATGTAGGTGATGAAGCCGTTCTCGTAGAGCCGCTGGGCCACCGACATCGCCGACGACGCGCTCATGCCGAGCTTGCGGGACGCCTCCTGCTGGAGCGTCGTGGTCCGGAACGGCGCGTAGGGCTGCCGGCGGTAGGGCTTGGACTCCACCGAGCGGACGTCGTACGACGTGTCGCCCAGCGCGTCCACGAGCGTCTCGGCCTCGGCCCGGCCGAGGTGGACCCGGCTCTTCTTCGTCGAGAGCTCGCCGTCCTGGCCGAAGTCGGCACCGCCGGCGACGCGCACCTGGTCGATCGAGTACAGCTTGGCGGGGAACATCCGCTGCTCGTGCTGCTCGCCGGCGTCGAACGTGCCCTCGAGGTCCCAGTAGGACGCGACCCGGAACGCCATCCGCTCGCGCTCACGGTCGACGACCATCCTGGTCGCCACCGACTGCACGCGACCGGCGGAGAGGCCGGACATCACCTTGCGCCAGAGCACCGGGGAGACCTCGTAGCCGTAGAGCCGGTCGAGGATGCGACGCGTCTCCTGGGCCTCGACGAGGTCGTCGATGATCGCGCGCGGGTTCTCGACCGCGGCGAGGATCGCGGGCTTGGTGATCTCGTGGAAGACCATCCGGTGCACCGGGATGCCCTTGGGCTTCAGCTCGTCGAGCAGGTGCCAGGCGATCGCCTCGCCCTCGCGGTCCTCGTCGGTGGCGAGGTAGAGCTCGTCGGCGTCCTTGAGCAGGCTCTTGAGCTTGGAGATGTGGCTCTTCTTGTCGCGCGGCACGACGTAGTACGGCGTGAAGTCGTTCTCCACGTCGACCGCGAGGCGTCCCCACGGCTTGTCCTTGATCTTGGCCGGGGTGTCGGCGGCGTTGTTCGGGAGGTCGCGGATGTGGCCGATGGACGACTCGACGACGTACCCCGAGCCGAGGTACCCGCCGATGGTGCGGGCCTTCGCCGGTGACTCGACGATGACCAACTTGTGTGCCACGAACGCTGACTCTCTCTCGCTCTGCTGCCGGGAGGCAGGGCTGCCCCCGACGTTGACTGTACGGCCGAACACGTTAGCGCGTGCCTCGCGGTCCACCCGACCGACCCTCGTGGGCGGTCCGTCAACGCCACTGTGCGGGTTCGCCGACGCCCGCCTGAGATCGGTGATAAACAGTCGACCCAACACTAATTCCAGGTTCTTCGGGAAGGAACTCCATGACCCACCCTCGCCGCCTCGTGCGGAAGGTAGCCACTCTCACCGCCCTCACCGCCCTCCTGGGCACCGGTCTCGCGACCGCCACCATGACCAGCGCGTCCGCCGCCGACGGCACCGTGAGCGGCTCGGTCAGCTCGGCCAACCGGGCGGTCACCCCGGGCTACGGCCGTGGCCTTCCAGTGGGACGGGTCGACAGCTGGGACTACGTCGACGACGCCCGGATCAGCCGCACCACCAAGACCTACTCGCTCAGCCTTCGCGCCGGGTGCCAACTACCTCGTGTGCGCCACCGTGGCCGACGGCGCCGCTCTTCTGCTCCAACGGCGACTGGGGCGACCCGACGACCGGCGCCGGGTGCGGGCGACCTTCACCGTGCCGGACGGCGGCGCCGTCACCGCCAACGTGGCGATCCCCGCGGTCGGCTCGATGGGCGGCTCCGTGACCGGCGCGGGCGGGCCCGAGGCCTCCGTGGAGGTCGGGCTGCTGCGCTGGAACGGTTCGTCCTTCAGCTACCTCGACTACGACAACACCAACAGCAAGGGCAACTACGACCTCTCCGTGGTCCCGCCGGGCACCTACACCATGTACTTCGGGCGGGACATCGACGCGTCCCCCGGCTACGAGGTCAAGTGGCTCGGCGGCAACACCGCCGAGCCGACCACGCCCTCCGGCCCGGGCGTCTTCACCATCGGGGTCCAGGACACGGTCAAGAACTTCAACTTCGACGGGCTCAGCCCCGCGCCGACCGCGGTCACCCTCCCGTCGCTGCCCGCGACGAGCACGGTCGGCCAGAAGCTGACCGTCAACCCCGGCGTCTGGACCGAGACCCCCACGTTCAGCTACCAGTGGCTGCGTGACGGTGTCGCGATCGCCGGTGCCGTCGGCACCACCTACACCGTGACCGCGGCCGACGCCGGCACCGACCTGACCGTCAGGGTCGGCGCGACGCAGGCGGGCAACAACCCGGGCAGCGCCCTCAGCACGGCGAGCGACGTCCAGCAGCTCAAGTCCACGGTGAGCGCGAAGGGCAAGCCCGACAGCGGTGCCCAGTCCGACACGGTCAAGATCAAGGCCAAGGTCACCGTCACCGGGCTCATCGCGACCGGCAAGGTCAAGGTCACCGCTCGACGGCAAGACCGTGACCAAGGGCCAGCTCAAGAACGGCAAGGCCACGCTCTCGCTGAAGCTCAAGAAGCTCGAGGTCGGCAAGAACAAGCTGACCGTCGAGTACCTCGGCAGCACGGCCGTCACGGCCTCGAAGGACAAGGTCACCGTGAAGGTGACCAAGTAGCCACACCCAGCTGAACAACGACGGCCCGGCACCTCAGGTGCCGGGCCGTCGTGTGCGTCAGGGGAGCTCGAGGAAGCCCTCCGCGACCAGCTCCCGCACCACCGGCAGGTACGTCGCGTGCAGCTCGGCCGGCTCGCGGTCGAGGATCTGCGCGAGCGCGTCCAGGATCTGGCCGACCGTGAGGTCGCCGTCGCAGGCGCCCACCAGCGCCGCCTCGACGGTGTCCACCTGGCGGGCCCGACGCAGGCCCCGCTGCCGGCGCAGCACGATCGTGCTGGGGTCCTCCGCTCCGGGCGGGCCCTGGGTCTCCTGGACCAGGTCCACGGCGGCGACCAGCTGCATCCTCGCCAGGTCAGGCTCGGTGCGCAGCAGGTCCACCGCCGTGGCCCAGGCGGCGATGGCCGGGGCGATCGGCTGCTCCACGTCGTACGGCCAGTCGAGCAGCTCCCTCGTGGGAGCGAGGCCGACGGTCCGGTGGCGGCGCAGGTTGACCCAGCCGAAACCGACACCCTCGATGCCCTGGTCGTCGAACCAGCCCAGCCAGCGGTCGTAGCGTGCGGCGTGCTCGGGCCCGCCGAAGTGACCGGAGTCCCTGAGCCACAGGGCGACGTACGCCGCGGGGTCGAGGATCTCGCGCTGCACGACCAGCGCGTCGCAGGAGTCGTCGAGCCACCCGGCGAGGCGCTGGTCCCAGGGGACGTCGCGCGCGATCACCCAGTTCGCCAGCACCTGGCACCAGCCCCCCGGGGTGAGGTGTCGCGGCGCGGCCCGGACGAGGTCCTCCACCACCCGGTCGCCCGGCAGGCCGGAGTCGCGGTAGACCAACCGGTCGTCGGTCGCGGGCGAGATCACGAACGGCGGGTTGGTCACGACCAGGTCGAAGGTCTCACCGGCGACGGGCTCGAAGAGCGAACCATCCCGCACCTCGATGGTCGCGTCGTCGACGCCGTTCAGGGCGGCGTTGAACCGGGTCACCCACAGGGCGCGCTGGTTGACGTCGGTCGCCACCACCCGGGCGCTGTGGGTGGACAGGTGCAGCGCCTGGACACCGCAGCCGGTGCCCAGGTCGAGCGCGCTGGCCACCGGATGACGGACGGTGAGCCGGGCGAGCGACGTGGATGCCGAGGAGATGCCCAGGACGTGGTCGGCGGCCACCCGGTTCGCCGCGCCGTCCAGCCCGGGCGTGAGGTCGCTGACCACCCAGAGGTCGACACCGTCGGCGGAGTAGGGGCGGCAGTCGAGACGCGCGGCCACCTCGCCGCCGCTGCGGGCCAGCACTCCCTCCTCGGCCAGGGCGTCGACCAGGCCCGGCAGTGCCCGCCGGGCAGCGGGCTCCGAGACCCGCACCTGGAGCAGGAACAGCCGGACCAGCGTCGCGAGCGCGGAGCCGTCGGCGGTGCGGCGCAGGCCGGGCGTCGTCTCGTTGCGCTCCAAGGCGGCGGAGGCGCGCGACCCGAGCAGGTCGGCGACCGCGTCATAGGTGAAGTCGGCCGCGCCCAGCGCGTCCCGGAGCCGGGCCGGCAGATCGCTCATGCGCCCCACTCTCGCAGGGCGTCCGCAACCAGCACCGGCCCGCCACCTCGAGAGGTGACGGGCCGGCGAGTGGTACGGGTCAGGCGTTGGCGTGCGGCGTGAACGACGAGGAGCCGGTGTTGTCACCGTCGTCGCTGATGGTGACCTCACGCTGCTTGGAGAGGTAGACCGCGACCACGATGATCACGACCGCGACGAGCGCGATCCCGATCCGCAGCATGTCGTTCTGGTCGTCCCCGACGCTGGTGGAGACCACCGCGCTGGCGATCAGCAGCGAGACCAGGTTCATCACCTTGATCAGCGGGTTGATCGCCGGGCCGGCGGTGTCCTTGAACGGGTCGCCGACGGTGTCACCGATGATGGTGGCCGCGTGCGCCTCCGAGCCCTTGCCGCCGTGGTGGCCGTCCTCGACCAGCTTCTTGGCGTTGTCCCAGGCACCACCGGAGTTGGCCAGGAACACCGCCATCAGGGTGCCGGCGCCGATCGCACCGGCGAGGAAGCCGGCCAGCGCGGTCACGCCGAGCCCGAACCCGACGGCGATCGGGGCGAGTACCGCCAGGATGCCCGGCGCAACGAGCTCACGCAGCGAGTCCTTCGTGACGATGTCGACGACCTTGCCGTACTCCGGCCGGCCGGTGCCCTCCATGATCCCGGGGATCTCGCGGAACTGGCGACGCACCTCGAAGACCACGGCGCCCGCGGCCCGGGCGACGGCGTTGATGGCCAGGCCCGAGAAGAGGAACACCACGGCCGCACCGAGGAGCACGCCGACGATGACGGCCGGGTTGAAGACGCTGAAGTCGAGCAGGTAGAGCTCGTCGTTCGCCGGCTTCGCGTCGTTGAGCGACTCGAAGACCGAGGTGGCGTACGACCCGAACAGCGCGGTCGCCGCCAGCACGGCGGTGGCGATCGCGATGCCCTTGGTGATCGCCTTGGTCGTGTTGCCGACCGCGTCGAGCTCGGTGAGGATCTGGGCGCCCTCGGGGCTCGACGTCGCCGGACATCTCCGCGATGCCCTGCGCGTTGTCCGAGACCGGGCCGAAGGTGTCCATGGCCACGATCACGCCGACGGTGGTGAGCAGGCCGCAGCCGGCCAGCGCCACCGCGAACAGCGACACGGTCAGCGTCGCGCCACCGAGGAGGTAGGCGCCGAACACGGCCGCGCCGATGACCAGGGTGGTGTAGACCGCGGACTCGAAGCCGACCGAGAGGCCGGCGAGGATGACGGTCGCGGCGCCGGTGAGCGAGGTCTTGCCGACGTCCTTGACGGGGCGGTACTCGGTGCCGGTGAAGTAGCCGGTGAGCGCCAGGATCCCGGCCGACATGACGATGCCGATGACCACGGCGGAGGACGCGATGAAGCGCGGGTCGCCCTCGGCGGTCGTGAGGTTGCCGGCGATGTTGGTGAACTCGCCGAAGGTGCTCGGCAGGTAGACGTAGGACAGCACCACGCTGGCCACCGCGGCGATGCCGGAGGACAGGTAGAAGGACCGGTTGATGGTCTTCAGGCCGTTCTCGCCGGCCTTGGGCCGGGTGAGGTAGACGCCGGCGACGGCGGTCAGGGCGCCGATGGCGGGGATCAGCAGCGGGAAGATCAGGCCCTTGTCGCCGAAGGCCTGCGAGCCCAGGATCAGCGCCGCGACGATGGTGACGTCGTACGACTCGAAGATGTCGGCGGCCATGCCGGCGCAGTCGCCGACGTTGTCGCCGACGTTGTCGGCGATCGTCGCGGCGTTGCGCGGGTCGTCCTCGGGGATGTTGTCTCGACCTTGCCGACCAGGTCGGCGCCGACGTCGGCGGCCTTGGTGAAGATGCCGCCGCCGACTCGCATGAACATGGCGAGCAGCGTGGCGCCGAAGCCGAAGCCCTCCAGCACGTAGGGGGCGTCGTGCTGGAAGAACAGCACCACGAGGCTCGCGCCCAGCAGGCCGAGGCCGACGGTCAGCATGCCGACCATGGCGCCGGTGCGCAGGCCGATCCGCATGGCGTTCTCGCGGCCCGTCGTCTCGGCGGCCGCGGCGACGCGGAGGTTGGCCCGGACGGCGAGGTTCATGCCGAGGTACCCGACGGCGGCCGAGAAGCCGGCGCCGACGAGGAAGAACACCGAGCGGAAGATCCGGACCGTGGTGTCGTCGGCGGGCAGCAGCAGCAGCGCGAAGAACGCGACCGCCGCGAAGACCGCGAGGGTGCGGAACTGCCGGGTCAGGTAGGCGTTGGCGCCTTCCTGGACGGCCTGGGCGATGTTCTTCATGTTGTCGGTGCCTTCAGCGGCGGCCATCACCTGCTGGCGGAACATCGCAGCCATCCCGAGAGCGCCGAGCGCGATCAGGAGTACGACGATGACCAGCGTGAGATTGCCCCCGTTGAGCTCCACGACAGCGGGATAGATCCCGGTCATGTGTATTCCTCCTGGGGATGATGCAGATCGCATGAACGCCGGGGAGTCTACGCAAGGAAGGGCCCAGAACCGCATTCGGGTCTGACCGGGCGCACCCACGCGCTACCGGATGCCGATGAGGGCTCCGGAGCGGGGGTCAGGCGGACGTGTGCTCGGCGCCGAGCGCGTCGTCGGTCGAGCGGTGGATGACGAAGACCTTCGCCAGGCCGGTGATCCGGAAGATCTTCAGCAACCGCTCCTGGTTGCAGACAAGCTGCAGCGAACCGCTGTTGGCGCGCACCTTCTTCAACCCGCCGACCAGGACGCCGAGCCCGGTCGAGTCGAGGAACTCGACGGCCTCCATGTCGATCACCAGGTGGTAGCGCCCGTCGGCGACGAGCTCGGTGATCTTGTCCCGCAGCTGGGCGCGGTGTACACGTCGATCTCACCGCCGACAGAGACGATGGTGGTGCCATCGACCTCTCGCGTTGCCAGTGTCAGATCCACATCTGCTCCTCAGGGCACCTGAGCTGGGGTGCCGACCTCCTCGGTGGCGCCGCGCCCCGAATACTGCCAGGTGTTATCAAACCATGCCCCCGTCGGTCCCGCAGAAAACCTCGCACAGACCATCGAGATCCGCCGCCGTCGGTCGTCTTTGCGACACTCGTTCCATGCACGCGTCCGCCCCACCCCTCGACCACCGGAGCGGCCACCCCGTGCCGCCGGGTCGGGTCGGGGTCACCGGGGTGATCGAACGCCTCGCCGCCGTGCCCGGGCGGGCCGACCGGCTGCGCCACCTCGAGGTGCTGCCGCCTCGTGCCGCCGACGTGGAGCCCTGGCCCGCCTGGGCCGCACCGGACGTGGTCGCTGCCTTCGCAGCCCGGGGAGTGGTGGCACCGTGGCGGCACCAGGCGATGGCCGCCGACGCGGCGCACGCCGGCCGGCACGTCGTGCTGTCGACCGGCACCGCGTCCGGCAAGTCGCTGGCCTACCAGCTCCCGGCGCTCACGGCGATCCGGTCGGGGCGGGGTCCCCGCGCGCAGCGCGGCGCCGGGGTGCTCTACCTCGCGCCGACCAAGGCCCTGGCCCAGGACCAGCTCGCCTCCCTCCAGGGCCTGGGCCTCGACGTGCGGGCGACCACCCACGACGGGGACAGCAGTCGCGAGCAGCGGGACTGGGCGCGCGACTTCGGCGAGTACCTCCTGACCAACCCCGACATGCTGCACCGCTCGATGCTGCCGGCGCACCGTCGGTGGGCGCCGTTCTGGTCGAGCCTCCAGTACGTCGTCGTCGACGAGTGCCACCACTACCGCGGCGTCTTCGGGGCGCACGTCGCCCAGGTCCTGCGCCGGTTGCGGCGGGTCGCCGCGCTCGTACGGCGCGTCCCCCACCTTCGTGCTGGCCTCCGCAACCATGGCCGAGCCCGAGCGCGCGGCGTCCCGGCTCACCGGCCTCGACGTGCTGGCCGTGACCGGCGACCACTCGCCGCGTGGCGCGGTCACCCTGGCGCTCTGGGAGCCGCCCTTCACCTCGTTCCTCGGCGAGAACGGCGCACCCGTGCGTCGGGCGGCCTCCTCGGAGACCGCGGAACTCCTGACCGACCTGGTCCTCGACGAGGTCCGCACCCTGGCCTTCGTGCGCTCCCGGCGCGGCGTCGAGCAGGTGGCGAGCACGGCCGCGGCCCTCCTCGAGGAGGTCGATCCGGCGCTGGCGGGACAGGTCGCGTCGTACCGCGGTGGCTACCTGCCCGAGGAGCGACGAGCGATCGAGGCGGACCTGCGCGGGGGTCGGCTCACCGGCCTGGCGGCGACCAACGCGCTCGAGCTCGGCATCGACGTGCACGGTCTCGACGCCGTGGTGCTGGCGGGCTACCCCGGCACCCGAGCGGCCTTCTGGCAGCAGGTGGGCCGTGCCGGGCGCGACGGCCAGGATGCGCTGGGCGTCCTGGTCGCCCGGGACGACCCGCTCGACACCTACCTCGTGCACCACCCAGAGGCGCTGTTCGGACGCCCGGTCGAGGCCTCGGTGTTCGACCCCGACAACCCGCACGTGCTGGGTCCGCACCTGTGCGCGGCCGCGCACGAGAGCCCGCTCTCGGAGTCCGACCTGGCCCTGTTCGGTCCCCGGTCGCGCGAGTGCGTCGACGACCTGACGAAGGCCGGCCTGCTGCGCCGCCGCGCCCAGGGGTGGTACTGGACCGACCGCCGCCGCGCCTGTGACCTCACCGACATCAGGTCGGCGGGCGGCTCCCCCGTCCAGCTCGTCGAGTCGGCGACGGGTCGGGTGATCGGCACCGTCGACGCCGGCGGCGCCCACGCGACCGCCCATGCGGGGGCCGTGTACGTCCACCGGGGCGAGACCTGGCTGGTCGAGACGCTCGACCTCGAGGAGCGGGTGGCCGTGATGACCCAGGCGATCGTGGACTACTCGACCACGGCCCGCGAGATCACCGACATCAGCGTCGCGGCAGTCCGCGAGACCCAGGACTGGGCCGGGGCGAGCCTGGCCCTCGGCGAGGTCGAGGTGACCCACCAGGTCGTGTCCTTCCTGACCCGCCGCTCGCCCACCGGCGAGGTGGTCGCCGAGACGCCCCTGGACCTCCCGCCGCGCACGCTGCGCACCACGGCCGTGTGGTGGACGATGCCCCCCGAAGCTCTGGCCGAGGCCGGACTCGCGGCGGTCGACCTGCCCGGGGCGGCGCACGCCGCCGAGCACTGCGCGATCGGGCTGCTCCCCCTGTTCGCGACCTGCGACCGCTGGGACATCGGCGGCGTCTCCACGGCGCACCACCCCGACACCGGCCGGCTCACGGTGTTCGTCTACGACGGACACCCCGGAGGCGCCGGCTTCTCCGAGCGCGGCTACCGGGCCGCCGGGGACTGGTTGGCCGCCACCCGCGAGACGATCGCCTCGTGCGGCTGCCCCGAGGGCTGCCCCTCCTGCATCCAGTCGCCCAAGTGCGGCAACCAGAACAGCCCCCTGGACAAGCCCGGCGCGGTGCTGCTGCTCGACACCCTGCTCGCGGGCCGGGGACTGCACTAATCTGCCCCCATGGTGATCCTGGGTCTGCTCCTCATCGGCGCTGGTGTGATCGCGATCCTCTCGGCGGTCTTCGTCAGCGAGGGCACGGTCACCTACCTCGGCCTGGACCTGAGTGCTCTCGGGATCTTCCTGGTGGGCGTCGGCGCGGGCGTCGCGGTGCTGTGGGGCTACACCATCCTCAGGTTCGGCACCCGCCGCGAGCTCAAGGCACGGCGCGAGCGCAAGGAGCTCAACGCGCTGTCGGCCAAGCTCGACCGCGCCGAGGCCGAGCGCAAGAGCGACGACGACATCACCCCCTGACCGTCCCACCGGTCAGCCGGGGCCGGCGCGCGCCCGCGCGTCGAGGTCGCCCGCCTGACCCAGGAACCGCGGTCCGGTCACCCGGACCGTGACCGTCACGTCGGCCCCGTCCACCAGGCAGGCCTCGAGCGAGGCGCCGTTGGCGGGGGCGACCCGGCCCGCCGCCTCGCAGGCGTCGCCGCCACGGCGCAGCGCGCCGGCGGCCGCGAGTGCGGCGAGGTCGGCGGCCGACTGGGCCTGACGATGGGCGGCGACCATGGCGGCGACCACCCCGAGGGCCGACCCGACGAGCAGGAGCAGCCCCAGGAACGCCGTGGCCAGCACGGTGGCCGCGCCACGCTCCCCGGACGCCCGCGTCACGGGTCGTCCTCCATCAGCGCCACGGCCTGCGCGGACAGCTCGACGTCGGGCAGCCACCGCAGCTCGAGGCCGGAGTCGCCGGCCGGGCCGGTGGCCCGCACCGTGACCAGGCCGTCGGACTCGGAGATCGCGAAGCGCGCGCCCGCCGGTGCCACGTGCTGCCCGACGGCCAGGGCCTCGCCCGGGTCGTCCCCCCGGGCCAGGGCACGGGCCGTCTCGCGCGCGGCGTCGATCATCCGCACCTGGGCGAACCCGACGGACAGCAACCACACGAGCCCGACGGTGAGGGCGACCAGCACGGGGATCGCCATCGCCAGCTCGGCCGTCACCGCGCCGCGCTGCGCCCGGAGTGGCACCCGCGGTCTCACCCGATCCCGAGCAGGCCCAGCACGTGGTCGAAGAGCGTGGTCAACAGCTCGGTGCCGAAGCCGCCGGTCAGCATCTTGTAGAGCAGGCCGGCCAGGCCCGCTCCGGCCGCCGTGCCGACGGCGTACTCCGCGGTGGTGATGCCCCGCTCGTCGATGTCCTGGTGGGTCGTCATCGAGATCTCCTCTCCGGCGGGCGCCCTGCCCGTCCCGGGACCGACTCTGGACGAGGCGCGGCCCCGCCGGGTCGCACCGGGCGGCCGCTGTGGACGGCCGGCCCCGAGGCGGCCGCTGTGCGCGACCGGCGGCCCCCTCACGCGGTCAGGGCGTCGAACAGGCCGGCCACGACCGGCACCACACCGAGGAGCAGGAACGCCGGCAACAGGCAGAGACCCAGCGGCACGGCCGCTCGCACCCCGACCGAGCGCGCCCGCTCCTCGCTGCGTCCGCGCGCCTGCCGGGCCAGGTCGACCGACAGCCGGTCCACCGCGTCCGCGACCCGGGCCCCGGACCGCGCGGCCCGAGACAGCGTGCGCGCCAGCGGCGCCAGCACCGGGTCGGCGGTCAGCGGCTCCCACACGGCGACCGGGTCCACCCCGAGGGCCAGTCGCGCACGCACCTCGACCAGCCGGTCGGCCGCGGCTCCCGGCAGCGCTCCGCAGGCCACGGTCAGGGCCTCGTGGGGTGGCGACCCACTGCGCAAGCCGGCCGCCAGGAGGAGCACGAGCGGCGGCAGGTCGGCCTCTGCGGACAGCCGGGCCAGACGGGTGGCCGAGTCCTCGCCGCGGCCCAGCGCGACGTAGGACGCCACTGCGGCCAGCACACCGACCACGGGACCCCCGGGGCCGGCGACGAACAGCGTCGCCGCCACCCCGGCGAGCAGGCTGAGCGGTGCGCGCCACCGGCGGACCCGGCCGGGCGGAGGGTCCTGCACCATCGGCGCGGGCGTGCGCAGGCCACGCGCCGACGGCGGCCCCGGCACGGCCAGCAGCACCGCCCAAGCGCTCGTCACCGCGGCGAGCAGAGCGAGGTTCACGCCGGGTCCCCGGTGAGACCCTCGATCCACCAGAGCCCGACCAGCCCCAGGGCGAGCCCGCTCCCGAGGCAGACCAGGCCGGCGGGGGTCGCCAGCAGGAAGTGCCAGGGAGCCCCGCCGACACCCGACCCCATGAGCAGGACCAGGAGCGGCAGGCCGGCCACCAGCCGCGCGGTGGCGCGCGCCGAGGCCAGCTCACCCGCCACCAGTCGGCGGGTCGCCTGCTGCTCCCGCAACGCATCGGCGATCCGCGCGACCGCCTCGGCCAGGCCGGCTCCGGTCCGGTGGGAGACCTGCCAGCCCGCGGCCAGCAGCCGGAGGTCACCGGCGCCCGGCGCCGCAGCCGCGGCGCGCAACGCGGTCGGGACGTCCGACCCGAGCGCGAACGCCTCGGCCGCCGGCGCCAGTGCGGGCCAGTCGCCCGCCAAGCGCTGGAGGGCCGTCCCGGGTGGCTGGCCGGCGGCGAGCTCCGCGGCCAGCTGTTCGCACGCCTCCAGCACGTGCGCTGCCCTCGCCGCCGCGGCGGCCCGACCGGCCCGGCGCTGCTCCAGACGACCGACACCGGCCACGGCCAGCGCGATGATCGCCGCCAGGACGAGCCAATGACCCGGGACCCACGCGACCGCCGCGGTCGGCAGGGCGAGCAGCCACGCCCAGGCGAGGGTCCGTCCCCCGCCCGGACCGCCCGGGCTGGGCCGGACCCTGCCGGGCGGTCGGATGTTCAAGAACACGGCCAGGGCGGCACACGCCGCTGCCAGGGTCACCGGGCGAGCCGTTCGTCGAGGCGGCGGGACCCGGGACCGGCGCTGGCCCCACCCGCGTCGTCGAAGGAGACGGCCGTCGACATCCGCACCAGGCCGGACTCCTCGCGCACCGGCACCGCGACCTCCCGGAGCAGCCGGCGGCCTCCCGGCGTGCGCGCTACGTGCACCACGGCGTCCAGGGCCGCGGCGAGCTGGCTGTGCGCGGCCGCCCGCGGGAGCCCGGCCGCCAGCGCCAGCGCCTCGATGCGGGCCGGGACGTCGGCGGCAGAGTTGGCGTGGATGGTGCCCGCCCCGCCTTCGTGGCCGGTGTTGAGGGCCGCCAGCAGCTCGGTGACCTCGGCCCCGCGGACCTCGCCCACCACCAGCCGGTCGGGCCGCATCCGGAGCGCCTGCCGGACCAGGTCGCGCACCGTGATCTCGCCCGACGCCTCGATGTTCGGCGGCCGGGCCTCCAGCGACACCACGTGCGGGTGCGCCGGTGTCAGCTCGGCGGAGTCCTCGACCAGGACCACGCGCTCGGCGGGGGCCACGAGTCCCAGCAGCGTCGAGAGCAGGGTCGTCTTCCCCGAGCCCGTGCCACCGCTGACGAGGAAGGCTGCGCGGGCCGCGACCAGGTGCTCGAGCAGCCGGGCGCCGGACGGCGCCAGCGAGCCGGAGGCCACCAGGTCGGGGAGGGTGAACGCCACCCGGGTCGGCACCCGCAGCGACAGGGCAGTCCCCGAGCGAGAGACGGGTGCGAGGACCGCGTGCAACCTGGTGCCGTCGGGGAGCCGGACGTCGACGTGGGGGGTCGCGTCGTCGAGCCGACGACCGCCGCCGGCCGCCAGTCGCTGAGCCAGGCGGCGGACCGCCTCGTCGTCGGCGAACCGCACCTCCGTGAGCTCGAGACCCGCACCTCGGTCGAGGAAGACCCGGTCCGGGCCGTTGACCAGGACGTCGGTGACGCCCGGCAGCCGCAGCAGCGGCTCGAGCAGCCCGGCGCCCAGCACGTCGCCGCGCAGCGCGTCGTGGACCGCGAGCACCGTGGTGTCGCCGACCGGCAGCCCGGTCTCGCGCAGGGCCTCGGCCACCCGGGCGGGTGTGAGCTCGCCGGGCCTGCGGCTCAGCCGGTCGCGGACCGCCTCGACGATGCCGAGCGGCAGCCCTGAAGCGGTCATGTCGCGGTCATGCCGCTCGGGCCCGCGGCGCCAGGGACGCCAGGACCTCCTCGGCGGCGCGACCCAACGGCCCCCGGCGGGACCGGACGGGGCCTAGACCGAGGTCGAGGGACTCGGCGAGCCCTCGCTGGCCGGGCATGTCGACCCCCAAGGGGACCAGCGTGACCCGTTCGATCTCGCGCGTGGGAACCCCATGACCACGGACCACCAGACGGGTCGGCGTCGCCCCGCGCAGTCGTTCGGCGAGCCGGCCCGCGGCCGCGACCCCGCTCACCGTGGGCACCGTCACCACCAGGAGGAGGTCGCAGCGGGCGACCACCTCGACCACCAGGGCGTCGGTCGAGCGGGGCAGGTCGACCACCACGAGGTCGTGGCCGCGGCCCGCTGCGGAGAGCGCCTCGCGGACGGCGAACGGTTGCGCCGACCCGCCCGGCCCGGGTGGCCAGGTGAGCACCCCGAGGCCGTCGCGACGGGGGACGGCGTCGTGCAACGAGCGCGCGCTGAGTCGCCCGGTCGTCTGTTGCAGGGCGTCCCAGCGGACCCCGTCGCGCTGCTCGAGCCCGAGGACCCGGTCCAGTCCCGGGCCCAGCGGATCGAGGTCGACCAGGATCGCGGACCCCCGCCGGGCGCCCACCTGACCCAGGGCGCAGGCGAAGGTCGTCGCCCCGGCGCCCCCGCTGCCGCCCACCACCGCCACCACGCGACCCAGGCTCGGCGCCCGGTCACCGGCGTCGGTGAGGACCTCGACGAGCCACGCTTCGGAGCGGGGAAGCTCGGCGACACTTTCCGCGCCCACGGCGAGGGCCAGCGCGAACAGGTCGTCGGGAACCGGGCCGGTGGCCACGACGTGGGTCGCGTCCCGACGACCGGGCCGGAGCGAAGCCATCTCGCGTGCCACGTCGGCACCGAGGAGGACCAGCGGGGCCGCCGACCAAGCCGCCAGCGCCTCGGTTGCTCCCCGGCACACCCGAGGCGTCACGCCGGCCGCCGCGGCGAGCCGGAGCACCTCGTCGAGCAACGACGCGTCGCGGGTGACCACCAGGGGTGCGCTCATGCCCTCGAGGCTCGCGCGGCGACCCGGGTGCGCGCCCCGGTCGCCGGCCGCGCTGGGGACACCTGCCGTCCGCGGTACGTCTGTGGACGGCTCCCGGGCCGTTCTGCGCCAGGCACGCAGGGTGCTCTCCTACGATGAGCACCGTGCAGACGCGCGGTACCGCGGCCTTCTTCGACCTCGACAAGACCATCATCGCCAAGTCGAGCTCGCTGGCCTTCAGCAAGCCCTTCCTCGCGGGTGGGCTCATCACCCGCGGCGCGATGCTGCGCTCGGCGTACGCCCAGTTCGTCTTCTTCGTCGGTGGCGCGGACCACGACCAGATGGAGAAGATGCGGCAGTTCATGTCGCAGCTCGTTGCCGGCTGGGACGCCGCCACGGTCCGCGAGATCGTCGCGGACACGCTGCACAACGTCGTCGACCCGCTGGTCTTCGACGAAGCCGTGTCCCTCATCGAGGAGCACAAGCTCGCCGGGCGCGACGTGGTGATCGTGTCCGCTTCCGGGTCCGACGTCGTCGGCCCCATCGGCGAGATGCTCGGCGCCGACCGGGTCGTCGCCTCCCGGCTGGAGATCATCGACGGCCGGTACACCGGCGAGATCGAGTACTACGCGTACGCCGAGCAGAAGGCCGCCGCGATCCGGGCGCTGGCCGAGGAGTGCGGCTACGACCTGGACGCGAGCTACGCCTACAGCGACTCGATCACCGACGTGCACATGCTCGAGGTGGTCGGCCACCCGCACGCGGTCAACCCCGACAAGGAGCTCCGCCGGGTCGCCGTCGCCCGCGGCTGGCCGGTCCTGGTCTTCACCAAGCCCGTCGCGCTCCGCTCGCGGGTCTCGATCCCGCGCCCCCGCCTCACCGCGCTGGCCGTCGGCGGCGCGGTCGCGGTCGGCGGCGTCGTCTGGGCGGGCGTCCGACGCCGCAGACTCGGCGCCTGACCAGATCCCGGTGTCCTCCTCCGGCCACGTTCGACGACGCGGAGCGACATCGGCGTGGCCGACTGCTGTCACCGTGGGGGAACCCCACGTCGGGACGCCGATGTCAACCCTTGAAGGTGCTGCCGGATCGGCGTACAAACGAAGAAGAACAACTAGATATTGCACGTGAGCCGGGTACCCACGCGGCGATCTACCCTTCCTACAGGGCGCGAGCCACCGGAACACTTCCGAGGCAGCAGTTAGACGTTGCACGCCTGGTAGCCACGGCTTCACGTGTCAGCGGCGGCATCTGCTCCTTGCGAGTCGGGTGCCGCTCGCATGTCCGGGCCGGTGCTCAGCCCGCGAGCGGGCTCGCCGACACCGCGGCGGTGTAGGCCTCGGCGGCGTACAGCAGCCAGGCGTGGACGCCGGCCCGTCCGCCGTCCCGGAACGCGCGCAGGTTCGACTCGTACTCCGGCCGCAGAGCGAGGTGCCCGGCCTCCGGCACCACCAAGGACTTCTCGTCGAGCCCGCGCGAGACCAGCACGAGTCGCTCGGTGGCCCGGGCGACCAGCCCGTTGTGCGAGGCGAACGGCGCCGCCGCCATCAGCTCGCCGTGCACGACCGCGGCCAGCAGCAGGGCCGGTTCGGCGGTCGGGGCCGCCAGCAGCCGACCCACCTCCTGCAGCCGGGCGGCCGCGACGGCGTCGACCGGACGGCCGGCCAGGTCCTGGGGCCCCGAGGCCGCGGCCACGGCGTGCATCCGGGCCAGCGCCTGCAGCGGTGAGGTCCGCAGGAGGGGTGCCAGGCCGAGCAGGTGGGTGGAGAGCCGGACCGCGTCCTGGGCGACCGCGTCGCCCGCACCACCCCGCACCTCGTCGAGGGTGGCGGTCGATCCCTCCAGCACGGCACTCGCCCGGGCGCCGCGCAACAGCGACTCGGCGGTGGTGGCCGGACTGGTCCGCCGCAGCCCGCGATCGCGGAGCACCAGGTCGATCCCGTCCCGCGCGGCGGCCAGCGCCGACGGCACGCCCTCGAGTGCGCCCAGCTCCGCCAGCGATCCCCTCGTCACGCCGCACAGGCTAGGCCCGGGCGGGCGGGTAGCGTGAGCGCGATGGACGACGAGCTGGCGGGGGACCCCCGCGTGGAGCGGTGGGCGCGGTCGTTCGGGCCGGTGGCCGAGGCCTACGACCGCGGCCGACCGGGCTACCCGGCCGACGCCGTGCGCTGGCTGGTCGGCCGAGAGGCCGCGAGCATCCTCGAGATCGGGGCGGGCACCGGCAAGCTGACCGCCGAGCTGCTCGCCCAGGGTCACGACGTCCTCGCCACCGACCCCGACGAGCAGATGCTGGCGATCCTCGACGCCCGCGTGCCCGAGGCCCGCACCGCCGTCGCCCCCGCCGAGGACCTCCCCGTCGAGGACCGTTCCGTCGACGTGGTGATCGCCGCCCAGGCCTTCCACTGGTTCGACCATGCGGTCGCGCTGCCCGAGATCGCCCGGGTGCTCAAGCCGGGCGGCGTGCTGGCGCTGGTGTGGAACCAGCGCGACGAACGAATCCCCTGGGTCCGCCGCCTCGGGGACCTGATCGGCACCCAGGAACAGCTCACCGACCCGACCGAGGTGCTCGCGGGGTCCGGGCTGTTCGACCCCCCCGAGGCCGAGACCTTTGCGATGTGGCAGGACATCAACCGCGACTCACTCGTCGACCTGGTGCTCTCCCGGTCCAACGTGTCGACGCTCGACATCGCGGCGCGACAGGCCAAGATCGCGGAGGTCGTGGGGTTCTACGACGACTTCGGGCGGGGGTACGACGGCATGCAGCTGCCCTACCGGAGCCAGTGCTTCCGGGCGCGGGTCATCGACCGGCTCAGCGGACGTAGCGACGAGGACGGGAACGTCAGCGCGACGGATCCCGGACCCCACAACGACGGCTCGGACACCGACATGCTGCTCATCGACTTCCGCTGAGGCGGGCCCAAGGTAAAACCCTGGAAATGCGCAGCGCCGCCGCGACGAAGAGCGTCATGATGATGCCCCCCGCCGCGACGGCGACTACTAGAGATTGCCCCCCGGCGCGCTCTATCTGCCATCTCGGCAAGGCGAGCATAGGTGAGTCCCGGGGCCGTGAGAACAGCCCTGTGGTCGTGGTCTAGACAACGACCGGCCGCGCGCCCTCGACACCGTCCGTGATCGGTGGCTACGGTCGCGGCACATGTCCACTCGGCGCCCCGGCTCGGTCCTGGGGATCTTCCGGCGGGCCCACCTCGGCACCGAGGCCGACCGGGCGACTTTTCGCACCCTGCACACCGCGTCACTGGCCTCACCGGCGCTCCGTGAGGGACTCACCGGCGCCAGTGCGGAGCGCAGCGTCAAGCACCTGCGCAGCCTGCTCGGCGCCCCGGCGGTCGCCCTCACCCGCGGCTCGCAGCTCCTGGCGTGGGACGGCGCGGGACGCCACCACGCGAGCGCCGCACCGGATCTCGCCGACGTCGTCCTCGAGCACGGCTACACCCGGGTGATCGGCGACCGCGAGCTGACCTGCGACCAGAGCGGCTGCGCGGTCCGGCACGCGATCGTGTCCCCCCTGGTGGTGGACGAGTCGATCGTGGGCACCCTCCAGGTGTTCACCGAGCACGCCACCGCCGGCCTGACCCGCGCCACGTCCGAGGTCGCCCAGTGGGTCTCCGGGCAGCTCGAGCTCGCGGAGCTGGACGCGTCCCGGACCCGGCTCATGGAGGCGGAGGTGCGGGCGCTGCGGGCGCAGATCTCGCCGCACTTCGTCTACAACTCCCTCGGCGCGATCGCGTCCTTCGTGCGCACCGACCCCGACCGGGCCCGCGAGCTGCTCCTGGAGTTCGCCGACTTCACGCGCTACTCGTTCCGACGGCACGGGGAGTACACCACGCTCGCCGAGGAGCTGC
>CAWBRP010000004.1:0-684068 GCA_963791275.1 uncultured Actinomycetota bacterium
CAATCGACTTCTGGATATGTGCCGCGGCGGGCGCGTAGGCGCTTAGCACTCCAGGGATCGACTTGGCTGCACATTCTTACCCACTGGCGGTCGTCGTCGGGCATCGGCTCCCACACGGCAATTCGAGCGAACAT
Organism: uncultured Actinomycetota bacterium; assembly: GCA_963791275.1. GTDB lineage: Bacteria > Actinomycetota > Actinomycetes > Propionibacteriales > Nocardioidaceae > Nocardioides. Next base: position 135 of record CAWBRP010000004.1, read on the forward strand.
GTCCCCTCCTTCGGGCTTGGGTCGCACCGCCTTATGTGCACTCATCTGCCGCTGATGGTGCGCGGATCTGCCGATGTCCGGGCGCCGGGTTAGGGACGCCTAGTCTGGCTCAGTTCGGGGTCAGATGCCTGCTCGCTACTTCCCTGAGCCACGGAATTACGTCCACGGTCTGAAGGTCGCCGTAGCGGAGCCACTGCACAGCATCCGTTGACCCATTCGTCTCGGGCCGGGCAGACCCACCTATGACCTCGACCTCATAGATGAGCCGAATCGAGTGAATCCGCACCCGCTCGCGCATCCACTCGGCGACGTCAGTGACAACATCGAGCAGGCCACGCACGCGTACCTGAAGCCCGGTCTCCTCCACGCATTCACGAACAGCACTCGCCCGGGACTCTCGCCGAACTCCAAGCCCCCACCGGGCAGCCACCACGTACCCCGGGACGCCCGTCTCAGACGAGGCGCGGACCAGAAGGATCTTGCCGTTCCCTCGCGCCACCCCGGACACGGCCACACGCTGACGCTCTCTCGGTGCAGGCACGGGAGACATCCTGCCGTGCTATGCCACGAGCGCACTCACTATGCCGCTGCTGATGGAGCGCGGATCTGCCGATGAGCGATTCCTCCTGGGAATGGTGGTTCAATCGCTCCATGTCTGACGACGTCAGCCTCGTCCTTGCGTATATCGAGGCAAGCCAGCGCGCCCGCGCCAGCCAACGGCCTGAGGACTTCGAAGCCATCCGGGGCTTCCTGGCCGACGACATTGAGATCAAACTGGCCAGTCCATGGACCGACGCGCCATGGCGAGTGAGCATCACGTCGGCGGACCAGATGGTTGAACGATTGAAGGCACCCATCAACAAGGGTTCCAGCCTGACGACCGGAGACCGAACGTGTCTCAGGCCGGCGAAGACGTGCTCGTGGAACAACTCTCGACGATCGTCCAAGAAGGGCGCACGCACATCAGCATGGTGAGTCACATCTTCACCATCAAAAACGGCAAGGTCTCTGTCATTCGCACCTATCGCAACGAGAACGGCATCCCGCCCGGCTGAGTCTGCCAAGCGTCGGGAGGGCCTACATCTCTCCATCCCGTAGTCACCCGCTCATGCCCCGCTGAGTGCGCGGATCTAGCCGATGTATGTGCATCGGCATGGGCCGGGCTCCCTCAGTCCCAGGATTGGCACACTGATGACGTCCAGACATACGTAGCACCTCTCCTCGCGCGCGGAGAGTCGGAGATTGCTCGCGCCGTCCGATGAACCGTTGAGGCGGGTCGCCGCGTCTTATGGTCAATGGTCGGTCGGTGATCGTGCGAGGAGGCACTTTATGCGGGCTCAGGAGGAAGCCGAGTTCGCGGAGCTCGCCGCGGCTGTCTCGCACCGACTTCTTCGCATGGCCTATGCGCTGTCTCGCACCGACTTCTTCGCATGGCCTATGCGGTCTGCGGGGATCGCCAGTTGGCGGAGGATGCTGTGCAGTTCTGTCTGGGTCTCGGCGTACCGGACCTGGCCGCGGGTGCGGGATGTCCAGAGCACGGAGGCCTACCTGCGGAAGGATGGTGGTGGAACCACTGATGAGTTGGCGTCGCCGGAAGTCCTGGGCGATGACGTCCGTACGAGTCGTCGAGCCGAGCCGGGCGTCCCACGAGAACGGGGTGGTCGAGCGCGAGCTGGTGTGGACCGCTGTACGGCAGGCTGCCGCCGCGGCAGCGCGCGGTGATCGTGCTGCGCTATGAGCGAAGGTATGTCGGAGGCCGACATTGCGGAGACACTCGGCATCCCGGCCCGGCACGGTCAAGTCGGCGGCGTCGGCGGCGATGGCGCGACTGCGCTCCACGCTGACCCAGACCGAGACCGAGAGACAGATTGGAACGGAAACGGAGATCGAGACAATCGTTCCTGCTGGCGACAATCCGATGGGGGGCGAGGTTGAGATAGAAGCCTGGAGGAGCGCGGTCGTTTCCGGCCCTTCGGGCGCACACCGACCCGCCTGGAGCAGACCACGCTCGACCTCGCGGCGATCCGGGCCTCGGCGAAGTCGCAGACGCGCCGACGCGCGGCGATCGTCGTCGGCTGTGTGGTGGCCGCGATCGTCGCGGTCGTCGCCTCGGGAGTCACAGGAAATCGCGGCCAGGACCGGTCGGGACAGCCCTGGGCCGGTCGACACCCCATCCCCCAGTTCGACACGGTCCCCGAAGAACGCCATGTCGATGGACATGGGCGCCTGGATCGCCCTACGCCCGAGCGGTACCACTCCGAGGCCGGCCCCCTGGTCGGCCATCCTCCGGACTGGACCGTGGTTCCGGCCGCCCGGGAGTGGAGGTTCGACACCGACGTCGCGGACCCGCTGAGTCCCTCGCACGAGTCCTTCGTCGATCCGACCGGAGAGGTTCGCGTGAGTGTCTGGGAGGTTCCCCCTCGATACCGTCGCTGCATACTCCGAGTGCGCCGGGTTGAAGGACACGGCCTCACCGCCTGTGCGTCGAGTCTGTCGACTACGTGCTGGCCTGGGTCGGGGTGACCTACTGCGAGGCCTCGGGCATCGTCGCACCGCGCAACGGGATCGAGGATCGCGCCGTGGAGTTGTGCCTGGAGGGATTGTCATCCCGGCGTGCTGGTGCCGTTCAAGACCGAGGTGATGGCCTTCTTCGGCGGGGGCATCTACAACCAGGAAGCGATGACCGTGGTCACGGTCTGGCGCGGCGAGTCGGACCCGTCAGTGGCGCGCTACGGCGGTGCCCAACGGCTCCTCGAGGGCTACCTGTCGGGCGACGTTGTTGCCCGCGTCGGCACCGCCTGGTAGCGAGCGGAAGGTGGCAGCCGAGATCGAGTGACGTGCCTAGAGCGTCGGATCCGACGAACCGGGGCCTGATCGGAGTGTGGAATCACCAGTCGCGGGCGAGTCCGCTCCGTGGGGTCATTGCCCGATCGGCCTGCGAGTCGCCCTGGAACCGAAGGCGCTTCGAGCCACCGCGTACCGCCGCTCGGCGCGCCGTACCAGTTCTCCGCTCGTAGGATCGACTCCAGTTTCCTGAACGCGCTCTCATGGCTGTCCGGTCGCACGCACATGCCGGCGAGCGGTTCGGCTGGGCTCAATCGTCACCGCGCCAAGGAAAGCCGTCCGGGTCGGCCGCGGCACGGGCGGTCACGGCTGCCTCATCGTGGCCGTGGATCATCTGGAGGAACGGGAAGTCAACGGGCTCTACCCGAAGAGCCGCCAACGGTCTCACAGGCTGCACACTCGCCCACTGCTGCGAGCTGGTGAGGTGCCCTCGGAAGTCGCCGTCCGGCTGGCGCTGGAAGCTCTCGCGTGGCAGCACGTACACCCAGCCGGGAGTAAATGCCGAGGGGTCCTTGACCGCGTCGGCGTCGATCGAGAAGTAGTAGTGGGTTTCGGGCCGACCGTCCATCGAGAAGCATGCATTGATCAGTCTCCCGGCGACCGTTCGCTCGACAACCGCGAAGAACAACGCCCAGATTCCGTCGGACGCACCGAACACCGCGTGCTGTCCGCCGAACTCTGACGGGTCGCGGGGTCGGCGTGGTTCGAACTCCGCGATGTCGCCCACCGAGGAGCCGTGGAGCAGGACGGGTTTGGTGTCGGCCAGCCAGCAGAGGAACTGCCACTTCCGTGCCGCCAGGCGATAGTCGATCACTCGGTGGCCAGTCGGCTTGATCTGCTCGGCATACAGGCGCTCGAAGTCGTCCACCACAGCCCCACGCGGCATCGGCGGGCGGCTCACGTAGTAGTCGGGCAGGTCGGCCACCGCGTCATTGTGCATCCCGTCTCTGTTCCGGGCGACCGAGGCCAGGACGCACACGGCCGGTCCCGATTCGCTTGTCGGGAAATGCGCTCGAGCGGTGGGCAAGCTTTTCGCTTCGGCTCCCGCGAGGCAGCGTGCCCGCAGATCAGCTCACCGTTGGAACGCAACGACGCCGTACCAAGATCACGGTTCGCAACCGGCTTGACCGATCGGACTGCCGGTGCTCCGATGTGCCGCATGGCGGGAGGGATGGTCGGACGGGACCGCGAGCTCGCCGCGGTGCTGGCCGATCTGACCGCGCCTGAGGTGGGTGTCACGCTGTTGGTGGGTGACGCCGGGATCGGCAAGTCGCGGTTGGTCGCGGAGGTTGTCGCCGCCAGCCCGGAGCGCCTGAGCATGGTTGGCGGCTGTTTGCCCATGCGCCATGTCCTCCCCCTTCTCGGGGTTGTCGACGCATTCGATACCAGCGATCCGGCGGCTCGGCGCGCCCTGACGCGTGCCGCGCGCTCGCTGCCGGCCTCCCTCCGCCCGCACTTGGCCGGGGTGATGCCGCGCAACTTGCCGGATGAGATCGAGCCGGCCGAGGATGTGCGGCGCGACCAGGTCTTCCTGGCCTGCGAGGCAGTGCTCTCGCGTGTGGGCGAGGACCAGCCGGTGACGTTGGTGGTCGAGGACGTGCACTGGGCCGATCCCGACACTCTGGACCTGTTGACGTACCTGGCGGGCGCCAGGCACAGTGCGGCGGTCCATCTGCTGGTCACCTGCCGGGCCGACGAGGGCCGGATGCCCGAGGCGGTCACCGAGTGGCTCGACAGCCAACGGCGCTCCGCCAGGGTGCAGGAAGTGGGCCTGGGGCCGCTCGGCGCTGACGACGTGCTGCGCCTCGTCGCCGCGTTGCCCCATCCCGTCGGCACCGACGTCGAGGACCTCGCTTCTCAGGTGTTCGCCCGGGGTGAGGGCAACCCGTTCTTCACCGAGCAGCTGGTCGCCTCGGCCGCGGACGGTGAGGGGGTACCGCACCGCCTGGCCCGGCTTCTGTCGGCACGGGTCCGCGCCGTGTCGCCGGCCGCCCGGGAGGCGATCACCGCACTGGCAGTCATTGGGCGCTTGATCCCCCTCGACGCCCTCCGTGTGGTCACGCTCCAGGACGAGGAGGGCTCCATCGCGGCGGTCCGCGAGCTCGAGGCGGCCTCGCTGGCGGTGCGCACCTCGAACGGACTCGGGCCGCGGCACGCGCTCCTGGCCGAGGCGCTCCTCGAGGAGCTGCCCGGGTTGCCGGCGGCCTACCACGGCCGCGTGGCGGCCGCCCTCGAGTCGCTCGACGACCCCGCGACCATTCCCGAGGTCGCCGAGCACCTGCGGCGTGCGGGCGACGAGGCAGGCCGAGCTGCGGGTGGCGCAGCTCGCGGCGCAGCGGGCCTGGGACGTCGGCGCCTACGCCGACGCCGCTCGCTGGTACCAACGCGTCAGCGATCTCCACGCCCGCCACCCCGAGGAACCGCTCCTCCTCGCCGAGCCGGAGGTGGTTCGACGCACCATCCGTGCCCTCGACCTCAGCGGCACCCTGTCGCGGGGCCGTCGCGCTGGCCGAGCGGGCACTCCGTGATTTCGCCGACTGGCCGGAGTTGGAGGATCGACTCGGCCTGCTGAGCGCCTGCGCGCAGCTGGTGAACAACGTGGATAGGGAGCGTGGCGAGCGTCTGATCGAGGACCTGACTTCCCCTGTACGAAGAGCTGTCGCCGCGTGGCGATCACGCGTTCCTTCTCAATCGCCTCGCCTCGAACCAACGCGAGCGGGGCGAGACGCGCAAGGCTCTCGCCCTCGCCGAGCAGGGCCTCGGCGTAGCCCGTGCCGCCGATGACCTCAAGCAGGAGGCAGAGATTCTCGCGCGGATGAGTATCTGCCATAGGTATCTGGGCGATCGGGCCGCCGCAGACAATTGCGCCACTGAGGCGATACAGACCGCCGAACGATCTGCAGATGGCGAGGCGCGGCTCTTCGCGCACATCGTCGAAAGTGACAACCGTCTGAAGTACGCCGAGTACGAGGCCGCTGCTCGAGCGCGGACACGCGGGATCGAGCTCGCGGACCAGCAGGGGCTGCGGCACTCGTTCCTTGCGCAACTGCTGGTCTACAACACGGCGGAGGCCTACTTGGCTCTCGCACGGACCGATGAGGTCGTCCGACTCGTGGACGCCTTCGACGCGCCAATCCGGCGCGACAATGACGGTGCTCTCCTGGCTGCGCGCCCATGCCGACCTGCTACGTGGAGACCCTCGCGGGGCGCTGGCGCGGCTTCGCGGCGAGGACGGCATGCAGGCCGCAGGGTGCGCAGTGGGCTCGCAGCGACGCCGAAAACCTTGGCGTACATGCTCCTGTGGAACCGCCTCCCGGCCGAGGCACTGGAGGTCGTCACCAGCTCATTGCCTTCTGCAGCGGTTGGGGACGATAGCCAAGGGACCGGGCTGCTGCTTTCGCTGGGTGCGCGCGCCGCCGCCGACCTCGCGCAGGAAGGCGACCGCGACAGACGCCGCCGCGGCCCTGGCCCGGCTCGACGAGTTGCTCGCCTCGATGCCCCTCGACCCGTTCGCCGACCTGGAGACGCTCCGCCGGGCTGCCGCAGACGGGCGCCAATGGGAGGCCGAGCGGTCCCGCGTCGAGGGTCGTGCGGACCCGGACGCCTGGCTGGCGGCAGCGCGGTCGTGGGAGTCGCTTGGGGATGCCGCACGACGCGGCGTACTGCTGGTGGCGGGCAGCCCAGGCGCTCGCCGCGACGGATGCGGGGAAGGCAGCGCTCCGCGACGCCCTCCATGCCGCCCATCGACTCGCTGACGGGCACCTGCCGCTGCGTGAGCAGGTCGACACGCTCGCCGCACGGGAGCGCATCCCGGTCCTGGACGCCACCGCCCGCGTCGATGACGATCCTGTTCTGAACACGGGACTGACCGCCCAAGAGCTCAGAGTGCTCGGGCTTCTCGCCGGCGGGCTCACCAACGCCGAGATCGGCACCGCCCTGTTCATCAGCCCGAAGACCGCCAGCGTCCACGTCTCCAACCTGCTGCGCAAACTGGGCGTCGCCAACCGGACCGAGGCGGCGGCGTGGGCCATCCACCACGGGCTCACCACGTGACGAGGACTGCGAGGGCAGGAACTGCCGGGGATAGCCCGGCCCGCAGCGCTGAAGCATGTGATGGTCGCTCTGCCTATCCGTGGAGCGGCAGGCCCCAGGGCCGCGGCCATCTAAGAGCACTCGCCGGTGAAGCTAAGGCGTTCGCCAGATTCGTGGACGGCGTCTTAGCCCGAGCGTTGGTGACAGGCAAACAGCCCGCCACCACCTCGAAGGAGACTCGCCATGAGCGACCACGGCACCAACCTCTACACGGCCCAGCGCATCGCCCAGCACCGCCTCGACGAGGCTGCCCGACGCGCCGAGCACGCCCGGACCACCAGCATCACCCGCCAACCCCGGAGTGCTCCGCGCGCCAGAACTGCCAGCTCCACCCGATGGGCGGTAGCCGCGGCCGTGGTCGCAGGCGTGATGATGACCGCTGCCTGCGGCACCGACACGACTTCGCCCACCGTTCCGGCGAACGCGCCGGTCCAGGCCCGCATCTACCCACCGACAGACGTGCCCGAAGTGCGTCCGGGCTTCATGTCCGCCGACGCCGCCGAGCGTCGCATGGCGCAGAACGAGGTGAAGCTGCGCAGGGCGGGCGGCAACACGACCGACTCCAGCGCCTGCAACTGGACCATCGAGCAGTTGCCGCGCACGCCCGACGCCGTCGAAGGCTGGTACCACGCCTGCTAGAACGCATGCCCGAGTTGTCGGATAGTTCCTGTCCAGCACCGGGCCGACCATCTAGAACGAACTGTCGTTCTGTGGCCGGCCCGGCGCTGACGTGGGTGAACGGAAGACGCGCGTAACCGCCATGTCTGCCAAGCATCCGCTCACAGCCGCTGAGTGTGCGTTCAGTGGCATCCCTTCTTTCATACGCTGCCCGGCTGACTGCGCGGGGAGACCCATAGCTTGAGGATCGTGGGCGACTCACTCGGTTGACCGCTATGAAGATGGGTACGGCTCGTGCTGCGCACAGCAACAAACGCTCGCACGATCGGCAGGTGGCTCTGGCCGCAAGGACGCTCACGCGGCACTGAAACGCAAGGCTGGCTCGAGGAGGCCCGGCGCGTCCTCCGACAGGAGTCCACCCTCCCAGCATGAGAGCTCTCGCGCGTGAGACTTGGTGCCAGGAGCCGCCGCCGAGGAGCAAACGCTCCGAAGGTGTGTACTCATGCCGAGTCGCGAGCGTCCACTGATGTCGTGACGTATCGGACGCAGACGAGTTACCGGGGGTCTGTCGCCTGGTAGCCGGTGGTGCGGATGGTCCTGGCGGGGACGCCCGCGACGATGGTGTCGGCCGGGACGTCCTTGGTGACGACGGAGCCGGCGCCGACGATGGCGCCGTCGCCGATGGTGACTCCGGGCACCACGGTGACCGCGGCGCCGAGCCACACGTTGCGTCCGATGCGGACCGGACTCGGGGTCATGTCGGCGCGGCGAGCGGGATCGATGGCGTGGTTGAGCGTGGTCAAGGTGGTGCCGTGCCCGATGAGGGTGCCGTCGCCGATGGTGATGCCGCCGGTGTCTTGGAAGCGGCAGCCCAGGTTGATGAATACGTTCTTGCCCAGGTGCAGGTTCTTGCCGAACTCGCTGTGGAAGGGCGGGAAGACGGTGACCGAGTCGTCGACGGGCCGGCCGGTGAGCCGGCTGAGGAGGGCGCGCAGCTCGGTCGGGTCGTGGTGTCCGGAGTTGAGCTCGGCCGTGATCTGGAACGCCTCCTGCGCGGCCTCATGCATGAAGCGGTGGTGTTCGGACCCGCCCTCGATGAGTGCGCCGCTGTCGACGTGTTGGAGGAACTCCTGCAGCTCCACTGGTGTCACCTGGCCTGGATGGTGGCGGTGACCGCGCCGTTCAGCGCCGCGAGGCGTTCCGCGGCGTCACCGTCGAGGCGGCCGAGCACGACGATGCCTGGGAAGTAGGACTGGTCGCCGTAGTAGAGGACGAGGTCGTTGCTGGGCGCGTAGTAGCCGAGGTCGCCGACCTCGGGGTCGGCGCCCTCGGGCTGGCCCTCGAGGGACAACGACCCAAGCAGCGGTCCGGTCTTCTCCACCCCACCGTGGTCGACCATGTCGACGGTGACGGGCAGCTGGGCGAGGAGATCGACGGCGGCGGCGCTGTCATCGAGGTTGGCGGTGAAGCGCTGGTCGCTGATCGTGATGCCGATCTGCATCGTGTCCTCTTTTCTGGTCTGGGTGGCGTCGGGAGCTGGTGGCCCGGTCGCCGCGACTGGGGTTCCGCGTGGGGCTTGGCGAACTGGTAGACCCCGACGAGGTCTGACCGGAGTCCGACCCGGGGTCGTCCGACCCGCAGGCACCGAGGGACATCGACACCGCGAGGCCCAGTGCAGCTGCGGTTGGGCGCACGAGGGTGGTGATGGTCATGGCAGCAGGAGCACCTTGGTGGCGGTGCGCTGGTCCATCGCCCGGTAGCCCTCGGCGGCGCGCTCGAGCGGGAGGGTGAGGTCGAAGACCTTCCCGGGGTCGATCGCGCGGTCCCAGATGAGCCGGATGAGCTCGGGCAGGAACCGGCGCACGGGCGCGGGCCCGCCGTGGAGGTGGACGCCGGCCATGAACAGCTCGTCGCCGGCGATCGCGACGTCGTGGGAGACGCCGACGAACCCGACGTGTCCGCCCGGGCGGGTCGAGTGGATCGCCTGCATCATGGCTTCCTGGGTGCCGACCGCCTCGATGACCGAGTGTGCGCCGAGCCCGTCGGTGAGCTCCCTGAGCTTCGCGACACCATCCTCACCGCGCTCCTCGACGATCTCGGTGGCGCCGAACTCGCGCGCCAGAGCCTGACGGTCGGCGTGGCGGCTGAAGGCGATGATCCGCTCGGCGCCCAGCTGTCTGGCGGCGAGGATGCCGAGCAGACCGACGGCGCCGTCACCGACGACCGCGACGGTCTTGCCGGGCCCGGCCTCGGCGGCAACGGCCGCGAACCAGCCGGTGCCGAGCACGTCGGATGCCGCCATGAGCGACGGGATCAGGTCGGGGTCGGGCATGCCGGGCGTCGCGACGAGCGTGCCGTCGGCGAGCGGGATGCGAGCGAGCTCGGACTGGGTGCCGATGGTGCCCATGAGCACGCGGTGCACGCAGTAGGCCTGGTAGCCGGCCCGACAGATCTCGCAGGTGTTGTCGGAGGCCCAGAACGATCCCACCACGAAGTCGCCGACCTTGATCGTGCGGACCTCGTCGCCGACCTCCTCGACCACCCCGACGTACTCGTGGCCCATCACCTGATGGTCGACGGGCTCGGCGCCGCGGTAGGGCCAGAGGTCGCTGCCACATATGCAGGTCGCGCTCAGCCGGATGATCGCGTCGGTGGGCTCGATGATCGTGGGGTCCTCACGGTCCTCGACCCGCACGTCCCCGGGTGCGTGCATGACTACCTGGCGCATGACGCTGGGCTCCTTCTCGTGGCTGGTTGCCGGTCTCTGTTTCCTCGACCTCGAGTGAACCCGGTCGTTCCCGCGTGTGGGAGTCCCTGCCGAGAGGTGCACCAACAGGGCACCCCTCACGGTCCCGGAGGCGGCGCGGAGCGGCCTAGGCTCGCAGACGTGGACAACCGACAAGAGGTGCGGGAGTTCCTCACCACCCGCCGCGCGCGCATCAACCCGGACCAGGTGGGGCTGGCGACCACCGGCAGGCGCCGTGTGCCCGGGCTGCGACGCAGCGAGGTCGCGACGCTGGCCGGCCTGAGCGTGGAGTACTACGCCCGGCTCGAGCGCGGTCAGATCGCCGGTGCCTCCTCGAGCGTGCTGGAGGCGCTGGCGCGGGCGCTGCAGCTCGACGAGACCGAACGTGCCCACCTCTACGACCTCGCCCGCGCCGCCGACGGGATCCCCACCAGCGGCCGGCCACGACGTCGTACGCCGAGCAAGGCCGCGTCGCGGCTCAGCCTGCAGTGGGCGCTCGAGGCCATCACCGACGGTGTCGCGTTCGTCCGCGATCCGCACCAGAACCTGCTGGCGACCAACACCCTCGGGCGAGCCTTCTACTCCCCGGTCATCGGCGACGGCGGGAGGATCCCGAACCTCGCCCGGTTCCAGTTCCTCGACCCCGCCTCGCGCGACTTCTACCCCGACTGGGAGCTCTTCGCCGAGATGTGCGTCGCCATCATGCGCACCGAGGCCGGCCGCGACCCCCACGACCGGGGCCTGCAGGACCTCGTCGGCGAGCTCTCCACCCGCAGCGAGACCTTCCGCCGACTGTGGGCGGCACACGACGTCCGCACCCACGGCACCGGCACCAAGCGCTTCCAGCACCCCGTCGTGGGCGAGCTCACCCTCGCCTACGAGGAGCTCGCCATCACCGCCGAGCCCGGACTCGTCCTGCTCGTCTACACCGCCGAGCCCGGCTCACCCTCCGCCGAACGCCTCCGGCTGCTTGCCTCGTGGGCGGTCTCGGAGCAGGCGTCCGTCCGCACCGACCACTCCTAGGAAGAAGTCCCAACACACCCATGAAGCTCACCCCCAGCTCCACCGACACCGCTACCGGTCCCGCCGACTGGTTCACCGGCGACGTCTACATCGACGGCATCCGCAACCCGGACGACCAGTCTGCGGTCGGCTGCGCCCACGTCCGCTTCACCCCCGGCGCACGCACCGCATGGCACCACCACCCCATGGGACAGACGCTCTACGTCACCGACGGCATCGGGTACGTCGCCCACCGCGGCGGTCAGCCACAGGAGATCCGCCCCGGCGACGTCGTCTACATCGAGCCAGATGAGGAGCACTGGCACGGCGCCACCGCCAGCCGCTTCATGGCGCACGTCGCCATCCAGGAAGCCGACGACCAGGGCGAGGTCGTCACCTGGCTCGAGCACGTCACCGACGAGGAGTACACCGCCGCCCTGCGCGCGACTGACGGGCTCAAGCGGGAAATTGGTGGTGGCGAACTCACGCCCCCGCGGACCCTCTCGGAGTGATCAGAAGAGGCTCTCGACGCGCACATCGTCGGGAGTCGCCAAACGCACGCTCACGCACGATCCGCGCTTCCAGGAACAGGCGTCACTTCACCCATGACACGCATGACCGATGGTCGGATCCTCTGGGCGCTCCGCTGTGGGCGGTTCGCGCGCTCACGCCATCCGCTGGCGGCCGCGGTCTGCCACTCATGACGTGCATGACGAGACGGAGATTCCTGACCGCACGCCGCGCCTCACGTTGCGGCGAATGGCGACCGCCGACGTGGATGCTCCCTGGCCGATGCTTTCTGATGCCCGCATGTGGACCCACCCTCCTGAAAGCAGGCACGCGGTCATCGCCCAGACCCACGGCTACGTCGAACGTTCGGCAGATCGCTGGTCCCGTGACGGTGTGAGCTACTGGGCGGGCGAGCTCACCGACAGCGGAGAAGTCATCGGATCGGGTGGCGTCCAGGTGCATCCGCACGGGCACTGGAACCTGAACTACCGGATCGCGGTTCCTCATCAAGGCCAGGGTTACGCAAGGGAGCTGGTTGCCGCGGCGTTGACCGCCGCTCACCTCGTAGGACCTGAGCGTCCCTGCATCGCATGGATCGACGAGGGCAACACACCATCACGAGTGGTAGCGACCAGGGCCGGGCTCACCGACGGGCCTCCGCGAAGGCTCCGCAGACGACGTTGCGCGGCTTGCCTACTCCGATCGCCCGCTGATGGAACAGACCTACCCCCGCGTCCTGTAACGCCGTTGGTCACGCACAGGTCGCCCGGATCTGGTGTTGCGGTGACCGCCTGAGCCCGCACCCCTGAGCGGGCGGCCACAAAGTCGTGCCCTGCTTCAGCAAGTCGAATCAGCCGACACCTGCACAGTGCGCTTGGACGCCATGATGCGTCAGCGGGAACACGACCGAGTTTCCCGTGCTCCTGCCTGGGCCCTCAACCACGCCGATGCCGCCTTCCTTGTCGACGAGCTCAGTGGTTGATTGGTTGGACAAGGCCCTCCTCCCGTGGACGGCCTCGATGCGCAGGAGGCGCCATGAGCATTCAAGTCGGCTACTTCGTCGGCAGCCTTTCCTCGACGTCGATCAATCGCGTCCTGTCTCGTGCCCTGATCCGCCTGGCGCCGGACGACATGGAGTTCACCGAGCTACCGATCGGCAACCTGCCGCTCTACAGCCCGGACTACGACAACGACTTTCCCGCTGAGGCCCGAGCGCTCAAGGCGTCCATCGCTGCCGTCGATGCCGTGCTCTTCGTGACACCTGAGTACAACCGCTCGATCCCCGGAGCCCTGAAGAACGCGATCGACTGGGCCTCCCGACCATGGGGAGAGAACTCGTTCGATCACATCCCAGCCGCTGTCATCGGCGCCTCCATCGGCCAGATCGGCACCGCGATGGGGCAGCAGAGCCTCCGTGGCGTGCTCAGCTTCTGCAACGCCCGGCAGATGACCACACCCGAGGCCTATATCCAGTACTCCCCCGAGGTCTTCCATGACGACGGCGAGGTCACCAACGACTCGACGCGAGAGTTCCTCACCGCCTACATGGCCGAGTTCCGCACCTACATCGGCATGGTCCTGACCGTCCTGCCTCGGCCTCAAGAGTCGGGGGCGACGTCCAAGCCTCCTGCGAAGGAATGAGGGCACTGGGACCCCTAGGCGGCACCGACGAGTTGGGTCGGCGCAGGCCGGCCCTCCAAGCTCAATCGGCGAGCCCAGCGCCAGGCGTTGTCCCCCAGCGTGCGCGCATGTCCAGTGCGGTCTTCGACTCGTGCACCAACCCAGAGGTCGTCCTGCGGTAACTTGCGCGGGCGCAATGGGGGCACACAAAGGCGAACAGGGCCCAGGGGGCACGTAGGGGGCACAAGAATGGGCGACGACCTCCGCCAGGGCGCAGCGGAGTGCCGGTCCGCCGGTCAGCCGTCTCAATCGCGGCGATGAGACTCACCTCGGTGCGCGCTCCATCGCGCTAGCAATGTGCGCCACTCCAAGCGAGTCATGTCCTCGGCCACGCGCGTTCAATCCCTGCTGCCCCGGAGGTGTCGGCCATCGTCTGTGGGCACGGCTGGGTCTCGAGTAGCACCGGCCAGACAAGCTGGCTCAGGTGTTCGAGCGACGGGATCGGCCTATTTGTGCACGGCATGGGGCGAGCGGACCTGCTTGCCCGGATCCCTTGACAGTGCGGGCAGGGCGCGTCGGGTGTGCAGCTGATCCGCAGTGACAGCGCCAGGGCCCAGGGCTTCGGCCCGGACCGGCTCGTCCGTCGGAAGCCACGGTGGAGCATCACTGGAGATGTCGAGCCAGCCCCGCTGGGCTGAGGCCTCCCGCGCGACCTGGAGGAAGTCGGCGGTCGCGATGCTCTTGTCGTCGTCGCGCCACGCGAGCGACCACGGGTAGTACGGCTGGCACTCGCGAGGCCGCCGAGTCGGGAGTCCGGCGGCGGCATAGCGTTCGGCGTAGGTCAGGAACTCCAGGTGTCGGAGTGGCGGGTCCGCTCGTCTGACGCGGGCCAGGCAGTGACTGAACGCGCCCGGGGTGCCGAGCCACGTCATCGTGATCTCGAGGTCCTGCTCGAGCGCGGTCAGGTACTCGCCGTATGCGTTGTACGTGCCGGAATCGACCGGATCACCGAAGACAGCGAGCGGTTGGTCGACCAGCGACGCAAATGTTGCATCGTCCTCATCGATCGCTCCCACGATGACCATGGGCTCCATGCGTAGCAGCCGATGGCTCCATCCCTGCGGGTGACTGGCAACCATTCCTGGTGTCACACGGAGGATCGCGACGTCCAGCCGGTTGGTCAGAAGAGCCTCGACTTGGGCGTCGCTGACCATGGCATGCTCGAGCAACGGCGTCTCGGGGAAAGCATGGGCGAAGGCGTCGCACACGTCGCGACTGGTGGCGAGCTCATGGATGTGGGCTACCCGAATTCCTGGGGTGCGTGTCGGTCTTTGGAGCCGGTCTGCCATGGCGAGGAGTTGCTGCGCCTCGTCGTAGAACCGCTGGCCGCGAGGCGTGAGGTCGACGTGCCGGCTGTCGCGCACGAGCAGCGGCTCCCCGACCTGGGTCTCCAGCTTCTTGATCTGCTTGGAGAGCGCCGGCTGGCTGACGAACAACTGGGCGGCTGCGCGACCGAAGTGCAGCTCGGAGGCGACCACGACGAAGTAGCGCACGAGGCGCAGGTCGATATCCATGCCGCCACCCCTACCGGTCGGAGCACCGCGGTACACAGAAGCCCGCAGTTCCACGATATCGGGAAGTCGAACGATGTCGGGACGTCGCTCGAGGAGCGGCATGGTTATCGATCGGGCCGCGACAGGTATTGGACCGTCGAGGCGATGCCGGTGTTGGCTCGACCTGAGTTCGGGCGCCACCGCGGAGCCCTTCGAGAGAGGTCCTGGTCATGCCAGAAGTTCCGACACCCGTCGTGTTCATCCACGGTCTGTGGCTGCACGCCACCAGCTGGGGCCCATGGATGGAGCTGTTCCGGGACAACGGCTACGAGCCGATCGCTCCTGGCTGGCCGAACGAGCCACGCACCGTCGCAGCAGCACGGGAGCATCCCGAGCTCGTGGCCGACATCGGCATCGACGAGGCTGCACGACACTTCGTCTCGATCATCGAGCAGCTGAGTGCCCCGCCGGTGATCGTCGGCCACTCCTTCGGTGGCCTCCTCGCAGAGAAGCTGCTCGGAGAGGGAGTCGCCGCCGCCGCGGTCGCCATCGACCCGGCCCAGATCAAGGGAGTCCTGCCGCTGCCGCTCGCGCAGCTGCGAGCTGGCCTGCCCGCTCTCGGCAATCCGGCAAATCGTCACCGTGCGGTCTCCTTGACCAAGAAGGAGTTCCGGTTCGGGTTCGGCAACGCATTGAGCGAGGAAGAGTCCGACGAGCTGTTCGAGTCCTGGACCATTCCCTCGCCCGCAAGACCACTGTTCCAGGCTGCGGTGGCCAACTTCGCCTTGCACTCGCCGGCCGCCGTCGAGACCAGCAACGAGACCCGCGGGCCCCTTCTCCTGATGTCAGGCCTCGAGGACCATACGGTGCCGGACGTCGTCACTCGATCGACCCTCAAGCAGTACCGCAAGTCGACCGCGGTGACCGAGCTCAAGCAGTTCGAGGGTCGCGGGCACTCTCTCACGATCGACCATGGGTGGCGAGAGGTGGCCGACGCCGTCTTGATCTGGCTCAAAGATCAAGGTCTCTGACGTCATGGACCTCGGGCTGGAGGGGTCGATCGCCGTCGTCACCGGCGCGAGCAAAGGCATCGGCCTCGCGATCGTCACGGCCATGGTGGCCGAAGGTGCCTACGTCGTGGCCGGCGCCCGCAAGCGGTCAGATGAGCTCGATGCGCTCGTCGACGAGGGCCACGCGTCCTTCGTCGAGGTCGACCTCGCCGTCCCAGACGGCCCGGCCGCCCTGGTGGCGGCGGCCATGGAGAGACATCAGCGCATCGACTTGCTCGTCAACAACGTCGGCGCCGCAACAACCAGGACGGAGGGGTTCCTGTCCGTGACCGACGACCAGTGGCTCTCCTCGATCATGCTGAACCTGATGGCCGCCGTACGCACGACGCGCGCGGCGCTGGTCCCGATGCTCGACGCAGGTAAGGGATCCATCGTCACCACCAGCTCGGTCAACGCGTTCCTGCCCGACCCCGCGGTGATCGACTACGGAGCGGCCAAGGCCGCCCTGTCCAACTTCTGCAAAGCGATCTCGAAGGAGTTCGGCCCACGCGGGATCCGCATCAACACCATCAGTCCGGGACCCGTCGCCACGGACTTGTGGCTCGGCGCCGCAGGCGTTGCCGCGACTGTCGCGCGGGCCACCGGCTCGGACCCGGCGGCCGTCGCGGCCGGCGCGGCGGCCGCCAGCGTCACAGGCAGGTTTACGCAGCCGGCAGAGATTGGTCGCTTGGTGGCTTTCCTTGCGAGTGACGCCGCTGCCAACATCACCGGCTCAAACTTCACGATCGACGGCGGACTCATCACGACCCTCTGACACAACCCACATAGGAGCGACTGCATGTCCGACGAACTCACATCCCCAACACCGTGGCGCCGCGCCCTGACATGGATGCGACCGGTCCTCGCGTTCATCCTTGCTTGCGTCGCTGCCACATGGAGCGCAGCAGCACCTGCGGCGTCTGCGGCGGCCCACGAGCG
The DNA here is from genome assembly GCA_963791275.1 of uncultured Actinomycetota bacterium. Lineage (GTDB taxonomy): Bacteria > Actinomycetota > Actinomycetes > Propionibacteriales > Nocardioidaceae > Nocardioides. Next base: position 17,108 of record CAWBRP010000004.1, read on the forward strand.
GCCCACGATCGTCCTCGTGCACGGCGCGTTCTCTGCACCGTCGGCGTGGGAACGCGTGGTCGCCGGACTGCACAAGGACGGGTACGCCACCGTCACACCGGCCCTTGGTCTGCACGGCGTCAGCAGCGACGTCACGATCGTGCGGGCCACCCTCGACGCGATCGCCGGGCCGAAGATCCTCGTCGCACACTCCTACGGTGGCTTCGTGGCCTCGAACGCCTCGGCCGGCCGCTCCGACGTCGCGGGCATCGTCTTCACGGCCGCCTTCGTCCCCGACGAGGGTGAGACCATCAGCGACCTGGGCACCGGGTACGCGCTTCCAGCTTTCCTCGCACCACCATTCCCTCCCGGACACCTGCTGTTCGACCAGTTCGGTCTCGCCGTGATCGACCCTGCCCGTTACCGCGACGACTTCGCTCAGGACCTCAACCCGAAGCTGGCCGGCGCGCTCGCCGCGGCGCAGACACCAACCGACCTCGGCATCCTTTTCACACCGTCAGGACCGGTCGGCTGGCACACCATCCCCAGCTGGTACGCCGTGTCAGGGGCCGACCGGATCATCGACCCGGACTCGCAGCGGTCGATGGCCGCGCGCGCCGGCTCCGCGGTCGTCACCTTTGACGATGCGAGCCACGCAGGCGGCTTCACGCACTATGCGGCGCGGCTGGTCAAGCTGCATCGAAGAAGCGGCGCAAGCCGCCGGCTGAGCCGTTTCCTGCCGCTCGTAGGGTTCGAGGGCCGTGTCAGGGGAGCCAGCTGTTTCGGTTCACCCCTCAGGCGGCGGAAGGACGCACTTCCGGATCGAGCAGACGGACGTTGTCCGAAAGGTCTACGGGTGAGCGTGGATCGAGGTTGCCCATGCGCTCCGACGATGGGGATTGGTGAGGATGTCGACGTTGTCGGTCTGCTGTTCGACGCTGCCGAGGCCGGCCGGTATCGCCTGGACTTCCGGGCTTCGGATGGTCTCGAGCAGCGCTGGCACAAGGTGGGGACTCAGGTGGAGGTAGGGGCGGTCCCAGAAGGGCTCGACCGCTGGCTGCGGTGCCGGTAGGCCGCTCTGGCGCTGCAGGTCCGCCAGACCGGTCAGGGCGTCGCGGAGCGCTGCCTGGCGGTCCTCCCACCGGGCGGCGTCGAGGGTCCGGTCGAGGTCTGTCGCGATGGCCGAGCAGCCGGTCAGCCGACCGAAGGCCGATCCTCGCCACTTCGAATACGGCGGCCACGATCGAGTGAGCATGAACCCGAGGTGGACGGCGATGTCGACGAGCCGTGCCGCGATGACCTTGGAACCGAGGTCGTCGCCGCGTCCGCCCGCACGTCCCACGAGCGGTAGCTCCTGGTCCAGTCGCTGCCAGTCGCAGGCGACGACGTATCGCCAGATGTCGTCGGGATACCAGGCCAAGGCTTCGCGCATCCGGGTCAGTTCGCCTGTCTGATCCTCGAAGACCGCGCCGGCGACGACCTGAAGGGCCGCCTGGCCGGTGACGCTCAACCAGTCGACCAGGGACACGACGCCGCGTGGGTCGAAGCCGAGTTGCTGTTCGGCGAACGCGTCCACGCTGGTCACACAAATGCGCAAGCTCTCCGTCGGGTCGCCGGAGAAGCCGAACCGGATCGGGTGCCCACGGAAGTCGAGAGGTAGGTGCTGGTCGAGCGCGGACAGGACATGCGGTCGGTCGACGTCGGGGACGAACAGCTGCAATCGCAGACCCCAGTCGTGGTCGCGCGACATGGCGTCATCGAGCCCCAACACCTCTGACCCGGTCCCCACGCGTGCCGCTGCGTACCGCACGTCTGGAAGGTGCTGCTCCAAGAGGGGACCGACGAGCTCCTCAAAGTAGGCACGCGACAGCGCGATGCCCTCATCAGCTGGAGTCACCCGAAGATGTTCGCACGCACCCGATCACCGGGCAGTCGGTCCGAGGACTTGAGCTCGGCCGATCTGGATCTGCGCACCCGTGGGCCCGAACGAGGGGATCCGGGTCAGACCAGCTGCACGTAGAGCTGGTGCACGTGCTCCTCGCCGTCGCGCTCGTAGCCGACGTCGAGCGTCAGCGCGCCCACCGTCTCCCCTTGAGCGTCGGCGAAGTCGAACATGGCGCCGAAGCTGTCGCCGATGTCGGCGACGGGTCCGTTGTGCTGGTGGTGCACCCATCGGCCGCCGGGCACGAGTGCGCTGTCCTCCGTGGGCTTCAACACCAGCCGGCCGACGGCGATGACGCGCGTGTCGTCGCCCGGGTCCTCGCTGAGCTCGGCGAAGACCGTGTCCTCGTCGTCCGCGAATTCGAAGGCCCGTCGCCACAGCCGCCCCACTACTTCGGGAAGCTCGCCGAGGCCGGCGGTCAGGCTGGGACCGACCAGGTGGAGGGGTGCTCGCTCGATGATCTCCATGACAGGCGCCAGGCTACTCACACTCGCTCGGACGTGACGGGCCCGCACCGTCGCACCGCACGACGGCGGCTTGGTACGTACAGCTCCAAGCGTTCGATCTCCGGGAGCGACATCGCCCATGCAACGAGTGCGCTCAGCGCAGCCTTGGCGTATCCGTGCCTCCGGAACTGTTCCCCAATCCAATAGCCGGTCGAGGCGCGCCCGGAGGCGATATCCCTGATCCAAAGTCCGATGTGGCCAACGGCTTCGTCAGTGCTGATGTCGGCGACGGCGAACGAGAAACCTGCGCCCTCAGCGACACACCCGTGCTGTCGGTGAAGGTACGCCTCGACGTCTTGTGGGCCACCCATGGGCGGGACCGAAAGGGCAGCCGGACGGCGCGATCGCCGTGGGTGTGCTCATCGCGACGTGAAGCCGATGGTGCTACTACAAAGGGCGCGGGCCTCCCGGCTTCTCCTCGACCTCGACGATTTCGTCCGAGGTGTCTTGGCCACCTTCTGGAGGGAACTGGTCGTCCTCCGCGACGGGCTCTCGCTTTCCACCCTTGACGATTCCTTCAGTTTCCTGTGGCTTCTCAGTCATTACTGTTCCTCCTGTCGTTGCTATGACGCGTACCCACTTTCCCCAAACGGCACACCCCTGACGTGGGTGCTGCGGGATGTTTCGGCGTCCGGCCCCTCCAGCGCATCAGTGCGGGAGCAGCCACACCACGGCTTCGCAGGGAGCTCGTTGATCCTGCGCGCTCACGATTCGCAACTGAGCGTCGTTTCACCGCCCATGCAACTGTCAGTACCGTCTTCTCGCTCGACAGCGTCACCAGCGGATGTGGCTGCGCGGCGCTCAGCTTTGAGGCTAGCGCTCACTCCTGGCGGGTGACGCTACGGGCGCCGCGGCTGGTCATGCTGTGCCCATGTCCGCGCCGTTTTCTGTCCTGTGGATTGGTTTCGAGCAGTGAACCCCGGTTCGTGGACCGCGCTGATCCTGCTTGTCTTGTCGAGCGTCGGCATCTTGATCAAGGTGCTGGCGCTGGGGCTGGTGCCTCGGAACCGTAAGCCGTCCACGGGGCTCGCCTGGCTGATGCTTGTCATTCTGTCGCCTTGGATCGGGCTGGTCGCCTTCGCGTTCTTCGGTCGCACTTCGGTCGGGTCGAAGCGTCGGCACCAGCAGGCGGACGCAAACCGCCAGATCGCCGCCCGCACCACCGACCTGCCTGACATGCCGGTCGGTCTGGTCGGTCCGGAGTACCTCGCGACGTCGGTACACCTCAACCGCGCCCTGGGGTCCATGCCGATGACGGGCGGCAACAGTATCGAGTACCTGCCGCATTACGAGACGACGATCGCAAAGATGGCTGACGCGGTGCGCGGTGCGCAGGGGCACGTCCTGGTGGAGTTCTACATCTCCGCCTGGGACGACGCGACCGACCCAGTCCTCACCGCGATGGCAGAGGCGGCCGAGCGTGGGGTCGAGGTGAAGCTTCTTTTCGACCACCTCGGCGCGCGCGGCATCCCGGGGTACAAGGACTTCCTCAAGCGGCTGAATAGCACCCGGATCGAGTGGCGCGAGATGCTCCCGCTCCACCCGCTCAAGGCCACGTGGCGCAGGCCCGACCTGCGCAACCACCGCAAGCTCCTCGTCGCCGACGGCCGGGTGGGTTTCATGGGCTCGCTCAACCTGGTCGAGCCCGGTTACGACAAGCCCAAGAACCACAAGCTCGGACGGCACTGGGTGGACCTGATGGTGCGAGTCGAGGGCCCGATGGTCAAGGCGCTCGAGGTCGTCTTCGCCGTCGACTGGGAGAAGGAGTCGGGCTACTTGCGGGACGTCGGCCCGGCCGACAGGCACCTTGCCAGGAGCCTCGACGGGGTGTGCGCGCAGGTGCTCCCCTCCGGCCCCGGTTACCCCACGGAGAACAACCTGCGTCTCTTCAACACCCTCATCTACGGCGCCCAGCGGCGGCTGTCCCTGACCAGCCCCTACTTCGTGCCCGACGAATCGCTGCTGAACGCCGTCACCACGGCCGCCCAGCGAGGCGTCGAGGTGGAGCTGTTCGTCAGCGAGGAGTCCGACCAGTTCATGGTCGGTCACGCGCAGGCGTCGTACTACGAGGCGTTGCTCGAGGCCGGCATCAAGATCTGGCTCTATCCGGCTCCTGCGATTCTGCACTCCAAGCACTTCACCATCGACGACGACGTCGCGGTGATCGGCTCGAGCAACATGGACTTGCGCAGCTTCGCGCTCAACTACGAGATCATCGTGATGCTCGTCGGCGGCGATGCGATCGCCGACCTGCGGGCGATCGAGGACGCCAACCGCGCGCTGTGCCGGCCGCTCGCGATGGAGGAGTGGAGCCAGCGCTCGGCCGGTGCGAAGTACGTCGACACGGTCATGCGCCTGACCTCCGCCCTCCAGTAGCGCGGCGTCGCGGCGCCTTGTCGGGCCTGACCCGATGGGCGATGGCCATCTGGACACCGAGACGACGAGGACCAGGATGGATTCAGCCATGGCCGGATCCGCATGCTGCCCGCAGCCTTCTGGGCGGTGTGTGCAGCGCCTGGTGACGGTCGGTGGCGAGGTGTGCACGGTGGGGTGAAGTGCTATCGCGGCTCGGCCGCGGCGGCGCGGTCGTACGTGGAGGCTGACCGAGCCACCGGCATGGGCGTCGTGGCCTGTTCGCGTTGTTCGCCCGGAGTCAGCTTCCTGGCGGCGTGTAGTCGATCTTCACGTTTGCTGCCTCGTCAATTTGTGCCGGCGTCAAGAGAACGACGGTCTCATACTTGCTGAGCGCACCGGTCTGACCGACCGTGCCGGCGATCGCTGCCATCGCCTCGTGGCTTGGCGCATCGACGATGGCGTACAGGTCATCAGAACCGAACGAGAAGTAGACGCATTCTACCGAGCCGCCGACGCCGGAGGCCAACTTCTCGATGGCTTCCGCGCGAGCGGAGCCGCCCTTCGCCATGACGCCTTTGATTCCTTCGTGCGAGTACGAAGCTTTGATCATGTACTTGGCCATGGTGTGCTCTCTCTATGGATGGCGGGCGATGCTGGAACACCGAGAGGGTGTCTCCTCCGAGCCATCAAGAGCCGAGTCTTCGACGAAGGTCACACGGACCGGGAGCCCTGTCGACCGTACGCTCCCAGCCGTGAATGCGGAAGGCGCAAGGGCCCGCACATCGGCGCAGATCCGCGCACACTCAGCGGCATGTGAGGGCGCCGGGATAGTCGGTTGCTCACTGATGACCTAGCGGGGTCAGGTCACCCCAGCCGTTCCGGTTGGCGTAGGGGACGAGCACGAGCCCGAGGATGGTGGACGGAAAGGCGAGATTCAGTTCGCTGACCGCGGACCTCGTGGGCCCTCCCAAGACCGCCGCGGGCGTGCGCACGATCTCCATCCCCGCGTTCCTACTCCCCGTCATCCGTGAGCATCTGCTGCGGCACGCGGGCCCCGGCGAGAACGGCCTGCTCTTTCCGGCAGACCGCGATCCCACAATCCACCTCTCCCGAAGCGACCTTGGACGGTCGTCCGGCTTCCCTCGACGCCGACGGAAACGTCATCCGGGTGGGGTTTGGATGGCGCGAGGCCCGGCGCCGCGCCGGTCGATTCGGACCTGTCCCCATCATCACGATTATAGTCACCGGGACAAGTACGGCGACCCGGGTGGTGTTGGCAGCCGACCTGACCGACCTACTCTGCCGCTGGTCGGATGTCTCCGCGGGCACAAGAGTCGAGTTCGACCTGAGGACCTGGGCCAATAGGGTGAACAGGGGCGTGGATCGAGGTTCCTTGCAAGCATATGGTTTAGGGGCTCGAGTCCCCGAGGCTCCACCACGAGACCACGGTCCCCGACCTCAAGTGGGAGCGCGGGCTGGGCCGTCCGCTCGACTCCTCGAGGAGGGGTGCTTGTCTCGCTGGCTCACGGTCCACGGGACAGATCGAAAACTTGGCCACGTCACTCTTGTAGGCCCAACGAGGGCTCCGCGATGGACGTGGGATCCTCGGTCTCCGAGAGGTCGATGACTTCGTGCATGGCCGCGAGACCGATCGTCCCGTGGGTTATCCAGACCAGGCTGCGTCCGGTGCTGGAGGCGAGGAGGTCGTCGGTCACCGCTTGCGCGGTGCCGCTGTCGAGGTGGGCTGTTGGCTCGTCCAGCACCAGAACCGGCTGGTCGGCGAGCAGCGAGCGGGCGATGCCGATCCGCGCCCGTTCTCCTCCGGAGACCTGGGTGTGGCCGTCTCCGAGCATCGTCGAGCGTCCGTTCGGCAGGGAGTCGAGCCAGTCACCCAGCCGGGCCTGCCGCAGAACGGACTCGACCAGGACGTCGGTTGCGCCGGGGCGAGCGAACCGGATGTTCTCGGCCAGGGTGGATGCGAAAACGTAGGGGTCGTCGTCGACCAGACCGACCACCCGCCTTACGTCGTCGAGGCACAGTCGGCGAAGGTCGGTTCCTCCCAGCGTCAGCGCGCCGGCATGGGGGTCGAGGAATCGAAGGAGGAGTGCGGCCACGGTGGACTTTCCCGATCCGGACGGTCCCACCAACCCGATCCGGCGCCCGGGGTCGAGCGAGAACGACAACAGCCGTACGGCGTCCCGGCCATCCCAACCGGCGTCGACCCCGAGCGCTTCGACCCGGGCGCTCCCGCTCTTGGCTCGGGGCACGAGGGGTCGGAGACCGTCGGCGTTAGCCGGGTCAACCCCTCGAGCCGTGCTCGCGCCTCGCGCGTGCGCACCGACAACGTCGCGGCGTCCACCGCAGGCAAGAGGGCGTCGGCCAGCGCGAGCGGCAGCATGACGAGCAGCGCGAGCATGGCGCTGCTGGTCGAGCCCTCGGGGACGAGCGCCGCGGTGGCCACGACGCCGAGGCCGCTGCCTAGCAACACCGTGGCCCGACCCAGCGCGAGCCCTCGCGTCGCGCGTCGGGCCGCGGCCACGAGGTCACGTCCGTCTAGCTCGACGGCCCTCGCGGCGCTGGCCGTCGCCTGCCAGAGGTCCAGCTGGCGGGCTCCGCCGATCACCTCCTCGATCCGCGTGGACAACGCGCGACGTGCATGGACGAAGTCCGCCTCGGCTCGAGACGCGCACAGGCGGGCCACCATGGCCCCGAGCGCGCCGGCGACCACGACCGCGCCGGTCACGACGCCGGCGACGGGCGAGACGACCGCGGCGAAGAGCGTCACACCACCGCCGACCAGGCCGGCGGTCCACGCCGGCTGGCGCACGCGTAGTTGCTCGTCGACATAGGCGTCGACGTCGTCGACGATTGAGGTCAACAGCTCTCCACGGCGTATCCCCAGCCGTCCGGGAACCAGGGGCACGAGCGCGTCGTACACCGCGACCCGCCGGTCGGCGAGCACCCTGAGCGCTGCATCGTGGGAGACCAGTCGCTCGGCGTACCGGAACAGCGGGCGGGCGAGGCCGAACGTGCGCACCGCCACGATGGCGACCACGAGCACGAGGACCGGCGGGTGCTCCGCGGCGCGGGTGATCAACCACGCCGCCGTGGCGGTCAGGGCGACCCCGGACGCCACCGAGAGCGCCCCGAGCAGCGTCCCGGTGCGCCGTCCGAACCGAGGCGGGACCGTGGCCCCACCAGGCCCAGAACTCGGGGGCTGGACGGCGACGGCACGTAGGTTCGGGGCGGCGGCGGTGTGCGGCGGCTGCGGCGGCAGCCGGGATCGCCCGTTGCGGGCGGACGCGGGGGCGGGCAGCGTGATCACCCGGTCGGCGGCAGCCGCCACAGCGGGTCGGTGGGCGACGACGACCACGGTCGAGCGCTCGGCCAGCCATCGCAGGGTGCGCAGGAACACTGCTTCGGTGTCGCGGTCCAGGTGGGCGGTCGGCTCGTCCAGGAAGACGTAGGGACGACCTGCAAGGACGACGCGGGCCAGCGCCACCCGGGCACGCTGCCCGGCGGACAGTCCCGCGCCGTCCTCACCGAGGGGTGCGTCAGCGCCGAGGGGCAGCGCCGCGATCGCGGGTCCGAGCCCGACTCGCTCCAGAGCCCGCCACACCTCCTCGTCGTCGGCGTCGGGACGGCCGATCCGTACGTTGTCGGCCACGGTCTGGTGAGTGAGCCACGGACGTTGCGGGGCCCACGCCACCTTCTGCCGCCAGACGTCCGAGCCCAGGACGGCGACGCCCCCGACGCGGATGGCGCCCGAGGAGGGTCTGACCTCGCCGACCAGGGTGGCCAGCAAGGTCGATTTCCCGCAGCCCGACGGGCCGACCACCGCCGTCAGGCCGGGCGAGGCGAACGTCGTCGACAGGCTGTCGATCACGGTGTGACCGTCGAACGCCACAGTCAGCCGGTCCACCTCGACATTCCCGCCCAGCACGTCGGCCGTGACCGGCGACCGCGACGGCACGGCATCCACGACGGCGGCGATCGCCGTGAGGCTCGCCGTCCCCTCCGCAGCAGCGTGGAACTCGGCGCCCACCCGACGCAGCGGCCAGTACGCCTCGGGCGCTAGCAGCAGCACCGTCAGGGCCACCCGGAAGTCGAGCGTTCCCGCAGCCAGGCGCAGGCCGACGCAGACCGCGACTAGCGCGACGGACAAGGTGGCGACGAGCTCGAGCACACCGGACGAGGCGAACGCGAGCTTGAGGGTGTCGGCCGTGGCGGCGCGGTAGCGGTCGGAGACCGCGCGGATCGTCGCCGACTGCGCCGCGGCCCGGCGATAGGCGACCAGGGTAGGGAGCCCACGCACCACGTCGAGGAAGTGCCCGGCGAGCGCCGCGAGCTGCTGCCACTGCCGTCGTGCGCGGTCGCGCGTCGACGAGCCGATCAGGACCGCGAACACCGGGACCAGAGGAAGGGTGCAGAGCACGATCAGGCCGCTCACCCAGTCAAGCCAGAAGATCGCGACGAGCGTCGCGACGGGTAGCACGACCGCCAAGACCAGCGAGGGCAAGTACCGGGTCAAGTACGGCTCGATCGCGGAGACCCCGCGCGTCGCGAGCAGCGCCAGCTCGCTGCTGCGGTGCCGCGACAGCGCCGCTGCGTCCAGCCGGGCCGCGGCGAGAGTCAGGCGGTGCCGGAGGGCCAGCGCGACCCGTCCGCCGGCCGCGGCGGCAGCGACGTCCACGACGTACGACGCGAGCGCCCGCAGACCCACCAGCGCGACAACCCACCAGGCGGCCGTCTCCCAGCCGGCACCGCTGGGGTCGGACACAACCGCGACGACGAGTCCGGCGATCGCAAACGCCTGGCCGACGGTCAGCAGTCCGTCGGCCAGGCTCGCCCCCAGCATCAGCATCAACGGACCGCGCGCCGGCCGCAGGTGGGCCACCACGCGCGAGTCCAGCGCTCGCATCAGGCGGAGACGGACTCGTGCTCGTGCCCCGGGATGTGGTGGGTGCCGATCCGTCGGCGGAACACCCAGTAGGTCCACGCCTGGTAGCACAGCACGACCGGCGTGAAGACCAGCGCGACCACGGTCATCACCTTGAGGGTGTAGGCGGTCGCCGAAGCGTTGGTCGTGGTGAGGGAGAACGCCGCGTCAGTGGTGGAGGGCATCACGTCGGGGAACAGGGCCATGAACAGTCCCGCTACCGCAGCGCCGATCGTCACGAACGTGCCGACGAACGCCCAGCCTTCGCGGCCGGCCCTCGCCATGGCGATCCCGCCCACGAGCGCGAGTGCCGCCACCGTGAAGCTGACCGCGGAGGCGGCGTCACCGGTGTCGATCTGCGTCCACGCCAGGAACAGCACTGCGAGCACGGCCGCGACCAGCCCGAGCTTCACCGAAAGGTCGCGCGCACGATGCCGGATGTCGCCGGTGGTCTTCAGTGCCACGAACATCGCGCCGTGGGTGAGGAAGAGACTGAGCGTGACCGCGCCGCCGAGCAGACCGTACGGGTTCAGCAAGGTGAGCAGGTCGCCGGTGTACTCCTTGTTCTCGTCGATCGGCACCCCGTGAACGATGTTGGCGAAGGCGACACCCCACAGGAACGCCGGCACGAACGAGCCCACGATCAGCGCCAGGTCCCATCGTGCCTTCCAGCTCGCCTCGTCGCGATGGTGGCGGTACTCGAAGGCGAGCCCGCGCACGATCAGGCCGACCAGGATCAGCAGCAGTGGCAGGTAGAAGCCGCTGAAGAGGGTGGCGTACCACTCGGGGAACGCGGCGAAGGTCGCACCGCCGGCGACGAGGACCCACACCTCGTTGCCGTCCCAGACCGGGCCGATCGTGTTGACCATGACCCGGCGCTCCGTCTCGTTCTTGGCCAGCACCGGAAGCAGCATGCCGACGCCGAAGTCGAACCCTTCGAGGGTGAAGTAGCCGATCCACAGGACGGCGATCAGGATGAACCAGACGGTGGTGAGCTCCACGAGTCGTCTCCTCAGTACGCGAAGGTCAGCGGGGCGTCTTCGTCGGTCGGGCCGCGCAGGCTCGGCTTCGGGTGGCTCCTCGAAGGGGTCTGCGCCGCGCCGGATGTACTTGACCAGCAGGCCGATCTCGACGACGGCGAGGGCGGCGTAGAGCAGGGTGAGGACCACCACCGAGGTCGCCGCCTCGGCCGTACTGACGCTCGGGGAGACGCCGTTCGCGGTGGTCATCAGGCCGAAGACGACCCAGGGTTGGCGTCCCATCTCGGTGAAGATCCAGCCCCAGGAGCTGCCGAAGACCGTGGCCAGCGGGAGGCTGAGCGCGAGCCAGCCGACCCACCGGTTCGAGGACACCCGGCCACCCCGGGTGAGGAAGAGGATCAATCGCGGCGCCGAGCGCGCTGAAGACACCGAGCCCGATCATGAACCGGAACGACCAGTAGGTCACCGGGATGAGCGGGACGTAGTCAGCCGGCCGTGTAGTAGGCAGCACCCGGGTCCTGGCCGTACTCCTGCTCGTACTGCTCGCGCAGCTGGTTGATGCCTTGGACCTCGCCGTCGAAGGAACCGGTGGCCAGGAAGGACAGCAGACAGGGGACGGTCACCGAGAACGTCTCCTCCGAGCCGTCCAGGGTGCCGATCGTGAAGAGCGAGAACGGCGCGCACGACTCCTCGGTCTCGTAGAGCGCCTCGGCGGCTGCCATCTTCATCGGCTGGACCTCGGTCATGATCTTGCCCTGGAGGTCGCCGGTGACGGCGACGCCGAGACCAGCGACGAGGGTCACGACGGCCCCGACCCGGATCGCCTTGCGGTAGAGCGGCCGGTCCGCGGCGTGCCTCTCCTTGAGGTAGAGGTAGGCGGCAATGCCCATCACGAACGCTCCGCCGGTCATGTAGGCCGCGGTGATGACGTGGGGGAACGTGACCAGCTGGACCTTGTTGACCATCACCGCCCAGAAGTCGGTGAGCTCGGCCCGACCGGTGTCGGGGTTGAAGGTGTAGCCGACCGGGTGCTGCATCCACGAGTTGGCCGCCAGGATGAACCACGCCGAGAACAACGTGCCGATGTGCACCAGCCACATCGTCAAGGCGTGTAGACCGCGCGGGAGCTTGTCCCAGCCGAAGATCCACAGGCCGAGGAAGGTCGACTCGAGGAAGAACGCCAGCAGGCCCTCGACGGCCAGCGGAGCGCCGAAGATGTCGCCGACGAAGCGCGAGTAGTCCGACCAGTTCATGCCGAACTGGAACTCCTGGACGATGCCGGTGACGACGCCGATCGCGAAGTTGATCAGGAACAGCCGGCCGAAGAACTTGGTGAGCCGGAGGTACTCCGGCTTCGACGTCCGCACCCACGCCGTCTCGAAGCCGGCGACGATCGCGCTGAGGCCGATGGTGATCGGAACGAACAGGAAGTGATAGACGGTGATGATGCCGAACTGCCAGCGCGCGATGTCCAAGACGTCCATGGCGGGATCCTTCGTTCTCGACATCAAAACGCTGACAGTGCTCACCCGTGTTGGCAGCAGCATCACGCCTCGGCCAAAGCGTATTGCTCATGACACCTTGGCGCGAGGGGCCACCGATCGCCCGTCCCATCACCACGAGCACGTATCTGGCACGAGCGGGAACGGACTCGGCCCCCGACCGCGAGTCTTCGCAGGTCAGGGGCCGATTCGACTGGCTGGCGGTGGCGGAGGGATTTGAACCCTCGGTGGGCTTGCACCCACAAACGCTTTCGAGGCGTTCTCCTTAGGCCGCTCGGACACGCCACCGCGGGAGAGGCTACCCGAGGCGGTGGGGGCGGAAGAAATCGTCCAGCAGGGCCGTGGCGTCCTCGGCGAGCACTCCGGCGACCACCTCGGGACGGTGGTTGAGCCGTCGGTCGCGGACCACGTCCCAGAGGCTGCCGACGGCACCGGCCTTGACGTCGTACGCCCCGAAGACGACGCGGTCGACCCGCGAGAGCACGGCCGCGCCGGCGCACATCGTGCAGGGCTCGAGGGTCACGACGAGCGTGCAGCCGTCCAGGCGCCAGCCCCCGCGGGCCGCGGCGGCGGCACGCAGCGCGACGACCTCGGCGTGCCCGGTCGGGTCGGCGTCCGCCTCGCGCACGTTGCGACCCCGCGCCACGACGGTGCCCGTCTCGTCGACGACCACCGCACCGATCGGCACGTCGTCGGTCGCCAGCGCGGCGCGGGCCTCGTCGAGGGCGGCGCGCATCGGCGCCTCCCAGGCACTCATGCAGAGGTCAGGCCGACGGCCTCGTCGAAGAGCGTGCCGAAGCCGAGCCGCTTGGCCACGTCGGACAGCATCTCGTCGGGGTAGAGGTCCTCGTCGTCGAGCAGCACGCCCATGTCCATCGCGTGCATGCCCAGGTCGCCGAGGAGGTCGAGGTCGCCGGCGGGCACCTGGTCGTCCTCGTCCTCGGGGTAGGGCAGGCCGAGCCGCTCGACGGCGGAGCGGGCGATCTCCCACTCGTCGGCGGCGGTGACGTCCGAGAGCAGCAGCCGGACGTGCGCGCCGGCCACCCGCACGATCAGGAAGAAGTCCTCGTCGATCGCGACGAGGCCGAGGGCGCCACCGTCGCCCGGGAACCGGCGCAGGGCGGTGGCCAGCGACTCGACGTCCGCGAGCAGCGCGTGGGCGATCTCCTGGAGCTGCCAGACGCCCTCCTCGCGGTAGGCGGCCAGGGCGAAGTCGATGCCTTCGAGAGTTTCGGTGGTGCTCGACACAACGACCTCCTCGTCCGCTCGCAGCCGGGTCCGACGCCTTCAGCGTGACAGACGAGCCGTCTGGGCCAACCCTTGTTGCGCTGGGCGCACGAGCGGACGGAATCCCTGCCTGCACTAGGGTTCGGGCCATGCGCACCCACGTCGTCGACCACCCGCTCGTGGCCCACAAGCTCACCGCGCTGCGCGACGAGAACACCGACTCCCCCAGCTTCCGCCGGCTGGCCGACGAGCTCGTGACGCTGCTGGCCTACGAGGCCACCCGCGACGTCCGGGTCGGCCCGGTCGACATCACCACGCCGGTGGGACCGACCACCGGCGTGAAGCTCACCTCGCCCCGACCGCTCGTCGTGCCGATCCTGCGGGCCGGTCTCGGCATGCTCGACGGGATGATGCGGCTGCTGCCCACCGCCGAGGTCGGCTTCCTCGGCATGGTGCGCGACGACGAGACGCTCGAGGCCTCGACGTACGCCGAGCGGCTGCCCGAGGACCTGTCCGGCCGGCAGTGCTACGTCCTCGACCCGATGCTGGCCACCGGCGGCACCCTGGCCGCCGCGATCAAGTTCCTCACCGACCGCGGCGCGGACGACATCACCGCGATCTGCCTGCTCGCCGCCCCCGAGGGCTGCGCCCGCCTGGAGTCCGAGCCTCGAAGGGGTCTCGGTCCCGGTCACCGTGGTCACCGCGGCGATGGACGAGAGGCTCAACGAGAAGGGCTACATCGTGCCCGGCCTCGGCGACGCCGGCGACCGGCTGTACGGCGTCGTCTGAGTCCGGTCCTGTCTGCTTGTACCGCGAGTTCCCGTCACCTGGTGACCGGAAGTCGCGGGACAGCCAGGAACCCCGTCCCTAGAGGGCCTTCACCGCGTTGAGCAGCTTGCCCATCGAGTCCTTGGCGTCGCCGAACAGCAGCGCGGTGCGCTCGTCGAAGAGCAGCTCGTTCTCGATGCCGGCGAAGCCGGGGCGCATCGAGCGCTTCATGAAGATGACCTGCCGGGCCTCGTCGGCGTTGAGGATCGGCATGCCGTAGATCGGGGCCCCCGGCGTGGTCTTGGCCGCGGGGTTCACCACGTCGTTCGCACCGACGACGAGGACCACGTCGGCGTCCTTGAAGTCGCCGTTGATCTCGTCCATCTCCTTGAGCTGCTCGTAGGGCACCTGGGCCTCGGCGAGGAGCACGTTCATGTGACCGGGCATCCGGCCGGCGACGGGGTGGATCGCGTAGTCGACCTCTGCCCCCGCGCTCGTTGAGCAGGTCGACCAGCTCGCGCAGCGTGTGCTGGGCCTGGGCCACCGCGAGCCCGTAGCCGGGGATGATGATGACCCGGTCGGCGTACGCCAGCATGATCGCGACGTCCTCCGGGGTCACCGTGCGCACCGGCCGGTCGGAGGCCTCGCCGCCACCCAGGGTCGAGCCGCCCTTGAGCGCCCCGAACAGGATGTTGGTCACCGAGCGGCCCATCGCCTTGGCCATCAGCAGGGTCAGGAAGGTTCCGGAGGCGCCGACCAGGGTGCCGGCGACGAGCAGCAACGTGTTGCCCAGGACGTAGCCGCTCGCGGCCACGCTGAGGCCGGTGAAGGCGTTGAGCAGCGAGATCACGATCGGGACGTCGGCCCCGCCGACGGGCAGCACGAGCAGCACGCCGATCAGCAGCCCGACCAGGCCGATCGCGATGCCGAGGCCGATCGTGGGATCGCGGACCACCAGGACGCTCAGCACCAGCACGGCGACCAGCGAGCCGCCGAAGGCGATCGGGAAGCCCGGGAAGATGACCGGACGCGAGGTCATCAGGTCCTGCAGCTTCGCGAACGTGACCGCGGACCCGGCGAACGAGATCGCGCCGACGGCGATGGTGAAGGCGGTCGCGACGAGGTTGAACGTCGGAGCCCCGGCCCCGATCTCGTTGAGCTCGAGCAGCGCCACCAGCGCCGCCGCGCCGCCACCGACCCCGTTGAAGAGCGCGACCATCTGCGGCATCTGGGTCATCTGCACCCGCCGGGCGCCGTAGCACGCCGGCGACGGTGCCGACCGCGATCGCGGCCAGCATCGGCGCGACGTGCTGCAGGTCCTCGAGGTAGAAGAACGGCAGCGCGCAGGCGACCACCGCGGCCGCGGCGCCGAGCAGGTTGCCGGCGCGCGCGGTCTTGGGACCGGACAGGCCCTTGAGCGCGAGGATGAAGCAGACCGCGCAGATCAGGTAGACCAGCTGCGCCCAGGTGGGGATCACGCGGCGCCTCCACCGGTGGCCGTCGTCGGGGCCGGCTTCGGCTTGTCGGCGCACGAACATCTGCAGCATCCGGTCGGTCACCACGAACCCGCCGACCATGTTGACGGTGGCCAGCACGATCGCGACCAGCCCGACGACGAGCGCGACGTCCGTCGGCGTGCGCCGGTGACGATGATCGCGCCGAGCAGGATGATGCCGTGGATCGCGTTGGCGCCCGACATCAGCGGGGTGTGCAGCGTCGAGGACACCTTCGAGATGACCTCGATGCCGACGAAGACGCTGAGCACGAAGACGGTCAGCCAGGCGATCTCGTTCACTGCGGGGCCTCCTGGGTCTCGACAGGCTCGACCGGCGAGGGCGGGGCGGGTCCCTCGAGGGCCTCGCGGGTGGGCTCGTGCCGGATCTCGCCCTCGTGCGTGACGCAGGCGCCGACGACGATCTCGTCGGCGAAGTCCGGCGCGAAGCGGCCGGTGCCGTCCTCGTCGGTGACCGGTCATCAGGGTCAGGAGGTTGACGATGTTCTGGGCGTAGAGCCGCGAGGCGGGTCCGGGCATCTGCGAGGGCACGTTGCGACCGCCCCAGACCTGGGCGTTGCCGACCCGCACCACCTCACCGGCGACCGAGCCCTCGACGTTGCCGCCGGACTCGGCGGCCAGGTCGACGACGACGGACCCGGGCCTCATCTGCTCGACCATCGCGGCGGTCACCAGCAGCGGCGCCTGCCGACCCGGGACGGCGGCGGTGGTGATCAGCGCGTCGGCGGCCGCGATGTACGGGGCCAGCAGGTCGCGCTGGCGGGCCGCCCGGTCCTCGGTCATCTCGCGGGCGTAGCCCCCGGTGCCCTCGAGCGTCTCGAGGTCGAGCTCGATGGCCTTGGCGCCCATCGAGCGGATCTCCTCGGCGGCGGCCGCGCGGACGTCGTACGCCGACACCACGGCGCCGAGGCGCTTGGCGGTCGCGATCGCCTGGAGGCCGGCGACGCCCGCGCCGAGCACCACGACCTTGGCGGGCTGGATGGTGCCCGCCGCGGTCATGTTCTGCGGGAAGAAACGGTGCAGCAGGCCGGCCGCGACGACCGCGCAGCGGTAGCCCGCCACCAGCGCCTGGGACGACAGCGCGTCCATCGACTGCGCCCGGCTGATCCGCGGCACCAGCTCGAGCGCGAACGACGTGACGCCGGTGTCGCGCAGGTCCGCGACCAGCGCGTGCTCCTGGTTGACCGGGAGGAAGGACAGGGTCGCGGCGCCGGCCTTCAGCCGTCGCACCCGCGCCGGGTCGAGCGGCTGGACGGACACCACCACGTCGGAGGTCGCGACCGCGTCGTCCGCGACGGACGCGCCGGCCTCGGCGTACTCCTCGTCGGCGTGCAGAGCGCGCCCGTCCGGCGCCCGGCTCGACGACCACGTCGTAGCCCAGCCCGGTCAGCTTGCCGACGAGCTCCGGCACCATCGCGACCCGGGCCTCCCCGTCGCGGGTCTCCTTGGCCACTGCGATCCTCACGGGTGCGAACCTAGGCCACCCGACCCCCCGGGTCGAACACCCCTCGCCCTGGCGAGGGGGTAGGTGTCGACGACCTCGTAGCGAGGGCGTCGGCGACGGTCCCTCACCGAGGTACGACGCCACCAGGGCGAGCTCGGTCGCCGTCCAGGTCGGCCCGGCGTAGGCGTCGAGCAGCCGCACCCAGTCCGAGACCTCCGCCGGCCGGCCGAGGCGGGCCACGGTGAGGTGCGGCCGGAACCGCTGCCCGTCGACCTCGATCGCCGGTGCGCGGCGGCGGCCGCCCGCGCCCCGGTCGCGGCCCGGGACAGCTCGGTGCGGGCGTCCTCGTCGAGGTCGAGCCCGGCCCAGAGGACCCGGGCCCGCGCCGGCGTCGGGGAAGGCGCCGCCACCGGCCACCCGGGTCGCGAACGACGAACGACGGGCCGCGGCGCGACCGAGTCGCTCGACCAGCTCGTCGAGGTGCCGCTCGTCGACGTCGGCCAGGAACGCCAGCGTCACGTGCAGCTGCTCGGGCAGCGTCCACCGGAAGGCGGCGGCGTCCCGACGCACGGCGAGGAACGCGTCGAGGTCCTCGACCACCGGCTCGGGCGGCACGAGCGCGACGAACATCCGCATGCGCTAGACGGCCGACCCCACGACGCGTGCCGATCCCGTAGGTGACGACCATCGCGAAGCAGCCCGCCGGCGACGTTGCGGAGGACCGCCTTGCGGGGCGGGCCGTAGCCGAACCGGGCGCTGGCCCAGCCGGTGAGCGCGAGCGCGATCACGACGGCGACGACGGTGACGACGACCCGGACCGCCGGGCGGGGCCAGCACGATCGTCAGCAGCGGCAGCAGGGCGCCGACGGTGAACGACGAGCATCGAGGCCCACGCCGCGGTCCACGGGTTGGTGAGGTCGTCGGGGTCGATGCCCAGCTCCGCCTCGGCGTGCGCGCCGAGCGCGTCGTGCGCGGTGAGCGCGTCCGGCCACCTCGCGGGCGAGCTCCTCGCTGAGCCCCTTGCCCACGTAGATGCCGGCCAGCTCGGCGAGCTCCTCCTCGGGCTCGTCGGCGAGCTCGCGCCGCTCCTTCTCCAGCAGCGCGTGCTCGGAGTCGCTCTGGGTGCTGACCGAGACGTACTCGCCCGCGCGCCATGCTCAGCGCGCCGGCCGCGAGGCCGGCGATGCCGGCGACCAGGATCGCCGTCCGGTCGCTGGTCGCACCGGCGACGCCCATCACGAGGCCGGCGGTCGAGACGATGCCGTCGTTGGCGCCGAGGACGCCGGCGCGCAGCCAGTTGAGCCGGTTGTTCAGGCCGTCTGCGTGCGGCTCGTCGTCGTGCGGCCCGACCGGCGGTTCGAGGGTGTCGGGGTCCGCGCTCATGGCTCCATCGTTCGCTCTTCGCACGCCCTCCGCAAGCAAGGCAAGGCTGGCCACACGGCCCGCTCGAGCGCCGCCCTGACCACGCCTCACAGGCCGAGGTCGCGGCCGATGAGCTCCTTCATGATCTCGTTCGAGCCGGCCCAGATCTTCGTGACCCGGGCGTCGCGCCAGGCGCGGGCGACGCGGTACTCGTTCATGAAGCCGTAGCCGCCGTGCAGCTGCACGCAGTGGTCGAGCACGTCGTTCTGCACCTGCGCGGTCCACCACTTGGCCTTGGCCGCGTCGATCGGCGGTGAGCTCGCCCTTGGTGTGCGCGATGACGCACTGGTCGACGTAGCGCCTGGGTGACCTCGACCTGGGTGACCAGCTCGGCGAGCAGGAACTTGTTGTGCTGGAAGGCGCCGATCGACTGGCCGAACGCCTTGCGGTCCTTGGCGTAGGCCAGCGTCTCGTCGAGGATCTGCGCGGCGTGCGCGAGGTTGGTGATCGCCGAGCCGAGCCGCTCCTGCGGGAGGAACGTCATCATGTGGATGAAGCCCGAGTCGAGCTCGCCGATCACGTCGTCGTCGGTGACGCGGAGGTCCTGAAGCACGAGCTCGGCGGTGTCGGACTCGTCCTGGCCGACCTTGTCGAGCTTGCGGCCGCGCGCGAAGCCGTCGGCGGTGGTGTCGACGCCGAAGAGCGTGATGCCCTGGCCTTCTTCTCCGGGCTGGTGCGCGCCGCCACGATGACGAGGTCGGCGGAGTAGCCGTTGGTGATGAAGGTCTTGGAGCCGTTGAGGACCCAGTCGTCGCCGTCGCGGACCGCGGTGGTCTTGAGCGCCGCGAGGTCGGAGCCGCCCGACGGCTCGGTCATGCCGATCGCGGTGAGCAGCTCGCCGGTGCAGAAGCCCGGGAGCCAGCGCTGCTTCTGCTCGTCGGTGGTCAGGTGCACGAGGTACGGCGCGACGATGTCGGCGTGGATGCCGACGCACGACGGCAGCGCCATGTTGACCTTGGCCAGCTCCTCGGTGAGCACCGCGTTGAAGCGGTAGTCGCCGGCCTCCGAGCCCGCCGTACTCCTCGGGGATCTCCAGGCCGAGGAAGCCCTGCTTGCCGGCCGCCAGCCAGAACTCCCGCGGGATCGCCTTCGCCGTCGGCGTGCTCCTCGACGTGCGGGCACGACCTCGCGGTCCAGGAACTCCTTGACCGAGGCGCGGAAGGCCTCGTGGTCCTCGTCGTAGATCTCGCGCTTCATGGCAGCGATCCTACTGGGGGGTAAGTTTCCCTCGTTCCGGCTCCACCCGCACGGGTGGACCGGCCTCCGGCACCCGGGGATGATGCGTCATAACCACGGGGCCAGTGCTACTTTGAACGTTCCAAACGAGGGGATTCACCCGTGCAGATCTGGCCCGGAGCGGCGTACCCGCTCGGCGCGACGTTCGACGGCAGCGGCACCAACTTCGCCATCTTCAGCGAGGTGGCCGAGAAGCGTCGAGCTCTGCCTCTTCGACAACGGGGTGGGCGACGAGCCGCCGACCGAGACCAAGATCGAGCTGACCGAGGTCGACGCCCACGTCTGGCACTGCTACCTGCCGAGCGTGCAGCCGGGCCAGCGCTACGGCTACCGCGTGCACGGGGACGTACGACCCCGACCGCGGGCTGCGCTGCAACCCGAACAAGCTGCTGCTCGACCCCTACGCCAAGGCGACCGCCGGCGAGATCGACTGGAACCCCGCGCTCTTCGGCTACGACTTCGGCGACCCCGACTCGCGCAACGACGAGGACTCCGCGCCGCACATGGTGCTCGGCGTGGTCATCAACCCGTTCTTCGACTGGGAGGGTGACCGCCGGCTGACGATCCCCTACAACCAGAGCGTGATCTACGAGGCGCACGTCAAGGGCCTCACCGAGCTGCACCCGGACATCCCCGAGGAGCTGCGCGGGACGTACGCCGGCCTCGCGCACACCGCGATCACCGAGCACCTGACCAAGCTCGGCGTGACCGCGATCGAGCTGATGCCGGTGCACGAGTTCGTGCACGACAACACCCTGCTGGAGAAGGGCCTGCGCAACTACTGGGGCTACAACACCCTGTCGTTCCTGGCCCCGCACGCCGGGTACGCCGCCAGCCGCGAGCTCGGGCAGCAGGTGCAGGAGTTCAAGTCGATGGTGAAGACCATGCACGCCGCGGGCATCGAGGTCATCCTCGACGTGGTCTACAACCACACCGCGGAGGGCAACCACCTCGGCCCGACGCTTGAGCTTCAAGGGCATCGACAACCCGGCGTACTACCGGCTCATCGAGGACGACCAGCGCTACTACATGGACTACACGGGCACCGGCAACTCCCTCAACGTCCGCCAGCCGCACTCGCTGCAGCTGATCATGGACTCGCTGCGCTACTGGGTCACCGAGATGCACGTCGACGGCTTCCGCTTCGACCTCGCCTCGACGCTGGCCCGGGAGTTCTACGACGTCGACCGGCTCTCCACCTTCTTCGAGCTCGTGCAGCAGGACCCGGTGGTCAGCCAGGTCAAGCTGATCGCGGAGCCGTGGGACATCGGCCCCGGCGGCTACCAGGTCGGCAACTTCCCGCCGCAGTGGACCGAGTGGAACGGCGCCTACCGCGACACGGTGCGCGACTTCTGGCGCGGCGAGCCGTCGCTGGGCGAGTTCGCCTCGCGGCTGGCCGGCTCCGCCGACTTCTACGAGCACTCCGGCCGACGCCCGGTGGCGAGCATCAACTTCGTCACCGCGCACGACGGCTTCACGCTGCGCGACCTGGTGTCCTACAACGAGAAGCGCAACGACGCCAACGGCGAGGACAACAACGACGGCGAGAGCCACAACCGGTCGTGGAACCACGGCGTCGAGGGCCCGACCGACGACCCGGACGTGCTCGAGCTCCGGTCCCGCGCGCAGCGCAACTTCATCGCCACGCTGCTGCTGAGCCAGGGTGTCCCGATGCTGCTGCACGGCGACGAGATGGGCCGCACCCAGGACGGCAACAACAACACCTACGCCCAGGACTCCGAGATCAGCTGGGTGCACTGGGACCAGGCGGACCGGCCGTTGGTGGAGTTCACCGCCGCGGTCGCCCGGCTGCGGCACCAGCACCCGACGTTCCGGCGCAAGCGCTTCTTCACCGGTACGACGGTGCGCGCCGGCAGCGGCGCCGAGGGCGACCGGCTCAACGACATCGTCTGGCTGCACCCCGACGGCCGACCGATGGACGGGCGACGACTGGACCGCCGAGGGCGCCCGGGTGATCGGCATGTACCTCAACGGGCACGGCATCGCCGGGCACGGACACCGTCGGCAACCCGATCACCGACGCGCACTTCCTGCTGTACTTCAACGCGGGCGGCGAGGCCGCCGAGCTGACCCTGCCGCCGGAGGAGTACGCCGCCGGCTGGGACGTGCTGATCGACACGGCCGGCGCCACCACCGACACCGAGCCGCGCGCGGCCGGCGGCTCGTTGAAGCTGGAGTCGCGGAGCCTGGTCGTGCTGCGCGAGCAGTCCGAGCCGGTGGCCGAGGTCGACCACTCCGTGGCGGCCTCCGTCGCGGCGATGGCCCGGCCCGGCAAGACCGACCCGCGCACCCAGCGCGGCTAGCGGCCGTGCGCACGCCCGCCAGCACCTACCGCCTGCAGATCACCGAGGACTTCGACCTGTTCGCGGCCGCCAGGGTGCTGCCCTACCTGCACGATCTCGGCGCCGACTGGGTGTACCTCTCGCCGATCCTGGCGTCCGAGGCGGACAGCGACCACGGCTACGACGTCGCCGACCACTCGCGGATCGACCCCGCCCGCGGCGGGGGCGCCGGGCTGGCCGCCGTCTCGCAGGAGGCACGCCGGCTCGGGATGGGCGTGCTGGTCGACATCGTGCCCAACCACGTGGGCGTGGCCCAGCCCGCGGGCAACGCGTGGTGGTGGAGCGTGCTCACCCACGGTCCCGCCTCGCCCTACGCCGACGCCTTCGACATCGACTGGGCCGCGGGCGGTGGCAAGCTGCGGCTGCCGGTGGTCGGTGACGACGACCAGGACGCCCCGGGCGGCCCGATCGCCCACCTCCGGGTCGAGGCCGGCCAGCTGCACTACTACGACAACGCCTACCCGCTCGCGCCCGGCAGCGCGGACGACTGGGGCGACCCCGGCGTCGACGCCGACACCGTGCACGCCCGCCAGCACTACGAGCTGGTCAGCTGGCGGATGGCCGACGCCGGCCTGAACTACCGCCGCTTCTTCGCGGTCAACTCGCTCGCCGCGGTGCGCGTGGAGGAGCCCGAGTGGTTCGCCAAGTCGCACGCGGTCATCGCCGAGTGGTTCGCCGAGGGCCAGGTCGACGGGCTGCGCGTCGACCACCCCGACGGCCTGCGCGACCCGGTCGGCTACCTCGACGACCTGGCCGCCCTGACCGACCACGCCTACGTGCTGGTGGAGAAGATCCTCGAGCCGGGCGAGGAGCTGCCGCTGCACTGGGCGACGGCCGGCACCACGGGGTACGACGTGCTGGCGCTGCTGGACCGGGTGCTCACCGACCCGGCCGGTGAGGAGCCGCTGACCGCGCTCGAGGACCGGCTGCGCGGCGCACCGGTCGACTGGCACGCGCTGGTGCACGACAACAAGCGGGACGTCGCCGACCACCTCCTGCGCTCGGAGGTGTTGCGCATCGGCCGCGAGCTGCGGGTGGTCCTCACCGACGCTCCCGCCGACACCGAGGACGCGGTCGCCGAGCTGATCGCCTGCTTCCCCGTCTACCGCTCCTACCTGCCCGAGGGCAGCGAGCACCTCGACCAGGCCTTCGCCGCGGCGCGCGCCCACCGCCCCGACCTCGCCGCGACGCTCGACGTGCTCGCTCCGGTGCTCGGCGACCCGGAGTCCCCTCCCGCGCTCCGCTTCCAGCAGACCAGCGGGATGGTGATGGCCAAGGGCGTCGAGGACCGGTCGTTCTACCAGTGGTCCCGGCTGACCTCGCTCAACGAGGTCGGCGCCGACCCGTCGGTCTTCGCCGTCGACGCGGCCGCCTTCCACGACGCGATGCTCAGCCGGCAGCGCGACTGGCCGGTCGCGATGACCGCCACGTCGACCCACGACACCAAGCGCGCCGAGGACGTCCGCGCCCGGATCGCCGTGCTGGCCGAGGTGCCCGACGTCTGGGAGGCCGCGGTGGCCGACCTGCACGACCTGGTCCCGCTGCCGGACCGCGGCTTCGCCAACCTGCTGTGGCAGGCGATCCTCGGCGCCTGGAGCAACCCGACGCGCTCGGACGGCGCCGACGGCGCGGGCGACCTGCGCGAGCGCCTGCACGGGTACGCCGAGAAGGCGATGCGCGAGGCCGGCGACCGGACCACCTGGACCCAGCCGGACGCCGCCTACGAGGACGCGGTCCACGCGGCCGTCGACGCGTGCTTCGACGACGGCGCCGTCCGCCGCCGGCTCGACGAGGTGCTCGCCGTCGTCGCCGACCCGGGCTGGTCCAACGCCCTCGCCGCTCAAGCTGCTCGCGCTCACCGTCCCCGGCGTGCCCGACGTCTACCAGGGCAGCGAGCTCTGGGAGCAGAGCCTGGTCGACCCCGACAACCGCCGGCCGGTGGACTTCGACGTGCGCGCGGCACTCGCTGACCGAGCTCGACGGTGGCGCCCGGCCCACCCTCAGCGGGGGCGTCGACGACCCCGGCGGGGCCAAGCTGCTCGTGACCCGGGCCGCGCTCGGGCTGCGCCGCGACCGGCCCGAGCTGTTCGAGAGCTACGCACCGCTCACCGCGGAGGGCGTCGCGGCCGACCACGTGCTCGCCTTCGACCGCGGCGGCGCGGTCACGGTCGTCACCCGGCTGCCGCACGGGCTCGCGGCCCGCGGCGGCTGGGCGGACACGACCCTCGCCCTCCCGCCCGGCGAGTGGGTGGACGCGGTGAGCGGGAGGCCGGTCCGCGCCGGCGACCGTGCTGCTCGCCGACCTCCTGACCGACTACCCCGTGGCGATGCTGGTCCAGCAGACCGTCGCCGAGCACGCGCCGGCCTCCGCGACCCACGGTCGCTTCGACGTGTGGGCGCCGCGGCCCGAGCGGATCGCGCTGCGGGTCGGTGACGGCGAGGTGCCCATGGAGCGCGGCGCCGACGACTGGTGGCGCCCGACCGGGCCCGTTCCCGAGGGTGAGGTCGACTACGGCTACCTCGTCGACGACGACCCGGTCCCCAGGCCCGACCCGCGGTCGCGGTGGCAGCCCCGCGGGGTGCACGAGCTGTCCCGCACGTTCGACCCCTCGTCGTACGCCTGGTCCGACGACGCCTGGACCGGGCGCCAGCTCGCCGGCGCGACGATCTACGAGCTGCACGTCGGCACCTTCACGCCCGCAGGGGACCTTCGACGCGGCCCTGGATCACCTGGACCACCTGAAGCAGATCGGCGTGGACCTCGTCGAGCTGCTGCCGGTCAACGCCGTCAACGGCGAGCACAACTGGGGCTACGACGGTGTGCTGTGGTCCGCGGTCCACGAGCCGTACGGCGGGCCCGCGGGCTACCAGCGCTTCGTCGACGGCTGCCACGCGGCCGGGATCGGCGTCATCCAGGACGTCGTGCACAACCACCTCGGCCCGTCGGGCAACTACCTGCCGGTGTTCGCGCCGTACCTCAAGAGCGGCACCAACACCTGGGGCGACCTGCTGAACCTCGACGGCGAGGGCAGCAGCGAGGTGCGCCGCTACATCCTCGACAACGTGCGGATGTGGTTCGAGGACTTCCACGTCGACGGGCTCCGGCTCGACGCCGTGCACGCCCTCGACGACTCCTCCTCCGTGCACCTGCTCGAGGAGATGGCGGTGGAGGTCGCGGCGTTGTCCGCCCACCACGCGCCGGCCGCATGACGCTGATCGCCGAGTCCGACCTCAACGAGGCCCGCGCTGGTGACCCCGCGGGAGGCCGGCGGCTACGGGCTCGACGCCCAGTGGAGCGACGACTTCCACCACGCCGTGCACGTCGCGCTGACCGGCGAGACGGGCGGCTACTACGCCGACTTCGAGCCGCTGACGGCGCTCGCCAAGGTGGTCGAGCAGGGCTTCTTCCACGACGGGACCTGGTCGTCCTTCCGCGGCCGGCCGCACGGTGTCCCGATCGACACCGAGCGGATGCCCGGCTGGCGGCTCGTGGTGTGCAGCCAGAACCACGACCAGATCGGGAACCGGGCGCGCGGGGACCGGCTCACCGAGGCGCTCGACGACGACCAGCTCGTCTGCGCCGCGCTGCTCACGCTCACCTCGCCGTTCACCCCGATGCTCTTCCAGGGCGAGGAGTGGGCCGCCTCGACGCCGTTCCAGTTCTTCACCTCGCACCCCGAGCCCGAGCTGGGGCAGGCGGTGGCCGAGGGCCGGCTCGCGGAGTTCGAGGCGATGGGCTGGGACCCCGCCGACGTGCCCGACCCGCAGGACCCCGCGACGTACGACCGCTCGAACCTCGACTGGACCGAGCCGACCGGCGGCCGGCACGCCGTGGTGCTCGACGCCTACCGGCGGCTGGCGGCCCTGCGCCGGGCGCGGCCCGAGCTCACCGACCCCGACCTGCGCTCGGTCTCGTGCACGGTCGACGAGGAGCGACGGGTGTTCACGATGCGTCGCGGCGCCCTGCTGGTGGCGGTGAACTTCGGCACGGAGCCGGTCACCCACGACCTCGGACCCGGCGGCCACGCAGCTGCTCTTCACGACGCCGACCGCGGGGGTCGTGGCCGGCACCCAGCTGCGCCTGCCTGCCCACGCCGGCGCCGTCGTCGCGCCGGCTGAGCCGTGGTGCGGGTCGCCCGTACACGTCGCCGGCGGCCGACCCTGACGCTCCGTGGCCAGGCGCGCCCGGGCGCGGGTCAGCATCGTGCGGACCACGGCCGGGTGCAGCAGCCGGACCAGGGCGGAGTAGGCCCGCCCGCGCCGGTTGTGGACCTGGACGACGGTGGTGACCACGACCCGGTCCGGATCGCGGCGGACCGTCGCGCGGAAGTCAGGTGCCTCTGGTCGATCCCCAGCAGCACCTCGGTGTCCGTCCGCTCGAGGGTGTCGAAGGCGGACGAGCCCGCCCGCTCGATGCCCACCAGCCCGACCAGCGCCTCGCGGAGCCCGAGCAGGAGGCGCACCCAGGTCGGCGGTCCGCGGAAGACGGCGTCCGCCCAGACCTGGGGATCCTCGGGCAGCCCCTCGACGTCGGTGACGGCGTACGCATCGGACCAGTCCACGCGCGGCAGCGCGCCGGGCAGCAGCCCGCCACTCGACACCTCGACCTCGCGCGCTCGCAGGGTGTTCACGACCATGGCGACCTCCTCCATACGCCTCCGTATGGAGGCAGACCATACGCTAGCGTATGGAGATGCCCGAGAGGAAGCGCGTTCCGTTGTCGGCCGACGACTGGACGGCGGCCGCGCTCGCCGCGCTCGGTCGCGGGGGCCTGGCCGGAGCTCGGCACGACCAAGGGCAGCTTCTACTGGCACTTCGCGGACCGCGACGCGCTGGTGGCGGCCACCCTCGCCCGGTGGGAGCGGCGTGACACCGACGGGGTGATCGCGGCCGTGGACCCGCCGCCGACGTCACGTCCCGGCTGCGCGGGTTGCTGGGGCTGGCGCTCGGCTCGGTCGGTGGCGGCTCGGTCGAGCTCGCCCTGCAGGCCCACGCCGACCGCCCGCTCGTCGCCCCCGTGCTGGCCCGCGTCACCCGCCGTCGGCTGGACGACCTCACCGCTTGTTCACCGAGCTCGGGATGACCGAGGCCAGGGCGCGCGACCGGGCGCTGCTGGCGTACGCGGCGTTCCTCGGCCACGCGCAGCTGGCGCACGCCACCCGGGAGTGGTGCCGACCGGTCGGGCCGGCGCGGCGCACGTCGAGCGGGTCGTGGACGCCCTGATCGCCTGACCGGTCCTAGCCGACCACGTCGTCGACCCAGGCCGGCACGAGCAGGCCGGCGGGACCGTGCCGGGCCTCGTGGAGAGCTCGGTCCCGTCGCTGCGCTCGAGGTTCAGCTCGAGGGTGCGCGCGCCGAAGGCCGCGGCGATCTGCACGAAGCCGGCGGCCGGGTAGACCGCGCCGGAGGTGCCGATCGAGACGAACAGGTCCGCCTGCACCAGCGCCGACTCGATGCGCCCCATCTCGTAGGGCAGCTCCCCGAACCACACGATGTCCGGCCGCAGGGCGACCGCTCCGCACCTCGGGCAGGGCGGTTGGTCGGACAGGTCGGCGTCCCACCGGAACCGGGCGCCGCACCCGGTGCACCAGGCCGAGCGCAGCTCGCCGTGCATGTGCACCACCTGCCGCAGGCCGGCCCGCTCGTGCAGGTCGTCGACGTTCTGGGTCACCACGAGGAGGTCGTCGCCCAGGTGCCGCTCCAGCATCGCCAACGCCTCGTGGGCGGGGTTGGGTGCCACCGTGCGGAGGGCCGCGCGGCGGGCGTCGTAGAACGCCTGGACGACGTCGGGCTGCGCGGCGAACGCCTCCGGGGTCGCGACGTCCTCGACCCGGTGGTCCTCCCAGAGGCCGTCGGTGTCGCGGAACGTGCGCAGGCCGCTCTCGGCGGAGATGCCGGCACCGGTCAGGACGACGACCCGCACGTGCTCAGGCGCTCTTGAAGTCGAAGTTGATCATCAGCCCGTCGACCGAGGTGACGTCGACGTCGACCGTCGTCTCGCCGTCGGGCGTGGTGACCTGGCAGGTGACCTCGCGACCGACCTCGCCGTACAGGTTGCCGTCGCAGGACGACTCGACGCCGTCGTAGCCCTGGATCTCCAGGGACTGGGCGATCGCGTCGGCGACCGTCTCGGGCGGCAGGAACGCGATCGTCTCGACGCCGAGGTCGTCCGCGTCCGGGTCCGTCACCGTGGCCCGCACGCCGACCTCGTCGTCGCCGGTCGTGACCGTGCAGTCCTGGGTGGCGTCCGCCTCGGCGGCGAGGTCGCCCTCGCAGGCGACCGAGAGCTTGTCGTCCGGGTTGTCCGGGTCGTACTTGCCGGAGACCTGCTTCTCGAGAGCGGCCTGGCTCATCGTCGTGCCGGCAGGGGCGTCGTCCTTGGCGGCGCAGGAGGTGGTCAGGGCGAGCGTGACCACGGCGGCCGCGAGTGCGGCGTACGTGCTGGTTCGGTGCGTCATATCGGCGCCGAACCTACACCGGTCGGAGCCTAGATCTCAGTAGTACCAGGGGAACGGCGACCAGTCCGGCTCGCGCTTCTCGAGGAACTGGTCGCGGCCCTCCTGGGCCTCGTCGGTCATGTAGGCCAGGCGCGTGGTCTCCCCGGCGAACAGCTGCTGGCCGACCAGTCCGTCGTCGATGAGGTTGAAGGAGTACTTCAGCATCCGCTGCGCGGTCGGGCGACTTGCCGTTGATCTTGGCGCCCCAGTCGAGGGCCACCGCCTCGAGCTCGGCGTGCGGGACGACCCGGTTGACCATGCCCATCCGGTGGGCCGCCTCGGCGTCGTACTCCTCGCCGAGGAAGAAGATCTCGCGGGCGAACTTCTGGCCGACCTGGCGGGCGAGGTACGCCGACCCGAACCCGCCGTCGAAGGACCCGACGTCGGCGTCGGTCTGCTTGAAGCGGCCGTGCTCGGCGCTGGCCAGGGTGAGGTCGCTGACCACGTGCAGGCAGTGGCCGCCGCCGGCGGCCCAGCCGTGCACCAGGCAGATGACGATCTTGGGCATGAACCTGATCAGCCGCTGGCACTCCAGGATGTGCAGCCGGCCCAGCTGGGCCTTGTCGACGGGTCCGCGGTCTCGCCCTCGGCGTACTGGTAGCCGGCTCTGCCGCGGATCCGCTGGTCGCCGCCGGTGCAGAACGCCCACTTGCCGTTCTTGACGCTCGGGCCGTTGCCGGTGAGGAGCACGCAGCCGACGTCGCTGCAGGTCCGGGCGTGCTCGAGCACCCGCAGCAGCTCGTCGACGGTGTGCGGGCGGAACGCGTTGAGCACGTCGGGCCGGTCGAAGGCCACCCGGACCGTCCCGTGGGCCCGCGCCCGGTGGTAGGTCAGGTCGGTCAGGTCCTCGAAGCCCGGCACCGGGTCCCAGGCGTCGGCGTCGAAGATCTCCGACACCCCGTCGATGGCGCTCATCCGGGGTCCCGACGCGGTGTGAGCGCAGCGACAGCGTGGTGGGGTGGTCATGGCGCACGCTATCGGGATCGGAATCCTGCTCGCGGGCGTGGTGTTGGGGCGGACATGAGCCTCGACGGAGAGTACGAGCCCAGCCCCTCGACAGTGGGTCCGCGACCAGGTCGAGCGAGCTACGAGGCGTCCGGCGGCGCGCGAGGCCAACATGCTGCGCGGCCGTCCCGACTGGCCGATCGTGGTGATCACCTCGCGCGGCGCCACCTCGGGCAAGCTGCGGAAGAACCCGGTGATGCGGGTCGAGCACGACGGCGTGTACGCCGCGGTCGCGTCCCAGGGCGGAGCGCCCGAGCACCCGGCGTGGTTCCACAACTTCGTCGCCGACCCCGAGGTCGCGCTCCAGGACGGGCCCGAGCCGCACCTCTACCGCGCCCGGATCGCCGAGGGTGCCGAGCGGGCGGAGTGGTGGGAGCGCGCGGTCGCGGCGTACGCGCCGTACGCGGAGTACCAGCGCAAGACCGACCGGGAGATCCCGGTCTTCCTGCTCGAACGGGTCTGAGCGGCCCCACACTGGGCGCGTGACCACCGCGCTCAGCGAGCCCCTCACCACCCCACCGGCCCGCTGGGTGCTCTCGCTGACCCTGGTGAACCTGGCGATCATGTCGGGCTGGTTCGGCCCGATCCAGGTGCTGCTCGCCGAGCAGGCCCGCGAGATCTCGCCGGCCCACAAGGAGGTCGTGCTCTCCCTGGTGCTCGGGGTCGGAGCGCTGGTCTCCACGGTGTCCAACCCGCTCTTCGGCGCGTTGTCGGACCGGACCACGCTGCGGGTCGGCCGGCGGCGTCCCGTGGATCGTCGGCGGCGCGCGTCGGCGGCGTGGCCTCGCTGCTGGTGCTGTCGGTCGCGGACTCGGTGCCGGTGATGGTGCTCGGCTGGGTCGGGGTGCAGGCCACCCTCAACGCGATGTACGCCGCCGTGACCGCCGCGGTCCCCGACCAGGTGCCGGTGCACCGCCGCGGGCTGGTGGGCGGGCTGCTCGCCATCGCGCAGACCATCGGCGTGGTGGCCGGCGTCGGCATCGCCGGCGCCACCGGCAGCATCGCGGCGGGCTACCTCACCACGGCCGGCATCCTGGTCGCTGCTGACGATCCCCTACGCCCTCGGTTCCCGCGACTCCGGCTCTGCCGCTCGACTACCGGCCGCCGGCGCTGCGGCTCGGGACCTTCGTCCGGTCGTTCTGGATCTCGCCTCGCGCGCACCCCGACTTCGCGTGGGCGTGGATCACCCGCTTCCTGGTCAACCTCGGCAACGCGATCGGCACGCTCTACCTGCTCTACTACGTCACCGACGGGCTGGGCTTCAGCGACGACGACGCCGACGGACGGGTGTTCGTGCTGACCGGCCTGTACGCCGCGGCGCACGGTCGTGACCA
This sequence comes from uncultured Actinomycetota bacterium, assembly GCA_963791275.1. Classification (GTDB taxonomy): domain Bacteria; phylum Actinomycetota; class Actinomycetes; order Propionibacteriales; family Nocardioidaceae; genus Nocardioides. Next base: position 48,120 of record CAWBRP010000004.1, read on the forward strand.
CGGCGGGCTTCGGCTACTGGAGCGACCGCATCGGCCGGCGCAAGATCTTCGTCATCTGGTCGGGTCTGGTCGCCGGGGTGGCGTCGCTGATCCTGGCCATCCCGCAGACCTGGCCCTCCGCCGTCCTCGCGGCCGTGGTCCTCGGTTGCTCCTACGGCATCTACACCGCCGTCGACTTCGCGCTCATCACCCAGGTGCTCCCCGACGCCGAGGACCGCGCCAAGGACCTCGGCGTCATCAACATCGCCAACGCCCTGCCGCAGGTGTTCGCTCCCGCGCTGGCGGGCGTGCTGCTGCTGGTCGTCCGGGAGACCGGCGGGTCGGTGGCCACCCACGGCGACTCGTGGTCGCTCGGGTACGGCGTCCTCTACCTCGTCGCCGCCGGCGCCAGCGTCCTGGGCTCGGTGCTGGTCACCCGGATCCGCTCCGTCCGCTGACCCGCCCCGCCCGCCGAGTCGGCAGGGTGGGTGGGTCAGGACTCCTGGCGGGCCACGGTGCCGCGGCGAGCGACGTACGCGACGACGAAGCCGAGGACGAGCGCGACCAGGACGCCGATGTTGGCGTAGGCCCACTCGCCCTCCTTGCCACCGAGGCCGAGCGGACCGAGCAGGTAGCCCTGCCAGTCCAGCCACCCGGCGTAGGTGTTGGTGACCAGGCCCCAGCCGACCAGGGTGGCGAGGACCATCAGGCCCACGGAGACCGGGTCGAGGTTGCCGTAGCCGTTCGGGGCGTCCGCGTCGAACAGCTTGACCGGGTCGTACTCGCGTCGTCGCAGGGCGAGGTCGGCGAGGAAGATGCCGCACCACGCGGCCAGCGGAACCCCGAGGGTGATCAGGAAGCCCTGGAACGGACCGAGGAAGTCGGTGGCGAACCAGACGACGTAGATGGAGCCGAGCACCATGAGGACGCCGTCGAGCGAGGCGGCCTGCCAGCGCGGCACCTTGATGCCGATCGCCAACAGGGTCAGGCCCGAGGAGTAGAGGTCGAGCACCGCACCGGCGATCAGGCCGGCTAGGGCGACCAGGAAGAACGGGATGAGGTACCAGTCCGGCACCAGCGTGATCAGCGCCCCGACCGGGTCGCTGAACATCGCGTCCGTGAGCGCCTGGTCGGAGGCGCAGAGCAGCAGTCCCCAGGTGACCAGCAGGATCACCGGGACCGAGGCGCCGCCCGTGGTCCAGCCGACGATGCCGCGCGAGGACGCACCGCGCGGGAGGTAGCGCGAGTAGTCGGCCGCGCAGTTGGTCCAGCCGATGCCGAAGCCGGTGAAGACCAGCAGGGTGGCGCCGATGAAGGCGGTGGTGCCGCCGGCCGGGGCATCCGCGGCCGTCCCCAGGGAGATGTCGTCGAGGGTGAGGGCCATGAAGCCCAGGGTCGCCACGATGGTGGCCAGGGTCAGCCACTTCTGCAGGCGCATGATGGTGTCGAACCCGAGGATGCCGGCAGACACGATCACCGCCACGATGCCGACGAACGTGATGACCTTCGTGGTGTTGCCGCCGGCGAAGCCGAGCTCCTGGAACACCGTCGCCGAGGCGAGCGTGCCGATGGAGACGAGGGCGATCTCCCAGCCGACCAGCAGGAGGTAGGAGACCACGCCGGGAAGCAGGTTGCCACGGATGCCGAACGCCGCGCGCGAGAGCGTCAGCGTCGGGGCCGAGCCGCGCTTGCCCGCGATCGAGGCGAGGCCGACGAGCAGGAACGACGCGGCGACGCCGAGCACCCCGGCGACGATGCCCTGCCAGATGTTGACGCCCATGCTGAGGACGAACGCGCCCCAGCTCATGCCGAGGATGGAGATGTTGGAGGCGGCCCAGGGCCAGGCGAGGTCGACCGGCCGGCCCTTGCGCTCGGACTCATCGATGACGTTGATGCCGTTGGTCTCGATCCGGCCGACGGCCGTCGTCGGGTGCCGCTGCGTGTCGGTCATCCTCGTGCTCCTCTCGTGAGCAGGGCGGCGAGCACGGGGCCCATCCGTCCGGCCGTTCTCTCGGCGGCTTCGACGACGGCGGCCGGGTCGGTCGCGTCGCCGCTGCCCTCGATGGCCGTCACGGTGGAGAAGCCGGCCACCTCCATCCCACACTCTCGCGCCGCGATCGCCTCCGGCACGGTCGACATGCCGACGAGGTCGGCGCCCACACGGCGCAGCCACTCGGCCTCGGCGGCGGTGTTGTAGTGCGGGCCGACCAGCTGGGCGTAGACGCCCTCGGCGAGGTCCGGCTCGAGCTCGCGGGCGATTCCGCGCAGGCGGGGTGACCAGGCGTCGGTCAGATCCACGAAGTGCGCGCCCTCGATCGGCGAGATGCCGGTGGCATTGAGGTGGTCGGAGATCAGGACGGGTCGACCGACCTCCCACTCGGCGCGCAGGGAGCCGTTGGCGTTGGTGAGCACCACGAGGCGGGCGCCGAGGGCGGCCGCCGTCCGCACCCCGTGCACGACCGGGCGGGGCCCGTGACCCTCGTAGAGGTGGGTCCGCCCGGACAGCACCAGCACGGCCACCCCGTCGAGGTCGAAGCCGAGCAGCTCGCCCCGGTGGCCCTCGGCGACCGGCCTGCGGAAGTGCGGCACGTCGCCGACCTCGGCCCGCAGGTGCGGCTCGGGCCACCCGGTCAGGGCCGGCGCCCAGCCGGAGCCGAGCACCGCGAGGGCGTCGTACGACGGCCGCCCGCCGTGGTCGGTGATCCAGCGCGCCGCGGCACGCGCGTCCTCGAAGGCGTCCGACACAGGCTCAGGATCGCGAGATGGAGGCCGCCAGGGCAACCAGGTGCCCGAGCCGGGCGATCTCGCTGTCGAGGAACTCGGGGCCGCCGTCGCGGCCGAGCACGACCAGTCCGTCGTCGCCGAGGGGCGCGGCGCAGTGCAGGGTCACCTCGTCGGTGCTGGGCAGCCTCTTGGCCTTCGCCACGTCGGCCCAGGCGATCTCCCGCGGCGCGGCGCCGGTCGCCATCGTCACCGCGCTGCCGTCGCGCGTGCGCTGGAGCCGCGCGGCCCAGTCGACCCGGAAGGTGACCGGCAGCAGCCCGACCAACGTGTCCAGCGCCTCCGCGGGGTTGTTGGTGAGCTCCTCGACCACCTCGAGGTCGAGGAAGAGGTTGCCGCCGGCGTGGTAACGGCTGATCCACACGACCTCGACCCCCTCGAGCGAGGTGCAGGCGGAGACGACGGAGTCCGGCATCGCTCCCGGGCGCCATCTCCAGGAGCACGTCGTCGACCGCCGTGCCGTCGTGCCGCTTCTCGACGATCTCGATCGCCTCGATGTCGCCGCCCGCCTCGCCGATCGCCGTCGCCAGCCGCCCCAGCGAACCGGGGATGTCGGGCAGCGCGACGCGCAGCAGGAAGGGCACGCCCTCACGCTAGCCGTCGGTCGTGTCGCCGGTGTTTCTGCCGTCCGCGCCTCGAAATCGTCGGAATCCTCGGGTAGACGCCGGCCGGGCTACGACAGGCCGGTCACCACGCCGTGCTCGTCGATGTCGATGTGGGCGGAGGCGGGCACCTTGGGGAGGCCGGGCATGGTCATGATGTCGCCGGTGACCAGCACGATGAAGCCGGCGCCGGCGGAGAGCCGGACCTCGCGCACGTCGATGGTGTGGCCCTTCGGGGCGCCGAGCGACTTGGGGTCGGTGGAGAAGGAGTACTGCGTCTTCGCCACGCACACGGGCAGGTCGGCGAAGCCGTCGGCGACGATCTGGGCCAGCTGCTTGCGGGCCCTGGCGGCGAAGGTGACGCCGGCCGCGCCGTACAGCTTGGTCGCGATCGCCTCCACCTTGTCCTGGACCGAGCCCGCGTCGGGGTAGGCGAAGCGGAAGTTGGGCGTGCCCAGCTTGAGCTCGTCGAGGACGCCCCACGCGAGCGCCTCGGCTCCGGCACCGCCGTCCGCGAAGTGGGTGGCGGGGTACGCCGCGAAGCCGAGCCCCTGCGCCAGGTCGCGCATCGCCTGCACCTCCGCGTCGGTGTCGGAGGGGAACCGGTTGATGGCCACGACCGCCGGCAGCCCGAACACGTCGCGCAGGTTGGTCAGGTGGCGCTCGATGTTGGGGAAGCCCCGGCGGACCGCCTCGACGTCCTCCTTCTGCAGGTCGGGGACGGCGACGCCGCCGTGGTACTTCAGCGCGCGCACCGTCGCCACCACGACGACCGCGTCCGGCCGCAGCCCCGACATCCGGCACTTGATGTCGATGAACTTCTCCGCCCCGAGGTCCGACCCGAAGCCCGCCTCGGTGACCACGATGTCGGCGAGCTTGAGGGCGGTGCGGGTGGCGATCACCGAGTTGCAGCCGTGCGCGATGTTGGCGAACGGGCCGCCGTGCACGAAGGCGGGTGCGTGCTCGAGGGTCTGCACGAGGTTCGGGGCGAGCGCGTTCTTGAGCAGCACCGTCAGGGCTCCCTCGGCGCCGAGGTCCGAGGCGAGGACGGGCTTCTTGGACCGGTCGTGGGCGACGACGATCCGGCCGATCCGCTCCTTGAGGTCGACCAGCGACTCGGCCAGGCAGAAGATCGCCATCAGCTCCGAGGCGACCACGATGTCGAAGCCGTCCTCACGCGGGTAGCCGTTGGCGGTGCCGCCCAGGCCGACCACGGTCTGGCGCAGCGCCCGGTCGTTGAGGTCGACGACCCGCTTCCAGGTGATCGAGCGGACGTCGATGTCGAGGGCGTTGCCGTGGTGGACGTGGTTGTCGATGAGGGCGGACAGCAGGTTGTTGGCGGCGGCGATGGCCGCGAAGTCGCCGGTGAAGTGCAGGTTGATGTCGGTCATCGGCACCACCTGGGCGTAGCCGCCCCCGGCCGCGCCGCCCTTCATCCCGAAGACCGGTCCCATCGACGGCTCGCGCAGAGCGGCGCAGGACCGCTGGCCGACCCGGCGCAGCGCGTCGGTCAGCCCGACGGTGGTGGTGGTCTTGCCCTCACCGGCCGGCGTGGGGGAGATCGCGGTGACCAGCACCAGCTTGCCGTCGGGCCGGTCGGCCAGGGACGCGATGTAGCCCAGGTCGATCTTGGCCTTGTCGTGGCCGAAGGGCACCAGCACCGACGGGTCGTCGATGCCGAGCGCGTCGCGGGCGACGTCGACGATCGGGTCGAGCTCGGCGGCGTTGGCGATCTCTCCGTCGGACAACATCTGGGTCTCCTTCTCCTGCGCCGGCGACGCTGCCGGGCAGGACGGACAGTACGACGTGACGTGCGTCTCAGTCGATGGCCAAGCGGGCGCGGAGCCCGGTGGCCCTGATCGCGCGGCGGCCCACGGCGGCCCGGACCTCGGCCTCGGTGCCGACGACGCGGACCTTGTCCTTGGCCCGGGTGATGGCGGTGTAGAACAGCTCGCGGGTCAGCAGCCGGGAGTCCTCGGGCGGCAGCAGCACCGTGACGCGGAGCGCCTGGCTGCCCTGGCTCTTGTGCACGGTGAGCGCGTGCATCGTCTCGACGTCGGCGAGGCGGGAAGGGGCGAAGTCGAGTGCACCCGACGAGCCGTTGATGACGCCGCGCAGGGTGCCGTCGGGTCGCTGGATCACGGCGCCGGACTCGCCGTTGTAGATGCCGAGACCGTAGTCGTTGGACGTGACCAGCAACGGTCGCCCGGCGTACCAGACGGGCCAGTGGTCGACACCGGCCTCCTCGGCCAGCCAGCGCTCCACCTGGTGGTTCCAGTGGGCGACGCCGTGCGGGCCGTCCCGGTGCGCGCAGATCAGCCGATGGTCGTCGAGCGCGTCCAGGGCCGCGCGCGCGTCGCCGGCCAGGCCGGCGGCGCGCAGGGCGTGGCCGGTGGCGAGCAGGTCGGCGCGCAGCGCGTCGGCCGCGGCGTCGGGGCCGTCGACCTCGACGAAGGTGACCGACTCGCCTCCGTCGCGCAGCACCTCGACGACGCGGTCACCGTCGCCGTCGCGCAGCGCCTCGGCCAGCGCGGCGATCTCGGGGCCGTAGCGGTGGTTGGTGCGCAGCGAGCGCACGGGTGAGTCGGGGCGCCCGGCAAATCCGTGCACGAGGTCGGCGAGCACCGCGCCCGCCCCCACGGAGGTGAGCTGGTAGGGGTCGCCGACCAGGACCAGGCGGGAGTCGGGGCGCAACGCCTCCAGGAGCCGGGCCATCAGCATCAGGTCGACCATCGACGACTCGTCGACGATCACGACGTCGTGACCGAGCCGGTTGCCGCGGTCGTGGCGGAAGCGGGTGTTGTTGTCGCGGACCCAGCCCAGGAGCCGATGGAGGGTCATCGACTGCGTCATAGCCAGCGCGGCACGGTCGTCGGGGCCGAACCGGGTGCCGTCGTCGCCGGCCAGCTCGGCCAGGATCGACTCCTGCAGCCGGGCCGCGGCCTTGCCGGTGGGAGCGGTCACCGCGACCGAGAGCGACTCGCCCCGGGCTCGCGCCTGGTCGTGGAGGACGGCCAGGAGCCCGGCCACGGTGGTGGTCTTGCCCGTGCCGGGGCCACCGGTGATGACCGTCGTCCACTGCTGCACGGCCGCGCGAGCGGCCGCCCGCTGCTCGGTGTAGTCGGCGTCCTGCGGTGCCTGCGTCGACGGGAAGATCCGGGTCAGCACCTCCTCGACGCGGCCGTCGTCGACGGTCGGGGGCGGGTGCGCGGCGCGGGCGAGCAGGTCGTCGCACACGGCGACCTCCAGCCGGTGGTAGCGGTCGAGGTAGACCAGGCCGTGCTCGTGCCGCAGCACCCCCTGGGCCAGCAGGGCCGAGCTCTCCACCGCTGACACCCAGTCGTCGTGCGCGGGCCAGGGCAGGTCGGGGTCGATCTCGTCCACCCGGTCCAGGTCGGCGCCCACCGAGCCGTGGGTGACCGACCGCACCGCGAGGGCGGCGGCGAGCAGGACCCGATCGTCGACGTCTCCCGCCAAGGCCGCGGCCCGCCGCGCGACGTGCACCGCCGCCGCCGTCAGGACGCCGGCCCGGTTGAAGTCCGCCAGCAGGCCGGACGCGCCCAGCGCCAGCCGGGCGTCGCGCTCGTCGAGCGGCTCCCAGAGCTCGGTCATGACACCGCTCCGTCCATCAGGTCGCTCAGGGCGACCACGAGGGCCGACGGCGGTCGCCAGGAGAAGACGCCGGTGGGGTGGCCGTCGTACCGCGGGGTCTCGGGACCGCACATGCCGCGCAGGTAGAGGTAGAGCACGCCGCCGAGGTGGGTGTCGGGGTCGTAGCCGGGTTGCCGCCAACGCAGGAAGCGGTGCAGCACCATCGCGTAGAGCAGCGCCTGCAGCGGGTAGTCGGAGTGACCCATCGCCTCGACCAGGGCGTCGGGGCGGTAGTCGTGAGCCGCCAGTGGCGGGCGGGTGCCGGCGGCCTGCTCCTCGGGCGTGGGCGGGCGACCCAGCCAGTTGGTCTTGTAGTCGACCACGAGGTACCGGCCACCCACCCGCAGCGCGACGTCGATCGAGCCGGTGAGGTAGCCGCGCAGCACCTGCCCGCCGAGGGCGTCGGAGTCGAGCCGGGTGGCGTACGCCCGCACCGGGTCGTCCTCGGGCAGGTGCTCGCGCAACAGGCCCGCGATGCGGCCGAGCAGCAGCGGCGCGCCGCCGGCGCGATCGGCCTCGTCGCCGCCGTCCAGGGGCAGCTCGAAGTCCATCTCCACCAACCTGTCCGACCGCGGCAGGTCACGCAGGGTGATCTCGTCGGCCAGGGGGCCGAGAGGCGACCCGCACACCTGCACCAGGGCGTCGGTGAGCTCGTCGACGTCGAGCGCGACCGGCCAGCGCACGAGCTCCTCGACCACGTGGTGGCGCAGCTCGGCGCGCAGGTCGCCGCCACGGTCGGGGGCGGCCGGGTCGGTGTGCTCGAGCACCGCGTGCACCAGCGAGCCGAAGGTGGCGCCCACCGGGAGGCCGGCCATCGGGCTGAGAACCGGACTGGGATCCGGACTGGGCACCACCTCCGGGCGCCCGGGCGCCTGCGGCGACGACGGGTCGGCCGGGAGGAGGGTCTCGTCCTGAGTGGGCTCCTCCTCGGGCTCGCTCGTGACGCCGGCGGCGCTGCGCTCGGCCGACGAGAGGGAGGAGTACGACGCCCGCCGCCACTCGACGTCCACGGTCCGCGTGAACGTTCGCCTGGCCAGCGCGGGCGCGGTCTCGGACCTCGGCGGTGCGGCCGGTGCGGGCGGGCCGATCGGCTCGATGACCAGCGCACCGACCTCGGCCCAGCGGCGGATCAGCTGGGCGGCCTGGTCGTCGGTGGGGACGGCGTACGTCGGTGGCACCGCGGCCTCGCCGGGTCCGCGGCCGAGCAGGATCCGGTGCAGCGGCGACGCCGGCGCGTTGGAGTTGGGCGACCACCAGGCGACCACCTGGGACTTGGCCCGGGTGATGGCGACGTACAGCAGGCGCAGCCACTCGCCGGCCTCCTCCTCCCGCTCCCGGTCGCCCGCCTCGCTCCAGCCGGCCCCGCCGCTGCCGACGTGCCGGCTGCGGCGGCCCTGCGCATCGTGGAAGCGTGGGATCTCGGTCTGCTTCGGCACCCACCGGTCGGCCAACGCGGGCAGGTACACGACGGGGTACTCCAGGCCCTTGCTGGCATGGATGGTGACCAGCTGGACCGCGGACTCGTCGCTGTCGAGCCGCCGGGTGCGCTCGCCCACCCGGCCTCCCGCGCGCGCGTCGGCCACCTCGCGCCGCAGCCAGGCCAGCAGCGCGACCAACCCGAGCCGCTCGGTGAGCGCCACCTGGTGGAGGGTCTCGGCCAGGTGGCGCAGGTCGGTGAGCTGTCGCTCGCCGTCCACGCGCGAGAGCACCCTCCCGGGCAGCCCGGCGGCGCCGGCCGCCTCGTAGACCGCGGCCACCCCGTGCCGGGCGACCAGCTCGCCCCAGCCGCGCAGGCGGTCGGCCAGCTCGTCGGTGAGCTCGTCACCGCCCGCGTCCAGCTCGGTCGCGCTCAGGCCCACGAAGGCCGTGAGCGCGGCGGCCCGGACCCGGGGCGCGCGCTGCGGCTGCTCCAGCCCCTCGAGCAGCGCCAACCAGTCGAGGGCGGCCGGCGTGGCGAAGACGCTGCCGCCGCCCGCGATCACCGCGCGCACCCCCACCCGCGCGAGTGCCTCCTTGGCCTCGGCGAGGTCGGCATGCCGGTAGGCGATCACCGCGACGTCGCTGGCCTTCAGCTCCTGGCCGTCCCACGTGGGACGCGCGTCGAGCAGCGCGCGCACGTCGTGGGCCAGGTCGTCCGCGATGCGCGGCCGGACGCGCTTCACCGTGAGCGGGCTCGACCCCGTCGCACGGAGCTGGGAGCGCGGCAGCACCCGCAGCCGCAGAGGCGCGGACGAGGGCGCCCCGGTCAGCCTGCTGTGCGGCGTCCGCGCGGCCACCGGACGGACGACGATGTCGGCGTCGCCGAGGGCCGCGCCCCCGAGGAGTCGGTCGAGCGCCTCGACCAGCGGGGCGTCGCTGCGCCAGTTGGTGTCGAGCGTGCGACGGGAGACGGCAGTGCGGGCCGCGTCGAGGTAGGCGTAGACGTCGCCGCCGCGGAAGGCGTAGATCGCCTGCTTCGGGTCGCCGATCAGCACCATCGTGGCGTGCCCGCTGAAGGCGCGGTCGAGCACCTCCCACTGCACGGGGTCGGTGTCTTGGAACTCGTCGACCAGCACGATCCGCCACCGTTGCCGCATCCGGGAGCGGGCCGGGGAGTCGTCACCCTCGAGCGCGTCGGCGAGCCGGGAGAGCAGGTCGTCGTAGCTGAGGATGCCCAGCCGCCGCTTGCGTCGCTCCATCTCCTCGCGCACCGCCTGGGCGAAGGCGAAGCGCACGCCCGGGCTGCTCGCAGGGTCCTCCCCCTCCGGCAGCAGCCTGGCGCGCGGGTCTCCCACCACCGCGCGGGCGATGCCGACCGCCACCTTGCGGGTGAAGGCCGGCGGGCCCGTGCCGGGTGCGAACTTGCGCAGGTAGAGGTCGTCGACCACCTCGTCCACGAGGTCGTCGAGATCCTCGACCAGCCGGGCGCCGGCGTCGGTGTCGCCGGCGACGCCGAGGGAGTCGAGCACCATCGAGCAGAACTGGTGGGTGGTGGCGATGGTGGCGCCGTCGAAACCCGCCAACGCCTCGACCAGCCGCCGGTGTCGGAGGTCGAGCTCGGTGGCGCCCTGCTCCCCGACGTCCAGGAGGAGGCGGACCACCGCGTTGTCACCGGCGTACGCCGCCGGGTCGGCCAGCGCCGCCTCGGCCTCGACCAGCTGGGCGCGCACCCGCTCGCGCAGCTCCTGGCTGGCGGCGCGGCCGAAGGTGACGACCAGCATCTCCTCCAGCCGGGCGACGCCCTCGCCGACATAGCGCGCGACCAGGGCACCGATGGTCCAGGTCTTGCCGGTGCCGGCGCTGGCCTCGAGCAGGGTCGTGCCGGTGGGCAGCGGATCGTGGATCCGGAAGGGCGCCGGGTCGAGGCTCACAGCGGCCTCACCTTCGGCGCCACGGCCAGCAGCGGGGCCCACAGCCGCTCGGCGTAGGCGGGCAGCCCGGCGTCGATCAGGACCTCGAGCGGCGCCCGTCCGCCGTAGACCAGGGTGTGCCATGGATCGGCGTCCTCACCCTCGATGCCGAAGGAGTTGTTGGGGTCGGTCTCCCACTCCTTGGCGGCCGCGTCGCGCGGCTCGTCGCGAGCCGAGCCCACGGCGTCCTGGTAGGCCAGCGACGTCTTCACCGGCAGCGGGAGAGGGTAGGTGAGGCCCTCGTCGCGCAGCGTCACGAGCTCGCGCAGCCAGGCGACCGCGCGGTGGTCGAGGGGCCCGGAGACGGCGCACACGGCCTTGCCCCGCGCCCGGCCGATGGTGACGGCGGCCCAGTGCTGGTCGGGGTGGGCGGCACTCAGGGCGAGCAGGTCGAGCCAGGACGCGAGCCGCTGCTTGGCGCCGACGCGGGAGTAGCCCATCCGCACGGCCCGGTGGCCGTGGACGCCCGACACCGTGCCCGTGACCCGACGGCCGTCGCCGAGGTCGACGATGACGTCGACGGCGCGCGGCTCGCCCTCGCGGAGGGACGCCGAGCTGTTCCAGAGCTGCTGCACCTGGGTGACCGCCCCCGTCAGTGCCCCGACACCGAGGCTCTGAGGTGGCAGGGAGCCGCGCAGCTGCTCGGCCAGGAACGCCTGCTCCATGTCGACGCCGGCCACCAGGTCGGCCAGCAGCCGGTCGCCGATGGCCCAGGCCTCCAGGCTGTCGAGCTCGACCGGCAGCGCGTCCTTGTCCTCCGGTGCCTCGAGCGGGGTGCCGATGCCCAGCCGCTCGCGGCAGAAGTGCCGCACCGGGTGGGCCAGGAAGCGGTGCAGGTCGTCGAGGCTGACGTCCTCCGGCTCGCGGGGCGGCAGCGGGCCCGGAAGGAACGGCGCCCGGGGGGTGCGCTCCCCCACGGCCGACCGCGCACCGGCCAGGGCAGATGGGTCGAAGCTGAACGGACGGCCGCGACCGACCCCGTCGGCCGTGAGGTTGGCGGTGTCGTAGGCCTGCAGCGGGTGCCGGGTCAGCACGCACTCGCGCACGTCGCCCGACGCCGTGCGGTCGAGGGTGTCGAGCAGCTCGCCCAGCGGCACGGCGGGCGGGCGGACCGCACCGGTGTGCTCGTTGGCACCGGTGTAGCAGACCACCAGCCGCTCGGTGGCCGACATGATCGCGTCGAGCAGCAGCTGGCGGTCCTCCGAGCGGAGGTCGCGCTCGCCGGTGAGCGGACGCCGGGCCAGCACGTCGTCGCCGTCGATCCACTGGGAGCGGGGGAAGACGCCGTCGTCGAGGCCGACCAGGCACACGACCCGGTGGGGCACCGAGCGCATCGGGACCATCGTGCAGACGGTGAGAGTGCCGGTGCGGAAGTTGGCGCGCGTGGGCCGCCCCGCCAGCCGCGCCGTCAGCAGGGCCCGCACGTCGGCGAGCCGCAGTCGGGTCGACACGGCGCCCTCGGCCGAGGCGTGCAGCGTCCGGCTCAGCTCCCGGTCGAACTGCGCCTGCTGCCACGCGTCGGCCTCCGGCACCCGGGCCAACCCACGGACTCCGTCGCCGAGCGCACCGAGCCAGTCGGGCACGGTGGCGGCGGCGTCCAGCCGCTGCAGACAGGTCTCGAGCCGGTCGACGAACTCGGCCAGCCGGCCGGCCAGCTCGACGTCACCGCTGCCGACGTCGTCCAGCGGCAGCGCGACGCCGAGGTGCACGTGCTCGTCGCCGGAGAGCGCGACGCCGGTCAGCACCCGGTCGAGCCCGGCCCGCCAGGTGTTCTGGCGGAACCCCTCCATCTTGAAGCGCGCGCGCTGCCAGCCGTCGAGACCCCACCGCACGCCGGACTCCGACACCCACCCCGCGACCCGGGTGAGGTCGTCGTCGTCCAGCCCGAACCGTCGGCGGCAGACGTCGAGGCCGACGAGGTCGAGCACCTCGCTGGCCCGCGCCCGCCCGGCCGCCAGGCTCACGAGCGACAGCGCGACCGAGAAGAGGGGGTTGGTGCTGCTCAGCGCGCGGTCGGCCAGCCGCACCCGGAGGTGGTGGGCGGGGTGGCCGCCGGCCCCGCCAGTGGCAGGGACCACGTCGGCGAGGCCGAACCCGGCCTCGATCAAGGGGGCGTAGGTCTCGACGTCGGGGCACATCACCACGATGTCGCGCGGCTCGAGGGTGGGGTCGTCCTGGAGCAGCCCGACCAGCACCTCGCGCAGCACCTCGACCTGGCGGGCCGGGCCGTGGCAGGCGTGCACCTGCACACTGCGGTCGTCCTCGGCCAGCACCCGGCCCGAGAGCTCGACGGGCGTGGCCGCGTGGTTGGCCCGGATGTCGGCCTGCAGGTGCGCGAGCAGGTCGTCGCCCGCCGGCACCGCACCCAACGAGGGGGCGTCGACGGCCCCGGGCAGGACCGCCAGCGAGCGCTGCAGCTCGCGGGCGTCACGGCCGAGCGAGGCGAGCAGGGGATGTCCGGCGTACGTCGAGGAGCGGTCCTCGCCGCGCGGCACCGGGCCCGATGAGCTCGGCCCGGCCAGGTCGGCCCAGAGCGCGGCCGAGGCCTGCGGCAGCCACAGGTGGACGTCACGGTGCTCGCCGAGGGCGCCGAGCAGCTCGACCTCGGTCGCCGGCAGCCGGGTGTGGCCGAACAGGGAGAGCCGACCCGGCAGGTCCAGCCCCGTCCCGCCGGCCGCCAGCGCGGCCAGCGTCTGCTCGTGGCGCACGTCGGGCGGCGGCTCGCCGACCCGCGCGACCAGCCGCCGCCACAGCTCGGCCTGCCACGCGAGGTCCTCGGGCAGCGGTTCGAGGCCGTCGGTGTCGTCGCCGAGGCGCCACGCCCGCACCAGGTCCACGCGCTGGCGGGCGTAGGAGGAGTAGAGCCCCGCCAGACGGTGGGCGACGGCGTAGCGACGGCTGGCGCGCAGCTCGCCCTCCTCGCCGGCGATGCCGTGCCCGAGGTGGGCGGCCAGCGTGGCGCACCACGGCTCACCGAGCGAGTCGTCGATCACCTCGAGCAGGGGCCAGGCCAGCCGGTCCGGATCCCACGGGTCGTCGAGCTCGCGGCCGAGCAGCATGCTGACCAGGGAGTGCGGGCTGAGGAAGCGCACCCCCGCGCACACGCCGTCACCGCCGCGCGCGCCGGCGCCGAGTCGGTGCGAGAGACGCTGGGTGAGCCAGCGCTCGACCCCGCGGGCCGGCACCACCACGACCTCCTGCTCGAACGGGTCGTCCAGCGGCGCCGCGAGCAGCGCCCCGAGCCCGTCCGCGAGCAGGTCGGTGCGCTCGGCGCGGTGCACGTGGAGAGCCATCGCGGTCACCCTAAGCCGCGGCGCCGACGTTGAGTTGGCCCGAATGGCCCGTTGAGTTGGCCCGAATGGTCGGCGCCGCCGACCATTCGGGCCAACTCACGAGGCCATTCGGGCCAACTCAACCGGTCAGCGGACCACCACGACCAGGTCGCCACCGTCGACGGGCTGGACGGAGGTGAGGGCGACGCGCTCCACGGTGCCGGCCACGGGGGTGGTGATCGAGGCCTCCATCTTCATCGCCTCGATGGTGGCCACCGTGTCACCGGCGGCGAGCTGCTGGCCCTTCTCGACGATCACGCTCACGGTGCCCTGGAACGGCGCGGCCACCTGGCCGGGGTCAGCGGGGTCGGCCTTCTCGGCGGCCGCCACCGCGGCCGAGACGCTCCGGTCGCGCACGCTGACCGGCCGCAGCTGACCGTTGATCGTGCACATCACCGTGCGGAAGCCGCGCTCGTCGGGGTCGCTCGACCGCGTCGAGGCCGAGCAGCAGCGTGTGCCCCTCCGAGAGCTGCACCGGGTGCTCGTCGCCCTGCCTGAGCCCGTAGAGGTAGTCGAGGGTGGCCAGGACCGACACGTCGCCGTACGTCTGGCGCGACTCGCGGAAGTCCTTGGTCGGACCGGGGAACAACAGCTCGTTCAACGTGGCTCGGCGGTCGCGGCCGAGACCCTCGCGCTGCTCGGCGGTGAGGTGCTCGGCCGGCGGATGCCACGACCGACCCTCGAGCGCCTTGGTCCGGAAGGGCTCCGGCCAGCCGCCCGGCGGGTCGCCGAGCTCGCCGTTGAGGAAGCCGATGACCGAGTCGGGGATGTCGAACTTGCCCGGGTTGTCGGCGAACTCCGCCGGGTCCGCCCCGACCGCGACCAGGTGCAGCGCGAGGTCGCCGACCACCTTGGAGGACGGCGTCACCTTGACGACGTTGCCGAGGATGTCGTTGGCCGCGGCGTACATGTCCTCGATCTGCTCGAACTTCTCCCCCAGCCCCAGCGCGATCGCCTGCTGTCGCAGGTTGGAGAGCTGGCCGCCGGGGATCTCGTGGGTGTAGACGCGTCCGGTCGGCGACGCGAGCCCGGACTCGAACGGCGCGTAGACGCGGCGGGTGGCCTCCCAGTAGGGCTCCAGAGCGCAGACGGCCCCCAGGTCCAGGCCGGTCTCCCGCGCGGAGTGGTCGGTGGCCGCGACGAGCGCGGAGAGCGCCGGCTGCGACGTGGTGCCGGCCATGGAGGCGGTCGCCGCGTCGACGGCGTCGACGCCCGCGTCGATCGCCGCGAGCAGGGTGGCCAGCTGACCGCCCGGGGTGTCGTGGGTGTGCAGGTGCACGGGCAGGTCGAAGCGCTCGCGCAGCGCGGTCACCAGGGTGCGCGCCGCCGGCGCCCGCAGCAGCCCGGCCATGTCCTTGATCGCCAGCACGTGCGCCCCGGCGTCGACGATCCGTTCGGCCAGCCCGAGGTAGTAGTCGAGCGTGTACAGGCGCTCCCCGGGGTCGGACAGGTCCCCGGTGTAGCAGAGCGCGACCTCCGCCACCGTGCTCCCGGTCGCCCGCACCGCCTCGATCGCCGGCCGCATCTGCTCGACGTCGTTGAGCGCGTCGAAGATCCGGAAGACGTCGATGCCCGTCTCGGCGGCCTCGGCGACGAAGGCGTCGGTGACCTCCGTGGGGTACGGCGTGTAGCCGACGGTGTTGCGGCCGCGCAGCAGCATCTGCAGGCAGACGTTCGGCACCGACTGGCGCAGCGAGGCCAGCCGCTCCCAGGGGTCCTCGGACAGGAAGCGCAGCGCGACGTCGTACGTCGCCCCGCCCCACGCCTCCAGCGACCACAGCTCGGGCGTCGTCCGCGCGACGTGGCCCGCGACGGCCAGCAGGTCGCGGGTGCGCACCCGGGTGGCCAGCAGCGACTGGTGCGCGTCGCGGAAGGTCGTGTCGGTGACCGCGACCCGGTCCTGGGCACGCAGCTCGGCCGCGAACGCCTCGGGCCCGAGCGCCAGCAGCCGCTGGCGCGAGCCGTCCGGTGCGGGCACCCGCAGGTCCAGGGCCGGGAGCTTGCTGGTCGGGTCGAGGGTGACCGGCGCCGGGCCGTGCGGCTGGTTGACGGTGACGTCGGCGAGGTAGGACAGCAGCTTGGTGCCTCGGTCGCCGGACGCGCGCGCGATCAACAGCTGCGGGTGCGTCTCGATGAACGACGTGGTGACGTTCCCGGCCGCGAAGTCCGGGTCCTCCAGCACCGCCTGGAGGAACGCGATGTTGGTCGACACGCCCCGGATCCTGAACTCCGCCACCGCCCGGCGGGCCCGGGCCACCGCGATCGGGAAGGTCCGTCCGCGACAGGTGAGCTTGGCCAGCATCGAGTCGAAGTGCGCGCTGACCTCGGCGCCGGTGTACGTCGTGCCGCCGTCGAGGCGGACGCCCGCGCCGCCCGGCGAGCGGTAGGTCGTGATCTTCCCGGTGTCCGGTCGGAAGCCGTTGGCGGGATCCTCGGTGGTGATCCGGCACTGGAGCGCCGCCCCGCGCAGCACCACGGTGTCCTGGCTCAGCCCCAGGTCGGCGAGCGTCTCGCCGGACGCGATCCGCATCTGCGACTGCACCAGGTCGACGTCGGTGACCTCCTCGGTGACCGTGTGCTCCACCTGGATCCGCGGGTTCATCTCGATGAAGACGTAGTCGCCGGCCGGGTCGAGGAGGAACTCCACGGTGCCGGCGTTGCGGTAGCCGATCTCCCGGGCGAACCGGACCGCGTCCGCGCACATCCGGTCCCGCAGGGCGGGGTCGAGGTTCGGCGCCGGGGCGATCTCGACGACCTTCTGGTGCCGCCGCTGGACGGAGCAGTCGCGCTCGAAGAGGTGCAGCACCTCGCCCTCGCCGTCGGCCAGGATCTGCACCTCGATGTGCCGCGGGTCGACCACGGCCTGCTCGATGAAGACCGTGGGGTCGCCGAACGCCGCCTCGCCCTCGCGCATGCAGGTCTCGACGGCCTCCTTGAGGTCCTCGACCCGCTCGACCCGGCGCATCCCCCGGCCGCCGCCGCCGGCGACGGCCTTGACGAACAGCGGGTACGGCATGTGCGCCGCCGAGGCCACCAGCGCGTCGGCGTCGGTCGACGGCGCGACCCCGGCCAGGGTCGGCACCCCGGCGGCCTTGGCCGCGGCGATGGCGCGCGCCTTGTTGCCGGTCAGGGTGAGCACGTCGGCGCCCGGCCCGATGAAGGTGATGCCCGCGTTGGCGCACGCCTC
This sequence comes from uncultured Actinomycetota bacterium, assembly GCA_963791275.1. Taxonomy (GTDB): domain Bacteria; phylum Actinomycetota; class Actinomycetes; order Propionibacteriales; family Nocardioidaceae; genus Nocardioides. Next base: position 65,041 of record CAWBRP010000004.1, read on the forward strand.
GGCCAGCCGCGGGTTCTCGCTGAGGAAGCCGTAGCCGGGGTAGACCGCGTCGGCGCCCGACCGCACCGCGACGGCGACGATCGCGTCGGCGTCGAGGTAGGCCCGCACCGGGTGCCCGCGTTCCCCGATCTCGTAGGCCTCGTCGGCCTTCAGCCGGTGCTCGGACCAGCGGTCCTCGTGGGGGAACACCGCCACCGTCCGGGCCCCGAGCTCGAAGGCCGCACGGAACGCCCGGATCGCGATCTCGCCGCGATTGGCGACCAGCACCTTGGAGAACACCGACTCAGCTCCTGCCGCGGGGAAACGTGGCACCAGCCTAGGGTTCGCCCGCCGGAGCCTCCCGCGGGCGTCCGAGTCGTGAGTACGCTCCCCGCTCAGAGGGCCGTGAGAGGCCGTGCGAGGAGGGACGACGATGGGGGTCCGGCAGCTGCGCCTGGTCGTGGAGGCGACCGACTTCGACGAGGCGGTGGCGTTCTACCGCGACACGCTCGGCCTGGAGGTCGAGCTCGACCTCGAGAGCCAGGACGGCGCCCACGTGGTGATCCTCGATGCGGGCCGGGCGACCCTCGAGATCTCCAACCCCGCACAGGTGGACCTGATCGACTCCGTCGAGGTCGGCCGACGGGTCAGCCCGCACCTGCGCGTGGCCTTCGAGGTGGACGACGTCGCGGCCACGACGGACCGGCTCCTCGAGGCCGGCGCCACCTCGATCGCACCACCGACGCGCACGCCGTGGGACTCGCTGAACTCGCGCCTGGCCGGGCCGGGCGACCTCCAGCTCACGCTCTTCGAGGAGCTGGCTCCCTAGGGCTTCGGGCCGTCCCGGTCGTCCGGGTCATCCATGTCGTCCATGTCGTCCACTCTGTCCGGGCCGCCGAAGTCGACGGTGACGGTCTCGAAACCCTTGTGCCGCTGGGCTCTCGCGTAGCCGATGTAGGCGCGGCGGTCCGCATCGGTGAGCACGACCGCGTCCGTGAACGGCGTCAACAGCGCCCGCGGCCAGAGCCTCCGCTCGAGCACCACGTTGAGCTCGACGCCGAGCATGCCCATGATCGCCGCGAGGAACAGCAACGCCATCAGGCCCAGCACCACGCCGAAGGTCTGGTTGAGCGTGGACGCGTTGGCCAGCACCCGCGTGACGTACTCGGTGCCCAGCTGCTGGAGCAGGTGCCACAGCAGCGCGATCAGCAACGCCCCCGGGAGCGCGCTGCGGGTGCGCGGTCCGTGGGCCGGGCCGAGCCGCAGGAGCAGGCCGAGCAGGAGGGCGAGCACCACGATGCTCAGGGCGCGCACCGACCAGCGCAGCGGCGAGGCCGTGAGGAACTCGATCGCGGTCGTGTTGCTGACCACGACCGACAACGTGGTGAGACCCAGGATCGCGAGCCCGGCCACGACCACCAGCACCAGGCTGCGCAGCCGCAGGAAGAACGGGTTGGGCCGGCTGTTGCGCGGGACCGACCAGGCGATGTTGAGGGCGTTCTGGATCGCCGAGCCGAGCCCGATGGCGCCGTACAGCGCGGCGAGCGAGCCGATGACGATGGTGGTGGTCGAGCCCGTCAGTCCCTCCGGCCGGCGGAACTGGTCGCCGAGGATGGGGAACTGGCTGAGCGCGGAGTCCAGCACCTCCTTGGACAGGTCGGGGTTGCCCTGGAGCACGAACCCGAGGATCGAGCTGGCCAGCAGCAGCAGGGGAAAGACCGCGAAGAGCCCGTAGTAGGTGATGATGACCGCGAGGTAGGTCGCCTGGTCGTCGAAGTACTTGTAGACGACCGCGATCGGCAGGCCCAGCGAGGAGTGCCGTCGCTGGAACGCGTCCACCCGCCCGACCCGGGGCTCGTTCTCGGGGGTCACCGCCACTCGCGCACCAGGTCGACGAGATCGGCGATCGAGTCGACGACGCGAGTGGGTCGGTAGGGGAACACGCCGACCTGTTCCGGACGCGTGGACCCGGTCGACACCAGGATCGTCCGGAGGCCGGCCTCGAGCCCGCTGACGATGTCGGTGTCCATCCGGTCGCCGACCATCACGGTGGTCTCGGAGTGCGCGGCCAGCTGGTTGAGGGCGCTGCGCATCATCAGCGGGTTGGGCTTGCCGATGAAGTACGGCTGCCGGCCCGTCGCGGTGCTGATCAGCGCCGCGACCGAACCCGTTGCCGGCAGCTTGCCCTGGTGGCTCGGGCCGCTGGTGTCGGGGTTGGTGGCGATGAAGCGCGCGCCGTCGTCGATCAGCCGGATGGCCCGGGTGATGGCCTCGAAGGAGTAGGTGCGGGTCTCGCCGAGCACCACGTAGTCGGGGTCGCGGTCGGTCATCACGTAGCCCACGTCGTGCAGCGCCGTGGTCAGCCCGGCCTCCCCGACGACGTACGCCGAGCCGCCCGGCCGCTGGTCGTCGAGGAACTGGGCGGTGGCCAGCGCCGACGTCCAGATCGCGGCCTCGGGCACGTCGATGCCGCTGCGCAGCAGCCGGGCCCGCAGGTCGCGCGGGGTGAAGATCGAGTTGTTCGTCAGCACCAGGAACTGCAGCCCCGAGTCCTGGAGCGCCTCGATGAACTCGGTGGCGCCCGGGATCGGCGTCTCCTCGTGCACGAGCACGCCGTCCATGTCGGTGAGCCAGGTGGTGACGGGCCGCGTCGAGGTCATGGGGCCAGTCTGACGGACCCGAGGGCCGCCACCAGCCGCCGGACGTCGTCGGCGCTCGTGTACGCCGACAGCCCGACCCGCACCGCGCCCTGGTCTCCGAGGCCCGCGTGCCGCGCGGCCTCGACCGCGTAGAAGCTGCCGGCCGGGGCGATGACACCCGCGGCGGCGAGCCGGCGGGAGACCTCGGCCGGGGCCACGCCCGTCACGCCGAGCAGCACCGTGGGGGTTCTCCGCTGCGGCCGACCGTGCACCTCCAGCCCGTCGATCTCCGCTAGGCCGGCGAGCAGGTCGGCCAGGAGCGCCGACTCGTGCGCCTCGACGCCGGCCATCGCGCCGTCCAGCGACTCGATGAACTCCACGGCCGCGGTCACGCCGGCCAGCAGCTCGTAGGGCAGCGTGCCGAGCTCGAACCGCTCGGGCACCGCCTCGCTCGACGGCACCAGCTTGTCCGGGTGCAGCGTCTCCAGCAGGGACGGCGCCGCGGCGAGGACCCCGAGGTGCGGCCCGAAGAACTTGTAGGGCGAGCAGGCCAGCAGGTCGGCGCCGAGAGCAGCCAGGTCGACCCGGGCGTGCGGTGCCAGGTGCACGGCGTCGACGTACGCCAGCGCCCCCACCTGGTGCGCCGCATCGGCGATGCCGGCGACGTCCGGCCGGGTGCCGAACAGGTTGGACGCGGCCGTCACCGCCACCAGCCGGGTCCGCTCGTTGAGCACCCCACCCACGTCGTCGAGCTCGGCGGTCACGGGATCGAAGCCGAGCCAGCGCACGGTGGCGCCGGCCCGCTCGGCGGCCCGGACCCACGGGCGGATGTTCGCGTCGTGGTCGAGCCGGGTCACCACCACCTCGTCGCCGGGCCCCCAGCGCGCCGACAGGGTGCGCGCCATCTCGAAGGTCAGCGAGGTCATCGACCGGCCGAAGACGATGCCGCCGGGTTCCGCGCCCAGCAGCCGGGCCATCGCTGTGCGGGCGGCGACCGTCGTCGCCTCGGTCAGCCGGTCGGGTGCCGCGACGTCGCCGCGCTGGCACATCCCGGAGCCCATCGCCGCCGCGACGGCGTGCGCCACCTGACGAGGCACCAGGGACCCGCCGGGTCCGTCGAAGCGGGCGAGCCCGCTCGCGAGCGCCGGGAAGGACTTGCGCACCTCGTCGACATCCATGCGCGTCATGCTCGCACCCAAGAGGCGGATCGCGGCGCGCCCGTGACACCGAGCGGTCGCAGGCGGCACGGTAGGACCACCATGACCTTCTCCGTCGAGAGCACCCTCGTCCCCGACCTGCCCGCGCTGGGCACGCTCCTCACCGTCTGGGCGCACCCCGACGACGAGGCGTACCTCGTCGGTGGCCTCCTCGCGTTGCTCACCGACGCCGGCCAGCGGGCCGTGTGCGTCACGGCCACCCGTGGCGAGGCCGCGGACCCGGACGCCGGCCCCGCCGAGCGGGAAGCCCTGGCCGCCCTCCGCACCGGGGAGCTCGTGGCGGCGCTGGCGATCCTCGGCGTCACCGAGCACCACTGGCTCGACCAGCCCGACGGTGGCTGTGCCGAGGTCGACCCCGCCGGTCCCGTCGATCGGCTCGTCGCCCTGCTCGACGACGTCCGCCCGGACACCGTCATCACGTTCGGCCCCGACGGCTTCACCGGACACCCCGACCACCGCACCGTCAGCGCCTGGGTCGACCTGGCGCTGGGTGCCTCGGGCGTCTCACCACGGCTCCTGCACGCGGTCGCGCCCGCCGAGCAGGTCGACCCCGCCTTGGACGAGGACTTCGGCGTCTTCGCCCTCGGCCGTCCTCGCGAGTGCACGGGGGACGAACCGGTCCTCCGACTGGCCGTCTCCGGAGCCATCCTCGATCGGAAGGTCGACGCCCTGGTGCGTCAGGTCTCCCAGACCGGCGGGCTGGTCGCCGCGGTCGGACCCGCGCGCTTCCGGGCCTGGGTCTCGTCCGAGAGCTTCGCGCCACCGCGGTGAGGCCCGGCGTCACTCGGGCCGGACGGCGTCCTGGATGTCGCCCAGTGTCTTGGGCTGCGTCAGCCGCCACGGGTTGCCGAAGGGGTCCCGGAAGCCGGCGTCGATCCCGTAGAACCTCTCCTCCGGCTCCTCGGTGAACTCAACGCCCCGGGCCTTCAGCTCGCGGTAGGTCGCGCGACAGTCGTCGGTGCGCAGCGCCCCGACTCCGAGGTAGCCCCGGGAGAGGAGGCTGCGCATCTCGGCGGCGATCCCCTCCTCGACGGCGGGTGGCTCGGGGACGACGAGCATCAACGGCAGGTCGGGGGCGCCCGGCGGGTGCACGGTGAGCCACCGGAAGCCGTCCATCTCCTGGTCGATACCCAGCTCGAAGCCCAACGTGTCGACGTAGAAGTCGCGTGCCTGGTCGAGGTCGAGGACGTTGACGCAGACCAGGCTGAACCCGGTGATCACGCGAGCTCCCCGATGGCAGCGGCGAGCACGTCGGCGGCCACGTCGTGGGTCTGACCCTCGAGCACCTCGAACCGGGCTCCGGGGATCGCCTCCGCAGCCGCCCGCGCGGACTCGCGCATCCACTCCGGGCTCGCGCCGCCGGCCAGCACCAGCGTGGGGGCCTGGACCCCGCGAAGCAGCGAGGGCGGGGCGCCGTCGCCCATGACGGCGGCGTCGTACGCCAGGGTCGGCGCGAGGCGCTCACCCTTGGCCCAGTACGGCGACTGCCGCATGCCGGCGATCGCCGGCTCCGGGACCCCGACCATCCGCATGAACAGCTCCAGCGCGCCCCCGGGATCCCCGTCGGCGAGCAGCGTGGCGAGCCGGGCGTTGTACTCCTTCGTCTGCCGTTGGCCCTCGGCGTCGAGCCGGAACGGCGGCTCCCACATCACGAGGAGGTCCACCGACAAGCCGCTCGCGGCGGCGTGCGCGGCCAGGGCGGCACCGGACGACAGCCCGACCACGGTCGCGGTCCCGCCGGCGGCGCTGACGAGGACCTCCAGGTCCTCGATCTCCCGGTCGACGGCGTACGGCGTCGTGTCGGTGCTGTCCCCGCGACCGCGGCGGTCGTAGTTGAGGACCGTGAACCGCTCGGCCAGGGCGGCCGCGATCGCGGTGTCGACCGCGCGGTCGCAGGATGCCCCCGCCACCAGGATCAGTGGTGGGCCCGAGCCGAGCTGGTCGAACGCGATCACGGTGCCGTCTGTCGAGGTGACTGTCTCCATGGCGCTCGACGCTAGGGGGCTGCCGGGCCGGACGCTTCTCCAAAACTGCGGAGTCGGTCAGGCGCGCGGTCGGGTGTAGCGCTTGACGAAGCAGCCCGGCAGCTCCTCGAGCCGGGGATGCGCGCCGCGGGCCCGGTACGCGGTGGGGCTCTCGCCCACGAAGCGGCGGAACTGGGTGCTGAAGGAGCCCAGGCTGCTGAAGCCCACCGCCACGCAGACGTCGGTGACCGACAGGTCGCCCGTCCGGAGCAGCGCCTTGGCCCGCTCCATCCGCCGGCTCAGGAGGTACTGGTGCGGCGTCTCCCCGAAGGCCGCCTTGAACGAGCGGCTGAAGTGCGCCTCGGACACGTGTGCACTGCGGGCCAGCGCCGGGACGTCCAGCGGCGACGCGAAGGCCCGGTCGATGAGGTCTCGCACCCGCAGCAGGTGGCGCGCGAGCGGGATCGCCGGAGCGGTGGTCGTCACCCGACCCCACCGGTGACGACCAGCAGCAGCATCGCGAGTCCGAGGAGGGTCGACGCGACGGCCAGCGCGGCGTAGCGGCCGGGATGCGGGTGCCGGTCGCGCGCGTCGAAGCGCGCACCCCACACCACCCACGCGATCGCCGGCGCGAGGATCAGCACCGTCCCCAGGGCGAGCAGCCGCGACCAGCCCTCGCTCAGCCTGACGAGCAGCAGCGCCACGGCCAGCACCGAGAGCGCGGTCCGCTGCCAGGCCAGCGCCGTTCGTGCCGCCGCCGGGTCCGCGGGAACAGACATCACAGGCTCGCGACGAGCAGCACCACCGCGCACGCCGTGACCGCGACGACGAGCAGCAAGGGCACCCCGACCGCGGGCAACGGTTCGCCCCTGCGCATCGCGCGCTCCGTCAGTGCCCAGCGCAGCCAGGCCATGGCGCTGGCCAGCATCCCGGTCGCCACCAGGACGGCCGCGAGGGCGGTCTTTACCGACGTCGAGTACGGCACGGGCAGCGCGTCGATCGCGACGCCGGCCGCCATGAAGGCGATCGAGGTGCGGATCCACGCCAGGAAGGTCCGCTCGTTGGCCAGGGTGAACCGGGGATCGGGCTCCGTGCCTCCGTCGTACACCCAACGCGGCCAGCCCATGTCCCGCATGCTGCCATGCCCGGGGACCCTGAACGAGCCTGGATCGGACACCCGCGACAGACGGGGTCCGGCGGTGACAGTCTGCCTCTGACACCCAGCCCGCAACCCGGAAGAGGGAACCATGGCCAAGCTCACGATGCACGAGCGTGTGCACATCGACGAGTCGTACGCGCAGGCGATGGTGTCGACGGGCGACCTCCCCGAGGTCGGCCACGTCAGGGACGCGGCCATGGAGGCCTACGAGCGCTACCGATCGGTCACCGACGGCGAGGTCGCGGACTACATCCCCGCGCTCGCGAGCGCCTCTCCCGACCTGTTCGGCATCAGCCTCGTCGGGGTGCGCGGCCGGAGCCTGGACGTCGGTGACACGGACACGGCGTTCTCGATCCAGAGCGTCTCGAAGCCGTTCGTGTTCGCCCTGGTCGTCGAGAGCATCGGCTACGAGGCGGCCCGCCAGCAGCTCGGCGTGAACGGCACCGGCTTCCCCTTCGACTCGGTGATGGCGGTCGAGCTGAACGAGGCACGCACCATGAACCCGATGGTCAACGCCGGCGCCATCGCGACCACGAGCCTGATGCCCGGCGACACCGCCGAGGCGAAGTGGGAACGGGTCCGCGACGGGCTCTCCCGGTTCGCCGGCCGCGAGCTGTCGATCGACGAGGACGTGTACGCGTCCGAGGCGGCCTCCAACCTGCGCAACCGCGGCATCGCCCACCTGCTCGAGAGCTACGGCCGGGTCTCCTTCGACCCCGACGAGGCCACGGACGTCTACACGCGGCAGTGCTCCCTCGACGTCACCGCCCACGACCTGGCGGTGATGGCCGCCACGCTCGCGGACGGGGGCGTGAACCCGGTGACCGGGGTGCGGGTGATCGTCCCCGGGGTCTGTCGGCGGGTGCTCGCGGTGATGGCGACCGCGGGTCTCTACGAGCTGTCCGGGGACTGGCTCTACGAGATCGGGCTGCCCGGCAAGAGCGGGGTCAGCGGTGGCATCGTCACCGTGGCCCCCGGCAAGGGCGGCCTCGCGACGTACTCCCCGCCCCTGGACGCGGCCGGCAACAGCGTGCGCGGCCAGCTCGCCACCAAGCACCTGTCCGAGACCCTCGGCCTGAACCTCTTCGCGTCGGAGGCGATCTTCGAGCCGACACCGGCCTGACCGGGCACCCGTCGGTCCGCGTCACGTCGTATGTAACGTTGCGGGTACGTACCCAGTACGTTACATTCGGTTTCATGGATGCGGTGCTGCACGCGTTGGCGGACGAGAGCCGGCGAACGGTTCTGGAGATCCTGCGCGATCACCCGGCGAGTGCGGGAGAGCTGGCAGAGGCGCTCCCGATCGCTCGTCCGGGCGTGTCCCGGCACCTGCGGGTGCTGCGGGAGGCCGGCCTGATCGAGGCACGCCCGGACGCGCAGCGCCGGATCTACAGCCTCCGTCCGGAGGCACTCATCGAGGTGGACGAGTGGCTGGCGGAGTACCGCGTGCTCTGGCAGAGCCGGCTCGACGCCCTTCACACAGAGATCGCTCGAGGAAAGAAGGCGCGAACATGAACATCATCGGGACGATGCGGGCGCTTGACGAGACCCGCGGAGCGGTGCGTGTCGAGGACGTCTACGACACGGACATCGACGACCTGTGGGAGGCCTGTACGACACCGGAGCGGCTCGCGCGCTGGATCGCGCACGTCTCCGGCGACCTGCGGGTGGGCGGCACGATCCATGCCGTCTTCACCAGCACCTGGAGCGGTCCCGGGCGCGTCGAGGTGTGCGACGCACCGCATCATCTGCTCCTCACGATGGAGCCGGGCACTGACGACGAGTCGCAGATGGAGGCCTGGCTGACCCAGGAGGGATCGCAGACCAGGCTGGTGGTCGAGGAGCGTGGGCTGCCGGTGGACAAGCTGTACGGGCACGGGGCCGGGTGGCAGGCGCACCTGGAGGATCTGGGGGCTCGCTGGCAGAGGACACCGCGGGCGCACCCCCAGCGCTGGACGGAGGAGACACCGGCACCGGCGTGGCGCCGGCGCTGGCACGAGCTGTCCCCCGCCTACGAGGCGATGGAGATCGAGTGATGTCCGACGCGATCAGGCTCAGCGTGACCACCGCAACGCGCCCGACGCGCTCGCCCTCGCGAGCTTCTACGCCGAGCTCACGGGCGGGATCACGAAGGGAAGCGCGCACTGGGCGACCGTCTCCGGGCCGAACGGCGTCATCGCCTTCCAGCAGGTCGACGACTTCCGCCCACCGGCGTGGCCCGGCGCCGACGTACCGATGCAGATGCACCTCGACTTCTTCGTCGACGACCTCGAGGCGACCGGAGCCCGCGCCGTTGCTGCCGGGGCCACCCGGTTCGACTTCCAGCCGAACTCCGACCACTGCTGGGTGTACGCCGACCCGGCCGGCCATCCCTTCTGCCTGTCCACCTGGGACGGGCCGCACCTCGACGACGAGCCCGATCATCATTCCTCCACCGGCACCGGTCATGCGGGCCAAGCGTTGGGGAGAGGTGGCGAACCAACCTCGCGCGGTTCCCGCGACGAGTGCCCAGATCGAGTCGCTGACCAGAGCGACCAGGACGAAGACCAGGCCTAGCTCGAGGAGCTGGGCAGGGACGGCTCCGCGGGCCGCGTCGACGAACTGCGGCAGGATCGCCACCAGGAAGACGATGGACTTGGGGTTCGTCACACCTACGGTGAACCCCTGGAGCAGTACCCGCCCGTCGGACATCGCTTGACGGCCACCGTCGGGCGTGGCGGTCACGTGGTCGTGTCGGTGGCGGATCGCGTGGAGCCGAGAGTACGCCATGGACGCGGACAGCTGCGGTGCTGTCGCCTTGGCTGACCGTGGCAGCGCCCTATCCCGACCGCTGACACCTCGCCGCCGATCCCGGTCTCGTTTCCGTCGGAGTCCTGGAAGACGTACTTCCACACCTGGTCGTGCTTCTCGACGTCGACCGGTTCCAAGCCTCGCTGGGCGATCCTGGTCACCTCGGCGGCGGGGTCGTCAACCCAGATCATGCTGACCGCGCCACCGGCTCGCTCGGCGTCTTGGGTGATGAAGACGTAGCGGTCATCGGCCAGCTGCCAGACGGCCTCGACCTCGTGGGGGAAGAAGTCCGGCTCCGCGCCGAGCAGCTTCTGGTACCACTCCAGGGCCACCCGGAAGTCGCTCACCGCGATGCCGGCGAAGATGCCTACAGCCATCTCTCGTCCTTTCGTGCGATCGCACTCGGAGCTCGATGTGGGGGAGACCGGATCCGACGAGGAGATTCATCGGCGTGGTCGCGAATGCGATCGGCCCCTCACCTGCGTGTCCGCAGGTGAGAGGCCGTTTGTGTCCTGCGCGCCTGTAGGGATTCGAACCCCAAACCTTCTGATCCGTAGTCAGATGCTCTATCCGTTGAGCTACAGGCGCAGCGCCCTGCAACCGGCGTGGACCAGTTGCAGGACTGGTCGAGGATAGCCGACCCGCTCGGTGATGCCGAATTCGCTGCCGGGGGCGCTGGGGGCGCGGTGAGAGGATCGTCGCATGGGCAGCCGACGGCATCTCGCAGCCCTGGCGGCCGGTGCGCTGCTGGTCGCCGGGCTGCTCGTCGGGTGCAGCGAGCGGCCCCCGGCGAGCGGCGGCAGGGCCGGGAGCGAGGCGACCGGTGGCCTCGAGGCCGCGCCGCGGATCCCGCACTTCGAGGGTCGGTTGCCGGTCCTGCTCGAGGCCGGCAACCAGGTGTTCGTCCCGCCGCCCTGCCAGCCGGATCCGGCCCGCGGACGGCGGTGCTCGGTGGACGGCGAGACGACGTACCTCGGCTATCCGGACAGCGAGGTGAAGGCGACCCTCGTCGACGCCTCGGTGGCCCCCAACGACAACCGCACCTCCTGGGTGGTGACGCTGACCTTTGACGACGCCGCTGGGCCGCGCCGGATCGGCGCGACCGCCGTCGCCCGCGCGGGCATGATGCTGCTCGTGGACGACCAGGACCGGGTCCTGCTCACGCACCGCCCGGTGACGGTGCCCCAGCGTTCGATCATCCACGGCCGGGTCACCCTCGACCCCATGGACAAGGCGCCCGCCTGGGCGCTGGTGGAATCGATCGCCGCGCTGGGCTGACCGGTGCCGGGCGGCCGAGTGACCCGGGCCACACTCGCTTGATCGATCCAATATGTGGACAGCTCGGGCGCCGGTAGCCTCGCCGAATCCGAGGTACGGCGGGACCCCCGCAGCCTGACGGAGATCAGTCGCCGACAACGACGTCGAGCCGCCGTGAGCTCGATGATCGCGAGAGGGAACCGACACATGACCGCCGACACCCAGCCCCGAGAAACGCTCCCGACGGGGGCCGAGACCTCCCACGAGGGCATCGCCCGCTTCGTCGCCGAGACCGCCGCTCTCACCCAGCCCGACCGCATCCACTGGGTCACCGGCTCCGACGAGGAGTGGCTCGAGCTGACCGACGCCCTCGTCGCGACCGGTACGTTCACCCGGCTCAACCCGGAGATCAAGCCGAACTCCTTCTACGCCGCCTCCGACCCCACCGACGTCGCGCGCGTCGAGGACCGGACCTTCATCTGCTCGGTGGACGAGAAGGACTGCGGGCCCACCAACAACTGGATGGACCCGCGGGAGATGAAGGACATCATGCGCGGGCTGTACGCCGGCTGCATGCGCGGCCGCACGATGTACGTCATCCCCTTCGTGATGGGCCACCTCGACTCCGAGCACCCGATGTTCGGCATCGAGCTCACCGACTCGGCGTACGTCACCGTCTCCATGCGGGTGATGGCCCGCACCGGCAGCGCCGTGCTCCGCAAGATGGAGGAGATCGAGGCCGCCGGGCAGGAGATGCACTGGGTGCCCGCGATCCACTCGGTGGGGATGCCCCTGGAGCCCGGCCAGACCGACGTCACCTGGCCGTGCAACGACACCAAGTACATCGTCCAGTTCCCCGAGGAGCGCGCGATCTGGTCCTTCGGTTCCGGCTACGGCGGCAACGCCCTGCTCGGCAAGAAGTGCTACGCCCTGCGGATCGCCTCGGTGATGGCCCGCGACGAGGGTTGGCTGGCCGAGCACATGCTGATCCTCAAGCTGACCAGCCCCGAGGGCGTGGTCAAGTTCATCGCCGCGGCGTTCCCGTCCGCGTGCGGCAAGACGAACCTGGCGATGCTGCGCCCGACCATCCCCGGCTGGAAGGTCGAGACCCTGGGCGACGACATCGCCTGGATGCGGGTCGGCGAGGACGGCCGGCTGTGGGCGGTCAACCCCGAGTTCGGGTTCTTCGGGGTCGCGCCCGGCACCAACCAGAAGACCAACCCCAACGCGATGGACACCATCGACAAGGGCAACTCGGTCTTCACCAACGTCGCCCTCACCGAGGCCGGCGACATCTGGTGGGAGGGCCTCGAGAACACCCCCGAGCACGCGACCAGCTGGAAGGGCGAGCCCTGGACGCCCGAGAGCGACGAGCTCTCGAGCCACGCCAACAGCCGCTACTGCACCCCGATCAAGCAGTGCGACATCCTCGCGGCGGAGTACGACGACCCGCGCGGCGTGCCGATCGACGCCATCTTGTTCGGTGGTCGCCGCAAGACCACCGTGCCGCTGGTCTTCGAGTCCCGCGACTGGACCCACGGCACCTTCCTCGGTGCCACCCTCTCCTCGGAGACCACCGCGGCCGCGACCGGCGCGGTTGGCGTGGTGCGGCGCGACCCCATGGCGATGCTGCCCTTCATCGGCTACAACGCCGGGCACTACTTCAACCACTGGATCACGGTCGGCAAGGACAACGACGCGGCCAAGCTGCCGAAGATCTTCTACGTCAACTGGTTCCGCCGGGACGAGGACGGTGGCTTCCTGTGGCCCGGCTTCGGGGAGAACTCCCGGGTCCTCAAGTGGGTCGTGGAGCGCATCGAGGGCACCGCGGCGGCGGTGGAGACCCCGATCGGTCACGTCCCCACGGCCGACGGCCTCGACCTCGAGGGCCTCGACATGACCCCGGAGGCCGTCGCGGCCGCGCTGGCCGTGGACCGCGAGGAGTGGCGCGCCGAGCTGCCCCAGATCCAGGAGTGGTTCGAGAAGTTCGGCGACGACCTGCCCGCCGTCCTCTGGACCGAGCTCGACGGGCTCAAGGAGCGCCTCGGCGCCTGACCCACCGCACCGTCCGAGGAGGGCCTCACCCAATCAACGGGTGGGGCCCTCGTCGTTCTGTCAGAGTAAAGACGACGGGTTCTGCGACGTGCCAGCGAAGGAGGCCGACCTGTGGAGCGCTACGGTCCCGACCAGCGTGCGCTCTTCGAGGAGAGCGCGGCCGCGCTGTACGAGGAGGCGGTCAACGAGGGCGGTCTTTCACAGGGCGACGACCGCCTCGCTCCGGGCGGCGAGTGCCGCGACGCCTTCGACCTGCTGGTGTCCCTGGGCCTGTTGATCCACGACCAGGAGGCGGGCCAGCACGTGCCGGTGGACCCGTCCGCGGTGCAGTCGCGGGTGGTCGCCCCGATGAGCCAGCAGGGCGCCGCGCTGATCTCGGAGTCGTCGCACTGGGCGGAGACCTTCGGCACCCTCGCGCACGCGTGGCGTCGCTCGCCGGCGGCGAGCCGCGGCCCGTTCACCGAGCTCCAGGGCGAGGCCATCGGTGCCTTCATCACCTCAGTCGTCGCGGACGCGGAGTCCGAGCTGCTGACCGCGCAGCCGCAGACCGGGCGCAGCGTTCCCGGTGCTGGCCGCGGCCGCCGAGCGCGACATGGGCGCGATCAAGCGCGGGGTGAAGATGCGCACGCTCTACCAGCACTCGGCCCGCCGCAGCTCCAGCACGCACTCCTACGTCGTGGCGATCACCGCGGCAGGGGCCGAGGTGCGCACCCTCGACGAGTTCTTCAACCGGCTGATCGTGGTCGACCGGCGGGTCGCGGTGATCCCCGGACGGGGAGGATCGGCGCGCTGGCGGTGCGCGAGCCGATCGTCGTGGAGTACCTCGTCGACGTCTTCGAGCGGCACTGGGAACGCGCTCGGCCCTACATCAACCGGGAGTCCACGATGCTGCGGGAGGTGGCCGCCGAGCAGCGCGCGATGACCATCCGGATGCTCATCGAGGGCCACGCGGACCCGAGCAGCGCCAAGCGGCTGGGGGTCAGCCCGCGCACCTACGCCGGCTACGTCGCCGACCTGAAGTCGGAGTACGAGGCGGAGACCCGCTTCCAGCTCGGCTACGCGATGGGCCGGCTCGGGGTCTCCGGGCAGGAGGGCGATCCCGGAGACGCCGCGGGCGAGCTCGGCTGAGCCGCCGCCCTGCGCGCCTCGGGCACCCGAGGAGCTGGCCCCCAAATTGCCGCGAGGGCAGAGAACTTAATCTCTGCCCTCGGGCAACTGAGACGCGCCGGGGGGATGGCTACCGGGCCGCATAAAGGTGGGGGGGTATGGGCCCGTCCGTCTCAGGGGATCTTCAGTTGTGTCCTGGAAGTCTGTGTGCTGGTGATGCTCAGGTCGGCCATCCGGTGTCGCGGAGCGTGGGCCATCCGGTGTCTCGGGCTGCGTCTGCGGGGCTGGCCATCATGACGATGCCGCTGACACTGAGGATTCCGGTGACCAGAGCGATAGTTGCGCGCCGTGCGAAGTTCATTGCTGGTAATCCCTCCACTATTCATGAATCAGAAGTCGTCCTGCTGGGGAGTCCTTCTGAACGAGAGCCCTGCTGGTTGAACCCTCGTGAGCACTAGTCTGCGGCCCGAGAGAGCGGACTTGGTGCAAAACGTTGGCTCAGAAAAGTGCATTGCATGTTCTTGCAATTTTGGCGTGGCGGGTTGCGCAGCGCAAGAGGCTGACGTAGAGCGCTTGTGGCGCCCCACCAGAGCACTGTCCCAGGCCTGTCAAGGGGCCGAAATGACGTCTCCCGGCCGCTGCCGCGGACGCGACGGGGCCGGGAGAGCGCTGGCGGAGGCGGCGGGATTTGAACCCGCGAGAGGTTTTATCCTCAACCCGCTTAGCAGGCGGGCGCCATAAACCGGGCTAGGCGACGCCTCCCCGACAGCGCGGACAGGTTACTAGGCGGGGCGACGGGGCGCCCAATCAGCCCCGGCGTGCGAGCCGGTCGCGGACGTCCCGGGCGAACGCCTCCCGGTCGCCGGCGAGCGCCTCGACGGGGATGGTGGTGGTCCGGCCGTCGCGCAGGCGCAGCACCACGCACGGGCTGTCGGCCACGAACGCGGGCCCGGCGTCGAGGACGTCGGGCCACCGCGCGGCGGGTACGCCGACGCCGCGCACGAACCGCACCCGGTAGCCCGTGTCGTCGAGATGCACGACCACGGCCCGCTGCGTCGCCCACCAACCGGCGGCCATGACCGCGGCCAGCCCGACCAGGGCGACGCCGACCACGATCCAGATGGAGAGCGTCAGCACCGCCACGACCGCCGTCGCGACGAAGACCAGGACCCCGACCAGGGCGATCCCCAGGCCCAGCAGCCGGGCGGCCAGCGACGGAGAGACCCGGTAGTCGGACACGGCGGGAGAGGGCACGGTCGCATTGAACACAACCCGCGATTCCCGGCGCCACTCTCACCCCTCGCGACCCCTTGTGCGGGGTCGTGCCGCCGGTCACACTCGGAGGTCCTACCCGATGTGTGGCTTCCGGGAGGCACCCGTGTCCACCAGCGCCCTCCACGACCTCAGCGCCGCCCTCGACGCGCCCCGACGTACGTCCTCGCAGGTGGCGCTCGGCAGCTGGCGCTGGACGGTGCGGCAGCGGATGGCCGCCGTCCGCGACCTGCTGATCAGCGAGTCGGCCCAGCACGAGGACACCTGGCTCGCCGCGCGGGGCGGCCTGATCCTGCGCGAGCGCAACGCGCTGCTCGGACGGCTGTCCACCCTCGGTCCCGCCGTGCTCGACTCGCACGACGTCGAGGTGGTGCGCCGGGACGTGAAACGGCTGGTCACCGATGTCGCCCATCACCTCCAACGGCTCCACGACCTCGCCTACGACGAGGTCGAGATCGAGCTGGGCGGCTCGGAGTAGCCCCGCCGACGTCCTAGACTCCCCGGGTGCTCAGGCCCCCGGGCCCGGCACGGAGGGGTGCCGGAGTGGCCGATCGGAACCGCCTTGAAAGCGGTCGCTGGCAGAGATGTCAGCCGCGGGTTCGAATCCCGCCCCCTCTGCCGGGTTCCGCGAGACGCCTCAGAGCAACGGTTGGGTCCGCCCCGCCTCGGGTCGGACCGCGCTCTCCTCCTCGAGCCGGCTCGCCCGCCGGCCGCGGGAGCCGCTGACCAGCAGGTCGGCCCGGATCAGCAGCACGCCGAGGACCAACCCGACGATCAGGCTGTAGAGCTCGGTGAGCACCACCTGGGTCAGGCTGAGGGCGGGGTCGGCGAGCACGTGGGCGATCGGCACCATCCCGGTCACCCCGAACGCGCACGCCCACCAGCCCTGCCGACGGCGGGCCCGCAGGTGCACGCCCCAGGCCAGCATCGGGATGCCCAGCAGCGCCTGCATCGGACGCGGCACCGCGCCGAGGTGCTCCTCGCTCCAGTCGGCGGCGTCGAAGCAGCCAGGCGACCAGCCCGGGGGTGCCGTACTCGCGCAACAGCTCGGCGTACGCCAGGCCCAGCGCGAGCACCGCGCCGCCGCCCAGGATCACCACCAGGCCGCGGCGGCCGAGGCCGTGCAGTCCGGCGCCGAGCCGGTAGACCAGCACGAAGACGATCACCAGGGCCAGCGCGAGGGTCGTGTACTCGAAGCGGATCAGCGAGAGCAGCGGCCCGAACCCGATCGCGGCCACCGCGCCGACGGCGGCCACCGCGAAGGCGATGAGCACCTCCCGCACCGCCTGCACCACCTTGACCGCCGGCACCGTGATCAGCACCGCGAGCACGGCGCTGACCGAGGTGGTGAGCACCGCCGCGCCCGAGCGCAGCATGTCCTCGCCGGTGACCAGGACGGCGATCCCGATGCCCAGCGCGAGCAGCCCGAAGACCACCGGCCGGCCGCCGGTGCGCGCCGCGACGGCCCAGGCGTAGGCGGTGCTCACCGAGACCGCGCCCGCCGTGGCGACCACCTCGGGCGCCAGGCCCAGTGCCTCGACGACGAGGGCGGCGAGGCCGCCGAGCACCATCAGCACGCAGCCGACCACCGGGAGCGGGCTGCGGCCCACCGCGTCGACGCTCAGTCGGGACGGGGGCCGCGGGGCGGCTCGTCGTCCGGGAGCGCGGGGGGTGGACACGGGCAGGAAGGCTACAACCGGCGGTTGAGCAGGGACGGGTTGGTGCGACGCGCCTCGTCGAGGCAGTCGCGGGTCAGCGTGGCGGTGAGCGTCTCGGGCTCGGCACCGGCCTCGGCCACGACGTCCCCCCACGGGTCGACGACGATCGAGTGACCGGTGTAGCGGGGGCCCGGCTGGCCCACGGCGACGACGTACGCCGTGTTCTCGATCGCGCGGGCCCGGGCGAGCGTGCGCCAGTGCTCGACCTTGCGGGCCCCGGCCACCCAGGCGGCGGGGACCACCAGCACCTCGGCGCCGGCGTCGACGAGCAGCCGCCCGAGCTCGGGGAAGCGGAGGTCGTAGCAGGTCATCAGGCCGACCCGGAAGCCGCCGACGTCGACCACCACCGGCTCCGGCTCACCGGCGCGGACCCGGTCGGACTCGCGGTAGCCGAAGGAGTCGTAGAGGTGGATCTTGCGGTAGGCCGCGGGCACCGAGCCGCGCAGCACCAGGGTGTTCCACGGCCGGTCGGGGTCCGGGGACGTCTCGAACATGCCCGCCACCACGGTGGTCGCGTGCGCCTCGGCGGCCCGCGCGACCACGTCGGCGAACGGGCCGTCCAACGGCTCCGCGTGCGGGGCAAGGTCGGACCCGGGCTCCCCGAAGTCACGCTGGAAGGCCTCCGGGAACACCACCAGGTCGGTGCCGTCCGGCGTGTGGGCCGCCACCGCGGCCCGGTTGTCCGCCGGGTCGAGGGTGGACGCGCGTTGCACCAGCGCGACGCGGAGCGTCTCGGTCACGCAGCCCAGGGTACGGCTGCGAGGATCAGGGTATGTCCACCAGCGTCGGCGCGGTCGTGCTCGCCGGGGGCGGCGGCGCGCGGCTCGGCGGCGTCGACAAGGCCACGGTGGTCCACGAGGGCCGGTCCCTGCTCGAGCACTGTCTGGCTGCGGTGGCGGAGGCGACGGAGGTCGTCGTCGTCGGGGCGGAGACGCCCACGTCGCGACCGGTGCGCTTCACCCGCGAGGAGCCGGCCGGCGGGGGCCCGGCGGCGGGGCTGCTCGCCGGGGTGGAGGCGTTCGCCGGGACTCACGCCCTGGTCGCCGTCCTGGCGGTCGACATGCCGTACGTCGACGCCGCGACGTTCCGCCGGCTGCACGCGGCGCACGCGGCCGCGCCGGCCTCCGCGGGCGCCTTCCTCGTCGACGCCGACGGCCGCCGGCAGCTCGCCGGCGTCCTGGTCGCGGCGCTGCTGCCCCGGCCCGCGGACCGGCACAACCTGCCCCTCCACGTCCTCCTCGGCGGTCTCGACCTGGTGCCGGTCCCGGCCGTCGGCCGCGAAGCGACCGACGTCGACACCCGGGACGACCTGCACGACCTGAGATCCGAGCCCCGATGACTTGCCGTGGACACCTCGGGTCGGGGAGTGTTGCCGGGTGAACCTGCACGACTGGATCGACGAGCTCAGCGACATCCTGGACGTGGACACCGAGGTCGACGAGGCCTTGGTGCTGGACCTGGCCCGGGTGGCCGCGCACAACGTCGAGCGCCGGGCCGCTCCCATCACGACCTACCTGCTCGGCTACGCCGCGGGCGCCCAGGACGCGAACCCCGCCGCCATCGAGGCGCTGGCCGCCAAGGCGCAGATCTTTGCCGACGCGTGGGACCGGCCCGCGGACGCACCCGACCCCGTCGACATCGACGACGAGGTGCCCGACGACAGCGTCGTGGACCACACCGCCGACCGATTCGACGACTGAGTCGTGAGAGCCGTCGTCGCCACCGAGCCCGGTGGCCCCGAGGTCCTTGTCGTCCGGGAGGTTCCCGACCCCGTCGTCGGGCCGGGTGACGTCCTCGTCGCCGTCGCCGCGGCCGGGGTCAACCGTGCCGACACCCTGCAGCGCCGCGGCCTCTACCCGCCGCCTCCCGGCGCCTCGGACATCATCGGCCTCGAGTGCAGCGGCACGGTCGCCGCCGTCGGGGCCGACGTGACGCGTTGGGCCGTCGGCGACCGGGTGTGCGCGCTCCTCGCCGGGGGCGCCTACGCCGAGCGGGTCGCCGTACCCGCCGGACAGGTGCTGCCCGTGCCCGAGGGCGTGGACCTGGTGACGGCGGCGACGCTGCCCGAGGTGTCCGCGACGGTGTGGTCCAACGTCTTCATGGTCGCCAACCTGCAGCCGGGCGAGACGCTGCTCGTGCACGGCGGCGCCGGCGGCATCGGCACCTTCGCCATCCAGCTCGCGACCGCCCTGGGCGCCCGCGTGTTCGCCACCGCGGGCTCGCCGGCCAAGCTCGACCTCTGCCGCGAGCTGGGCGCCGAGGTGGCGATCGACTACCACGAGCAGGACTTCGTCGAGGAGGTACGCCGCGCCACCGACGGCCGCGGCGCCGACGTGGTGCTCGACAACATGGGCGCGTCGTACCTCGGCCGCAACGTCTCCGTGCTGGCGACCGTCCGGACGGCTGGTCGTGATCGGCATGCAGGGCGGCGCCAAGGGCGAGCTGGACCTCGGGGCGCTGATGCGCAGCCGGGCGGCGGTCATCGCCACCGGCCTGCGGGCCCGGCCGGTCGAGGAGAAGTCCGCGATCTGCGCGGCCGTGGTCGAGCACGTCTGGCCGCTGGTCGCCGACGGGCGCATCCGCACGATGCTCAACGCCACCTTCCCGCTCGAGGAGGCCGCGGGCGCCCACGCCGTGATGGAGGAGGGCGGCCACACCGGCAAGATCGCCCTCGTCGTCTCCACGTAGTCTCGACGACATGACGCACAACCAGCCCGAGCCCTCCACCGACGACGAGCCGACCGTCGTCATCGTCGGCCCCGACGGCCAGCCCGTGGCGCGGGTCCCCGCGAGCGCGCTCGCCGGCCTCGAGCAGGGCGAGGGTGGCGACGACGACGCCCAGCGCGAGCCGCACATCACCGAGCTCGTCGAGCAGCCGGCCAAGGTGATGCGGATCGGCAGCATGATCCGCCAGCTCCTCGAGGAGGTGAAGTCCGCGCCCCTCGACGAGGCGAGCCGCAACCGGCTCAAGGAGATCCACCGGGCCTCCATCAAGGAGCTCGAGTCGGGCCTGGCCCCCGAGCTGGTCGAGGAGCTCGAGCGCCTCTCGCTGCCCTTCACCGACGAGAGCACGCCCTCCGACGGTGAGCTGCGGATCGCCCAGGCGCAGCTCGTCGGCTGGCTCGAGGGCCTCTTCCACGGCATCCAGACCGCGATCTACGCCCAGCAGATGGCCGCCCGGGCCCAGCTCGAGCAGATGCGCAGGTCGCTCCCGCCCGGCTCGCCGATGATGGGGATGTCGCCGCAGGGCCAGTCCGGCCAGCAGTCCGGCGACGACCAGCCCGCACCCGGCGCCTCGGGGATGTACCTCTAGGTCCCGACCTAGGAGCGTCGGGAGCCGGCGACGCGCACGAAGACCAGGCCGAGCAGGCCCAGCAGCGCGATGGCCACCCCGGGGGCGGCCAGCCGACCCACGGTCTGCGGAGCCGCGGTCTCGACCTCGGTGAGGACCAGCTCGGGCTTCGCCCCGTCGGGCACCATCTGCCTGCCGGTGCCGAGCACCGCCTCGACGTCCGCCACGGCGTCGTCGGTGGCGGGCCGCGACCCGCCGCAGCTGCCCGCCCGGAAGCCGGCGTCCCGAGCGGTGGCGAAGAAGAGGTACTCGGTGCCCGGGGGCAGGTTGCCCAGCCCGCAGGACGCCGACGCCTGCTGGGAGGAGACCTGCACGGTGTCGGTGACCACCGTGCCCTCCTCCTTGTAGACCCGGTCCACGTCGACGAGGTAGGTCACCAGACCCTTGACCCGACCGCTCTGGTCGGGCTCGGGCTTGCGGGTCTCGCGGACGGTGCCGCTGAAGACCGCGTCGGCGGCCGCCGCGTCCTCCGCAGTGGTGGTGTTCACGCACTTGCAGGCGTGCGCGGGCGCCGCGGCCACCAGGACACCGGCCGTCGCCAGGAGCATCCCCAGCGCGGCCGTGCGCACGGCGTGCGGTGCCCAGCTCATGGCGCCAGCCTACGCATCGGGACCCCCCAGACCGAAGATCCGGGCGAGCGTGACCGCCACCCCGTCCTCCTCGTTGCTCGGCGCGATGTGGTCGGCCGCGGCGAGGACCGTGGGGTGCGCGTTGGCCACGGCGTACGACGTGCCGGCCCACGCCAGCATCGGCAGGTCGTTGGGCATGTCCCCGAACGCCACGACCTCCGCGGCCTCGATCCCCAGCTCGACCGCGAGCAGCGCCAGCGTCGACGCCTTGGTCACCCCGGGCGCGCTGATCTCGAGCAGGGACGAGCTCGACGACCAGGTGATGACGGCCAGGTCGCCGACCGCGGCGGCGGCGCGGTCCCAGAACTCCTGGGCTGCCAGCTCCTCGTGCCGCGCCAGCAGCTTGACGGCAGGAGCGTCGAAGAGGTCCTCCAGTCGTCCGCGCGGGCTCCCGTCCGGGACCCGGTGCCGCTCCAGGAACGCCGTCTCCAGGCCGATCCCGCGCAGGGTCTCCACGGCGAACGCCGACCCGGGGACGGCAGACCTGATCCGTCGCGCCACCTCGAGGCCGGTCCGGGGCTCCATCGCGTGCAGGTCGCGGACCCGGTGCCGGTGCACGTCCCAGACGAGCGCACCGTTCGACACGACCGCGATCCCGTGCTCGCCGACGTGCTCGAACACCTCCTCGGCCCACCGCAGCGGGCGGCCCGTCACGAAGACCACGACGACCCCGCGCTCCTCGACGGCGGCCAGCACCTCCCGGGCGCGGGTGCTGATGCTGCCGTCCGGCTGGACCAGGGTCCCGTCGAGGTCGGTCGCCACCAGGCGCGGCAGGCTCACGGGCGTAGCCCGCAGGCTGAGGGTCACCGTGACGATCGTCGCCCTCCTCGACCTGCTCGGCGACCCGGACCGACTTCTTGACCGGGAGCACGAAGCAGCCGGACGCCGCATCAGGGAAGAGGCTGGTGTCTCCAGGACGACGAGCCCGCCACGACCCGGACCGGCACCGATCCGAAGCCACGCGGAGGGACGACCAGGCCGTCGCGGATCTCCTCGCTGACCTCGCCGGCACCGCGACGAAGCACCAGGAGCCGGCGGGCCCGGTGCCCTCGCGTGCCGACCAGCTGCCACAGCGTCGCGGTGAAGGTCAGCGGCTCGGTCACAGCTCTCCGGGACGACTGCGGCGGGTCGCGGCGAGGTGACTGTGCTCGGCATCTCGCCAGCGCGGCGCCGTCCTCGTAGACCGTCGCGGTGCTCGCGTCGGCCGCGTCGTGCACCTCCTGGACGGCCTGGCCCATGGCCACCCCGCGGCCGGCCCACTGGAGCATCTCGATGTCGTTGCGGCCGTCGCCGATCGCGAGCACGTCGGCCTGCTCCACGTCGAGGCGCGCGATCACGTGGGCGAGACCGGAGGCCTTGGACACCCCCACCGGCGCGAGGTCGAGCCAGGCGGTCCAACCGACGACGTAGTCGGTGCCGTGCAGGCCGAGGCGGGCGGCGAGGTCGACGAAGTCCTCGGCGGTCGCCTCGGGGTCGCGGATGATGACCCGGCTGACCGGCTCGGCGACCATCTGGTGCACCGAGGTGATGAACTGGACGCCGGACAGCTCGCCGTGCGGGAACGGCTTGCTGACCCGGTAGCCGCGACCGCGCTCCTCGATGGCGACCCGGGCCCGCGGGTGGTGGGCGAGCACGGCCGCCACGGCCGGGGCGGCGTCGAACTTCTCCTCGTGCACCACCTCGACCGGTGGGTAGCGGAACACCACCGCACCGTTGGAGGCGACCACCCAGAGCCGGTCGGCCCCGTCGCGCGGCAGGTCGAGCAGGTCCGCGATCCGGGTCATCCCGTGCGGGGAGCGACCGCTGGCCAGCACGATGTGGGCGCCCGCGTCGAAGGCGCGGTGCACCGCGTCGTACACCCGGGGCGGGATGACCTCGTAGCTCTGGCCGGAGCCCTCGATCCACTTCAGCAGCGTGCCGTCGATATCGAGGGCGACGACCCGTGGTTGCCAGTCGCTCACGCGGTGACCGGTTTGAGGACGTCGAGGCCGCCGAGGTAGGGCTGCAGCGCCTGCGGCACCCGCACCGAGCCGTCCGCCTGCTGATGCGTCTCGAGGAGCGCGATGATCGGGCGGTTGGTCGAGCAGAGCGTGCCGTTGAGGGTCGCGATCGGCCCGACGGTGCCGTCCGCCGCCCGACCGCGGGTGTCCAGCCGGCGGGTCTGGAAGTCGGTGCAGTTCGAGGTGGACGTGAGCTCGCGGTAGCGGCCCTGCGAGGCGATCCACGCCTCGCAGTCGAACTTGCGCTGCGCGGAGGTGCCGAGGTCACCCGCCGCCACGTCGATGACGCGGTAGACGAGCTCGAGCTTGTCCATGAACTCCTTCTCCCACTCCAGCAGCCGCAGGTGCTCGGCGTACGACTCCTCGAGGGTGGTGTAGACGAACATCTCCACCTTGTCGAACCAGTGCACGCGGAAGATCCCGCGGGTGTCCTTGCCGTGCGAGCCTGCCTCCTTGCGGAAGCAGGGGCTGAACGCGGCGTAGCGCTGGGGCAACGTGGAGATGTCGAGGATCTCGTCGGAGTGGTACGCCGCCATCGCGACCTCGGAGGTCCCGACCAGGTAGAGGTCCTGACCCTCGATCCGGTAGACGTCGTCGGCGGCCTGGCCCAGGAAGCCGGTGCCCTCCATCGCGCGCGGCTTCACCAGGGACGGCGCCACCATCTGGCGTGAAGCCGGCGTTGCGGGCCTGGTCCATCGCCATGTTGATCAGCGCGAACTCCAGCTGCGCGCCGATGCCGGTGAGGAAGTAGAAGCGGCTGCCCGAGACCTTGGCGCCCCGCTCGATGTCGATCGCGCCGAGCATCCGGCCGAGCTCCACGTGGTCGCGGGGCTCGAAGTCGAAGACCGGAGGCGTCCCCACGGTCTCGATCACGACGTAGTCGTCCTCCCCGCCCGCGGGTGCCTCGTCGGCGGCCAGGTTGGGGATGGACATCACGGCCTCGCGCCACTCCTGCTCGGCCGCCGCCTGGGCGGCCTCGGCCGCCTTGACCTCGGCGGCGAGCGTCTTGGTCTGGGCGAGCAGCGCGGACTTCTCGTCACCCTGGGCCTGCGGGATCAGCTTGCCGAGCTGCTTCTGCTCGGCCCGCTTGGTCTCGAACACCCCGATCGCCTCGCGTCGCGCCGTGTCCGCGGCCAGGGCCCGGTCCACGACATCGGACGACAGACCCCGCTTCGCCTGGGCGGCGCGCACGCGGTCGGGGTCGTCTCGGAGTACTCGGGCGTCGATCATTACGTCAGGCTATCGGCGCGGACCGGTCCCCCGCCTTCGGGATGTAAGGAGTCTCCCTTCGCACCGGCATAATCGCTCCCCGTGACCGAACGCCGCCGCGCCATCCCGCTCCTGTGGGCCGGCCTGTGCCTGGTCGTCCTCGCGATCTTCGGCGTCCTGGTCTCCCAGGACCGCTCTCCCCTCGACAAGCTCGATCACCTCGGCCAGATCGGCGAGAACTGGGCCGACGACCATGCCGTGCTCATCGACGCGCTGCGCGTGGTCGAGGTCTCCTTCGCCACGATCGGCATGATCATCCTGACCACGATCGTGGTGGTGCTGCTGCTCCTGCGCCGGCACCGCCGCGCGGCGCTGTTCGCGGTCGTCACCATGGTCACCACCTCGCTGGTCACGACCGGGCTGAAGATCTGGCTGGCCCGCGGCCGGCCGGACTGGCAGGACCAGACCGACCTTCTGACGACCAAGTCGTTCCCCTCAGGGCACGCGTCCTCGATCGCCGCCTTCACCGGCATCCTCATCGTCCTGGCGACCATCTTCCTGCGTCGCACGAGCATGCGGCGCGCGGTGATCGCGGCCTGCGTGGTGCTGTGGGCGATCGTCTGCCTGGACCGGGTGCTCCTCGGCCGGCACTTCCCCACCGACGTCATCGCCGGCACCATGCTGGGCATCGGGATGGTGCTGATCTGGATGGTCGTCATCGACCCGTGGCCCCGGGCCCACGCGGAGAAGAGCGACCCGCTCCCCGAGGTCGGTCCGGTCTCGCGTCGGCTGGCCGTCGTGCTGAACCCGATCAAGGTCGAGGACGTCGGCCAGTTCGAGAGCACCGTCAACGCGATGGCCCAGGAGTCCGGCTGGGGTCGGCCGAGCTGGCACTACACGAGCGTCGAGGACCCGGGCACCGGGATGGCCGAGGCCGCCTCGGTGGAGGGCGCCGACCTGGTGCTCGTGTGCGGCGGCGACGGCACGGTGCGCGAGGTGTGCGCCGAGCTGGCCGGGACCGGCATCCCGGTCGGGATCATCCCGGTGGGCACCGGCAACCTCCTGGCCCGGAACCTCGACGTACCCCTCTACCTGCGCTCGGCGATCGACGTCGCCCTGAACGGCCAGGACCGCGCGATCGACCTGGTCGAGGTGTCGGGCGACGGGTTCGAGGACACCCACTTCATGGTGATGGCCGGCATGGGCTTCGACGCCGCGATCATGGAGGGCGTCAACGAGGACATCAAGAAGAAGATCGGCTGGTTCGCCTACGTCATCTCAGCGTCCAAGTCGTTGATGTTCCCCGCGCAGCGCGTGGAGATCTCGATCGACGGCGGGGAGTTCACCCGGCACCGGGCCCGCACCGTCGTCGTCGGCAACGTCGGCTTCCTGCAGGCCGGGATGCCGCTGCTGCCCGACGCCGCGATCGACGACGGGCTGCTCGACGTGGTGATCCTGCACCCGCGCAACTTCTTCTCCTGGATCCCGCTGGCCTGGCGGGTGCTCCTCAAGGTCAAGCACACCGACGAGCTCGTCGACCGCAAGGTCGGCGCCACCGCCGTGATCCGGGCGGGGTCGGACACGCCGCGCCAGCTCGACGGCGACTCGATCGGCGCCGGCCGCGAGCTCCGCATGAAGGTGGTGCACGGACGCGTGCTGGTGCGGGTCCCGCGGTGACGCACCCGCCCGACGTGGCTGACCGCGACTGGTGGAAGTCGGCCGTGGTCTACCAGGTCTACCCCCGCAGCTTCGCCGACAGTGACGGCGACGGGGTGGGGGACCTCGGCGGCATCCTGCACCGGCTCGACCACCTCGAACGGCTCGGCGTGGACGTCGTGTGGCTGAGCCCGGTCTACCGGTCCCCGATGGCCGACAACGGCTACGACATCAGCGACTACCAGGACGTCGACCCGTTGTTCGGCTCGTTGGCGCAGCTCGACGACCTCATCGCGGCGCTGCACGCGCGCGGGATGAAGCTGGTGATGGACCTGGTGGTCAACCACACCAGCGACGCACACGCGTGGTTCGCGGAGTCCCGGTCGTCGCGGGACAGCCCCAAGCGCGACTGGTACTGGTGGCGGCCGCCACGAGACGGGTACGCCGGTGGCGAGCCCGGCGCGGAGCCGACCAACTGGGCCTCGGTCTTCTCCGGCCCGGCGTGGGCCTACGACCCGACCACCGGGGAGTACTACCTGCACATCTTCGCCGCCGAGCAGCCCGACCTGAACTGGGAGAACCCCGAGGTCCGGCAGGCGGTCTACGCGATGATGCGCTGGTGGCTCGACCGCGGGGTCGACGGCTTCCGGATGGACGTCATCAACCTGATCTCCAAGGTGGTGTCCCTGCCGGACGACCCGGCCGGCAACGCGTCGGCGTACGTCCTCAACGGACCGCGGATCCACGAGTTCCTGCAGGAGATGCACGACGCGGTGTTCGCCGGCCGGCCCGCGGGACTGCTGAACGTCGGGGAGACGCCGAGCTGCTCGGTCGAGCAGGCGCGGCTGTACACCGATGCGGCGCGCGGGGAGCTCGACATGGTCTTCCAGTTCGAGCACGTCGACCTCGACTCCGGGCCCGGGGGCAAGTGGGACATCGTGCCGATGACGATGCTCGACCTGAAGCGGTCGCTCGGCCGCTGGCAGGACGGCCTCGCGGACGTCGGGTGGAACAGCCTCTACCTCGGCAACCACGACCAGCCCCGCTGCGTGAGCCGCTTCGGCAACGACTCCCCCGAGCATCGCGAACAGTCCGCGAAGGCTCTGGCGACGGTGCTGCACCTGCACCGCGGGACGCCGTACGTCTACCAGGGCGACGAGCTCGGGATGTCCAACGTCGGCTTCACCTCGGTCGAGCAGCTGCGCGACATCGAGTCGCTCAACCAGTACGCCGCGGCCGTCGCCGCCGGCGGCACGCCCGGAGGAGGTGATGGGTCCGCTGCGCGCCAAGTCACGCGACAACGCCCGCACGCCGATGCAGTGGGACTCCTCGCCGACGGCCGGCTTCACCGAGGGCGTGCCGTGGCTCGCCCTGCACCCCGAGCGCGGGGTCGGTGAACGCGGCCGCCCAGGTCGACGACCCGGACTCGGTGTTCGCGCACTTCCAGCGGCTCATCACGCTGCGGCACGCGGAGCCCGTGGTCGCCCACGGTTCCTTCCGGATGCTGCTGCCTGACGATCCCCGCATCTACGCGTTCGTCCGTGAGCTCGACGGGACCCGACTGCTGGTGGTGGCCAACCTGTCCGACGAGCCCGGCGTGGTGCCCGACCTGGCCGAGGCCGGCGGCCTGGCGGCCGCCGTACCCCTCGTCCTCTCCCGCCCCGGCGCCACCCCCGCCCCCTCCGACCCGCTCGCCCCCTGGGAGTCGCGGGTCTACCGACTGCGGTGACCGACTGCGGACCAGCGTTCACTTGTACCGCGACTTGGCGTCACCAGGTGACGGAAAGCCGCGGTACAACTGGTGGGGCAGCGCGTGGTCAGGCGGGGCGGGCGTTGGTGATCGCCTCCTCCTCCTCGGGGGAGAGCTGCTGCTCGCAGGACCAGTCGGAGACGGCCTTGGCGTAGGAGCGGGCCTCGCTGCGGCCGGCGATCGAGGTCAGGACGACGCCGTGGCCGCCCTCGTCGAGGAGGGCGAGGGACCAGGACAGGTGGCCGCCCATGTCGCCGAACGCGTCGTAGCGGACGACGGCGAGGTGGCGCAGCGCGTCGGCGCCCTCGGCGCGCAGCGCGGCCACCTCCTGGCGCAGGCCGTGGACGTCCTCGGGGAGGGCGTCCCCGGCGGCCCGCCGGCGGGTCTGGTTGAGCCGGCGCAGGGCGATGACCGAGAAGACCGCCGCCACCAGGGAGAGCGCGAGAGCGATGGAGGCGACCACGAGCGGCATGGGGAGCAGGCTAGTGCGCGCCGCGTGGGAAACTCGTCAGCGTGACCGACGGCAGCGACACGACAGGTCGCCGGATCGCCTACCAGGGCGAGCCCGGCTCCAACTCCCACCTGCTCTGCACCCAGCAGTACCCGCACTGGGAGGCGGTCGCCTGCGCGTCGTTCGAGGACGTCTTCGCCGCGGTCGAGGGTGGCGCCGCCGACCTCGCCATGATCCCGATCGACAACTCCCTGGCCGGGAGGGTCGCCGACATCCACCACTTCCTGCCCACCTCCAGCCTGCACATCGTGGCCGAGCACTTCCTGCGCATCCGGTTCGCGCTGATGGCCCTGCCCGGTGCCACCACCGAGACGATCAAGACCGTGCACAGCCACGTGCACGCCCTGGGCCAGTGCCGCCGGGTGATCCGCGCGCACGGCCTCGAGCCGGTCATCTCCGGCGACACCGCGGGCGCCGCGCGCGAGGTGGCCGAGGCCGGCGACCCCACGCAGGCCGCGATCGCGCCGCCCCTGGCCGCCGAGATCTACGGCCTGCAGATCCTCGCCGACGACATCGAGGACGAGGACCACAACACCACCCGCTTCGTCGTGCTCTCCCGCGAGCTGACGCAGGCCCGCGCCGGCGAGGGGCCGGTCGTCACGTCGTTCGTCTTCAACGTGCGCAACCTGCCCGCCGCCCTCTACAAGGCGCTCGGCGGCTTCGCGACCAACGGCGTCAACATGACCAAGCTCGAGAGCTACATGGTCGGCGGCCACTTCGCCGCCACCCAGTTCCTCGCCGAGGTGGACGGGCACCCCGACGACCTCGGGGTACGACGCGCCCTCGAGGAGCTGACCTTCTTCACCACCGACGTCAAGATCCTCGGTGTCTACCCCGCCGATCCCGGCCGGCGCGGCTGACCGGTCACGACGCGAAGGGCCACGGCACCCGGTGCACCGCCGAGTGGTCGTGGTCGGTGATCCAGATCCAGCCGTCCGCCGCGGCCACGCTCCCGCTGCCGCCCTCGGTCGCGACCCGGGCGGCGGCCGCCCCGATGCGGGGCTCGACCACCGTCACGCCGTCCCAGGTGCGCACCCACACGTACCCGTCGGAGGCCGCGATGTCGCCGCCGTTCACCGCCCCGTCGGACGCCGGGATGACAGTGACCTGCCCGCTGGCCGCCTCCACCCGCGAGACCGAGCCGTCGAGCTGGCTCAGCACCCAGGCCGCGCCGTACGCATAGGTCAGGAAGCTCGAGCCGGCCGCGGTGGTGAACACCTCCTGGCGCCGGCCCGTCCGCGGGTCGAGCCTCTCGACGGAGTCGTACGTCGTGACCCACAGCGAGCCGTCGCCGTACCGCAGCGCCTTCGCGGCTGCAGGAGCGCGAAGCCGGCTGATCTCCCCGGTGCGGGTGTCGATGCGCAGGATCCGCGGCGCGACCGGGTCGACGAGCACCCAGGCCACGTCGCCGGAGGCCCCGAGCGACGACTCGGCCAGTGGCTCGGCGGGCAGGTCGACGCGGCTGACGACCTCGCCGGAGGAGTCGTCGACGCCGAGCAGCACGTCGGGCCCGAGTCCGACCAGCCAGACCCGGCCATCGGTCGCGTCCAGGGCCTGCACGACGGTCGACTTGACCTTGACCCGGTACGTGATCTCGCCGGTCGACGCCTCGTAGCGCACCAGCCCGGGCGGCACCCCCGTGACCCAGATCCCACCCGCGGCCGCGATGGCGAAGTCGTTGTTCGGACCGGCGTCCAGCGTCTCGCCCCCGGCATCGGCGACACTCACCTGCTCGGGCAGGGCGTCGTCGGCATCGGTGGGCACCGGGGCCGACGCGGGCGTGGAGGACGAGGTGCCGCCCGGGCTCGGCGCGGTGTCCGGCTCGTCGGCCCCGCAGCCCGCCGCCAGCACGGCGAGCAGGGGGAGGAGTGCAGCCGACCTCATCGAACCATTGGAGCGCACATCGTCTCGTCGGTCGCTGCCGATTTCGGGCGGTCTGGACCAGCCCGGACAATGGGATCCGTGGACCCGGTCGTGATCGCCCTGACCTTCGGCGCGATCTTCGTGGTCGAGCTGCCCGACAAGACATTCCTCGCCACGCTGGTCCTCTCCACGAGGTACCGCCCGCTGCTGGTCTGGATCGGGGTCGGCCTGGCCTTCGCGGTGCAGACCACGGTCGCCGTGGCCCTCGGCACGGCCGCGAGCCTGCTCCCGGACACCGCCGTCCACCTGCTCTCGATGGTGATGTTCCTGGCCGGCGCCGTGATCCTGTTCCGCGAGGGTCGCAGCCACCACCTGGCCGACGAGGACGAGTTCACCCCGGCGCGCGACGTCAGCGGCTGGCGCGCGGTGCTGGCCAGCTTCCTGGTGCTGTTCGCCGCCGAGTGGGGCGACCTCTCCCAGCTGCTCACCCTCACCCTCGTGGCGCGGTACGACGACCCGGTGAGCGTGTTCCTCGGCGCCCTGGCCGCGCTGCTCGCGGTGAGCGGCCTCGCGGTGATCGTGGGCCGCACGCTGCTGCGCTACGTGTCGCTGCACGTGCTGCACTACGTCGGCGCCGGCGTGTGTCTCCTCCTCGCAGCCATAACGGCGGTCGAGCTCGTCCGTTAGAGGGGTATGGCCCTCTTCGACGGATTCACGGTCCGCGACATCCAGCGCGTCGCCGGCGCCGGCACCTTCCTCCGCCTGCCCGCCGACTGGTCGCCCATCCAGGAGCTGACCGGGGCCGACAAGGCCTACCTCCTGCTCGCCGGGACGGCCTCGGTGCGCCGGGGCGGCCAGGAGATCGCGACCCTCGGTCCCGGCGACGTCTTCGGGGAGGCCGCGATCCTCCACCACAAGCTGCGCAACGCCTCGATCGTGACGACCACGCCGGTCGAGGTGCTCCACTTCACCTCCAACGCGGTACGCCGTCTCTGCCGCGAGGTGCCCGCCTTCCAGGACGCCCTGGACCGCGAGGCGACGGCCCGGCTCGGCACCCCGTGACGCGCCCGTGACCGACGACACCGCGCTCCCCGCCCACGCGATCGAGGAGACCCTGCTCGGCGCCGCGCGGACCCTGACCCGCTCCCAGGTCACCGAGCGCGCCGGGGTCCCGCTGCCGCTGGCCGAGCAGCTCTGGCAACAGCTCGGGTTCCCCCACGCCGCCGACGACGACGAGGCGTTCAGCGAGGCCGACGTGGAGGCCCTGGTCCTGACGAACGACCTGATCAACCTCGGCATCCTCACCCCCGACAGCCAGGCCGCACTGGTGCGCACCTGGGGTCGGAGCTTCGCCCGCCTGGCCGAGTGGCAGGTCGGGCTCATCGCCCGGCTGGCGGTGGAGGGCGACGACCCCGCCGCCCGGCTGACCGAGCTCACCGAGACGGTGCTGCCCACCATCGAGCGGCTCCAGGACTACGTCTGGCGCCGCCACCTCGCCGGCGCCGCGGCCCGCCTGCTGGAGAACGGCTCCGGCACCACCGCCCCGACCGCGGTCGGCTTCGTCGACATCGTCGGCTACACCGGCGCAGAGCAGGAACCTCAGCGACCACGAGCTGGTCGACTGGGTCGAGCTCTTCGAGGACCACCTCACCTCGACCGTCGTGGAGACCGGCGGCCGGATCATCAAGACCATCGGCGACGAGGTGCTGTTCGCCACCGAGGATCCCGCGACCGCCGTCGAGGTCGCGCTCACCGCCACCGAGCGCGGCGCCGACCCCGCGGACCCGTTCCCCGCGGTCCGCGCCGGCGTGGCGTACGGCGAGGTCGTGAGCCGGCTCGGCGACGTGCTCGGTCCGACCGTGAACATCGCCTCCCGGCTGACCTCGCTCGCCCGGCCCGGCACGGTCCTGGTGGACCGCGGTGCCCACGACGCCCTGGCCCCCCACGACGACGACTGGACGCTGCGCCGGGTGCCCAAGGCCTCGGTCAAGGGGTACTCCCGCCTGGAGGCCTGGGCCGCCCGTCGCCCGCTCATCTAGAGTGCGCGCATGGTTGCGACCGGCTCGACCACCGAGGGTGTCCACGACCCCGCCCGACCCCACGGCGCCGACAGCGAGGTCGGCCGGCTCCGCACGGTGATGCTCCACCGTCCCGGCCTGGAGCTGAAGCGGCTCACCCCGCGCAACAACGACCGGTTGCTGTTCGACGGGATCCCGTGGGTCAGCCGGGCCCAGGACGAGCACGACGCCTTCGCCGCGGCGTTGCGCGAGCGTGACGTCGAGGTGCTCTACCTGACCGACCTGCTCACCGAGACCTTCGCCGACGCGGACGCCCGCCACGACGCCATCACCAAGGCGCTGGCCAGCCTCCACCTCGGCGACACCATGCGGCGCTACCTCACCGGACTCCTGCACGACGCCGCACCGGACGAGCTCACGGCGTACCTCACCGCCGGCATCCGCAACGACGAGGTGCGGCGGCGGCTTCGGCCTGGTCACCTCGCTGCTCGACAGCCACGACTTCCTCATCGACCCGCTGCCCAACCTGCTGTTCACGCGCGACTCCAGCGTCTGGATCAGGGACCGGGTCGCGGTGACCTCCCTGGCGATGCCGGCGCGGTCCCGCGAGACCCACCTGACCGAGCTGATCTACAGCCGGCACCCGCGCTTCGCGGCCACCCAGCGGATCCACGGCTGGCAGCACGAGCACGTCGAGGGCGGCGACGTGCTGCTGCTCGCCCCGGGCGTCATCGCCGTCGGGGTCGGCGAGCGGACCACCCCGGCCGGCGCGGAGCGGCTGGCCCGCCAGGTGTTCCACGCCGGGCTGGCCCACACGGTGCTGGCGGTGCCGATCGCCCAGGAGCGGGCCACCATGCACCTCGACACCGTCTGCACGATGGTCGACGTCGACAAGGTGGTGATGTACCCCAACGTCGCCCACCAGCTCCAGGCCTGGGCCGTCACCCTGGTCGACGGCGCCGGGTCGGTGGGCGACGACACCGACCTCGACCTGCACGTCGCCGCCGCCGAGCCGTTCCTGGTGGCCGCGGCGAAGGCGATGCAGATCGACACGCTGCACCAGATCGACACCGGCCTGGACCCGGTCACGGCGGAGCGTGAGCAGTGGGACGACGGCAACAACACCCTGGCGCTGGCGCCGCGGGTCGCGGTCGCCTACGAGCGCAACGACGAGACCAACGATCGCCTCGAGGAGGCCGGCATCGAGGTCGTCAAGATCGCCGGTTCCGAGCTCGGCTCGGGTCGCGGCGGTCCGCGCTGCATGTCGTGCCCGATCTCGCGCGAGCCGCTGGTCTGAGGCTCGCCCAGCCCGGCGGCTCAGCCTGGTCAGGCATGCAAAGACCCGGTCGTTGCTGACGGGGGAGGCAACAACGACCGGGCCGTCCACAAACTACGACATGGTTGAGGCTTGCACAACTGCGCGCGCGCGTTTCCGTGGCGAAACGCCGTCGGGCGTGACGGAATCGTCCGCTCAGCGGATGGTGACCTGCCGATTTGCGAGGCCGCTTCGTGCCGCGCGCTCCTCGGAGGTCAGGCGGAGCGGGTCCGCGAGCGCTTCGTCGAGGGCGGCTCGGAAGGCCGTGGCGGGCGCTTCCAGCGCGGCCGCACCGGTGCCCACCGCCAGGTCCCAGACGGGCACCAGCAGGCCGTGCGCCCGGAACATCCCGACCAGCCGCGAGTCCGGCACGAGCTGGTCGCGACCCGCGGCGTGCAGCCGTGCCAGGGCGTCGAGCGCGTCCGCCTCCGGCTCGGGCAGCACCCAGCGGAGGTGCTCCTTGGTGCCGACGTCAGTCCAGTACGCCGCGTCCACACCGGCGAGCCGGGCGCTCGGCGCGGCAGAGCCGTTGGCCTGCTCGAGAGCGGCCGCGAGGTCCGGGGTCTGGTCCTCGACGTCGGCGAGCCAGAAGCCGAAGCCGTCGTGCACGGTGACGTCGAGGCGGTCGCCGGAGACGAGGTCCTGCAGGCGGGGGCCGGGTCCGGGCGGGTCGGTGAGCCCGACGATGCCGGGCTCCGCGTCGAGGGCCTTGACCAGCACGGCACCGAGGTCGCGAGAGGGATCGCCGAAGCTGTGCTGCACCTGCAGCCCGAGCCAGATGGCCCCGGTGTCGCGGACCATGGCCGGCGCCGCCGCGGGCAGCAGGGTGCAGAGCAGCACCTCGCGATCGCCGGCGTCCTTGACGGCCAGGGGCGCGGTGGCCGCCGGGATCAGCTCGCGCAGGGCGACGATGTCGCGCTCACCGGGGAGGCCCTCGAACGGTCGGGCCACGAACACCTCGGCGCCGCCGTCCTCGGCGCCGTGGCACGCCTTGTAACGACGTCCCGAACCGCACGGGCAGGGCTGGCGCGGGCCGACCTCGCCGTCCCGGGCCGGGGCCGACGAGCCGTGGTCGCGGGTCTTGGTGCGTGAGCGCTTCCCCATGCGCCGAACCTACCGGCCAGGTGCCGGGCCTGCCGAGGGCCGTCAGGCGTGGAGCATCTCGAGGATGTCGCCGGGCTTGTCGGTGATGACCGCCTTGACGCCGTGGTCGAGGCAGAGCCTGCAGGTCCTCGGCGGTGTTGACGGTCCACACGTGCAGGTCGCGACCCGTCGCCCGGAGCTTGGCGGCGAACCGCGGCGACTCCCGGAGCAGGTCGATGCCCGGGCCCAGGATCCAGTCGTCGGCGATGACACCCTGGAGCATCGGCCAGTGGTGCCGCTTCTCGATCAGCATCACGAGGGGGAGGGCCGGCGCGAGCCGGCGCATCCGCTGCAGGGCGGTGTAGGAGAAGCTCATCACCCGCACCGGCGCACCCTCGTCGGTCCAGCCGAACTCGGCCAGCATCGCGGCGAGCTTGCGCTCGACGAGGCCGGCGTACCGCGTCGGGTGCTTGGTCTCGATGGCCAGCTCGACGGGTCGGTCGTAGTCCGAGACCACTTCGAGGAGCCGGCGCAGGGTCAGCACCTTGCGGTAGTCGTCGTCGAGCTCGGCGGACTCGTCGTCGAGCTCGGCCCAGGGGTTCTTCCACGACGCAAAGTCGAGCTGGTCGAGGTCGGCGAGGTCCATCGTGGAGACCAGGCCCCGCCGGGACGCCGTCCGCCGCAGGTCGCGGTCGTGGACACAGACGAGGTGGGCGTCGGCGGTCAGCCGGACGTCGCACTCGAGGGCGTCGGCACCCACGTCGAGGGCCTTCACGTAGGCGCCGAGCGTGTGCTCGGCGGTGTCATGGCTCGCGCCGCGATGGGCGACGACCTGCGGCCTCATGGGGTGAAGTCTGACCGACGGCGGGTGCGGCTCGGCGCTAGCCGCGCGGCCGGTGCTCGACCAGACCGACGGTGTTGCCCTCGGAGTCGGTCACGAACGCCATCCACTCGTCGGTGCCGGCCGGACCCAGGGTGTCGTCGTCGTGCGCGAAGATCAGGTGCGGCTCGGACTCGACCACCACCCCGGCCGCGCGCAGGCGCTCGACAGTCGCGTCGACGTCGTCGACGCCGAGGTAGAGCAGGCTGCTCGGCGCGCCCGGCTCGAGCAGCAGCCGGGTCCCGCCGAGGTCGAAGAAGACCAGACCGGGCGGGTCGTACGTCGCGAGCGGCCGGTCGCCCAGGAGGTCGGCGTAGAACGCGGTCGCCCGGGCCAGGTCCTCGGCCCGCTGCGCGATCTGGATCAGCGGCATCTGCCGAGGATAGGTGTCCGGCGGGCGGGGCGACAGGGCCTCGGGGCCCTCGACTAACCTATGACAAAGATTCGACAAACCGAGACACCTCCGCCTCAGAAGGGCCATCCGTGCAGAACCCCCTCCCCACGCTCGTGCGCCCGACGCGCGCCTGGCTGGTGCTGCTGCTCGCCGTCGTCGGCGCCGGGCTCGTGCTGGTCGCGCTCGGCGAAGCCGCCCTGCGGCCTACCCCGACCGACTCCCTGGCCGAAGGAGCCGACAGCACCACGGTCGTCGAGCTGCAGGCCCAGCTGCCGCGTGGCGACGACTCCGCCGCGGTGGTGCTGTTCACCGACGACGACGGGCTCGATGCGTCCGCCCTGGACCAGCTGCGGACGACGGTTCGCCGACGTGGCCGGGCCGGAGGCGCCCGCGCTGGTGACCAGCGAGGACGGCACGGCGGCGCTCGGCATCGTGAGCATCGACGAGTCGGGGGCCTCCGACATCGCCGCCGTGGTGACCACGCTGCGCGAGGACCTCCGGGCCGACCTGCCCGCCGGAGTCACCGCGCAGGTCACCGGCCCGGCCGCGATCCAGGCGGACCTGGCCGCGGTCTTCGACGGTGCCGACCTGCGGCTGCTGCTCGCGACCTCGGGGGTGGTGGCGTTCCTGCTCCTGCTCACCTACCGGAGCCCGATCCTCTGGATCGTGCCCCTCGCGGTGGTGGGCGTGGCAGACCGGGTGGCCGCGGTGCTCGCCACCCAGACCCTCGACCTCGTCGGTCTTCCCTGGGACGAGTCGACGGTGGGCATCTTGTCGGTGCTGGTCTTCGGGGCCGGGACGGACTACGCGCTGCTCCTGATCTCGCGGTACCGCGACGAGCTGAAGGTCCACGAGGACCGGTACGACGCCATGCGGCGCGCGCTGTCGGCGACGAGCGAGGCGGTGCTCGCCAGCTCGACGACCGTGGTGGTCGGCCTGCTGACCCTCTTGCTGTCGGTCTTCCCCACGACCCGAGCGCTCGGGCTGGCGTGCGCGGTGGGCATCGTGGTCGCGGCCACCGCCGCCCTGGTAGTGCTGCCGAGTGCGCTGGTGATCTGCGGCCGGTGGGTGTTCTGGCCGCTCGTGCCGCGCGTCGGCCAGCCGACGCTGGTCGACACCAACACCCTGTGGCATCGGGTCGGCGGCGTCGTCGACCGTCGGCCGGGTACCGCCATCGTGGTCTGCTCACTGGTGCTCGGCGGGCTCGCGCTCGGGCTCACCCAGGTGCAGATCGGGCTGAGCGAGGCCGACCAGTTCCTGGACAAGCCGGAGGCGATCAGTGCCGGAGAGCGGTTGGCCGAGTCGTTCCCGGCCGGCTTCTCCGACCCGACGGTGGTGATGACCCGCGCGGACGCCGACGAGGTCCAGCAGACGATCGAGTCCGTCGCGGGGGTGGCCTCCGCCCGGCCCGGCCCGGCCGAGGGCGGTCTCGCGCAGATCGACGTCGTCCTCGCCGCGGATCCGGGCAGCGACGAGGCGAAGGCCACCGTCGACCGGCTCCGGGACGCGCTCGCGGGCGCCGACGCGACGTACGTGGGCGGGACGGAGGCGACCGAGATCGACGATGCCGCGGGGTCCGCCCGCGACCAGCTGGTGATCATTCCGCTGATCCTCGCGTTGGTGGTCGTCGCGTTGGTGCTGCTGCTGAAGTCGTTGGCTGCGCCGCTGGTCCTGGTCGGGACCGTGGTCGCGACGTACTTCGCCAGCCTCGGTGCCTCGTGGTGGATCTTCACGAACGTGCTGGGCTTCGAACGGCTGGACGTCGGGGTCCCGTTGCTGGCGTTCTTGTTCCTCGTCGCGCTCGGCGTCGACTACAACATCTTCCTGGTGACCCGCGCGGCCGAGGAGGCGCACGAGCACGGGGCGCGGCGCGGGATGCTGCGCGCGCTGACCGCGACCGGCGGGGTGATCACCAGCGCGGGGATCCTGCTGGCCGCGGTGTTCGCGGTGCTCGGCGTGCTGCCCCTCGTGGTCCTCGCCCAGCTCGGCGTGGTCATCTGCGTGGGCGTGCTGCTCGACACGTTGCTCGTGCGCACGGTGCTGGTGCCGGCCATCGCGGTGCGGATGGGTGACCGCTTCTGGTGGCCGCGGCGGGTCGGCCCGGACTCGGTCCCCTCGGCTCGCTAACGCCCCCGCAGTGGTGCTCCCGCGCCCTCATGTGGGCGCGGGAGGTACTCCGGAGAGGCGTTACCCGGCGCTGACACCCCGCAGCCAGTCCACCGCGGCGGGGGCGTGCTCGAGGACCGAGACGTGGCCGTGGCCAGGCTCGACGCGCAGCTCGGCACGGGGGACGCGGGCGGCCAGCCAGGCGCTGTGGGCGCTGGGGATCATCCGGTCGTCGGCACCGTGCAGGAACAGCGTGGGGACCGCCAGGTCCGCGGGGTCGAAGCCCCACGGCGTGACCAGGGCGAGGTCGTCGTCGATCAGCGGGCCCGGGCCGGCGGCCAGCGCCGGCCGGACCACGTCGAGGAGCCACGACCAGGTGCCTCCGAGCGCGGCCTCGTCGGCGGCGGTGAAGTCGGGCGGCGCGTCCGCGGTCCCCTCGTAGCGCTCCTTGATGGCCCGGCCGCCGCGCGCGGCCTCGAGCGAGGCCCGGGAGCCCGGGCCCATGCCGGCGTACCAGTCCAGGTCCTCGGCGTCGTACGGCGCGGGGCCGGACGCGCTCACCACGCCGAGCACCCGGTCCCCCAGCAGCGCGCCGCAGGCCAGCGCGTGCGGGCCGCCGCCGGAGTGACCGAGGACGGCGAAGCGCTCGATCCCCAGGGCGTCCGCGACGGCGGCCACGTCGCCAGCGACCGCGCCGACGGTCCGACCCGGCTGGGGCGTGGACCCGCCGTAACCGGGCCGGTCGTGCCCGACCCACCGCAGCCCCGGGCCGAAGAGCGGCACCGGCGGCGCCCCGATGTTGGGGGTGCCGTGCTGCCAGAAGACGGCCAGCCCGGGACCACCGGTGTCATAGGCGTGGAGGGTGCGGCCGTCGGGGTGGGTCACGTCGAGCTCGGTCACGGCCCCGATCCAAGCACGGCTCAGCCTGCCGGACGCAGGCGGCGCGAGGGTGCGAACGCGCTCGTGCCCAGCCACGTCCACAACCGCTCAGCGTCGCGCTCCGGCCCGACGACCTCCAGCTCACGGGCTCGCAGGACGGTGTCCGGAGTCGCGTCGCCCGTCCACACGTCGGTGAGGGCGCGGACGGAGGACCGGACCACCAGGGTGAGGTCGTGCCCGGGGTCGTCCCTGCAGAGATCGGCGACGCCCCCGGCCACCACCAGCCACCAGTCGCGTTCCCGGGGGCCGGCGTCGGCGAACTGGAAGTGGATGACGACCTGGCGCTCGGCGGGGAACTCCTCGAGCCGCACGAACCGGCGGACGTCCCACATCAAGAAGCCCGCGTCGAGCTGGTCGGCCCGGAGCCGGCTGCCGATCCAGCGGGACCCCCAGTGACCGAGCGCCATGACGATCGGGCGCAGCTCCTCGCCGGCGGCGGTGAGCTCGTACGACGTCCGTCGGCCGTCCACGAGGCGGCGGACGACCCCGAACTCCTCGAGGGTCCGGAGCCGTTTCGCCAGCAGCGTGGGCGACATCCGCGGCACCCCGCGCCTGATCTCGTTGAACTGGGTGCTCCCGCAGAGCAGCTCGCGCACGACCAGCGGCGTCCAGCGGTCGCACAACACCTCGGCTCCGCGGGCCACGGTGCAGAACTGGCCGTAGTCGATCATCCGGCCACGGTAGTAGGTCGTGGCGGCCCGGCAAGTACAGACCGTGGACTAGCGGACCCCCGGTGCGCGGGCGAACCCTGGAGCCGTCGAGCACCTGGCTCGACCGGGACGAGGGGTGACGGACATGACGGAGATGACCAGGCAGACAGGCTTCGACCCGGTCGCTTTCAAGGCGACCACCCGCAGCCAGTGGCAGGACGCGGCCGAGGCGTGGCACCGGTGGGGTGGCTTCATCGGCAGCTGGCTCGGCGAGGCGACGGACCTGATGATCGAGATGGCGCGCATCGGCCCCGGGCACCGGGTCGTCGACGTGGCGGCCGGCGCCGGCGAGCAGTCGCTGCGCATCGCGCGACTGGTCGGCCCGGACGGACACGTGCTCGTGACTGACCTCGCGCCCGACCTGCTCGCCCTCGCGGCGGCCGACGCGACGGCCGCGGGCCTGGGCCAGGTCGAGACCCTCGAGCTCGACGGCGAGGCGCTCGACACGCTCGTGCCCGGCAGCGTCGACGCCGTCGTCAGCCGGGTCGGCCTCATCTACTTCCCCGACCAGCAGCGCGCCCTGCGCGGCGCGCTGTCGGTGTTGCGGCCGGGCGGTCGGCTGAGCGCGGTCGTCTACTCGACGCCCGAGGCCAACGCGTTCTTCTCGATCCCGGTCGGGATCATCCGCGCCCGCGCCGAGCTCCCGCCCCCGATGCCCGGCCAGCC
This sequence comes from uncultured Actinomycetota bacterium, assembly GCA_963791275.1. Lineage (GTDB taxonomy): Bacteria > Actinomycetota > Actinomycetes > Propionibacteriales > Nocardioidaceae > Nocardioides. The sequence goes on from CAWBRP010000004.1 coordinate 105,279, forward strand.
GGGTCCGTTCTCGCTGGGTGGGCCGGGTGTCCTCGCCGACGCCCTCGCCACGGCCGGACTGATCGACGTCGCGGTGCGCACCGTGCCGTCCCCCGTCCGGCTGCCGTCGGCGGCCGATTGCGTGCGGTTCCAGCAGGAGTCGTTCGGCGCGCTGCACCAGATGATGGCGGGGCTGAACCCGGACGAGCGTGTGGACACCTGGCGGGAGGTGGAGGCCGCGCTCACCCGCTTCGAGGGCTCCCACGGGTTCGTCGGGCCGTGCGAGATGGTGGTGGGAGCGGGCACGGCGCCCGGGTGAGGCTCACGCGGCGCTCGCGACCGCCGACCTGGCCGGCAGGAGGCCGAGGGCCAGCAGCCCCGCGACGATCGGCAGCACCCCCTGGAGCGTGAGCACCGGCACGACCGCGAACCGCTCCCCCAGCACGCCCGCCAGCAGCAGGCCCACCACGAGGCCACCGCCTTGGAGGGCGCCGAGCGCCCCGAAGACCCTCCCGCGGTTGCGGTCGTGGGTGCCCAGCTGGAGCAACGTCGTCCGGCCGGTGACCATCGCCGCGACGGGCAGTCCCACCAGGACGATGATCACGAACGCCGGCCACATCTGGTCGGGCAGCACGATCCAGTAGAAGAACAGCGCCAGGTCGAGCAGCCCGAAGATCACGAAGCCGACGCCGAACAGGGTCCGGGGGTCGGCGCGCGCGCCCACCGTGGCCAGCAGCACGCCGGCCCCGATGGAGCCGACCGCCTGGAGGCTGACGATGGCGCCGTACGCCGTGGAGGTGCCGTGCAGCACGTCGCGCACGTAGGGCAGGAACAGCGTGCCCATGATCCCCTCGCCGATGCTGGTGAGGGCGGCGATCACCAGGAGCAGCCGCAGCGTCGGGTCGCCGTTCATCTGGCGCACCCCGTCGGTCCAGTCCGCCACGACCGCGGCCAGCCGTCCGGTGAGCGCCGGCGGCGGCTCCGCCGGTTCCTCGTGCCGGTCCGGAGGGAGGGTGCGCAACAGTGCCGCAGCCAGGAGGTACGACGCGACGTCGACGGCGACGACCACGACCAGGCCCCCCTGCGCGGCCAGCACGCCCCCGACCGCAGCGCCGACGAGCCGCGCGACCTGCACCGCCTGCCCGTTGAGCGCGTTGCACGCCACCAGGTCGTCGGGGCGGACCAGGAGTGGCACCAGGGACTGCTCGGCCGGGAGGAAGAACGTCTCGACCACGTTGATCGCGGCGAGCACCGGGAAGACCAGCCAGATGCGGTCCTCGGCCAGCACCAGAGTGGAGGCGAAGGCCGCCATCAGCAGGTTGGTGAGGACCACCGTGCGGCGCCGGTCCCACCGGTCGACGAACACCCCGGTGACGCTGCCCAGCACGATCTGCGGGATCACCGAGGCGGCGATGAGCCCGCCGGAGGCCATCGTCGAGCCGGTCTCCACGTACACGTGGAAGGCCAGCCCGATGACCAGGATCCAGTCCCCGCACTGCGAGACGAGCGCCGCGCCGACCAGGCGCGGGAAGGCGGGATTGCGGCGGAGCAGGTCGACGGGCATGCGCACCACAATGACGTCAGATTGACGTCATGTCAACATCGCTATGGCGTCATGGTGGTGGTGCTGATGCTGGTGGCGGTGCGAGGTCGACGGAGGCCAGGCACCGGGCGGCCTGGTGGTGGCCGGCGGCCATCGCGACCGGGAGCGCGGCGCGGCCCAGCCGGGCGAGCAGGAACCCGGCCAGGAACGCGTCGCCCGCGCCGTTGGTGTCCACGATCGTCGGCACCTCCGGCGCCGGGACGTGCACCTCCTCGTCACGGGTGACGGCCAGCGCTCCCCGGGCACCCTGCGTGGCCACCACCAGCCCGGTGCCCGCCGCGACCCGCTCCCGCATCCAGGGCAGCGGGTCGGGCATGCCGTCCTCGTTGAGGAAGAGCACGTCGGCGGCCTCCACGAAGTCCTGGTGGAACGGGTTCGTCCCGTCGTAGTCGTGCAGGTCGCACCACAGCGGAACGCCCGCCTCCCGGGCCTGGGCCAGCAACGGCCGGGACTCGTCGGCGAGGTCCACGAGAGCGACGACGGACCCGGCCAGGGCTGCCGTCGTCTGCGCGGCGTGCTGCTCCGGCCCGGCTCCGGGCTTGTCGAGGTGCAGGGACAGCCGGCCACCGTCCGCCGCCATCAGGTTCAGGTGCCGCTCGGTGCGGTCGGCGCGCTCGACGATCAGGTCCACGCCGGCGCTCGCGAGCCGCTCGGCCACCCGCGCACCGGCCCCGTCGGGCCCGAGATGGGTCCGGAGCGTGACCCGCGCCCCCAGGGCCGCCAGGTTGAGGGCCTTGCCGGCCGAGGTGCCACCGACGGTCTCGTGGTGCCGTAGCGCCCGCTCGGTGTGCGGGCGCGGCTCGGGGAGCCGGTCGAGGTACACCAGATGGTTCCAGGTCGCCGGTCCGGCGACGAAGACCCGCGCGCTGAGGGGGGACACGGGGGCGAGCGTACGGCGCGGTCGCCCCGCACTCCTCAGGAGCCGGCGCGCCGGTTGAGGTACCGCTGCTCGGGGATGCTGGCGGTGAGTCGGGCCGCCAGGCGGTAGGACCGTCGGGCCTCCGCCGTGCTGCCCAGCTGCTCGAGGAGGTGGGCACGGGCGGCGTGGACGCGGTGGTTGCGTTGCTGGGACGCCTGCTCGAGCAGCGGGGCCAGGACGTCGAGCCCGGCCTGCGGGCCGTGCGCCATCCCGACCGCGACCGCGAGGTTGAGGCTCACCGTCGGGGAGGGCGCGAGCCGGTCGAGCATCCGGTAGAGCATCGTGATCTGCAGCCAGTCGGTGGCGTCCGCCGTCGGGGCCGCGTCGTGGACCCCGGCGATGGCCGCCTGGAGCGCGAAGGGGCCGGCCGGCCCGGCGACGAGAGCCTGCTCGACCAGGGCGGTGCCGCGCGCGATCAGGTCGTGGTCCCACCGGGCCCGGTCCTGCTCCGCGAGCGGCACCAGGTCGCCGACGTCGTCGGTGCGCGCGGGTGCCCGCGCGTGGGTGAGCAGCATCAGGGCGAACAGCCCGGTGGTCTCGGTGTCCTCCGGCAGGGAGCGGTGGAGCCGCTCGGTGACCCGGACCGCCTCGTCCGCCAGGTCGGTGTCGATGAGGTCCGCGCCGCGGGAGGTCGCGTACCCCTCGTTGAACGTGAGGTACAGGACGTGCCGGACCGCGTGCAGCCGGCCGGGCAGGTCTGCCGGCGTCGGGGCCTCGAAGCGCGCGCCCGCCTCGCGCAGCGCGGCCTTGGCCCGGCTGATGCGCTGCGCGAGGGTGGCCTCGGGGACGAGGAACCCCGCGGCGATCTGTGCGGTGCTCAGCCCCGCGACGGCGCGCAGCGTCAGCGCGACCTGCGCGGACTCGCTCAAGGCGGGGTGCGCACACAGGAGCAGCATCTGCAGCGTGTCGTCGGTGTCCGGGACCGGGCCGGCGCCGGGGTCGGGACCGATACCGGGCGGCTCCGGGACGTACGCCGCCGCGACCTCGCGCCGGCTGCGGGCGTCGTCGCTGCGCCGCTGGTCGATGAGCCGGCGTGAGGCCACCCGGATGAGCCACCCGCGCGGGTTGTCGGGCAGCCCCTCCGCGGGCCACTGGACCGACGCCGCGACCAGGGCTTCTTGGACGGCGTCCTCGCACGCCTCGAAGTCACCACTGCGCCGCAGCAGCGCCGCGAGGACGTGTGGCGCCTCGTCGCGCCACACGACCTCGCAGGGGTCTCGGCTCACTGGTCGTGGCCACCGGGCCACATGGCCGGCCGCAGCTCGATCGTCTCGCCGGGACCCGCGAAGGCCTCCGCGATCTCCTCGGCGCGCCGGCGGTCGGCGACATCGATCAGGAAGAACCCGGCGAACTGCTCCTTGGACTCGGCGTACGGACCGTCCGTGGCGATCGGCTTGCCGGCGCCCCATCGGTACAGCGTCGAGGTCGCCGGGTCGGCCAACGCCTCACCGACGAGCAGCTCGCCGCTGGCCTGCAGCGCGGTGAGCAGCGCCTCGAACTCGACGGTCATCTGGTCGCGCTGCTCCTGAGGCAGCGCCAGGTTCTCGGCGACGTAGTCCCCCGTCGGGTGACCCCACGGCTGGGGGTGGGAGTGGATGAGGATGACGAACTTCATGGGTGCGACCCTTCCTGCGGTGGCGGCCGTGCGGCCCTGGTACCCGTGACGTCGACGCCGCGACCGCCGTCTCGACATCACCCGCAGCCCTCACCGCGTACGGACGTCCGGGTGGCCTCCTGCGGCTGGCCCCCACTTCCTCAAACCACCGACACTTTACGCGTCGCGTCGCGGTCTGGACGCGGTCCACTCCCGCGATGAGTTCCTCGCCGGTCTGGAGTCTGAGTAAGAACCACCCGAGGACCAGCACGACGCCGGACCGGGCAGCGGAGAGGACCACCATGGCAGACCGCAGCGGACCGCTCGACATCACCTTCGTCGCCACCTTGGGCAAGGTGCGCGACGGGGACACCTGGACCTGTGTCCAGCTTCCCGACTCGGCCACAGTCTTCGGCACCCGCGGACTGGTCAAGGTGGCCGGCACCGTCGACGGCGAACCGTTCACCGGTGCCTTCATGGCGCTCGGCGACGGCACCCACAAGCTGCCCGTCGCCGCGCCGGTCCGTCGCGCCATCGGGAAGTCCGACGGCGACCAGGTGACGGTCCACCTGACGGCCCGGCTCAGCTGAGGGTCGAGAGCAGCGACTCGACCTCCGCATGGCCGGGGCTCCCCCGCATGTGGCCGCGGCCGCACCACTCGAGCGCCGTCAGTCCGTGCTGCGGATCGCGGTGGTCCGGGTCGGCGCCGCGGCTGAGCAGGTGGCGGACGCTGCGGACGCGTCCGTTGCTCGCCGCGAGCCGCAGCGCCTGCCGGCCCCAGATCGCGTCCTCGGCGTCCACCGGGGTGCCGGCATCGAGCAGCCCGTCGATGACGTCGAGCCGCTCGTGGTCCGCCGCCATCACGAGGGCGAGGATGCGCTCCTGGAGGGGGGCGTCGGCGGCGAGCCAGCCCGACACGTCGCCCGCGGCCGCCGCCTCGGGAAGGCTCCGCACGCCCGCCCCGGCCGACACGAGCAGGTCGACGACGTCGGTCATCCCGAAGACCGCGGCATGCAGGAGCGCCGTCGCGCGGGGCACCCCGCCGGCCGTGTCGGACGACAGCACGTCCAGGGCGGCACCCGCGTCGATCAGCACCCGGGCGACCTCGGCGTCTCCGTAGCTCGCCGCCGTCATCAACGGGGTCTCGCGCTCGTCGGGCTCGCCATCCACGGGCGCACCGGCGTCGAGCAGCAGCCGGGCCAGGGCTCCGCTGCCCGCGACGTCGCGCCAGGTCCCGTCGCGGGTGTCGTACCTGAGCATCGCCACGTAGCCCAGGGGCGTGACCCCGCGGGGGTGGTCGCGCCAGCCGCGCATCGGCTCGCTGGCGAGCGTGGGGTGGTCCTCAAGGAGCCGCCGGAGCCGCTCGGCGTCGAGGCTGTCGAGGACGTCGCGGCGCCGGCGCTCGAGGACCGCCGGGACCGCGGGCTCAGTCACGTCCCGATCCTAGGAGTGGTCGCGCAGGTAGCGCCCGAAGTGCGGGACGGTGAAGGCGATCCGGCCACGCTCGGCGGAGTAGATGAGCCCCTTCTTGAGCAGCGAGTCACGCGCCGGGGACAGCGACTGCGGCCTCTTGTCGAGGGCGGCCGCGACGTCCGCGGTCGGCACCGAGTCGCCGAGCGCGGGATCGGCGGCCGCGACGTCGGCCATCGCGCGGAGGTACTCCCGCTCGCCCGGCGTCGCCCGGTCGAAGCGGCTGCCGAAGAACCCGACGGCCAGCTCGGCCTCCGCCTCGGCGGCGGCCACGTCCACGTCCCCGGCCGTGATCGGGGACGCGGTGGCGCGGTCCCAGACGGCCTTGCCGTAGGCCTGGATGAAGTAGGGGTAGCCGCCGGTCGCGGCGTACATCCGGACCAGGGCCTCCTCCGCCCAGTGCGCGTCCTCCTCCTCCGCCGGCGCGGTCAGGGCCCGGTCGGCAGCCTCGCGCGGCAGTCGGTCGATGCGCTGGTAGGCGAAGAGCCGCTCGGAGTAGGACTTGCTCGCGGAGAGCACCGCCGGGCAGGTGCGGCAGCCCGGCGCCCACCACGATCAGCGGCAGGCCGGACTGGCTGATCTCGTGGCATGCGGCGCACAGCGCGGACACGTCGTCGGGGCGGAGGTCCTGCATCTCGTCGATGAAGACCGCGACTCCGTGCCCGACGTCCCCGGCGAGTCCGCCGACGTCGGTCAGCAGCTCGACGAGGTCGATCTCGATGTCGCCGGAGTCCGCCCGGCCGCGCACCACGGGCGCGTCGATCCCCGGGTTCCACTGGTCCTTGAGCCTCGCCCCGGTTCCGGCGTCGCGCTGGGCGAAGGCGCGGATCACGCCGAGCACCTGGTCGGCCTCGTCGGGCCGGGGGTGTCCGAGCTCGCGGACCGCCTGGTGCAGCGCCGAGGCGAGCGGGCGGCGCAGGCCCTGGTCGGGGCGGGCCTCGAGCTTCCCGGTGCCCCACTGGCGTCGTACGGCGGACGAGCGCAGCGCGTTGAGGAGCACGGTCTTGCCCACTCCGCGCAGCCCGGTGAGGATCAGCGACCGCTCCGGACGTCCCCGCTGGACCCGCTGCAGCACGACGTCGAACGCGCCGAGCTGCTCGTCCCGGCCGGCGAGCTCCGGCGGCCGCTGCCCGGCGCCGGGGGCGTACGGGTTGCGGATCGGGTCCATGCCGAGACGGTATCGGGGTGTCTAGCCGATTCCGTAGATTGACCCGCATGGACCTGACCATCCAGTGCGTGAACATCGACTCGCAGGAGCCCGCCCGCCTCGCGGACTTCTGGCAGGCCGCCCTCGGCTGGCGTCGGACCCACGAGACCGACGACGAGATCGTGCTGGAGCCGCCCGCCGGAAGTCCGCAGGACGGCGTGGCCCCGGACCTGCTGTTCGCGCGGGTGCCGGAGCCGAAGACCGTGAAGAACCGGCTCCACCTCGACCTCCGACCGCTCGACCAGGCCGCGGAGGTCGCGCGGCTCGAGGGCCTCGGGGCGGTGCGGGTGGACGTCGGCCAGTCGGACGACGTCTCCTGGGTGGTGCTCGCGGACCCCGACGGCAACGAGTTCTGCGTGCTGTCGGCGTACGCCGCCTGACGCGCCTCAGCCCTCCCAGACCCGAACCCAGTCGACGCTGGCCGTGGCCGACAGCTCGTCCGGGGTCAGGTCGGGCAGCTCGTAGTCCGAGGTGAGCATGCTCAGCACGAGGTACTCCCCCGCCTGCGAGACGGTGCGGTCCTCGCGCCAGAACTCCCGTCCGTCCACCCGGAACACGTACTGCTGTGGGGTCCACTCGACCGAGAACACGTGGTAGCTCGACCACCACTGGTCCCCGCGCGGCTTGAAGCGGGCGGTGGCGAAGGCGTCCGATCCCAGCGGGACATTGACGCCGGCCGGGTCGAGGTGGTGCACGAAGGCCCCGAAGCCGCCCTTCAACGTGTCTTGGCCGAAGTACTCCACGATGTCGACCTCGGTCCCGAGCTCGGGGTGGCCGGGGATCTTGCCCCCGCTGGGCAGCAGCCAGAAGCCGCCGTGCATGCCCTTGACCTGCTGCCAGCGGACCCGGGCAGCGGCGATCCCGTGGGTGAAGTGGTAAGCGTCGCGGCTGTCGATCTGCGCGTTGACCAGGTAGGGGCTGGTGCCCGGCCCGTCCTCGGACGCGTAGCCGCAGGTCTGCCCGGTCCGCTCCGGGTCCAGCCCGACGCCGAGGCGAGCGTGCCCGCGCCGACGGAGCGGGTGCCGGAGTCGACCCGGGCACAGGTGCGGCGGCCCTGGGTGGGCGCCCCCTCGGCGGGCCGGTCCGTCCACACGCCCCGGTCCAGGCTCTCGCCGGAGAAGGTGTCCTCGAACGCAGGGGTCCACGCGCGGGAGGCCGAGGTGCCGGTCCACACCGCGCGTCCGTCGCGGGAGCCTCGGGTGGCCGCCCGGTACGTGCCACCCGGCGGCACCGGGAAGACGGCGAATCCGGCGCGGTCCTGGCCGGCCCGCGCGACGGTCGTCCAAGAGCCTCGGACGCGGCGCTGCAGCACGACGCGTCGGTGGGCGCGAGGCGGGGTGAAGCCAGCGACGACGTACCCCCCGTCCTCGGGCGCGGCGGTCGTCGAACCCTGCTGCACGATGCCCGGGACGGCCGCGATCCTCCCCGACTGCCGCACGGCCGGCACCTCGACCTCGGCGGTGGTGATCGGGTCCTTGGCGTGGTTGAGGGAGCCCTTGAAGCGCGGCGCCGTGGCCCGCAGCGTCGAGGTCCGCGGCAGGGTGACCCCGGTGAAGGCATACTTCCCGCTGGCTCCGGCCCGGGTGCGCGCGATCGTCTCGAAGCGGCCGCTCGGCCGGCGTCGCTGGAGCAACACGGGTCGCCGCACGTCGCTGGTGAGGAAGCCCTTGATCTTGAACGGAACGCCGGCGATCGGCGTCCGCAGCGGAGCGAAAAGCCGTCCGTACCCCGTGCGCGCCTCGGCTGCCGGAGCGGGCGAAGCCGGACCGGCCGGGACCAGCACGAGCGCCGCGACCAGGCAGGACAAGACGAGCGCGGGCGCTCGGCGGGCGTGCGTCGTCGGCGGCATCAGGAGGTGCTCCGTGGGGCGGGGGGTCGGATCCGTCCAGGGTACGACGCGGGGTGCTCAGGCGGTGTCGACCAGCGGGTCGCGCTCGAGGGAGTGCGCGTGCGCGGTGGTCAACGCCTCCACCAGCCCGGGCACGTCGTCCGCGGTCAGGCGGAACGAGCCGACGCACAGGTTGCCGCGCCACAGCGACAGGACGACCAGTCCGTCCCGGTCGCAGCTCTCCGGGTGCCAGGTGACCCGCAGGGCGCGGCCCTCGCCGCGCGCGTCCGACCAGGATCGTCGACTCGGGGCTCACCCGCCCGTTCCGGGGCATGCCACCATCATGCGCCGGACCTGGTCGGCGCGGAAGGGCAGAATGGCGGGCATGCCCGAGCTGCCCGAGGTGGAAGCGCTGGCCCTGGACCTCAAGGGTCGGCTGACCGACCGCGCGATCACCCGCGTCGACCTGGCCGCGTTCAGCGCGCTGAAGACCTTCGACCCACCGCTCGCGGCTCTGCACGGGACCCTGGTCGAGGACGTGACCCGGCACGGCAAGTTCCTCGACGTCGCGACGTCGGGGCTGCACCTCGTCGTTCACCTCGCCCGCGCCGGCTGGATCCGTTGGCGCGACGAGGTGCCGGACCTCCCCGCCAGACCCAACAGCAAGTCACCGCTGGCCGCGCGGATCGTGCTGGACGAGGACGACGAGGGTCGCACCAACGGCCTCGACGTCACCGAGGCCGGCACCAAGAAGTCGCTGGCGATCTACGTCGTCCGCGACCCGATGGACGTGCCGGGCATCGCCCGCCTCGGGCCCGACCCGTTGGACGACGCGTTCACCATCGAGGTGCTCGGCCAGATCCTCGCGGACGCCGGGAGGTCCCAGATCAAGGGCGTGCTGCGCCACCAGGGCACCATCGCCGGCATCGGCAACGCCTACTCCGACGAGCTCCTGCACGCCGCTCGGATGTCCCCCTTCAAGCCCGCCAACGCGCTCAGCGACGCCGAGCTCCAGACGTTGTACGACGCGATCCGCACCGTGCTCGGCGATGCCGTCGACCGGTCCGCGCGGGCTGGCCGCCAGCGAGCTCAAGGGCGAGAAGAAGTCGCACCTCGCCGTCCACGGTCGCACCGGCGAGACGTGCCCGGTCTGCGGCGACACGGTCCGCGAGGTCAGCTTCGCCGACTCGAGCCTGCAGTACTGCCCCACCTGCCAGACCGGCGGCAAGCCCCTCGCCGACCGGCGGATGTCGCGGCTGCTCAAGTAGCCTCAGCAGCCGCGTCGCCTGGCGCGTCGAACCACGGACCGAACGACCCGTCGGCCGGAACCTGCGAGACGCCGCAGCGGCGGGTGCCGGCGACCCACCGGTGCCACCACACGGCCCACTGCGCACGGACCGGGCGGGCGCGGGGAGGCCCAGGAGCTGGCTGGGACCGAGACCTTCACGGACCGCTTCCCCTGCGTGGCGGCCGCGCCGGCGCGGGACGAGCACCAGGTCGGCGTTCTCGATCTCGACGTTCCCGCGGCGCACGTAGATCGTGCGGTCAGCGCCTCGGCGCGCCCGTGTAACAGCCACGACGAACAGGTCAACCCGCTTGCCGGTTCGGCGCACGGCGATCTCGGCGGTGAGCCCGGAACCGTCGTAGGACGCGGCCGCGGTGCGGATCAGGCCCTGGGCCGGGCTGATCTCGACCCGCTCGGCGCCCGCGGGTGCGGCGAGCCCGAGCAGCACGGCGAGACCGCGGCACCCACGATCAGCGTCCGTCGCACGCGCGCCACCCTAGGTGAAGCCGGGGCGCCGCCAACGCCTCGGGCAGCCGGGCCAGGTAGTCGGCCCGCGACATCTCCACGACGCCGAGGCTGGCCAGGTGCGGGGTGCGCCACTGCACGTCGAGCAGCCGACGGTCGGCGTGCTGGTCGGTGAGCAGGTCGACCAGGGCGACGAGGGCCACCTTCGAGGCGTCCCGCTCCCGGTGGAACATCGACTCGCCCGCGAACAGCCCGCCGATCGCGACGCCGTACAACCCCCCGACCAGGCGGCCCTCGCGCCAGGCCTCGACGGAGTGCGCCCAGCCGAGGCGGTGCAGGTCCGTGTAGGCCGCGGCGATCGAGCCGTCGATCCAGCCACCGGGCCGGCGCGGGTCCGCGCACCCGTCCACCACGTCGGCGAACGCGGTGTCCACCCGCACCTCGAAGCCTCGAACCGCACGGCGCAGGGAGCGGCTCACCTGCAGCCCGTCCAGCGGGAGCACGCCGCGCTCCAACGGGCTGAACCAGGCCAGCGGGTCGCGTCGACGGGGACCCGACGGCATCGGGAAGAGGCCCTGCCGGTAGGCCTTCAGCAGCGTGCCGGGGGCCAGGTCGGCGCCCATCGCGACCAGGTCGTCGTCGGCGGGCCAGCGGACCGGGTCCGGGAAGCCCCACGGGCTCGGTGGCGGCTCGCTGGGCATGCGCCGACGGTAGCCGCACCGGATCGGCCACCGGCGCCTCCGTAGGATCGGGGGCATGGGTGTGAAGAGCACGGTCACCATGGCGATGGCTCCGCGGTTCACCGGGATGGCTCCCGGACTGACCACGCGGTTCGTGCGCGACGCGATGCACCACGCCGTCACCGGCGTCGGGCCCCTGACCGGGGCGGCCGAGGGGGCGGAGAAGCAGCTCACGGAGCAGCGCGGTGACGTCGACCGGGCGGTGCACGAGGTGATCGAGTTCCACGTGCGGCTGGCCGGTGCCGGCGGCTTCGTCACCAACCTCGGTGGCGTCGTCTCCGCGGCCGTCGCCATCCCGGTCAACATCACCGAGCTGGCCCTGATCCAGTGCCGGATGATCGCCGGCATCGCGCACCTGCGCGGCTACAACCTCGACGACCCGCGGGTGCGCAACGCGATCCTCGCCATCATGATGGGTGAGGACACCGTGGAGGACCTGGTCAAGAAGAAGAGGCTCCCCTCGCGGCCGATGGCCCTGGCCACGACGACCGAGATCGACCCCGGGCTCGACCAGCTGCTCGCCAACGAGGTCGCCTCCGACCTGATCAAGCGGGTCGCCGGCAAGCGGACGGCCGTCGTGGTCGCCCGCCGGGTGCCCATCGTCGGTGGCATGGTCGGCGCGGGTGCCGACGGGTTCGCGACCTGGCAGCTCGGCCGCTACGCCGACCGCGAGCTGCGACCCCTCGTCCGGCGGTAGATCCCCATCACGCCACGTCCGAGACGACCGGTCTCCAGTCTCTGCACGACGCGCCGACGGAGCCGGTACGACGGCCGCAGGTAGGCGCGGTCCAGCTCGGCCCTGGTCGCCGCGAGCTCACGCCCGAGCCGGGCCTCCTCGCCGCGCAACCGGGCGTTCTCCAGCAGCAACGCCCTGATCGCGTCGACGGCGGCGCGGGCGACCGCGCGTTCCGAGGGGGCGTCCGGGTCGGCGTACTTCGCCACCGGCGGGCTCCCGATCAGGTCCGCCACGTCGCCGACGACGTCGTACCCCCGGCGGCCGATCTCCTCGACCCACGACTTCTCGAGGTCGGTGACCCAGGGGTGGGCGTCGGGAGGCAGCCGCAGCCGCGGGGAGGACGTCCGCCGGGACAGGGTCTGGTGAGCCAGGAGCTCGCGCACCAGGGGTCGGTAGTCCGGCGGGTCGAGCACCCGGTTCGCGGAGCGGTTGATCCGCCGCAGCAGCGCGGTCTCCGGGACGCCGAGCGAGGGGTTCGCGCGCTCGGCGGTCAGGTCCAGGTCGAGGCCGTCGAGCCCGAAGGCGTGGCTGAAGCGTTCCCAGAGCAGACCCGAGGGGGCGCCGGGCGGCGGCACGGTGACCAGGTGCACCCGCTCCGGCGGCAGGTCGTGGCCCCAGCGCTCGAGGATGTCGGGGATCTCCTGGACGCCCCAGAACCAGGTGCCGATCCGGGTCGAGCGGTCGGGGTCCTCGATCCGTTCCAGGAACCGTCGATAGCTCAACGAGCTGCGGTGCTTGACGTTCTCCTGCCACTCGGCCGGGATCTGCCGCACCAGGTCCCGCACGGAGAGCACCACGTGGATCTCCGGGCCGTCGGGGTCGTCCGCGCCCAGCGACGCGAGCGCCCGGCCGACCTGCGAGCGGGACGCGGTGGCCAGGATCTCGTGGCTGATGATCGCGGTGCCCTCACAGGCGCGGACCGCCGCGGCGAGGCGGTCCCAGGCCCCCACCGCCTCGGTCTCCAGGCCGCCCCACGGCAGTCGCATCAGGTCGAGGGCGGCGAGGAAGTGGGCGTCGAACCGGTCGGCGGGGTAGCAGATGCCCTCCGCGACGAGCGTGCGCTGGTTGCGGAACAGCACGTCCTGGAGGTGGGAGGTGCCGGTCTTGGGGGTGCCGACGTGCAGCAGCACTCGCCTGGTCATCCGTCCCCCTCTTCGGCCCCACTCGGGGGCGCCGGGCCCGCCAGCAGCAGGTCGATCGCCAGACCCAGCACCCGGTCGTCGGCGACGCGGTCGACGGCGCCGTCCGGGTAGGCCGGGAGCACGCCGTCCAGGCTGCCTCCGGCCACAGCGTATCCAGCGCGCCGCAGCGCCTGGTGCATCCGTTGGGCCCGCTCGGTCAGCCAGGGGCGGATCGTCTCGGGCACTCCCAGCGTGGTTCCCGCGGCGTCCAGGCGCGGCGCGAGGGTCGCGCGCAGCAGCGCGGCGCGCCGGTCGGGCGGCACGAGCAGCCCGAGCACCGCGGCCACCCGGCGGGCCAGGTCGACGGCCTCGGCGGAGAGCGGCGCAGGCACGGAGAGGCGGCGTCGGACACCCACGAGCTTCGGCACGGCCCGCGGGTCGAGCACGATGGTGATCCGGTCGACGCTGGTCCGGCGGGCCCAGGCGCGGGCGACGTGGGCCAGGTCGACGCGTGGGGCGAGGTGGTTCCGCTCAACCAGCACGGCCAGCCAGTCGTGCCATGGCGGCCCGCCCGCGTCGAGGGCGCGGTCCTGGAAGGCGTCGGACAGCATCCGGTCGGCAGGCCCGCCGAGCACCAGGATGCGCGGGCGCCCGCCGCCGGGCGGCCGCCCACGCGCCACGAGCGCGGCGCGGAGCGGGTCGGCCAGCACCGGGTCGCCGACCAGGCGGTAGCTGCGGCGCCAGGGCCTGGTCAGGGGCGAGGGGGGACGAGCCGGCAGCCCGGCCGCGACCACGTCCTCGGCGATCAGGCCGGCCGCCACCCGCAGCAGCTCGTCGTCGGGCAGCTCGGCGGGGTCGACCGGTCGGGGCCCGAACCGCGATCCGGAGTCCGCACCGACGAGCTCGAGGTCGGGGCGGCCGCGACCGGGTGCGCTGGCCTCCAGGACGCGGGTGGCGAGCTCGGCGGGCGCCGGCCGCCGGGTCGCGAGGTTGACCCGGCGCAGGAGCTCGAGCTGCTGGGCGCCGGGCAGGAACCGGCCCCTCCCCTCGGCGCGCTCGCCGGTGCCCGACCAGTCGGCCCACGGCGTCGTCCCGCCGGCCCGCAGGTGGGCGACCCAACCCCAGGCCCGGCGCTCGTCGGCGCGCGACGGCGCGGCCGTCACCTGCCCCGCCAGCGCTCGGCCCCTGCGCGCAGCCGGGCCAGCGGCGCCCGGTCCGGGTCGTGCCGACGGGCCGCCTCGAGCGTCATCGCCGCCAGGGCGTCGACGGCGGCGTTGAGCTTGAGCTTGTTGGGGACCCGGACCGGGCGCTCGCCGTTCGCGTCGGGCGCCGGGCGGAGCGGGCGCAGGTCGTCGAGGTCGCCGATCACCTGGACACCGCTGGCGGCCAACCACTCGATCCAGCTCTGGGCCTGTTCCTCCGCCCACTCGAAGCGCTGCGGTGGGAGCCGGACCGGGATGCTGTCCCGGTTCACGAGGTTCTCCTGGGCCAGCATCTCGCGGATCAGCTCATCGAAGGCGGCCTCACGACGGGCCTCGCGATCCATCCTGCGGTTGAGCTGGCGGATCACCTCCGTCTCGGCGGCCCCCAGCGACCGGTTGGCCCGGTGGCTGTCGTGAGGAGCCCAGTCCGGGTCGATGCCGAACGCCTCGCACATCCGCCGCCAGAAGCAGCCCGCGATCCTCGCGCAGCGCCGCGCGCTGCGGCACCGTGACGACGTGGATCCGCTCGGGCGGCACCCCCACGCTCCACTTCTCGAGCACCCGGGGCAGGTCGAAGGCGTGGAAGAACCACGTCGACCCCCGTTCCACCCGGTCGAGGAAGCGCCGGAAGGCCCACTTCCGGCCCTGCTTGATGCTCTCCTGCCACGCCGCGGGCAGCTGGCGGCCGAGGTCACGCGCGGAGTAGACGACGTGGACCTCGCTGTCGCGCAGGTCGTGGAGCACGCGCTCGATCCGCTCGGGACGGGCGGGCGCGAAGATCTCGTGGCTGATCAGCACCGTCCCGTCGAGCCGACGGACCCGCTTGACCATGGTGTCCCAGGCCCCGGTCGCGTGCCCCGGCGGGCCGCCCCAGTCCTGCTCGAGGACATCGAGCGCGGCGCGGAAGTGGAAGAGTGCCGGGGTCACCAGCGGCGACGAGGTGGGCAGGTGCACGTCGTGCGAGCGGAGGCTCCCGGCGTTGAGCATCGAGCCGGTCCTGGAGGTACGTCGTACCGGTCTTCGGGGCCCCGATGTGGAGGTAGACCCGGCGGCTCATGCGCCAGATTGTGCCGCACGCGGGGCGCGGGCACGCACCACCGCCGACGGGCTCTCCCGGCCGAGGTGACCGGCCATCCAGACGCTGGTCGCCACGAGCGCGTCGAGATCGACGCCGTGCTCGATGCCCAGGCCGGTCAGCAGCCACACCAGGTCCTCGGTGGCGAGGTTGCCGGTGGCGCTCTCGGCGTACGGGCAGCCACCGAGGCCGCCCGCGCTGGAGTCGAAGGTGGTGATGCCCTCCTGGAGGGCCGCGTACGCGTTGGCCAGCGCCTGGCCGTAGGTGTCGTGGAAGTGCATCGCCAACCGGTCGGTGCCGACGCCGGCCGCGCCGAAGGCCGCGACCAGGTCCTTGACGTGCTGGGCCGTGCCGACCCCGATCGTGTCGCCGATGCTGAGCTGGCTCGCGCCGAGGTCGAGCAGCCGGGTGCCCACGGCGACCACCTGCTCGATGGGACCGGCCCCTCCCACGGGTCGCCGAAGCACATCGAGACGTAGGCGCGGACGTCGAGGCCGGCCTCCCGGGCGCGGCTCACCGTGGGCGCGAACATGGTGAACTGCTCCTCCAGGGAGCGGTTGAGGTTCTTGCGGGCGAAGGTCTCCGTGGCGCTGCCGAAGATCGCGACGTGCCGCAGCCCGAGCGCGAGCGCCCGGTCGAGCCCGCGCTCGTTGGGCACCAGGGCCGGAGCTTGCGCCGGTCGACCTCGTCGAGACCCGGGCCTCGTCCCCAGCAAGGTCATCAGCTCCTCGGCGTCGGCGAGCTGCGGTACCCAGCGCGGGTGCACGAAGCTGGTCGCCTCGACGACCGGGAGCCCGGCGGCGAGCAGCCGGCGGACGAACTCGGCCTTGACCGCCGTCGGCACCAGCCCTGACTCGTTCTGCAGACCGTCGCGCGGTCCGACCTCGTAGATCGTCACGCTCATGACTCCGGCCTCCACCACGAAGAGAGTCGCGCCGAGCGAGACCTGCCGGCCGACGGTCGCGTCGACCTCGGTGACGGTGCCGTCGAAGGGCGCCTTGAGTGCGAGCTCCATCTTCATCGCCTCCAGGGTGCCGAGGGGGTCTCCGGCCGCGCACCCGGGCCCCGACCTCGACCTGCACGGCCAGGACGGTGCCGGGCATCGGCGCGGTGATCGGTCCCGTCGGCCGGCGCCTCGGCGCCGTCGAGCCGGTCGGGCCGGGTGAACACGAACCGGTGGCCACGCCAGGCGACCTCGAGCACGTCGGGCTGCACGTTGACGACCGCCTGCACGCGCCGACCGTCGACGAGCACGTCCAGGACGTGGTCCTCGGCCGACAGGTGGCGCACCGGGACTCCGTCGACGGTGCCTGCCGCCCGGTCCACGAGCACCTCACGGTCCAGCTCGACCAGGGTCGCGGCCGGCGGCCCGCCCAGCCGGAAGCCGTCGGCCTGGAAGGGATGTCCGGTGTCGAAGGCGGTGATCATCGCGGAGGTCCAGGCGACGAGGAGGCGCGGCAGGTCGGCGTCGGGTCGGGGCACCTCCGCCGTCAGGTCGACGGAGTCGAGCCAGGCGGTGTCGACGGTGGCGTCGCGGAACGCGTCGCTGGCGGCCAGCGCGCGCAGGAAGCCGGTGTTGGTCGTGAGGCCGAGGATCGTGGTGTCGTCGAGGGCCGCGACCAGCGCCTGGCGCGCGGCCTCGCGGTCCGGGCCGTGCACCACGACCTTGCCCAGCATCGGGTCGTACGCCGTGCTGACCACCTGGCGACCCTCCAACGCGTGGTCGACGCGCACCCCGTCCCCCGTCGGCCAGCGCACGATGCTCGTGGTGCCCGCCTGCGGGAGGAAGCCACCGAACGCGTCCTCGGCGTAGATCCGGGCCTCCATCGCGTGCCCGTGGATCGTCAGGTCGTCCTGGGCCAGGGACAGCGGCTCCCCGGCCGCGATCCGCAGCTGGTGCTCGACCAGGTCCAGCCCGCCGCAGATCAGCTCGGTCACCGGGTGCTCGACCTGGAGCCGGGTGTTCATCTCCAGGAAGTAGAAGTCGTCGGTCGCCGCGTCGAGCAGGAACTCCACGGTCCCGGCGTTGACGTAGCCCACCTGCCGGGCGAGGTCCACGGCGGCGCCGGTCAGCCGTTGCCGCAGGTCCGCGTCGATGGTCGGCGCGGGCGCCTCCTCGATGACCTTCTGGTGCCGGCGCTGGGTCGAGCAGTCGCGCTCGAAGAGGTGCAGCACGGTGCCGTGCGCGTCGGCGAGCACCTGCACCTCGAGGTGGCGACCGTGCTCGACGTACTTCTCCAGGAGCAGGGTGTCGTCCCCGAAGGCCGACTGCGCCTCCCGCTTCGCCGCGGCGACGGCCGCGTCGAGCTCCTCGGCGGACCGGACGATGCGCATGCCCTTCCCACCGCCGCCGGCGGCCGCCTTGACGAGCACGGGGAACGTCATCGCGTCGGTCGGGCCCGTCGCGACCCCGGTCGGCACCACCGGGACACCGGCGGCGACCGCGATCGCCCGGGCGTGGTCCTTGCGACCCATCTGGTCCATCACCTCGGCGGACGGGCCGACGAAGACCAGGCCCGCGTCCGCCACCGCCTGGGCGAACGCCGCCCGCTCGGACAGGAAGCCGTAGCCGGGGTGGATGGCCTGCGCCCCGGACTCCCGGGCGGCCGCCACCACGGCGTCGATGTCGAGGTACGACGGCACCCGGACGACTTCGTCGGCGTCCTTCACGTGCGGGGCCGCGGCGTCGGCATCGGTGCAGATCGCGACCGTGCGGATGCCGAGCCGGCGGCAGGTGCGCGGCACCCGCACCGCGATCTCGCCCCGGTTGGCGATGAGGATCGTGTCGAAGGGCCCACGCGTGCCTTCGGTCGTAACCCCAGGGGGTTTGGTGAGGTGCAAGATGACCGTCCCTTACATTCGGAAGACGCCGTAGGAGGGCGCCGGGACGGGGGCGTGCGCGGTCGCGGCCAGGCCCAGGCCGAGCACCCGACGGGTGTCCACCGGGTCGATGATGCCGTCGTCCCACAGCCGCGCCGTGGAGTAGTAGGCCGAGCCCTGGGTGTCGTACTGCGCGCGGATGCCGGCCTTGAAGTCCTCGGTGTCCTCACGATCGGGACCGCGCACCTCGGACAGGACCGAGGCGGCCTGCTCCCCGCCCATCACGGAGATCCGGGCGTTGGGCCACATCCACAGGAACCTCGGGTCGTAGGCGCGCCCGCACATGCCGTAGTTGCCGGCGCCGAACGAGCCGCCGATGACGACGGTGAACTTCGGGACCACCGAGCAGGCGACCGCGGTGACGAGCTTGGCGCCGTCGCGGGCGATGCCCTTGTTCTCGTACTCCCGGCCGACCATGAAGCCGGAGATGTTCTGCAGGAACACCAGTGGGATGCCGCGCTGGTTGCACAGCTCGATGAAGTGCGCGCCCTTGAGCGACGACTCGCTGAAGAGGATGCCGTTGTTGGCGACGATGCCGACCTGGCGGCCCCAGATGCGCGCGAAGCCGCAGACCAGGGTCTCGCCGTACAGCGCCTTGAACTCGTGCAGCCGGCTGCCGTCGACGATGCGCCGGATCACCTCGCGCACGTCGTACGGCGTCCGCGTGTCGGTCGGCACCACGTCGTAGAGCGTCGCCGGGTCCTCGTGCGGCTCCTCGACCTCCCCGGTGATCGAGCCTGTCGAGAGCACCCCACCGGGCTGGTCCCGCCCGCTCGGGGAAGGGGCAGGGTGTCCACGATCCCGCGCACGATGGCGAGCGCGTGCGCGTCGTCCTCGGCGAGGTGGTCGACGACGCCGGAGGTGCGGGCGTGCACGTCGCCGCCGCCGAGCTCCTCGGCGGTGACGACCTCGCCGGTCGCGGCCTTCACCAGCGGCGGGCCGCCGAGGAAGATCGTGCCCTGGTTGCGCACGATCACGGACTCGTCGGACATGGCGGGCACGTAGGCGCCGCCCGCGGTGCACGAGCCCATCACCGACGCGATCTGCGGGATGCCGCGCGCCGAGAGGTTGGCCTGGTTGAAGAAGATCCGGCCGAAGTGCTCGCGGTCGGGGAAGACCTCGTCCTGCATCGGCAAGAAGGCGCCGCCGGAGTCCACGAGGTAGATGCAGGGCAGGTGGTTCTCGGCCGCCACGGCCTGCGCGCGCAGGTGCTTCTTGACGGTGATCGGGTAGTAGGTCCCGCCCTTGACCGTCGCGTCGTTCGCCACCACCATGCACTCGCGACCGCTGACCCGGCCGATGCCGGTGACCAGCGAGGCCGAGGGCACCGCGTAGTCGTCACCGCCCGCACGGCTCGGGTCGCCGTACATCCCGAAGGCCGCGAGCGGGCTGAGCTCGAGGAACGGGCTGCCCGGGTCGAGCAGCCGGTCCACCCGGTCGCGGACCAGGAGCTTGCCGCGGTCGGTGTGCTTGCGCCGGGCGTTCTCCGAGCCGCCCCGGCGGACGACGGCCAGCCGCTCACGCAGCTCGTCGACCTGCTCCTTCAGTGGCATGTCGATCATGTTAACGATCATTAACCTCGGGCGCTATCGTGGACCCGTGGGCCGCCGCGAGCAGATCGTCGACACCGCCGCTGAGCTGTTCGCACGGCGGGGCTTCCACGGCGTCAGTGTCGGTGACCTGGGAGCCGCCTGCGGCGTGTCCGGGCCGGCGCTCTACAAGCACTTCGCCTCCAAGGAGGCCATCCTCGCCGAGATGCTGGTCCGCATCTCCGAGGAGCTGCTGCGCGAGGGCAGCGAGCGCGTCGCCGCCGCCCCCGACGGCCCCGCCGCGGTGACGGCCCTGGTCGAGTGGCACGTCGACTTCGCGCTGCGCCACAAGGCGTTGATCGTCGTGCAGGACCGCGACTGGCAGTCGTTGCCCGACGCCGACCGCGAGCAGGTGCGGGCTCTCCAGCGGGCGTACGTCGACCTCTGGGCCGGCCAGCTCCGACGCGTGCACCGCGGGCTGCGCACCGACCGGGCTCGGGCGATGGCGCACGTCGCCTTCGGGCTGATCAACTCCACTCCGCACAGCGACCTGCTGCCGGTGACCCCGATGCGGTCGTTGCTGCGCGCCATGGCGCTCGACGCTCTCGGTGTCCCGGATCCGGCCGAGGCCGCAGGTACCCTCGCCGAGTGACGATGCCCGGGGGACGCCGACTTGGAGCACTGCTCCTGGCTGCCTTCATCGGGATCTCCGGCGGGGTCGCCGCCGCTCTCCTGGGCTCCGCGGAGCCCGAGCCGACCAGACGACCCCAGCGCCTCCGAGACCCCCGAGCAACAGCCCTCGGAGCCCCCGGAGGGCGAGGACCGACTGGGCCTCGGGGTGCCCCGCGTCGACCTGCCGTGCGACGGCAAGACCTACCTGCTCGTCGGGAAGGGCTTCGGGGAGAGCGCGCTGCGGCCGTCCCTGGCCGACTGGCCGCAGATGAAGTACGCCAACACCAGGAGCTCCTGCGACACGGCGTACCCGTTGGTGCGCGGCGCCGAGGCGAAGTGGGTGGCCTACCTGCCGGGTTTCGACACGGCCGCGGAGGGCTGCGCGCAGCGGATGACGCCCGAGCACAAGAACGACTTCCTGACCCGGATGCAGGACGGCAACACCGACAGCGTGCCGTGTCCCTGCGAGATGCAGGTCTCCACGCTGCCGGCGCTCGGCATCGACGAGGAGCTCACCACCGTCTCGGGTATGTGGATCTACCAGTACCAGACGATGCTGTCGGACCTGTACCCCAACCTCCTCACCGAGCGCAGCGGATTCTTCGACGACGAGACGGACGTCGCGACGCGCTCCGCTCCAGTCCGACTTCGGGCTCAACCCGTCCGGCCAGGGTTGACGCCGAGACCTGGGACGTCCTGCGCGGCCGGGCCTGCCGCCTCTACAACTGGTGACCCAACCTCGGAAGGACCCCTCGTGAACCGGATCCTCAAGGCCGCCCCCGCGCGGGGCTCTCGTCGCCGGCCTGGTGCTGGTGCCGGCCGCGCCGTCCTCGGCGTGGGGGCTCACCGACCCGGCGACGCTCGCCCCCGCGGGCTCCGCGGTCGTGGTGGCCAGCGACCCGGCGGGCAACGCGACGGCGGCCTGGCTGGTCGGCGGCCAGGTCCAGGCCGCGCGACGCGCGGCGGGGTCCCCGGCCTGGTCGCCCGCCGTGGCCGTCAGCCCCGCCGGGGTGAGCGCCACCGACCCCGACGTCTCCGTGGGCCCGACGCGGCGTGGCCGCGGTGGTGTGGGTCGCGGCCGGTGACGTCCAGGTCGCCGTCCAAGCCCCGGGTCAGCCGTGGGGCGCGGCTCGCAACGTCTCCGACAACGCCACCTGGAGCGACACCGACCCGCAGGTCGAGGTCGGCCCGGCCGGGGTCTCCACGGTCGTCTGGGCCGCCCAGAACGGCGCCAGCACGATCATCCGGTCCAAGACCGCGAGCGCGGCCTCGATCAGCGCGCCAGGACGCGTTGACCGCACAGGTGACCGGCACGTTCGCGGGGTTGTCACTCGCGCGCAACGCGGCCGGGGACGCCGTCGCCGCCTGGCGGCTCGAGGCCGCCGGGGGATTCTCCGTGCAGGCCGCCCGCCGGCTCACCGGGGCCGCGTGGAGCGCGCCCGTGGCCCAGGGCAGCGTCGCCTCGGTCGTCGACGCGCCGTCGGTCTCCATCGACGGCAACGGCAACGCGGCCCTGGGCTGGGGGTCGGGCGCCGGCCCCGACACCAACCTGCCGTACGTCGCGACCTGGCCGCGGGCCGGCAACCTCGGCGGGGCCGTCGGGCTGAGTGCCGCGCCCGGCCGCCGTCTCGTGGTCGCCCAGAGCGCGGACGGTCGCCTGGCCGCGGCCTGGTCGTCGGCGACCGGGCTCATGTACGCCGACGTGGGCACGCCGGCCGTCGCCCTCAGCACCGCCGCGGTGGACTCTCACTCGCTCGCGGTCGGCGACACCGGGGCCGTCACGGTCGCCTGGACCGCTACCGCCGGCGGCGTGGCGCTGGCCCACCGCCCCGCCGGCGGTCCCTGGACGAGCGGCCCGGTGCCGTCGGTGGCGGGCTCGGTCCCGGTCGTCGCCGCGCACGGCGCCGCCGCGACCCTGGTCTGGGCGGACGGGGCCGGCGGCCCGGTGCGGGCCCGCACCCTGGACGCCGCGGCCCCGACCGCGGTGCACCTCACCGCTCCGATGCGGGTGCTCAACGTCGGCACCACGATCAGGGCCGGCTGGATCGGCGCCGACGCCTGGTCGCCGATCACCTACGAGGTGCAGCGACAGGTCGCGACGTACCGCACCGCCCTCGGCGCAGCCGGGCGTGGCTCTCGACGACGGCGACCGACGCGGCGTACCACGCCGAGCCGGGCCAGACCGTCTGCCTGCGGGTGCGCGGCAGCGACCAGGCCGGCAACGTCGGCGCCTGGTCGGTGCCGCGGTGCGCCACCACGCCGGTGAACGACAAGGCGTTGAAGGCGAAGATGCTGTCGGGCCGCGAGGTCTGGAAGAGCAAGGGTGGCAAGGGCTACTTCTCGAAGGACTACGCGCTGTCGTCCACGAAGGGCGCGCGACTGGTGCTGCCCAAGGTGCAGGCGAAGCGGGTGGCCCTCCTGGTCGGCACCGGTCGCGGCTACGGCACGGTGCGGGTCAGCCTCGGCAAGGACACGCTCGGCACCTTCTCCCTCGACACCCGGGACAAGGACAGCCAGGTCGTGGTGCCGGTCGCGGTCTTCTCCGGCGTGCGCACGGGCAAGCTGACGGTCACGGTGACCAGCACGGGTCGTCCGGTGCGCATCGACGGCGTGTACGCCGGCCCAGTCTGAGGGCGCCTCAGAGCAGGTGGTCGATCGGCTGCCCGGCGTCCAGCAGCTCGAGGGCGCGAACCGGCGCGCAGGGCGGCGTCGAGGGCGAGCTCGAGGTCGTCGGGCCCGGTGGTGGCCGGCCGGCCGCGGGCGTGCAGGCGCGCGAGCAGGTCGTCGCGCGGCAGCCCGCGCAGGCCAAGCAGCACCAGCGGGTCCGCGTCCACCAGCCAGGCGAGCTGGTAGCCGACCGCCAGGGCATGGGGGCACGGGTCGAGCCAGGCGTCGCAGGAGCACGCCCACGCGAAGTCGCCGGAGTACGGGAGCAGCTCGACGCCGGCCTCCTCGGCATGCTCCACCAGGGTCAGCGGGAGGTCCCCGGCGAGGAGGTCCGCGATCCGGCCGGACTCGGCCGCGACCAGCTCGACGAAGGCGTCCAACGACGCGTCGTCCAGGGCCGCCAGCGCCCCGGTGACGGCGGGCAGCCGGTCGTCGTCGAGCACCGTGCAGCCGAACGCGCCGCGGTCGATGGTGATCGGGCCCAGTCGTCCGGACCGGGCGAGGGTGCGCGCCGCGCGGCAGGTCCTCCTCGGCGTACGCCGACTCCTCGACCGCGCGCACCCACGCCTTGCCCCACCAGGTGCTCGCCCGGGCTCCACCTCGACGTGGTGGCAGCCGCCGGTGGATGGGACTCACTCCCAGCCACCCTCGGGTGGGCGGAGGGTCACCAGGTCGCGCAGGTCCGCGTCGCTCAGCTCGGTCAGGGCGGTGAGGTCGCCGGGGTCACGGGCCAGCACCGAGTCGGCCAGCGCGCGCTTGCGGGCCAGCAGCTCGGCGATGCGCTCCTCGATGGTTCCCTGGGTGACCAACCGGTGCACCTGGACCGGTTTGGTCTGGCCGATCCGGTAGGCCCGGTCGGTGGCCTGCTCCTCGACCGCGGGGTTCCACCAGCGGTCCAGGTGGATCACGTGGTCGGCGCGGGTGAGGGTGAGGCCCGTGCCGCCGGCGCGCAGCGACAGCAGGAAGACCGGGACCTCGCCGGCCTGGAAGCGGCTCACCATCGCCTCACGCTCACGGACCGGGGTGCCGCCGTGGAGGAACTGGTGGGCGACGCCGTTGCGGGTCAGGTGCGTCGACAGGAGGCGGGCCATGGCGACGTACTGGGTGAACACCAGCACCGCGCCGTCCTCGGCGAGCACCGTCGCCACCAGCTCGTCGACGATGTCCAGCTTGGGCGAGCGACCGGCCAACCGCGGGTTGGCCTGCTTGAGGAACTGCGCGGGGTGGTTGCAGATCTGCTTGAGACCGGTGAGCAGCGCCAGCACCAGCCCGCGCCGGGTCTCCTCGTCGGCTCGGGCGATGCGCTCCATCGTGTCGCGCACGTACGCCTCGTAGAGCACCACCTGCTCGCGGGTCAGGCCGAGCACGTGGTCGGTCTCGGTCTTGGCGGGCAGCTCCGGGGCGACGCCGGGGTCGGACTTGCGTCGACGCAGCAGGAACGGCCCGACCAGGTCGGCGAAGAGCCGTGCCTTGGTCGGCTCGAGGCCGGACTCGATCGGTCCGGCCCAGACCTTGCGGAACGCACCCCGACTGCCCAGCAGGCCGGGGGTGGCCCAGTCGAGGATCGCCCACAGCTCGGTGAGGTTGTTCTCGACCGGCGTGCCGGTCAGCGCGACCCGGGCCGCGCTGGGAATCGTGCGCAGCGCTCGCGCGGTCGAGGACTGGGGGTTCTTGACGTGCTGGGCCTCGTCGGCGACGACCAGGTCCCAGGGCACCGAGGTGAGGGCCGGCGCCGAGGTGCGCATGGTGCCGTACGTCGTCAGCACGAACCCGCCCGCGTCGGGCCGCCCCCGTCGAGGCCGCCCAGGTCGCGCTCCGAGCCGTGGAATCGGCGCACCCGCGCCCCCGGGGCGAACCGGTGGATCTCCGACTCCCAGGTGCCCAGCAGCGACGCCGGGCACACCACCAGGGTCGGGCCGCCGCCCCGGTGGAGGTGCAGGGCGATCAGCGTCACCGTCTTGCCCAGGCCCATGTCGTCGGCGAGGCACGCGCCGAGCCCGAGGTCGGTCAGCTGGACGAGCCAGGTCAGGCCGTGTCGCTGGTAGTCGCGCAGCGTCGCGTGCAGGTCTGGTGGCGGCGCGATCGGCTCCCGGGTGGCCGCGGTCCGCAGCTGTTCGCGCACGGCCAGCAGCGACGCCCCGACGACGACGTCGTGGTCGACGTCGTCCACCTCGACGACCCCGGTCAGCGCGGCCGCCACGGCCTGCACCGGCGTCACGGTCCGGACCAGTCGCTTCTTGGCTCGGCGGGCGACCGCGGGGTCCACGACCATCCACTGGTCGCGGAGCTTCAGCAGCGGGGTGGTCGCCGCGGCCAGCCGGTCCATCTCGGCGGCGGTCAGCGGCTCGCCGTGCAGGGCCACCTGCCAGTGGAAGGAGAAGAGCGCCTCGCGGCCGAGCAGTCCCTCGACCAGCGGCTCCTCACGGGTGCCGGCGGGGCGCCGGTCCAGCACGGTGGTGGTGGTCAGGTCGCGGCCGAGGCTGCGCGGCCACAGCACGTCGACGGCCCGGTCCCGCAGCGCGGCGACACCGGTGTCGAGGAGGCTCACCAGCTCGTCGGTGTCGAGGGTGATCTGGTCGGGGACCTGGAGCTCGAGCAGCCGGTCCAGCACCGGCCAGCCCTCGGCGGCCCCGCGCAGCGCCAAGGTGGCGTGCACCCGGGCCCGGTCCCCGAAGCCGTGGTCCTCCGGGGTCCGCGTCCACAGGTCGACCGCGTCGCGCACGTGCAACGGGTCCTGCTCGTCGTGGACCTGGAGCACCAGGCGGACGCCTCCCGCGACCAGCTCCTCCTCGTCGGCCTCGACCCGCAGGCTGATGGTCACCAGGTGCGGGCGCCGGTCGGGAGCCCGAAGGTGACGGGCCAGACGGTCCTTCAGGGCCCAGCGGGGCGGCGCGCCACCCGCGGGCGCCGACCTCGGGAGCGCGTCGGCCACGGCGTCCAGCAGGCGCGCGACCGGCAGGCCGTCGGCCCGGACGGCGATCTCCTCGACCCGGGCCGCCTCCTCGTCGTCCAAAGCCCCGATCCGCCAGTGCGGGGCCACGCCGCTCTCGGCGACGGGCTCCGTCCGCCCGGCCGCGACCAGGCGCAGGGCCAAGACGGTGGCCTCGCTGAGGGCGCGGGTCGCGGCGGAGAGGTCCGGGCGTCCGTGCGCGCGGGCCAGCACCGGGAGCGCCTCGCGCATCGACAGGACCCGGACGCGGCCCTCCTCGCCGAGCTCCACCACGCCGGCCCGCGGCGGATGGCCCGGGCGGAACACGGCGGGCCCGTCGAGCGGGACGGGGCCGGCGGTCGTCACCCCCGAGACGGTAGCCCGTGGCACCCCCGGTCACCGTGCCCCTGGTTGTACCGCGACTTTCGGTCACCTGCTGACGGGAAGTCGCGGTACACCTGGTTGCCCCTCCACAGCCGGCGCCGATTCGGTGGCGCAGCCGGCCGACCGCCGCGCAGCATCGTCGGGTGAGCAGCGTTCCGACCACCGGTGCCTCGGAGCCCGACCCGGTCGACCCGGTCGACCCGGTCGACCGCGAGAGACTCCTCTTCCTGCTCGCGAACCAGGACGGCGTGATCAGCCGACGCCAAGCAGGGGAGTGCGGCCTCGGTGATGCCGCCGTCCGCCGGCTGGTGCGGAGGCGGGAGTGGGTCGTGGTCCATCGCGGGGTGTACGTCGACCACACCGGTCCGCTGACCTGGCGGCAGCGGGCCTGGGCCGCCTGCCTCGCGGCCTGGCCGGCCGCGCTCAGCCACGAGAGCGCCCTGCGCGCGGCGGACGGCCCGGGGCGGCGCGATGGCGACGACGACGGACCGGTCCACGTCGCGGTCGCCTCCGGCCGCCAGGCCCTCGGACTCACCGGAGTGCGGGTCCACGACCTGGCGGCCTTCCCGACCCGCGTCCAGTGGAACCACTCGCCGCCCCGGGTGCGGATCGAGGAAGTCGTGCTCGACCTGGCGTCCGGCGCGGTCGACGACCTGGCCGCGATCGGGGTTGTCGCCGACGCCGTTCGCTCGCGCCGGACCACTGCCCCGCGGCTGCGGCGGGCGCTCGACAGCCGGCTGCGGATCGCCCGACGCGAGCTCCTGCGCGGGGTCCTCGTCGACGTGGCCGACGGCACCCACTCGGCCCTGGAGCACGCCTACCTGACCCGGGTCGAGCGCCCTCACGGTCTGCCGACGGGCGACCGACAGGCGGTCAACCGCGTGGCGGGCACGACCTATCGAGACGTCGACTACCCCGACTACGGACTGGTGGTCGAGCTGGACGGCCGGCTGTGGCACCGGTCGGCCGCCGACCGCGACCGTGATCTCGCCCGCGACCTGGTGGCCAAGACCGAGGGCCGGGACACCGTCCGGCTCGGCTGGGGTCAGGTGACCCGACACTCCTGCGCGACCGCACGGCACCTCGGCGTGCTGCTCGGACAGCGCGGCTGGACGGGTCGGTTGCTCGGCTGCCCGGCCTGTCCTGCCTGACCCTGACTGACCCTGCCTGGCCCGACCCGCCGCCGGCTCGTCGTACCGCGACTTCCGGTCACCAGGTGACGGGAAGTCGCGGTACAACAAGAGGAACCTCAGGCCTCGACGGCCAGGGCCACGGGGAGCACCTCGGTGGCGCCGGCCGCGCGCGCGGCCTGCGCGGCGAGGGTGAGCGTCCAGCCGGTGCCGACCAGGTCGTCCACGAGCAGGACCGCGCCGGGCGCCTCGCCCTCGAAGGCGAAGCGCCGATGGACCGCGGCCACCCGCTGTGCGGAGTTCATCGCCCCCTGACCCGGCCCGACCCCGGGGTCGACGATCGCGAACCGGCCGGTGACGGGCACCTGCAGGTAGCGCGCCAGACCGTCGGCGAGGTCCCGCACCAGGACCGGACGGCGCGCGGACTCCACGTGCACGACCGCATCCACGACGGGACGCCAGTCGGCCAGCACCTCGACCAGGGCCCGTGCCAAGGGGACCGGGACCGGACCGTCGGGGTTGTCCTCACGGAACAAGGCCCGCAGCTGCTGACCGAAGCCGAGGTCGGTGAGCCGGGCGATGGCGCGGCCCTCGGCGGGCGGGTCCGGGATCCGGCCGCTGAAGGAGAGCCCCAGGGTGGCGAGCGCGGTCGGCCACATCTTGCGCGGCTCGACGACCACACCGGGCCGGGACAGCCGGGCCGCGGCCTCGTCGACCGACGCCGCGGAGACGTCGGTGCTGAGGGTGAGACCACCGCAGTTGTCGCAGCGCCCGCACCGCTCGGTGCCGGCGGCGGGCCAGTTGTCGTCGTCGTCGAGCTGGTCGCGCAGGAACCACATCCGGCACTCGGTGGTGTCCAGGTAGGCCAGCATCGCCGCCTGTTCGCGGCTGCGCGCCTCGGCCAGGGCCCGGAACCGCTCGGTGTCGTAGGTCCAGTCGGCGCCGGTGCTCTCCCAGCCACCGGACACCCGGCGGACCGCACCGTCCACGTCGAGGACCTTGAGCATCGTCTCGAGGCGGTTGCGGTTGAGCTCGACGCGCGCCTCCAGCGCCGGCGTGCTCACCGGACGGCCGGTCTCCGCCACCCGCTCGGCCAGGGCCTCGAGGGTCTGCCGCACCACCCGCTCGGGCGGGAACGCCAAGGACGCGAAGTACGCCCAGATGTCCCGGTCCTCGAGCGCGGGCAGCAGCACGACCGTGGCGTCGTCGGTGCCGCGGCCGGCGCGGCCCACCTGCTGGTAGTAGGCGACCGGCGACGCGGGCGCCCCCAGGTTGACCACGAAGCCGAGCGTGGCGTCGAAGCCCATGCCGAGGGCCGAGGTGGCGACCAGCGCCTTGACCCGACCGGCGACCAGGTCGTCCTCGAGCGAGAGCCGCTCGGTGGGGTCGGTCTGGCCGGAGTACGCCGCCACCGCGTGGCCGCGCGAGCGCAGGTAGTCCGCGACCTCCTGGGTGGCCGCGACCGTCAGGCAGTAGACGATGCCGGACCCCGGTTGCTCGGCCAGGTGGTCGGCGAGCCAGGCCAGCCGCTGCTGGGCGGTGGTCAGCCTGACGACACCGAGGCGGAGCGACGCGCGGTCGAGAGAGCCACGGAGCACGAGCACCTCCGCGTCCGCCGCGGCTCCGGAGCCCGCGCCCAGCTGCTCGGCGACGTCCACGGTCACCCGGGCGTTGGCGGTCGCGGTGGTCGCCAGCACCGGGATGCCGGCGGGCAGGTCGGCCAGGAGGGTGCGCAGCCGGCGGTAGTCGGGCCGGAAGTCGTGCCCCCAGTCGGAGATGCAGTGCGCCTCGTCCACGACCAGCAGGCCGGCGGTCGCGGCCAGCCGGGGCAGCACCTCGTCGCGGAACCCGGGGTTGTTGAGCCGCTCGGGTGAGACCAGCAGCACGTCGATCTCCCCGGCGGCGATGGCCGCCTGGACCTCCTGCCACTGCTCGATGTTGGTGGAGTTGATGGTGACCGCGCGGATCCCGGCACGTTGGGCCGCGGCGATCTGGTTGCGCATCAGCGCGAGCAGCGGCGAGACGATCACCGTCGGCCCGGCGCCACCGGCCCGGAGCAGGGCGGTAGCCACGAAGTAGACCGCGGACTTGCCCCACCCGGTCCGCTGCACGACCAGGGCCCGACGTCGATCCACCACCAAGGCCTCGATCGCCGACCACTGGTCGTCGCGGAGCTCCGCGTCGTCTCGGCCCACGAGGGCGCGCAGGTGCTCCTGGGCGGCGGTCCTGGTGGCGACGGGGTCCATGGGTCCAGTCCTACCAGCGCGCCCCGACGACGAACTTCCCCGCCCAGCGGCGAACCAACCGACGGGTCCGTGCATCAGACTTGTCGAACCCGCCTTCCGCGATCCCCTGAGGATGGACCCATGCCCACCCGCACCGCCGGCGCTCTCGTGGCGTCGGTCGTCATCGGCGCCCTTCTGGCGGTCTCGTCGGCAGCCCCGGCCGAGGCCGCGAAGCGTGACGACGACACCTGCTTCGGCGAGCTGCCCACCAAGCGGGCCGAGCCGGACGAGGTGGTGGTCGGCACCGAGGGCGACGACGTCATCATCGGTGGTGCGCGCGTCGACGGCGGGGAGGGCGACGACCTGATCTGCAACGCGCGCTACGTCCGCGGTGGGCCGGGCGACGACCGGATCCAGCTGCTGAACGGCGGCACCGCGTCCGGCAACGGGGGCAACGACTACTTCGTCTCCCTCACCGACGACCTCACCTCGGTCGCGCAACCGATCTTGTACGGCGGCCCCGGCAAGGACGTCTTCTTCGGCGGGCCGCTCGTCGAGAAGGTGTACGGCGGCGCGGGAGCCGACGTGGCCCGGACCGGCGGCGGGGACGACATCGTGGACCTCGGCAGTGGTGACGACCAGGGGTACGGCGGTCCGGGCGACGACAGCGTCGTCGCCGGGCTCGGCAACGACTTCGTGGACGGCGGCACCGAGATCGACACGGTCGACGGCGGGCCCGGCGAGGACCGCTGCCGCGCCGTCGAGGACCGCGCGAGCTGCGCCAAGGTCCGCTGACCGGACAATCGCGCCTATTCGGGCGACTTGATAGCGCTTTCAACTTGAATTCGCCATTTCCTCGCCCGAAAGCAAAGTCCGTGAATACGCGAGAGGTATTTCAGGAATCCCCATAACTTCCCTCTCACGGGGGTGTTAGGGGGACATGAAGATCCCCTCCCCCCGCTTCACCCCTGCCATGGCAGTCGCGATCCTCGCCCTCGTGGTCGCGCTGTCCTCCTCCGCCACGGCGGCCCTGATGATCACCGGTGCCCAGGTCAAGAACGGCACGATCTCCGGCCAGGACATCAAGGACAAGTCCGTCACCGGCAAGGACCTGAAGAAGAAGACCGTGGGCAAGAAGCACCTCAGGAAGAACGCGATCACCACCAAGCAGGTGAAGGACAACTCGCTGACCGGCAGCGACCTCAGGTTCGGCACCATCAGCGGTGAGCACCTCAAGGACGGCACGATCACGACCACCGACCTGTCGAAGAACGTCATCGAGGCGCTCGGCGGTGGCGCGAGCGGCTTCGAGGTCGTCAACATCGCTTCCGGGACGGCCGCCGGCCCGATCCTCGTGAGCCGCACGGCGGCCGGCACCTGCCCGGCCGGCAAGGTCGCGATCGCCGCCAACGCCTACAACGACGGACCGGCCGACGTGGCCGCGCCCCAGGTCCGCCGCACCGGACCCGCGAGCTTCACAGCGCAGGACCCGTTCCCGCTCGCCCTCATCGGCGCCGACAAGATCCAGCTCCAGATGACCTGCCTGAGCGCCGGCTGACCCAGCCTTCCACCCGATGAGGCGGGTGCTTCGCGGCGACCCCCCGGCCCCGCGGAGCACCCGTCATCGGTGTCCGCGGGTCCGGATCACCAGATGCGGACCCGCTCGCTGGGCTCGAGCCACAGGCCGTCGCCCGCCGCGGTGCCGAACGCCTCGTGGAACTCGTCGAGGTTGCGCACGATGTTGGCCCGGAACTCCGGCGGCGAGTGCGGGTCGATGGTGAGGTACTGCTGCTCCTGCTCGGTGCGGCGCTTGGTGCGCCAGCAGTAGCTCCAGTTCATGAACAGGCGCTGGCTCTCCTCGGGGGTCTGGGCGCCCCCGCGGGCGATGCCGTAGGCCTGGTGGGCGATCGTCAGCCCGCCGAGGTCGCCGATGTTCTCCCCGACCGTGAGGGCTCCGTTGACCCGCTCGCCGGGCAGGTTGCGCGGCTCGAAGGCGTCGTACTGCTCGATGAGGGCCTTGGACTTCACCTCGAAGGCCGACTTGTCCTCGGCGGTCCACCAGTCGTTGAGGTTGCCCGCTCCGTCGTACTGCGCACCCTGGTCGTCGAAGCCGTGGCCGATCTCGTGCCCGATGACGGCGCCGATGCCGCCGTAGTTCTCGGCCTCCTCGGCGTCCGCCGAGAAGAACGGCCTCTGGAGGATGCCCGCGGGGAAGCAGATCTCGTTGGTGCCGGGGTTGTAGTAGGCGTTGACCGTCTGGGGCAGCATGAACCACTCGTCGCGGTCGACCGGGCTGCCGATCTTGCCGAGCTGTCGGTCGGTCTCGAAGGCGGCCGCGGCGGCGACGTTGCCCATCAGGTCGCCGGCCTGCACCTGGAGCCCGGAGTAGTCGCGGAACTCGTCGGGGTAGCCGATCTTGGGGCGGAAGGTCGTCAGCTTGTCGAAGGCCCGCTGCTTGGTGTCCTCGCTCATCCAGTCCAGGGCGGCGATCGACCGGCGGTAGGCCTCCAGCAGGTGGGCGACCAGGTCGTCCATCTGCGCCTTCGCGCGCGGCGGGAAGTGCCGGGCGACGTACTCCCGGCCGACGGCCTCGCCCATGGCGCCCTCGACCAGCGCGACCCCGCGCTTCCACCGGGCCCGCAGCTCGGGGGTGCCGTTGAGGGTGCGGCCGTAGAAGTCGAAGTTCGTCTCGACGAAGTCGTCGGTGAGGTACGGCGCCGCCGAGCGCAGCACCCGGGTCAGCATCCACGCGCGCCAGTCCTCGATGGGCACCTCGGAGAGCAGCCCGGACAGGTGGGCGAAGAACGACGGCTCCTTGACCACGCACTCCGCCAGCAGCCCGGCCTGGCCACCCAGGTTGGTGACGTAGGCGCTCCAGTCGAAGCCCGGCGCGAGCTCCTCGAGCTGCGCCGCGGTGGTCAGGTTGTAGGTCTTCTGGACGTCGCGGGTCTCGGCGCGCTCCCAGTGGCCCTCGGCGATCCGGGTCTCCAGCGCCAGCACGGTGGCCGCGGCGGCGTCGCCGTCCCCGTCGTAGCCGCCGAGCCGCAGCAGCGCGGCGAGGTAGGTGGCGTACTTCTCGCGGATCTCGGCGAACTTGTCCTCGCGGTAGTAGGACTCGTCGGGCAGCCCGAGCCCGCCCTGGACCAGGTAGACGAGGTAGCGGTCGGAGTCCTTGCGGTCGGTGTCGACGTAGGACCCGAAGAGGCCCGCGCCGCCGATGCGCTCGAACTCTCCCACGAACGCCGCGAGGTCGCGCACGTCCCGCAGCGCCGCCACCGCGGTGATCAGCGGCTGCACCGGACGGAGGCCCACCTTGGCGATCGCCTCGGTGTCCATGAAGGAGTTGTAGAGGACCCCGATCTTCTCGGCCTCCGCGTCGACGGTGCCGTCGGGGCCGTCGGCGTCGCCGGCGGCGAGCTCCTCGATGATCGTGCGGACCTGGTCCTCGGCGATGTCGGCGAGCTGGACGAACGGCCCCCAGCTCGAGCGGTCGGCCGGGATGTCCTCGGTGTCCAACCAGGTGCCGTTGACGTGGCCGAAGAGGTCGTCCTGCGGGCGGATGGCGGGGTTCATGCCCTCACGGGCGTCGTCCAGGATGCTCATTCGGGGTCCCCGGCGCGGTGTGAGCGAAGCGAGCAGCGTGTTGGGGTGAAGGTCACGACGACGAGCCTAGGTCACGCCCGCACGCGGACGACGGCCTTCCCCAGGACGCGGCGCTCGTCGAGGTCGCGCAGGGCGGAGCCGATGTCCTCGAAGGCGTACGTCGCGCCGATCGGCGGCCGGATCACGCCGCTCTCGATCATGGGGACCAGGTCGAGCCACTGCTGCTCCATGAAGCCGGGGCGCGCCATCGCGTAGGCACCCCACCCGACCCCGCGGACGTCGATGTTGTTGAGCAGCAAGCGGTTGACCTTGACCTCGGGGATGCCCTGGCCGGCGGCGAAGCCCACGACCAGCAGGCGGCCGAGCGGCGCGAGCACCCGCAGGGAGTCGGTGAACACGTCACCGCCGACGACGTCGAGGACCACGTCGACCCCGCGCCCGTCGGTGAGGGCCAGGGCGGCGTCCTTGAACTCGTCGACCAGCACCGCGTCGTCGGCCCCGGCCCGCCTCGCGACGTCGGCCTTCTGCTCGGTGGAGACGACGGCGATCGTCCGGGCCCCCAGGCCCTTCGCGACCTGGAGGGTCGCGGTGCCGACGCCACCGGCCGCCCCGTGCACCAGCACCGTCTCGCCGGCGTGGAGGCCGGCGCGGGTGACCAGGGCGAAGTGCGCGGTCAGGTAGTTCAGCGGGAGGGCCGCGCCCTCGTCGAAGGACAGGGCGTCGGGCAGCCGGAAGGTCGACACCACCGGGACGACCGCGCGCTCCGCGGCCGCGCCGTACGGCACCACCCCGCAGACCCGGTCGCCGGGCGCGAACCCCTCACCCGCGCTCGCGCGCACCACGCCGGCGACGTCGACGCCGAGGGTGAACGGGGTTTCGGGCCGCAGCTGGTACTGCCCCTTGCTCAGCAGCAGGTCCGGGAACGAGATGCCCAGGCTGTGCACCTCGATCAGCACGTCCGCGGCACCAGGCGCCGGCTCGGGGACCTCCCGGACCTCGACGCCATCGGGACCAGTGGTGCTCACGACCTGGGCTGCGCGCATGGCTGTGATCGTAGGGGTCGTGCCGCACGCTCAGCGCGGCGTGACGATCCGGTTCATCTCGAAGTGCATCGGGTCGGTGTAGCCCCAGCGGCCGCCCCACGCGAAGCCCCAACGCTCGAAGATCGCTACGACGCCGCGATCGATCTCACCGACGGTGCCCCGCTGGTTGCCGGGGACGTTGAGGTCGAAGGCGAGCCCGAAGGAGTGGTTGGACAGGGTCGTGGAGCCGGCGATGAAGCGCGGGTAGTAGCAGCCGGCGTACTCCCCCGGGTGGATCTCGTCGGCCAGCCCCGCGGCCTGGATCTCGGTCAGCGCCGCCCGCAGCTGGGGGAACATCGCGCGGTTGCAGGTCATCTGCCCCAGGATCGGCACCGCCTCGGTCCCGATGTGGGCGTCGACCCACGCCTGCTGCGGCGCGATCCGGCCGGCGTCGAGCACGCTGTAGTTGAAGGTGCCGACCACGGCGGCCACCGAGCCGCCGGTGAGGAAGGCGGTCTGCTGCACCGACGTGTCGAGGTCGGGGCCGAGGATCTGCACCGACGCCTTGGCCCCCGCCACCTCGGTGACGGCGGGTCGCACCGACTGCGGTGACGCGAGCCCCGTGGAGATGAGCAGCGCGTTCCCGGGGGTCATCCCGAGCGCCTCGCCCCACTTCTGGTTGACGACCGCGTCGACCTGCGGGATCTGCTCGGCGAAGGCGCCCACGTGGATCTTTTCCGCGTCCGTGCTGACCCCCATCTGCACGTAGTCCCGCTGGTCGCTCACCCGGCGGCCGATCGCGGGATCGATGGCCAGCTCGCCCCCGGCCACCCGCTCCCACGCCTCCTGGAGCTCGGCGGACGCGCGCGGGGTGAAGCGCCGGTACGTCGCGGGGTCGACGGCGGCGACGTTGATGGCGCGGTTCTCGATCGTCACCTGGGCCAGGCTCATCGGCTCGACCGCCTCGACGCCCTTGATCCTGCCGATCCGCCGCACGGTCGCGGGGCTCAGGGCGTCCTGGCTGAAGACCAGGAGGTCGGCGGGCAGCTGGCTCTCGCGCAGCGGACCGGGCGGGTCCACGGCCATGGCGGGGTCCAGCACGAACGTGTCCGCCGTCGCCGTGGCGCTCGTCGAGGTGGTGGGCCCCGTCGCGGTGGCGGTCGCCTGGGGTGTGCTCTCCTCCCCGGCGGCGTCACCACACCCGGAGAGCGCGCACAACAGGACGACGGACGTGGCCATCGCCCCGGTCACGCGCAGCCCAGGCATGCATCGACGGTACAAGGGCCGCACCACACGAGGACCCGCGACGGTGGAGGGCCTAGCGAGCGCGCAGCGCCTCGTTGATCGCCGGAACCACCTCGTGCATGTCGCCGATCACGGCGTACGTCGCCTTGGTGACCATCGGCGCCTCGGCATCGGTGTTGACCGCGAGGATCACCTTCGAGCTCGCGCAGCCCGCCCAGTGCTGGATGGCTCCGCTGATCCCGCAGGGGATGTAGACCTCCGGGGAGATCCGGGTTCCGGTCTGGCCGACCTGCTCGTGGTGGGGCCGCCAGCCCAGGCTGGTGACCACCCGGGAGACCCCGAGCTGGCCACCGAGCAGGTCGGCGAGCTCGACCACGCCGGCGAAGCCGTCCGGCCCGCCCGCGCCGCGCCCGGCGCCGACCACGACCCGCGCCTGCTTGAGGTTGCCGGTCTCCCCGGCGGGCCGGGGGCTGGTGCTGCGGACGCGAGCCACCAGATCGGCGTCGGCGACCTCGACGGCGAGCGGGACGACGGCGGCGGGGCCGGCCTGGTCGGCGGGACTCGCCTCCACGGCGTGCCCGGCGACGGTGAAGACGGCCGGCCGTTGGTCCAGACGCATCTCCTCCATGACCGCGCCACCCATGACCTGGCGGGTGACCACGAACGGCGCCAGCCCGCCGAAGGACACCACGTTGGCGGCCATCGCCACGCCCTCGCGCGCCGCCACGTGGGCCAGCACCTCGGTGCCCTGGGCGCTGCCGCCGGCCATCACCACGACCGAGCCGGCCGCGACGCGGGCGGCCTGGACGGCGGCGGCGTGCGCGGCGGCGGCGAACGACACGAAGGCCTCGCCGGCTGCCACGTGCACGTTGCGGACGCCGTACGCCGCGAGCGTGTCCGCGGCCGCGGTGTCGCCCACGGTGACCACGTCGATGGCGATCCCGCCACCGGCCGCGCTGAGGGACCGGGCCAGGGTGAGCGTCTCGCGGGAGACCTCCGACAGGGAGCCGTCGGCGTCGTTCTCGACGTACACCAGGATCATCGGGTCACCCCCAGGTCGACGAGCACCTTCACCACGGCGTCGGCCGCGGAAGCCCCCTCGCCCAGGATCTGCACCTGGCTGGGCACCGGCGGGGGGAGCGTCAGCGTCACCCGGTTCGGCCCGGCGAGGTCGGCGACCGCAGGCTCCCGCTCCTCGATGGTGACCTTCTTGGCCTTCATCCGCCCCGACACCGTCGGGTAGCGCGGCTCGACGCCGCCCTCGAGAACCGTGAGCACGGCGGGGAGCGGGAGCTCGTAGGTGTCCTGGCCGACCGGGCCCTCGGCCCGGGCCACGGCGACCCCGTCGAGGATCTCGACGTGGTTGACCCCGGCGGCGACGGGACGGCCGAGCGCGTACGCCAGCCGGATGCCCACCTGGAAGTCACCGGAGTCCGCGGCGTCGTTGCCGAGCAGGACGAGGTCGTGCGGTCGCCCCTCGGCCTCGTGGTCCCGGACCACGGCGGCGATCTCGGCGGCCACGTCCGTGGGTCCGTAGCCCGTGGGGTCGGCGACCACGTGGGTCGCGGCGGTGCAGCCCAGCGACAGCGCCGACCGGAGCTGGTCGGCGGCCTCGGCCGGGCCGAGGGTCAGCACGGAGGCCTGCCCTCCGGTGGCCGCCGCGATCTGCACGGCCAGCTCCACGGCGCACAGCTCGTGGTTGCTGATCGTGAAGCCGACGTACCTCCCGTCGATGCCCTGGGCGTCCGGGGTCAGGAGGACCTCGCCCGAGGAGTCCGGCACCCGCTTCAGGCAGACAAGGACGTCGGTCATTCGGGTTCTCCGTTCCCGTTGGCGGTCGACCGGTCGTCGGTGGTCGAGCTGTCTTCGGTGGTCGACCTGTCTTCGGTGGTCGACTGCTCGATGCACTGTCGGATGGTCGACAAGCTCGATCACCGGAAGGGAATGCTCGGTGACCGGAAGGGAAAGCTCGATCACCGGAAGGGAATGCTCGATCACCGGATTGCGTCATCATGCTCGGATCCGGTCGTTGTCGGGGTCGAACAGCGGGGTCGCGTCGATCGAGCCGACCGTGACCGGGTAGAGCTCCTCCATGTAGGACACCGCGAGCTGGTTGCCGAGCACCGCCTGGTCGGGCGGCAGGTAGGCGAGCAGCACGTGCTTGCCCAGCGACGGGGCCGACCCGGCCGAGGTGACGTAGGGACGATGGCCGTGGCCGTCGACGAGCTCACCGCCGTCGCGGGTGAGGATCGGCTCGCCGCCGAGCATGTAGCGCTTGGTGCCGGACTTCGAGGTGTGGTCGTCGACGGTCAGCGTGCACAGCACCGTCGAGGGCGCCTCGTCCCGCTGCTTGAGGTAGGCGTCGCGGCCGACGAAGTCGTGGGCCTTCACCTTGGGCCGCTGCATGCCGGCCTCCACGACGGACCGCTCGGCGTCCAGCTCGGCCCCGAAGGCGCGGTAGCCCTTCTCGATCCGGCCGGTGGTGCCGTAGACGCCGATGCCGACGGGGATCGCGCCGTGCGCGGCTCCGGCCTCGTGCAGCATCGACCACAGGCGGGCGCCCTGCTCGATCGGCACGTAGAGCTCCCAGCCGAGCTCGCCGACGTAGGAGATCCGGGAGGCGAGCACGCTCAGCGAGTCCATCTCGATGCTGCGGCAGCTTCCGAAGCCGAAGGCCTCGTGGGAGACGTCAGCCGAGGTCAGGGAGGCGAGGACCTCGCGCGCCTTCGGCCCCCAGATGCCGATCGTGGTGAACGCCGAGGTCAGGTCCGTCACCGCGGCCGCGCCGGTGCGCGCCGCGAGGTCGGCGAACCACTTGCGGTCGACCATGCCGTGCGCGCCGCCGGTGACGACCCTGAAGTGGTCGTGCCCGAGCCGCATCAGGGTGAGGTCGGAGACGAAGCCGCCGG
This sequence comes from uncultured Actinomycetota bacterium, assembly GCA_963791275.1. Classification (GTDB taxonomy): domain Bacteria; phylum Actinomycetota; class Actinomycetes; order Propionibacteriales; family Nocardioidaceae; genus Nocardioides. The sequence goes on from CAWBRP010000004.1 coordinate 143,698, forward strand.
TGGCGTCCAGCACCGGGGTGTAGATGACCTTGCCGATCGCGAGGTCGCACTGGGCGACGCAGGCGGTCTGCACGGTCTCGAGCGCGCCGGGGCCGACGACGTCGAAGATCGCGAACGCCGAGAGGTCGACGATGCCGGCCGTCTCCCGCATCCGCAGGTGCTCGGCGTTGATGATCGGCGACCACCAGCGGGCGTCCCACTCGTGCTCGCGCGGCATCACCCGGTCGCCGTACTCCGCCACCAGGGCGGCGTTGGCCTCGTACCAGAACGGGCGCTCCCAGCCGGCCGCCTCGAAGAACACCGCGCCCTGCTCGACCTGCTGCGCGTGCATCGGCGCGAGCCGCTGCCCGCGGTCGGACTCGTACTGCTCGCCGGGGTGGATGATCCCGTAGGTCTTGTTGAAGGCCTCCGACGTGCGCGCCCTGATGTGCGCGCGGGTGCGCTGGTGCGGGTAGAAGCGGGCGATGTCGGAGTGGCTGATGTCGATCTCCGAGTGACCGTGGGTCATCCGCTCGGCGACCGCGCGACCGACGCCCGGACCTTCCTTGATCCAGACGGCGGCGGCCGACCAGAGGCCCTTGACCTCGGGGGTCTCCCCGAGCACCGGCCACCCGTCCGGGGTCAGCGACAGCAGCCCGTTGATCGCGTAGCGGATCTCCGCGCCGTCAGCGCCGAGCAGGTCGGGCATCAGCTCGAAGGCCTGCTCCAGCTGCGGGTCGAAGTCTTCCTCGGTGAACGGCATCTCGGTCGGCGACAGCTTGGCCTGCTCGATCGACGGGATGTCCTCGGGGTCCCACAGGATCGGCCGGTGGGCGTAGGAGCCGACCTCCATGTCGGCGCCGTGCTGGCGCTCGTAGCAGAAGGTGTCCATGTCCCGGACGATCGGGAAGCTGATCTCCCCGGCCTCGCCCGACAGCTGGGGGCAGGGGCCGACCGAGATCATCTGGTGCACCGCGGGGGTCAGCGGGATCGCGGCCCCGGCCATCCGGGCGATCTTGGGGCTCCAGACGCCACAGGCGATGACGACGGTCTCGGCCTCGATGTCGCCGCCGGTGGTGCGCACCCGCGCGATCGCGCCGTCCTCGACGTCGAGGCCGACCACCTCGACGTTCGGGACGACGGTGAGCGCGCCCTCGGCGAGGGCCCTCTCGCGCATGATCGTGCCGGCGCGCAGGGAGTCGACGACGCCGACCGACGGCGTCCAGAACGCGCCGATGATCTGGTCCTCCTCGAGGAACGGCACCTTCTCCTTGACCTGGGCGGGGGTGACCAGCTCGGAGTCGATCCCCCAGATCCGCGCGCTGGACATCCGGCGGCGCAGCTCCTCCATCCGCTCCTCGGTGCGCGCCACCTCGAGGCCGCCGCACTGGGTGAAGACGCCCATCTCCTGGTACTGCGCGACCGAGTCCATCGTCAGGTCGGTGATCTCCCGCGAGTGGTCGACGGTGAAGATGAAGTTGGAGGCGTGGCCGGTGGAGCCGCCGGGGTTGGGCAGCGGACCCTTGTCGATCTGGACGATGTCGCGCCAGCCGAGGCGGGCGAGGTGCCACACCAGGCTGTTGCCGACGATGCCGGCGCCGATGACCACCACCCGCGCGGACGTGGGAACCGTTGCCATGCTCACTCCTTGGTGCAGACTGTTGCGTTATTCGCAACGCGTTGCGTGATGTGAAACGCTCTGCCCTAGTGTGGGGTACGCCGACATCTCGGTCAAGATCCCTATACATCGTTATACTCAGGCAAGGTATAAAGAGGTATGGCCACCGCCGACCCGCTGCCCAACCCCTACACCCCGGGGCAGGTGCCGCGCATCCTGGCGGGTCGGCGGGCCGAGCTCGGGCGGATCCGCGACCAGGTGAGCCGGGTCGCGACGTACGGCGAGCTCGGCGGCCCGCTGCTGGTCTTCCACGCTCCACGGGGGCTCGGCAAGACCTCCCTGCTCCGAGCCGCCCAGCGCGAGACCGCGCCGCTGGGCTTCGTCTCCGTGTGGGTCTCGTGCGTGCGGGGCGCACCGGTGCTGCCCGAGCTCGTGGCGGGGGTGGCGCGCAGCCTCGAGCGCGCCGACGTGGTGCCGCGCGGCGGGCCCTCCGCACGCTGGCGCACCCACCTGGACCGGATCGGCGTCGAGCTCGGGGTCCCGGGGCTGAAGGTGTCCGCCGGCGTGCGGTCCGAGCCCGACCCCGCCCCGCCCGCCCCGACGGCTCCGGTCGCGGCTCTGGAGGACCTGCTCCACGAGTCCGCGCAGCTGGTGCGCGGGCGCGGCGGCGCCGGCCTGCTGGTCCTCGTCGACGAGCTGCACGCCGCCGCCCGGGAGGAGCTCTCCGTGCTCCTGAACGCGCTGCAGAACCTCGACGGCACCCGCGAGGAGAACCCGCTCGCGGTCGTCGCCGCCGGGCTGCCGGTCACCCCGGAGGCGATCACCAGGGCGGCGACGTTCGGGGAGCGCAGCTCGTTCGTGGCCCTCGACCTGCTCGCCGACGTCGACGCCCGGGCGGCCGTGACCGGGCCGGCCGACGAGCTCGGGGTGACCTGGACCGGGGCCGCGCTCGACGCCGTGGTGACCGAGTCCGGCGGCTACCCCTACTTCCTCCAGCTGCTCGGCAGCGCGAGCTGGGCCGCCGCCGACCCGGCCCCGGGCGACCGGATCGGGATGGCCGCCGTCCGGGCCGGCATCCCGGCGGCGACCGGCCAGGTCACCGCGATGTACCGCGCTCGGTGGGGATCGGCCACCCCGACCGAGCAGTCGTTCCTGACCGCGATGGCGGCGGCCGGCGACGGCAACGTCTCGCGAGCCGAGATCGCGACCGCGCTCGGTCAGGACTCCCGCGCGATCAGCGTGCCGCGGGAGCGGCTCATCGACAAGGGCGTCATCGAGCCCGTGGGGCACGGGTTGGTGCGGTTCACGCTGCCCGGGTTCGCGGCGTACGTCCGGCAGCGCACGAGCGGTGGGTGAGGAGGCTGCCGCCGAGGGCAGCCTCCCCAGCCGCCGGTGCTACGGGTTGAGCCAGGCCTCGACCTGGTCGGGGTTGTCCTGGATCCACTTGGCCGCCGCGTCCTCCGGGTCCATGCCCTGGTCCGAGATGTAGCCCGCGACGACGTTCTGGTCGTCGTTGCTCCACTCGAACGCCTGCACCAGCGGCACCGCGGTCGAGTCGGACTCGGCCCACTCGGTCGACACGACCTTCTTCAGCGTGGTCTCGGGGTAGTCGCAGGCGACCGTGGCGGGGTCGTCCTGGCAGCCGTCGGTGTAGGGCGGCAGCGCGACCTTCTCCAGGGGCACCTCGGCCATGAAGTACTGCGGCTCGTAGAAGTAGCCGATCAGGAACTCCTCGTTCTTCTCGGCCTGGCGGAACGCCTCGATGCTGGCGGCCTCCGAGCCGGAGAAGACGACCTCGAAGTCGAGGTCGAGGTTGCTGACGATCGCCTCGTCGAACTGGACGTACGACGGGTCGGCGCCCAGGAACTGCCCCTTGCCACCGGACTCCGACGTGGCGAAGTCCGCCGCGTAGTCGTTGAGGTTCTCCCAGTCGAGGATGTCCGGGTGCGCCTTCGCCAGCCACGGCGGGACGTACCAGCCGATGATCCCGACGTTGCCGTTCGGACCGAAGTCGGTCGCGGTGCCGTCACCGGTCTCGGGGAAGAACTTCTTCTCCAGGTCCGGGTGGCCCCAGTCCTCGATGACCACGTCGACCTCACCGGTGCCGAAGCCCTGCCAGGAGACGTCCTCCTTCAGGTCCTTGTAGTTGACCGTGCAGCCCAGCTCGTCCTGGGCGACGGTGCCGACCACGTAGGCACTGGCCTGGTAGCCCACCCAGGGGTTGACGGCCATGTTGAGCTCGCCGCACTCGCCCCCGGCCGCCTCGGCCTGGTCCACGTTGGCCTCGGTCTCGTTCTCGATGGATCCCCCGCCACAGGCGGAGAGCGCAAGCGTGGCGACGGCGGCGATGGTGACGGCCCCCAGTCGTGCACCCCTGCTGCGGGATTTCCTCATGTGCTGCTCCTCATCGTTGGTTGTTCGCAAACTCAGGTGGGGCGCCGGTCGGCGGCCGCGCGGGTGATCCGGTCCAGCATCACGCCGAGCAGCACGATGGTGAGGCCGGCGGCCGCGCCCTTGCCCCACTCCTCGCTCCGGGAGAAGCCGAGCACGACGTCGTAGCCGAGCGCACCGGCGCCGACGAGGCCGCCGATCACGGTCATGGCCAGCACGTAGAGCAGCCCCTGGTTGGTGGCCAGCACGATCGAGGGCTTGGCCATGGGGATCTGCACCTTGGTGATCTCCTGCCAGGCCGTCGACCCGGTCGACCGGCCGGCCTCGACGGTGGTGGGCGAGACCCCTCTGATCCCGTCGGCGACGAGCTTCATGGCGGGCGGTGCGGCGTACACGATGCCGGCGACGATGGCGGTGAACCGGGTGGGTCCGAAGAGCGCGAGCACCGGGATCAGGAAGACGAACGGCGGGATCGTCTGGCCGGCGTCGAGCAGCGGCCGCATGATCAGGTCGACCCGACGGCTCCGGGCCATCCAGACCCCGAAGACCAGGGCCAGGATCATCACCAGGGTGGTGGCCACCAGCGTCATGTTGAGGGTGACCATGGCGTCGTGCCACAGGTCGAGGTAGAGGATGCCGGCCAGGCAGAACGCGGTGATGACCACGGCGCGGACGCCGCCGTAGACGACGGAGAGGGCCAGGATCCCCAGAGCTGTCAGCCACCAGGGCGACTCGGCGATCAACGACTGCAGCGGGTTGAGGAAGACGGTGCTGATGAAGTCCTTGAAGGCCTCCGTGGCGCCGCCGAACGTGTCGACGACCCAGCGCATCACGTCGTCCGCGACGTCGGCCACCCGGTCCCCCCAGTCGAGCGTCGGGAACTCCGCGAGGTCGGGGTAGTAGCGGGACAGGTACACCGCCACGAGGGTGACCACGCCGGTGCCGGCGAGCAGCAGCCGCCGGGTGCGCGGGTTGCCGCCGCCCCCGCGGGCCACGATCTCGGAGCGCTCGCTGGCGGCGGTGGTCGTCCGGTCGAGCATCACCGCCATCAGCACGATCAGGGCGCCGGGCACGAACGCGCCGCCGAAGTCCCCGCGCACCAGGCCGTTGAGCACCGGCTTGCCGAGTCCGGGGCCGTTGACGAAGGAGGCGATGGTTGCCATGGACAGCGCCGCGAGCGTGGTCTGGTTGAGGCCGACGATGATCGTCTTGCGCGCCATCGGGAGCTGGACCTTGAGCAACCGCTGCCAGTAGGTCTGACCGGCCGAGTCGGTGGCCTCCACCGTCGTCGGCGACACCTCTCTGATGCCGAAGCCGCCGATGCGGATCAGCGGCGGCAGCGCGTAGACGAAGGTGCACACGACGGCGCCGCTGACGCCGATGCCGAAGAAGAGCACGATCGGCAGGAGGTAGACGAAGGTGGGCATGGTCTGGAAGAAGTCCAGGATCGGCGTCAGGATCCGGGCCGCCCAGTCCCGGGTGCCGAACAGCACCGCCAGCGGCAACCCGAACGCGAGCACGATCACGACCGACACGGCGGTGACGATGAGCAGGTCGATGGAGTCCTCCCAGTAGCCGAAGGCTCCGAAGGAGAGGAAGGAGCACAGCACCAGGATGGCAATGCGTCCGTTGGCGATCGCGAAGCCGATCCAGGTCGCGACGGCGGTGACCCCGAGCCAGCCGACCTCGGGCACCGGACGCGGGAGGTTGGGGCGGGCGACCATCCGCTGGAACCAGTCGACGATGTTGCGGAAGGCCTCGGAGATGGCGTTGGTCACCTGCATCACGGGGTTGTTCTCCCGGCCGGCGATGATCCCGTTGCGGAACTCGGTGAACGAGTCGTGCAGGTCGGTGCTCTCGCGGCCGGGCAGGTCGAGGGTCTGCTGACCCTTCGTGAAGGCCCACACCACGATCCAGACGCCGATCACGATGGCGGCGAGGTAGAAGCGCGAGATCCGCTTCTCCTCCGGCGCGGGTGGCGTGGCGCCGGGCTCGACCGGGGTGGGCAGCGGGGACGCCAGCGTCGCGGTCACTTGTGGTCCTCGGCCACGACGACCCGCATGATGTCGTCCTCGTCCACCACGCCCAGCAGCGTGTCACCGTCGACGACCCGGATCGGGTGGTCGGAGGCGATGGCCGCGCGGGCCGCCTGGCGGACGATGGTGTCCACAGGAAGGGTCGGGCCCTCCATGGACTCACCGGGTCGCGGCTCGCGCATCACCCACTTCAGGGTCAGCACGTGCGACTTGGGAACCTCGGACACGAAGTCCTTGACGTAGTCGTCGGCCGGTCGGGCCACCACCTCGTCGGGCGTCCCGATCTGCACGATCGCCCCGTCGCGCATGATGAGGATCCGGTCGCCGAGCTTGAGCGCCTCGGCGAGGTCGTGGGTGATGAAGACCATGGTCTTGCCCAGCTCGTGGTGCAGGCGGATGACCTCCGCCTGCATGTCACGCCGGATCAGGGGGTCGAGCGCCGAGAAGGGCTCGTCGAAGAGCAGCATGTCGGGATCGCCCGCGAGGGCCCGGGCCAGGCCGACGCGCTGCTGCATGCCGCCCGACAGCTGGTCGGGGTAGGACTTCTCGTAGCCCGTCAGGCCCACGAGGTCGACGATCTCCGAGGCCCTCGCGCGCCGCTCCTTCTTGGGGACCCCGCGCACCTCGAGCCCGTAGGCGACGTTGTCGATGACCTGCCGGTGCGGCAGCAGGCCGAAGTGCTGGAACACCATCGAGACCTGGTTGCGGCGCACCTCCCGCAGCCGGGAGGCGGAGGCGCCGGTGATGTCCTCGCCGTTCATGGTGACCGTGCCGGCGGTGGGTTCGATGAGCCGGGTCAGCAACCGCACGAGCGTCGACTTGCCCGAGCCGGACAGCCCCATCACGACGAACACCTCGCCGGGGGCCACGTCGAACGACACGTCGCGGACGCCCACCACGCAGCCGGTCTTCGCCTTGAGCTCGGCCCGGCTGAGCTCGGCGTCCGGCGTGCCGAGCACCTTGTCGGACTTGGGGCCGAAGATCTTCCAGAGCCCGTCGACCTGCAGCGCGCTGTCAGTCATGTGGCCTCCTGGCCGGTCTCGACGTGCTCGTCCGGCCAGAGCGGCAGCCCGGCGCCGTGACGGTAGTAGGGCACCGTTGCGGGCGCCAGCGGGGTGTTGCCGAGGATCAGGTCGGCGGCCTTCTCGGCCACCATCATCACCGGCGCGTAGATGTTGCCGTTGGTGACGTAGGGGAACACCGAGGCGTCGACGACCCGCAGCCCGGCGAGGCCGTGCACCTTCATGGTCAGCGGATCGGTCACGGATCCCTCCTCGGTGCCCATCTTCGCAGTGCACGAGGGGTGCAAGGCGGTTTCGGCGTCGGCGCGCACCCAGTCGAGGATCTCCTCGTCGGTCTCGACGCCGGGTCCCGGCGACAGCTCGCCGTCGTTGTACGCCGCGAAGGCGGGCTGGTTGAGGATCAGCCGCGCGGTGCGGATCGCCTCCACCCACTCCTTGCGGTCCGTGGGTGTGGAGAGGTAGTTGAACAGCATGCTCGGGTGCTCGCGCGGGTCGGTGCTGCGGATCTTCACGTGCCCCCGGGTGTCGGCGTACATCGGTCCGACGTGCACCTGGTAGCCGTGGCCGCCGGCCGGGAGGTGCGCGGGCGACGACCCGTCGTAGCGGATCGCGACCGGCAGGAAGTGGAACATCAGGTTGGGCCAGGTGACCTCGTCGTTGCTGCGACAGAAGCCCCCGCCCTCGAAGTGGTTGGTGGCGCCGAGGCCCCGGCGGCGGAAGAGCCAGTCGTAGGCGATCTTGGGGCGGCGGTGCCACTTCAGCCCGGGTGCGATCGAGACCGGTTGCTTGGAGGCGTACTGCACGTAGACCTCGAGGTGGTCCTGCAGGTTGGCACCGACACCCGCGAGGTCGTGGACCATCTCGACGCCGAGCGGCGCGAGGTACGCGGCGTCGCCCACACCTGAGAGCTGGAGCAGCTGCGGGGTGTTGATGGCGCCGCCGCAGAGCACGACCTCGCCGGCCTCGACGCTGCGCCGACGGCCGGCGTGCCGGTAGTCGAGGCCGACCGCGCGCCTGCCCCGGAACCGGATGCCGGTGACGAAGGCGAGCGTCTCGATGCGCAGGTTGGCGCGCGACCGCGCCGGATCGAGGTAGGCCCGGGCCGCCGACCACCGGCGGCTCCGGTAGATGTTGCGGTCGAAGCGGGCGAAGCCCTCCTGCCGGTAGCCGTTGACGTCGTCGGTCAGCGGGAAGCCGGCCTGCTGGGCGGCCTCGAAGAACGCCCCGAAGAGCGGGTTGGTGGCCGGGCCGCGCTCGAGGAGCAGCGGACCGTCGGCCCCTCGCCACACGTCACCGGCCGGCTGCCCCGCGTCGTCGAGGCGGGTCTCCATCCGCTTGAAGTACGGCAGGCAGTGCAGGTAGTCCCACGTCTCCAGACCGGGGTCGGCCGCCCATCGTTCGAAGTCCAAGGGGTTGCCGCGCTGGAAGATCATGCCGTTGATCGAGCTGCTGCCGCCCAGGACCTTGCCGCGCGCGTGGTAGATGCGCCGGTTGTGCATGTGGGGCTCGGGGTCGGTCTGGTACTTCCAGTCGTAGAGCCGGTTGCCGATCGGGAACGGCAGCGCCGCGGGCATGTTGACCAGCGGGTCCAGCCGGGTGTCGGCGTGCCCCGCCTCGAGCACGAGCACCGAGGTCCCCGGGTCGGCGCTCAGCCGGTTGGCGAGCGCGCTGCCCGCCGACCCGCCGCCGACGATCACGTAGTCGTAGCGCTTGCGCTCCCCGCTCATGTCCCGTCCCCGAACCACTGCTGGGGCTCCGGCTTGGTGTTGCGCCAGATGTGCTTGGTCTCCTGGTACTCCTCGAGCCCGGCGCGACCGAGCTCGCGGCCGATGCCGGACTGCTTGTAGCCGCCCCACTCGGCCTGGGCGACGTAGGGGTGGTAGTCGTTGATCCACACGGTGCCCATCCGCAGCCGCCGCGCCACCCGCTCGGCCTTGGCGTCGTCGGTGGTCCACACCGCGCCCGCGAGACCGTAGATCGAGTCGTTCGCGAGCCGGACCGCCTCGTCCTCGCTCGTGAACGTCTCCACCGTCAGCACCGGTCCGAAGGACTCCTCCTGGACGCAGCGCATCGAGGTGTCGCAGCCGTCGAGCACGGTGGGCGGGAAGTAGTAGCCCGCGTCGAGGTCCGCCGTGGAGACCCGCTCGCCGCCGACGCGCAGGGTCGCACCTTCGGCGACCGCACCCTCGACGTACGCCGTCACCTTGTCGAGGTGGCCCTGCGAGATCAGCGGGCCGGTCTGGGCCCGGTCGTCGAAGGGACCACCCAGTCGGATCCCGCCGGCCCGGCGGACCAGGTCGTCGACGAACTCGTCGTGGATGCTCTCCTCGACGACCAGCCGGGCCCCGGCCGAGCAGACCTGCCCGGAGTGCAGGAAGACCGCGGTGAGGGCCATGTCGAGGGCGGTCTCCCGGTCGGCGTCCGCGAAGACGACGTTGGGGTTCTTGCCGCCCAGCTCGAGGGCGATCTTCTTCACGGTCCCGGCCGCGTTGACCATCAGTCTCTTGCCGGTCTCGACCCCACCGGTGAACGAGACCAGGTCCACGCGTGGGTCGGTCGACAGCGGCGCCCCGGCGCCGGCCCCGGCGCCGAGCACCAGGTTGGCCACCCCGGCGGGCACGCCCGCCTCCTCCAGCAGCCTCATCAGGTGGATGGCGGTGTGCGGGGTGAGCTCGCTGGGCTTGAGGACGAAGGTGTTGCCGGCGAGCAGGCAGGGCGCGACCTTCCAGGCGACCTGGAGCAGCGGGTAGTTCCACGGGGTGATGAGTGCGCAGACCCCGACCGGCTCGTGCACCACGCGCGACTCGACGTCGTCACGCCCGACGTCCACGGCGCGCTCGGGCTCGTCGCCGGCGATCGAGCCGTAGTGCCGGAAGACGCTGGTGACGTCGTCGACGTCGTACTCGCTCTCGGCCAGCCGCTTGCCGGTGTCCAGGCTCTCGATCCGGGCGATGGCGGCCTTGTCGCGCTGCAGCAGGTCGGCGACCCGGAGCAGCACCGCACCCCGCTCCCGCTGGGACGTCCCCGGCCAGGGGCCGTCGTCGAAGGCGGTCCGGGCCGCGGCGATCGCCGCCTCGGTGTCCTCGGCGGTCGCCTCGTCGACGACGCCCACCAGCGTGCCGTCGGCGGGGCAGCGGATCTCGCGGCGACCACCCTCGCGGGCGCTCACCCACGACGCCCCTACGTACAGCGTGGGCTCGGGCACGCGGTCCTCCCGCTCGACGGGATCGTTGCGCATGGAGCAACCCGAGTGCTCATGTCGCAACGGCTCTTGGGGCTGAGCATGGGTCCGACGGTCGATTACGTCAAGGTACTTCCGGGTTGCGATGATGCAACGATGACGACCTTCGCCCTGGGCCTGGGCTGCCAGAAGGGTGGCACCTCCTGGCTGCACGACTACCTGGCCGCGTCGCCGCAGTGCGACCCGGGCTTCCGCAAGGAGTACCACGTCTTCGACGGCCTCGACCTGGCCTCGGAGGCCTGGATGCGCAGGCGGGTCGTGACCCGGGCGACCAAGGCCGTGGACGCGCTCGACCGTGGGGTCCCGGCCGACGCCGACGCGCTCCGCCAGGCCTCCTTCTACGCCGACCTCGAGACCTACTTCGACTACTTCGCCGGACTGCTGGGCGGCGCGGGGATCCGGCTCACCTGCGACATCACCCCGTCGTACGCCCTGCTGCCCGCGACGCGGCTCCGCCTCATCCGGGAGGGCTTCGCCCGCCGCGGCGTCCGCACGGTGCCGGTGTTCTTGATGCGCGACCCGGTCGAGCGGATCTGGTCGATGGTGCGGATGAACCAGCAGCGCCGGCCCGAGCAGTTCCCGGGCCCGACCGAGGAATGGGTGGCCCGCCTGTTCGCGCGCGAGGACCACGAGACCCGGACCCGCTACGACCTCACCCTCGCCGCGATCGACACGGCGTTCGCACCGGACGAGCCGTGGATCGGCTTCTACGAGCGGCTCTTCGACGTCGACGTCCTCGCCGACCTGGGGGCGCACCTCGGCATCGACCACCACGTCCCGGACCTCGCGCACGTCGTCAACGCCTCGCCCAAGACGGCGCCCCTGCCGGACGACCTGGTGGCGCGCGTCGCGGGGCACTACCGCGGGGTGTACGACGCGGTGGCCGCGCGCTTCCCGGGCGTCGACCTCGGCACGCTCTGGCCGAGCAGCCGCTATCTGTGAGACGAGCCGAGCCGGTGCGACACCTCGGCCGGCGGCCTCGGTCAGCAGGCCGATCACCTCGGGCAGCCGGGCCTCGTCGAGCCGGAACGTGGGGCCGCTCACGCTCATCGACGCGATCACGTCGCCGTGGGCGTTGCGGATCGGGGCGGCCACCGCGGTGAGCCCCACCTCGAGCTCGTCGACGGCGACGGCGTACCCCTGCTCGCGGACCCGCTCGAGCTCCTTGCGCAGCTCGCCCTTCTTGGTGATCGTCAGTCCGGTGTAGGCCGGCAGCGCGCCGAGCACCCGCGTCTGCTCGGGGCCGTCGAGGCCGCTGAGCAGCACCTTGCCGTTGCTGGTCGCGTGCAGCGGGATGTGCTGGCCGACCCAGTTGTGGGACTGGAGCGCGCTGGACCCGGCCACCTGGTCGAGGTAGAGCGCGGCCCGGTCGGCGAGCACCGCGATGTTGACGGTCTCGCGGGTGTCCGCGGCGAGCTTGCGGCAGATGGAGCGGGCTTCTTGCACCACGTCGAGGCGCGCGGTGGTGGCGCCGGCGAGCCGGAGCAGGCCGACGCCGAGGCGGTACTTCCCGCGGTCCTCGGTCTGCTCGACCAGGCCGTGGCTCTCGAGCGTGGCGACCAGCCGGAACGCCGTGGACTTGTGCACGTCGAGGCCGGCCGCGAGCTCGGTCACGCCCAGCTCGCCGGAGCGGGCCAGGGTCTCCAGGATGCTCAGCGCCCGGTCGACGGACTGCACCCCCACGACCCCGGCCTGGTTGCTCATGGCGCAACCGTAGAGCACATGGCGCGACAGCGCGTCAGCGGAAGACGACCGTCCGGTGCCCGTTGAGGAGCACCCGGGACTCCGCGTGCCAGCGGACGGCCCGGGAGAGCACCTGGGCCTCGACGTCGCGGCCGGCCGCGACCAGGCGGTCCTGGTCGAGGTTGTGGTCGACCCGCAGCACGTCCTGCTCGATGATCGGACCCTCGTCGAGGTCGGCGGTGACGTAGTGCGCCGTAGCGCCGACCAGCTTCACCCCGCGCTCGAAGGCCTGGTGGTAGGGCTTGGCGCCCTTGAAGCTCGGCAGGAACGAGTGGTGGATGTTGATGATCCGCCCCGACCAGCGCCGGCACAGGTCGTCGCTGAGGATCTGCATGTAGCGAGCCAGCACGATCAGGTCGACGTCGTAGGTGTCGGCGACCTCGGCCAGCCGGCGCTCGGCCTCGGGCTTGGTGTCCGGCGTGACCGGGATGTGGTGGAACTCCAGGCCGTAGGTGTCGGCCAGCCGCTGCGCGTCGCGGTGGTTGCTGACGATCGCCGGGATCTCGATGTTGAGGGAGCCGGTGGACCAGCGGTAGAGCAGGTCGTTGAGGCAGTGCAGGTGCTGGGACACCATCAGCAGCGTGCGGTACGGCGCCGCCGTCTCCCACAGCTCCCACCGCATGCCGAACCTGGCCGCCACGGCCGCGAAGTCGGTGCGCAGCCCGGCGAGGTCCAACGCCCCCTCGGTCCCCTCGAAGCGGACCCGCATGAAGAACCGGTCCTCCAAGGCGGCGTGGAACTGCTGGCTCTCGACGATGTTGGCGTGGTGCCCGACCAGAAAGCCCGCCACCTCGTGCACGATCCCGGGCCGGTCGTCGCAGATCAGCGTCAGCACGCACTCGCGGGCGTTACCCGAGAGCTGGTCCGCCACCGGGTCAGTCGCCGAGCTCGGCGCGGCGGCGGACGACGTACTCCTCGAGCTCGAGGCGGATGGCGTCGTCGAGCGGCGGCGCGACGTAGTCCTCCAAGCGCTTCTGGTAGACCGCGGTGGCCCGGGTGGTGGTGTCGGCGCCACCGTTGCGCATCCAGCGCTCGTAGTTCTCCGAGGAGGAGAGCAGCGGCCGGTAGAAGCAGGTGCGGAACCGCTCCATCGTGTGCATGGCACCGAGGAAGTGGCCACCGTGCCCGACCTCCTCGTGGGCGCCGAAGGCCATGGAGTCCTCGTCGATCTCCAGCGGGGTGAACTCGTGCTGGAGCATCTGCAGGATCTCGACGTCGACGATGAACTTCTCGTAGCCCGCGACCAGGCCCCCCTCCAGCCAGCCGGCAGAGTGCATGACCCAGTTCGCGCCGGCCAGGAACGTCGGCATCATCGTCATCAGGGCCTCGTAGCCCGCCTGGGCGTCGGCCACCTGCGACGACGTGAGGCCGCCCCCGGTGCGGAACGGCAGCCCGAAGTGCCGCGCGATCTGGCCGGTGCAGAGCAGGCCGATGCCCGACTCGGGGGTGCCGAAGGTCGGCGACCCCGACTGCATGTCGATGTTCGAGAGGAACGACCCGAAGATCACCGGGCAGCCCGGGCGGATCAGCTGGGAGAGCGCGATGCCCGACAGCGCCTCCACGATCTGCTGCACGAGGGCGGCCGGGATGGTCACCGGCGACATCGCGCCCATCAAGATGAACGGCGTGAGCACGACCGGCTGGTTGGCCGAGGAGTACTCGAACTGCGCCTCCAGCATCCGGTCGTCCCAGCGCAGCGGCGAGTTGCAGTTGATCAGGGAGATCGAGACGGGCGTCTCCTCGATCGCGGCGCGCGAGCCGAAGAGGATCTCGCCCATCCTGATCGTGTCCGCGGCGTTGACCCCGGACACCACGTTGCCCATGTAGATCTTGTCGGTGAGCGTCTGCAGCGCGTAGGTCATGTCGAGGTGCCGCGAGTCGAGCGGCGTGTCGTTGGGCTCGCAGATCACCCCACCGGCCGAGTCGAGCACGGAGAACGACTGCGCGAGCTGGGTGAACTGGCGGAAGTCCTGCATGGTCGCGTCCCGGCGGACCTCGCCCTGGCGGACGAACGGCGGGCCGTAGACCGCGCCGAAGGCCATCGCGTCACCGCCGATGTGGATGGAGTTGTCGGGGTTGCGGGCCTGGACGTCGAACTCGCGGGGCGCCTTGGCGACCTGCTCGAGCACGAAGTCGGGGTCGAGGAAGACCTTGTTCTCCTCGACCCGCTGGCCGTGGGCGGCGAACAGGTCCAGCGCGCGCTGGTCCAGGAACTCCACGCCGATCTCGGTCATCAGGCGTCGCCAGCCCTTGTCCAGGGTGGCCATGGCCTCCTCGGAGAGGATGTCGTAGCGAGGCATCCGGTTGCGGAACATGCGCCCTCCGTCGGTCGAGATTGTCGAGACCACTTGACCCTCCGCGGGAGAGAGCCTCATGATATGGAACGAGTGTTCCATATCATGGAACCCGGAACGGAGCAGGTCAAGCATGAGCAGCCCGGCAGCGAGCGGCACGCAGGCGGTGGACCGTGCTGCCCTGCTCGTGGCCACGGTGGTGCGGGCCGACGAGCCGGTGACCTTCGCCTCGCTCGCGGAGGAGTGCGGCCTGCCGAAGTCGACGGCCTCCCGGCTGCTCACGGCGCTCGAGCGCACCGAGCTGCTCGAGCGCAGCGGCACCGGGTCGTACGTCGCCGGCCCGCTCTTCGACCTGTACGCCGCCCGCCACGACCCGTGGGAGGAGCTGGCCCGCCTGGCCCGTCCCGTGATGGCGGCCATCGGCGAGGAGACCGGTGAGACGGTGAACCTCGGCGTCCCCCGCGGCGGCCGGGTCAGCCACATCGCCCAGGTCGACGCGCGCTACCTGCTCGGCACCCGCGACTGGACCCTCGTCGACGTGCCGTCGCACGCGTCGGCGCTGGGCAAGGTGCTCTACGCGTTCGACGCGATCGAGCCGCCCGGCGGCCTCCTCGTCGCCGTCACGCCGCACACCGAGACCGACGCAGCGCGGTTCGCCGCGGACCTGGCGCTGGTCCGGTCCCGCGGCTACGCCGCGACGGTGGACGAGCTCGAGCTCGGCCTCACCGGGGTCGCGGTCCCCGTGCGCGACCGGGACGGCAAGGTCATCGCGGCCCTGGGCATCTCCGGTCCCACCGCCCGTCTCGCGGAGCGGCTCGCTCCGACGGGCGCCCTGCTCATCAGTCAGTCCGAGAGGGTCACCTCACTCCTAGGAAAGGTCGGCGCAGCGTGAACGAACAAGAGATCCTCCAGGCCCTGTACGACGACACGCTCGTGGGCAATGCGCCGCGCGTGCTCGAGCTCACCCACGAGGCGCTGGCCCTCGGCATGGAGCCGCAGTCGCTGCTCTTCGACGCGCTCATCCCCTCGCTGGAGGAGGTCGGCGCCCGCTTCGAGCGCGGCGACTTCTTCGTGCCCGAGATGCTGATCGCCGGGCGGGCGATGGCCGGCGCGATGGAGGTGCTGCGGCCGCTGCTCGCCGAGACCGGCGTGCAGACCATCGGCAAGTTCTTGATGGGCACCGTCAAGGGCGACGTCCACGACATCGGCAAGAACCTGGTCAACATCATGCTCGAGGGCGCCGGCTTCGAGGTGATCGACCTCGGCGTGCAGGTCGCCCCCGAGAAGTTCGTGGCCGCGATCGAGGAGCACCAGCCCGACATCGTCGGCTTCTCGGCGTTCCTCACCACGACGATGCCGATGTTCAAGGCCAACATCAACGCGCTCCAGAAGGCCGGCCTCCGCGACTCCGTGATCGTCATGGTCGGCGGCGCGCCGGTCACCCAGGAGTACGCCGACGCCGTCGGCGCCGACGGGTACGCCGCGGACGCCTCCGCCTGCGTCAAGCGCGCCAAGGACCTGCTCCACAAGAAGCGTTCCCTGGTGAGTGCCTGATGGCCGCCCCCACCGCGGAGCCGCAGGAGACCGTCGTCCGCTCGGCCACCAAGGAGGTGGTGCTCGGCCACACGCGCCCCTTCGTCCTCATCGGGGAGCGGATCAACCCCACCGGCCGCCGGATCTTCCAGGAGCAGCTGAGGGCCGGGGACCTCTCCGCGATCGAGCGGGACGTCAAGGCGCAGGTCGAGGGCGGCGCGACGATGCTCGACGTCAACATGGGCGTGCCCTTGACCGACGAGGCCGAGCTGCTCGCCAAGGCCGTCACGATGATCCAGGAGCTGACCGACCTGCCGCTGTGCATCGACTCCTCGGTGGTCGAGGCGCTCGAGGCGGGGCTGTCGGTCTACCGGGGCCGGGCGCTGGTCAACTCCATCACCGCCGAGGACGACCGGATGGCGGAGATCCTCCCGCTGGTCAAGAAGTACGACGCCGCCGTCATCGCGCTGCCCAACGACCACGACGAGATCCCGATGGAGGCCGAGAAGCGCCTCGAGCTGGTCGCCAAGATCGTCCGGGTCGCGACCCAGGAGTACGGCATCGCCCTGAGCGACATCGTCATCGACCCGCTGGCGATGCCCATCGGCGCCGACACCGCCACCGCCCTCTCCACCATGGAGACGATGCGCGGCATCCGCGACACCTGGGGTCTCAACATGACTTGCG
Organism: uncultured Actinomycetota bacterium; assembly: GCA_963791275.1. Lineage (GTDB taxonomy): Bacteria > Actinomycetota > Actinomycetes > Propionibacteriales > Nocardioidaceae > Nocardioides. The sequence continues at coordinate 160,242 of CAWBRP010000004.1, forward strand.
GCGCCTCCAACGTGTCGTTCGGCATGCCCTCGCGGCACCAGCTCGGCGCGGCGTTCCTGCCGATGGCGATGACCTCCGGCCTCACCAGCGCCATCATGGACACCCGCACGCCGGAGATCGTCGAGGCCGTGAAGGCCGCCGACCTGCTCCTGGGCCACGACGACTGGGGCATGGCGTGGATCGCCCGGCACCGGGCCAGGGCGGCCGCGGCAGCCGCCACGACGTGACCGACGACCTGCGCCGCGAGGGGCTGCTCGCCCCGCCCGTCCCGGGTGCCCCGTCGACCGAGCCGGTCGCCGAGCCGACCCATGACGGCACCGGCCGGGTGGAGCTGACCTTCGACGTGGCCGGGGCGGCCGGGCCCAAGTCGGTGCGGGTGCCACCGGGTGTCACCGTCTTCGACTCCGCGTCGTGGAACGGCATCGCCATCGACTCCACCTGCGGCGGCCACGGCACCTGCCGCAAGTGCCGGGTGCAGATCGAGCCGGCCAGCCCAGTCACCCTGCACGACACCCGCACCTTCACCGCCGACCAGCTGGCCGGCGGCTGGCGCCTGGCCTGCCTGGTGTCGGCGACCCGCGACCTGAAGGTCGCCGTACCCCCGCTCACCACCCGGCCCAAGGCCGCCACCGTCGGGGTGGGCCGGCAGGTGATCCTGCGCCCCGCGCTCCAGAAGCGGTACGTCGAGCTCACCGAGCCCACCCTCGCCGACCAGCGCACCGACCTGGTCCGCCTCCTCGACGCGATCGACGACCTCGAGCTGACCTGCGACCTCGCGGTGCTGCGCGGGCTGCCGAAGGCCCTGCGCGAGGCGGACTTCAAGGTCACCGCCGTGATCGCCGACGAGGCGCTCATCGACGTGGAGCCCGGCGACACCACCGGCACCCGCTACGCCCTGGCCTTCGACCTCGGCACCACCACCGTGGTGGCCACCCTGCTCGACCTGGAGACCGGCACCCCGGTCGCGGTGACGTCGATGCTGAACAAGCAGCAGCCCTACGGCGGCGACGTGATCACCCGGATCTCGGCGACCATGATGGATCCCGAGACCCTGCCGCGGCTCCAGGAGGCCGCCGCGGCCACCCTGCGCGAGCTCTCCGCCGAGGTGTGCGCCGAGGGCGGCGTCGACCCCGCCCACGTCTACGAGGTCGCGCTCGCCGGCAACGCGACGATGACCGCGCTGATCCTCGGCATCGACCCCGAGCCGATCGGGGTGGCGCCGTTCGTGATGTCGTCGGCGACCTTCCCGGTCGTCTCCGCCGCGGACCTCGGGCTCGAGATCCACCCCCGCGCGCGGGCCTTCGTCTTCCCCTCGCTCGGGGCGTACGTCGGCGGCGACATCGTGGCCGGCATGCTCGCCACCGGCATGGACCGCGACAAGCGCACCCGGCTGTTCATCGACGTCGGCACCAACTGCGAGATCGTCCTCTCCGACGGCGACACCATCGTCTCGACGGCCGCCCCGGCGGGCCCGGCGTTCGAGGGCGGCGCGATCCGCTGCGGGATGCGGGCAGCCGACGGCGCGATCGAGGTCGTCAAGCTCACCGACACCGTCGAGCTCGGGGTGATCGGGGACGTCGAGCCCCGCGGCCTGTGCGGCTCCGGCCTGGTCGACGTCGTCTCCGAGCTCGTCCGGGTCGGCCTCCTCGACTCGTCGGGGCGGTTCGTCCCCGAGGAGCAGGCGGCGGTGCTCGTGCCGGCGCTGGCGGACCGACTCACCATGATCGGCCAGGAGCGGGTGTTCGTGCTGCACCGCCCGACGCCCGACGCACCCGCCGACGAGTGCATCGTGCTGTCGCAGCGCGACGTCCGCGAGCTGCAGTTCGCCAAGGCCGCGATCTCCACGGGCTGGTCGCTCCTGCTCGACCAGCTCGGCCTCGAGCCGGGCGACGTCCAGCAGGTGCTGCTCGCCGGGTCCTTCGGTTCCTACCTCTCCCCCGGCGCCGCCGTCCGCATCGGCCTGGTCCCCGCGCTGCCGGTGCTCCGCATCGTCTCGGCCGGGAACGTCGCCGGCGAAGGGGCGAAGATGGTCCTGCTCTCCGTGCGCGAGCGCGCCGGAGCCGCCGCGCTGCTGGAGGAGGTGACCTATGTCGAGCTCTCCGACCGCCCCGACTTCAACGACAGGTTCGTCGAGCAGCTCGCCTTCTGAGCCTGGCCGGACCGCCCTGATCGCCTGCGGGGCCCTGGCCCAGCCGGCCGCGGAGATCGCGGCCCGGCGGCAGTGGCGCGTCGACGTGCACCCACTGCCCCCCTTGCTGCACAACCAGCCGCAGCTGATCGCCGGCCAGGTCCGCGACCTCGCCGAGCGGCTCGCCCCGGCCTACGACCGGATCGCGATCGGCTACGCCGACTGCGGGACCTACGGCGCCCTCGACGAGGTGTGCGCCGACCTCGGGGTCCAGCGGCTGCCCGGTCTGCACTGCTACGACGTCTACGCCGGCCCCGAACGCCTCGCCCGGTTCTTCGAGGAGCAGCCCGGGACCTACGTCTTCACCGACTTCCTGGTCCGTTCCTTCGCCCGGACGGTGCTGCGCGAGCTCGGGCTGGACCGCTGGCCCGAGCTGCGCGACGACTACTTCAAGAGCTACACCCGGGTGGTCTGGCTGGCCCAGGAACCAGACGACGCTGAGCTGCGCACGCTCGCCGAGGAGGCCGCCGCGGCCATCGGCCTCCCGCTCACCGTTGTCGACACCGGACACGCCGGCCTCGAGCGGGCCCTGGCCGACCTGGTCTCCGGCTGATCCTGAGCCTGAACTAGAGTGACTTACTCTAGTTTCGAGAGTCACCATGTCCGACGCGGAGCTGCTGTCCCACGCCTGAGGCGGGGGTCAGCCCGAGAGCCTGGCGACGAGGTCTTGTCGCCAGGCCTCGGTCTCGGCGACCTGGTTGAACGTGTAGAGGTGCAGGCCTTCCACGAGTGCTTCCGGGTCGCCGAGAGTCGGCGCGCACGCCGCGAGGAACCGCTCCCCCGTGAAGCCACCGGGCGCGACGAGCCGGGTCATCAGGCCCTTCTGCTTGGACAGGAACCGCGTGGAGTCACCGACTCCGATCTTGCCGGCCATGCCGATCAGCTTGGCGCGGTCCACCGGCCCGGGCAGGCCGAGCAGCAGCGGCATGGTGATTCCCCGCAGCCGCAGCCGGTGCAGCCAGTCCTTGACCAGCCCCGGGTCGAAGGTCAGGTTCGAGACCACGTGCGTCGCGTGCCGACGCTTGTCCCACATCGACTGGACCGTGAGGTCGTCGTGGATGGTGGGGTGCGACTCCGGGTAGCCCGTCACGCCGACGTGCGCGAACGGCCGCCCGAGCGCCGTGAGGTCCTCCAGCAGAGCGAGCGCGTCGGGGTAGTCGCCGGCCGGCGCCGCATCTCCCCCGGGCACGAAGACCCGGCTGATGCCGGCCGCCCGCAGCCGGGCCACGATCTCCTCGAGCTCGCTGCGGCCGGTCACCATCCGGGCCGCCAGGTGCGGCACGACGGCGTACCCCGCGGAGGAGAGCCGTTCGGCGAGGGCGAGGGTGTCCTCGAGCCCCTTCGTGGGGGAGGCGGTCACCGTGACGCCGACGTCGAGCGGCACCGAGGCGTGGACCTTCTCCTCGACGGTGGGCGTCGGGAGGACCTCGTAGCGGGCCCGAGCGAGCAGCCGCAGCGCCGTGGCGGCGTCCTTCTTGCGGCCGAAAGGAGTCCGCAGCCCGCTCGCCTTGTTGCGCATTGTGCACCTTTGTTTCGTGATACGCACCGCTGTGGCATGAGCGTAGGCCCGTGGACCCATCGGCCACAATGAGCGGGTGATCTCCGTCGACCTGGCCGCCGAGGTGGGTGCCGCCCTCGCGGCCCGCGGCCAGGGCTGGACCCCGCGCTCGGGTGACCGCTTCTGCTTCGTCGAGCGCGACCTCGACCAGGTGTTCGTCGTCTCGGAGATGGTGATCGAGGTCGCCGACCTCCCGTCGGGGCGGCTGATCCGCTTCAACGGCACCACCGAGTGGGCGCTGGACAGCACCCCGGCCGAGGACGTCGTGTGGCTGCCGCGCGAGGACCAGCTCCGCGAGGTGCTGGGCGAGAGGTTCCTCGCGCTCGCGCGGATCGGTGACGGGTGGGCGGTCACCCTGACCGACGGTTCGCGGCACGTCGCCGAGGAGCCGGAGGACGCCTACGCGCGGGCCGTGCTCGGGTGACCGACCAGGACGCGGGGCACTTCAACCGGATCGCCGACGAGTACGACGACGCCCGGCCGCCCTACCCCGCCGCCCTCTGGGCGTCGCTCGAGGAGGCCGGCGCGGTGTACCCGGGCGTCCGCATCCTCGAGCTGGGCGCCGGGTCGGGCCAGGCGACCCGCGAGCTGGTGGCCCGTGGCGCCGTGGTCGATGCGGTGGAGCCGGGGCCGTCCCTGGCCGCCCAGCTGCGGGCCGTCCTGCCCGGGGTCACCGTCCACCCCCAGCACGCCGAGGCCCTCGCGCTGCCCGCCGGCGGGTACGACGCGGTGGTGGCCGCGACCGCGTGGCACTGGATGGACCCGCCCACGGTGCTGCCCCTCGTGCACCGCGCCCTGCGACCCGGCGGGGTCCTGGCCGTGTGGTGGAACGTGTTCGGCAACCCGGCGGTACAGACGCCCTTCCGGGCGCGCGTGGAGGCCATCTCCCGCGAGGTCGGCCTGGCCAGGCGCGGACCCATCGACGCCCTGCAGGCCGACGAGCGGTGCGCCGAGCTCGCCGGCGGCGGACTCTTCGTGCCGCGGGAGCCGGTCGTGCTCCGCTGGCAGGTCGACCTCACGCCGTCCCGGCTGCGCGCGCTCTTCGCCAGCTTCCCGACCTGGCCGCGGACCCCGGGCGCTCTCGATCGCATCGCGGCCGCGGCCGAGGAGTGCGGCCCCGTGGTCACCGAGCACTACCTGACCGCGCTCTACGTGGCCGACCGGGCCTGAGCGTCCACCAGCTCCTGGGGCCGCGGGTTGCGGATCAGGACCCACGACAGCAGGCCACCGACGGCGAGCATGGCCGCGCAGATCACCATCGCCTGGTCGTAGCCGGCGCTCATCGCGACAGGGTCGGCGTACTCCTCGCCGGCGAGCCCCACGGCCAACGGCAGGGCGGCGACGGCCAGCAGTGCGCCGGCCCGGGCCACCGCGTTGTTGACGCCGCTGGCGATGCCCGCGTGCCGGTCCGGCGCCGCGGCCAGCACGGTGGCGGTCAGGGGCGCCACCATCAGCGCCAGCCCCAGGCCGAACACGACCAGGCCGGGCAGCACATCGGTCCAGTACGACGAGCCCGCGTCGACCCCGGCCAGCATCAGGGCGCCCACCGCCATCACCAGCGGGCCGACCGTCATCGGGATCCGCGGCCCGATCCGGCTGCCGATGGACCCGCCCGTGGGGGCGAGGAACAACATGCACAGGGTGATCGGCACCGTGGCCGCACCGGCGCGCAGCGCGCTGAAGCCGAGCACCGTCTGGAGCTCCAGGACCAGGAACAGCGGGATCGCGCCGAGGGCGGCGTAGACCAGGAGTGTCATCAGGTTGGCGGCGCTGAACGTCCGCACCGCGAACAGCTCCAGCGGCAGCATCGGGTGCCGGGCGCGCGCCTCGCGGACGAGGAAGCCGACCGCGGCGAAGAAGCCGACCACCGCGGCAGTCAGCGCCGCGGCGGAGCCCCACTCGATCAGCGCGTACGTCGCGCCGCCGAGCGCGACCGCCCCCAGGGTGGCCCCCAGCGCGTCGAGGCCCGGCACCGCCTCCGCGTCCCGCGACTCCGGCACCGCCCGCTGGGCAACCAGGACCGTCGCCACCGCGATCGGGAGGTTGATCAGGAAGATCCACCGCCAGGATGCGTAGTCGATGAGCGCGCCGCCGATGAACGGCCCGGCGGCGAAGGAGATCGACGTCAGCCCGGACCACAAGCCGATCGCCCGGCCGCGGTCCGCGGGCACGAAGGCGCCCTGGATCATGGCCAGGCTGCCGGGTGTCAGCAGCGCCGCGCCGATCCCCTGGACCAGCCGGGCCACGATGAGCACCTCGGGGGTGGGCGCCAGACCGCAGAGCAGCGAGGCGATCGCGAACCACACGACCCCGATGACGAACACCCGACGCCGACCGAACCGGTCCCCGAGGGCGCCGCCGAGCAGGATCAGGGAGGCGAGCGTGAGCAGGTAGCCGTTGTTGATCCACTGGAGCTGGGCCAGGCTCGCGTCGAGGTCGGTGCCGATGGTGCGCAGCGCGACGTTGACGACACTGCCGTCCAGGCCGGCCATCCCGGAGCCGAGCACCGCGGCCAGGATCACGGCCCGCCCGGTGCGTGAGCCGAGCTCGACTCCGCTCGGGGCGGTCACGGACGCAGCGCCCGCTCCACGATCCAGGCGATGTCGTCGGCGGTCCGCGCGGGCGTGTCCGCGGGGTGGGTGACGTGGGAGAGGACCAGCCGCACGACCATGTCGATGGCCGCGTCGAGCTGTCGGCCCTCGAGGGCGATGTCGTAGCCACCCATCCGCGCCGAGATCACCTGCTTGGCGGTGTCGATCAGGGCGTCGGACTGGGTGGTCAGCAGCGGCAGCAGGTCGGTCTCGGCGCCGTACGACGCGGACACGACAGCCTGCAGCAGCGCGTTCGTCTCCGCCAGGGTCAGCACGGTGAGGGATGCGGCGCGGATCGCTGCCACCAGGTCCGACGGGTGCTCCTCGAACGCCGAGTCCACCCCGGCCAGGAAGATCGCGAGCTCGCGCAGCACCATCGCCTCGGCGAGCGCGGGCTTGGAGCCCATCTCGTTGTAGACCGTCTGCCGGCTCACGCCGACCCGGTCGGCCAGCTTGGCCATCGTCACCCGCGACCACCCCAGCTCGCAGGTGAGCTCGGCCGCGGCCGCGACCACGCGTTCGTTCATCGTGCGCGGCTGGGCGGCGGTGCTCACGCGCTCAGTCTAGAGAAGCGCGGGCGCCGACCCGGTCCACCGGCACGAAATCGGCCTTGTCGCGGACCCCGCAGTCGGGGCAGGTCCAGTCCGACGGCACGTCGGCCCAGGCGGTGCCGGCCGCGAACCCCTCGTGCTCGTCGCCGGCCTCCACCTCGTAGGTGTAGGAGCACCCGGGACACCGGGCCACCAGCACCCCGTCACCGGCTGCCGGACCGGACTCGGCGGTCGTGACCGCCGCGAGAGCCGGGCCGGCTGGGCGTGACCCGGCCGCGTACCTCGTGAGGTAGCGGTCCCGCTTGCGTGGGCTGAGGTTCGCCCGCGACACGTCGCCCCCGAAGTGCGCGAGCACCCGCGGATCCATCACTCGGCGCCAGATCGCCGGGACGCCGGCGAGCACGATCATCCCGGCGTACCCGGTCGGCAGCACCGGCGACTCCTCGAAGTCGCGCAGCGCCTGGTAGCGCCGGGTCGGGTTGGCGTGGTGGTCGCTGTGCCGCTGCAGGTGGTAGAGCAGCACGTTGGTGGCGATGTTGTTGGAGTTCCACGAGTGCGACGGGTCGACCCGTTCGTAGCGCTCGCGATCGCCCACGCCCACCTTCTGACGCAGCATCCCGTAGTGCTCCATGTAGTTCACGACCTCCAGCAGCGAGAGGCCGACGACCGCCTGCACCAGCAGGTACGGCGCAAGACCCGGACCGAGCCAGGCGACCAGCGCGGCCCACAGCACCGCGGTCATCAGCCACGCGTTCACCACGTCGTTGCGGAGCCGGAACGGGTGCTGGTGGGCGCGGGCGAAGCGGCGCTTCTCGATACGCCAGGCCGAGCGCACCGAGCCCAGGACCGTGCGTGGCCAGAACTCGTAGAAGCTCTCACCCAGCCGGCTCGAGGCCGGGTCCTCGGGGGTCGCGACCCGGACGTGGTGGCCGCGGTTGTGCTCGATGTAGAAGTGCCCGTAGGCCACCTGAGCCAGGGCGATCTTGGAGAGCCAGCGCTCGTTGGCCTCCCGCTTGTGGCCGAGCTCGTGGGCGGTGTTGATGCCGATCCCCCCGATGCAGCCGATCGAGATCGCCAGGCCGATCCGGTCGGTGGTGCCGAGGTCGCCGCGGCCGATCAGCCAGCAGGCGCCGACGAAGCCGGCGTACTGGATCGGGAGGAAGACGTAGGTGATCCACCGGTAGTACCGGTCGTTCTCCAACGCCTCGATCACGTCGTCCGGTGGGTTCGACCGGTCCAGCCCCGCCACCAGGTCGATCGCCGGGACGATCACGAGGATCACGAGCGGCCCGATCCAGAACCACACGCCCCAGCCGGTCAGGGCGTGCATCCCGGAGCCGATGAAGGCCAGGCTCGGCACCACCAACCCGATGAGCCACAGGTAGCGCTTGTGGTCGCGCCACCCCAACGTGGACGCGGCGGAGACGGTGCTGGTGCGGGCGGCGCTCATCGGAACCCCTGGTGTCGACGGACGAAGGTCTCGCTTGACAAAACCCTAGGTGTTGTCAACTCGCTTGACAAGTAGTCCCGATTTGTCAAGTGCCACAATGCTCGGCATGAGCGGTCATCCCTTCGGCATCGACTTCGGCGGCTCGGGCATCAAGGGCGCCCCGGTCGACCTCGGCCCCGGCGACTTCGCCGCCGAGCGGGTGCGCATCGACACCCCGCAACCGTCCACCCCAGCGGCCGTGGCGGCCGTCTTCGCCGAGCTGCTGGGGAAGTTCCCGTCCTCGGACGCGCCGGTCGGGGTCACCGTGCCCGCGATCGTGCGCCATGGCGTCGTGGGCTCGGCGGCCAACATCGACGCGTCGTGGGTGGACACCGACGCGGACGCGATCTTCACCGAGGCCACGGGCCGAGACGTGCACGTCGTCAACGACGCCGATGCCGCCGGGCTGGCCGAGGCGCGGTACGGCGCGGCACGCGGCCGCACGGGGCTGGTCATCGTGACCACGCTCGGCACGGGGATCGGGTCGGCGATGATCTACGACGGTGTGCTCGTGCCCAACTCCGAGCTCGGCCACCTCGAGGTGGACGGCCATGACGCCGAGAGCCGCGCCGCCAACAGCGCCCGCGAGCGCGAGGACCTGTCCTGGAAGGACTGGGCCGAACGGTTGACCGCCTACTACAGCGCCGTCGAGGCGCTCTTCTCCCCCGACCTGTTCGTCGTCGGGGGCGGGGTCAGCAAGCAGGCGGATCACTTCTTGCCACTCATCGACGTCCGCACCCCGCTGGTGCCCGCCACCCTGCGCAACCGCGCCGGTATCGTCGGCGCCGCCCTCTACGCGGCCGAGGCCGGCGACAGCTGACGCGGCGGTCCGACGCCCGCGTCAGCCGCGCAGCTTGGCGTTGACGGCCTCGGGGGAGAACTCGTGGTCCACGACCAGCCGGGTCAGCCCGACGATCGCGGCGTCCTCGCCGAGGGCGCCGAGCTGGAGCGCCATGTGCCGGGTCGCCCGCGGCAGGGCGAGGCGGTAGAGCGTCTCGCGGATGCCGGCGAGCAGCGGGGCCGAGGCCAGGGCGCCGCCGATCAGCACGACCTCGGGGTTGAGCAGGCAGACCACGGTGGCCATCACCTCGCCGATGCGTCGCCCGGCCTGCTGGGTCAGCCGCGCGGCGTCGGCGTTGCCGGCCGCCAGCAGCTCGCGCACCTCCCGCCCGGAGTGCGCCGGCGAGGCCGAGGGCGGTCAGCTCGGCCGCCACCGCGCGCCCGCTGGCGACGGCGGCCAGGCAGCCCTGCATGCCGCACTGGCACCGCGCGTCGGAGCGCGGGGAGACCCGCACGTGACCGATGTCGCCGGCCCCACCGTCGACACCGGTGTAGGAGCGACCGTCGATGACGAGTCCGGTGCCGATGCCGGTCGAGACCTTGACCAGGCACAGCGACCGGACGTCGGAGAAGCCCGCGGCGTACTCGCCGAGGGCGGCCGCGTCGGCGTCGTTCGCGGTCAGCACCGGCACGCCGGGGAGACCCGCCTGCAGGTGCTCGGCCACCGGGTAGGCGTCCCAGCCCGGCAGGATCGGCGGCTGGCTCGGCCGACCGGACTCGGGGTCGACGGGTCCGGGCAGGCTGAGCCCGACCCCGCACACGGTCCGCGGGTGACGCCCTGCTGGTCCATCAGGACGGCCACGGCGGTCGGCGATCCGGTCCAGCACCTCGCTGGGGCCGTCCTCGACGGGCACGTCGAGGTGGTCCTCCGCGAGCACCGTCGCCACCGAGGTCGGTGACGGCGATCCGGGTGTGCGTGGTGTCGACGGCAGCGACGAGGACGCGGGACTGCGAGGTGTTGAAGGTCAGGCTGCGCCGTCGTCGTCCCGCCGGTGGCCTCGGTGGTGTCGCCCTCGACGATCATCGCGGCACCGAGCAGGGCGTCCAGCCGCTGCGCGACGGTCATCCGGGACAGCCCGGTCGCCTCGAGCACGTCGCCGCGGGTGGAGGCGCGGCCGTGCCGGATCAGGTCGAGGATGTCTCCTGGTCCGGTCGGCACGGCGGTCCACCTCCCTTGCGGGTCGGTGCTGCCGGCCGCGGCGACGGAGCGCGGGCCAAAGTGTAGCGACTGGACATCTAATGCTTGACAAGTAGGTGACATAGGTCCAATCTCTTGACAAAAGTGCTCACACACCCGGAGGCCTCATGTCCGTCCATCACCGCCGACGCCGCGCTCGCGCCGTCGCTCGTCCTCGCGACCGTCGTGGTCGCCTCGCTCACCGCGTGCAGCTCCGACGACAGCGGCGGTGGGGGAGGCGGCAGCGACGACAGCATCAAGGTCTGGATCGTCGAGGACCTGCCCGACCGGGTCGCCGCCACCCAGGACATCGTCGACGCCTTCACCAAGGAGAGCGGGATCGACGTCGAAGCTGGTCGCGGTCGCCGAGGACCAGTTCAACCAGGTGCTGACGTCCAACGCCGCCGCCGGCGACCTGCCCGACGTGATCGGCGCCCTGCCGCTCGGTGCGCTGCGCACCCTCTCGACCAACGACCTCGTCGACACCGATGCGGTCGCCGACGGTCTGGACGACCTCGACGCCGAGACGTTCAGCGACAGCGCCCTGTCAGCTGTCGGCGGACGGGGACACCGCAGCTCGGCGTCCCCAGCGAGTCGTGGGTCCAGCTGCTCGTCTACCGCAAGGACCTCTTCGACAAGGCCGGGCTGGCCGCGCCGGCGACCTACGACGACGTCCTGGCCGCGGCCCAGGCGCTCGACAGCCCCGAGGTGGCCGGCTTCGTCGGCGCCAACGTCGCCGGTGACGCCTTCACCTCCCAGACCTTCGAGGAGATCGGCCTGGGCAACAACTGCCAGATGGTCAACGACGACGGGCGACGTCACCTTCGACAGCCCCGAGTGCGTCGAGGGTCTCGACTTCTACGGCACGCTGCAGCAGGACTACTCGGTGAGCGGCGCGCAGGACGTGGACACCACGCGCGCGTCGTACTTCGCCGGCCAGGCCGCGATGATCATCTGGTCGAGCTTCATCCTCGACGAGATGGCCGGCCTGCGCAACGACGCCCTGCCGACGTGCCCGGAGTGCAAGAAGGACCCGGCGTTCCTCGCCAAGAACAGCGGCGTGGTCACCTCGATCCAGGGGCCGTCCGGCTCGGAGCCGGCGACGTTCGGCGAGGTCACGTCGTGGACGATCACCGCGGACGCGGCCACCGACCCCGCGCAGCAGTTCGTCGAGTACATGATGACCGACGGCTACGAGCCGTGGATCGCCATCGCCCCGGAGGGCAAGATCCCGGTGCGGGCCGGTGACACGCCCGGCGCGACCAACTACTCCGACGCCTGGGCGGAGATGCCGGTCGGCGTGGACACCAAGGCGCCGCTGTCGGACTTCTACGGCCCGGAGGTCATCGACGCGCTGACCGCCGGCACGGACACGCTGCAGCGCTGGGCGATCCCGCAGGGACAGGGTGACCTGCTCGGCGCCATCCAGGGCGAGCAGCCGGTGGCCAACGCGGTCAACGAGGTGTCCACCGGGACACCCGGCCGAGGAGGCCGCCAAGCAGGCCGCCGACGCGATCAGCGAGGCCGCGGGGTCCGTGCAATGAGCCTGGCCGGCCCCTCCGCGCCGATGCTGGTGACCAAGGAGGATGACTCGCGAACTCCTCCGCCACCCCGGCACGGCGGGTCCGCGCGGGCCCGTGAGGACCGCCGGACGGGTTACCTGCTGATCACGCCGACCGTCGTCATCGTCTTCACGATGGTCGTGCTGCCGATCCTGTGGACGATCTCCCTGGGCTTCCAGCAGGTCCGGCTGCTCAACCTCCGGCAGGCCGGGTTCATCGGCGACTACAGCCTGGAGAACTTCAAGAACGTGCTCGGCTCGTCGGGGTTCGTCGACGCGCTGGTCACCACGCTCGTCTACTCGGTCGGCGGCACGGCCTGCGCCATCGGGCTCGGCCTGCTGGCCGCGCTCGCGCTGCGCCAGCCGTTCCGCGGACGCGGGCTGGTGCGGGCCTGCATGCTGATCCCGTACGTCGCCCCGGTCGTGGCCGCGACCTTCGTGTGGAAGACGATGCTCAACCCGCAGTTCGGCATCGTCAACCACTACGGCACCACGCTGCTCGGCTGGGACGAGCCGATCGCCTTCCTCAGCTCGGCCGACCCGGTCTCGATCTTCGGCTTCGAGACCCACGTGAGCGTCGCCCTGCTGAGCTGCGTGCTCTTCGAGGCGTGGCGCTCGTTCCCCTTCGCGTTCCTCTTCCTGACCGCCCGCATCCAGGCGATCCCGGAGACCCTGGAGGAGGCCGCGATGGTCGACGGCGCGACGCCGACCCAGCGGTTCCGCTACATCGTGCTGCCGCAGCTGCTGCCGACGATCGCGGTGCTCACGGTGCTGCGGTTCATCTGGACCTTCAACAACTTCGACGACATCTACCTGCTCACCGGCGGTGGCGCGGGGACGCAGGTCGTCGCGGTGCGGGTCTACGACTACCTGATCAACCGCGGCGACATCGGCGCCGCCGCCGCGCAGGCGCTGGTCCTGGCCGCGATCCTCGCCGTCCTCGTCGACGTCTACCTCAAGCTGTTCGGGCGGTCGGAGGAGGTCGCATGAGCACCGCGAACCGCTCCGGCATCAGCCGCGACCCGTGCGAGCGGCCGGCTGCTCGCGTCGTCGATGCGCGTCCCGGCTGCTTCATCGCCTTCTCTGCTGATCATCAGCCTCTTCCCCTTCTACTACATGGTGCTGCTGTCCTTCCGACCGCTCGACGCCGTGCTGCAGGACCCGGGTGCGCTCTGGCCGAACCTCGGGCGAGATCGACCTCGACACCTACAACGACGTGCTCGCCTCGACCGACGACGGCGGGCAGGGCTTCTTGAACTTCATCAAGAACAGCATGCTGGTCGCGATCGGCACCGTGGTGATCAGCCTGCTCGTCGCGATCCCCGGCGCCTACGCCGTCAGCCGGCTGGAGTTCTTCGGCCGGCGCCAGATCAGCGCGGTGTTCCTGGGCGTCTACTTCTTCCCGGCCATCCTGCTGGCGATCCCGCTGTTCGTGTTCTTCACCCGGATGGGCCAGCGCGGCACCCTGACGCGGCCTGCTGGTCGTCTACGTCGCCCAGGTGGCCGCGGTGTCGATCTACATGCTGCGCAACTACTTCGACACCATCCCGGCCAGCCTCGAGGAGGCGGCGGCCATCGACGGGTGCACGCGGCTCCAGGCGATGCGGCACGTCAGCCTGCCGCTGGCCCTGCCCGGCGATCGCCTCGAACGCCCTGTTCGTCTTCATGATCGCGTGGAACGAGTTCCTCTTCGCGCTGCTGTTCCTGGTGGAGCGGCGCGACAACTGGACGGTCTCCCTCGGCCTGTCCCAGCTGTCCGGCAGCATCGAGGTGCCCGACGACGGTGCTGATGGCGGGCTCGGTCATCCTGACCCTGCCGATCATCGTGCTGTTCTTCCTCAGCGAGCGCTGGCTGGCCGGAGGACTCACCGCCGGGGCGGAGAAGGGCTGACGCCGCGCTGCCCGCACCCCGCCGCGCCCCACCGCAACCCAGGAGGACATCCGTGCCCGAGGTCGTCTCGTTCGCCGCGCCGTACGACGTGGCGCTGGTCGCCTGCGACCCGCAGCCGCTGGTGCCCGGCTCGGTGCGGCTGCGCACCTGGTACTCCGGCATCTCCGCCGGCACCGAGCTGACCGCCTACCGCGGCTCGAACCCCTACCTGACCCGCACCTGGGACGCCGAGCGCCGGCTGTTCGTGGACGGCGAGCCGACCTTCGCCTACCCGGTGCAGGGCTGGGGGTACTCCGAGGTCGGTGAGGTGGTCGAGGTCGCCGACGACGTCGAGGCGCCCGCCGTCGGCGACGTGGTGCACGGCATCTGGGGCCACCGCAGCGAGGCGGTGGTCCCGGCCGCCGCGGTCCGCGACCGGGTCTGGACGGCGGACGACGCCATCTCCGGCACCTTCGCCCGGGTCGGGTCGATCGCCCTCAACGCCGTGCTCGCCGCCGAGGCCCGGCTCGGCGACCGGGTCGCGGTCTTCGGTCAGGGCGTGATCGGGCTGCTGGCCACGCGGCTCGCGGTCCTCAGCGGCGCCGAGGTGGTCGCCGTGGACACGGTTCCCGAGCGGCTGACGGCCGCACGCGCGATGGGCGCCGCCGAGGTGGTGAGCGCCACCGTCGACGGCGGGGCCGGCGCCGCCATCCGGGCCTGGTCCGGCGGCGGCGTGGACCCGCCGATCGAGCTGCAGCGGCAACGACCGGGCGCTGCACGAGGCGGTCCGCTCGGTCGTGGTCGACGGCACCGTCGTGGCCTCGGGCTTCTACCAGGGCGGTGCGGAGCACCTGCGGCTCGGGCGAGGAGTTCCACCACAACCGGGTCCGGATCGTGGCCAGCCAGATCGCCGGCACCCCGGTCGCGCTCGGCCCGCGCTGGGACCAGCCCCGGCTGGTGCGCACCTTCATGGACCAGGTGCGCCAGCGGCCGGGTCGACGTCCGCTCGCTGGTCACCGACGTGGTCGACGCCGCCGACGTGGCGGCGGTCTTCGCGCGGCTCGACCGAGGCGACCCCGAGATCCTGCAGGCCGTGCTGCGGTTCCCCGCGGCCCCGGAGGCGCCGTGATCGTCGACACCGCCCCACGCTTCCCGGCCGACCGCGACGGGCGTCGCGATCCTCGGGTTGCGGGACGATCGCCCAGTCGGCCCACCTGCCGGCGTACGAGCAGTACGGCGTCGGGGTGACCGGCGTGTGGAGCCGTCGCGAGGAGACCACCGCCGCGGTGCAGGAGCGGTTCCCGTTCGTCGGCCGCGTCTACGCCAGCGCCGAGGACCTGCTGGCCGACCCGGAGGTGCGCTACGTCGACCTCGCCACCGGTCCGGAGGGACGGCTCGACTGGATCGAGGCGGCGGTGGCCGCCGGCAAGCACGTGCTGGCCCAGAAGCCGCTCACCCTGTCGGCCGACGACCTGGCCCGGCTGCCCGCGCGTGCTGGCCCGCGCCGACGCGGCCGGCGTGCGCGTCGCGGTCAACCACAACGGGCGCTGGGCCCCGCCCTGGCGGGCGGCGACCCTGCTCGTCCGCGACGGCGCCATCGGGCAGGTCGTCGGCGTCACCCACCTGCACGACAAGCCGCTGCCGCCGCTGGCCGGGACGCCGTTCGACGACGTGCCGCACATGCTGCTCACCGACTACCTCCTGCACTGGGTCGACATCACCCGCACGTGGCTGCACGACGGCGGCGCCGGCCCGGTGACCACCGTGCAGGCCAGCGACTCGCGGGTCCCGGGCCAGCCCGCGGACGCGCGCAACCCGTGGTCGGCCACGCTGTCGATGGGCACCGCCGTCGGGAGCGACGGCGACCCTGCGGATCGTCGGCAACGCGGTGGCCTCCGAGCCCGGCTGCCCGTTCTGGGTGCACGGCACCACGGGCACGCTGCGCGGCAGCGTGCTGCTGGACTCCGACCGGCTCGAGCTCGACGACGGCTCCACCCGCACGCCCGTGCCGCTGCACGGCGCCTGGTTCGTCGACGGCTTCGCGGCGGCGATGGGCGAGCTGATGTGCGCGGTCGGCCGAGGGCCGGCAGCCGGAGAACTCCGCGGCCGACGCCGCGCGGTCGGTCGCCCTGGTGCTGGCCGCCCGGAGCCTCGGCCGAGCAGGACGGCGCCCCCGTCACCGTGGATGGCGGGTCGTGACCGTGCCCGGCGAGGTCATCGACGAGGTGCCGGTCGACCCGGCGCGAGGCGCGGGTGTACGCCGAGGGCTGGCAGAGCTGGAGTCCGGCGACCTGGTACCCGATCGGCGCGAAGGGCCTGGTCCCGGAGGAGGAGTGGCAGCACCTGATGCGGTTCCGACCCGGGACGCCCGCTCACGCCCGAGGTGCTGCAGGCCGAGGGCCTGCTCGTGGTGGACCCCGGCAACGGGTGAGCCGGCGCGGCGCTACGCCGCGGTCGAGCCCGGTGGACGTGCCGACCCTGCGCGCCGACCATCGAGGGCGGCAGCGTCGTGGTCCGCGCCTCCGGGCCGGTCGGCGTCAGCCACGCACCCGGCCGGGGGCGAAGCCGCGCTGGAGACGTTCGGCGACGAGTACGCCACCGGTCGGCAGGCGCACCCGGCTCGTGGACCCGCCGCCGGTGTGGTGCTCCTGGTACCACTACTTCGAGCAGGTCACCGCCGCCGACATCGCGGAGAACCTGCACGCCTTCGACGACCAGGACCTCCCCGTGGACGTCGTGCAGATCGACGACGGCTGGAGCCCCGGCCTCGGCGAAGGTCTGGTGCCCTCGCCCGGCTTCGGGTCGCTGCCGGCGATCGTGGACGACGATCCGGACGTCGGGCCGGCGGGCCGGCCTGTGGCTGGCGCCGTTCCTCGTCGGGACGCGGACCGACGCTGGCCCGCGAGCACCCCGACTGGCTGGTCGGTCCCGCCGGTCGCAACTGGGGCGCAGGACCTCGGTCGGCCTCGACCTCACCCACCCCGGGGTCCAGGACCTTCTTGCGGGAGGTGCTCGGCAGGCTGGTCGCCCTGGGCGTCGACTACCTCAAGCTCGACTTCCTCTACGGCGGTGCGGTGCCCGGGGCCCGGCACGCGGACGTGGACGAGGTGACGGCCTACCGCGCCGGCCTGGCCCTGGTCCGCGAGGCGGTCGGGCCGGACGTGTACCTCGTCGGGTGCGGGGCGCCGCTGCTCCCGAGCGTGGGGCTGGTGGACGCGATGCGGGTCTCACCCGACACCTTCCACGAGGGCGCCGAGGACGGCTCCGCCGGACTGCGCGGGCTGATGCCGCTGGCGGCCCGGGCCTGGATGCAGGGTCGGCTCTGGGTCAACGACCCCGACTGCGTCGTGGCGCGGCCGTCGTACCGACTGCGCGAGCGATGGGCCGCCGAGGCCGGCGGCTTCGGCGGGCTGCCGTCGTTCTCCGACCGGGTCGCCGAGCTCGACGACTGGGGTCTCGCCACGGTCCGACGGGTGCTGGCCGAGGGCGGCTCCGGCGCGCCGCTGTCACCGCGACCTGGTGCGCGCGGGCGCCGAGCTCGCTCGGGCCGAGGGGTCGGCGTGACCACCCTCGATGCCGGCGACCCTGACGGACCGGATCGCGCCGTACGTCGAGCTGCTCTATCCCGACGACCACGGGCGACGTGCTGGCCGCGCTGGTGGAGCTGGCCCGGCAGTACGCGGCGGACCTCGCACGGGCGGGAGGTCGCGCCACCCACCGAGCAGACCGCCTGCCTGATCACCTACGGCGACGGCATCCGGCGCCGGGGTGAGGCGCCGCTGCACACGCTGGCGGCCTTCCTGCACGACCACGTCGGCGACCTGGTCAGCGACGTGCACCTGCTGCCGATGTTCCCGTGGACCTCCGACGACGGCTTCGCCGTGGTCGACCACCGCGCCGTCAACCCGGCCCTGGGCAGCTGGGCCGACGTCGCCGAGCTGGCCGCCGAGCACGATGTGATGTTCGACTTCGTGGCCAACCACACGTCGAGCCACAGCCCGTGGTTCCTCGGCTGGCTGGCTGGCGACCCGGCGTACGCCGGCTTCTACGTCGAGCAGGACCCGGACTTCGACGTCTCCCACGTGGTCCGACCTCGGACCACGCCGCTGTACCACGCGTTCCCGCGCGCCGGACGGGACCAAGGCGTGGGCGTGGACCACGTTCGGCGAGGACCAGGTCGACGTCGACGTGCGCAACCCGCAGACCCTGCTCGAGCTCACCGACGTGCTGCTCGGCTACCTCGTGCGCGGCGCGTCGGCGGTCCGGCTGGACGCGATCGGCTTCCTCTGGAAGGAGTCCGGCACGACGTGCCTGCACCTGCCTCAGACCCACGCCGTCATCAAGCTGTGGCGGGCCCTCGTCGACCAGGTCGCGCCCGGCGCCCGGTTGCTCACCGAGACCAACGTCCCGCACGCCGAGAACATCTCCTACTTCGGCGACGGGCACGACGAGGCCCACCTCGTCTACCAGTTCGCGCTGCCGCCGCTGGTGCTGCACTCGTTCGTGGCCGGGTCGACGGCGCGACTCGGCGAGTGGGCGGCGGGCATCGGCCCGGTGAGCGACACGGCCACCTGGTTCAACTTCCTCGCCAGCCACGACGGCATCGGGATGCGGGCCACCGAGGGGATCCTCGACGACGCACGAGCGCGGCGCGCTGGTCGAGCGGACCCACGCGCACGGCGGGCGGGTGTCGTGGGCCAGCCGACCGGACGGGTCGCGCCGGGTCTACGAGCTCAACCTCAGCTACCTCGACGCCCTGTGCACGGTCGAGGAGGCCCGGGACCCGGCGGTCCTGGCCGCCAAGGCGCTCGCCGCCCACAGCATCCTGTTCGCGTTCCTCGGCGTGCCCGCCGTCTACTGCCACTCGCTCGTCGGGTCGCCGCCCGACCTGGAGGGGATGGTCACCAGCCGGATCAACCGCCGGATCAACCGCGCCGTCCTCGACGCCGACCGGCTCCACGAGGAGCTGCGCGACGACCCGCGACGCCGGTCCGTGTTCGCGGGCATGCGACGACTGCTCGACGTGCGCCGTCGACACCAGGCGTTCTCACCGTTCGGCACCCAGCGCGTCGAGCGGCTCGACGACCGGGTCTTCGCGGTGCGCCGGGGTGAGGGCACCGACGACGAGCTGCGTCTGCGTGACCAACGTGACGGGCGAGTCCGTCACGCTTCCCTCGGTGGTCGGCGTCGACGTGCTGACCGACGACGAGGTGGCCCCGCTGACCTTGGCTCCGTGGGGCTACGCCTGGGTGCGCCCCCGGTGACCCTGCGGGTGGTCGCCGCGCTGGACTCGTTCAAGGGATCACTGGACAGCTCGGCGGCCGGCGACGCGGTCCGCCGCGGTGTCCTGTCCGCGGCTCCCTCCGCATCGGTGCGGGTCGTGGCGGTGGCCGATGGTGGCGAGGGCACGATCGACGCCCTGGCGGCGGCGCTGCCATCGAGGTCGGTGTCGGTGTCCACGGTCGACGCCCTCGGCCGACCGCTCGACGCGGCGTACCTCGTGCTCCCCGACGGCACCGCGGCGGTCGAGGCGGCCCGCACCATCGGTCTGGCGCTGGTCGGCACGGTCGACTCCTCGGTGCCTCCGGTCGCGTCGTCCGCCGGGCTGGGAGAACACCTCGCGCACGCCCTGGCGAGCGGGTCGGGACGGGTGCTCGTCGGACTCGGCGGCAGCGCCTGCACCGACGGCGGGACCGGGCATGCTGCGCGCCCTGGGCGCCGACATCACCTCCGACACGCAGAACCCGCTGTGGGGGTTCACGGGCCTGGACCCGGACACGCTCCCGGACCTGTCCCGCGTCGTCGTCCTCAGCGACGTCACCAACCCGCTTGCTCGGCACGTCGGGCGCGGCCCGGGTCTTCGGCCCGCAGAAGGGTGCCACCGCCGCGCAGGTCGCGCACCTCGAGGACCGGATGGCCCGGTGGGCCGACGCCCTGGAGCACACCGGTCGCCGGGTCGCCGACCGACCCGGAGCCGGCGCCGCCGGTGGGATCGGCGCCGCCCTCCTGGTCTGCGGGGCCACGCTCGTCTCCGGCTTCGACGAGGTCGCTCAGGTCACCGGGCTGGACCGCGCCGTCGCGGAGGCGGACCTCGTGATCACCGGTGAGGGCTCCGTGGACGCCCAGACCGCGATGGGGAAGGCGCCCGCCGGTGTCGCCCGGCTGGCCCGGGCCAGCGGTGCCCTGGTGGTCGGCGCTCGGTGGCCGGGTCGAACGGCCGGCCCTCGACGCGTTCGACGCCGTCTTCTCGATCCACGGACGCCCGCGCCCGCTCGCCGAGGCCCTCGACCCGGCACTGACCGCCGCGGAGCTGTCCGCGACGGCGGCCGAGGTGGTGCGCCTCGTGGTCGCCGCTCGGGCGAGCGCCGGGTGACCTCGTCGACCTCCGGCGGAGGTCAGGCGTTCTCCTTGCGGAACGTCGCGGTGCCCCACCAGAGCGCGAGGGCGAAGAGCACGGTTGCCCAGACGGTGCCCCACAGGACGCCGTCCGAGGCGAGGTCCCCGGCGAAGGAGTCGCGCACGCCGTCCACGATCCACCGGAACGGCATGAAGGCGCTGAGGTTCTTCAGCCACAGCGGACCGATCGTCATCGGCAGCAGGATCCCGCTCAGCAGCAGCACCGGCATCAGCACCATGTTGATGACGGGGGCCATCACGTCCTCCGACTTGGTGGTCAGCGCCAACGCATGGGAGGCGGCCGCGCAGGCGCCGCCGACGAGCATCGTGAGGAAGACGCCGTAGGCGATGCCGGCGACCCCGCCGCGCATGCCCATCGCGTAGCCGAGGCCGATCAGGATCATCGCCTGCACGAACAGCTGGAGCAGGTCTCGCATCAGCCGGCCCACCAGCAGCGCGGTCCGCGACGCCGGGGTCACCCGTTCCGCCTCGACCACGCCCTCGCGCCACTCCGCGATCAGGCCGAACCCGGCGAAGAAGGCGCCGAACATGCCGAGCTGCACCAGCAGTCCCGGGACCAGGAACACGAACTCGTTGTCCGCCGCGCCGGGGAACGTCGAGACCAGCGGCTTCAGCAGGGGTCCGAACAGCACCAGGTAGAGCACCGGCTGGAGCGCCCCGATCACCACCCACGCCGGGTTGCGCAGGTTCATCCGCAGCTGGCGCCGGAAGACGATGAAGGACTCCCGCCAGAAGCTCCCGCCGGACCGGTTGAGTGGTGTCGTGTCAGGGCGGGTGGCTGTCGTCGTCGTGGTGGTCATACCGCTGCCTCCTCGAGGGACTGGTCGGTGTCGGTCGTGGGCCCTCCGGAGTCCGCGTCGCGCAGCGACCGGCCGGTGAGGGTGAGGAACACGTCGTCGAGCGTCGGGCGATGCACCTCGATGGAGTCCAGCGAGACACCGCCGGCCTCGAGCTCGCGCAGCAGGGAGGGAACGACGCGGCCGGCGCGCTGCACCCGGCCGCGGACCCGCCGGCCGGACACCTCGACGTCACCGGAGATGGCGCGCAGCCGCTCGACGGCGTGGCCGACCTGGTCGTCGGCCGCGACCTCGAGGTCAACCAGGTCACCCGACACCTGCGCCTTGAGGTTGTCGGCGGTGTCCGAGGCGACGATCCGGCCCTGGTCGATGACGATGATCCGGTCGCTGAGGACGTCGGCCTCGTCGAGGTAGTGGGTCGTCAGGAACACCGTCGCGCCGCGCTCGGTGCGCAGCCGGGAGATGTGGTCCCAGAGGTTCGCGCGGGCCTGCGGGTCGAGGCCGGTGGTTGGCTCGTCGAGGAACACCAGGGTCGGGTCGTGGATGAGGCCCATCGCGATGTCGAGGCGGCGCTTCTGGCCGCCCGACATGTTCTTGGGCATCCGGGTCCAGAGTCCGTCGAGCTGGAGCTCGTCGAAGAGCTGCTGCCCGCGGCGCAGCGCGTCGGCCCGCGACATGCCGTAGAGCATCCCGTGGTCCATGACCTCGTCGCCGGCCCGCGCCGAGGAGAAGGTGCTGCCCGCCTGGGAGACGTAGCCGATGCTCCGGCGCACCTGCTGCGACTCGCGCACCACGTCGTACCCCGCGACGGTGGCGGTGCCCGCCGTGGGCCGGAGCAGGGTCACCAGCATCCGCAGCGTGGTGGTCTTGCCCGCGCCGTTGGGGCCGAGGAAGCCGACGACCTCGCCCTCGGCGACGTCGAGGTCCACGCCGTCGACGGCCTGGACCTGCTTCTTCTGCTTGCCCTGTCCGGTCTGGAAGGTCTGCACGAGTCCCCGTGCGTGGATCATGTCGCTTCCTCCGTGGTGCTGACGTGCGGTCGGTGGTCACACCGGTGATGACCAGTGTTCAAGATTGAACACGGGAGTGTCAACCGACCTTGGCAGGGTGTGTCGACCGGACCGCGTGCGGGAACTCATCGGTGTCGGTCAGGACCAGGTGATGGGCGACTGCTCGCGCCACCGGCCCCAGAGATCCGGGGCCACCGACACCTCGTCCGAGCGGTTCCACAGGGCGAGGTAGAGCGAGACCGAGGAGGCCCGCAGCTCCACGTCCGCGGCGTCGAGCACCGTGCCCCCGGGCCGCCGCGTGGTCACCGGGGGTCGTCGGCTGACCTCGACCAGCCACGCGTCGTCGGCGTCGTCGGGCCGGACGGCGACCCGCAGCGGCTCCTCGCAGCGCAGCCGCGAGTGGTTGCGGGTCAGGAAGCCCGCGAGCAGCTCGTCGATCCCGTCGCGGGCCAGCGCGGGGTCGATCCAGGTGTCCGCGCCGCGGGGATAGCCGCCGAGCTCGGCCGAGAGCGCGTCGACGGCGTGCATGGTCGTCTCGTGGCACTGCCGCCGTCCCCAGAAGCGGCGACCGGGCGGGGCGTCGTTGAGGAACACGACGGTACGCACGTCCTCGGGTGCCGCCTCGATCGCGGCCAGCAGGACGTCGGCCCCGTCGCGCAGCCACGCCACCGGGTCCGGCACCGTGAGCCCCAACGCCTCGACGGCGTCGGCGTCTACCTGCTCGCCGCGCAACGCTCCGGCGGCCCACCGGTGCACCATCCCCTGGTGCGCGACCAGGCGACGCACGGTCCAGTCCGGGCAGGTCGGCACGTCCGCGTCCGGCCCGGCCCGCTCGACCGAGGCCGTGAACGACGCCAGCGCGGCGCGCAGCCCGTCCAGGTGCTCGGTCAGGGTCAGCTCGGTCGACACGCGAGGGAGCCTGACAGGTCAGCGGCGCAGAAGCGCGCGATATTTCTCCCGGTCCAGCGTCATCTGGCGACCCGGGTCCTCGGGCGGGGGCTGCCAGCCCCAGTCCTCGTCGAGGGCGAATCGCAGGTTCCCGGAGCGGACCTCCTCGATGGTCTCCCGCAGCCAGCCCAGCTCCGCGATCGCCAGGTCGAGCCAGAGGACCCAGCCGCGCCGGGCGTGCGGCGGCCCGTTCGCGGGGTCGTCCTTGCCACGCACGAAGGCGTCCACCTCACGCTCCAGGGCAGCGCGCCGGGTGACCAGGCAGGCCTGGACCCGTGGCCGAGGGAGGAGCGGCAACATCCCGAAGGCGATCGTGAAGACCGTGCGGTCGTAGGGGTCGACGCTCTCGAGCGCCTCGACCATCATCTCCTCGAGCAGCGCCCGCCCCCCGGGCGTGACCTCGTAGACCGCCACCTCGCGGCTGCCGTCGACCAGGTCGGTGCGGGCCAGGTGGCCCTCGGCCGTCAGGGCCGCGAGGCCGTGGTAGATCGAGCCGGGGTTGACGTGCGCCCACTTGTCCACCCGCCACGACACCAGCTCGCGACGGATCTGGTAGCCGTTGACCGGCTCGAACATGGCCACGGCACCCAGCAGCAGCAAGCGGGTCTCGCGCACGGCCATGGCGGTCAGGCTACGGCGTGCGTACCCAGGACACCGAGCCCGCTCGTAGCTAGAGCGGGGCCCCGTCGGCAGGCGGCTTCTGGTTCCCGCGGATCGCCGCGGCCACCGCCTTGGGCACCTCGGGGTTGAACACCGACGGGATGATGAAGCTGGGGTTGAGCTCGTCGTCCTTCACCACCAGCGCGATCGCCTCCGCCGCGCGCAGCAGCATCTCGGTGGTGATCTCGGAGGCACGGGCGTCGAGCAGGCCGCGGAAGACACCCGGGAACGCGAGCACGTTGTTGATCTGGTTGGGGTAGTCCGACCGGCCGCTGGCCACCACGGCGGCGTACTTCTCCGCCTCCGCGGGGTCCACCTCCGGGTCGGGGTTGGCCAGCGCGAAGACGACCGCGGACGGGGCCATCTCGGAGATCCACGTCGGGTCGAGCACCCCGGGTGCGCTGACTCCGATGAACACGTCGGCACCCTGCAGCCCGTCGCGCAGCTCCCCGCGCAGCCGGCGCGGGTTGGTGCGCGCGGCCAGGTCCGCCTTGGCGGGCGGGAGCGTGTCGTCGTCGGCGGAGAGGAGGCCCTCGCGGTCCCACACCACGACGTCGCGGACGCCGCCGGCCATCAGCAGCGACACGATCGCCGAGCCGGCCGCGCCGCCGCCCGCGACCACCACCTTGGCGTCCGCGATCTCCTTCTTCACGCAGCGCAGCGCGTTGGTCAGGGCGGCGAGCACCACGATGGCGGTGCCGTGCTGGTCGTCGTGGAAGACGGGGATGTCGAGGGAGGCCCGCAGCCGCGCCTCGATCTCGAAGCAGCGGGGCGCGGCGATGTCCTCGAGGTTGATGCCGCCGAAGCCGGGGGCGATCATCTCGACGGCCTTGACGATCTCGTCGGTGTCCTGGCTGGCCAGGCAGATCGGCCAGGCGTCGATGTTCGCGAACCGCTTGAACAACGCGGCCTTGCCCTCCATCACCGGCAGGGCGGCGCCGGGGCCGATGTTGCCGAGACCGAGCACGGCCGAGCCGTCGGTGACCACCGCGACCGAGTTGCCCTTGACGGTCAGCCGCCAGACGTCGTCGGGGTTCTCGTACAACGCCATGCTGACCCGGCCGACCCCCGGGGTGTACGCCATCGACAGGTCGTCGCGGTTCTTCATCGGCACCTTGGAGTGGACCTCGATCTTGCCGCCGATGTGCAGCAGGAACGTCCGGTCGCTGACCTTGTAGACCTCGATGTGCTCGACGGCGTCGACGGCCGCGACGAGCACCTGTGCGTGCTCGGAGTCGCTCGCGGAGCAGGTGACGTCGAGCACCAGCCGGTCGTGACGCGACTCGGTGACGTCGATCGCGGTCACGATCCCGCCGGCCTTGGCGATGGCGGTGGCCACCGCACCGACGACGCCGTGGTCGGGCGCCGTGTGCAGGCGCATGGTGATCGAGTACGACGAGGTGGTGGCGGCCATGGCCTCACCTTCCATCCGCGCCGCGGTTACCGGCAAGTCCGGTCCGGCGGCCCGGGAGCGCGAGCCGTCAGGCGGTGAGGGCCTTCTCGATGTCGTCGGTGAGCGCCTGCGGCTCGGTGGTCGGCGCGAAGCGGCTGACGACCGTGCCGTCCTTGCCGACGAGGAACTTGGTGAAGTTCCACTTGATCTTGCTGCCGAGCAGGCCGCCCTGCTCCGAGCGGAGCCAGACGAAGAGCGGGTGCGCGTCGTCCCCGTTGACGTCGACCTTGGCGAACATCGGGAACGTGACGCCGTAGTTGCGCTCGCAGAACGTCGCGATCTCGGCCTCCTCGCCCGGCTCCTGGTTGCCGAACTGGTCGCACGGGAAGCCCAGCACGGTGAACCCCTGCGCGGCGTAGGTGTCGTGCAGCTCCTGGAGCCCGGCGTACTGGCCGGTGAGGCCGCACTTCGAGGCGGTGTTGACGACGAGCACCACCTGACCCTCGTAGTCGGCGAGGTTGATCTCGCGTCCGTCGATCGACGTGGCCTTGAAGTCCCCGAGCGTGGTCATGCCCCCATTGTGCCTTCCAGGTGGGCGTCACTCCACCCGGCGGCCGGGCACCTGCGCCTGCTGGCCGACCTCGACGAGCACCGCGTGGCCGTCGACGACCACGACCGCGCGCCTGGACCCGGTGTCGAGCACCACGACGTGACCGTCGATCTCCTCGACCTCGCCGCGCACGACGACGGTCCCGGAGGGGTCCTCCTCGATCGCCTCCCCGGGCTCAGCGGTCGTCACGTCGCCGACCGCCTCGAGCCGCAGCGGCTCGGGGCGGCCGTACCGGCCGAACCGCCACAGCAGCAGCACCAGGAGGAGGATCACCAGGTCCGCGGCCAGGGTGAGGTAGAGCCCGGCCCGGCTGACGTACTGGCCTTCCACGCGGGCAGTGTCCGGTGACCCGTCGAGCACGCGGACGGTGACCTGACCGGTCGCCACGGCCTCGTCGAAGGTGGCCCGCTCCACCTCGCGCGGCCACGGGACCTGGTCGGGGTCGACGTCCTTGGGCAGGCGGTAGGAGATCCAGTACGCCGGGTCGCCCGCGTCGCCGAGGACGTCGTGGTCGACGAGGGACGCGGTGACGACGGTGCCGTTCTGCTCGACGTTGCGCCGGGTCAGGGTGCTCTGGACCAGCGGCAGGTTGATCACCACGACGAGCAGCACCAGCCACAGGATCGACTTCAGCCGGGTGCTCACGACCGCACCCTAGATCGCCCGAGTCTCGGCGTGGTAACGATGAGCCGGCAGCAAACTTTGTAGTCGTAACAAGTTTGCAACTCGTGAGGCCGGAGAATCCATCTCCCGGAAACCTCCGGTCAACCGACCCGCAACCCGGCTCACGCAAGGTGGAGCCATGACTGACGGGGAGACCTTCGACAACGAGCTGGCCGAGTGGGAGGCCCGCCGCCACCAGACGACCAGCCGCTACGCCAGCGCGGTCACCGCGCTGCTGAACCAGCGCCCCGAGCTGCGCGGCGTCTCGCCGCTGGCCGACACCGTCGAGGAGTCGGTCCGCTGGGCGGTGTGACGACCCCGGCCGTGCATCCCTCGCTGCGGCCCGGCGCGGCCCCATACTCGCGGGCATGGCGGTCTTCGTGGTGGTGGTGCTCGTCCGTTTCCTGCTGCCGCTGGCGATCCCGCGCTACCCGCTGCCGGCCATCCTCGGCTGCCTGGTCGTGGACGCTGCGGACCAGTCGATCTTCCAGGCCTTCGGCTACGACCCGCCGGGCTACCAGAGCTACGACAAGGCGATGGACGTCTTCTACCTCGCGCTCGCCTACCTCGCGACGCTGCGGAACTGGGCGAGCAACGACGCCTTCCGGGTGAGCCGCTTCCTCTACTTCTACCGCCTGGTCGGGGTGGTCGCCTTCGAGCTCACGCAGACGCGGGCGCTGCTGCTGGTCTTCCCCAACACCTTCGAGTACTTCTTCATCGCCTACGAGGGCGTGCGGTCCCGCTGGAGCACCCTGCGGCTGCACATGACCGGCTGGGTGCTCGTTGCCGCGGGGATCTGGATCTTCGTCAAGCTGCCGCAGGAGTACTGGATCCACGTCGCCCAGCTCGACGTCACCGACACCCTGGAGACCTACGACTGGGCGTGGCCGCTGCTCATCGGCCTCATCCTCCTGCTCGCGGCCGTGTTGTGGTTCGTCGTGCGACCCCGCACCCCGGAACCGGAGTGGCCGCTGCGCCTGGCCGCCGATCCCGTCCCCGAGGAGATGGACACCGAGGCGGAGCGCACCGCGTGGCGCCGCGACCACGCCCGCGTGTGGTCCGGGGCCACGCTGGAGAAGGTGACGCTGGTCGCGCTGCTGTCGGTGATCTTCGCCCAGACCCTGCCCGGGGTGCGGTCCAGCAACCTCGAGCTCGCGGTCGGGACCAGCGCCTTCGTGGTGGTGAACGCCGCCCTGGTGCTCGCCGCGGCCCGACGCGACGTGGCCTGGGAGTCGCTGGCGGTCACCTTCGCCGTCCGGGTCGCCGTCAACGCCGGGCTCGTGCTCGTGGGTTCGTGGCTGCTCGGGTCGGGCGACCTCAACGTCAGCGGCGCCTTGTTCTTCGTGACGCTCCTGAGCCTGCTCACGGTCCTGCACGACCGCTGGCTGCCCGTCCACTCCGTGCGGGCCCGGGCCGTCCCCGCCCCGACCTGAGTCGCCGGACCCGCTCTGGGACGATCTGCGCATGACCGGAGCACGCATCGAGGTCACCGGGCTGACCAAGCGGTTCGGCGCCTTCTCGGCCGTCGACGACCTGAGCTTCGCGGTCGAGCCGGGCCGGATCACCGGCTTCCTGGGGCCGAACGGCGCGGGCAAGACCACGACCCTGCGGATGCTGCTCGGGCTGGTGCACCCCACGTCGGGCACGGCGACGATCGACGGCACGGCGTACCGCGACCTCGCGAACCCGCTCGGGACGGTCGGCGCCGCTCTCGAGGCGACCAGCTTCCACCCGGGCCGGTCCGGGCGCGACCACCTCCGGGTGCTCGCCGCGGCCGCCGGCATCACGGACAGCCGCGTGGACGAGATGCTCGCGCTGACCGGCATCCCCGCGTTCGCCCGCCGCCGGGCCGGCGCCTACTCGATGGGCATGCGGCAGCGGCTCGGCCTGGCGGCCGCGCTGCTGGGCGACCCGCGGGTGCTCATCCTCGACGAGCCCGCCAACGGGCTCGATCCCGAGGGCATCCGGTGGTTGCGCGGGTTCCTGCGGCACCTCAGCGTCGACCAGGGCAAGACGGTCCTGGTCTCCAGCCACCTGCTGCAGGAGGTCGAGCAGACCGTCGACGACGTCGTCATCATCGCCAACGGCGTCCTGGTCAGGCAGGGCACGATGGCCGAGCTCGGCGGCGGGGGCGGCGCCCTCGTGCGGACGCCGGACCCCGAGCGGCTGGCGCAGGTCCTGCGGGAGGGCGGTCTCCAGGTCACCGTCGCCGACGACGGGCAGGTCCTGGCCGAGACCGACGACCTGCGCCTGGTCGGCGAGATCGCCCACGCGGCCGGCCTGCCGGTCTGGGAGCTGAGCACCCGGGCCCCCGACCTCGAGCAGCTGTTCCTCGACCTGACCTCCGGTGGCAACCGCAACCTCGGCGACCCAGTCGTCCCGACGGCGGAAGGGGCGGCCTGATGCGCGGCGCCGTCCGGTCCGAGCTGCTGAAGTTCTTCACCACGCGGGTGTGGTGGGGGATGGCGATCGCCCTGTTCGTCGCGGGAGCGGCCTTCGCCCTGCTGTTCGGCATCCTGTTCACCTCCGAGACCCTCGCGGAGCAGGCCGGCGGCCCCGGCGGACTGCCCAGCGGGGATGCCCTCCAGGTGGCCAACAGCGTCTACACCGCCGGGCTCACGGTCGGCTACCTGCTGATGCTCTGCATCGGCGTGCTGCAGATCGGCACGGAGTACCGCCACCAGACGCTCAGCGCCACCTTCCTCGCCACCCCGCGCCGGACGCGCGCGATGCTGGCCAAGGTCCTCTCGCTTCTCGTCATTGCGGCCGGGTACGGCGTCCTCAGCCTGCTCGGGTCGGTCTCGGTCGGAGCGTTGGTGCTGAACCTGCGGGGCGCCGCGGCCTTCCCGTCGACCGAGGTGCTGCGCACCCTGGCCCTGAGCCTGCTGGTGCTGGGCCTCTGGGCCCTGATCGGGCTGGGGCTGGGCATCCTGATCCCCAACCAGGTGGCCGCGCTGATGATCGGTGTCGGCGTCGCCTGGATCGTGGAACCCCTGCTGGGGCTGGCGATCAAGGCGTCGGACTTCGGTCGCGAACACGTCGCGCCGCTGATGCCCACCGAGGCGACCAACGCGGTCGTGAATGCGGTGCAGTCCTCCCCCGACGACGTCCGGTTGTCGTGGTGGGCGGCCGCCCTGGTGCTGGCCGGCTGGGCCGCGCTGCTCACCGTCCCCGGCATCTGGCGCATGGTGCACCAGGACGTCACCTAGCGCGGCTCGCCCGCGAACCCGCCCGGGGTCAGCCCGGTCACCGTGCGGAAGTCGCGGGTGAAGTGGGCCTGGTCGGCGTAGCCGAGCTCCACTGCGACGCGAGCCAGGTCCGGGGACTCCTCGCCCGCCAGGCGTTCCGCCGCCTCGTGCAGCCGTCGGCGCTGGACCAGCCACTTGGGGCTCAGCCCGATGCGGCGGGCGCAGAGGCGCTGCAGGCTCCGCTCGGACAGACCGAACGCCTCGACGAGCTGGCCCACCCGCTGCACCGACGAGTCGGTCTCGACCCTCTCCACCACGGCGTTGACCAGCAGGCCCTCCTCGTCGACGGGCAGCAGCGCACCGAGCTCCCGCTCGAGGTGGTCGACGGCCGCTCGCTGCGCGGACTCGGAGGCGGGAGCCTCGGCCATCGCCGCCCGGATGCCGGCGGTCAGGGTGGCGCCGTCGAAGCCGGGGACCCGGTCGAGGTCGACGTACCCGTCGGTGACCTCCGCAACCGGCCCGTCGAGCACCAGGGAACCGGTGGCGGGCTGTCCCATCGCCCCCACGGCCCAGCCGCGGCCGCTGAGCTCCTGGGTGGAGAGCCCGGTGGAGGGGCCGACGCAGCGTGCGTAGTCGGCAGTGACCACGATCATCACGACGGGGTACTGCAGCACCCGCTGCACCGTCGTCCGTCCGGCCGGCAGGTCCCAGACCGGCAGCCAGTAGCGGCGGACCAGGTCGGTGAGGCCCGGCGACGGCGAGAAGCGGAAGATCGGCGGCGAGTAGCCCGCCTCGTCGCGCAGGTGCGCACGCTCGGTCGGGTCGATGGGCTCGGGCATGTGTCGGATTCTTTCAAGAGCCGGCGCCGTCCGCCGGGTGACGATGACGGTATGGATGCTCGCATCGAGAACTACCTGACCAACGCCGACCGCTTCGCCGAGGTGGTGGGCGCCGCCGACCGTTGGGACGCGCCCAGTCCCTGCGAGGACTGGACCGCGGCCGACGTCTTCGGCCACGTGCTCGACACGCAGCGCGACTTCCTCGGCAAGCGCGGCGCCGACCTCGACGACCTCCCCGACGCGTCGCCCGAGGCGCGCTGGGCCGCGCACGTCGAGCAGGTGCGCGGCGTCGTCGCCGACGAGGGCTTCGCCACCGGGGAGTACGACGGCTACTTCGGCCGCACCTCGGTCGCCGACACCCTGGCGAACTTCTACGGCTTCGACATGCTCGTGCACCGCTGGGACCTGGCCCGGGCGGTCGGCGGGGACGTGACCTGGACCGAGGCGGAGATGGACGCCCTGGAGACCAACCTCGACGCGCTCGGCGACAACCTCTACACCCAGGGGGTCTGCAAGCCCCCGCTCGCTGTCGCCGCCGACGCCCCGCGCCAGGAACGGCTGCTGGCCCGACTGGGCCGCCGCGGCTGATCTGGCTAGAGCCAGAACGTGTCGTGGGCGAACATGAACGCCTCACGCTCCTCGGGGGTCATCTCCAGCCCGTCGCCCACGGCCTTCAGGGTCTCGAAGTAGGGCTCGCGCGGGGCCCCCGGGGCGAAGTGCAGCAGCATCGACGCCGGCTCGCCCGACTCGTTGCGGAACCCGTGGATGCCGCCCGGCGGCACGTGCACGAAGTCGCCGGGCCGCCCGTCGACCCAGACGGTGCCGTCGTAGAACTTCACGGTCCCGGTCAACACGTAGAAGGACTCCGAGATGGTCTTGTGGAAGTGCGCGTCCGGCCCCGACCTCGGTCCGGAGAAGTTCCAGCGGTACAGCCCGAACAGACCGCCGGTCGCGTCGCCCCTGGCGAGGTAGTCGACGGTGCCGCCGTTGCGGTAGGTGAGGGCCGCCGGCTCCTCGGTGCGGCGCACCCAGGCCGAGGCCTCACCGGCGCCGTCGTACAGCGGGGGTGGGTAGGACATCGGCTGCTCCTTCGCGTCAGTGCGCGGCGGCCGACTCCTCGTGCTGCGCCACGCAGAACTGGTTCCCGTGCGGGTCGGCGAGGGTCACCCAGCGGAAGCTCTCGTCGCCGCGGCTCGCGACCAGCGTCGCACCGGCCCCGAGGAGCCGGTCAACCTCGGCGTCCAGGTCCGAGGCGGAGAGGTCGAGGTGGACGCGGTTCTTGCCCGGGGTGGGGTCGTCGACCTTCTGGAACGAGACGATGACGGGGAGCGAGCCGCCCTTGACGATGACGTACCACCCGTCGTTGCGCTCGGTCACCTCCCCTCCGGTCTGCGCCGCCCACCACTCCGCGAGCGCGTCCGCGTCGTGCGTGTCGAATGGTGATCATGCCCAGTCGCAGTGTCATGGGAGTGACCCTAGGACGGCCCGCCGACACCGTCGCCTGGTCGGACCGGGTCCGGCCCGGCACAGTGGGTGGATGCCCGTCGCCCTGCACCACGTCGTCATCGACACCCACGACCTGCGGACGCTGCCGGCGTTCTGGGCTGCCGCCCTCGGCTGGCAGGTGCTGTCCGTCCGGGAGCGCGAGGTCGTCGTCGGCCCGTCGGTCCACGCCCCCGTCGGGTTGTGCTTCATGCCGGTGCCCGACGCCAAGGTCGTGAAGAACCGGCTCCACCTCGACCTGACCACGGCGGCCGAGGACCGCGACGACGAGATCGACCGGCTGCTGGCTCTCGGCGCCCGCCGCGTCGACGTCGGCCAGACCGGCGAGGAGTCGTGGACGGTGCTCGCCGACCCCGAGGGCAACGAGTTCTGCGTCGTCCGGCCCAAGGACACGCTGGTCGGCTGACGCGAGCCCGGGTCGTGGGACGACGAAGGCCCCGGGTCACCGGGGCCTTCGATGCTGGTGCGCGAGGGGGGAGTTGAACCCCCACGTCCTTTCGGACACACGGACCTGAACCGTGCGCGTCTGCCTATTCCGCCACTCGCGCCAGAAGCGCCGCAAGGCTATCCCAGCGTCCGGAGCATCCCCAAACCACCGGGCCGAGCCGCACGCGCACGCGCATCCGGGCCTGCGCTGCGGGTAGCGCCTGCGGAGCGGGACGAGGGTGCACGGATACGATCGACGCGACTCGGGGGACGGGTACGACGAGCGGAGGAGGTGGGTGCGTGGGTGCGTTGCAGAACTTCGAACGCCGGTTGGAGAACCTCATCTCCGGGGTGTTCGCGCGGGCGTTCCGCAGTGCCGTGCAGCCGGTGGAGATCGCCGCGGCCCTCCAGCGCGAGGTCGACAACAACGCCCAGATCCTCAGCCGCGACCGGCGGCTGGTGCCCAACGACTTCCACGTCGAG
This sequence comes from uncultured Actinomycetota bacterium, assembly GCA_963791275.1. GTDB lineage: Bacteria > Actinomycetota > Actinomycetes > Propionibacteriales > Nocardioidaceae > Nocardioides. The sequence continues at coordinate 193,004 of CAWBRP010000004.1, forward strand.
CTTGCGCAGACCGACCTGGACCGGCTGGCGCCGTACGACAACGCGATGGCCCGCGACATGACCACGAGCCTCACCGAGTACGCCCAGCAGCAGAGCTACGTGTTCCCCGGCCCGGTCGCCATCCACTACGAATCCGCCGACGACCTGACCACCGGCCGGTTCCGGATCCGCAGCGAGGCCAGGGCCGGCGTGACCGGCGAGGACAACCGCACCCAGGTCCGGGCCGCCAGGGCGTACCTCGAGATCAACGGCACCCGTCATCCCCTGCGTCCGCCGGGCCTGGTCGTCGGCCGTGGCACCGAGGCGCACGTGCGCATCAACGACCCGGGGATCAGCCGCCAGCACGTCGAGTTCGGCGTGGTCGCCACCGGGAACGGCACCGACGGACCCCTGCGCCTGCAGGTGCGCGACCTCGGCTCGACCAACGGGATGACCGTCGATGGTCACAAGGTCACCACGGTCGGGGTCCGGGACGGCTCCACGGTCGTCATCGGCAAGACCACGATCACCGTCGTGGTCACCGAGGAGGACGTCGATGTCTGAGCTGACCCTCCTGCTCATCCGCTTCGCCTACCTCGCCATCCTCTGGATCTTCGTCCTCTCCGCGATCTCGGTGATCCGCTCCGACATGTTCGGCGCCCGGGTCCCGGACGCCGCACGGGGCGCCCGCGGCGGCAAGGCTCCCAAGGCGGCCAAGGCCCCCAGCAAGCGGCGCGGCTCCCCCACCCACGTCCTGGTCGTCGAGGGGGGCAACGCCGGCGAGCGCGCCAACCTCGACCAGGCGCCGATCCTCATCGGGCGCGGCAACGACGCGGCGATCCGCCTGGACGACGACTACGTCTCGACCCGGCACGCCCGGATCGCGGCCTCGGACGACCAGTGGTTCGTCGAGGACCTCGGCTCCACCAACGGCACCTACGTCGGGACCGTCCGCATCACCCAGCCCACCACCCTCACCCTCGGCACGCAGGTCCGGATCGGCAAGACCATCCTCGAGCTGAGGAAGTAGATGGCCGACCTGCACCTGGTCTACTCCGCGATCTCCGACGTCGGTCGGGTCCGCAAGGACAACCAGGACTCCGGGTACGCCGGGCCGTGGCTGCTCGCTGTCGCCGACGGCGTCGGCGGGGCGGCCCGCGGCGACGTCGCCTCGGCGGCCGCGATCCAGCAGATCCGCAAGCTCGACCAGGAGCCCACCGAGGACCTCCTGGCGCAGGTGGCCGGGGCGTTGCACCGGGCCCACGACCGGATCGGCGAGCTGGTCGACCAGGACCCCGCGCTCAGCGGCACCAGCACGACCGCCGTGGTCGCCCTCTTCGACGGCACCCGTCTCGGCATGGGCCACGTCGGGGACAGCCGGGCCTACCTCCTGCGCCAGGCCACCCTGCGGCAGCTCACCACCGACCACACCTTCGTGCAGACGCTCATCGACGACGGCCGGATCACCGAGGAGGAGGCGCGGACCCACCCGCACCGCAACCTGATCCTCAAGGCCATCGACAGCGTGCACGAGGTCGAGCCCGACCTGTTCCACGTGGACCTCGAGGTGGGCGACCGGCTGCTGCTGTGCAGCGACGGCATCTTGTCCCTCACCGACGCGCGGATCGCCGACATCATGGGCTCCGGCTCCGCTGACTTCGCGGCGGTCGAGCTGGTCCGGGCCGCGCTCGAGGCAGGCTCCCACGACAACGTCACCTGCGTCGTCGCCGACGTGGCGGGTCCCGACCAGCCGGTGCCGGACGACCTCGTGCCCCTCCTGGTGGGCGCCGCCGCGGACCTGCCCCGGCGTGGGCGCAGCAGCCTCGGCATGAGCGGGCTCTTCCGGGGTCACCGCGCCGGGGACACCGGGGAGCTCGAGCCCGTCCAGGCCGAGATCCCGAGCGGCGTGGGGTACGCGATCGCCGGCGACCCCCCGATCGACCCCGAGGCCGTCCGCTACGCACCGCGGCCCCCCGAGCGCTACGTGTGGGCGCGACGACTGCTCGTCACCGTGGTCCTCCTCGGGCTGCTCTGGGTGGGGATCGCCGCCGCGTGGTCCTGGAGCCAGCAGCAGTACTACGTCGGCGCCGGCACGGGTGCCGACAGTGACGTGGTGATGATCTACCGCGGTCTCAACGCCGACCTTCCCGGTGTCGAGCTGTCGCACCCCTACGAGTCGTCCAACGTCTCGCTCGCCCTGCTCTCGGACTACCAGGCCGGGCAGGTGCGCGTGGGCATCGACGCCGACTCGCTCGAGGACGCCCGGCAGACCGTCCAGAACCTCTCCGACACCCAGGTCGCCGCGCCGGAGGGGGGATCATGAGCCAGCAGCCTGGTGTCTTCATGGACTTCGTGCACCGGCGGCGGCGGGGCGCGGAGCTCTTCCTGCTGGTCCTGGCGCTGGCGGTCGGCGTCGGCGCGTACGCCGCGGTTGGCCTGGGCGTCGAGGGTGAGATCCCGCCGGGGATCGTGGCCTACGGCGGCTGGCTGGCCGGGCTGGTCATCGCCGCACACATCGTCGTGCGGATGGTCGCGCCGTACGCGGACCCGGTCCTGCTCCCCGTGGTGGCCGCCCTCAACGGCCTGGGGCTGGCCGTCATCCATCGGCTGGACCTGGCCTACGAGGCCCTCGGCCGCAAGCACGACTTCGCCCAGCAGCAGCTCATCTGGATGACCCTCGGGGTGCTCCTGTTCATGGCCACGCTGCTGGTCCTGCGCGACCACCGGACCCTGCAGCGGTTCACCTACACCTCGGGCCTGGCCGCGACCGTGCTGCTCCTCATGCCGCTGGTGCCCGGGATCGGCACCACCATCAACGGCGCCCGGATCTGGATCAACGTGGGCCCGTTCAGCTTCCAGCCCGGCGAGGTCGCGAAGGTGCTGCTGGTGATCGCGTTCGCCGGCTACCTCGTCCAGCACCGCGACGCGCTCGCCCTCGCCGGCCGCCGGGTGCTCTTCATCGACCTCCCCCGCGGCCGCGACCTCGGCCCGATCCTCGGGGTGTGGCTCATCAGCCTCGGCGTGCTGGTCTTCCAGCGCGACCTCGGCTCCTCGCTGCTGTTCTTCGGTCTGTTCCTGGTGATGCTCTACGTCGCCACCGAGCGGCCGGGCTGGCTGGTGGTCGGCGGCCTCCTGTTCGCCCTCGGCGCCTTCTTGGGCTACCTGCGCTTCGGACACGTACAGACCCGCGTCAACATCTGGCTCGACCCGATGGCCTACTTCGACCAGTCCCCCGGCAGCGGGCAGATCGTGGAGTCGATGTTCGGCATGGGCTGGGGCGGGCTGGTCGGGCGCGGCTTCGGCGGCGGCAGCCCCCAGCGGATCCCCTACGCGGAGTCCGACTTCATCATGGGCGCGATCGGCGAGGAGCTCGGCCTCACCGGCGTCATCGCGGTGATCCTGCTCTACGGGATCATCGTCGAGCGGGCCCTGCGCACCGCCCTGATCTGCCGCGACGGCTTCGGGAAGCTGGTGTCCGTCGGCCTGGCGAGCGTCTTCGCGCTGCAGGTCTTCGTCGTCATCGGCGGGGTCACCCGCCTGATCCCGCTCACCGGCCTGACCACTCCCTTCCTGTCGTACGGCGGTTCGTCGCTGGTGGCCAACTGGGTGATCGTGGCGTTGCTGCTGCGCATCTCCGACCAAGCCCGTCGGCCGGTCCCGGTGCTCAGCCAGGACGACGACGCCGACTCGGAGACCACGCAGGTGGTCAAGCTATGAACAAGCCCATCCGCACCATCTCGATCTTCTGCCTGCTGCTGTTCCTGGCTCTCATGATCAACGCGACCTACCTGCAGTACGTCGCGGCCGGCGACCTCAACAAGGACCCGCGCAACCGCCGCATCATCGAGGCCTCCTTCTCGCGGGAGCGCGGCGCGATCCTGGTGGGGCGGGACCCGATGGCGGAGAGCGTGCCGTCGGACGACCGCTACGACTACCAGCGGGTCTATCCCGAGCCCTTCAAGTACTCCCACGTCACCGGTTACTTCTCCTACTTCGGCCAGACCGGCATCGAGCGCTCGCAGAACGCCGTGCTGTCCGGGGACGACGACCGGCTCTTCGTCACCCGGCTGGTCGACCTGATCGGCAACGCCGAGCCCAAGGGCGGCTCGGTCCAGCTCACCGTGGACGCGGCGGCCCAGACCGCGGCGTTCGACGGTCTCGCCGCCCTCGGCCCGGACACCGAGGGCGCCGTGGTGGCGCTGGAGCCGTCCACCGGCAAGATCCTGGCGATGGTGTCGTCGCCGAGCTACGACCCCAACGAGCTGGCCTCGCACGACCTCACCGAGGTCATCAAGACCCAGAAGCGGCTCGAGGAGGACCCGACCGAGCCGCTGCTCAACCGGGCCATCCGCACCACGCTGCCCCCCGGCTCGACGTTCAAGCTGGTCACCGCGGCGGCGGTGCTCGAGGACGGCAACTACGCCACCGGTGACGCGCTGGTGCCGGGCGGCCCGACGTACCAGCTGCCCCTCACCAGCGGTCCCACCGGGCTCATCGACAACGGTGGCCGCGACTGCGGGACCAAGAAGATCACCCTCACCCAGGCGCTCGCGAACTCCTGCAACACCAGCTTCCTCGCCCTCGCCGACGAGATCGGCATCGAGAAGATCAAGGCGCAGGCCGAGGCGTTCGGCTTCAACAGCGAGTACCTCGACGACCTGCCGCTGCAGGCCGTCTCCCGCTACCCCGGCGACCTGGACCGGCCCCAGACGGCCATGTCGGGGATCGGCCAGAGCGAGGTGGCCGCGACGCCGTTGCAGATGGCAATGGTCGGTGCCGGCATCGCCAACGGCGGTGTGGTGATGCGGCCCTACATCGTCGACGAGGTGACCTCACCGGATCTCGAGGTGCTCGACAAGACCGAGCCCACCGAGCTGTCCAAGGCGATGGAGCCCGCGACGGCGGCCGAGCTGACCCGGATGATGGTGGAGACCGTGAACTCCGGGACCGCGACCGCCGCCCAGATCCCGGGCCTGGAGGTCGCCGGCAAGACCGGGACCGCGCAGAGCACCCCGTCGCGGCCGCCGTACGCCTGGTTCGTCTCGTTCGCCCCGGCCATCGACCCGCAGGTCGTGGTGTGCGTGCTCGTGCAGGCCAGCTCGACCCCACGCGAGGACATCGGGGGCAACTTCCTCGGTGCGCCGATCGCCAAGTCAGTGATGGAGGCAGTACTGCGATGACCGACCGCGAACCCACGCTGGTGGGTGGCCGCTACGAGCTCGGCGAGCTGCTGGGCCGGGGCGGGATGGCCGAGGTGCGCAAGGGCGTCGACCAGCGCCTCGGGCGCTCGGTCGCTGTCAAGAGGCTGCGCACCGACCTCGCCAGTGACTCCATCTTCCAGGCGCGCTTCCGGCGCGAGGCGCAGTCCTCCGCCTCGCTCAACCATCCCTCGATCGTCGCGGTCTACGACACCGGCGAGGAGATGGCCACCGACGGCTCGGACGTCGCCCAGCCCTACATCGTGATGGAGTTCGTCGCCGGCCGGACACTGCGCGAGATCCTCCGCGAGGGTCGCAAGATCCTGCCCGAGCGGGCTCTCGAGATCACCTCCGGGGTGTTGGCGGCCCTCGACTACAGCCACCGCGCGGGCATCATCCACCGCGACATCAAGCCCGGCAACGTGATGCTCACCCCGTCGGGCGACGTCAAGGTGATGGACTTCGGCATCGCCCGCGCGGTCTCCGACGCCTCGTCGTCGATGACCCAGACCGCCGCGGTGGTCGGCACCGCGCAGTACCTCTCCCCCGAGCAGGCCCGGGGTGAGACGGTCGACTCGCGCTCCGACGTGTACTCCACCGGCTGCCTGCTCTATGAGCTGCTCACCGGCCGACCGCCGTTCGTGGGCGACAGCCCGGTCGCGGTGGCCTACCAGCACGTCCGCGAACCGGCCCAGCCGCCGTCCGACTTCGACACCGAGATCACCCCCGAGATGGACGCGATCGTCATGAAGGCGCTCGCCAAGCGGGTCGAGGAGCGCTACCAGTCCGCGGCCGCGATGCGCAGCGACATCGAGCGCTACCTCACCGGGCGTCCGGTGCAGGCCCCGGTGGTCGCGACCTCGATGACCACGATGCTGCCCACCACGCCGGCGTACGACGACCACCGGACCGCCGCCGTGCCCGTGGTCCCCCTGGGTGCCGACCAGGACGACGACGAGCCCAGCCGGGTCGGTCTCTACTTCCTGCTCGGCTTCCTGCTGGTGGCGATCATCGGCGGCGCGGTCTACTTCCTGCCGAAGCTGTTCGAGCAGGCGCCGACCGCCGACAACCAGGTGCCGAACCTCATCGGCCTCAGCGAGCAGCAGGCCCGCAACGAGGTCGCCGACGCGGGGCTGCGGGTCGGGGACGTGAGCTACGAGGCCAGCGAGGACGCCCAGAAGGACCGGGTGATCGAGCAGGAGCCCAACCGCGACGAGTTCGTGGAGGACGGCACCTCGGTCGACTTCGTGGTCTCCAGCGGCAAGCCGATGGTGACCGTGCCCTCCGTGCTCGGCCAACCGTCCGAGGCCGCGCAGGGGGCGATGACCGCCGCCGGGCTGAAGGTGAAGGTCACCGAGACGGAGTCCGACCGTCCCGAGGGCGAGGTGCTCAGCACCGATCCGGCGGCGGGCGAGAGCGTGCCCGAGGGCACGACGGTGAACCTGTCGGTCTCCGACGGGCCCGAGCAGGTGCCCGACGTCGTCGGGCTCACCCGGGCCCAGGCCGAGTCGCGCCTGCGCGCGGCGGGCTTCGAGGCGTTCGTGACCGAGACCGATGCAACCACCGAGCCGAAGGGCACGGTCATCCGGCAGAACCCCGCCCCCGGCACCACCCGGCCCGAGGGCGACTCGATCACGATCGAGGTGTCGACGTTCGTGCCCGAGCCGACCGAGTCGCCGACCCCCACCGTCCCCACGCCGAGCGACACACCCTCGGTCCCGCCGACGCCATGAGCCGCCCAGGCCCGGTGCGACTGGTTGTACCGCGACTTCCGGTCACCTGCTGACGGCAAGTCGCGGTACAACCGGACGCTCGCCCGCAGCCGGGTGCGCGGAGTTATGCACACCTGTGCACAGAGCTGGGAGATCACTAGCACGGGTGTAGTTCTGCACAGGTAGGTGCACGGCTGTGGACGAGGTCGGCGCGCCTGTCACCGGGTCTCGACACGCCGTTGCGCTACCTCGCAGGCTCGGTAGCGACGGCTGCTCGACCTGGCTGAGCTACGCAGGGCGCTTCGCGCCCTGCGGCTCAGCTCACTCCCAGCGGGTGGCGTAGGTGAAGCCGACAGCCATGAACCCGATGCCGACCATCAGGTTGTACTGCCCGAGGTCGTTCATCACCGGGATCGCGGAGGTGTCGTTGCTGAACACGTAGTAGGTGCAGATCCACACCAGGCCGACGAGGAAGCAGCCGAGCATGCCGATCACGACGCCCCGGCCCCGGCCGAGCGGGGTCGAGGGGTGCGCGGCGAGGACCAGGCCGAGGAAGATGAGGGCGAAGCCGCCGACGTAGTTCCAGTTGATGCCCTTGAGGTCGCTCAGCGTGTCGAAGATGGCCGGCCCGCCGGGCTCAGGCGCCGGGAGCACGTCGGGGTTCACGCGGACCACGGTGTAGTAGAAGGCGATCCACGCGATGCCCAGGACGACCAGCAGGATCGAGACGATGAAGCGCGGCGAGAACACCGGACCCGTGGAGGGATCGCGGTACTCCTGCGGGGAGACGGACTTCGGCACGTGCACTCCTGCTCGGTCGGGGCTTGTTGAGCCCCACTAGCGTAGACGCCATGCCCCCCGTTCCCCGCCTTGCCCCGTCCCGGGGGAGCCGCCCGCACGCGTGGCGGATCGGCACCGCCCTGGTGCTGCTGATCGGGGCCGGTCTGCTGATCATCAGCGAGCACAGCAGCGGGGGCACCGACCTGCGCCCGGGGCGCTACAGCGACCTGGCCTCGCTGGTCTCCAACGAGAGCCGTCAGGTCAAGGCGCAGCAGCAGCAGGTGGCCGCGCTCTCGGCCGAGGTCGAGGAGCTCACCGCCAGCGTCCAGGACGAGCGGGCCGAGCAGATCCGCCGCCAGGCACGCGCGGTCAGCGACGACGCCGGACTGGTCGCTGAGACGGGGGAGGGGGTCACCGTCATCCTGTCCGACGCGCCCGGCGACGACATCAACGCCGCCACCGTGGACCTCGACCGGTTCGTGGTCCACCAGCAGGACATCCAGTCGGTGGTCAACGCGCTGTGGACCGGTGGGGCCGAGGCCGTGACCGTGCAGGGGCAGCGGATCATCACCACCACCGGCATCAAGTGCGAGGGCAACTCGGTGACCCTCCAGGGGGTGCCCTACCCGCAGCCCTACGTCATCTCCGGCATCGGCGACCAGGAGACCCTGCTCGCCGCCCTCGAGATGGACCCGTCGGTCCAGGGCTACCGCGCCGACGCCGCGGACCCGGAGATCGGGATCGGCTGGGACCTCTCCACGCAGTCGGTCATCACCGCGCCGGCGTACGACGGTCTCCTCGACCTGAGCTACGCCACCGTCGACCGCTAGCCGGGGCCGCTCCTAGGGCAGGATCGCCGAGCGCGCCGCGATCGCGGCCAGCACCACCAGCAGCACCGCGCCGACACCCACGGTCTGCCACAGGGTGCGCCGGCCCCGCGGGGCGTACACGACCGCGATGGCGATCAGGAGCCCGCCGAGGAAGCCGCCGAGGTGCCCCTGCCAGGAGATGAAGCCGCGGCCCATCACCGTGATCACGACGTTGATGCCGACCCAGATCAAGATGCCCTGGACGTTGCCGCGGACCTTGTAGGCCACCACGAGCAGCCCGGACATCAGCCCGAAGATCGCGCCCGAGGCGCCCAGGGTGTAGCCGCTGATCGGGGCGAACCAGTAGACCATCGCCGAGCCGGCCAGCGCCGACCCGAAGTAGAGCACCAGGAACCTGGTCCGCCCGATTGCGGCCTCGAGCTGGGGGCCGAGCACCCACAGGGCCAGCATGTTGAAGGCGAAGTGCCAGAGCTGCACGTGGGTGAAGGCGTTGGTCACCAGCTGCCAGTAGGCCCCGTCGTCGACCCCGGGACGCCAGACCCCGACCGCGCTGCTGGTGCAGGTCTCGGCCGAGGTGACGCCCGGGAAGTAGAAGCCGGGGTCGTTCACCGAGTCGCAACGGCCCTGGGGCACCAGGGCCAGCCACCCGACCAGCCGCGAGCTGGCACCGCCGGTCGCCGTGATCAGCAAGAAGACCAGGGCGTTGACCCCGATCAGCACCATCGTGGTCAGCTGCGGGTTGGTCGACCGCAGCCCGCCGTACGCCGTGCGTCCCGAGCGGGTGGTCTTGGCGCCCTCGGCGACACAGCGTCGGGCACTGGAAGCCGACCGCCGCGTCCCGCATGCAGTCGGGGCAGATCGGCCGCCCGCACCGCTGGCAGGAGATGTAGGTCTCGCGGTCGGGGTGCCGGTAGCAGGTGGGCACACCGGTGGCCGGGAGGCCGGCCCCGCTGGCATCGGTCACGGACGGCTCACGTCAGGTCAGGAACGGGTGATCTCGACGGACTCGATGACGACCGGGGTCCGGGGCTGGTCGCCCGGGCCGGTGGGCGTCGTGGCGATCGCGTCCACCACGTCGCGCGAGGCCTGGTCGGTCACCTCGCCGAAGATCGTGTGCCGGCGGTTCAGGTGCGGCGTCGGGCCGACGGTCACGAAGAACTGCGAGCCGTTGGTGCCCGGACCGGCGTTGGCCATGGCCAGCAGGTAGGGCCGGTCGAACTGGAGCTCGGGGTGGAACTCGTCGGCGAACGTGTAGCCCGGGCCGCCGCGCCCGTCGCCGCGCGGGCAGCCGCCCTGGATCATGAAGCCCGGGGATCACCCGGTGGAAGACGAGCCCGTCGTAGTAGCGCTCGCCGGACCGGCCCGTGTCGTCGGTGTAGTCCTTGGTGCCCTCCGCGAGACCGACGAAGTTGTCGACGGTCTTGGGGGCGTGGTTCGGGAACAGGTCGATGGTGATGTCACCCAGGTTGGTCTTCAGGGTGGCCGTCAGGTCGGACATCAGGGGCCTTTCACTTCGGCGAACAGGTGGTGTCGTCTCGTGCGACGACGATCCTCCCACGCGGCCTGAAACCGTCCCCACCCCTGGGGGTGACCTGCGCCAACGCGGGAGTGGGCACCCTGGCAGGTGTCTTGCCTTCCGTGGTGAGATGGAGGTGAGTCGGTCCCACGAGAGGAAGCCAGACCAATGCAGCTGGGCAAGAAGAAGACGTTCATGGATCACGCCGCGGAGTTCGCCGAGACGGCGCTCGAGTCGATCGAGTCCGCCTACGAGGTCGCGAAGGAGAACGCGATCGAGGCCGGCACCAACGCCAAGGACGCAGCCGGACCGAAGCTGCAGGACGCCAAGGACCGCGCCGTCCCGTTGATCGCGGCCGGCAGCGCCGTCGCCATCGAGAAGGCCACCGCCGGCGCCGCGCTCGCGCGCGAGCAGGCGTCCCACAGCAAGGACCTCGCGTCCGCCAAGCTCGCCGAGCCTCACCAGCGAGCCCGAGCCCGCCAAGGGCGGCAAGCTCAAGAAGTTCCTGATCATCAGCGGGCTCCTCGCGGTCGGCGGCCTGATCTTCAAGCGGATCCGCGACCAGCAGGCCAGCGACAACTGGCAGTCCTCCTACGTGCCGCCCGCGCCGGCGCCAAGGCCGCTGCGCCCACCCCGTCGCCCACCGACGGGCTCGCCGACCCGCTCACCGACCCCCTGCCGGGGCAGGCCGGGGACGACCCGGGCGGGGCCGGTCCGGACGAGGCCCTGTCCGACGCCGTCGAGTCGCCCCACCCGGTGACCACGCCCGACGACCCGGCCGAGGTCGTCGAGCTCGGCCGCGCGGACGAGGAGGGCATGACGGTGTCCGACGAGAGCAGCAAGAAGTAGCCCCTGTAACGGGGCGTTGCCCGAGGAGCCCGGAGGTCAGCCTCCGGGCTCCTCGGCCGTCCGGGTCCGGGGCGCCAGCGGCTCGGGGGCGTTGTCGGTGATCCAGGCGTCGATGCGCTCCCACCAGCCGAAGAGCCAGTCGATCCGCGCCTCGCGGTCCCTCGGGATCTCCTCGCGCGGCACCGTCCACCACCGCATCGTCAGCCGCTTGTCCATCGGCAGCTCGCGCCACAGGTCAGCGACCGTGACGAGGTGGTCGAGGCCGGTGTGCGCGACCATCACGACGTCGGCGTCCGGGGCGCCGTCCAGCGCGGCGAGCACGCCGCCCGGTCGCGGCGCGAGCACGTTGGTCAGCTGCTCGGCACGCACCGCCATCCGCTCCAGGCCGAGCTTGCGCAACCGGTCGATCCCGCGCTGCCGTCGGGCGGGGGTGAAGTTGCCGCCCTCGGGGAAGATCACGAAGGCGTCGTTCTCGTCCAGGCCGGTCGCCAGGGCGGTGATCTGGCTCTCGAGGTCGGTGCCGGCCGCCGGGTTCGGTGAGATGAACCGGGCCGGGATCCGGCTGAGGACGACTCCGATGGCGGGGTCCCAGCCCATCGTGTCCTTGAGCACGACCCGCGGCTCACGCGAGTAGTCGTGCATCAGCGCGTGGATCAGCGTGAACGAGTCGCCCGGACCGGCGTGCCGGCAGCACACCAGGATCGGGGTCCCGGGGTGCGCGTCCGGGGTCGGTCCGACGGTCTCGATGGTGAGGTTCAGCACCCATCTCGCCTCGCGCAAGAATACCCAGAGGGTGCCCTGCACCAGGTCGTAGTGGATGCCGTCGAAGTACGGCGTCCGGATCCGCCGGCCGAACCCCGACGAGATCCACAGGCCCAGCAGCACCAGGAGCAGGATCGCCTCGCAGGTGAGGTAGGCGATGAAGACCCACAGCAGCCGCAGCACCCGCCACCGACCCGGCAGCAGCGGCGACAGCGCGGCCGCGGCGATCAGCCACAGCGGAACGGTCACCCAGAGCAGACCGGTCAGGACGACGATCGTGGGCGCCAGCACCAGCCGCCGCAGCAGCCAGATCGCCATCAGGCCCCCGTTGGTGGTTGCGCCGAGTCCAGGTAGGCCTGTCCGGCCTCGTACGTCGCGTCGATCTTGGCCTGCACGCTGCTGAAGTCGCGGTAGGCGAGGATCGAGTCGTCGCGGCTGGAGGTGCCCGCGGTCGGGAGGACGTGCGCCGTCGACGTGCTCGGGAAGCTCGGCGAGCTCGCGGGCGAACCGGTGTCGGCGGGCGATCTCGAAGGACACCCGGGCGACCTCCCACGGTTTGGTGGGCGGGGTCAGCGGCCGGTCGATCCGGCCGACCTGGAGGACGTAGACCGTGGTCGCCCCGAGCTGGACGGCGCGCCCCACCGGGATGGAGTTCACGATCCCGCCGTCGAGGTAGTGCTCGACCCCGACCTCGGCGGGCGGCAGCAGGCCCGGCACCGCCGCGCTGGCCACCATCGCCTCGACCACCGGCCCGGAGTCGAACCAGTGCTCGGCCGCGCGCTCGATGCTGGCCGCGCACACCTGGAAGCGGACCGGCAGCTCCTCGAAGGTGACGTCGCCGAGCTCCGCGCGCGCCGGGCCTTGAGCGGACCGGCGGAGTAGATGTGGGTCCGCGTGCTCATCGCCCGCCGGACCGTGCGCAGCGGACGGTCGCGATACACCTCCTTGGTCTCGCCGGCCTGCCGCCAGAGCTCGACGAGCCGGTCGATGACCGCAGGCGACGGGTCGTGCGCGACCATCGCGCCGTTGAGCGCGCCGACGCTGGTGCCCAGCACCAGGTCGGGAACGACGCCGCGCTCGAACAGCGCCCGCAGCATCCCCACCTCGACCGCGCCGAGAACGCCCCCACCGCCCAGCACGAACGCCGTCGTCATCAGCTAGCCGACGGCGGCGGTGACCGGACGGGTCTCCGGGAACTCCGCGCGGACCCGGCGTCGCCCGGTGCTCCGCCCAGAAGGACAGGATCGGGACGGTGCCGCAGACCAGCGTCACCGGGTGAAACGGCAGGTCCCAGGCGGCCTTGCGGGAGAGCAGGAAGGCCATGATGACGAAGATCATGTAGAGCCAGCCGTGCGCGACGCCGAGGTACTGCGAGATGTCGGCGCCGACCTGCTAGGCCGGGCCGCCCTCGGGCAGCGCGTCGGGGAACAGCAGGTAGCCGTAGTGCAGGGGCAGTCCGATGAGCACAGGACGACGAGCAGGATGCCGACGATGATCGCCATGACGCGGTAGCGGGTCAGGGCGGCGTTCACGGCTCCGAGGTCGGCGTCGGCCACGGCGCCGGCCAGGGCCTCGGCGGCGAGCTGGTCGCGCAGGTGTCGCCACCAGATGAACGCGGCGAACGCGCCGAAGACCCACCACTCGAGGGCGTAGAGGAGGTTGCGCAGCGCGGTGAAGCGCCCGACCGCCGGCAGCAGTGCCACGGTGGCCGCGTCCAGGCCCGGCTCGGGGTCGGTGCTGACGACGTACGCGCCGTACAGGTCGGTGTCGACACGCTGGAGGACGTCGGTGATCCGCAGGGCGGGTAGCACGTCGTCGGCCGGGTCGGGGTCGACCTCGGTGCACGAGTCGGGTGGTTGGAGCAGGCCGATCAGGGCGGCGGGGCCGCGCGGCGCTGCGGGCGTCGGGCGGGTCGGCGGCCCAGCCCCGGACGACCAGCAGGGCGGTGTCCTGGCCGTCGACCGCGACCGGGGTCACCGCCCACACCCCGTAGCCGTCGGTCGGCCCACCGCTCCGCCCGGACACGTAGATGGTGTCCTCGGGCAGCCAGGTGCCGACGACGTCGACGGGCTGGCCGATCCCGTCACCGGGGAACGGGTCGTCGGGACCCAGCACCGACGCGAGCGGCTCCGGGGCCACCGCCGTCAGGTCGGTCGCCTCCGCGTCGCGGCGGGTCTGCCAGGCCTCGAGCTGCCACAGCCCAGCCAGAGCGCCGCCCCCACCAGGACCAGCGCGAGCAGGTGCGCGCCCCAGTGCCGGGGGGCGAGCGGACGGGCGGCCGGGACACGGCGCCAGCCTACGAGCGGGCCCGGCCGGCGGGGACGACGCGTTACCCTCGCCCGCAGACGCTGAGTGCCGATCGCGCGGCGTGGTTCCGGGCCCGGTTCACCGACATGGCCGACAACATGGGGCTCGCCGTGCTCGGCAAGGACCACGTGATCCGCCTGACCCTGACCTGCCTGGTCTCCGAGGGCCACCTGCTGCTCGAGGACCTGCCCGGCACCGGCAAGACGATGCTGGCCCGGGCGCTCGGCCAACACCGTCGAGGGCTCGCACGCGCGCATCCAGTTCACGCCCGACCTGCTGCCCTCCGACGTCACCGGCGTGACCGTCTACGACCAGCACAAGGGCACCTTCGAGTTCCACCCCGGCCCGATCTTCCACGACATCGTGCTGGCCGACGAGATCAACCGGGCCTCGCCCAAGACCCAGTCGGCGCTGCTCGAGGTGATGGAGGAGGGGCACGTCACCGTCGACGGCATCGACCCACGACGTGCCGCGGCCGTTCATGGTGATCGCCACCCAGAACCCCATCGAGCAGGCCGGCACCTACCGGCTGCCCGAGGCCCAGCTCGACCGGTTCCTGATGAAGACCTCCGTCGGCTACCCCGACGCCGACGTCGACCGAGGAGCTGCTCCTCGGACTCGACGGTCCGGGACCGGGCCGCGCTGGTCGAGCCGGTCATCACGACCGCCCGGTCGTCCGAGCTGAGCCGGGTCGCCGGCGAGGTGTACGTCGACCGGGCCGTCGATCCGCTACGTCCGCCAGCTCGCCGAGGCCTCCCGCGTACATCCAGCACGTCCGGCTCGGGCTCTGTCCGCGCGCGGCTGCCTCGCGCTGATCCGGGTCGCCAAGACGTGGGCCGCGTCCGACGGCCGCACCACCGTGGTGCCCGAGCGACATCGTCGCCCTGGCCACCGCCGGTGCTCTGCCACCGGCTGCTCCTCGACGCGCAGGCGGCGTTCGACGGCGTCTCGGTGGACGACGTCATCGAGGACGCTGCTCGCCGCCGTGCCGGCCCCCGACCGACCGCGGCTGAGCGGGCCTCGCCGTGCTGTGCGCGCGCTCGCCGGTCGTGCGGGTCCCCGGACGCGCCACCGGACGCGCCCCGTGCTGCTGCTCGGCGTCGCGCTACGTGGTCACCCGACTGTGCGGTGCTCGCCGAGCTGGGTCTCGTCGCGGTCGCATGGCTCGGCGTCCTGCTCCTGCTGGCCGGCTGCCGTTCGTGCTGGTACCCACCCGCAGCCGACGCGCGACCTGCGGCTCCGCTCGACCCGCACCGGTGCGCCGGGGAGACGGCACGGGCGCGCTCCGGTCACCAACCAGGGCGGGCTCGCCCTGCGCCGCCCGTGGTGCGACTCCCCGTCGGCGACCGCGAGGCTGGTCACCGATGCCGCCCGCTCGCCGCGGCGCCGGGCCGAGCGCGGCGGAGGCCTTCGACGTCCCGGCGTACCCCGCGGCGTCCTGCCGTGGGCCCGGCACGCCGCGATCCGCTCCGACCCGCTGGGGCTGTACGCGCCGGCCACCGCCTGGAGCCGCGACCGGCGAGCTGTTCGTCCGGCCGCGGATGGTGGCGCTGGCCGGGCGCTCGCCCTGGGCTCAGCGGACCTCGACGGCGCCCCCAGCGACCAGGTGTCGATGAGCGACCTGGCGTTCCACGCGCTGCGGGAGTACGTCCCCGGTGACGACCTGCGCCACGTCCACTGGCGGTCGTCGGCCCGCGCCGGGACGCCTGCACGTCCGGCAGTACCACGACTCCCGGCGCAGCCGGGCGCTCGTCCTGCTCGACGACGACGCGGCGGCGTACCACGGCGCGGGTGCCTTCGAGCTGGCGGTCTCCGTGGCGGCGTCCGTCATCGTGCGCCTGACCCAGGACGCCTACGACGTGAGCCTGGTGTGCGGTGAGCACCGGGTGGTCGGCGGGACGGTCGACGACCTGCTTGACGCCACCTGCCGCATCACCGCGCGCGAGACCGGGGACCTGCTCGGCGCCCACGAAGCGGCAACCGGCGCCGTCGCCGGTGCCGGCCTGGTGCTGGTGGTCAGCGGCGACCACGTGGACGCCGAGAAGCTGCGGGTGCTGCGCGCGTCGTTCCCCCACGAGGCGACCTTCCTGGTGCTCCGCGCCGCGACCGCGGGGGACGAGCCGGTCGGGCCGACCGCGGACCTGCCCGCGGTGCTGCGGGTCACGGCGCTGGAGGACCTGCCCGCGGCGCTGGCGGTCGTGTCCCGGCAGGGGGTCCTCACGTGACCCGGCGCGACCTCACCCTCGCCGACGGCGTCGATGCCGCCTTCGCCCTCGCCCTCACCGGCCTGGCTCTGGTCGGCTGGAGCACCACGATCGGCGGCCGGACCTGGTGGCTCATGGCGCTGGGGGCGGCGGTCGCAGCCACCCTCGGCGTGCTCGGGCTGGTCTCCTCGGGATACGGCACCGGGGCCACCGTGGCCCTGCTCACCGGCGGCTACGTCCTGGTCGCGGGGCCTGTGGCCACCGGCGAGGCGCACCTGCGCGGCCTCGCGTTCCTCGGCGACGGCGCCGTGGGGACCGCGGACGCCTGGGCGCGCCTGCTCGGCACGCATCCGCCGGTGGCCGGGACGGGGGCGGTCCTGCTGGCCCCCCTCCTCCTCGCGATGGTCGCAGCGGGGCTCGGCACCTCGCTCGCCCTGACCACCACGCGGCCCGGCCCACCGCTCGTGCCGGCCCTGGCGGCTCTGCTGGTCGTGCTGCTCACCGGTCCCCGCGAGCCCACCTCGCTGCTCCTGCAGGGCGGCGCCTTCGGTGTGGTCGCGGTGGCCTGGCTGATGCTGCGCGGTGCGCGCCGCGATCCCGCGGTGCGTGGCTTCGACGCCGGGTCCCGCGAGCGGGTCCTGGTCGCCCTGGTCATGGTGGTGGTGGCGGCCGGGTTGTCGGTGGGCGCCGCGGGCGCGGCCGACCCGGACCGGGTGGTGCTGCGCACCTTCGTGGACGGCTACGACCCCAGCGAGATCGTGACGCCCCTGGACGAGTTCCGGACCTACACCGAGCAGCGCGCGGACTTCCCCGGCAACGTGTACCGCCGCCAGCTGCTGCGCGTGTTCGGCGCCCCGGAGGGCCTGCGCCTCCGGTTCGCCGTGCTCGACCAGTACGACGGCACGTCGTGGCACGCCAGCGACCCCGCCCACCTCAACCCGGACGACGCCGACGACCGCTACCTGCGGGTCTCGGAGGAGATCGACGCCTCGAACACCGGCGCGCCGCTCAGCATCGCGGTGCGGGTCGCCGACGCGTGGGACCGGCCGTGGGTGCCCACCGCGGGGGACCTCACGTCCTTCGAGTTCTCCTTCGCCGACGACGACCGGCTCCAGCAGCTCCGCTACAACCCGGCGGCCAACGGCGCCATCATGACCGACCGACTCACCCCCGACGACGACTACGCGTTCACCGCGGTCCTCGGCGACGACACCCTGGATCGCTCCCAGGAGCCGGGTCCCGACCTCGACGCCGACGCCGCGCGCTGGGCCGGCTTCCTCGACGAGCCGCTGGCCGCCTGGGCCGGTGACACCCGCCGTCCGGTGCCGGCCCTGCTCCGCTTCGCCGACCGGCTGCGGGAGGCGGGCCGCTACACCGACGGCGCGGAGCCGTGGACCGCGCGCTACCGATCCGGCCACTCGGTCGGCCGGCTCGGCAAGGGCTTCGTGCTGACCGTGCCGACCGCCGGCGACGACGAGCAGTACGCAGCAACGGTGGCCCTGGCCGCCAGCCGGCTCGGCATCCCCGCCCGGGTGGTCGTCGGCGCAGTGGTGCCACCGAGCAACGTGGTTCGCGGGAAGGACGTCTCGGCCTGGGTCGAGGTCCAGGTGGCCGACGGGTCCTGGCGGACCCTGCCGACCGACGAGTTCATGGGCAGCACCCCGCCGCCGCGCGAGCCCGCGCCGGTGGTGCCGCCGGTCCGCGACTTCCCGCAACCCCCGCGACCGTCCGATGCCCCCGCTCCCCAGCCGCAGCCGCAGCCCGATCCGGAGCGCGCCGACCAGGACGCCCGACCCGACGCCGGCGAGGGCGGCACGGGCCGGTGGCCCTGGGCGCTGCTGGTGGTACTGCTCGTCGGCACGCTCCCGGGCGTCAAGCTGGCCCGGCGGCTGCGCCGGCTGCGGGCGCCCCGGGCCAGCAGCAGGTACGCCGGCGCCTGGCACGAGCTCGTGGACCGCGCCCGGGACCTCGGCATCGGGGTGCCCATCGGGATCACCCGGCAGGCCCAGGCCCGGGCGATGGCCCGGGGGGAGGACCTCGCCTGGCTGGCCGACGACGCCGTCTTCGGGGTCGAGGAGCCCGAGCCCGCTTCGGCCGAGGACTACTGGGGCCGGGTCTGGGCGGAGCTCCGCGCGATGGCGGCCGAGCGGCCGCGCTGGCGGCGCTGGTGGGCGCCGTTCAACCCCGCGTCCCTGCGTCGCCCCGACTAGCGAGGCTCCGGACTAACTCGGACCCAGCCCGGTCCGGGCGAGACACCACTCCCACATCAGCTCCCGCTCCGAGTCGCCGGTGCGGGTCCTGCGGAGCAGGTGGGTGGGCCGCGGCCGGCGGTCGTGCCAGAGCCGGCCGGTCTCCGCGGGCCGGGTGCCCGCCAGCCAGACGGTGGTGTCCGCGCCGCTCTCGGCGTCGCGCAGGAGCGGTCTGGTGAGCCGGTGGAAGGTCGGCAGCGAGGTCACGATGCCGGGCGTGTCCGCCCACCCCGGGTGGGTCGCGTCCACGCCGATGCCGTCCTCGGCCCAGCGTCGCAGGAGCACCGGCAACAGCTCGACCTGGGCACGCTTGCTGCGGGCGTAGGCAGCCGTCGGCGTGTACTCCCCCGTGAGGTACTCCGGGTCGTCGGCGCGCAGCGCCTGACCGTACATCCCGCCCGAGGTCACCAGCACGACCCGGGCCCCGTCCGGCGCCGCCGCCAGCGCGGGCCGCAGCAGGTCGGTCATCAGCAGGGGACCGAGCACGTGCAAGGCCATGGCCATCTCGTGGCCCTGCGCCGACTCGGTGCGCGACGGCGGCATCACCCCCGCGTTGTGGACGAGCACGTCCAGCCGGTCGTAGCCCGCGGTGGCGACGAAGCGGCGTACGTCGTCGAGGTCGGAGGCGTCGCAGACGTCGACCCCGAAGTCCCCGCCCGGCACCCGGGCCGCGAGGTCGGCGCAGACCTTCTCGCCCTTGGCGCCGTCCCGGACCACGAGTCGCACCCGGGCGCCCAGCCGGGCCAGGCCCTCGGCGGTGGCGACGCCGAGACCCGATGTGGCCCCGGTGACGGCCGCGACGGCACCGGCCAGGGCGTCGGGCGCCGGGTCGGCGGGCCAGCCCGGCAGCCGGCGGCGAACCGCCGGACCGATCCGGCTGAAGCCCGGTGCCACGGTGCGGTCGAGCACGGTGTCGAGGCCGCGGGCGAGGGTCAGTCCGAGATCGGCCATGCGGTCACGGTAGCCCGGCGCTCCATACGGGCTGACGTGCTCAGAGCCTCCCGAGGGCCTCACGCAGGCCGCGCTCGGCCTCGTCGCCCAGCTTCTTGAACGCCGGCGACAGCAGCGGCGCGACGTACTTCGCCACCCCTCGGAACGCGAAGTCGGCCGTGTAGGTCACCCGCGTCCCGGTACCGGACGGGACGATCTCCATGGTGTCCTGCGCGACCACGGTCTTGTTCTCGCCGCGCAGCGCGAAGCGGCCGTCGGGCTGGTGCTCGGTCACGGTGTAGGTGAGCTCGGTCTCGCGGCCCGCGAACCGCGAGACGTTGCGGTACGACGTGCCGACGCCCCCGTCGCCCGCGATCCAGGTGGTGCGCACGGTGCCGGGGTCCCACTCGTTGGTGGTGGTGAAGTCGCTCAGGTAGGTGAAGACCGCGGCCGGGGCGGCGGACGTCTCGACGGTGCGCTGGATCTGCATCCGGCCAGCCTACGGAGAGGTGGTCACCCGGCCCCTTTCACCGAGGTCCTCAGGGCCGGCGGCCGTAGACGTGCGCCTTGACGACGGGCTCCCGCTCGAGCACGAAGTCCACGACCCGCCAGAAGTCGCCGATCCGCGGGTGGGCCAGCGCCTCCTCGCGGGAGAGCTTGCGACCCCACAGTGGCGCGTCGTCGTACGGCACCGCGGCCGCGACCGCGGTGGCCGCGGGCTCGGGCTTGTTCGCCACCGGACCCACCCGGCAGCCGAACGTGACCCGGTCGGTCGACCCCTCCCCGAGGCCACCCATCACCGCGTCGATCCACGCCTCGCGCTCCCCGTCGTGGCGATGGCAGGCGGTCATCACGATCGCTTGCGCGTCGCCGGCGTCGTGGACGAACGACTTCACCAGCAGGTACGTCGTGCCACACGCGTCGCACGACTGCGCGCTCACGTCGGAGGAGCCGTCGAGGGAGAGGGACACAGGAGCACGCTAGCGACGACACTGTGCCGGTGAGCACCCTGCCGTCCTTCCGCTACCACCCGGATCCCCTGGCGACGCGGAGCGTCGTGGCCTCGCGCGAGGCCTGCACCTGTGCGGCGTCGCCCGCGGGTACGTCTACGTCGGGCCGGCGCACGCCGTCGACGAGGTAGCGGGCGTCTGCCCGTGGTGCATCGCCGATGGTGCGGCGGGGGCGATGTTCTCCGCCGAGTTCACCGACCTCGACGGAGCCCCGGACAACGTGCCCACCACCGTGCTCGAGGAGATCGGCTCACGCACGCCCGGCTTCACCGGTTGGCAGCAGGAGCACTGGCTCTACCACTGCGGCGACGGAGCGGCGTTCCTCGGTCGCGCAGGCTGGTCCGAGCTCGAGGACCGACCCAACGCCCTGGCCGCGCTGCGCGAGAACCTCGCCGACGACGAGATCCGGGCGCTCGACCGGGACGGCGACCAGACGGCGTACCTCTTCCGCTGCCGGCACTGCGGCACCCACCTGGCCTACGCCGACTCCGCGTGACTCAGGCGGCCTCACCGGGTGCGGGTTGGAACGTGCCCACGCAGGCCTTGTTGCCGTCCGGATCGGCGAGGATGGTGGTCCCGGGCGCCCTGCTGTCGTCGACGATCACCGCGCCCGCGGCCACGGCGGCCGCGACGCGCTGCTCGGCCGCGTCGTAGGGCACCTGCACGTCGAGGTGGAACCTCTGCCGCGGTGTGTCGTGCGCGTCGGTGTCCTGGAACCACAAGATCGGCACCCGACCGGTGGCGTCGCGCACGTCGTCGCCGATGGTGCCCCGGCCCTTGGCCTCGACACCACCGGTCAGCAACGCCGACCAGACCGGGGCCAGGACGGGGGAGCTCGCGGTGTCGAGAGCCAGCTCGACGGCCGTGATGGACTGCGGATCCGCGACCAGCGCCTGCTTGGCAGCGATCTCGCTGATCCGCCGGGCGAGGTCGACGTCCTGCTGCGTCACCCACTCGACCCGGTGCTCGGTGCCGGCGTCGTCGCGGTAGATCGCGTCGTCGCTGATCAGCTTCAGGTCGAGGTAGTCCGAGCCCATCCGCACCTGCGGGTGGTGACCCGCGGTCGCTCCGGCCTCGCCCACCTCGACGAGGAAGCGCGCCCCCGCGGGGAAGTCGCGGATCACGAAGCGGGCATGCAGGCCCTGGCCGAGCTTGCGCCAGTCGCTCAGGCCGGCCGCGGTGATCTGTTCCCCGCTGAGCATGTCTCTGGGCATGTCTCTGGGCATCTGGGCCTGTCCATGATTGGTCTCCCGTCCTCGTGGCTCCCCGCCACGGTACGTGCGGTTCCGGACGATCCACGGCCGGTGGGCATCACGGAGGGGTCACAACCAGCGCCGCACCCGCCCTGCGTACTCGGTGTAGCGCGGTCCGAACTCCGCGGTCAGGTATCGCTCCTCGGGCAGCACGGCGCCCCACCTGAGCAGGGCCCACTCGAGCGGCAGCAGCAGCAGCGCCCACAGGGAGCCGGCGAGGAGCGCCACCCCGGCCGATCCCGCGAGCAGGCCGAGGTACAACGGGTTGCGCGACCAGGCGAAGGGCCCGCTGTCGATGATGACCGTGGTGGCTCCGCCGGGCAGCAGCGCGGTCCGGTGCCGCGCGATCGTGACGAGTCCCCAGCCGTTCCACACGACGAACACACCCACGAGCAGCCACCCGAGGGTGGTCGTCACCGCGGAGGTCGTCCAGCGGGTCGGCGACCAGGCCCGAGATGAGTAGTCCGACCAGAAGGGGTACCCCCACGGATACGGGCGGCCACAACCGGAAGTGCGGCCCTTCCTCAGGCGGCATGGGTCATGGGTAGCACCTCGGGACCGGCCGCGTCTCCCCTGCACGTGAGCTAACGTAGGCGTGTCTTTTCGCCCTCTCGCGGACACATACGTATCTGCCGATCGACGGTCACGGACTGATTTCAGGTGCCAGCGTCGCGGACAAGCGCGGTGTCGACGAACTGCTCGAACCTGACGATGAGACCGGCGCGAACCACGAAGTGATGGGCGACGCGGACGGCAAGCGGCTTGCCGGTCCCTCGGCTGCTTGCGGTGTAGCGCGCGAGGACGACCACGTTCTCACCGTCGACCACGTAGGTGTCGTCGTGCGCGATCCAGTCATCCCATGCGGCGCCGAGCTTCTTCATCACGTTCTCGGTCACGCCGATCGGCGTGCGGTAGGTGCCCGCGAGCGGGAACCCCGCCATCTCGGTCCACTCCACATCAGGGGCGAGGGTCGCTCGAAGAGCTTCCAGGTCGCCGGCCGCTGAGGCGAGGTACTGGCGGCGTACGACGTCGGCAGGGGACGCGTCGGTGTTCAGCCCCATGTCATCTCGCCCTTGGCGACCTTGGTGCCGAGTCCGGCGGCGATCTTCAGCCCGGCGTCCGGGTAGGAGGCGAGGAGCGAGGCTTCTGCCTCGGCAGCGTCCGCGGAGGCCTCGATGGTCTTCTCGAACAGTTCGAGGTAGTCGCGGGTGTGGACGATGGCGGTGCGGTCGGTCGGAGCGCCCGCGATCCGGTGGCCGGCGACGACGAAGGAGGGGTCGAGCGCTTCGAGGTCGTTCAGCACTCGAATCCATTCGGTGCGCAGGTCGGGGGTCGCACTGTCTGCGGTCCAGACGTGCAGTCCTTCGAACAGCAGGACCCCGCCCACCAGGGACCGTGACGACGGCTCGAACAGGTACCAGGCGCGGTCGCCGAGCTGGTCGCTGCCGCGGCGCACCTCGATCGTGGTCCCGTCCACGGTGAAGCTCTCCTCGGTGAGCGGGGCGAGGTCGACGAGGCGGGTGGGCAGGTTGGCGCCCAGGTGGGCCCAGGCGTGGAGCTTGCCCTGGTAGCTGTGCTCGATGTGTTCAATGACCTCAGCCGGTGCCACGAAGGTCGCCTCGGGGAACGCGTCGGCGATGACCTCGGCTCCGAAGTAGAAGTCCGGGTCTCCGGCGCTGATGAACACGGTGGTGAGCCGCTTGCCCGAGTCCAGGACCTCGGCGACGATCCGGTGGCCGTCGGCGCGTGTGAAGGCCGCGTCGACGACCAGCGCCTCGGTCTCTCCGGTGACCAGCACGCTGGTCTTGTTCAGCGACGAGTCGGCGGCGTCGATCACTGTGTATGCAAGGTTCGTCATGCTGGTAACCGTAGGAGGATGATTTCCGATTGTCACGGTAGGTACGGTCATGATGATGGTGAAAATGGGACAGACACCACGCCGAGTGCGCTACCTCGCGCCCGCGCCGCATGTCGGCGACATCGAGGTGAACACCCTCGCGGGCATCCGCGAGCGCGGCGGACGGCATGAGTTCCTCACCTCGCAGGTCCTCGACTTCGACCTACTCTTCTACCTCGAGAGCGGCACCGCGGTGCACACCGTCGACTTCGCCGACCACACCCTCAGCACCGGCGACCTCCTGTGGGTGCGCGCCGGCCAGCTCCACCAGTGGGGCCGCATCGACGACATCGAAGGCCCCGTGGTGATGTTCGGCCCGCACGCCGTCGACGACCGCACCAGCAACCTGATCAGGTCCCAACTGGTCCGCACTCGAAACCACTGGGCCGCCACTGACCTCGACACCACACCGGTCCTGCGAGCCATCGACCTTCTCACGACCAGCATCGACCAGGGCCCACCGAAGCAAAGCAGCCTGCGCCACGCTGGTCTCACGCACTCGCTCTCTGCGCTCCTCGCCTATCTCGTGCTCGTCGGACCAGCCGGCGGCGCCGCTGCACAGGAACCGACTCATGAGGTCTTCGGTTGGTTCCGCGACCACATCGAGGAGCACTTCCGCAGCTGGCACCAGGTCGGCAAGTACGCCGACCGGCTCGGCTACTCGACACGGACCCTCAACCGCCTCGCACGCCAGTACACCGGACTCTCCGCCAAGGAGCTCATCGACGAACGAGTTGTCCTGGAAGCCAAGCGTCAGCTACGCCACGCCGACACGTCGGTTGCGGAAATCGCGGAACAACTGGGCTTCGACGATCCCTCAACTTCTCCTCCTACTTCCGCCGGCACACCAGTACGACACCGGGGGCATTCCGCGCCCTCGGGTGAAGCGCGCGGGTGGTGGCCTGGCAGGCCGAGAGAACCGCGGGCTGCCCTGCGGTTTCTCGTGGTGGAGCCTAGGGGACTCGAACCCCTAACCCCCTGCTTGCAAAGCAGGTGCGCTACCAATTGCGCCAAGGCCCCGATGTGAAGCGGTGTCGAGCGGCCTCGACGCGTCCCGGGTCAGCCGCGGTCGACGTGGTCGGTGGCCTCGGCCCAGAGGGCCTGCTCGGCCTTGCCTTCGTCCATCTTCTTCTTGGCGAAGGCGGCGGCACCGACCGCCAGCAGGACCAGCAGCAGCTTCTTCATCATCGACCTCCGGGTGGGTGGAGTGGGCCTAAGAGGACTTGAACCTCTGACCTCTTCCTTATCAGGGAAGCGCTCTAACCGTCTGAGCTATAGGCCCGGGTGCTGGGTGGAACGAGGGCAGACACTATCGCAGCGGTCCGAGGGCCGACAAAACGTGGTCTCGACAGGCTCGACCGACGAAAGGGCGCAGGCTCGACCGACGAAAGGGCGCAGGCTCGACCGACGATTTCGGCGGTCAGCGACCCTCTTCGGCGAGGGTCACCTCGACGCCGCCGAGCAGCGCCGCCGCCATGTTGTAGAGGAACGCCGCGAGGGTCGCGATCGCGGTCAGCAGCACCACGTCGATGACCGAGACGAGCAGCGTGAAGCCGAGCACCCGGGAGGTGCCGAGGTAGTTCTCGATGTCGAAGGTCGTCGAGGACTCCTCGCCGAGGACGTTCTGCACGGTGGCGTTGATCGAGTCCCAGACACCGGCGGCGCCGAGCACCGACCAGACCATCAGCACCGACACCACGGTGACCACGCCGAAGGCGATCGAGAGCAGGAACGCGGTCTTCATCACCGACCACGGGTCGATCCGGGTCAGTCGCAGCCGAGCCCGACGGGCCGGGCGGCGCGCCGCGGCCGGCTGCCGCTTGGGCTGCTCGAGCTTGGCGGCGGCGCTCTCGCGGTGCTCGTCGCGGGCCCGGTTCCAGCGGGCGCCGATGCGCTCCCCGAACGACGGGCCGGACGGCTCGTCGGGCGCCGGCGGCGGCGGCAGGGTGCGCTCGGGAGCCGGCGCCTGGGTCGACTGAGCCGGCTGAGTCGACTGGGCCGCCCAGGGGTTCGAGCCCGGCGGCGGGGGCGCTGGGCTGACCGGGGGCGACATCGGGGCGGCGGGCAGGCGGGACGCGGTCGTCTCGCCCGGCCGTTCGGTCCGCTGGCCGGTGGGGCCGTCGGTCATCGCAGACTCACTCTCCGTCAGTGGCGTCGGGTGCGGGGTCGCTTTCGATTGTTGCATCCGCAGGCTCATCCGACGACTCGGCGACGACCTCCTCGGCGTCCCCCTCGATCTCGTCGACCACCCGGACCTCCACGGACCGGGCCACCACGGCCACGGCGTCGTCGCCCTTGGGCGTCACGAACTTCACGCCCATGGTCGAGCGTCCGGTCGGCCGGAAGTCGGCGTTGATCGGGCTGCGCACGACCTGGCCGTTCTGGGTGATCGAGAGGATCTCGTCGCCGTCCTCGACGATGAACGCCCCGACCAGGACACCCGCGCTCGGGGTTGGCCAGGGTCATCGCCTTGACCCCCTTGGTGCCGCGGTTGGTGAGGCGGTACTCGTTGATCCGCGAGCGCTTGGCGAAGCCGCCGTCGGTCATCGTGAAGACGTACTGCACGTTCTCGTCGGAGTCCTCCGCCGCCACCTGGGCGGCCCGGATCACCGACATCGACAGGACCGAGTCGCCGTCGGCGTACTTCATCCCGGAGACCCCGGACGTCGCCCGCCCCATCGGCCGGAGCTGGCTGTCGTCGGCGCGGAACCGCACGGCCTGTCCCTTGCGGGAGACCAGCAGGATCTCGTCCTCGGGGAACACCATCTCGGCGCCGATCAGCTCGTCGTCGTCCTCGCGGAAGTTGATCGCGATCACGCCGGCCTGCCGCGGGCTGTTGTAGTCGCGCAGGTTGGTCTTCTTGACCAGGCCGTTGCGGGTCGCCAGGACGAGGTACGGCGCCTGCTCGTAGTCGCGGATCGCCAGCACCTGGGCGATGTCCTCGTCGGGCTGGAACGACAGCAGCCCGGCCACGTGCCCGCCCCGGGCGTCGCGGGACGCCTCGGGCAGGTTGTAGGCCTTGGTGCGGTAGACGCGGCCGGCGGTGGTGAAGAACAGCAGCCAGTGGTGGTTGGAGGTGGCGATGAAGTGCTGGACGACGTCGTCGCCGCGCAGGCTCGCGCCGCGCACGCCCTTCCCGCCGCGCTTCTGGGTGCGGTACTGGTCGGCGCGGGTGCGCTTGGCGTAGCCGCCGCGGGTGATCGACACGACGAGGTCCTCGTCGGGGATCAGGTCCTCCATGGACAGGTCGCCGTCGGCGGCGATGATCTGGGTACGCCGGTCGTTGCCGTACTTCTCGACGATCTCGGCCAGCTCCTCGCCGATGATCTGCCGCTGCCGCTCCTCGCTGGCCAAGATGTCCTCGAGGTCGGCGATGACGAGCTCGAGCTCGGCCAGGCGGTCGATGATCTTCTGCCGCTCCAGGGCCGCGAGCCGGCGCAGCTGCATGTCGAGGATGGCCTGCGCCTGGATCTCGTCGATCTCCAGCAGCGCCATCAGGCCGGTGCGCGCCTCGTCGACGTCGGGTGACCGGCGGATCAGCGCGATCACCTCGTCCAGGGCGTCGAGCGCCTTGACGTAGCCGCGCTGCACGTGGGCGAGGCGCTCGGCCTCGGCGAGCCGGAACCGGGTCCGGCGCTGGATCACGTCGACCTGGTGGGTGACCCAGTTGCTGATGAACTGGTCGACCGACAGGGTGCGCGGCACTCCGTCGACGAGCGCCAGCATGTTGGCGGAGAAGTTCGTCTGCAGCTCGGTGTGCTTGAGCAGGTTGTTGAGCACCACCCGGGCGACCGCGTCGCGCTTCAGCACGACCACGAGCCGCTGGCCGGTGCGCCCCGAGGAGTCGTCGCGGACGTCGGAGATGCCCTGGACCTTGCCGGAGTCGGCGAGCTCGGCGATCTTCAGCGCCAGGTTGTCGGGGTTCACCATGTAGGGCAGCTCGGTGATCGACAGGCAGGTGCGCCCGCGGTTGTCCTCGTCGATCTCGATGACCGCACGCTGGGTGACCGACCCGCGGCCGGTGCGGTAGGCCTGCTCGATGCCCTCGCGGCCGACGATGAGCGCGCCGTTGGGGAAGTCGGGACCCTTGATCCGCTCGATCAGCGCGTCCTGGAGCTCCTCTCGGGTGGCCTCGGGGTGCTCGAGCGCCCACCGGGCGCCGTCCGCGACCTCGCGCAGGTTGTGCGGCGGGATGCTGGTGGCCATCCCGACCGCGATGCCGGCCGAGCCGTTGACCAGCAGGTTGGGGTAGCGCGCGGGGAGCACGGTCGGCTCCTGCGAGCGGCCGTCGTAGTTGGGCTGGAAGTTGACGGTGTCCTGCTCGATGTCGCGGACCATCTCCAGCGCGAGCGGCGCCATCCGGCACTCGGTGTACCGCATCGCCGCGGCCGCGTCGTTGCCCGGCGAGCCGAAGTTGCCCTGGCCGTTGACCAGCGGCGCCCGCATCACCCAGGGCTGCGCGAGGCGGACCAGGGTGTCGTAGATCGCGGTGTCGCCGTGGGGGTGGTACTGACCCATCACGTCACCCACGACGCGCGAGCACTTGGAGAAGCCGCGGTCGGGCCGGTAGCCCCCGTCGTACATCGCGTAGAGGACACGGCGGTGCACCGGCTTGAGGCCGTCGCGCACGTCGGGCAGCGCCCGACCCACGATCACGGCCATCGCGTAGTCGATGTAGGCCCGCTGCATGGAGGTCTGCAGCTCGATGGGCTCGATGCGGCCGCCGGGGTTGTCGGCGGGGGTCCCTGTGGGGGTCTGGGTCACGATTGCTCTTTCTGCCAGTTTCTAGCGATGTCTAGTCAGAGTCTTAGACTCTTAGATATCGAGGAAGCGAACGTCCTTGGCATTGCGCTGGATGAAGGACCGGCGCTGCTCGACGTCCTCCCCCATCAGGATCGAGAAGATCTCGTCGGCCTGGGCCGCATCGTCGAGGGTGACCTGGAGCATCAGGCGCTGCTCGGGGTTCATCGTGGTGTCCCACAGCTCCTCGGCGTTCATCTCGCCGAGGCCCTTGTAGCGCTGGACCGGGTTCTCCTTGGGCAGCTTCTTGCCCTGGGCCAGCCCGTCGCGGGTCAGCGCCTCGCGCTCGGAGTCGGAGTAGACGAACTCGTGCTCGTGCGGCTTGTTCCACCGGATCCGGTAGAGCGGCGGCTGCGCCATGTAGACGTAGCCGTGCTCGATGAGCGGCTTCATGAAGCGGAACAGCAGGGTCAGCAGCAGGGTGTTGATGTGGTGGCCGTCGACGTCGGCGTCGGCCATCAGCACGACCTTGTGGTAGCGCAGCTTGTCGAGGCTGAACTCCTCGTGGATGCCGGTGCCGAGCGCGGAGATGATCGCCTGGACCTCCTGGTTGCCCAGGACCTTGTCGATGCGGGCCTTCTCGACGTTGAGGATCTTGCCGCGGATCGGCAGGATCGCCTGGACGCGCGGGTCCCGGCCCTGCCGGGCGGAGCCGCCGGCCGAGTCGCCCTCGACGATGAAGACCTCGCACTCGACGGGGTTGGTGGACTGGCAGTCCGACAGCTTGCCGGGCAGGCCGCCGCCGCCGAGGAGCCCCTTGCGGTTGCGGGCCAGGTCGCGCGCCTTGCGGGCGGCGATCCGGGCCTGCGCGGCGGCCTGCGACTTGCGGACGATGTCCTTGCCCTCGGCGGGGTTCTGCTCGAACCACGCCCCGAGCTGGTCGTTCATGATCCGCTGCACGAAGCCCTTGGCCTCGGTGTTGCCGAGCTTGGTCTTGGTCTGGCCCTCGAACTGCGGCTCGCCCATCTTGATCGAGATGATCGCGGTGAGGCCCTCGCGGATGTCGTCGCCCGAGACGCGGTCCTCGACCTTCTTCATCAGGCCCCACTCCATGCCCCAGGTGTTGACCAGGCCGGTCAGGGACGCGCGGAAGCCCTCCTCGTGGGTGCCGCCCTCGTGGGTGTTGATGGTGTTGGCGAAGGTGTGCACCGACTCGGAGAAGGTGGTGTTCCACTGCATCGCGACCTCGAGGCTCATGTGGTTCTCGACGCTGTCGGGCGTCTCGGCCTCGAAGGAGATGACGGTCGGGTTGGCCGCCTGCTTGCGCCGGTTGAGGTGCTCGACGTAGTCGACGAGGCCGCGGTCGTACTTGAAGACCCGCTCCAGCCCGCCGCGCTCGCCCTTGCGGATCGCGTCGCTGCCGGCCTGGTCGATCTCGTCGGAGACGGTGTCGTCCTCGACCGCCTCGAGCACGCTCTCGGCGGCGGGGCGCTCGTCACGGACCACGATCTCGAGACCCTTGTTGAGGAAGGCGTACTCGCGGATCCGGCTGGTGATCGTCTCCAGGGAGTACGTCGTGGTCTCGAAGATCTCTTCCGAGGCGTAGTAGGTGATGGTCGTGCCGGTGCGCTCGCCGGGCTCCATCGCGCGCACCTCCTCCAGGGCACCGTCGGGCACGCCGATGCTGAAGCTCTGCCGCCACTCGTGGCCGCGGTTGCGGACCTCGACGACGAGGTGGCTCGAGAGGGCGTTGACGACCGAGACGCCGACGCCGTGCAGCCCGCCGGAGACCTTGTAGCCGCCGCCGCCGAACTTGCCACCGGCGTGCAGCATGGTCAGCGCCATGGTGACCGCGGGCATCTCCTGGCCGGGGGCGGTGTCGGTCGGGATGCCGCGCCCGTTGTCCTCGACCCGCACGCCGCCGTCGGCCTGCAGGGTGAGCACGATCCGGTCGCAGTGACCGGCCAGGGCCTCGTCGACGGCGTTGTCGACGATCTCCCAGATCAGGTGGTGGAGGCCGCGCTCACCGGTCGAGCCGATGTACATGCCGGGGCGCTTGCGCACCGCTTCGAGGCCCTCGAGGACCTGGATCGCGGAGGCGTCGTACGTGCCGTTGGTCTCGCTGTGCGGCGGGCGGGCCACCGCGTCCTCAGGGAGCTGCTCCGACACGTGGACCTCTTCTTCTGCGGGGGCGACGGCATGCACAAGGCCGCTGCTCGTCGAGCAAGCGACCCGAGTCCCATGATAGCCCGCAAAGGGCCGGAATCCATGCGTGCCCCTCCGGCCTGGGGATGAACGGCGCCGAAAATGGCCGCGCAGCGGGGCGGAAGTGCCGCTTGGGGCCCCGAGCAGGGCCCCGGTGAGGGCCCCCTCCACCGGGAAGGGCCTCAGATCGGCAGATTCAGCCGTACGTGTCGCGCGGACCGCGGCCGTCGCGCGTGGACCGCAGGCCCTTCTTCCAGCTCGGCAGGTGCGGCCCGACCACCTCGATCAGGGTGACGGTGCCGTGGCCGAGCTCCTCGTTGAGGCGACGCACGACGTTCGGCGCCAACAGCCGCAGCTGGGTGGCCCAGGCCGTCGAGTCGGTGCGCACGACGATGGTGCCGTCGACGAAGGACTCCGGGGTGGTGTGCGCACCGACCTCCGGACCCACCAGCTCCGACCACCGGCCGAAGACGGCCTGCACCCGCAGGTCCACCTCCCAGCCGCGGTCCGCGACCAGTCCGCCCAGCGTGGCGTCGAGCAGCTGGGGGTCGCGGTCGTCGGGTCGGGCGCCGGAGGCGCCCGGTGGGGTGGCCCGGCGGCGACCTCCGGAGGTGCCCCGGGTCCGGGGTCGCCCGGCCCGGCCGGCGGCGTTGGCCAGAGAGCGGCTGATGGTCTTGGCCAGGTCCAGTCCGTCGTCCTCGCGGCCCTCGTCCCCGGGCGGCCCCGGAGGCGGCTCGTCAGTCGCCATCGGTGTTCCGCAGCACGTCCCCGTCGGCGACGTCGTACCGCACCCCGGACAGGGCGGCGGGCACGTCGGCGGCCACCGCCGCGGTGACCAGCACCTGCTCGGCGCCGGCGACCAGGTCGGCGAGCTGTTCGCGGCGCTCGGTGTCGAGCTCGGCGAAGACGTCGTCGAGGATCAGGATCGGGTCGTCGCCCTCCGCCCGCAGGAGGTCGTACGACGCCAGCTTCAGCGCCAGTGCGTAGGACCAGGACTCGCCGTGGGACGCGTAGCCCCGCACGGGCAGCCGGGTCTCGCCGTTGCCGAGGGTCAGCGCGAGCTCGTCACGGTGCGGGCCCACCAGCGACAGGCCGCGATCCAGCTCGTCGGCCCGCCGGGCCAGCAGCGCGTCGGCGAGCGCGACCTCGAGGTCGGCGGGATCGCCGGCGAGCTCGAAGGACGGCTTGTACTCCATCGCGGCGTCCTCGCGGGACGCCCCGCGGGCCACGGTCTCGTAGGCCTTGCCGACGTAGGGGCGCAGCGCGTCGACCAGCGAGAGCCGGGCGGCGAGGATCTCGGCACCGGCCCGGGCGAGCTGCTCGTCCCACACGTCGAGGGTGGCCAGCGCCGACTCCCGCCGGGCCGCCGACCCGGGACCGGGGCGGGCCGTCTTCAGCAGGGTGTTGCGCTGACGAAGGATGCGCTCGTAGTCGGCGCGCACCCCCGCGAGCCGCGGGGTCCGGAGCACCAGCAGGTCGTCGAGGAACCGGCGGCGCTCGGCCGGGTCGCCCTTGACCAGGGCCAGGTCCTCCGGGGAGAACAGCACGGTGCGCACCAGGCCGACGATCTCGCGCGCCCGCGGCAGCGGGGACCGGTTGATCCGGGCCCGGTTGGCCCGGCCCGGGTTGAGCTCGACCTCGAGCAGGGCCGGACGGCCGTCCTTGACCACCGACGCCCGGATCAACGCCTGCTCGGTCCCGGCCCGCACCAGCGGGGTGTCCCCGGCGACCCGGTGGGACGCCAGCCGCGAGAGGTAGTCGATCGCCTCGACGACGTTGGTCTTGCCCTGCCCGTTGCGGCCGACGAACGCCGTCGCTCCCGGCGTCAGCTCGAGGTCGAGATCGGCGTACGAGCGGAAGTCGTGGAGCGTGAGCTGGGCGACGAACACGAAGGAGCTGAGATCTCAGCCGGAGGTGTCGCCGGCCGTGTCCGCCGGCGTGTCGCCCGCGGAGGCGTCGCCGCCCGGCGGTGGCGCGGTCCGGGTGGCGTGGCCGCCGAACTGGTTGCGCATCGCGGCGACCGCCTTCATGGCCGGGGAGTCGTCCTGCCGGGAGACGAACCGGGCGTAGAGCGCCGCGGTGATGGCGGGGGTCGCGACGGCGTGCTCGATACCGGCCTCCACGGTCCACCGGCCCTCGCCGGAGTCCTCGGCGTAGCCGCTGATCTTGGTCAGCCCCGGGTCCTCGTCGAGCGCCGCCACCATCAGGTCGAGCAGCCAGGACCGGATCACGGTGCCTTCGCGCCAGGACCGGAAGACCTCGGTGACGTTGTCGACGGTGTCGGTCGCCTGGAGCAGCTCCCAGCCCTCGGCGTAGGCCTGCATGACGGCGTACTCGATGCCGTTGTGCACCATCTTGGAGAAGTGGCCGGCGCCCACGCCGCCGGCGTGCACGGAGCCGAAGTCGCCCTCGGGCCGGAGCGCGTCGAAGGCCGGCTGCACCTTCGCGATGTCGTCCTCCTCGCCGCCGTACATGAGCGCGTAGCCGTTCTCCAGGCCCCAGACACCGCCGGAGACACCGCAGTCGACGTAGCCGATGCCCTTGGGCCGCAGCATCTCGGCCGCCGCGAGGTCGTCGGTCCAGCGCGAGTTGCCGCCGTCGACGATCACGTCACCCTCGGAGAGCAGGTCGGCGAGCTCCGCGACGGTCTGCCGGGTCGGGTCACCGGCGGGGACCATCACCCAGACCACCTTCGGTGAGGGCAGCGCCTCGACCAGGTCGGCCAGGGAGCCGACGTCGGCGACGTCGGGGTTGCGGTCGTAGCCGACGACCGTGTGGCCGGCGTTGCGCAACCGGGTGCGCATGTTGCCGCCCATCTTGCCCAGCCCGATCAGACCGATCTCCATGCTTTGCCTCCCGGCAGGTGCTCCGACGACGGGACTAGGACAGCAGACGCCTGGGCATCAGGAGGTACCGGAAACCGGGAGCGGCCCCTGCGGCCTTGTCGTCGCTCCCACTCTCGCCCGCCGCACCGCTGATGACAACCGGCTTCGAGGCCTGGGTGAAGGCCAGCTCGACGACGGCCTCGTCGATGGCCGTCAGCCCGTCGAGGAGGAACTGGCGGGTTGAAGCCGGTGGTGATCGGCTCGCCGTCGATGTTCGCCTCGATGGCCTCGGAGGCCTGGGCCTCGTCGCCCGAGCCGGCGTCGAGCGTGAGCACGCCGTCGGCGAAGGCGAGCTGGACCGCGGTGTTGCGCTCGGCGACCAGCGACACGCGCTTGACCGACTCGATCAGGGCGGCCTTGTCGACCAGGGCGGTGGTCTGGTGCTCGGGCGGGAACAGGCTGCGGACCTTCGGGAACTCGCCGTCGAGCAGCCGCGTCGTGGTGCGGCGTACGCCGCCGGGGGCCTGGCCCTCGAACCCGATGATCCCCTCGCCGCTGCCCCCGTGGGCGAGCGCGATCGTCACCTCGGACCCGGCCGTGAGCGACTTGGCGGTGTCGCCCAGGACCCGGGCCGGGACCAGGGCGGCCATCGACTCGTCGGGAGTGTGCGGCGACCACTCGAGCTCACGGTGGGAGAGCCGGAACCGGTCGGTCGCCAGCAGGCTGATCGTCGAGCCGTCGATCTCGATCCGGACGCCGGTCAGCACCGGCAGCATGTCGTCACGGCCGGCGGCGGTCACGGCCTGGGCGACGGCGTGCGCGAACTGGTCGCTGTTGACGGTGCCGGTGGCCGTCGGCATCTGCGGCAGGCTCGGGTAGTCCTCGACCGGCATCGTCTGCAGGCTGAAGCGCGCGGCGCCGCAGGTGAGCTGCACGCGGGTGCCCTCGAGCGTCATCTCGACCGGCTTGCCGGGCAGGCTGCGGCAGATGTCGGCGAGCAGCCGGCCGCTGACCAGGGCCCGGCCCTCGTCGGCGACCTGAGCGGTGATCGTCGCCCGGGCCGAGGTCTCGTAGTCGAAGGTGGAGAGGACCAGCCCGTCGTCGCTGGCATCGATGAGCAGGCCGGCGAGCACCGGGGCACTGGGGCGCACCGGGCAGGCTGCGCGCGGCCCATGCCACCGCATCGGCGAGCACGTCGCGGTCGACGCTGAACTTCACGTGAGGTGTTCTCCACTTCGCATCGATGAGTCGGTCGATAAGTCTGGGGGTGTGCATCCTGCCACGTGGTCGTCCCCCGCGGGAGGCCGCTCACCTCAGGCGGGGCTCTGCGGGTCCCGATGGGGGCCGGTGGAGAAGTGGCTGGTGGGTGGTCATCCCCAGGTCGGGCGTCGAGAAGACGTTGACGAGTGATCGATCCAGTTGGAGGTGAGTCGTAGTCATAGCGTCGGTGGAACTTGTGGACAACTAGCGTCCGCGCAGGTCAACCGGCGGTTTCACGTCCACAGGGGCTGTGCACTCACGAGGGGTCCAGGGCCATCGGTGTGGAGTCGGGTCGTGGGTGCGGGACTCCGCCGACCCTCGATGCACAGGCCTGTGGACGAACCGGGGGTGTCGGCCCCCAGGTCGTCCACAGGTGCGGACCCGGGCTCAGCCCTGGCGGGCCTGCAGCTTGATCCGGTTGGTGAGCTCGCTGACCTGGTTGAACACCGCGCGGCGCTCGGCGAGGAGCTGGTTGATCTTGCGGTCGGCGTACATGACCGTCGTGTGGTCGCGGTTGCCGAACTGGGCCCCGATCTTGGGCAGCGACAGCGGGGTGAGCTCGCGGCAGAGGTACATCGCGATCTGCCGGGCCATCACCAGGTGCCGGCCGCGGGACGGTCCGGTGAGGTCCTCGATCGAGATCCCGAAGTACGCCGCGGTCTGGGCGATGATCAACGCGGCGGTGATCTCCGGCTCACCGCCCTCGGGGATCAGGTCCTTGAGCACGATCTCGGCCAGCGTCAGGTCGACCTCCTGCCGGTTCAGGTTCGCGAAAGCCGTCACCCGGATCAACGCGCCCTCGAGCTCGCGGATGTTGGTCTGGATCTTGGAGGCGATGAACTCGAGCACGTCGGCGGGCAGCGGAGAGCCGGTCCATGGCGGCCTTCTTGCGCAGGATCGCGATCCGGGTCTCGAGGTCGGGGGGTTGCACGTCGGTGATGAGGCCCCACTCGAAGCGGTTGCGCAGCCGGTCCTCGAGCGCCTCGAGCCGCTTGGGAGGCCGGTCGGAGGTCAGCACGATCTGCTTGTTGGCGTTGTGCAGCGTGTTGAAGGTGTGGAAGAACTCCTCCTGCGTCTGGGTCTTCCCCTCCAGGAACTGGATGTCGTCGATGAGCAGGACGTCGACGTCGCGGTAGCGACGCTTGAACCGGTCCTGCCGGTCGTCGCGGATCGCGTTGATGAACTCGTTGGTGAACTCCTCGCTCGACACGTAGCGCACCTGCGCCCCGGTGTAGAGGCTGCGCACGTAGTGCCCGATCGCGTGCAGGAGGTGCGTCTTGCCGAGGCCGGAGTCGCCGTAGACCAGCAGCGGGTTGTACGCCTTGCCCGGCGCCTCGGACACCGCGACCGCCGCCGCGTGGGGGAACCGGTTGGACGAGCCGATGACGAAGGTCTCGAAGGTGTACTTCGGGTTGAGCCGGGTCTCCATGGCCGGCCGGACCCGGTCGCCCTCGGGACCACCGGCGTGGCCCGGCCCGCTGGGCGCCGGCCCGGCGGAGAACGGCGAGAGCGACTGGAAGGGCGGCTCCGGCACCACCGGTGTCATTGTCGACAAAGAGTCTTGTTGACTTGTCGATTGGTCGATGGTCTCGTCGTAGGTGGTCCCCAGCTCGTGGTCGTCCAGCGCGGGGTTGACGGTGACCGCGATCCGGATCTCCCGACCGAAGGCGTCGCTCAGCGCGTCCTCGAGCTGACCGCGCAGCCGCCCCTCGACCTGGCCGCGAGTGAAGTCGTTGGGCACCGCGACGATGGCGGTGCTCTCGTGCAGGGTGACCGGCTCGCTGGTGCGCAGCCAGGCCCGCTGCTTGGGCTGGAGGTCGACGAGGATCCGGTGCCAGGCCTCGGCGAGCTCGTCGGGGGAGGCCGGTGCGGCAGCGGGATCCGAGGTGTTCTCCACAGGCTTGCCTTCGGTTTGTCGGTGCGCGGGTGGTGCGGGTGTGCCGAGCGCCGGTCCACAGGTTTCTCCACAGACTGTGAACCCGAGCCCAGTCCTGTGGAGAGCCGCGGCGAGGCACCCGCCAGACGGGGCCACCACCGAACGTCTTCGCAGGTCAGAGGCGGTTTCCGAGGCAATGTGACAGGCCTCACGCTGACCGGCCCAGAGGCCGGCCGATCCTGGCGGGGAAGGACTCGGAGAGCCCGAAGGTAACAAGTGGTTGGCGGCACCGGCAAGACTTCATCCACAGGCTAGCCCCGGCCCCGGTCGAATCGAGGTCGAGCCCCGGTCCGGGCCGAGCGGTCGCCGGTTTGACCCTGTGGAATCGGCTCGCGTACCGTTGGCCGGTCGCCCGGTGTCGACCGGTGCCGCATGTCCATGGCCCGTCCGGCTGTCCGCCGGGGGGTCCGTGGGTGGGCGGTGCCTGCCGACCGGGTGCCCGGGTCAGCCCGAGCACCCGTCAAGAGCACCGGCCCTGTCAACAGGGGTCACCGGGAGAAGCCTACCGACCCGGACCCCCGGTCCCGAGGCCCCAGAACCGTAACGGAGAAGAGCTCGTGAGCAAGCGCACGTACCAGCCGAACAACCGCCGCCGGCACAAGGTGCACGGCTTCCGCCTGCGCATGCGCACCCGCGCCGGCCGCGCCATCTTGTCGGGTCGGCGCCGCAAGGGCCGCAAGAGCCTGGCCGTCTGATCCGTCTCGCTGGTGCGCCCCGACCAGCTGGCCAGGGAGCCCCTGTCGTGCTGACCAAGTCCTTCCGTCTCACTGCCGGGGACGGGTTCCGCAGCGCCGTCAGGGACGGTCGGCGGGCGGGTGGACACCAGCTGGTCCTCCATCTCGGTCGGCTCCCCGACGACCACGGCGACCCCGGGGAGCCCGCGGCGTTGGCCGGGCCACCTACGGTGGGCTTCGTGGTGAGCAAGGCCGTCGGGAACGCCGTCGTGCGCAACCGGGTCAAGCGCCGGTTGCGGCACCTCTGCGCGCAGCGGCTCGACCGGCTGCCGCGCGGCTCGGTGCTCGTGGTCCGCGCCCTGCCGCCGGCGGCGGCCGCGTCGTCGACCACGCTCGGGCTCGAGCTCGACAAGAGCCTGGCGCGGGTGACCCGATGAGGTCGCCGCTCGCGCTGGTGCTGATCGGGGTCCTCCGGGTCTACCGCACCTTGATCAGCCCGCTCTACGGCCAGGTCTGCCGCTACCACCCGTCGTGCTCGGCGTACGCCCTGGAGGCGGTGCAGACCCACGGCGGACTGCGCGGCAGCTGGTACGCCGTGCGCCGGCTCGGTCGCTGTCACCCCTGGGCGGCGGGCGGCTACGACCCGGTGCCCCCACGCCCGTCGCGCGACGTCCCGCGCCAGCCCACGACGCTAGGAACCTGATGATCGACGCGCTCAAGTCCATCGGCGGCTTCATCATGGCGCCGCTCTACTACGTCATCTCCGCGATCCTGGTCGGCTGGCACAACGTGTGGGGCGGCGTCTTCGGTCCCGAGACCGGGATCGCGTGGGTGCTGTCGATCATCTGCCTGACCCTGGTCATCCGGATCGCGCTGATCCCGCTGTTCGTCAAGCAGATCAAGTCCAGCCGCAACATGCAGCTCATCCAGCCCAAGGTCAAGGAGCTGCAGAAGAAGTACGGCCACGACCGCGAGCGGCTCGCCGCGGAGACGATGGCCCTCTACAAGGAGTCGGGCACCAACCCGTTCGCCTCGTGCCTGCCGATCATCTTGCAGATGCCGATCTTCCTGGCGCTGTTCCGGCTGATCGACCAGGCGGTGAAGCACCCCTTGGATCCCAAGGGCAAGATGACCGTCGAGCTGAACGAGACAGTTCAGGAACGCGACCTTCCTCGGCGCCAAGATCTCCGACACGTTCTTGTCCACGGACTCGCTGAACGTGCGCATCCTGGCCGCGATCCTGGTCGTGGCGATGACGGCCACCACCTTCCTCACCCAGCGCCAGCTGATGAGCAAGAACATGCCGGCCGACGCCCTGACCGGCCCCTACGCCCAGCAGCAGAAGCTGCTCCTCTACGTGCTGCCGGTCGTGTTCGCGGTCGGTGGCATCGCGTTCCCGATCGGGGTCCTCTTCTACTGGACCACCTCGAACCTGTGGACCATGGGTCAGCAGTTCTACGTGATCCGGAACAATCCCGCGCCGGGCACGCCGGCGTTCAAGGCCAAGCAGGACCGCGACAACGCCAAGGCCGCACGCAAGGGCGTGCCCGCGACGACGACGACGACGGTCGTGGAGCCCGAGCCCGAGGTCAAGCCACCCGCGCGCCAGCAGCCCAAGAAGCAGACGCGCGCGCAGCGCCAGAGAGCAGCAGCAGAAGAAGCCCGCGACCGAGTCCGGCGGGTCCACCGCGCCCGCGGACGACGGCTCCGGGTCCCCTCCCCCGGACGCCTGAGGTGTCCGCCACATTCCGTCCCACCCGCAGCACAGGAGCAGACATGACCGAGCACAGCACTGACGAGCGCCCCGAGCAGGACCTCCCGCAGGAGCCGGAAGAGGACGCCACCACCGCCGCGCTTCCCGTGCGACCGGAACCGAAGACGGCGCGACGACCGCCGACCTCGATGCGGACCCCGCTTCGGACGAGGACGCCACCGACGACGCCAACGACGCCGACGACCAGGCCGACGCGAGCGAGCCGGAGTCGGCCGGGTCCCGGGTCGAGCGACTCGAGAACGAGGGCGAGATCGCCGCGGACTACCTCGAGGAGCTGCTCGACATCGCCGACCTCGACGGCGACCTGGACATGGACGTGGAAGGGGACCGGGCCGCGGTCTCCATCGTCGGCGCCGAGCTGACCCAGCTCGTGGGCGTGAACGGCGAGGTGCTGGACGCCCTCCAGGAGCTGACCCGGCTGGCGGTCTACCGCGAGACCGGCGAGCGGTCCCGGCTGATGCTGGACATCTCGGGCCACCGGGCGCAGCGCCGCGAGACGCTGGTCGCCGTCGCCGAGAAGCGG
Organism: uncultured Actinomycetota bacterium; assembly: GCA_963791275.1. GTDB lineage: Bacteria > Actinomycetota > Actinomycetes > Propionibacteriales > Nocardioidaceae > Nocardioides. The sequence goes on from CAWBRP010000004.1 coordinate 232,417, forward strand.
ATCGCCGAGGTCCGGGAGTCCGGGGAGCGCGCCGAGCTCGAGCCGATGACGTCCTTCGAGCGCAAGGTCGTGCACGACGCGGTCACCGCGGCCGGCCTGGTGTCGGAGTCCGAGGGTGTCGAGCCGCGTCGCTACGTGGTGATCCTCCCGGCCTAGCCCGCTCGCCGTGGTTTCACGTGAAACATCACCCCTCGTGCCCGACGCGGCGCGGGGGGTGTTCACCGTCGCCAGCCTCCCCGTGGCCGAGGAGTACGCCGCCTGGTTGGCCGGCCCGGGCACCGTCCGTGGCCTGATCGGCCCGCGTGAGGTGCCCCGGCTCTGGGAGCGGCACCTGCTCAACTGCGCGGTGCTCGGCGAGGCGATCCCGGCGGGAGCGACCGTGTGCGACGTCGGGTCCGGAGCCGGGCTCCCCGGGGTGGTGCTCGCGATCGCCCGACCGGACCTGAGCGTGACCCTGGTCGAGCCGTTGCTGCGCCGGACCACCTTCCTCGAGGAGGTGGTGGCCGACCTGGGGCTCACGTCGGTGGAGGTGCGGCGGGGCCGGGCCGAGGACCTGCACGGGCAGCGCACCTTCGACGTCGTCACCTCCCGGGCGGTCGCGCCGCTGGAACGCCTCCTCGGCTGGTCGATGCCGCTGGTGGCCCCGCACGGAGCGCTGGTGGCGATGAAGGGGTCCGGCGTCGCCGCGGAGATCGAGGCGGCGCGTCCGGTCCTGGACGAGTTCCGGTGCGGAGAGCCCACGGTGCTCGAGCTCGGCGGGGACCTGGTCTCTCCACCCACGACCGTGGTCCGGGTGGCCTGGGCCGATCCCGGGAGGGTAGGTTGGCCGCTCGCGTCGAGCGCGGCTCCCCGATCGTCCCGATCGCGCCCACGACGCTGACCCGGGTGTTGGTCACCGGACGTTTTCCACCGGTTGAGCGGGTGGGCTGAGCGTGGTTATCCACAGGGACACCGCTTTATCCACAGATGGTGCACTGAAGAAGGACGGAGCGAGAACGCTCGTGGTTTCACGTGAAACATCCCCCGAGGAGCGCGGATTCACCGTGCGCACGGCCGGCGACCTGGCGGACCACCCGGCCGCCTTCGCCGACGACACCACTCCCCTGGCCCGGGCCACCGAGCACAGCCTGCTGGCGCGGCACCGGCTCCGCCCGCCGATGCCCCGGCCGCCGGCCACCCGGGTGATGGTGGTCGCGAACCAGAAGGGCGGGGTCGGCAAGACCACCACCACGGTGAACATCGGCGCCGCGCTCGCGCAGGTGGGCCAGCGGGTGCTGGTCATCGACCTCGACCCGCAGGGCAACGCCTCGACGGCGCTCGGCGTGGATCACCGACGCGGGGTGCTGTCGACCTACGAGGTGATGATCGAGGGTGCCGGGCTGGCCGATGTCGCCGTGCCGTCGAACGAGCTGCCGGGACTCTTCACGGTCCCGGCCACCATCGACCTGGCCGGCGCCGAGATCGAGCTGGTCTCCGTCGTCGCGCGGGAGAGCCGGCTGGACCGCGCGCTCAAGGCGGACCCCCACATCGGGCCCGCCGCGACGGCGGGCGAGGACCGCTACGACTTCGTGCTCATCGACTGCCCGCCGTCCCTGGGGCTGCTGACCCTCAACGCCCTGGTGGCCGGTGCGGAGATGCTCATCCCCATCCAGGCGGAGTACTACGCCCTCGAGGGCCTCGGCCAGCTGCTGGAGACCGTCGAGATGGTGCGCCAGCACCTCAACCCCCGGCTGGAGGTCTCCACCATCTTGGTGACCATGTACGACGCGCGCACCCGGTTGGCCGCCGGCGTCGCTGACGAGGTGCGTGAGCACTTCGGCGAGCAGGTGCTGCGCACCTCGATCCCCCGCTCGGTGCGGGTCTCCGAGGCCCCGTCGTACGGCCAGACCGTGATGACCTACGACCCGGGTTCCCCCGGCGCCCTGAGCTACCTCGAGGCGGCCCGCGAGATCGTCAGCAACGGAGCGCCCGCATGAGCGACCAGCACGCCGAGTCCATTCGTCCCGTCCGCCGCGGCCTGGGCCGGGGTCTCGGCTCCCTGATCCCCACCAGCCCGCAGCGCGTCGCGGAGAACGCGACGGCCGAGCAGGACGGCACCTCCGCACTCTCCTCGGGGCAGGGACCCGGCGGGGGCGACCAGGCCGCCCGCGGGGGACACTCCCGCCCTGGTGGCGGGTGCCTACTTCGCCGAGGTGCCCATCGCCTCGGTGCGGCCCAGCCACCGCCAGCCGCGCGAGGTGTTCGACGAGGAGGCGATGGCCGAGCTGGTCTTCTCCATCCGCGAGGTCGGGCTGCTGCAGCCGGTGGTGGTGCGCCCCCTGGGGAACGACAGCTACGAGCTGGTCATGGGGGAGCGCCGCTGGCGCGCCTCCCAGCAGGCCGGGCTCACCACCATCCCCGCGATCGTCCGGGAGACCGGCGACGACCAGATGCTGCGCGACGCGCTGCTGGAGAACCTGCACCGTTCGCAGCTGAACCCGCTCGAGGAGGCGGCGGCCTACGGCCAGCTGCTCGAGGACTTCGGCTGCACCCACGAGGAGCTGGCCCAGCGGATCGGCCGCTCCCGGCCACAGATCAGCAACACGCTGCGGCTCCTGAAGCTCTCGCCGGCGGTCCAGCGCCGGGTCGCCGCCGGGGTCCTGTCCGCCGGCCACGCCCGGGCGCTGCTGGCCGTGGACGACGGCGACCTGCAGGACCGGCTGGCCCAGCGGGTGGTGGCCGAGGGGATCAGCGTGCGCGGCCTGGAGGAGATCGTCGCGGTCGGGGACGTCGGCAGTGGGGTGGGGGAGCGTCAGGTGCGCAAGCGCCCGGTCGCCCCCGGGCTGGTGGAGCTGGCAGACCGGCTCTCGGACCGCTTCGAGACCCGGGTGAAGATCGACCTGGGCAAGACCCGCGGCCGGATCAGCGTCGAGTTCGCCACCATGGACGACCTCCGCCGCATCGTCGACATCATGGACCCGAGCCGCGACCCGGACTGACCTGTGGAGGGACGCGAACCGCCGCGGTTCGTGTGCCTTTGTCGACATGTCAGTCGTCACCACCGGCGCGTCCCGGGGAACGCGGCTCGTGCATCCCTCCGTGCCAGCGGCCGGCGAGCCTGTGGATAACCGCGGCGCTCCACGCCTGGACCGAGGTCCAGCGTCCGCGACAAGGCCCTGTGGACAACCGGAGCACCAGGGAGGCCCGGCGCCTCGCGGGCCGTCCCCTCGATTCATGGTTATATCGATATGTCGATAAAGCGATAGAGCCGCTTTGAGGGGTCGAGCTGGTTCTGCACAGGAGCCGTCGGGCCCTGTCCACAGGCCGACCGGGGCCGGATCAGCCCTTCGGGGCGCGCTTCGCGGCTCGTGCGGCCGCTCGCGCCCGCTTCTCGTCGGCGTCCAGGACGACCGCCTCCTCGAGGGTCGGTGCGCCGCCTCCGTGCGAGGCGGGGACCCACCACGCACCGCGCTGCAGGTGCGCATCGGCATAGGTCGCGATCGCCTCGTCGAGCAGGCCGGACATCACCCGGTGGAGCTCGGCGGTCTCGGCGGCCGGGTCGTCGCCGGTCGGGTGGAGGGCGGCACCGACCCGGATGCTGACGGGCGTCCCGCGGGAGAAGTCGCGCGGGTGGTCCTTGGTCAGCAGCCGCTGGGTGCCCCACAAGATGACCGGCACCAGCGGGACGCCGGCCTCGGCCGCGATCCGGACGGCTCCGGTCTTGAACTCCTTGAGCTCCATGGCCCGGGAGATGGTCGCCTCCGGGAAGATGCCGACGGCCTCGCCCGCCCGGAGGTAGTCCACGGCGGTCTGGAAGGACGCGACGCCGGCGCCGCGGTCGACCTCGATGTGGTGCAGGGACCGCATCAGCGGCCCGCTCCACCGGTTGTCGAAGAGCTCCCGCTTGGACATGAACCGCACCAGCCGCTTGGCGGGGTGCGCGGCCAGGCCGCCGTACACGAAGTCGACGTAGCTGACGTGGTTGAACGCCAGGAGCACCCCGCCCTCGCGGGGCACGTGCTCGGTCCCGGTCATGGAGAACTCCTGACCGAGCAGCCGGAAGCCGGTCTTGGCCGCGACGATGACCGGCGGGTAGACGACGTCACGCATGAGCGGCGACCTCCGGCGCACCGTCCCGCGCGACGGCGGCGCGCACCAGGGAGGCGGCGACGTCGCCCAGCTCCAGGCCGGCGGCCGAGATCGACAGCGGCACGGTGGAGGTCTCGGTGAACCCCGGCGCGACGTTCACCTCGAGGAACCACACGGTGCCGTCGTCGGAGACGATCAGGTCGGAGCGGGACAGGTCGCGCAGGCCGAGCGCCTCGTGCGCGCGCACCGCCACCCGCGCGCACTCCGCGCTCAGCGCGCTCGAGAGGGGTGCCGGGACCTCGAACTCCGTCGCCCCGGCGGTGTAGCGCGCGGTGTAGTCGTAGACGCCCCCGTCGGGACGGATGCCGACCGCCGGCAGCGCCCGCGGACCGGAACCGTCGTCGATGACGGGGACGGCCACCTCGGTGCCGGTCACGAACCGCTCCAGCAGCGCGACCGAGCCGTAGGCGAACGCGTTGACCATCGCCCCGGGCAGCTCCTCGGCGGTCGCGACGACCGAGCAGCCGAGGGCCGAGCCGCTGCGGGCCGGCTTGACCATCAGCGGCAGTCCGAGCCGCTCGATGAGCGCGCTCATCACGTCGGCGGCGCCGAGCTCACGGAAGGTCTCGTGCGGCAGGCACACCGACTCCGGGGTGCTGAGCCCGGCCCGGGTGACCACCATCTTGGCGACGGGCTTGTCGAAGGCGGCCCGGCAGGCGGCCGGGGTGGCGCCGACGTACGGGATCGACAACAGCTCGAGGATCTCCCGGATCGCGCCGTCCTCGCCGGTCTCGCCGTGCAGCATCGGCACCACGCAGGCGGGCCGGTCGGTGCGCAGGACCTCCAAGCAGCTTCGGCGTCCACGTCGCGCTCGACGACCTCCAGGCCGGAGCCGCGGAGGGCCTCGGCGACCCGACGGCCGGAGCGGAGCGAGACGTCGCGCTCGTGGGAGAGGCCGCCGGCCAGCACCAGGACGCTCTTGGGGTCGGTTCCGGTCATGTCAGCTCAGGTCCGATCCAGGTCCGTCGTACCCGCTGCGACTGCCGAGCTCGCGCGTCGGGCTGGTGGCCCCGAACATCTCACGAAGCTCCATCTCGGCCTCCAGCACCCCGGCCAGCCGGCGCACCCCCTCGCGGATCCGCTCGGGGGTGGGGTAGCAGAACGACAGCCGCATCGACCCGGCCGCCGAAGCCGTCGGCGAAGAAGGCGGTGCCGGGCACGTAGGCGACCCGGGCGGTGACCGCACGGGGCAGCATCAGCTTCGCGTCGATCCCCGGCGGCAGCGTGACCCAGACGAAGAAGCCGCCGTGGGGCCGGTTCCACGAGCAGGCGGCGGGCATGAAGTCGTCCAGCGCCTGCATCATGGCGTCGCGGCGCTCGCGGTACATCTCGCGCATCTGCTTGATCTGGCCCTGCCAGTCGTGGTTGGAGAGGTACGCCGAGACCGCCATCTGCGAGAACGCGGGCGGGCACAAGGTGGCGGCCTCCTGGGCGAGCACGAGCTTCTCGCGGACGGCGTGGGGGGCCAGCGCCCAGCCGACGCGCATGCCGGGGGAGAAGGTCTTCGAGAACGACCCGAGGTAGATCACGCCCTCGGCCTCGTCGGCGCGCAGGGCACGCATCGGCTCGGAGTCGAAGCCGAGCAGGCCGTAGGGGTTGTCCTCGAGGACGAGGACCCCCTCGCTCCGGCAGATGTCGAGCACCTCGGCCCGTCGCGCCACCGACATGGTCACGCCGGCGGGGTTGTGGAAGTTCGGGATCGTGTAGAGGAACTTGATCGTCCGGCCGGCCGCCTTCACCGCAGCGATCGCGGCACGCAGCGCGTCGGGGACGAGCCCGTCGGCGTCCATCTCGGCGTGCACGACCTCGCACTGGAAGGACTTGAAGACGCCCAGCGCCCCGACGTACGACGGCGCCTCGCAGATCACCACGTCACCGGGGTCGCAGAAGATCCGGGTCACCAGGTCGACGGCCTGCTGGGACCCGACCGTGACCACGACGTCGTCGGGGTGGGCGTCGATGCCCTCCAGCGCCATCACGTCGCAGATCTGGCCGCGCAGGGTGGGGTCACCCTGTCCGGAGCCGTACTGGAGCGCCACCGGCCCCTGGGTGGCGATCAGGTCCCCGATGATGCTGCCGACGACGTCCAGCGGCAGGCCCGAGATGTTGGGCATCCCGCCGGCCAGCGAGACGACCTCGGGCCGGGAGGCGACCGCGAACAGCGCGCGGATCTCCGAGGCGGTCATCCCCGCCGTCCGGGCGGCGTACCGGTCGACGTAGGAGTCCAGGCGCGTGCTTGTGCCGTGGACGGGTGCGCGGGAGTCGGGGGTGTGCTCCATGACCCGTCTAGCATGGAGGATCGAGGACGGTGCCGCAGCACCGTTCCGCGTACGACGCGTCACAGCGTCCCGATCGGGGAGGGTAGTTGGCCCGCAAGATCGTCAGGCTGACCGTCGACCACCTCGCGGCCCTGGACGCGCCGTGCCGGTCGTGCCTGTTCTGGGAGCTCGACCCGGTGCGCCGCGGTCGGCTCGACCCGGGGGAGGCCCGGGAGGAGAAGGAGGCCTGGCTCTCCGAGGTGCTCCGCGACTGGGGCTCTTGCGGCCGGGTCGCGCTCGTGGACGACCGACCGGTCGGCCTGGTGGTCTACGTGCCCGCGGCGCTCGCCCCGGGCGCGGCCGCCCTGCCCACGGCCCCGGTCTCGCCCGACGCGCTGCTGATGACCACGGCGTACGTCCTGCCCGAGCACCGGGGCGGCGGGCTGGGCCGGATGCTGGTGCAGGGCATGGCCCGCGACCTGATCGAGCGCGGGGGACTGAAGGCCGTGGAGGCCTTCGGGGACACCCGCGACGGCGTGGGCGCACCCGAGTGCCCGCGCCGGTGCGTGCTGCCGGCGGGCTTCCTGGGCGGCGTGGGGTTCAAGACCCAGCGCGCGCACGGCACGACACCGCGGCTGCGGATGGACCTCAAGTCGGCGCTCACGTGGCGCGACGAGGTCGAGCTGGCCCTGGACCGGCTGCTGGGGGTCGTGCGGCCGGCCCGGCACGTCTCACCCGAGACGCGCCGGAACGGCTAGTCAGCGTTAGACGCTCGCGTTGATGAACTCGTCGAGCTCCTTGAGGAGCGCGGCCTTCGGCCGGGCACCCACGATGGTCCGGACGACCTCGCCGCCCTGGTAGACGTTGAGGGTCGGGATGCCGGCCACGCGGTACGTCGACGGGGTGACGGGGTTCTCGTCGACGTTCATCTTGACGAAGGTGATCTTGTCGCCGTGGGCGGCTGCGATCTCGTCGATGATCGGCGCGACCTGGCGGCACGGACCGCACCACTCTGCCCAGAAGTCCACCAGGACGGGCTTGTCGGACTTCAGGACCTGGGCCTCGAAGTCTGCATCGGTGACGGCTGCGATGTTCGCCACGGCACTACCTTTCATCGTTGTTCTCTGGGCGAGCAGGTGAGGCCCCGCTCGAAGTTCGTACGTGTCAGTGAACACCAGCGCGGGGACAGATGTTCCCCGCCACTCAGGCGTCGGCGGAGGCCAGCACCGTCGTCTCGTGAGCCTCTTCGGTGGACGTCGCCTCGTGGTCCAGCGCAGTGAGGTAGCGCTCGGCGTCCAGCGCCGCGGCGCAGCCGGTGCCGGCCGCGGTGATGGCCTGTCGGTAGTGGTGGTCGACCAGGTCGCCCGCGGCGAAGACGCCGTCGAGGTTGGTGGCGGTGGACGGGTGCTCGACGAGCACGTAGCCGTTGTCGTCGAGGTCGACCTGTCCGGTGAGGAGCTCCGAGCGCGGGTCGTGGCCGATCGCGATGAAGAGCCCGGTGACCTCCAGCGGACGCGTCTCGCCGGTCACCGTGTCGCGGAGGGTCACCGACTCCAGCCGGTCGGCTCCGTTGATCTCGGCGATCTCGGCGTTCCAGACGATCTCGAGCTTGGGGTCCGCGAACGCCCGCTCCTGCATGATCTTGGAGGCGCGCAGCTCGTCGCGCCGGTGGATCAGGTAGACCTTCGTGCCGAAGCGGGTCAGGAAGGTCGCCTCCTCGATGGCGGAGTCGCCGCCGCCCACCACGGCGATGGCCTGCTCGCGGAAGAAGAACCCGTCACACGTGGCACACCACGAGACGCCACGACCCGACAGCTCGTCCTCGCGGGGCAGGCCGAGCTTGCGGTAGCCGGACCCCGTGGACAAGATCACCGACCGCGCCCGGTAGGTGTCGGTCGCCGTCTTGACGATCTTGATCTCACCGGTGAGGTCCACCTCGGTGACGTCGTCGGGCACGAGCTCGGCGCCGAAGCGCTCGGCCTGGGCGCGCATCTCGTCCATCAGGGCCGGGCCCATGATGCCGTCGCGGAAGCCGGGGAAGTTCTCCACCTCGGTGGTGGTCATCAGCGCGCCACCCGCCGTCACCGAGCCCTCGAAGACGAGCGGCTTGAGCGACGCCCGGGCGGAGTAGAGCGCCGCGGTGTACCCGGACGGACCGGAGCCGATCACGATCACGTCGCGGACGTCGGTCGGGTTGGTGGTGTCGGACATGAGGCGTGCGGCTCCTGCGTGGTCGGGGAGTGCGGGCGATGTGCCCGCACCAGTAGAACCGATCGTAGGCGACGGACATTCCACGTGCCGGGTGCGTCAGGGAGCGGCGACGACCGTCCGGCGGGCCAGCTCGCCACCCGGGCACAGGTACAACGCGACCTCCTGGCGGTCGCCCTCGGTCGCGCCGAAGACGAGGTAGCCCTCGCGCTCGGCGTACCGCACGGTCACGACCCGCTCGGCACCCGGCGGCAGGTCGCCGCAGACCGAGGCCACTGCGTCGTCCGAGGCCTGGTCGCGGGCGGCGGCCACGTCCTTCTTGAACTGCTCGGGGCGGACCTCGGCGGGCGATGCCATCGGCGCGGCCGGCTCGCCGGACTCGGCCGAGGAGGAGTCCTCGCCACTGTCGGCCCCGCTGCTGGCCAGCTCGCGCGACTGTCCCTCGAGGGTCGAGGTGGGGGCGTCGGCGGCCGTGTCGGCGCTGCCGGCGGAGTCCGCGTCCGAGCCGCCGGTCAGGTCGAGGCTCGGCAGGCTCACCCCGAGCGCCACGACGGCGGCGGCCGCGACCAGACCGGCGGCGAGCCGGCGCCGGCGGCGGGCGGCCAGGTCGATGACCGGGGCCACGGGTTCCGCCGGCGCGCCGCGCTCCGCGGCCAGGCCCTGGAGGGTGCGGTTCAGGCGCGCCGCGACCTCGGGCGGGAGCGGCTCGGTGTGTCGGGCCTCCGCCAGCAGGCGGCTGACCCGCTCGTCGTCGGGGTGCGGCTGGTCGTGCGACATCGGGGGCTCACCTCCTCGAGGTGGTCGTCGGGCGCGGGTGTGCGGGCATCGTGGCGCGGCTCACGCGGGTGGCCCGCGCGGGGGGTCCGGAGATGTGACGGGCCGGACCGGGGGCCGGTTCCCGAGACCTGGGTCACCCGAGCCCTCCGGGGGAGCGTCGAGGTCCGCGTGCAGCTGGTCGGCGAGGAGCTCGGCGAGCCGGGCGCGCCCGCGCGAGCACCGGGACTTCACGGTGCCGACGGCGCAGTCGAGCATCTCCGCGACTTCCGCCATGGGGTAGCCCTCCATGTCCACCAGCACGAGCGCGGCGCGTTGCTCGGCGGGCAGCGTCTGCAGCGCGGTGAGCACCAGCCGGCGTCGCTCGTCGGCCAGGGCGTGCTCCGCCGGGTCCTCGTGCTCGGCGGTGGCGGTGCGCGCGGAGCCGCGGCTCTCGAACGCGTCCAGGTCGTCGGGCAGCGGGTCGGCGGCGCGCACCTTGGCGGCCCGGATCCGATCGAGGCACGCGTTGACGACGACGCGGTGCAGCCAGGTGGTCACCGCGGCGTCGCCGCGGAAGGACCCGGCTCGGCGGAACGCCGCGATGAGGCCGTCCTGCAGCCCGTCCGCGGCGTCCTCCGGGTTGCCCATGGTGCGCAGCGCGACCGCCCAGAGACGGTCGCGGTGCCGGGCGAACAGCTCACCGAACGCGTCGGGGTCGCCGTCGACGTGGGACCGCAACAGGTCCTGGTCGGTGCGATCGGTCACGCGCGGACCACGACCTCGGAGATCTCGCCGCGGAACCCGCCCTCGACCCGGGGCAGCGAGGTCAGCCAGATCGTGACGTAGCGGCCGGTGGCCTCGACCGGGATGTCGAGGCGGTTGCCGACCGCCTCGATGGCCACCGGCTGGAGGCCGGCCACGGCGGTCGGCAGGTCCGGGGTGACGTACAGGCTGACGCTGGTCGGCGCTCCGACGAAGTCGACCCGCACCCGGCGCACGTCCCGCTCCGCGCCGAGGTCGACGACGAGACCGACACCGGTCTTGAGACCGGCGGGGCCGAGCTGCTGGGCGTAGGTGGCCGTGCGCCACGCCGTGGACTGGTTGCCGTCGACGGCGTCGGGCGTCAGGTCGGGGTTCTCCTCCCGGTCCTCGCCCTGGGGGTCGAGATCGGTCGCCGTCGTGTCGCTGACGACCGAGGTGGTCGGCGTGTCCGGGGCGCGGGAGCTGGCGGTGGTGTCGGGCTCGTCCTCGAACTCCAGGGCCGACCGGCCCTGGCCGAGGTTGAAGGCGAACACCGTGGCCAGCAGCAGCAGGATGCAGGCGCCGACCACCGCGGCCAGCCGCAGCCACCGGCGGCCCGGGACCCCCTCGTCCTCCACGTCGTCGAACAGCCCGATCCCCGATCCCGTGCCGGTCAGGCCCGGCTGGGTGCCGGTGAGGCTGCCGGGTCGACCGCCACCCGCCCCGGTCCCCTCCCAGGGCCAGTAGTCCTGACCGGTGGGTGCCACGCCGGGCCGCGGGGTGCGCAGGGGGCGTCCTTCGGCGGGCTCGGGAGCGAACAGCGGTCGCTCGGGCGCCTTCTCGAACGGCGGGGGCGGGGGCGGCTTCTCGGCCCGGGCGGCGATCCACGACACCTCGTCGCGCTCGTCGTCGAAGATCGGCATCCCGGCCTGGGTGGGCTGGTCGGTGCTCGTGACGCCGGTCCCGGTGAGCGTGACGGGAGCGGTCAGGCTCGGCTCGGGCTCGGGCTCGGGCTCGGGTTCGGGCTCCGGGCATCGGGCTCGGGCTCCGGCTCGGGGACGGGATCGGGGTGCGGCGCGGGGGAGACGGCCGGCTCGTCGAACGCCGGCACCGGCATCGCGGCGATGGTGGCCGACTCCGCCACCGCGAGGCCGGTCGGGTCACCGACGAAGTCGGCGAGCGCGTCCGCGATGCCGCGCGCCGTGGTGACGTCGTACGCCGACCGCGCGTGCGTCCCGCCGCTGGGTGCGTTCAGGACCTCGTCGCACAGGTCGTCGAGGACCCGGGGGATCCCGGCGCGCACCTTGCGCGGCCGCAGCGCGTGGCCGCCGAGCTGGTGCGCCGGCGGGACGGCCGACCGGGAGACCCCGGCCCACCGCCCGGTGAGGGCGGCGTAGAGCAGCGCGCCGAGGTCGACGACGTCGGAGGAGGTCCGGCCGGGTGGGAGTCCCCACAGCGCCGCCTCCACCGCGAGGCCGATGATCCGGACCGAGCCGTGGTGGTCGACCAGGACGTTCTCCGGGGCGAGCCGGCCGTGGGCGACGCCCACCTCGTGCGCCGCGGCCGCGACGCCGGCGACCTCGGAGACCAGCCAGGCCGCCCGGCGCGGGCCGATGGGTCCGTCGCGGGCGAGCAGGATGTCCAGGGAGGACCCGGCGCCCCACTCGTTGACGACGTAGCAGAGCCCGGCGCCGCGGTCGGCATCGAGCACCCGCAGGATCCGGCGGTCCGCGACGGTGGCCGAGAGGCGCGCGGCCTCGAGCAGCCCGTCGGCGCGCTCGTCGTCCTCGGCGATCACGTGCACGGCGACGTGCCGCTGCAGGACCTGGTCCTCGGCCCGCCAGAAGCGGCCGCCTCGGCTCTCGTTGAGGAGGTCGGCCACCAGGTAGCGACCGGCGAGGACGTCGCCGGCCCTCAGCTGCGGGAGTCCGTCGGGCTCGCGCACCCTCCCGCCCCCTTCGCCTTGTTCGTGGCCGCCGTGGTCGGACCGATCGCCCGACCGCCAGTCCCTGGCCATCGTATGGCCCTAGGGACGCCAGGCGCCGCGACGTCGCCGCGTGAGGGGCGCGGTGATGGTCTCGACCACGGCGGTCACCTCGGTGATGCGCAGCAGCCGGGCCACGGCGAGGAAGACGGCCGCGTCGGCGGCGGTGACCAGGACGACCAGGACCACCGCGACCGGGGGCGAGGGACGGTCCCCGCTGATCGCGTGCAGCAGCCGGCTCACCAGCACGGCGACCGCGGTGCCGGCGGCGACGGCGAGCAGCATCCGCACCACGAACCGGACCAGGGTGGGGGTGCGCAGTCCGCCGAGGGTGCGGCGCAGCACGGTGTAGGAGGCGAGCGACCCCACGGCGTACGCGCAGACGTAGGCGATCACCAGGGACGGGCGCCGTGGCCCGCGGGTCGGTGCGGGTGACCAGGGCGATCGCCACCACGACGTTCACGGTGGCGACGCCGCACTGGATGAGGAACACCGTCTTGTTGCGCTCCAGGGCGTAGAAGCCGCGCAGCATCAGGTAGTGCACGGTGAACAGGACCAGCCCGGGGCCGAACAGCGCGAGCACCGGTTGGTACAGCGCGAAGCTGTCCCGGCCGGCCCCGAGACCGAAGAGCGCGTTGGCCAGGTCGAGCGCGATGATCGGCAGCAGCGCCGCGAAGGGAAGCACGACGGCCAGGGCGGTGCGCAGGGTCTCGGCGAGGGTCCGGGCCATCCCGGCGAGGTCGGTGTCGGCGGCCCGAGCCGCCAGCCGGGGCAGCACCGCTGTCGCCAGCGAGACGGTGACGATGGCGTGCGGGACCATCATCATCAGGAACGAGTTGGCGTAGATGGTCAGGCCGGTGCCCTGGTCGGCGAGGGACGCCCCGCGGTCGACGCAGTTGCCCCCGAGCTGGGCCTGCGCGGTGCCGCTGGAGGCGAGCCGGACCACGACCGTGTAGGCGATCTGGTTGACGATGACGAAGCCGACCGTCCAGGCGCCCAGCCGCAGGGTGTGGCCGAGACCGGTGCCGCGGAAGTCGAGGCGGGGGTGGAACCGGAAGCCCGTCGCCCGCAGGTAGGGCACCAGGATCAGGAACTGGACGACGATGCCGGCCGTGGAGCCGAGCCCCAGCAGCAGCTCCTGGCCGGTGCTGAAGCCGCCGCACTGCTCGGCCTCGGTGGCCGCGCCGAAGGTGACCAGGTAGATCACCAGCACGCCCACCGCGATGACGTTGTTGGCGATGGGCGCCCACATCATCGGCCCGAACCGGCCGCGGGCGTTGAGGATCTGCCCGGCCAGGACGAACATCCCGTAGAAGAAGACCTGGGGCAGGCAGAGCCGGGCGAAGGCGATGACCGAGTCGCGCTGCGCGGCCAGCGCCGGGTCGGCGTACGCCGCCGGCATGAAGATCTGCATGATCAACGGCGCCGCGACGACGAGCAGGACCGTCACCGCGCCGAGGAACAGCGCGGCCAGCGTCACGATGCGGTTGGCGTAGGCATCCCCGCCGTCCGGGTCGTTCTTCATGGTCCGCACCAGCTGGGGGACGAGCACCGCGTTGAAGATGCCGCCCGCCAGCAGGATGTAGAGCATGTTGGGGACGGTGTTGGCGAGGTTGAACACGTCGGCGTGCAGCAGGTTGCCCAGCGCCCAGGCCAGCAGCATGGTCCGGACGTAGCCGCTGAGCCGGGAGACGATGGTCCCGGAGGCCATCAACGCACTGCTGGAGAGGACCGACCTGTTCTCGTCGGAGCCGGCGTCGCTCACGTCGCCGACTCGGCGCGCGCCGCTCGGACCCGGCGGAACAGCCGCAGCGCGATCGCCCCGAAGAGCAGCCCGCCGCCGGCGATCATCACGATCCAGATGATCCGGCTGACCTGGTTGGACCGGATCGGCAGCTCGGTGGAGGACCCGAGCGGGGTGCCTTCGGTCGTGGCCACGAACAGCCGGACCGTGTGCGTCCCCACGCCCTCGGTCGTCGCGCTCAGCCGCAGGCGGGCCGACTCGCCCGGGTCGAGCTCGACGGGGTCGGGGACCTCGACGGTGAGCCCGCTGCTCGGCGCGGCGTCGACCTGGACGAGCACCGGCTCGTCGAGGCCGTTGCGCACCGTGGCCGGGAACTGGCCGGTGGCGCTCGAGAGCGTCACCGACGGCGGCCCGTTGACGGTGACCCCGCCCAGGGTGTCCTCGATCCACAGGCGGGAGCGGGTCGCGGCGGCCCGGGCCTCGTTGGCGTGCGCGCGCTGCCAGTAGGACACGCCGGTGTAGGCCTCACGGGTGACCGAGTCACCCACCGTCGTGTTCTGCGTCAGCACCTGCTGCAGCGTCTGGCCGGCCCCGATCAGGTCCTCGGCGGCGGTGAAGTTGGCCGCGTCGAGCTCGAAGTCCTGCTGGAACTCGGGGTAGACGAAGTCCTCGACCGGGATCGTCTCGCGCTCCTCGGTGACCGAGTCGGTGAGGTCGGAGATCCGGCTGAGGTCGATCCAGTCGACGTCGAGGCCGGTGTAGAAGCCCCGGATGTCGAGGGGCGCCCAGTCGGTCGGCAGGGTGACCACCAGCGGTTCGCGGCCGGGGCTCAGCAGCCGCACGGCGGCCTCGCTCAGGATCCGCTGCCGCACCGCGACGGTGGCCAGGGGGTCGTCCGGCCCGGGCCCGCCCTCGATCGCGGTGGCCGAGGAGAGCACCACCTCGTGACCCTCGACCTGCGCGACCGTCGGGGCGTCGATCCCGACGGCGGCGCTGGTGGCCAGCACCGTGGTCGCCGGGTCGGCCGTGCGGATCGCCTCGAGGTTGAGGAAGCCGTTGGGGGAGCCGATGGCCGGGCTGCCGGTGAGCCCGTAGGCCGCCATCGCGACCAAGGAGGCGTGTGCGCACCGGTCAGCACGTCCGGGGCCAGGTGGCTGGCGGCGGAGGCGTCGACGTCGCCGTACGGAAGGGTCAGCAGCTGCTTGCCGGCCAGCGCCGCCGGCAGCCGGTTCAGCCACTCCTGTCCCTGCACCGCGGCCGCGGCGACGGCGGTCGGGTCGGTCGGGTCCGACAGCGCCTCGCCGGTGCCGGTCGTCGGCGACGTCGACTCCGTCGGAGTGGTCGGCGTGGTCGGAGTGGGCTCCTCGCCGTCCTCGGCGGGCACCTCCGCGGGCGGCATCCGCGACGGGTTGCCGGCGACCAGCGCGCTCACCGCCGCGATCACCGCCGGGTCCATCAGCCAGGTCATCGGACGCGGACCGGCCTCGACGCCCATCTCGAGGACGGTGCTCAGCCGGCCGCCGGGGGCCAGGTCGACGGCCCAGCGCTCGGGCTGGTCGACGCGACCGTCCGGGGCGTACTGGATGCGCTTGCGCAGCTGCAGCACCAGGGCGGTGGGGAGGGCCGGTTGCCCGTCGTCGACGAGCGGGATGAAGGTGCGGGCCCTGCCGTCGGCCAGGGCGTCGCGACCCGCGGCATCCTCACCGAGCGCGTGGACGCCCAGCCAGTGCACGCCCTCGGTGGTGGCCGAGGTAGCGACGCGGCACCCGCAGCGTGTACGCCTGCACCTCGCCGGGAGCGAGCTGGTCGATGTGGTCGGACACCTCGACGATCCGCTCCCCGATCACCTGGTCGGGCAGGGCCTGGGCGGCCGCGTCGAGCTCGGCGACCGAGGTCATCGCCAGCGAGTCGGAGGTGAGGGGGTAGACGTTCGACGCCGAGCCACGTCTCGTCCGTGGTGTTGGTGACCGTGCCGGTGAGCGTCACGGTGCCGCTCTCGGGGATCACGGAGGGGGTGAGGGTCTCGATGGTGACGGCCAGCGGCTCATCCTCGGCCGCGGCGACAGCGGCTCGGGTCGGCGCCGGGGTGAGCGCGACGGTCTGCCGGATCGTGAGGTCCGCCGGGTCGGCGGCAGCCGGGGCGCCACTCCCGATGATGGCCACTGCTGCGGCCACGAGGGCAGGCAGCAGCGACCGATGACCAGGCACCCGCCGACTCTATCCGCCCGCCGACGTCGGGCCGGACGCCGACGGTTTAGAGTGGCCTCCCGTGTCCGACGCTTCGGAGCAGGCGTTGCCGCCGCTCAACATGAGTGAGGTCCAGCGTCGGGTCACCGCCGAGCTGGACCGGATGGACGGCGTGCTCGGGCCGCTCGGCCGGCGCTTCGTCGAGGCCGGCGAGACCTGGCACTCGTCGGCGGCCCGGTGCGCGATGCCATGCTCGGTCGGCTGCACACCGACCTGGACCTGACGACGTCGGCGCACCCGGAGGTCACCGAGCGGCTCCTGGCCGGCTGGGCGGACACGACCTGGGACATCGGCCGCGCGTTCGGCACCATCGGGGCGCGCAAGGGCGAGTGGATCGTCGAGATCACGACGTACCGCTCGGAGTCCTACGACCCCACCTCGCGCAAGCCCGACGTGGCCTACGGCACCTCGCTGACCGGCGACCTCGCCCGCCGCGACTTCACCATCAACGCGATGGCGGTCTCGCTGCCGGGCCGCGAGTTCGAGGACCCCCACGGCGGGGTCGTGGACCTGGCCAACCGGGTGATCCGCACCCCGGGGCGGCCGGAGGACTCGTTCTCCGACGACCCGCTGCGGATGATGCGGGCGGCGCGCTTCGCCGCGCAGCTCGGCTTCACGGTCGCGCCCGAGGTGGTCGCGGCGATGACCGCGATGGCGGACCGGATCGAGATCATCTCCGCCGAGCGGGTGCGCGACGAGCTCGTCAAGCTGCGTGTGCGGGACCTACCCGCGGCGCGGGCTGACCCTGCTGGTCGAGACCGGGCTGGCCGCGCACGTGCTGCCCGAGCTGCCGGCGCTGGCCCTGGAGCGCGACGAGCACCATCGCCACAAGGACGTCTACCAGCACACGCTGACGGTGCTGGAGCAGGCGATCGAGCTGGAGCCGCGCCTGCCGCGCTCGCTGACCGGTGGCGGGCCGGACTTCGTCTCGCGGTTCGCCGCACTCATGCACGACGTCGGCAAGCCGGCCACCCGACGCTTCCTGGGCGACGGCTCGGTGACCTTCCACCACCACGACGTGGTCGGGGCGAAGCAGACCCGCAAGCGGATGCGGGCGCTGCGCTTCAGCGGCGACACGATCGACGCGGTCACCCGGCTGGTCGAGCTGCACCTGCGGTTCCACGGCTACGGCTCGGGCGAGTGGACCGACTCCGCCGTCCGGCGCTACGTACGGGACGCCGGCGACCAGCTCGAGCGCCTGCACGTGCTCACCCGCGCCGACTGCACGACGCGCAACGCCCGCAAGGCCGACCGGCTCCGACGGACCTACGACGAGCTCGAGGAGCGGATCGCCCGGCTCTCGGAGGAGGAGGAGCTGGCCTCGATCCGGCCGGACCTCGACGGCGCGCAGATCATGGAGATCCTCGCCATCCCGCCCGGCCCGGAGGTCGGGGAGGCCTACCGGTTCCTGCTCGAGCTGCGGATGGACCAGGGCCCGATGACGCCCGAGGCCGCCGAGGCGGCGCTGCGCGCCTGGTGGCCCACCCGCTGATCGCTGCTCGACCGACGCGGAAATGAGAACGGGCGCCGACTCCCGAAGGAGTCGACGCCTGTCCAGACGTGACGAGCTGTCTGTTACTCCTCGCCGCGGACTTGCGGACTTGAATGTCGCGGCTCGGGTTCGACCACGACCTCACGGTCAGCGGTCGGGTGCGGACCGAAGTGGTCTCACTCCTCGCCGCGGATGAACGCCTCGACGCGGGCGCGGCCCTCGTCGTCCGGCAGCTGCACCGGCGGGGACTTCATCAGGTACGACGAGGCGCTGATGATCGGGCCACCGATGCCGCGGTCCATGGCGATCTTCGCGGCGCGGATCGCGTCGATGATGATGCCGGCGGAGTTGGGGGAGTCCCAGACCTCGAGCTTGTACTCGAGGTTCAGCGGGACGTCACCGAACGCGCGACCCTCGAGGCGGACGTAGGCCCACTTGCGGTCGTCGAGCCACTGGACGTAGTCCGAGGGGCCGATGTGGACGTTGCGGTCGTGGATCTTGTCGGCGAGCTCGCCGTGCAGGTTCGAGGTGACGGCCTGGGTCTTGGAGACCTTCTTGGACTCCAGGCGCTCGCGCTCGAGCATGTTCTTGAAGTCCATGTTGCCGCCGACGTTGAGCTGGTAGGTGCGGTCCAGCGCCACGCCCCGGTCCTCGAACAGCTTGGCCATCACCCGGTGGGTGATGGTCGCGCCGACCTGGCTCTTGATGTCGTCGCCGACGATCGGGACGCCGGCGTCCTCGAACTTCTTGGCCCACTCGGGGTCGGAGGCGATGAAGACGGGCAGCGCGTTGACGAAGCCGACCTTCGCGTCGATCGCGCACTGCGCGTAGAACTTGTCGGCCTCCTCGGAGCCCACCGGCAGGTAGGAGACGAGGACGTCGGCCTTGGTGTCCTTGAGGACCTGGGTGACGTCGACCGGCTCGACGGCCGACTCCTCGATCGTCTGGCGGTAGTACTTGCCGAGACCGTCCATGGTCGGGCCGCGCTGGACGTCGATGCCGAGCGTCGGGACCTCGGCGATCTTGATCGTGTTGTTCTCGGAGGCGTTGATGGCCTCGGAGAGGTCCTTGCCGACCTTCTTGTCGTCGACGTCGAACGCCGCGACGAACTCCACGTCGTTGACGTGGTAGTCCCCGAACATGACGTGCATGAGCCCCGGGACGGTGGCCTGCGGGTCAGCGTCCTTGTAGTACTCGACACCTTGGATCAGTGATGTCGCGCAGTTGCCGACGCCGACGATTGCTACTCGAACCGAACCCATCGGGCTCTCCTTCTTGTTTCGTTCCACACTGAGTGGATCTGGCTCAGCCGGGCTGAGGAGGACTGACGGGCTCGGGCGGGATGCCCCGCGCGGGCCCTTGGTTGTGCTCTGCGTTGATCAGGTCGGAGAGCCAGCGCACTTCGCGCTCGACGGACTCCACACCGTGACGCTGGAGCTCGCCGGCGTACCGGTCGACCTCCGCCTGCGTCAGGGCGAGCTCTTTCTGGACGCGGTCGAGCCGCTCCTGGAGACGGGTACGACGGCCCTCGAGGACGCGCAGCCGGATCTCCATGTCGGTGCGCCCGAAGAACGCGAACCGGATGTCGAAGTTGTCGTCCTCCCAGGCGGTGGGACCGACCTCCGACATCAGGCGCTCGAACTCCCGGTGCCCGGCGTCGGTGACGTCGTAGACGATCCGCGGCCGACGGGTGATCGGCGCGGGCGCGACCGGCGTCTCCTCGATGAGTGCCCCGCGGAGCATCTTCTTCAGCGCGGGGTAGAGCGAGCCGTAGGACAGCACCCGCCCCCAGCCGAGCATGAGGTTCAGCCGCTTGCGCAGCTCGTAGCCGTGCATGGGTCCCTCGTGCAGCAGTCCGAGGACTGCGAGCTCGATGGTTTCTGCGCGACGTGCCATGGACCTATCGTAGCGATATATCCCGCTGACGTGAATTCCCGATGGTTCGGATGTGACGGGAAGCGCATCGCCGCGGAGTCGGAGCCTTGCCCGGTCCTGCGTACCCTGGTCCGCCAACGAAGAACCGGAGTCGAAGACACGTGAGTGCCAAGCGCAGGGCCACCGGCCCCGCAGTGAAGAAGAAGCCCAAACGCCCCGGCGACGGCAAGCGGCGAGCCTGGCGCATCGTGAAGGTGCTGCTGATCCTCGCCCTGGTCGGCGCCCTGGTGGTGGTCGGCGCGTTCTTCGTGCTCTACCGCGCGATCGACATCCCCGACCCCAACGAGGAGTTCGAGGCCCAGACGATCGTTCGTCTACTACGCCGGCGGCGAGACCGAGGTGGGCCAGTTCGCGACCAGAACCGCGAGTCGATCCCGCTCGACGAGATGCCGCAGACGTGCAAGGACGCCGTCGTCGCGGCCGAGAACCGCACCTTCTGGACCGACCAGGGCATCGACCCCAAGGGCATCCTCCGGGCGGCGTTCACCAACGCCCGGGCAACGCCACCCAGGGTGCCTCGACGATCACCCAGCAGTACGTCAAGATCCTCTACCTCACCCAGGAGCGCAGCCTCACCGCGCAAGGTCGAAGGAAGCGATCGTGTCGCTCAAGCTCCAGAGCCAGCTGAGCAAGGAGCGAGATCCTCGAGGGCTACCTCAACACCATCTACTTCGGCCGCGGCGCCTACGGCATCCAGGCCGCGCCCAGGCCTTCTTCGACAAGGACGCCAAGGACCTCACCCTGCGCGAGAGCGGCGGTGCTGGCCAGCGTCATCAACAACCCCTCGCAGCTACGACCCGGCCAACGGCAAGGACACCAAGGAGGCGCTCAAGGAGCGCTACGACTACGTCCTCGCCGGGATGGTCGACATGGGCACCGCCGATCCGGACGAGGCGGCGACAGGCCGCCAAGCGGCTGCCGAAGTTCCCCGAGATCGACGCCGAGAGCCAGTACGGCGGCCAGCAGGGCCACATGCTGAAGCTGGTCAAGCGAGGAGCTGCTGCAGCTCGGCTTCACCGAGCAGGAGATCGACGGCGGTGGCCTGCGGGTCACCACCACGTTCACCGAGAAGGCGATGGAGGCCGCCGAGCAGGGCGTGCTCGAGGAGCGGCCCGAGGGCTTCGACGACAGGCAAGCTGCACGTCGGCGGTGGCCACCGTCGAGGTGGGCACCGGCGCGCTGCGCGGCTTCTACGCCGGCCAGGACTACCTCGACTCCCAGATCAACTGGGCGGTGGCCGGCGGCATGGTCGGCTCGACCTTCAAGCCGCTCACCGTCGCCACCGCGATCAGCGAGGGCTTCTAGCTCGAGGACACCTTCGAGGGCAACTCGCCCTACGTGTTCCCCGACGGCCTCGAGGTGCGCAACGAGGGTGGCGGCGACGGCAACGACTACGGCTCGGCCGTGGACGCTGACGTACGCGCTGCGAGCAGTCGATCAACACGGCGTTCGTGGACATGACGCAACTCGATGCCCGACGGGCCGGAGAAGATCTACCAGACCGGCCCTGGAGATGGGCGTCCCGCCGACCGAGCCGTCCCGGAAGTACCCCGGCATCCCCGACCATCTCCCGCGACCTCGAGCCCGACGCGCTGATCACCCTGGGCAAGGCCCGGATCAGCCCGATCAACATGGCCAACGCCTACGCCACGATCGCCAACGGCGGCCAGCGCGCCGACGTGCACGTGATCGAGAAGGTCGTCGACTCCAACGGCGAGACCGCTACTACACCTACAAGGCGGCGACCACGCGACGCGGCGTCGACGAGGACATCGCCGCCGACGTGTCGTACGCGATGCAGCAGGTCGTCGAGCACGGGACCGGTCAGGCCGCCCTGGAGCTCGGCCGGCCGGCGGCCGGCAAGACCGGCACCGCGACCAACGACAAGGACGAGGTGTCCTCGGCCTGGTTCGTCGGCTACACCCCGCAGCTGTCCACCGCGGTGATGTACGTCCGCGGCGACGGCGACGACCAGCTCGACGGCTGGCTGCCGTCGTACTTCGGCGCCGTCTACCCGGCCCAGACGTGGACCGCGTGATGCAGCGCGGTGATGGAGGGCATGGAGGTCGAGGAGTTCCCGCCGCCGGCGTACGTCGACGGCGACGCGCCCACCGACGGCCACGAGGAGCCGACGGCGGCGCCGGCGCCGCAGCCGACCAAGCGGCCGACCGCGAAGCCGACCAGGACGACCGAGGAGCCGAGCCCCACCGAGGAGCCGACCCCGACCGAGGAGCCGACGCCGACCGAGACGGCCGACCGAGACCGGTGCCGCCCCCGACGACCGCCGCCCCGCCGCCACCCGACCACCGAGGTCCCGCCGTCACCGACGGTCACCGCGCCGCCGCCGCCGACGGCCGCGCCCAGCGGTTCCCCGACCGGCGCGACCAGCCCGACCCCGGCGGCCGCAGTACGGCGAGTCCCGGCGGCTGCCCGCGGCACCCGTCTCCCCGCGCGCGGCTCTCTGGTGATGCAGCGGGTCGACCGTCGGGTCCACCCCACCCTCGACGACCCCGCGGTCGCCGCCGCTCAGCGAGGGCGTCGGCGGCCCGCTCGGCGACCACGCCGGTCGGCACCCCTGGTGGACCCCGGTGCGGGTGGTGCTGCGTCCTGGCGGCGCTGCTGCATGGCCCTCGGCATGGTGCAGAAGGGCGACTGCTTCGAGGACGACCTGGGCGCGACGGGACCGCGCGCTACACGCACATGTGCTACTCCGACCTGCCCTACCTCTACACCGGGCGCGGCTTCGTCGAGCTGAACTGGCCGTTCACCGACGACCCGCAGGTGCGCGCCCGCTACGAGGCGATGGAGTACCCCGTCGGCATCTCCTACTGGGCCTACGGCACCGCCTACGTGACCCACTGGCTCGTCCGGGTCGCCGGACCTCGACGCCGCTACGGGATGGATGTCGGCACGCTGTTCGGGCAACCCGACGTCCAGGACGAGATCCGGATCGTTCGTGGTGGTGAACGCGGTCGGCTTCGCCGCTGCTGGCGCTGCTGACGACCTGGCTGCTGGCCGGGGTGCATCCGGGGCGTCCCTGGGACGCCGCCGCGTTCGCCGCTCGCACCCGTGCTCGCGCTGACCGGGCTGGTCAACTGGGACCTGCTCGCGGTGCCGCTGGTCGCCGGCGCGCTGTGGGCGTGGGCGACGGGGGCAGCCCGGTGCTCACCGGCGTCCTCATCGGCCTGGGTACCGCGACCAAGCTCTACCCGCTGTTCCTGCTCGGGGCCGTGCTGGTGATCTGCGTGCGGCGAGCGCCGCTCGCCCGTGTCGTGCACGGTCGCCGGCGTCGGCGCTCGTCGCCTGGCTGGTCGTCAACGCGCCGGCGTACCTCACCGGACCCGAGCAGTGGAAGGTGTTCTGGAAGTTCAACTACGACCGGACCGCCGACCTGGGCTCGGTCTGGCTGATGGTCCAGCAGGCCGGCGACCGTGGTCGTTCTCCGCGGACACGATCAACCACGTCGTCGCTGCTCGTTCATCGGCGCTGTGGTGCGCCGGCGGTCGCCGCGCTCGGTCTGGCCGCACCGGCGACGCCCCGCCTGGCCCAGCTCGGCGTTCCTGGTCGTGGCGGGCTTCCTGCTGGTCAACAAGGTGTACTCGCCGCAGTACGTCCTGTGGCTGCTGCCGCTCGCCGTGCTGGCCCGGCCGCGCTGGCGCGACCAGCTGATCTGGCAGGCCGGCGAGGTCGCTCTACTTCGCGTCGGTGTGGTGGTACCTCGACGGCGACCTCGCCCCGGCCGGTCGGCGGGGACGCCGGCTTCTACTGGGTCGCGATCGTGGTGCGGATGCTGGCCGAGCTCTACCTGGTGGCCGTCGTGGTGCGCGACATCCTGGTTGCCCCCGCTGAGCGACCCGGTCGGCCGGCCGGATCAGCTGATCAGCGACGCGGTCGAACGTCCGTCGCGGTGAAGCGCACCCGCACGTCGACCTCGTCGCCGACCTCGGGCACCGCGGCGCCTCCGGGCAGGAACAGCATCGAGGCCTGCATGTGCGGGCGGCTCGGCGAACAGCCGCTGCTTGCCGTCGATGGAGAACGGCGACCGCACCAGCCCGGCCGCGTCCAGGCCACCGCGGGCGACGGTGCGCGGCCCGGCCCGGAGCGAGGCGTCCCCCGGTCGGGCGACTCGAGGCCGATCCCGTGCGCGGTGCCGCCGCTGACCACGAGCAGGTGCCCGTCCGCGGCATGCGTGCGGCCGCGGTAGCCGAACGCGTCGCCGCGCTCGACCGGGTGCACGTCGAGCACCGTCGCGGTGACCCGCAGCGCGCCCCGGTCGCCGAGCCAGAGGTCGGTGCCGATCCGCGGCCGGAAGCCGAAGTCGGGGTACGCCGCTCGCAGCCGGTCGAGCTCGTCGTCGGTCAGGTGGCTGACCCAGATGGTGCGACCGCCGGGTCCGAGGTCCGCCGCCACCACGTCGGTGAGCAGCCGCTGCACCTCGGCGAGGTGGGACCCGTGCGCGAGCGGGCAGGTGCAGGGCGACGCCCGTCGACCCCGCGCCGTCGGCCGGCGCGCAGCACGTCGGCCGGCCTCGGCGCAGCTCGGCGGCGGACATGCCGTGCCGCCGCATGCTGGTCAGCCGCTCGAGCACGATGCGGGCGTCGGGACGCGGTCGAGGAGGTCGGTCGAGGTCGTCGAGCCGGCTGACGGTGTGCACCAGCCGGCCGGCCGGGGTCGGGCTCGAGCTCGTCGACCGGGTCGGCCGCCGACGGGACGCCACGGCGTGAGGACCAGCAGGTCGCCGGCGAACCGGGTCGCGACCTCGGGCAGCTCGTCGTAGGTGCCGACGGCCACGGTGTCGACGCCGAGCCAGGTGGAGCGGCGGGCCAGCCGACCGAGGGTGAAGCCGTAGCCGTTGCCCTTGACCACCGGGACCAGGCCGGGGGTCGCCGTCGGCGACCTGCGCAGGTGGGTGCGCCAGCGGTCGCCGTCGACGGCGAGGGTCAGGCTCATGCGGTGCTCACGACCGTCGCTTGAGGTAGAGGTCGAAGGCCTTGTAGAGCAGCCGGTTGAGCGGCAGGTCCCACTCGCCGGCGTACTCGACGGCCTCGCCGCCGGTGCCGACCTTGAACTGGATGAGGCCGACGTGCGAGTCGTCGGCGTCGAGGGTGTCGGTGATGCCGCGCAGGTCGTAGACCTCGGCGCCGGCCGCGAGGGCGTCGCGGATCATCGCCCACTGGACGGCGTTGGAGCCGCGGACGTCGCGCTTCTCGGTCGAGCAGGCGCCGTAGGAGTACCAGGCGTGGGCGCCGACCCGGATCGCGATGGTGGCGGCGACCAGGTCGCCCTCGTGGCGGGCCAGCCAGAGCCGTGATCCGGCCGGGCTCCTCGGCGGACAGGGCGTCGAACATGGTCGTGAAGTACGCCAGCGGGCGCGGGGTGAAGTGGTCGCGCTCGGCGGTGTGCGACGTAGAGGTCGTGGAACGCCTCCAGGTCCGTCGGCGCCGGTGCCCTTCGAGACGACGACCCCGGACTTGTCGGCCTTCTTGATGTTGCGCCGCCACAGCTGGTTCATGCCCGGCCAGCACGTCCGTCCTCGGACTTCGGCTTGCCGTGCTCGTCGACGCAGCGGGATCACGAAGTTGTACTGCGGCTGTCCCGCGGCGAAGCCGCCCGTCGACGCCCTGGTCGCGCCAGCCGAGCGCGCGGAGCTGGGAGACCACGCCGGGCGCCGGTGCGCCGCGCTCGTGCGGCGGCACGTCGCTGAGCCGGTGGACCTCGGGGTCGGCGAGCCCGTCCTTGACCTGGGCGGCGGTCCACCGCGCGGGTGACGACCGGCGGGCCCATCCGGACCGCCGAAGGCGCCGCGCTCGCGCAGGTGCGCGGTCATCGGGGCGAGCCAGGCGTCGAGGTCGTCGGTGTCCCAGTCGATGACCGGGCCCTCGGGCAGGTAGGCCAGGTAGCGCTTGAGCCTGGGGAGCCGGCCGGTAGCAGCACGAGCCCGGCGCCGACCAGCATGCCGTCGTCGGTACCAGCCGAGCGACTCGCGCGCCACTCGCGTCTTGACCCGGCCCCACGCGGGGGTCTGCAGGAAGCTGGCCGAGGGCTGCGCCGCGAGGAAGGCGAGGTGCTCGCGCTCGTGAGGGGGCGGACGCTGATCACGGCGACGAGGCTACTCGCCGGTGACCGGCGGGCCGGAGCCGCGGCAGGGAGATGCGATCAGGGACCCGAACGCTCCCCTGCGCCGTTCGAGCCCCTCTGCGCGAAGCATCCCAGCCCCCGGCCGACGCCGCATGCGAAATCGGGAAGACGTCTAGACCCGCTCGCGCAGCCAGGCGATGTCGGCGACGTGCTCGCGGCGCTGCCCGGGGTCTCGCAGACCACCGGGCGCACCGGCGTCGCGGATGACCGCCGCGAGCAGGTCGGCGTCGATCTGGCCGGCGCCGAGGTTGGCGTGCCGGTCGGCGCCGGAGTCGAAGTCGTCGCGGCTGTCGTTGCAGTGCACGAGGTCGATGCGACCGGTGATCGCCAGGACGTCGGCGACCACGGTCTCCAGCGCGTTGCCGCCGGCGTGCGCGTGGCAGGTGTCGAGGCAGAACCCGACCATGTCGGCGCTGCTCGGCCGAGCCGATCGCGTCCCAGACGCCCGGCGATGCGGCTCGAGGTCGCCGGGTCATCGCGTGGTCGCCGCCCGCGGTGTTCTCGATCAGCAGCGGGAGCTTGAGGTCGGTCGCCTCGACCGCCTTGCGCCAGTTGTCGAAGCCCTTGGCGGGGTCGTCGTCGTCGTTGACGTGGCCGCCGTGCACGATCAGGCCCTTGGCCCCGATCTCGGCGGCGGCGTCGACGTGCTGCTGGAGGAGCTTGCGGCTCGGGATCCGGATCCGGTTGTTGGTCGTGGCGACGTTGACGATGTACGGCGCGTGGACGTAGAGGTCGATCGCCCGCGGCCTCCGCGTCGGCCCGCAGCGCGGCCGCGCCGCCGGCGTAGCGGACCTCGGGACCCTTGTAGCCCTGCGGGTCGCCGAGGAAGAACTGCACGAGCGGCGCTTGCCGGGCCTTCGCCTCGGCGATCGGGTCGGTCTGCTCGACGTGGGCTCCGATGTCCATGGGCTCAGCCTACGAGCGGCCACCGACGCCGCCGACCGGCCCGGCGGGTCGCCGAGGCGGTCGGGCACGACGACCGCGTCCGCGTCGAGCCGGTCGGGGATCCCGAGCCGCCGCAGGTGGTCGAGCGCGGCAGCCGCACCGAGGGCGGACGCCGCGCCGGGTCCGGCTCGGTCATCGCGTCCAGCAGCGGTCGGAGCGGACCGTTCGGCCGCGCCGTGCCGCGGGCCCGGCCGGCGGCCGGTGAGCAGCTCGACGGCCGACCACGCCCGCGGCGTACAGGTCCTGGCCCGGGTGCGGCGGCGCTCCGCCGCCCGCTCGGGAGCCAGGTAGCCGTCGGTGCCGACCAGCCCGGGCCACCGGGCGCCGGCCGGGTCGTGCGGCGCCGCGACGCCGAAGTCGGCGAGCCGCAGGTGCGGCCGGCCCCGGCCGGTCGGCTCGAGCAGCAGGTTGGCGGGCTTCACGTCGCGGTGCACGACGCCCGCGGCGTGCACGGCGGCCAGCCCGCGCAGCGTCTGGTCGAGCAGCACCCGCGACGCAGCGCCTCGGGCAGCGGGCCGTGCTCGGCGAGCAGGTCGGCGACCGAGCCGCCCCGGACCAGGCCATGGCCAGCACCACCACGTCGTCCTCGGCCGCCCAGCCGATCGGCGCGAGGACGTGGGGGTGCACGATCCGCACCGACTGCTCGTGGACGAAGCGCAGCAGCAGCGAGGCGGTCGTGGCGACCCAGCACCTTGGCGGCCACCCAGGCGCCGGTGCGCAGGTCCCGGGCCCGCCAGACCGTGCCCGTGCCGCCGGCCCCGATCTGGTCGACGAGCAGGTAGCGTCCGGCCAGCACGTGCGGGCGCTCGCCCGGTCGCTGCGCTGGCGTCGCGTCACGCCGGTCACGCTCAGGAGCGGTCACCGGGCGGTGCCCGGAGGATTTCCACAGCGGCCGCGCCGCTGTTAGCCTGTGCCGTTCGCGCCGTACCAGTGGCGGCGATCCCTCCTGCCACGGATCGTCCGTGGCCGCTCAGTCCGAAGGAGGTAGGAGACGCTGATGCGTGCCTACGAAGTGATGGTCATCCTCGACCCGAGTCTCGAGGAGCGGACCATCGAGCCGTCGCTCGACAAGTACCTCAACGTCATCCGCAAGGACGGCGGCTCCGTCGAGTCCGTCGACGTGTGGGGTCGTCGCCGGCTGGCCTACGAGGTCAAGAAGAACGCCGAGGGCATCTACGCGGTCATCTCGATCTGCAGGCCGAGCCGGCCACGGTCAAGGAGTTCGACCGCCAGCTCACCCTGAACGAGTCGATGCTGCGCACCAAGGTCCTGCGCCCCGACGCTCACTGAGTCCCTCGGCCCGACCTGTGGACGGCCGCTTCCGCATGTCGGTGCCGTCGGCCACGATGGCCCGCAGCACCCACGACCCATACCCACGGACAGCCAGGAGGCCTGACATGGCAGGCGAGACCATCATCACGGTGGTCGGCAACCTCGTCGACGACCCGGAGCTGCGCTTCACGCCCTCGGGTGCGGCCGTCGCCAACTTCCGGATCGCCTCGACGCCGCGCACCTTCGACCGCCAGACCAACGAGTGGAAGGACGGCGACGCGCTGTTCCTGTCCTGCTCGGTCTGGCGCCAGGCCGCGGAGAACGTCGCCGAGTCCCTGGTCAGCGCGGCATGCGCGTCGTCGTCCAGGGCCGCCTCAAGTCCGCGCCAGTACGAGACCCGCGAGGGCGAGAAGCGCACCGTCTTCGAGATCGAGGTCGAGGAGGTCGGTCCGTCGCTGCAAGTACGCCACCGCCAAGGTCACCCGCACCACCCGCCAGGGCGGTGGCGGCGGCTACTCCGGCGGCGGCGGTCAGGGCGGCGGCCAGGCGGACCCGTGGGCCCAGCCGGCCCAGGGCGGCGGCGCCCCGCAGGGCGGCGGCAGCTACGGCGGCCAGCAGGGCCAGCCCCAGGGCGGCGGCCGGCCGCAGGGTGGCCCCGTCAACGACCCGTGGGCCGCTCCCGGCGTCGCCTCCGACGAGCCCCCGTTCTGACGCACCACCCATCCATCCGAAGCCCCACCATTCCGGCGTGAGCCGGGCTCGAGAAAGAGAGCACCACAATGGCCAAGGCAGTTCTGCGCAAGCCCAAGAAGAAGGTTTGCCAGTTCTGCAAGGAGAAGGCGACCGGTGTCGACTACAAGGACACCGCCCTGCTCCGCAAGTTCATCTCCGACCGCGGCAAGATCCGCGCGCGTCGGGTCACCGGCAACTGCGTCCAGCACCAGCGGGACGTCGCCATCGCGGTCAAGAACGCCCGCGAAGTGGCGCTGCTGCCCTACACGTCCGCCGGCCGCTGAGAGGAGTTGACCCCATGAAGCTCATCCTGACCCAGGAGGTCGACGGCCTCGGTGCCCCCGGTGACGTGGTCGAGGTCAAGGACGGCTACGGCCGCAACTACCTCGTCCCGCGCGGTCTCGCGACCCGCTGGACCCGTGGCGCGCAGAAGACCGTCGACTCGATCAAGGCGGCCCGCGCCACCCGCGCGGTCCGCGACGCCGACCACGCCGTCGAGATCAAGAACAAGCTCGAGGGCACCCCGGTCGACGTGAAGGTCCGCGCCGGTGCGGGCGGTCGCCTCTTCGGCGCCGTCACCACCGCCGAGATCGCCACCGCGCTGGAGTCCGCCTCCGGCGAGGGCGTCGACAAGCGCACGATCGTGGTCACCAACCCGATCAAGTCGCTCGGCTCCCACGAGGTCTCGGTCAAGCTGACCGACGGCGTGTCCGCCAAGGTCGCGCTCAACGTCATCCCGGCCTGACCCACCACTCGCTGCACAGCATCGGCCCGTCCCGCCTTCGCGGGGCGGGTCGCTCTGCGTCACGGCCGGCCGGAGCGGACCACCCCGGTGACCAGCCAGGCGTCGCCGCGCTCCCTGCGGACCAGCACCACCGCCCGGGCGCCCATCAGCACGATGGTGAACGTCAGCCAGATCCACACGAGCCCGCCGGCGACCGAGGCGACGGCGAGGACGACGGGCGCGTACACCGCGAGCACGAGGGTGCCCGCCTTGGCGAGGTAGGTGCCGTCGCCGGCCCCGATCAGGATCCCGTCGAGCACGAACACCAGGCCGCACAGCGGCTGGCTCAGGCCGACGACGACCAGCACCGGCACCAGCAGCGCGCGCACCTCCGGGTCCTCGGTGAACAGGCGCCCCACGATCGGGGCGACCGCGATGGTCGCGATGCCGAGCACCGCTCCGCCGACCAGGCCCCACTGGATCATCCGCCGGGTCACCTCCCGGGTGGCAGGCACGTCGCCGGCCCCGAGGTAGCGGCCGGTGATGGCCTGGGCGGCGATGGCGACGGCGTCGAGGATGAAGGCGAGGAAGGTCCAGATGGTGAAGGCGAGCTGGTGGGTGGCCACCGCCACCGAGGAGTCGCGGTCGCCGGACCGGGCCGAGACGAGCACGACGGCGTACGTCGTCACCAGCAGCGCGGCGCGCAGGGTGAGGGTGCGCACGAACAGCGCCACCGACGCGCGGGCCGCCGCGGTGATGCCGGCCCGGTCGGGGCGCAGCGGCGCGTGCCTGGCGCCGGGCGCCGATCAGGACCACGAGCACGAGGACCGCGGCGGAGGCCACCTGCGCGAGCACCGAGCCCAGGGCCGAGCCGGCGATGCCGAGGTCCACGCCGTAGACGAGCAGCAGGTTGAGCACCACGTTGAGCACGTTGCCGAGCACGGCGACGGCCAGCGGTGTCCGGGTGTCCTGCAGACCGCGGAGCACCCCGGTCGCGGCCAGCATCAGCAGCAGGGGGGTGACGCCGAGGAAGGCGATCCGCAGGTACGTCGCCGCGAAGTCGCTCACCTCGGCCCCGGCGCCGAAGGCCGCGACCAGTGGGTCGGTCAGGGCGACCCCGGCGACCGTGGCCAGCACCCCGATGAGCACCGCCAGCCAGAGGCCGTCGACCCCCTGGGCGAGCGCGCCCCGGAGGTCCCCGGCGCCGAGGCGCCGCGCGACGCTGCTGGTGGTGCCGTAGGCGAGGAACACGCACAGCCCGACGACGGTCTGGAGCACCACGGCGGCGATGCCGAGCCCGGCCAGCTCGGGGGTGCCGAGGTGTCCGACGATCGCGGCGTCGGCGAGGAGGAACAGCGGCTCGGCCACCAGCGCGAGGAAGGCGGGCCAGGCCAGTCGGACGATCTCGCGGTCCGCCGGGTGCCCCATGGGCGGAGACTACCCAGGTAAGAGGTAGAGGCCGTACCTGACCCCCACGGCACTAGTCCACTGGTGCCTGTGGAAATCTCCGGGTTTCTGTGGACGGGCGGTTGGTGCGGGTGTCTATGTCGACTAACCAACTCGGTCGTCCAGATGACGAGCAGATGAACAGGGTCCGCCGAGAAGTTTCTCCGACGCACAGGTGTGGAAACGCGTTGTCGCAGGTCAGCGGGGGTGTCAGAGGTCGGGCACGGCAGTTGTGCACAGTTCCTCCCCAGGCCGGTGCACACCGCAGGGCCGGTCCTCCACGGACCGGCCCCGGTTATCCCCAGGCCCTGTGGACAGACGACGCTCCGGGGCTGTCCCTCCGGACTCCTCGCCGCATACGGTCCTCTCTGGGCGCCGCGTGCCGGCGGTGCCCGAGTCAGACTGAAAGGTCCTTCGTGGTCCCCCGCTCACACCTTCTGTCGGTACCCACGATTAC
The DNA here is from genome assembly GCA_963791275.1 of uncultured Actinomycetota bacterium. Lineage (GTDB taxonomy): Bacteria > Actinomycetota > Actinomycetes > Propionibacteriales > Nocardioidaceae > Nocardioides. The sequence goes on from CAWBRP010000004.1 coordinate 263,624, forward strand.
CTTCCGGATCGAACATGGTTTCGAGAGCGGAGGGGGTGGCCGATGAGCGTGACCGAGCAGGACAGCACGTTCGCCGGTGACGGCTGGGGCGACGGCCCGGTCGGCTACGCGCCGGGCGAGTCCACCAGCCGCCCCGGCGACCGCACCCCACCGCAGGACATGGCCGCCGAGCAGTCCGTGCTCGGCGCGATGCTGATCAGCAAGGACTCCATCGCCGACGTCGCGGAGGTGCTGCGCGGGGTCGACTTCTACCGGCCCAGCCACGAGCTGATCCACGAGGCGATCATCGACCTCTACGGTCGTGGCGAGCCGGCCGACCCGATCACCGTGGTGGCCGAGCTCCAGCGCCGCGGCGAGCTGACCCGGGTCGGCGGCGCGCCGTACCTCCACACCCTCTCGGCCAACGTGCCGATCGCCGCGCACGCCGGCTACTACGCCGAGATCGTGCGCGAGAAGGCGATCTTGCGCCGGCTCGTCGACGCCGGCACCAAGATCGTCCAGATCGGCTACGCCGGCGAGGGCGCGGTCGACGACGTGGTCGACCAGGCGCAGGCCGAGGTCTACAAGATCACCGACCGGCGCAGCTCGGAGGACTACGCCCCGCTCTCCGACATCATGGACGGCGTCCTCGACGAGATCGAGGCGATCGGCAACCGCGAGGCGGGGCTCTACGGCGTCCCCACCGGCTTCGCCGACCTCGACGACCTGACCAACGGTCTGCACGCCGGCCAGATGATCATCGTCGCCGCCCGTCCCGCCATGGGGAAGTCGACCCTGGCGCTCGACCTGTGCCGGGCGGCCTCGATCCACAACAACCTCACCAGCTGCTTCTTCAGCCTGGAGATGACCCGCTCCGAGATCACCATGCGGCTGCTGTCGGCCGAGGCGAAGGTGCCGCTCAACCACATCCGCAACGGCCAGATGGGCGACGACGACTGGGACAAGCTGGCCCGCAAGATGGGCGAGGTGTCCTCGGCGCCGATGTTCATCGACGACTCGCCCAACATGACGATGATGGAGATCCGGGCCAAGGCCCGCCGGCTCAAGCAGCGCCACGACCTGCGGCTGATCGTCATCGACTACATGCAGCTGATGACGTCGGGCAAGAAGGTCGAGTCCCGCCAGCTCGAGGTCTCGGAGTTCTCCCGGCAGATCAAGCTGCTCGCCAAGGAGCTGTCGGTGCCGATCATCGCGCTCTCGCAGCTCAACCGTGGTCCCGAGCAGCGCGGAGACAAGCGCCCGATGATGAGCGACCTGCGCGAGTCCGGCTCGCTCGAGCAGGACGCCGACATGGTGATCCTGCTGCACCGCGACGACGTCTACGAGAAGGAGTCGACCCGCCCCGGCGAGGCCGACCTGATCGTCGCCAAGCACCGCAACGGCCCCACCCGCGACATCACCGTCGCCTTCCAGGGCCACTACTCACGCTTCGTGGACATGGCCCACTGAGGCACGGCGGCTTCTCGCCGTCTCGCCGTCATGGGTTCGTTGTCAGCGGCAGTGGTCCTGGACCGGCAACAACTTGATCCGGCTGTGATGGGCGTTGCGGAATGCGCGCAAGACGTGGCTTCGGTATTGCTCCCACACCCACTTGCCCCGGAGGCGGACCATCATCTCGTCGTTGTAGAGCAGCCCGCCACAGGTGGCGTTGCTGTTCCCCGTGACGACCAGGTGCGCCTCCTTGCCCCGCCACATCGCGTGGATCGCGTAGACCTTGTCGTGGGTCAGCAGGGTCTTGACATGACGGTCGGGGAGATCGATCTTGCCGCCGCCGGGAAGGGTGAACGGCGCCTCGAGCCAGTTCTCGATCAGGTCACGGGTGACCACGATCCGCACCCGGCAGCCTGACCGCTGCAGCCTGCCCAGAGCTGCGCGGATGTCGTATCGCTGGATCACGGCGTGCATCACGTCGATGGTGTTCATGCCCTTGGCACACCGTGAACTGCCGCAGTGTCGAGATCAGCAGGTCCGTGCGGCTGGGGTACACCGCGATGTCGGGACTTCCGCCCGCGCCCGCCTGCCTCTTGTCGCCGTCGTCCCACCCCAGGTTGCTCTGGGCGCGCAGCCGTTCGAAGTACCTGAGGGAGTAGGCGTAGACACTCGCGTCGAACATCTGGAGCAAACTGTTGGCCTGGACGTACTGCCGGCCCTCGAGGTTGAGGGAGGTGGTCGTGACCGACTGCTGGCCGCTGATCTCTGCGATGATCAGCTTGAGGTGGTTGATGTCTTGGGCCGTGGGTGCCGGACCGCTCCCGCGCCACGGCAGGCAGGCGCCTCGGCACACGACGACGTCGAGGGCGGACGGGTCGCCGTTCTCGATCGTCCGGACCAGGTTCCTGCCGACCCGATTGGTGACCACGTCCCGGTCGACAACGAGCTCGACGTGCGCGCCCCGCTCCTGCGCGGCGACCAGGGCATCGGCGGAGCTCGCGATGTCCCACCGGAACATCGCGATCCGCAGCGAGTCACCCGCGCCAGCCGTGTCGAAGATCCTGTTGATGCCGGCCACGACCGCCGGGTCACTGCCGCCGTGGTCGGCGGGGGAGCTGAAGCAGAGGTGGAGGCGCCCGCCTTCCACGCAGGCGGGGGCTTCGACACTTCGTCCCGTCGTCCTCTGATCGCGCGCTGTCTCCGTGGAGTCCGCGCGGCCGCCCAGCACGCTCGCGAGGAGGACGAGCGACGCGACAATGGCGCTGGTCTGCGAGATGCGCACCGGTCAGGCTCCTCGGGCGTGAAGTGGGAGACCGACACGCTATCCCGAGTGCCGTGGAACAACATCGTGAAGGGCGGGGTGCGGCCGGAAGCACGGCGAGCGCCTCCTGCACCCGGGCCAGGTCCCAGCTGCGGAGCACCACGTACGACAAGTGCGGGTGATGGCGGCGATGCGTGCCCCCACCGTGCACCGACCTTGATGGTCCGAGGCGACCAGGCTGCCTCCCAGGCGTCAAGACGAGGCCGCCGGCATCAGCGGGAGGTCAAGGACGCTGGTCGGCGGACTCCGCTTCGGCATCAGCCTCGGCAGCCTTGGCAGTGGCACGTGCCTCCTCGCGATCGGCGAGAAGGGAGTCGACCACCGTGACAGCCCCTCCGAGCACGACCGCAGCGATCACCACCGGCAGTCTCGTCCGTCGCAGGATGGCTGTCGCGGCCAGCATCACGGGCGACCACGACGCCGCGGACGTGGCGAAGGGCACCGTGGCCCGCTTCCACGGCTCGTCGGTGTCGGGGATGACGACGAAGACCTGCAGACCGGGCTTGTCCAGGAACCAGCCGCAGGTGTACGCCGCGAGCAGGATGGGCGAGCGCGTGGGCGTGTCAGATGCGAAGCAGGCAAGCGCTACTCCGGCGCCCCGGATCACCGCACCAGGTCGCACCTTCATGACAGCACCTCCGGCCGTTCGTCTCGCGCCACTGGTCGAGGATGGGCCGTCCGCTCAGGATCACGAGAGTCGGCCAACACCAAGGAACCCACCCTGGCAGGTCTGGGAGCGGGCCGCAGCCCCCGGATCGGCTCCAGCCTCAGCGTGACTCGCAGTGCCGCGTGCGCTCGGCGCGGCACCGGTCGTCACCCGCACGACCGTGGACCTCGTCGCGACCGCGTCCGCCGAGCAGCACGTCGTCCTTCGTCGAGCCGAGCAGTCGGTCGTTCCCGCCGCCGCCCCGGGCGACCAGGGGCGCCGTCCCGCCGCGGAGTACCTCGGCGGCGTCGGAGCCGACGAAGCGCCACCGGCCGTAGTCCGGCAAGCCGACCGAGGTGACGTCGGTGACGCGCGCGCGCCACGGCGGCGCGTCGGTGAGGCGGACGGTGAGCGTCCCCGTCGCCAGGTCGAGGGTGCCGCCGACCGGGCGCTGGCGGCCGCCCCGGTAGGCCACGTTGAAGGCGAGGTCGTCGCGGCCGGGACCGCCGGTGATCGCGACCGTGTTCGGGGTCAGGTAGCCCCAGAGGTGGTCGCGTCCGCGGCCGCCGTCCATCACGACGATGCCGCCCTGGTCGTCGAAGGTGTCGCGGCCGGGTCCCCCGAGCAGCGTGTCAGGGCCCTCGCCGGTCGAGAGCGAGTCGTCGCCCGGACCGCCGTCGAAGACGTCGGCGGAGGAGTCGCTGCCCTCGTCCCAGGTCTCGAGCAGGAAGTCGTCGCCGGCCAGGCCAGCGAGGGTGTCGTCGCCGCCACCGCCGACGAGCAGGTCGGGCTGCGGCGACCCGACCATGGTGTCGGCGTACGCCGTGCCGAGGACCTCGAGGGCGTAGCCGGTCGCGGGCGCCGGGAGCGCCGAGACGATCAGGTCCGTGCCGTCTCCCGTCACGGTGCCCGCGGTCAGGTCGACGCGCACGCCCGCCACGGACGTCGACAGGTCGAGCGTGTCGTAGGCGTAGTAGTCGTCGCCGCGGACGGCGGCGGGACCGAGGTCGAGCCGGTCGTCGCCGGGGCCGGGCACCAAGGTGTCGCCCTGGGGGTCGGGCCCGCTCTCGAAGACGGGGACGGTGCCGATCGGACCGGCCAGCAGGTGGTCGTTGCCCGCGCCGCCGACGAGGGTGTCGACACCGGGGCCACCGCACAGGACGTCGTCACCGTCGAGACCCTCGATCCGGTCGTTGCCGGCCAGTCCCGCGATCACGTCCGGGCCCGGCGTGCCGACGATCCGGTCATCGTCGTCGGTGCCGACCACCGTCGGCGCCAGGCCGGCGCAGGTGCCTTCTGCTGCCCCCACCGCGACCCCGGGGCCGACCACCGCGACCGCACCGACCACCAGGGCCGCGCACGTCACGCGCGTCGTCGTCCACCGCATGCCGCTCTCCTCCCGAGGTGCTGCGAGCGTACGTCGTGGCCGGCTCAGGGCAGGACGACGGTGATGCCGGGCCCGGTGGGGCCGTCCATCGCGGCCAGGGCGGCGCCGGCCTCCTCGAGCCCGATCCGGCGGGTGACGAGACGCTCGGGGTCGAGGGTCCCGGCGGCCACCAGGTCGAGCAGCGCCGGGTAGTCGACGGCGGGCATGCCGTGCGAGCCGAGGACGGCCAGCTCGCGGGCGACGACGAGATCCATGGGGAGGGCGGTGCGCGCGTCGTCGCCGATGAGCAGGCCGACCTGCACGTGCCGGCCGCGCGGGCGCAGCGAGGACACGGAGGCGGCCGCGACGTCGGGCCGCCCGATGGCGTCGAGCCCGACGTGGGCGCCTCCGTCGGTGCGGCTGCGCACGGCCTCGACGACGTCGGGGACGGACGACGCGTCGACCACCGCGTCGGCACCGAGCGCGCGGGCGACCTCCAAGGCGGCGGGGCTGACGTCGATCGCCAGCACCCGGGCACCCAGCGCTCGCGCGATCATCACGGCCGACAGCCCGACGCCGCCGCAGCCGTGCACCGCGACCCACTGGCCGGTCGAGACCTGCCCGTGGGCGACGACCGCGCGGTACGCCGTCGCGAACCGGCAGCCCAGCGAGGCCGCGGCCACGAACGACACCGCGTCCGGGAGTCCGACGACGTTGGCGTCGGCCCGGGGGACGGCCACCCGCTCCGCGAACGACCCCGGCAGCGTGAAGCCCGGCTGCTCCTGGTCGGGACACACCTGGGCGTCCCCGGCCCGGCAGAGCTCGCAGCGGCCGCAGCCGAGCACGAACGGCACGGTCACCCGGTCGCCGACCGCGACCCGCGTCACCGTCGGCCCGACCGCCACGACCGTGCCGGCGTACTCGTGGCCGGGAACATGCGGGAGGGCGACCTCCTCGTGCCCGCGCCACGCGTGCCAGTCGGACCGGCAGACGCCGGTGGCCGCGATCTCGACGACGACGCCGTCCGGCGGGCAGACGGGGTCCTCGACCTCCACCAGGGTCGGCAGCACACCGTGCTCGGCGTAGCGGACGGCCCTCACGGGGTCTGCGGGGACGCCGGCTCGGGCATGCTCTCCTCGGGTAGGAGGCACTTCTGGTCGAGGGTGTAGAGCAGCACGAAGGCGGGCACGATGAGGACCGCGGCGAGGGCGGTGGCGACGAGGACGGCGGTGATGGTGCCGGAGGGTGCGGCGGCTTGGTCGACGGTGAGGAGGTCGGGCAGCAGGTAGTCCCACTGGGCGACGCCCCAGGCCAGGACGAGGCCGGCGACGGCTGCGACGGCGGCGAGGCGGGCGCCGCGGCGGATGTGGCGGGTGAGGAGGACGAGGGCGGCCAGCGCCGCCGACGGCGGAGAGGATGACCAGCGGCAGGGCTCGCGAGGTGAGCCCGTCGAAGATGTAGTCGGCGTCGTCGTGGAGCACGAAGATCCCGACGACCGCGATCAGGCCGGCGGCCACGGCGGCGGCGGTGGCGCGGCGCCGGAAGTAGGCGACCATGGTCTCGTCGGAGAGCCGGTCGGCGTCGCAGACCAGGAAGAACGCGGCGAGGTAGGCGGTGACGCACACGGCGAGGACGCCGGTCATGATCGAGGTGGGGTTGACCCAGCTGTCCCACGGGTCGCCGGCCTTGCCGCCGGCGGGGACCCGGCCGGAGGCGATGCCGCCGACGACCGCGCCGAGGCAGTAGGGGACGAGCACCGACGAGATGGCGAACGCGGCGCCGAAGTTGCGTCGGTCGCGGGTCCGGAACACGACCTTGCGGAACGCGAAGCTGGCGCCGCGGAGGACGATGCCCAGCGCGGCGAGGGTCAGCGGGACGAACAGGGTCAGCCCGATCGAGGCGTAGGCCTCGGGGAAGCAGGTCCACAGCACGACGAAGACGAAGATCAGCCACACGTGGTTGGCCTCCCACACCGGGGCGATGGCGTGGTCGATCACCTCGCGCGGCCGTTCGCCGCGCTTCGGCGCCGCCGGCGATGAGGTCCCAGAAGCCGGCGCCGAAGTCGGCGCCGCCGAAGATCGCGTAGATGGTGATCGCGGCGAACAAGATGACGGCAGCGGTGGTGGTCATCAGACCGGCACCTTCCGCTTGTCTGCGGTCGCCGGTCGGGATCGGCTCGCTCGGCCCGTACGGCACGTCGGCCTCACCGGAGCGGCCCTCGCGGAACCGGCGGCTCATCTCGCGCAGCACCAGGATCGTGGTGATGCCGAGGCCGATGTACAAGACGACCACGCCGATGAAGGTGATCCAGACGCCGGTGTTGGCGGTCGCGGCGTCCTCGACCTTCATCTTCTCGTAGACGATCCAGGGTTGCCGGCCGACCTCGCTGACCGTCCAGCCGGCCTCCAGGCAGACCACGGCGAGCACCCCGGACGCGGCGGCGGCGCGCAGGAACCATCTGCTCTTGGGCATGTCTCGTCGGAAGATCCACGACGCCCAGCACCACAGGGTGAGCAGGAACAGCAGGGTGCCGATGCCGACCATGATGTCCCAGGCCAGGTGCACGACGTTGACCTCGTGGATGGTCGGCTGCTCGCTCGCGGGGGTCTCGTCGAGACCCTGGACGACCGTGCACGTGCCCGGTGCTCGGGTCGGACAGGATCGACGCCAGACCGGGGATCGGGAACCCGCCCACCACCTCGCCTGCGGAGTTGAGGTGGCCGAACAGCATCTCGGGGACGTCGCTGCTGGTCTTGGGGACCATCTCGATCGCCGCGAACTTCGTGGGCTGGTTGTCGTACACCCAGCGGGCCAGGCCGTCACCCACGCCCATCTGGATCGGGGTCGCGATCGCCGCGACGGTGAACCCGATGATGAACCCGATCCGGTGGTAGCGGTCCGTGCGGCCACGCAGCATCCCGACCGCGTAGACCGAGGCGATCAGGAACCCGCCGACCAGGTACGCCGCGACCACCATGTGCGCCGCCATCAACGGCATCGCGTCGTTGAAGATCACCCCCATCGGGTCGACGTCGGTGATCTTGCCCGACGAGTCCAGGGTGACGCCTTGCGGGGAGTTCATCCAGGCGTTCGCGGCCACCACCGAGATGCTGCCGAAGACGCCCGCGACCGCGATCGGGACACCGGTCCAGAAGTGCGCCCACGGCTTCAGCCGGCGCCACCCGAAGATGTAGATCGAGATGAACACCGCCTCGGTGAAGAAGAAGATCCCCTCGAACGCGAACGGCACCCCGAACGCCGCACCCCACTGACCCATGAACTTGGGCCACAACAGGCCGAACTCGAACGACAACACGGTCCCGGTCACCGCCCCCACCGCGAACGTGACCGCCATGTACTTCGACCACCGCTGCGCCAACAACATCGCATCCGCGTCGGCGTGCTTGATGCCCCGATAGTTCGCGATCAGCGTCATCACCGACCACGACACCCCCAGCGGCACCAAGATGATGTGGAACGCCAGCGTGAACGCCATCTGCGACCGCGCCCACGGCACCGGATCGACGGCGAAGGCCACACTGGTCAGGGCATCGGTCAGCTCGGGCAGCATGGTCATCCCTTGTCCGTGGCGGGTGGGTCATCGGTGCCGAAGAGCTGCCGGGTGAGCTCGTCGCCGCCGGCCTGCTCGATGACGACGCGGCCGACGACCTGGCGCACCGTGATGGTCCGCTGCGGCCCGGCCGCCCGAGGCGAACGTGCTGGCCCAGTGGAACATCGCGGCGAGGCGGTTCTTGAAGCCGGTCAGGAAGGTGATGTGCACGAAGAGCCACATCAGCCAGCCGAGGAAGCCGGACAGCCGGAGGCCCTTGAAGCTCACCACCGCGTGGAAGCGCGAGATCGTCGCCATGCTGCCGAGGTCGCGGTAGGTGAACGTCGCCGCCTCCTTGCCGTGGAGGCGGCGCTTGATGGTGTTGGCGGCGTGGATGCCCGACTGCATGGCCACCTCGGCGACCCCGGGGAGGCCGTTCAGCGCCATCATGTCGCCGATCGCGAACACCTCGGGGTGGCCGGGCAAGGTGCAGTCCTCGAGGACGGCGATCCGGCCCGAGCGGTCGCAGGTCGCCCCGCTGGCCTCGGCGAGCAGCGCGGCCAGCGGCGAGGCCTGCACGCCGGCGGCCCAGATCTTGGTGCGCGCGACGATGCGCTCCTGCGACGCCGTCCTCGGTGCGCATGTCGACGCCGTACGCGTCGACCCCGGTGACGACGGTCCCGGTCCGGATGGTCACGCCGAGGTGGCGGAGCTGGCGCGCGGCCTTCTCGGAGAGCCGGTCGCCGAACGCGGCCAGGATCTCCGGGCCGCCGTCCAGGAGCACGACCGTGGCCTCGGCCGGGTCGACATGGCGGAAGTTGCCCGAGAGGCCCGAGCGGGACAGCTCGGCGATCTGGCCGGCGACCTCGACACCGGTCGCCCCGCCGCCGACCACGACGAAGGTCAGCCACGCGCGTCGCGCCTCGGGGTCCTGCTCGCTCTCGGCCATCTCGAAGGCGCCGAAGATGCGGCCCCGCAGCTCCAGGGCGTCGTCGATGGTCTTCATGCCCGGCGCGTAGCGCGCGAACTCGTCGTGCCCGAAGTAGGACTGCGCCGCGCCGGCGGCGACGATGAGGCTGTCGTACTCGTAGGTGCGCACCGAGTCGTCGGGCCGGTGCGCGGTCACGGTGCGGGCCGCCAGGTCGAGCTCCCGCACGGTGGCCATCTCCACGGTGACGTTGCCGTGGCGACGCAGCACGTCGCGGATGGGCGGGGCGACCTCGCCCTCCGAGAGGATGCCGGTCGCGAGCTGGTAGAGCAGCGGCTGGAAGAGGTGGTAGTTCCGGCTGTCGAGCGAGCGTCACCTCGACGGGTGCACGACGCAGGAACTTCGCGGCGAAGAGTCCGCCGAAGCCGCCCCCGACGATGACCACCCGATGGACCGCGGCGTCCGTCATCGGATCGGTCAGCCCCTCCCGGGCGCGTCCCGCGTCGGTGTTCCCCGCATGACGGGGACGCTAGGCCCCGCCGAGCGCCCGCGAGATCACCCGCTTCGGGTGGTGTGGGGCGGGTCAGTCCCGGCGCCGTCGGTAGAGCCGTTGCGCCTGCAACGTCGCGGAGCCGCTCAGCAGCAGCATCACGACGTTGACGCAGAGCACCTCCGTCGCCCCGATGGCCCGGCCGGCCCGGTCGTGCACCGCGACGGCGGCCCCGGCGAAGGCGGCGGCCGGGATCGTGGTGATGGAGATCGCGACGCCGATCGCCGAGCTGGACCGCGTCTCGTAGGAGAGCAGCCCGGCCACCCCGGCGGCGAGCGCGACCGCCACGGTCGAGACGTTGACCGCGGGCAGCACGCCGAGGCCGCCGTCGCCGAGGGAGCCGTTCGCCGGCGGGTAGCCGCCGACCCGCAGCAGCGAGGCGGTGACGAAGGCGCTGAAGGCGGCCACGGTGAGGCCGACGGCGAGCGCCACGAACGCCCGCACGGCCAGCCGGGGGTGGTGGTCGACGATGCCCACGCAGGTCGCGCACATCGGCAGCAGGTCCGGGCTGATCGCCATCGCGCCCACGATGAGGATGGGGTTGCGCGTGAGCACGCCGAACACCGCGACGACGCCCGCGCAGACCATGTAGACGAGGTACTGCGGCACGGCCCGGGCGTAGGGCCGCGACCGCTTGGTCAGGTCGCTCCAGGCGAGCGCGCCACCGCTCCACGCCGCCGTGTCCCCCGGGTCCGCGCTGCCCAGGGGTCGGCTCGCGGTGTTCTGGGAGATCTCGATCTCGTCGCCGCCCACCCCGCAGGCCGCGATCGCCGGCAGGAGCGCGTCGACGAGCCGCGGCTGCACGTCCGCGGTCACCAGGGTGACGCCGTCGGTGCTGCGGCCGACGGTCATGACGTGCTCGACCCCGGCGTAGCCGTCCAGGACGGCCAGGACGCCCGCGACCGCGTCCGGTGGCGCGTAGACCCGCAGGAACAGCATCCGCTAACCCTCCTCCTCGGCGGGGGCCGGGTCGGGGAGGCTCGGGAAGTCGGTGGGGTAGAGCCCGGCCACGAAGGCGTACGACGTGTCGCCGCCACGCGGGATCGCGCTGAACTCGCGGGTCAGGGCGAAGACCCGGTCCCAGAACTCCGCCGCCCGCTCGCGGGGGATCCGGGCGTGCCGGTGGATGGCCCGCAGCGTGTCGGCCCGGTGGGCCGGGAGGGACTCGGCGGCGGCGTCGGCCAGGACGTTGGTCATGTCGGCGACCTGCTCGGGTCGCACCTGGCCGACGTAGAAGACCCGGGCGGTGCGTCCGTAGAAGCGCTCGTCGATGGCTCGCACCCGGCGGGTGCGCACGACCCGGACCAGGCCCGCGGCCAGCAGCACGTCCACGTGGTAGGCGACGGTGCTCTTCGGCCGGCGTACCGCCTCGGCGAGCTCGGCGACCGAGGCGGCCCGCTCCAGCAGCAGGTCGAGCAGCGTGTCGCGCAGCGGGTGGAAGAGCGCCTTCAGCTCCGCCGTCGAGGCGACGACGCGCAGGTCCGCCAGCGGGTACCCGGGCAGCGCTCCCGGTCCGCACCGCCGTCCGCACCCGGGCCATCACTCGACATTTCTGGATCATTCCTCTAGCGTCATGAATCGAGAAAACCCGATCATAGGTGGCGGGAGCCGCCGGAGGAGTGTGTCGTGGAGATCGTGCTGGTGCCTGGCCTGTGGCTCAACGCCTCGACGTGGGACGCCGTGGTGCCGGTGCTCGAGGAGGCCGGACACACCGCGCGACCCCTGACGCTGCCCGGCATGGAGTCCCAGGAGGCCGACCGCACCGGCATCACCCTGGCCGACCACGTGGCGGCCGTGGTCGCGGCCCTCGACGCCGCGGCGGGGCCGGTGCTGCTCGTGAGCCACTCGGCCGGCTGCGGCATCGCGCACCTCGCCGTCGACGCACGCCCGGACCGGGTGGCCCGGCAGGTGCAGATCGGCGGGTTCCCGTCGGCCGACGGAGAGGCGCTGCTGGGTGGTCTCGAGGCCGTCGACGGCGAGGTGCCGATGCCCGACTGGGCCGCGGTGGGCGAGGAGGCCAACGTGGTGGACCTCGAGGAGGACCAGCTGGCCGCGTTCTACGCCGCCGCCATCCCGGTCCCCGAGGCCGTCATCAAGACGCCGGTGCGCCTCACCGACGAGCGCCGCTTCGACGTCCCGGTGACCACCGTGTGCCCGGAGTACCGCGTCGCCGACCTGCGCGAGTGGGTCGCCGGCGGCGACCTGCCCGAGCTCGCCGCCGTCAAGGAGCTCGAGTACGTCGACCTGCCCGCCGGTCACTGGCCGCAGCTCACCCGCCCGGCCGACCTCGCCCGGGTGATCCTCGACAGCGCCGCGCGCCACGCTCAGCTGAGGTCGCGCCGCATCACGATCCGCGGCATCTTCGAGGCGACCGCGTCCGTGGTGCCGACCTGCTCGAAGCCGGCCTTCGCGAACATCGACCGGGTGCCGACGAAGGCCATCGTGGTGTCCATCCGGCCCTCGGGGTCGACGGGATAGGCCTCGACGGCCGGGGCGCCGCGCGAGGCGGCGTACGCGACGGCGCCCTCGATGAGCGGACCGGTGACGCCCTGCTTGCGGTGCCCGCCGCGGACCACGACGCAGACGATGCTCCAGACCGGGACGTCGTCGACCGGCCGGATCAGGGTGGACCGCGCCAGCCGCGGGATCTCGGCCCGGGCCCGATGTTGCACCAGCCGACCGGGGGTCCCGTCGAGGTAGGTGACGACGCCGGGCGGGTTCTCCCGCTCGCACAGCCGCCGCATCGCGTGCTCGCGGTCGCCGTCGCCGAGCTCCTCGATGTCCTGGGCCCGCAGCCGGTGGGAGAGGCACCAGCAGTGGCTGGCGCGCCGGTTCGGGTTGATCACGTCGGCGAAGTCCTCGAAGCGGTCCGGGGTCACGGGGTGGGTCTCCCAGCTCCTGCCTCGGGTCGTACCTGCCAGTCATGTCCCCAGCGTCGCACTCCGGCGGATCGATGAGAATCGGGTCGGGGACCGGTCGGTCCGGGCACACCCACGAACGGAGCACCCATGACCAGCGACCTCGTCACCCGCACCCTCGACGTACCGGGCGTCACCCTCGCCTACGACGTGCGTGGTGACCTCACGCAGGCGACCCCGGAGCGGCCCACGCTGGTGATGGTCGGCTCACCCATGGACGCGAGCGGGTTCGGCACGCTCGCGTCGTTCTTCACCGACCGTCCGGTCGTGACCTACGACCCGCGGGCGTCGGCCGCAGCGCCCGCACCGACGACGAGACCGAGTCGACGCCCGAGCAGCACGCCGACGACATCGCCCGCGTGGATCGAGGCGGTCGGTGGGCCCGGCGGTGGCCCCGTCGACCTGTTCGCGAGCAGCGGTGGGGCGGTGAACGCGCTCGCTCTCGTGGCGTCGCGACCGGACCTGGTCCGGACCCTGGTCGCCCACGAGCCGCCCCTCGCGGAGTACCTCCCCGACCGCGAGCAGGTGCTGGCCGCCAACCGGGACATCGGCGAGACCTACCAGCGCTCTGGCAGCCCGGCCGCGATGGCGAAGTTCCTCCGGCTCGTGATGGTCGAGGGCCCGCTGCCGGACTCGTACGCCGAGCAGCCGGACCCGGACCCGGCCACGTTCGGGATGGCGGCGGGACGACGGCTCGCGCGACGACCCGTTGTTCGCCCAGAACAACCGCACCTGCGTCCCCTACGTCCCGGACCTCGCGGGCCTCGGTGCCGCCCCGACCCGGATCGTGGTCGCGGTCGGCGTCGAGTCGGCCAGCGCTCACCGGTCGGGCGGCGGTCGGCCTGGCCGACGCGCTGGGCCTCGAGGTCACGATGTTCCCGAGCCACCACGGCGGCTTCCTCGGCGGCGAGTTCGGCCAGGCCGGCGAGCCCGAGGCGTTCGCGGCCCGCCCGCACGAGATCCTGGGCGCGTGACCGCACACCGGACGGGCTGCGTCGCCTGATGCCCTGGGGATACCTGGCGTCCAGCGCCCTCGCCCTGCTGGGCGTGGTGCTCGTCCTCGTGGCACCCGCGCTCCCGCGCACACTGGCCGGGTTGAGCTCCTGGGCCAGCGTGCTCTTCGGCGAGGCACCGGCCGTGGTGCTGATCTGGCTGGCGGCGTCGACGGTGCTGCTGGTCGTCCAGGGGGACGCGGGCGGCAGGGGGGCCTGGGCCGCGCTGGGGGTGGCCGCGCTGGCCGCGGCCGGGCTCGTCCGCTGCCTGGTGCTGGGGGTCCGGGCCGGCGCGGTCCTCGACCGGACGGTCCCGGCGTACGGCGAGCCCGCCCGCCGTCCCGGTGCGGCCGGCTGGCTGGCCGCGGCCGTCTTGCCGCTGCCCCGGCGGCCGCGCGACGTGACCCGGCAGCGCGACCTGGCGTACGGACCGGCGCCGCACCAGCGGGTTGACCTCTACCGCTCGCGGTCGGTCCCGTCGTCGGGGGCGGTGCTCGTGCAGCTGCACGGCGGCGGATTCTTCTCTGGACGCAAGTCCCGGGAGTCGCTCCCGCTGATCTACGACCTCGCCGGTCAGGGTTGGACCTGCCTGTCCGGCGACTACCAGCTCAGCCGCACCCCGGCAGAGGGCCACCCCGGCCACCTGGTCGACGTGAAGCAGCTCATCGCCTGGGTGCGCACGCAGGGCGAGACGTGGGGGGTGGCGCCGGCCACGATCGTGCTCGTCGGGACGTCGGCGGGTGCCCACCTGGTCGGCGATGGCCGCGCTCACCGCCAACCAGCCGGCGTACCAGCCCGGGTTCGAGGACGCCGACACCAGCGTCTCCGGCTTCGTGGGCCTCGCCGGCTACTACGGTCCGGTCTCCGGAGTCGACGGCGACGGGACGTCACCGTTCGACCACCTCGAGGGTGCCGGCGCACCGGCCCTGATCGTGCACGGCACCCACGACGTCGTCGCCTCGCCCGACGCGGCGGCCCTACTGGCCGGGCGCGCCGGGACGGGTCGGAGCGACGTCGCGCTGGCGCTGCTGCCGGGCGCCCACCACACCTTCGACCTCCTCGACTCCGTCCGGTTCCGGCAGGTGCGGCGCGGCGTCGCCAGGTTCTGCGCTGCCGTCGCTGAGTCGGACGCACCCGGGCCGCTCCCGGCGGCTGAGGGTTTGCCGCGCCGGTGCGGGGGAAGCGTTCGGGTGACCTGCTCGGGAGGAGTGGCCATGACGCGCATCAACCTGGTGCACGACGCGATGCACCGCTCGATCGGTCAGACGCGCGCGGCGCGCGACCGGCTCGCGGAGGACCGACGCACCGCCGGGACCAGCGTGCACTCGCTGCTGACGGGCGGCTGGCAGGGCGTCGCCGCCGACGCGTTCGCCGAGGCGTGGACGGAGTGGCTCGAGGCGGCGGACCGGGTGGCCGAGGGACTGGAGTCCATGGCGTCGCTGCTGGAGGCTCACCAGCGCGACATGGCACGGCAGGACGACAGCTCGCAGCGGGCCCTCGACGCGGTCTCCGCTCGCATCATCGACAGGCTGGGCTGATGGACGAGGGTGACTACACCGTCGACCTCGACGAGCTCGCCTCGGTCATCGACACGCTCGAGAAGTGCGAGCGAGCGCTCGAGACGCTGACCGACGACGTCGAGAAGCAGATGGGCGTGCTGCACGAGACCTGGGAGGGGTTGAGCGCCCAGGCGCAGCGTGAGGCCCAGGAGGAGTGGAACCTCGGGATGGTCGAGATGCGCGCCGCCCTGGCGGACCTGCGCCAGGCGGCGCAGGTCGCCGGTGGCAACTACCACCGCGCCATCACGGCGAACGCCGCGCTCTGGAGCGGCCTCACGTGAGTGTCAAGGTCCAGGCGCGTCGGATCGAGGCCGCGGCCCAGTCGTTCGCCTACGCCAACGAGTTCGCGGCGCAGTCCTACCAGGGGTTGACGCAGGCCCTCGACGGGTACCGCGAGATGGCCGGGGACGACTACACCTCCGACGAGTTCGTCGCGCAGTACGACGGCGCGGCGCAGGACGCCGTCGACGGCTTCCGGGACCTGGTGGGCTCCCTCGCGGGGATGGCCCGGCTGCTGTGGCTGACCGCCGGCAACCACCGCTCGGCGAACAAGGCGTCGGTCTACCGGGCGAACCCGCCGGTCTTCACCGGTGGTCAGTACGACCCCCCACCGGACTCCACCGTCACGGTCGGCTCCGCATCCGTGCCCAGCGCCAAGGGTGGCGAGGACCCCGGCACGCCGGCCCTGTGGGACCTGATCACCGACTACCTCGAGGGATGGACCTGGCCGGGCGCCGACACCGGATCCCTGCGCTCCGCCGCGTCGACGTGGCGACAGGTCCAGACGCTCCTCGACGCCCAGCTCTCGCCCTACCTCGACAGCGCGGTCTCGGCGATCGAGGACCAGCGCTCCCCGGAGGTCGACGACGTCCTCACGGTGATCGCCGACCTGCGCATGGACATCGAGCAGCTCGGTCTCCACTGCAGCGAGATCGGTGACGCCTGCGAGGGGTACGCCGGCCAGGTGGACGCCGTTCGCGAGACGGTCAAGGACATCGTGAAGGACCTCGCGATCGAGGCCGGCATCACCGTGATCGCCGCGGGGCGTCATCACCTTCTTCACCGCCGGCATCGGGGCGGGCGGCGGAGCGGCGGTCGCGACCTGGCGGCTCGCCGCCGCGGGCCAGCGGGTGATCAAGGCCTTCACGGCGATGAAGGCCGTGGTGCGCACGGTCGCGGTCGCGAAGCTGACGCGGGTCGCCGGCAAGATCCCGTTGCTGGGCAGGAGGTTCCGGCGGATCAGCGATGCGGCCAACGTCGCCCGGCACCAGAAGTACACCGACGCCCTGCGGCGGGCGATGGGCAAGCCGGCGACCAAGGATCCCCAGCTCACCCGGATCATGAACAAGAACTGGCGTGACAACGCGCAGGTCGGGAACGGCTCGACGGCGGCCGCGGTCCGTCATGAGCTCGCGACCGGCGAGCCGGTCGGCGGTGTCTACCATGCGCAGAAGGCGCGCGAGACGATCCGGTCGCTGGAGCGGTGGCTCGAGGCCCACCCCACAGCCACCCCGGGCGATCGCGCCGCCGCCGAGAACGTCATCAGGGATCTCCGGAACGCCCTGGCCGGCAACTAGAGGACGGACGGACCGAGGACCTGATGGACGACCTGGAGCGGTTCTCCTCGCGGCTCGAGCAGATCACCCCCCTGGTGGGTGCTGCGCTCGAGGCCGACGACGTGCCGCGCACTCCCGACGTCGAGACCCCCACCCTCTGGCTGGCCGACGTCGGCCATGCGGTGGCGGGCACCCTCGGCAGCCTGCCGCCAGAGGCGGCCGAGGCCGTGTTCGGCCTGATCGAGGAGGTGCTGCGCACCGGTTCCGAACCCATCCGGACGGCGGTCGCCACCGGGTTGTTGGAAGCCCTCGCCGGCGACCTCGACCGCGGCGTGGTGACGCAGGAGCAGCTCGCGCCGCTGCTCGGGCCCGAGTCGCGGACCTACCTCCGTGCCTGGGACGAGTACACGCTCGGGTCACTCGCGCTGGGACGCGGATGACTGACGCACGAGCCCGCCGCCGACTCGATCACGGCGTTCGCGGGAGGCGACCCGGCCGGCGGCCGGGCGCTGCGGGCGAGCCTGACCGCCCTGCTGGAGCTCGACCTCGACGACCGCCTCCGCAGCAGGATCACGGCGGTCCTGCGGGGCGACGCGAGCATGCGCGACCTCGCCGCCGACCCGGCGCTGCGGTCGATCGCCGATGACGGGATCGGGCAGCTGCGCGCCGAGCTCGACGACCTGTCACCCGAGGAGCGCGCCGACCTCGTCGCCCAGGCGCGTGACCAGGCTCGTGACCGGGCTCGCGACCGCCTGCAGGAGACCGAGACCTCCTGAGTCACGCGCCCGGACGGACCACCTCGAGACCGAGCCAGGCGGCCAGGTCGTCGATCTCCCGGTCGACCTCGGCCCGCTGCGTCGCTGGTCCAGTCACCGTCCTCGTGCACCGCGTCGACGCGCAGCACGCCGTCCTCCCGCTCGGCCGTGGCGTCCAGCTTCCCCACCAGCCGGTCGCCGGCCAGGACCGGCATCGCCCAGTAGCCCCAGCGTCGCTTCGCGACCGGCTTGTACATCTCGAGCTGGTAGTCGAACGCGAACAGCTCGGCCATCCGCTTCCGGTCGTAGACCAACCGGTCGAGCGGGGACAGCACCGCGACGCGCCCGGAGAACGACCCGTCGAGGTACGTCGGGTCGACCCGCCACCGACCCCGCACCCCCTCGACCATCGCCGGCTCGCCGGCCTCACCGACGTCCACGGTCTCGCCGTTGACCTGCGCGGCCTTGGCGCGGGCGATCCCCAGGGCCCGCAGCCGACGCTCGTTGACGATCCGCCGCGCCTCCTCGACCGGCACGACGGGGTCGTCGGGATAGACGCGCTCCGCCAGGTCCCACAGCTTCTCCCGGCCCTCGCGGCCGGCGGCGGCCAGCTCGCCGCGCCGCACCATCTGGTTGACGAGCATCCGGATGTTGCGCTCGTTGTTCCACCCGCTCGACTCCCAGGGCACCACGGTCGTGTCGGGAAAGGCACTGGCCGGGAGCGGTCCCTCGTCGTACACCTTGTCCAGGATGTCCCGCCGGCAGTGGTCGTTGGCGAGGACCCAGTCGCGGGTCTCCCGCTGCCAGTCCTTCAGCTCACCGGTGCCGGGCCACGCCGCCATCTCACCGCGGAACAGCGCCAGGTCGGCGGCCGGCCGGAGCATCATGTGCAGCTCCACCAGTGCGCCGCCGGTGACCGCGGCCTGCAGGTCCGCGCGGTCGAACGACGAGCCGAGGCGGCTCCACAGCACCAGGTCCGCGCTCGGGGCGACGGCGGCCGTGGGGTCGGCCTGCAGGATCGTGAGGTGCCGCGCGACCTCGAGCAGGTCCGTCGGCCGCGGCCGCGACAAGAGCTGCGCGCGGACGGCGACGCGTCGCGCGTCCTGGCGGGACAGCTCGTGGACCGGGGGCACGCAAGCGAGGGTAGAAGAACTTTCCCGACGGGCTGTCGTGCGCAGCCGCCCTCGTTCGTGGAGAGGACAGCAGCCACCCACGAGAGGATCGCCATCATGGCCACCATCGCAGTCCACGAGTTCATCTCCCTCGACGGCGTCTTCGAGTCGCCGAGCTGGACCATGCAGTTCGGCTTCGATCCCCGGATGGGCGACACGATCGCCGGGATCGTCGGGTCGTCGACCACGATCCTTCTCGGGCGTCGCACGCACGAGATGTTCGCCCCGGCCTGGCGCGACCGCACCGTCGCCGACGACCCGGGCGCGCCGTTCTTCAACGACACCGAGAAGCTCGTGGTCGGTGCGCAGCCCTCCACCGAGGAGTGGCGCAACAGCACGCCGTTGGGCGCGTACGACCCCGACGTGATCCGGCGGCTCAAGGCCGAGCGCGACGGCGTCATCTACGTCTCCGGCAGCGGGATGCTGGTCCGCGCACTGCTCCGCGAGGGCCTGGTCGACGACCTGCACCTGTTCGTCTACCCGATCGCGCTCGGAGCGGGCGAGCGGTTCTGGGGCGAGGCCGAGCGGCCGACCACGCTCGCCCTGCGGGCCCACGACACCTACGAGAACGGCGTCGTGCACCTGGCCTACGGGCCGGCGTAGCCGGCCCGAGGGTTCAACCCGCCCGGGGCAGGGCATCCTGTGGGGCATGCGGTCCCCACACCGACGTCTCGGCGTCCCTGCCTTCGCCCTGGCCCTGCTCGTCGCGGCAACGTTCGCGCCGGCAGTGGCCGCCGTCCCTGCCGAGCAGGACCTGACCTGGACGAGCGCCCGTGTCGCGCGTTCGCAGGGTTACGTCGTCACCCCCGCCTTCGCGGTCAACCGGGACGGCATCGGCTTCGCGGCCTGGGTCGATGCCGTGGGCGGGAAGTACCAGGTCAAGGTCGCCAGGCGCTCCTCGAAGGGGCGGTGGTCCACGCCGAGCGCGCTCACCAAGAGGTTCCCGTGGGCGTCGAGCGAGCGGTGGACGTGGGCGGGCCGGCCCGACATCGCCGTCGACCAGCGGGGCCGCGCGGTCGCGGTGTGGGCCGAGCCGAAGGGGGACGTGGTCCGGATCCGGACGGCGACGTACCGCAAGGGCCGCTGGTCCCGTCCCACGTACGTCTCCGCGCCCGGCGAGCCGGCGAGCTTCCCCGACGTCGAGGTCTCGGCCTCCGGGCACGCCGTGCTGACCTGGGCCGGCAACTTCGCCCTGGGCGTCACGGACTTCACCCTGATGAGCTCCTACCGGAAGCCGCGCGGAGGATGGGAGGCACCCGTGCGCCTCGACACCGACCCGAGCTTCCGGCTGGACGCCCGACCCGACTCACCGACGATCGACGACCGCGGCGTCGCCACCATCGCCTGGGACGAGACCAACCGGACCGGCTTCGGCACCGGGCGGGTGCAGGTGGCCAGCCGGGCCGGCTCGGGCGGCTGGACGACCCAGACGCTGTACCAGAACGTCGACCGCAGCGACGGACCGCTGGTCGACACCACCCCCGACGGCCGGCTGACCGCGGTGTGGAGGGACCTGGACCTCGTCCTCGCCCGGCACCGGACGCCCGACGGCGCCTGGGGCCCGACCGAGGTCGTCTACACACCGGCTCCCGGGTACACCACCAACGTCCGCGGCGTGGGCGTGGCCGACAGCGGACTCTCGGCGGTGTCGGTGCAGACGGTCCAGCTCGCCGGCAACCTCGTGCAGCCTCTGGTCGTGCTGCAGGGGGCGCCCGGCGCGGCCTGGGGACCCGAGGCCGTCGCCGATGCGTACCCGCAGTACTCCATCCCCTTCACCTTCGAGGACCTGGCGGTCGGACCCCGCGGCGATGTCAGCGTCACCTGGATGAAGCAGGACCAGGACCCGGACCACTGGTACTGGACCGGCGTGCGGCACCGACTGCCCGGTGGCCGGTGGCTGCCCCCCGAGCAGGTCGGGAGGTTCGCCGCCGACCCGGTCCTCGGGTCCGACGGCCGCGGTCGTGTGGGCGTGGTGTTCGGCGACGGCTACGCGCGGGGGGGCCGGCAGGGCTGCTGCGTCACGCTCGAGGCGATGCGGCTCGCCAGGCGCTGAGCGACCTACCCTGGCCGGCATGAGCGACGACCTGAGCACGATCGCGGCCGACCTCGCGCCGACGGGGGTGCTGCGGGCGTCGATCAACCTGGGCAACCCGGTCCTCGCGCAGGGCACGCCCGACGCGCCGAGCGGGGTGACCGTCGACCTGGCCCGGGCACTGGCCGGCCGGCTCGGCCTGCCGGTGGAGCTGCTCTGCTTCGACGCGGCCCGGAAGTCCTTCGAGGCGCTCACCTCGGGCCGCGCCGACGTGGGCTTCCTGGCCGTCGAGCCGGCGCGGGCCGAGCAGGTCGCCTTCACCGCGCCGTACGTCCTGATCGAGGGCGTGTACGCCGTGCCGGACGACTCACCGCTGCGCACGGTCGAGGACGTGGACGCCGAGGGAGTGCGGATCGGGGTCAAGCTCGGCTCGGCCTACGACCTGTTCCTCACCCGGACGCTGCGGCACGCCGACCTGGTCCGCGGTGAGGCCGAGCACGGAGGTGTTCCTGGGCGAACGGCTCGAGGCCGTGGCCGACATCCGGCAGCCGATGACCGCCTTCGTCGCCGCTCACGACGGGGTGCGGCTGATCGAGCAGCGGTTCATGGAGATCCGCCAGGCGATGGCGACGACCCGGTCGCGTAGCGCCGAGACGGTGGCCTTCCTTCGCGCCTTCGTCGAGGAGCACAAGGCCTCGGGCTTCGTCGCGGCCGCGCTGGCGCGGGCCGGTCAGGGCGACGCGACCGTCGCGCCGACGGTGGCCACGAGCAGGACGCTCTACTCGGCCACCGTGTCCCTGGACGGCTTCATCGCCGGGCCGGGTGGGGACATGCAGTGGCTGACCGAGTACCTCGGCCCGGACCCGGAGGCGGAGGCGCTCGTCGACCGGATCGGGGCGCTGCTCGTTGGCGCGCGCACCTTCGGAGGCGACGACCCCAACGCCGGCACCGACAGGGAGGGCGCGTTCGGTGGCCAGTGGTCGGGTCCGCAGTTCGTGCTGACCCACCGGCCGCCGGCTGAGCCCGTCCCGGACGTCACCTTCCTCGACGACGTCGAGCGCGCGGTCGCGCTGGCCCGCGCGGCCGCCGCGGGGAAGTACGTCAACGTCCTCGGCGCGGACGTGGCCCGTCAGTGCCTGGAGGCGGGGCTCCTCGACGAGGTCCTGGTGCTGGTCGTGCCGGTGCTGCTCGGCGACGGCGTGCCGCTGTTCCGCCGCACCGACGGCGACCCGGTGCGCCTCGAACGGCTGTCGGTCACCACGGGTCCGCTGGCCGCGCACCTGTGGTTCCGGGTGGTCACCGACTGACCGACCCGGCTGACCGACCGACTGAACCGATCAGACCCGGACCTCGTGTCTCACGACAAGGAGGTACCACCCATGTCGATCCGAATCGCGCTCACCGCGTGCGCCGCCGCGGCCCTCGCCAGCGGCCTGCTCGTCGCTCCCGCCGAGGCCGGCGGCCAGTCCGCCGGTCAGTCCGCCGGCACCACCCTCGAGACCAGGCTGCGCCCCAGCGGCGACGCCGACGGGCACGGCGACGCCGTGCTGCGGCTCAATGCGAACCGCGGCCGGGTGTGCGCGACCATCACCTGGGAGAACATCCAGGCCCCGCAGGCCGCCCACATCCACAAGCAGTCGAACGGCGACATCGTCGTCGACCTGAGCACGGCGGTCACGGGTGGCAAGCACTGCACGTCCGGCGTCTCCAGCGCGCTCATCTCGACGATCACGGCCCACCCCAGGCGCTACTACGTCAACGTCCACAACGCGACGTACCCCGCCGGCGCCATCCAGGGCACGCTCCACCGCTGAGCGGCACCTTGCGGGGCACACTGGTCGAGGACGGAGGTCGGGTGGCGGCGAACCAGCTCACCCTGATGGAGCGCCTGCACGAGGAGCATGCGGCGGCGCTCTGGGGCTTCTGCCTGCACCTGACCGGCGGTGACCGCCACCGCGCCGAGGACCTGGTGCAGGAGACCCTGCTGCGAGCCTGCCGGCACTTCTCCACCCACGACGTGGGCCAGGGCTCGGTGCGGTCCTGGCTCTTCACCGTGGCCCGCAACCTGCGGATCGACGAGTGGCGCAGCCGCCGCTCGCACCTGGAGTACGCCGTCGCGGAGCCGCCCGAGCGGGCCGACCCGGTCGACCATACCGACCAGCTGCTCCAGTCGTGGGTCGTCGCCGAGGCGCTCAGCCGGTTGTCGGAGGACCATCGGGCGGTGCTGCGCGAGTGCTACTACGGCGGCTGCACGGTCGCGGAGGCCGCCCGTCGCTTGGAGATCCCCGAGGGCACGGTGAAGTCACGCACGCACTACGCGCTGCACGCGCTGCGTCAGGCGCTCGAAGAGCTGGGGGTGGTGGGCGGATGAGCTGCGTGTCCGCACACCTCGACGGTGCCTACGTCCTCGGTGCCCTCGCCCCCGCCGAGCGGCAGGACTACGAGCGGCACCTCAGCGGCTGCGCCGAGTGCGCGGGTGCCGTTCGTGCGCTCGCCGGCCTGCCGGGACTGCTCGGCCGCGTCGACGCCGCGGTGGTGACCTCGGCCGCCGAGGTGCCTCCCCCGACCCTGCTCCCGACGCTGGTCGCCGAGGTCCGGCGCCGCGAACGACGCCGCCTTGTCACGACCGCGGCCCTGGGGGCTGCCGCGGCGGTGCTCGTGGTCGCCGGGGTGCTGGTCGGGTGGCGGGTCGTCTCGAGCCCGGCGGAGCCCGTCGTGGCCGCCGCGCCCGTGGCCGTGCCGATGCGCCCGGTCGGCGGGGCGCCCGTCGACGCGCAGGTCGCGCTCGAGGCGGTCGCCTGGGGCACCCGGCTCTCGCTCACCTGCACGTACACCGCCCCGCCGGGTTTCGACACCGACTCGACCACCTACGTCCTGGTGGTCCGCACCGCGGACGGTCGGACCGAGCAGGTCGGGACCTGGTCGGCCCTCCCGGGACGCACGCTGCAGGTCGTGGGGGCGACCGCCTCGCGTCGTGGGGACATCACCTCGGTCGAGGTGCGCACCGCGAGCGGGGTGCGGCTCCTCGAGCTCAGGACCTGACGGCGTCACACCGCGGGCCCCGGCCGCGTCATCATGGTGACGACGACGAGAGGAGCCCGAGGTGCTGGGACGCAAGACGTACACACCCGAGGAGATCGCGGCCGCGCGCGCCGCGGTCGGTCGGCAGCTGGCGGCGTACGATGCGCTGGCCGGAGCCGGGAGCGACCGCGCTGCCGAGGCGACGTACTTCGCCGCGACACTGATGGCCCTCGACCGGGCCTTCGTGCACCGGGTGCGCACGGTGACCGGCAAGGACACCAACCCGCTCAGTGAGGTCGAGCTGCTGGTCGACGCGCTGATGCTCGACGGCGGGGCACTCCCGCCGACGACCGTGGTCAGGTACGCCCCCGAGGAGTCGGTGCTCGGCCTGAAGGTCGGCGACACCGTGTCGCTGACCCGTGACGACTTCGAGCGGCTGGCCACCGCGTTCCTCGACACCATCGAGGCGCGCTGCCTCTGAACCGCGAACGGGCACACTGGGGGGATGACCGAGACGGCCCGCCGGGGTCTGACGACCTACGACGTCCCGCCCGACGCCCGCGAGCCCCGGGTGCCGCGCGGGCTGGTCGGCTTCACCGGTGAGTGGCGCACGGCGCTGCTGCCGGCGCGGCTGCTCCTGCGGGCTCCGTGGCTGGCCGGCGCGCCGCGCGGGGACGGCCGACCCACGATCCTGCTCCCGGGGTGGCGCGCTCCCGAGCTGAGCATGGCGCCGCTGGGCCTCTACCTGCGCGGTCTCGGCCACGACACCCGCGGGTGGGGGCTCGGGGTGAACCAGGGCAACCCCCAGCGCGACGTCGCGCTGATGACCGCGGCGGTGGACGCCCTGCACGCGAGCACGGGGCGCGAGGTGGCCCTGGTTGGCTGGAGCCTCGGGGGGCTGGTGGCGCGCGAGACGGCGCGAGCCAGGCCCGGGTCCGTCAGCCAGGTGGTCACCTTCGGGACCCCTGTGGTCGGCGGACCGACGTACACGATCGGCGCCGGGGCCTACGGGGAGGCACAGAGCCGGCGGATCCGGGAGCGGGCGGAGGCGCTGGACCGGGCCGACCCGATCCGGGTCCCGGTGACCGCGATGTTCACCCGGCGCGACAACGTGGTCGACTGGCCGGCCTGCCTGGACCGCACCACCCCCGGCGCCCGGCACGTCGAGGTGCGCTCCACGCATCTCGGGCTCGGACTGGACCCGGACGTCTGGCTGACGGTGGCCGGGGCGTTGGCGACCCGGCGATGACCGGCCCGGTCGGCTACCAGATCGACGACGATCCGGATCGCCTCGACCTCGACGTGGTCTGGGGATTCCTCTCGACCCGGGCCTACTGGGCGCGCTGGCGGACCCGGCTGGACGTGGCGGCCCAGGTGGCGAGCGCGTGGCGGGTGGTCGGGGCGTACGACGCCGGCTCCGGCGCCCAGGTCGGCTTCGCCCGGGCGATCTCCGACGGGGTCTCGCTGGGCTACCTCGCCGACGTGTTCGTCCTGGACGAGCACCGGGGGCACGGCGTCGGACACGCCCTGGTCGCCGCCCTCACCGACGAGGGACCGGGTGCGTCGTTCCGCTGGCTCCTCCACACGGAGGACGCGCACGGGCTGTACGCCGCGCACGGCTTCGCGGCGCCGGACGCCACCTTGCTGGAGCGGCCGGCGCGACCTCAGGAGCCGAGCAGACCGCGGACGTAGGACGCCTGCCCCGCGTGCTGGAGGTCGTCGGACACCACGCTGACCAGGCGCACCCCACGGGTCACCGGAGGGTCCCAGCGGTCGTCGACGATGTCGTCGAGGTCGGCCTCGGTGAGGGTGCGCAGGTAGGCCAGCGTCTGGTCGCTCACCGCGTCGAGGTAGTCGGCGAGCAGGTCAGCTCCGACCCGGACGGCGGCGACCTGGTCGGTCGTGTGGCCGTAGCCGATGTCGCCGGTGTCGAAGGGCAGGGCGAACCGCTCGGCGTACCCCGAACGCGTCCAGACCTGCTCGAGCCCGGCGACGTCGGCCACGTGGTCGTCCTGGACCCGGGCGAGGTGCCACACCAACCAGCCGACGGAGTTGGCGTCGGGGGCCGGCCGGGCGGCCAGCGCGTCGTCGTCGAGGTCCTCGACCGCGGCGCGGCCAGTCTGACGGATGCGGTCGAAGGCGTCGATGAGCAGGTGGGCGGGAGTCATCCAGCCAGGATGCCAGGAGTCGTACGGCGCGAGAACCTAGCCTGGACGCCGTGCCCGGCCAGCAGACCCACGACCTCGTCCTCGACGAGACGACGGTCTCGAAGCGGTACCGCTCCTGGGACCGGGGCGAGCCCGACCGGGAGTGGGCCGGGCTCACGTTGCTGGCCGAGCACGCGCCTGGTCTCGCCCCCCGTCCCCTGCGTCGGGAGACCGCGGCGGACGGCTCGCCGGTCGTGGTGATGTCGCGCCTGGGAGGGACGCCCCTGGGCGCCGCTCCGCTGACGCCCCCCGTCCTGGCCGGGCTGGGAGGCGCGCTGCGCGCCCTGTACGCCGTACCTGTCGCCGACGTGGAGGCCGCGGGCCTCGGCGAGCGGACCCTGGGGCCCGGCACGATGCGGAGCCGGGTCCGCGACTGGGCGGCCGAGGAGGTCGCCCTCGACGCGTGCGAGGACGCCGCCCTCGTGGCCGACGCGCTGGCAGCGGCTCGCGGCTGGCTCGCCGATCCGGCGGACGGTCTCGACCGGGTGCTCGACCCGGTTCTGGGGCTCGCGGACGGCAACGCGGCCAACGTGCTGTGGGACGGGACCCGCTGTCGACTGGTGGACTTCGAGGACTGCGGGCTCAGCGACCCCGCCTACGAGGTGGCCGACCTCGTCGAGCACGCCTCCTTCCGGCTGCCCCGGATCGTGGAGCCGGAGCGGGTCGTCGCCGCCGTCGGGCTCGACGACGCGCAGCGGGAGCGCTGGGTGGCCCATCGCCCGCTCTTCGCGGCGTTCTGGCTCGTCATGCTGCTGCCCGGCAACCGTGGCTTCGCGCGCAACCCCGCGGGCAGCACCGAGGACCAGGCCCGCCACCTGCTCGGGCTGCTCGGCTGAGTCAGGGCGGCGACGCTCACCAGGCGTAGTGCTCCGGTGCGGTCTCGAAGCCGGGGAAGATCGCGTCGATGCGCGTCAGGGCGTCGTCGTCCAGCCGGACGTCGAGCGCCCGCACCGCGGCGTCGAGCTGCTCCTGGGTGCGCGGCCCGATGATGGGCGCGGTCACGGCCGGCTGTGCCAGCAGCCAGGCCAGCGCGACGTCGCCGGGCTCGTGGCCGAGGTCGTCGGCGAGGTCCTCCCAGTCCTGGATCCGGTCGCGGGACTTCTCGACCGCGTCCTTGGCCCGGCCGACCAGCCGGCGCTTGCCGTCCCGGTCCTTCTTGAGCACCCCGCCGAGCAGGCCGCCGTGCAGCGGCGACCAGGGCAGGATCCCGAGGCCGTAGTGCTCGGCCGCGGGGATCACCTCGAGCTCGAGGTCGCGGGTGAGCAGGTTGTAGATCGACTGCTCGCTGACCAGGCCGGTGAAGTGCCGCGCCGCGGCCGCCTCCTGGGCCTGGGCGATGTGCCAGCCGGCGAAGTTGCTGCTGCCCACGTAGAGCACCTTCCCCTGCGCGACCGCGACCTCGAGGGCCTGCCAGATCTCCTCCCACGGCGTGTCCCGGTCGACGTGGTGGAACTGGTAGAGGTCGATGTGGTCGGTCTGCAGGCGCTTGAGGCTGGCGTCCAGGGCGCGCCTCACGTTGAGTGCGGAGAGCCGGCCGGAGTTGGGCCAGTCGTCCATGTCGCCGTACACCTTGGTGGCCAGCACCGTCTTCTCCCGACGGCCGCCACCCTGGGCGAACCAGTTGCCCAAGATGGTCTCGGTGGCGCCGCGACCGATGGTCTTCATGGCGTCGGAGCCGGGGCCGCCGCGGCCGTAGACGTTGGCGGTGTCGAAGAAGTTGACGCCCTGCTCGTGGGCCGAGTCCATGATCGCGAAGGAGTCGTCCTGGGTGGTGTGCGGGCCGAAGTTCATCGTGCCGAGGCAGAGGCGGCTGACGGACAGGCCGGAGCGGCCGAGATGGGTGTGGTCCATGCCCCCACCCTGGCGCGGCCGGGCAAACCGCGCACCACCCCTAGGAGACGGTGACGCCGCCGGGTCGGCCGGGATCGTCGTACGCCGGCTCCGGTCGGCCGGCGCGGCAGGCCTCGAGCTGGGCGCACAGTGCGCCTCCGTAGAAGAGCGCGATCGAGGAGAGCACGGCCCAGATCAGCAGCGCCATGATGCCGGCCAGTGGACCGTAGACGTCGCCGAAGGACCCGCTCTGCTGCACGTAGAGCGCGAGCAGACCGGTGCTGGCGAGGTTGAGCACCACCGCAACCGCGGCGCCGGCCGCCAGCCAGGACAGGCCCGGTTGGCGACGTCGGGGAGCGTGGTCGAGGACCACCGCGATGGTGACGACCATGAGGGCGACGCCCACGGGCCAGCGCGCGACGTTCCACGTGTCGGCGGTCGTCCCCGACCAGCCGTAGTGGGTGACCATGGCGTCGGCGAAGGCACCGCCGGCGACCAGCAGCAGGAAGCCCACGCCGACCGGGAGCGCGAGGAGCAGGGTGAGCACGGCGGCGCGGCCGTACTTGCGGGGCGCGGGCCGGTCGCGGCGGATGCCGTAGATGCGGTTGAGGCCGCGCTCGATCTGCGCCATCGCGGTGGTCATCGACACCAGCGCCAGGAGCAGACCGAGCCAGAGCGCGATCTCGCCGGCCCGTTGTGAGGTGGCCGTCCCCCGGAGTGCCCCGGCCATCGCGTCCGCACCGCCGGAGCCGGGCGACACCGCCGCGACGGTGCCGGCCAGCACCCGGGCCGGGCGCTCCCGGTCGAGGTCGGCGACCAGCCCGGTGAGGGCGAGCAGGAACGGGATGACGGCCAGGGTCGCCTGCAGCGCCAGGGCGCGGGACGAGCTGAAGCCGTCGCCGTACCGGAAGCGCACGAAGGCGTCCACGAAGAGCCGGCGCACCCCGACCTTGCGGAGCTCCCGCCAGGCGTCCTCCGCGTCGAGCTCGTCTCCGTCCATCTCGATGGTCTCGGGGACCGTCCGGGCGGTCGTCATGCGACTTCTCCCAGCGCCCAGACCGCGATGCCGAGCGCGGCGCACAGCCCGATCACCCGCAGCGGGCTCCAGCGGAGGCGGAAGATCGCGACCAGGGCGACCCCGGTCAGCGCGAACGCCAGCGGGTCCCAGGAGGACAGCACCGGCACGTCCAGCCGCAGCGGCCCGACGTCGACGCGCCGGACCTCGTCGAAGAGCGTGTGCAGCGCGAAGAAGACCGCGAGGTTCGCGATCACGCCGACCACCGCCGCCGTGATCCCGGTGAGGGCGGCCGAAGCCCGCGTTGTGACGGAGCCGCTCGACGTACGGCGCACCGAGCAGGACGAACACGAAGCACGGCACGAAGGTGACCCAGGTGACCAGCAGCGAGGCCAGCACCGCGGCCACCCACGGATCGAGGGACCCCGGGTTGCGGTAGGCGCCCACGAAGGCGACGAACTGTACGACCATGATCAGCGGTCCGGGCGTGGTCTCGGCCAGCGCCAGCCCGCGCACCATCTCGCCGGGCCCGAGCCAGCCGTAGACGTGGACGGCCTGCTGGGCGACGTAGGCGAGCACCGCGTAGGCGCCACCGAAGGTGACGACGGCCGCGCCGGAGAAGAACAGTCCCTGGTCCAAGAACACGTCGGTCGACGACACGAACACGGCGACGGCGAGCAGCGGGAGCACCCACACGACCGTCCCACGGTGGCCGACCAGGACCGATCGCCGGCGAGACGGGGCCACGTGGTGCAAGCAGGTCGTCACTCAGAGGGGCCGGGGCCGTCGGTCGCCGCGTGGTCCGCACCGGCGACCGGGGGCGGGGACCCTCGTTCCAGCAGCCAGCCGAGCACGCCGGCCGCGAGGATCACCACCGGGAACGGCACGGCCAGCACGGTCAGCGCGACGAAGGACGCCACGGCGAGATCGACGAGGGCGCGAGTGGTGAGCGCGCGCCGGCCGACCCGGGCCACGGCCTGGACCACGATGGCGATCACCGCGGGAGCGACGCCGGCGAACACCGCCGTGACGAAGCCGGTTTCCCCGAAGGCCACGTAGACCGCCGACAGGACCAGGAGGGCGAGCATCCCCGGCAGCACGAACAGCCCGCCCGCGATCAACCCGCCCCGGGTGCCGTTGAGCAGCCAGCCGGTGTAGATCGCGAGCTGCTGGGCCTCCGGCCCGGGCAGCAGCATGCAGTAGTTGAGCGCGTGCAGGAACCGCTGCTGCCCGATCCAGCGCTTCTCGTCGACCAGCTTGTTCTGCATGATCGCGATCTGCCCCGCCGGGCCACCGAAGGTCTGCAGAGAGATCGAGAACCAGGCCCTGGTCGCCTCCCGGAGGGGGACGACGTCCTCACCCGCCTCCATGCGGACACCGTAGGCGACCGTCCGGCGACGCGTCTGGCGCGCCCACCGAGCGGGTACGTCTCGGGCAGGACCGACGTGAGGAGCCGAGATGGCGAAGGACACCGCGCTGCTGACGCAGCGTGTGGAGAAGCAGCGACGCAAGCTGGAGCAGGCCGAGGCCGAGCTGGCGATGACCCGCGAGCGGCACGACGTGGCCCTGACGGTCGAGGCAGACACGACCCGCGAGCACGAGCGCGCCGTTGCCGCCGCCAAGGAGGCCAAGCGCACCGCGAAGCGCCGGCGCCGGGAGGCCGACGAGGCCGCGGCCCGCGCGACCGCGGCCGGGGGCGAGCGCGCGGGGGCCGCCACGGAGCTCGAGGCGCACAAGACCGAGCACGCGAAGCGCCAGCGGAAGCTCGCCAAGGCCGAGGCCGCCCTGGCGGCCGCGCAGGCGAGCGAGCGGGTCACCTCGACCCCGGCGCGGACGAGGCCGGCGCGCAAGGTGGCGGCGAAGCGGGCCCCGGCCAGGACCCCGGCGAAGAAAGCCTCGGCGAAGAAGACAGCGGCGAAGACCGCGACCAGGAAGACGCGCAGGAAGACCGCGACCAGGAAGACCGCGACCAGGAAGACCGCGACGAACCGGACCGCCGCCGCGGCCAAGGCGCCCGCGCGGAGGACCACCGGCACCGCGGCCCGCCGACGCACCACGGGCTCGGGCGGCTGACACCCGTGCGTACGGTGGACGTCATGGACCAACGCCGCATCGGAGCACGCTCCGTCAGCGCGATCGGCCTGGGCGCGATGCCCATGTCGGTGCGCGACGTCAACGACGACGGCCTGGGGGTCCGCACGATCCACGCCGCCCTCGACGCGGGGATCACCCTCATCGATACCGCCGACGCCTACTCCACCGACGAGGACACCTTCGGTCACAACGAGCTGCTGATCGCGCGGGCCCTGCGGGAGTACGACGGGGACACCTCTGACGTGCTCGTGGCCACCAAGGGCGGGCACACCCGGCGCGGCTCGGACTGGCAGCTCGACGGCCGGCCCGACTACCTCCGCACGGCCTGCCTCGCCTCGATCGGCCGCCTCGGCGTCGAGCAGATTGCGCTCTACCAGCACCACCGCCCCGACCCGCACGTGCCGTACGACGAGACCATCGGCGGGTTGAAGCCGTTGCTCGACGAGGGCCTGATCGCCGCCGCCGGCATTTCCAACGCCGACCCCGACCAGATCCGGCTGGCCAAGGACATCCTGGGCGACGGCCTGGTCGCCGTGCAGAACCAGTTCTCGCCCGCCTTCCGCAGCTCCGAGCCGGAGATCGCGGTGTGCGCCGAGCTGGGCCTCACCTTCCTGGCCTGGAGCCCGCTCGGGGGGATGTCGGACGCCGCCGCCCTGGGCGAGACCTGGGAGACGTTCGCCGCCGTGGGCCGCAAGCACGACGTGAGCCCGCAGCAGGTGTGTCTGGCGTGGGAGCTGTCGCTCTCCCACGCGGTGGTCCCGATCCCCGGCGCCAGCCGCCCGGAGTCGGTGCGCGACTCGGCCGCCGCCGTCACCCTGGTGCTCGACGACGAGGACCTCGCCGCCCTCCACTAGTCCAGGACGGATGCGGGCAGCTCGAGGTCGGGCACCAGGTCGGTGAGCATCGACCGGACCCGCGCGTCGAGGTCGGCGATGATCGCGCGCACCGTGGCCGGGTCCTGGCCGCCGGGGTCGGCGACCGGCCAGTCGACGTACCGCACCCCGGGCACGTAGGGGCACTCCTCGCCGCAGCCGAGGGTGACGGCCAGGTCGCTGGCCGCCACGGTCTCCCGGGTGAGCAGCGTCGGCCGCTCGCGCGAGGTGTCGAGGCCGAGGAGGGTGAGCGCCTGGGCCACCTCCGGGTGGATGTGCTCGCCGGGCTGGGTGCCGGCGGAGAGCGCCACGACCCGGCCGCCGGCGTAGTGCTCGGCGAGCAGCCGCGCGATCACCGAGCGGCCGCCGTTGCGGACGCAGGCGAAGACGACCTGCGGCGTCCGCACGGCCGGGCGTGGGTCGTCAGTCATGGATGAGCTCCTGCTCGGACCTGAAGAACCGTTGCGACCACAGGCTGACATAGACCAGCCCGAGCAGTGCTGGCACCTCGATCAACGGTCCCACCACGCCCGCGAGAGCCTGACCGGAGGCGACCCCGAAGACCCCGATGGCCACAGCGATCGCCAGCTCGAAGTTGTTGCCGGCCGCCGTGAAGGACACCGCGGACGCGCGGCCGTAGTCGAAGCCGAGCGCGTGGGTGACCAGCATCGAGCCGCCCCACATGATGGCGAAGTACGCGAGCAGCGGGACCGCGATCCGGGCGACGTCCAGTGGCTGGGAGGTGATGGTCTCGCCCTGGAGGGCGAACAGCACCACGATGGTGAACAGCAGGCCGTACAGCGCGACGGGTCCGATCGGGGGAGGAACGTGGACTCGTACCACTCGCGCCCTCGGGCTCGTTCGCCGAGGGTGCGGGTGAGGTAGCCCGCGACGAGCGGGATGCCGAGGAACACCAGGACGGACCGGGCGATGCCCCAGACCGACACGTCCAGCAGTGCCTGGTCGAGACCCAGCCACCCGGGCAGCACCTGGAGGTAGAAGTAGCCCAGGAACGCGAAGGCCACGATCTGGAAGAGCGCGTTGATGGCGACCAGGACCGCCGCCGCCTCAGGGTCGCCGCAGGCGAGGTCGTTCCAGATCAGCACCATCGCGATGCACCGCGCCAGTCCCACGATGATCAGCCCGGTGCGGTACTCGGGAAGGTCGGGCAGCAGCAGCCAGGCGAGGGCGAACATCAGCGCCGGGCCGACCAGCCAGTTCAAGACCAGGGAGGTGGCGAGCAGGCGCCGGTCCCGGGTGACGTGACCGAGCTCGTCGTAGCGGACCTTGGCCAGCACGGGGTACATCATCACCAGCAGGCCCACGGCGATGGGCAGCGAGACCGAGCCCACCTCGACGGTCGCGACGGCCTCGTCGAGCCCGGCGACCGATCGGCCGAGCAGCAGCCCGAGCGCCATGGCCCCCAGGATCCAGATCGGCAGGAACCGGTCGAGCGTCGAGAGCCGGGTCACGACGGCGACCTCGGCCGCCCCGGTCGACGGTCCGGGCGGAGGTCGGGTCACGCGCAGCAGCCGGCGTCGACCATCGTCGAGGTCGTGGTCGTGGTCGCACCCTCGAGCTCGGGCTGGGCGTCCGCGAGGACCACGTAGTTCTCCCACCGCTGGCCGTCGGGACCGGTCACCCAGTGCTTGTCCTGCCGGGCGTAGCAGCAGACCACGTCGCCCTCCACGTCGAGGGCGAGCCCGGCGGCCTCGAGGCGCTCGGCCTGCTCCTCGACCTCCTCCATCGACGCGCGTTCGATGCCGAGGTGGTTGAGGGTGCCGGTCTGCGCGGGGTTGGCGAAGAGCACCAGCTTGAGCGGCGGGTCCGTTACCGCGAAGTTGGCGTAGCCGGGCCGCCGCTTGGCGGGCTCGGTACCGAAGAGCGTGGAGTAGAAGGTGACGGCCTCGTCGAGGTCGGCGACGTTGAGGGCGAGCTGGAGGCGGGACATGCGTGCTCCTTATATAGACGGATGTCTATGTCTACCATCGACCATCGTCGATCACAAGAGATTGATGAACTTCGATGTCATGGCATGATGGTCGCATGCCCAAGCCGCTGCCGCTCCTCACCCCGGCCGACGTCTGCTGCACCCCGCTGGTCGGCGCCCCGCTCACCGTCGAGCAGGCCGCTGACCTGGCCGGCCGGCTCAAGGCGCTCGCGGACCCGACCCGGCTGCGCACGCTGTCGATCCTGCTGGCCAGTGAGGGCATGGAGGCCTGCACCTGCGACCTCACCGGGCCGCTCGGTCTGACCCAGCCGACGGTGACCCACCACCTGCAGAAGCTGGCGGCGGCCGGTCTCGTGGTGGGCGAGCGGCGCGGGACCTGGACGTGGTACCGCGTCGTGCCCGAGGCGCTCACTGGGCTGGCCGACGCGATCGCCCCCGTCGCCTCCCGCGCCTAACGCAGGGGACTGGTCTCCGTCCGGCCGCCGGGTTAGTTTCGGAGCACCCACCGACACGAGGAGTCCGCGATGGCCACGACGCTCAACCCGTACCTCAACTTCGACGGCACCACCCGGCAGGCCATGGAGTTCTACCGCGAGATCTTCGGCGGCGAGCTCAGCGTGATGACCTTCGGCGACATGGGCGCCGAGGGCGCCCAGGCCGACGGCGTGATGCACTCGTCGCTGGCTGCCGAGGGCCTGACCCTGATGGCCTCGGACATGCCGCCCGGACAGGCCCTGGAGGCGGGGAACAACTTCGGGGTCAGCCTCAGCGGTGACGACGAGGGCGAGCTCATGGGCTACTGGGAGAAGCTCTCGGCAGGCGGCACGGTCACGGTCCCCATGGAGAAGCAGATGTGGGGCGACGCGTTCGGCATGTGCGTGGACCGGTTCGGCACGCCGTGGCTGGTCAACATCGCCGGCACCCCCGCCTCCTGAGGTGGCCGTCGAGGGAGTGCGTCCGGAGGTCGCGCCGTCCGGCACCGGCTGCGTGGAGTGCCTGGCCGCCGCGAACGGGTGGTGGATGCACCTGCGCCGGTGCGCCGAGTGCGGGCACATCGGCTGCTGCGACTCCTCACCGAGCCAGCACGCCTCCGCGCACGCCGAGGACGCCGGGCACCCGGTGGTGCAGAGCTTCGAGCCGGGCGAGGCGTGGTTCTGGGACTACCGGACGGAATCGTTCGCCAACGGCCCGCGGCTGGCCGACCCGCAGAGCCGGCCGGAGACGCAGGACGTCCCTGGTCCGGCGGACCGGGTGCCCGTCGACTGGCAGGACCACCTGCACTAGGGCTCCACGAGCTCTCAGGAGTGGTGGTTGAGCTTCACGTCTACCCACACCAGCCGGTGGTCGCTGGTCGGGAAGGGGAAGACTCCCGTCAACCGGAACAGCGGGTCTGCCTGCAGCGGCCAGAACACCGCGGACTGCAGCACCCGCAGCCCCCTGCTCGGCAGGACGTAGTCGGCGCGCAGGTTCCCGGGGTTGGTCCCGGTGTCGGCGAAGTCCGCGGTGTCCTGCTGGGCCGGGCTGACCTGGCCGATGTTGTTGCCGCCCTGGAGGCCGGCAGCCTCGAGGGCACCGGCACTCTCGGGGACCACGCGGCTGTCGATCCGCGGGTGGTCGAGCAGCTGTTGGGCGGCACCGTCGATCGAGTCGCCGTCGAACGGGTCGGAGTTCTGGTCGCCGGCGATCACGAACTTCGCGCCCCGGTGCAGGCCGCCGTACACCCCGGCGTCGTCGTAGATGTACGACGACCGCGACCGGTTGCCGATGTAGTCGGCCCAGAAGCGGATCTCGTCGAAGTTGCGGGTGCCGTTGCGGTCCTCGGGACCGTCGAAGACCGGCGGGGTGGGGTGCGAGACCAGGAAGTGCACGGTCTTGTTCTTCGCGAGCGTGATCGGCACGTCCCAGTGAGACTTGCTGGACAGCCGGAAGACGGCGAGCTCCTCGGGGGAGTACCAGTCGGCCGGAGCGGGCGTGGCCGGGTTGTCCGGCAGCTTCGCCCCGGGCATGTCCTTCCACAAGAAGTGCTGGAAGGTCCGGACGTCGTCGGTGGCGATGGGGTACTTCGAGTAGACGACCAGGCCGTACTGCCCCGGGAAGTCGCCGAACCCGAAGGCGTCGTTGCCGCCCCCGACCGCGCCGTTGTTGTCCAGGTCGAAGCCGCTCGGGACGCCGGTGTTGCTCGGGGCCACGAAGTAGTAGGGGTAGTCGGCGGCCGGGGCGCCGTTCTGCGAGACGGCGAGGTAGTTGTCGCGGAACAGCTCCGCGGCCGCGCCGTCGGGGTAGTAGTCGAACTCGTTGACGAGGAGCACGTCGGGCGCGCTGCGCTGGATGACCTCCGCGACGTTGCGCGCCTGGGTGTTCGTCCCGCTCGCCAGGTCGGTGAGCAGCTGACCGGGGGCGAGCCGGTTGAGCGAGGCGTTGTACGTCGCGAACCGGACGTCCTTGTCGACGTGCTTGGCCGGCTTGTGCTGGTGCGGCTTCGCCGCCGCGCGGGGCTCGCCGGCACTGGCGATCGGCGTGGTGAGCGGAGCGGCGACACCCAGGCAGGCGAGGGCGGCCACGACGGCAACGGTGGTGCGCTTCCGAGAGATCATGGCTCGGACCGTACTCCGCAAGGATGAACGCGGCGAGCCCCCGGAGCGAAGTTTCAGGTGCGCCGGGAGCGCCACTCGTCGGCGAGCAGTGCATAACCCATCCCGTCCAGCCAGCGGCCGGAGCGGTGGAGCGACTCGCGCACCGTGTGCAGCTCCCGCCGCATCCCGAGCCGCTCCATCAGCCGTCGCGAGGCGAGGTTGTCGGCGAAGCAGTTGGCCACCACCCGGCGCAGCCCGAGCCCGTCGAAGCAGGTCGCGAGGACCGCCGCGACCGCCTCCGTGGCGAGGCCGCGGCCCTGGTACGCCGGGTCCAGGCACCACCCGATCTCCGCCTGCACGCCCTCGGCCTGCGACCGGACCTCGGTCTGCGCCCAGGCGTCCTCCACCGCGATCATCAGGTCGCCGATGACCCGGCCGTCGTGCTCGGCGACCAGGGTCTTCGACAGCCGCTCCTCCTGTCCGAACACCTCGGCCCACTCGGCGGCATCCGAGGGCGCCGAGGTCATGTACTCGTTGACCTCGGGCAGCCGCCGGTAGGCGAGCACGGCGTCGGCATCTGAGGCGACCGCGGGCCGGAGACTCAGCCGGTCGGTGACGACCGGCCAGGTCAGGTCGGCGATGCTGGGGGGCATGGACGCCATCCTCTCCGACGTCCCGGCCGTGCCACCACCGGGTTCCGGGCCGGTGCGCACCCGGCTGGCGTCGTACAACCTCCAGAACATGTTCGACCGCCCCAAGGCGCTCAGCAGCAGCGACTGGTCCCGTGGGGCGCCGGTGGTCGCCGCCCAGGCACACGTCACCGAGCTGCTCCAACGGGAGATGTACGACGAGCCGACGCGGGCGGCCATCCTCGAGGAGCTCGAGGTCCTCGGCCTGCTGCGCTCGGACGTGAGTGAGTTCGCGGTGCTGCGGGTGCTCCGCGGCCGGCTGCTCGTCCGGCACCGCGACGGCACCACCGAGGTGGTCGCCGACGGACGCGCCGACTGGGTCGGGTTCGTCGAGCTGACCACGGAGCCGGTCACCGAGCTGGCGTCCCGGCACACCGCGATGGTGATCCGGGACGTGGGCGCCGACGTGCTCGGCGTGGTGGAGGCCGAGTCGCGGCCGGTGCTGGAGATGTTCTCGGCGACCCTGCTCCTCGACGTCGGGTGGACGGCGTACGACGAGGCGCTGCTGCTCGACGGGAACGACACCCGCGGCATCGACGTCGGCATCCTCGCCCGGGCCGGCCACACCGTCACCGACCTGCGCACCCACATCTACGACCGGGACGCCGACGGGGTGGTGTTCTCCCGGGACTGCGCCGAGTACCACCTCCGCACACCGGGCGACGAGCGCCTGGTGGTGCTCGTCAACCACTTCAAGTCCAAGGGCTACAGCACGCCGGGCGACCCCCTCGGTGTGCGTCGCCGCCGGCGCCAGGCGGTGCGGGTGGCCCAGATCCACGACGACCTGGTCGCCGAGGGCGTCGAGCACGTCGCGGTGGTCGGGGACCTCAACGACAGTCCCGACTCGGAGTCGCTCGCGCCGCTGCTCGCCGGGACGTCGCTGCGCGACATCAGCGAGCACCCGGACTTCGTGTGGGGGCCGCGCCGCGGCACCTTCGGCGGGGGCAACGAGGACGAGAAGATCGACTACGTGCTGCTGTCACCGTCGCTGTTCGCCCGGGCGACCGGCGGTGGCATCAACCGCCTGGGCGTGTGGCGCGGGCCGCGGACCCGGGAGCCGTGGGAGGTCTACGAGACCCTGGTGAACGAGGTCGACCAGGCCTCGGACCACGCGGCCATCTACGCCGACATCGACTGGTCGCGCTGAGCCGGCTGGAAGCCGCGCAGCCGCAGGCTGTTGCTGACCACGAACACCGACGACGCCGCCATCGCGGCGCCGGCGAGCATCGGGTTGAGCAGCCCGGCGGCGGCCAGCGGCAGCGCGGCGACGTTGTAGGCGAACGCCCAGAACAGGTTGCCCTTGATGATCGCGAGGGTGCGCCGCGCCAGCCGCACGGCGTCGGCCGCGACCCGCAGGTCGCCGCGCACCAGGGTCAGGTCGCTGGCCTCGATCGCGACGTCGGTGCCGGTGCCCATCGCCAGCCCGAGGTCGGCCTGGGCGAGCGCCGCCGCGTCGTTGACGCCGTCGCCGACCATGGCCACCACGCGGCCCTCGGCCTGGAGGCGCCGGATCTCGTCGACCTTGCCCGTGGGGAGCACCCCGGCGATCACGTCGCCGTCGTCGATGCCCACCTGCGCCGCGACCGCGAGCGCCGTCGCGTGGTGGTCGCCGGTCAGCAGGATCGGCCGCAGCCCGAGGTCGCGCAGCCGGGCCACGGCCTCGGCGGAGGTCGGCTTGACCGCGTCGGCCACGACCACCACGCCCCGGGCGGCGCCGTCCCACCCGACGGCGACCACGGTGCGGCCGCTGCGCTGGGCCTCGGCGAGCGCGCGGTCGAGGTCGGCGGGGAGCGGCATGCCGTGCTCGGCGAGCAGGGCGGGCCGACCCACC
The DNA here is from genome assembly GCA_963791275.1 of uncultured Actinomycetota bacterium. GTDB lineage: Bacteria > Actinomycetota > Actinomycetes > Propionibacteriales > Nocardioidaceae > Nocardioides. The sequence continues at coordinate 302,483 of CAWBRP010000004.1, forward strand.
ACCACGGCGTGGCCGTCGACGGTGCCGGCGACCCCGAGCCCGGCGAGGTTCCGGAAGCCCTCCACCGGAGGCAGGGAGGCGGACCGCCGGTCTGCTGGTGGGCGTGGTCGGCGACGGCCCTGCCGATCGGGTGCTCCGAGGCGTCCTCGAGCGCCCCGGCCAGCCGGAGCACGTCGTCGGCCTCCACCCCGTCGGCCGCGACGACGTCCAGCACGGTCATGGTGCCGGTGGTGACGGTGCCGGTCTTGTCGAGCACGACGGTGTCGACGCGTCGCGTCGACTCCAGCACCTCGGGGCCGCGGATCAGGATGCCGAGCTGGGCGCCGCGGCCGGTGCCGACCATCAGCGCGGTCGGCGTCGCCAGGCCGAGGGCGCACGGGCAGGCGATGATCAGGACGGCCACGGCGGCCGTGAACGCCGCCTCGCGCCGGCCCCGGCTGCCGAGCCAGAAGCCCAGGGTGGCCGCGGCCAGCACGAGGACGACCGGCACGAAGACGCCGGAGACCCGGTCGGCCAGCCGTTGCACCTCGGCCTTGCCGTGCTGGGCCTCCTCGACGAGCCGGGCCATCTGGGCGAGCTGGGTGTCGGCGCCGATCCGGGTGGCGCGCACCACGAGCCGACCGCCGGCGTTGACGGTGGCGCCGACGACGGCGTCGCCGGGACCCGACCTCGACCGGCACCGACTCGCCGGTGAGCATCGACGGCGTCGATGGCGGAGGTGCCCGCGAGTCACCACGCCGTCGGTGGCGACCTTCTCCCCGGGCCGGACCACGAAGCGTGTCGCCGCACTGCCAGCTCGCCGACCGGGACCCGCACCTCGCGGCCGTCGCGGAGCACCGCGACCTCCTTGGCGCCGAGCTCCAGCAGCGCCCGCAGCGCGGCGCCGGCACGGCGCTTGGCGCGGCGCCTCGAGCTAGCGCCCGGCGAGCAGGAACGTCGTGACCCCGGCCGCGGCCTCGAGGTAGATGTTGCCGGCGCCGTCGGTGCGCGCGATGGTCAGCTCGAAGGGGTGGGTCATGCCGGGCATCGCCGGCGGTGCCCCAGAACAGCGCGTAGACCGACCAGCCGAACGCCGCGAGCGTGCCGAGCGAGACCAGGGTGTCCATGGTGGTCGCGCCGTGCCGCAGGTTGACCCAGGCGGCCCGGTGGAAGGGCCAGCCGCCCCACACGACGACCGGCGCGGCCAGGGTGAGCGAGAGCCACTGCCAGTACGTCGAACTGCAGCGCCGGGACCATCGCCATCGCGACCACCGGCACCGTGAGCACGCGCCGAGACGAGCAGCCGCTGGCGCAGCGGGTCGGCGACGCCGCTCCGTCCTCGCCCGCCGGTGCCGGCGCGTCGGCGGGCAGCCGGGCGCCGTAGCCCGCCTGCTCGACGGTGCGCGACCAGGTCGTCGGGGTGACGGTCGTCGGGATAGCTGACCCAGGCCTTCTCGGTGGCGTAGTTGACGCTCGCGACGACGCCGTCGAGCTTGTTGAGCTTGCGCTCGATCCGGTTCGGCGCAGGAGGCGCAGGTCATCCCGGTGATCTCGAGCTCGACGCTGGCGCCGACGGCGTCGCGCTCGTGCCGGCTGCGCTCATGGCCGTCCGGCCTGGTCGCGGTCCGATCGAGGTCGCGACAGCCGAGCCAGCTGGTAGCCGGCCTCGTCGACGGCGCCGCGCACGGCGTCGGCCGTCGAGCGGCTCGTCGGACGTGACGGCGACGGCGCCCGTCGCGAGGTCGACCTCGACGGCGGTGACGCCCGGGAGCTCCCGCGAGCTCCTCGGTCACCGAGGCGACGCAGTGGCTCGCAGGTCATGCCCGGTGACGACGGTGCTCCTGCGAAGATCGGTGCGGTGGCGCTCAGGACCGGACCAGCCGGGCGATCGCGTCGGAGGCCTCCTCGAGCTTGACCTCGGCCTCGGGGCCGCCGGTCGCCGACCGCGTCGACGACGCAGTGACCCAGGTGGTCGTCGAGCAGCCCGAGCGCGACCGACTGCAGGGCCTTCGTCATCGCCGAGACCTGGGTGAGGATGTCGATGCAGTACTGCTCCTCCTCGACCATCCGCTGCAGGCCGCGGGCCTGGCCCTCGATGCGGCGCAGCCGCTTGAGGTAGTCGTCCTTCTTGTGCGCGGCGAGGTAGCCGTGCTCGTGCTCGCTCATGCGCTGCATACTATACCCCCCCTGGGTAATACGGCAACTGGTAGCCTGCCGCGGTGCTGCGCCTCGCTCCGTCCTGGGTCTGGGACTTCTGGCTCGCCGACGACGGCGAGCGCTTCCACCTGTTCTTCCTCAAGGCCTCCCGGGCCCTGCTCGATCCCGAGCGCCGGCACCGCCGCGCCGGCGTCGGGCACGCGGTGTCCGACGACCTGGTCACGTGGACCGAGGTGGCCGACGCGCTGGTCGCCGACGACGTGCCGGCGCCCGACGACCTGGCCACGTGGACCGGCTCGGTGGTGCGGGGTCCGGACGGTCGGTGGCGGATGTTCTACACGGGGATCTCCCGGGCTGAGGACGGGCTGGTCCAGCGCGTGCTCGGCGCGGTCTCGGACGACCTGACGACCTGGCAGCGCACCGGCGTCGCCTGCGAGGCCGACCCGCGGTGGTACGACCAGCTCGACCTCGCCACCTGGTACGACGTCGCCTGGCGTGACCCGTGGGTCTTCCAGCGCCCCGACGGGGTGTGGCAGATGCTGGTGACCGCCCGGTCCGGCGACGGCGAGCCGTTCGGCCGCGGCGTCGTCGGTCAGGCGACGTCCACGGACCTGGAGACCTGGGAGGTGGGACCTCCGCTGTCGAGCCCCGGGAGCGGCTTCGGTCAGCTCGAGGTGCTCCAGCTCGCCGAGGTCGACGGCCGCGGTGTGCTGCTGTTCTCGTGCCTGGCGACCCAGCTCCCGGCCGACCGTCGCGCCGCCGGGGAGACGGGCGGCATCTGGGCGGTCAACGTCGACGATCCGAACGGGCCGTTCGACATCGCCTCGGCGTACCTCCTGCACGACCCGGGGCTGTACGTCGGACGGCTGGCGCAGGACCGGTCCGGCGAGTGGCGGCTGATGGCGTTCCACAACGAGGTGGCCGGCGGCTTCGGCGGCGAGATCACGGATCCGATGCCGGTCTCCTGGGGCCCGGACGGTCGGCTGCGCATCGACGCGCTGACTCCTCTGGACCCGGACCCGCCGGAAGGCCACCCTGGGCACGTGGAGATCCGCTTCGTCGACAACGAAGGCGCCCGACCGGCCGCGGCCGCCGACCTCGACGCGCTGCTCGGCCGCACCGACGGCTTCTGCTGGATCGACGTGCCGACCTGGGACGCGGCGGCCGGCGACCTCCTCACCCGGCTGGGCTGCCATCCGCGGGTGCTCGAGTCGTGCCAACGCCGCAACTACGTGCCGGTTGTGCACACCTACCCCAGCCAGGTCTTCGTCACGGTGCTCGCACCGCTGCTCGGCAGCGCCGGCCACGTCGAGCCTGCTCGAGCTCGACCTGGTCATCGGTGACCACGTCCTGGTGACCGTGCACGGACCGATCAACCCCGACGTCGACCCCACCGCGGCGCTGGTCGAGACCGACACGGTGCGGGCCCGGCTCGACGCCGGCCGCTACCTGCCCCCGGCCCCCGTCGACCTGGCCTACGCCGTGACCTCCGCGGTCGCGCGCCGGCAGAGTGCGCTGATCCACGAGATCGCGGAGGGCCTGCCCGGCCTCGAGAAGGAAGTCATGGTGTCGCGGCTGCGCGCTCCGGAGGCCCTGCTGGAGCGGATGTTCCTGATCCGGCACGAGCTGATGACCGGCCGCACCATGGCCGCGCAGTGTCACGAGGTGTGGGCCCGGATCGCCAGCCTCGGCCGCTTCGCCCACGAGGGCCGCCCCGACCCGGCCGCCGACCTCTCCGACCAGTTCGCGCGGGTGCGGTCGCTGGCCGACGGCGAGACGCTCTTCCTGGTCGCCGTGATCGAGCTCTACCAGACCAAGGTGCACACCAAGATGACCGTGGCGATGGAGAGGCTGGCGGTGATCGCGGCCGTCACCCTGCCCATCACCGCGCTCGCGTCCTTCTACGGCATGAACGTGATCGTCAACGACGAGACCCACTACGGCTCGGTCGCGGTGCTGCTGTTGGTGATGCTGACGATGAGCGCCGTCCTGCTGCGCTGGGCCCGCCGGCAGGGCTGGTGGTAGGTCAGGCCGGGTTGCGGGCCAGGAAGGCCCGGATGTCCTCGCGCGGCTTCTCGCGCAGCTCGGGGCCGTGGGTGAAGGCCGCGGTGGTGTAGTCGAGCTCGCCGAGGACGTGCGCGGTCCGCTTGGACATCGCAAAGTCCGAGCAGAACGCCCGGATCGGCCAGCGCAGCCGGCGGACGTTGAAGATCGCGTCGCCGGTGATGAGGACCCCCGAGTCCTCGTGGAGGTACGACACGTGGCCCGGCGAGTGCCCGGGCGTGTGCACGACCCGCAGCCCGCCGACGACCGGCAGCACCTGCCCGTCCGTCAGCTCCTCGGACACCGGCACCGCGGCGAAGCCGTTGCCCGGCAGGCGGGACATCAGCCGACCCAGTGCGGAGCCCATCCGCGGCACCGTGCCGGACCGCACGAACTCGGCCTCGTCGGCGTGCACCCCGAACCCGAGACCGGTCTGCTCCGCCACGTAGGCCGCACCCCCGGCGTGGTCGGAGTGCGCGTGGGTCAGCAGCAACCGGGAGACGTCGGAGACGTCCGAGCCGATCCAGCGCAGGGCCGCGAGCACCTTCTTGCCCGACGGCTTGATGCCCATGTCCAGCAGGGTCACCTGGTCGTCGGCGTCACGGAACATGAAGCCGTTGACGAAGTCGCCGACCAGCGGGATGCGCCAGATGCCGGGGGCGAGCAGGACGGCGGGATCCTTGGGCATGCGGCGACTCTAGTGGCGAGCTAGGAGCCGATCGTCGCCACGTCGATGACGTAGCGGTAGCGCACGTCGCCCTCGACGACCTTGTCGTAGGCGGCGTCCACGCCTGCGGCGTCGATGGTCTCGATGGTCGCGCCGATGCCGTGCTCGGCGCAGAAGTCCAGCATCGCCTGGGTCGCCGGGAGGCCGCCGATGTTGGACCCCGCGAAGACCTTGCTGGCACCGACCAGGATGCCCGGCCGCACCTCGTACGACGCGCTGGGCAGGCCCACGTTGACCAGGGCGCCGCGAGGCTTCAGCAGCCGCAGGTAGGTGTTGACGTCGAGGTCCGCGCTGACCGTGTTGACGATCAGGTCGAAGGTCGAGCGATGCGGTCGGAGGGCGCCCGGGTCCGAGGTCGCCACGAAGTCGGCCGCGCCGAGCGCGGCGGCGTCGTCGGCCTTGGCGTCGGTGCGGCTGAGCACGGTCACGTCAGCGCCCATCGCCGCGGCGAGCTTGACGGCCATGTGCCCGAGGCCGCCCAGACCGACCACCCCGACCTTGGTGCCGGGCCCCGCGCCGTAGCGCTGCAGCGGCGTCCACACCGTGATGCCGGCGCACAGCAGCGGAGCCGCCTCGTCCAGCGCGATCCCGTCGGGGATGCGCAGGGCGAACCGCTCGGACACCACGACCTGCTGGGCGTAGCCACCGAGCGTCGGCACGCCGTCGTACCCCTTGCCGTTGTAGGTCATCACCGCCCCCCGTGTGCAGAACTGCTCCTCGCCGTCCTTGCACTGCTCGCACTCGCCGCAGGAGTCGACCATGCAGCCGACCCCGACCCGGTCGCCGACCCGGTGCCGGGTCACCGCCGGCGCCGACCTGGCTGACCACGCCGGCGATCTCGTGGCCCGGGCACCATCGGGAAGATCGCGCTGCCCCACTCCTCGCGCACCTGGTGGATGTCGCTGTGGCAGATGCCGGCGAACGCGATGTCGATGAGGATGTCGTCGTCGCGCAGGTCGCGGTGCTCGACGGTGCCGGGGGTGAAGGGCGCGGAGGGGGAGGCGGCGATGAGTGCGGAGGTGGTGATCACCCGACCAGTCTGCCGGAGCCGCGACGCGCACCCCACACCCCGTCAGGCGGTCTGCTCGACGTGCGCTCAGGACGTGTAGCCGCAGGAGTCCCGGGCGTAGCCGATCGCGTTCGACGCGCCGGCGGGGTCCATCCGGACGATGAGCTCGCCCTCCTCGGTCGTGGCCCCCCACAGCCCCGACGTCGAGGTGGAGCTTGACCCGGAAGGCGGTCGCGCCACCGGACTCCATGAAGACGTGCTCGTCGCAGCGGGCGGGATGCACGGGCAGCTCGATGCGCTGCTCCTCGTCCGTGCTGGTCACCGTGACGTCGGGCGACCAGACCGGTTCCTGGTACGACGACAGCAGCGGCGTGCCGCCCACGGTGTCGATCGTGAGGCTCCCGGCGCCGGGGCGCCCGCTCGGCCGCACCACCAGGACCAGGGTCCCGAGGCCGCCCTCACCCTCGTGGTCGACGGGGACCTCGTCGGCGAAGGAGAGCTCCGCGACCTGGGACACCTGCAGTCGCAGGCAGGTGGTGGCGACGAAGCGGGCCACCACGTCGGCCTCGTCCTCGACGGGGAGCTCCTCGCGGCGCCCGTCGTGCTCCACGACCACCCGGCCACGGGTGGCGTCGCTGCCGCAGGCCGGCCGGGCGGGCAGGTAGAGCGGGTAGCCACGGATGCTGCGCGCGGGGTTGAGCCGGAGCCGCTCGCCGTCGAGGGGCTGCCGGAGCCGGCCGTCGACGTAGGTGACCTTGGTGGGGGTCAGGTCGCGCTCGCGGTCGTTGCGGATCCAGACCTCCATCCGCCCCAGCGCCGCGTCGCGTGAGGACTGGCGCAGGTCCGCGAAGAGCTTGCCCGTGGCCGGCTTCTCGGGGCGCGGCGGCAGCGGGGCGAGGGTGATCACCGACGGGCTGGGGCTGGCCGCGGTGGCGGCTTCGTCGGCGGACTGCTTCCCGGCGTTGCCGGAGCAGCCGGCCAGCCCGACGACGAGCGCGGCGATGACAACTGCCCCGGGCATGGCCCGGCCCCTCCCGTTCACCTGGGCAGGCTAACGGGAAGGGCCGGACCCGAACCTTGAATCCGTGCGGGTCGTGCTGGTTCAGGGAGCTAGAACACCCTGCGGCTCGAACCGCCGATGGGGACGAAGTTCAAGATCAGTCCGACGACGATCAGGATGAGACCGATCGTCACGAGGATGCTCTGCGGAAGCAGCAGGCCGAGGATCAGCAGGATGAGTCCGAGGACCACCATGGGGTCATTCCTTCCGACCGGGCCCCCTCCCTGTGCAGCGCCCGGTCATTTCTTGGTTGGTAGGGATGGAGCAGGAGGTTCAGATGGTCACGACGCTGATGGTCACGAGGCTGGGCCGTCGATGCGGGCCCGGTCGGGGTGGAAGCCGTGTTCGACTCCCCACAAGACGGCGTTGGTCCGGCTGGTCACGCCGATCTTGCGGTAGGCGCTGCGGATGTAGGACTTCACGGAGTTGATCGAGAGCGAGGAGTGGTCGGCGATGTCGCTGTTGCTGAGCCCCTGGGTGATCAGCGCGATCACCTCGGCCTCGCGAGCGGTGAGGCCCTCCTCGCGGCCGGGCCAGTCGCCCCCGATGACCGCCCGCTTCGAGCCGTTGCCGGAGACCACCTTGCCGCCGGCGTGCACCGCACGGAGGGCCTGGACGAGCTCGAGGGCGGGCAGCGTCTTGGACACGTAGCCGGCGCAGCCGTGGTCCATCGCCCGCCGGGCGATCGCCGGGGTGACGTTCCAGCCGTAGACGACGACCCTCTTGACGACCGGGTTCGCGAGCAGGTCGTGGACGTCCTCCCCGTCGCCGGAGCTCTGGGCAAAGACGTCGAACAGCGCGATGTCGACGGGTTCGCTCACCTCGGTGTTGGCGTTGAGCTCCACGATCGCGAAGTCGTCGTGGTAGTTGCGCAACATGGAGTTGAGACCGCGCACGACGACTTCGTAGTCGTTGACGAGGGCAAGCCGGATGGGCACGGCACCACCCTCCGTCGGGGGAGGGGAAGTTTCTACACCCCTCGGGGTGAAGGGGCTACCCGCGGGCCGCGACGAAGGCGTCGACGCAGCGCCGAACGTCGTCCTCGCTGTGGGCCGCCGAGAGCTGGACCCGGATCCGGGCCTCGCCGCGGGGCACCACGGGGAACGAGAAGGCGATCACGTAGACACCGTGCGCCAGCATCTGGTCCGCGACCCGGGACGCCTCCCGGGCGCCGTCGTCACCGCGGAACATCACCGGCGTGATCGGGTGCTCGCCGGGGAGGATCTCGAAGCCCGCGTCGGTCATCAGGCCGCGGAACAACGCGGTGTTGCGACGCAGGGTCTCGCGAGCCTGCTCGGAGGTGGCCGCGATCTCGAGGGCCACCCGGGAGCCGGCGGCGACGCTCGGGGCGACCGCGTTGGAGAAGAGGTACGGGCCGGGCCCGCTGACGCAGCAGGTCCACCACCTCCTGGCGCGCCGGCCACGTAGCCGCCGGAGGCTCCGCCGAGAGCCTTGCCGAGGGTGCCGGTGAGGATGTCGACGCGGTCCATCACGCCGAAGTGCTCGGGGGTCCCGCGGCCGCCGGGCCCCACGAACCCGACGGCGTGCGAGTCGTCCACCAGGACGAGGGCGTCGTACCGCTCGGCGAGGTCGCAGATCCGGTCGAGGGGCGCGAGGTAGCCGTCCATCGAGAAGACGCCGTCGGTGACGATCACCCGGGTCCTGGCGTCGGCGGCGGCGACCAGCTGGGCCTCCAGGTCGGCCATGTCGGCGTTCCGGTAGCGGTAGCGGGCGGCCTTGGAGAGCCGCACGCCGTCGATGATGGAGGCGTGGTTCAGGGCGTCGGAGATGATCGCGTCCTCGGCGCCGAAGAGGGTCTCGAAGACACCACCGTTGGCGTCGAAGCACGAGGAGAACAAGATGGTGTCCTCGGTGCCGAGGAAGGCCGAGAGCTCGGCCTCCAGGGCCTTGTGCAACGTCTGGGTCCCGCAGATGAACCGGACGCTGGCCATGCCGAAGCCCCAGCGGACGAGCGCGTCGCTCGCTGCCGCGACCACCCGGGGGTCGTCGGCGAGGCCCAGGTAGTTGTTCGCGCAGAAGTTCAGCGCCGGGCTGGCTCCCTCGTCGGTCGAGCCTGCTCCCTCGTCGGTCGAGCCTGTCGAGACCCCGATGTGCGCCGACTGGGGCGTGTCGAGCTCGCGCTCGTGCTTGGTCAGGCCGGCGTCCTCGATCTCGTCGAGCGCGGCGCGCAGCCGTTCCTGCACCTTGGCGTACGGGGGGCGGGGAGTCGTGGTCATGAGTCGCTCCAATCGAGGATCACCTTGCCGCACTCACCGGACCGCACGGCCGCGAAGGCCTCGGCGAAGTCCGCGGCCGGGAAGCGGTGGGTGATGACGGAGCGTACGGCGTCGCGCAGCGCCGCGGACGTCTGCAGCATGGAGGACATGGCGTACCAGGTGTCGTACATCTCCCGGCCGTAGATGCCCTTGATGGTGAGCATGTGCGTGATCACCTTCGCCCAGTCGATCGGGTAGGGGTCGCTCGGGAGCCCGAGCATCGCGATCCGGCCCCCGTGGTTCATGGTGCCGATCATCGCGTCGACCGCCGCCGGTGCGCCCGACATCTCCAGCCCGACGTCGAAGCCCTCCTTCATGCCCAGTCCGTCCATCGCCTCGCGCAGCGAGGTCCGGGTCGGGTCGAGCACCAGGTCCGCACCGGCCCGGCGGGCCAGCTCGAGGCGGAACGGGCTCAGGTCGGACACCACGACGAAGCGGGCGCCGACGTGGCGGGCGATGGCAGTCGCCATCACGCCGATCGGGCCGGCACCGGTGACCAGCACGTCCTCGCCGGCGAGTGGGAAGCTGAGCGCGGTGTGGGTGGCGTTGCCGAGGGGGTCGAAGACCGCGCCGAGGTCCGGGTCGAGGTCGTCGGGCTGGATCCAGACGTTGGTGGCTGGGAGGACGACGTAGTCGGCGAAGGCGCCGTCCCGGTCCACCCCGAGCCCGATGGTGTGGATGCACAGCTGGCGGCGGCCGGCGCGGCAGTTGCGGCACATCCCGCACACGATGTGGCCCTCCCCGGAGACCCGCTGGCCCGGGCTGACGCTGGTCACGCCGGGGCCGACGTCGCTGACCTCGCCGAAGAACTCGTGACCGATGGTCATCGGTGGCCGGACCACCGACGCCGCCCACTCGTCCCAGTCGTGGAGGTGGAGGTCGGTGCCGCAGAGACCCGCTCGGAGCACCCGGATCTTGACCTCACCGGGGCCCGGGGTCGGCTCGGGCACGTCGACGAGGTCGAGTCCCGGTCCCGGGGTCGTCTTCACCAGAGCCCGCATGAGCAGCACCCTACGCACCCTCGCGACCGGCTCTCAGGGCCGGGACGTAGGTTGCGGGATGGTGACAATCGGGTGTCGCGGGTTGCGGTCGCGCGCTCTTCACGATGGTTTTGCGGTGGCCCGAACAGGAGGACCGGATGAGTGACGTGCTGGACCGCGCCGCGGTCGGCGGCCTCGGCGTGCGCTGCGACGGCGTCGTGCATCTCTACCGGACCTTCGAGGGGCACGACGTGGTCGCGCTCCGGGCGTCGACCTCGCGATCCTGCCCGGGGAGCGGGTGGCGTTCCTGGGCCCGTCCGGCTCGGGCAAGTCCACGCTGCTGACTCTGCTCGGCGGCATCCAGAAGCCGAGCGCCGGCCGGATCTTCCTCGGCGACGAGGAGATCAGCCGGATGGGCGAGCGGTACCTCGCCCGGGTCCGCGCCCGCCGGGTCAGCACCATGCTCCAGGGCTCGACGCGCAACCTGCTGCCCTACGCCACCGCCCGGCAGAACATCGGCTTCGCCCGGCTCGGCTGGATCCGGCCGAGCCGCCGCCGTGCCACCGAGGACCGGGAGCTGCTGGCCCGGGTCGGCCTCGAGGCGCAGGTCGACCAGGTCGTCTCGACCATGTCCGGCGGCCAGCGCCAGCGGCTCGCCCTGGCCTGCGCGGTCTCGACCGAGCCGCAGCTGCTGCTCGCCGACGAGCCCACCAGCCAGCTGAGCCACGAGGACCGCGACCACGTCATCGAGCTGATCCACGACCTCGGCGACGACCTCGGCACCACCATCGTCGTCGTCACCCACCAGCCCGAGGTCGCCGCGACCTTCCCGCGCACGGTCACCATGAAGGGCGGCCGGGTCGGGGCCGAGGGCCGCGACGGGGCGGAGTACGTCGTGATCGGCGCCGAGGGCGTCGTGCACCTGCCCACGCACCTCGCCGACCGAGTGGCCGCAGGGCACGCTGGTGCGCATCGAGCCGGAGGAGTACGACCGGCTCGTCGTCTCCCGGCCCGACGAGGGGGACCACTGATGCGACCTCGACGTCCGCGACGTCTCCTACGTCGTCTCCCGCACCCTGCTCGACGACGTGACCCTCGCCTTCCGGGCCGGCGAGGTCACGGCGGTCTCGGGTCCGAGCGGCTCGGGCAAGACCACCCTGCTGTCGATCGCCGGCGGTCTGCTCGAGCCCACCTCGGGCACGACGTCGTACGACGGCGGCTCGATGTGGCAGGGCACCGGCGACCCGCGGCCCGGTGGTGGCGTTCGTGCTCCAGGTCTACGGCCTGGTGCCGATCCTGTCCGCCCGGGAGAACGTCTCGATCGCCCTGCGAGCCCGCGGCGTGAAGCCCGCCGAGGCCGACGAGCGCGCCGAGGCGGCGCTGGCCCGCTTCCACATCGCCGACCTCGGCGACCGCCAGGTCGAGGAGCTGAGCGGCGGCCAGATGCAGCGGGTGGCCTGTGCCCGCGCGTTCGTCGTCGGCGCCGACGTGCTGCTCGCCGACGAGCCGACCAGCGAGCTCGACGAGGGCAACCGCGGACTGGTGCTCGAGGAGCTGCGCGCCGAGGCGGCCCGGGGCGCCGTGGTGGTCGTGGCCACCCACGACCCCGCCGTGGTCGAGGCCTGCGACCGGCACTACGTGCTGGACGAGGGGGTCCTCGTCGACCACGTCCCGCCGCGCGCCCGCCGGGCCGCCGAACGCCCGACGCCGGCGATGGCTCCGGCCTTCGCACCCGCGCCCGCGCCCCGGGTGGTCGTCGAGGAGCCCGTCGCGCAGCCGGTCGCGAGCCGGTCGCGAGCCGGTCACCTCCGAGCCCGCCCACAACCCCTTCGCTCGGCCCTCGGACGACGCGTGAGCGCACCGTGAGCCGAGCGAGTCTCGGGGCCCGCGCCCGGCGCGGACCCTTGCTGACCCTGGCCGCGATGGCCGCGGTCGTGGTGGCCGGCACGGTCACCGTGCTCGGCTTCGCGGCGGCCGCGGGCACGTCGCCGTGGCTGGTGCTGCCCCTCGCCGTGATCGGCGCCCTCGCCGTCCCCGCCGCCGGGCACGAGCTCGCGGTGGCCCGGCGCGAGGAGATCGGGCTGGCGCGACTGCGTGGCGTGCACGGCGCCCGGCTCGTGGTGTTCCTGCTCGCCGAACCGCTGACCGCGATCCTGCTCGGCGCGGTCGCCGGGGTCGCGTTGGGAGTGGCCGGCACCTGGCTGTCCACCTGGCTCTGGCTCGATGCTCCCGAGGTCGCGCTGTCGGGCTCGACCCCTGCGGCGGTCGCGGCCGTGGTGGCCGTCGGACTGCTCGGGGTGTTCGTCGGCATGGCGTCCGCGCGCTCGGAGCCGCTCTCGGACCAGGTCAGCATCGCGACCCGCACGCGACCCGCCTCGACCGCGGCGACGTTCGGCAGCGTGCTGATCATCGTGGCCGCAGTGATCGCGGTCTACCGCAGCGGCCGCGGCACCGACCCGGACTGGGTGGTGCTTGCCGGGCCGGCGCTGGTCGGCCTGGCCGCCGGCCAGGTCACGGTCTGGCTGCTCCGCGTGGTGTCCCGGATCGCCACGGCCCGGACCGCGAACAGCGCGATGCCGGCCTTCCTGGCCACCCGGCGGGTGGGCCGGACCGCCGACGGTGGCTCCGCGCTGCGGCTGCTGGTCGCCGCCGGTGCGGTCGCCACCCTGGCCGCGACCGGCGCGGCCGGCGTGGCCGGGTGGGCCGACCAGTCCGGGAGGATCACGGCCGGTGCTCCCCTGCGCGTCGACCTCCGCGACACCGCCCAGGCGGCGCTGGCCAAGACGGAGAAGCACGACCCCGACGGTCGCTTCCTGATGGCCGCCGTCCTCGTCCCCGACGCCCAACCCGCCCGCCGCCGCGCGTTCGTCGACACCAGCCGCTACGACGCCGTGATCGGCGACTTCTACGACGGCACCGGCGCCGCCTCCGTGGCCGACGACGCGGAAGCCCTGGTCGCGGACCGCCCGCCGCTCGCGACCGGGGACCTGCTGTCCGCGACCGCCGAGGCGTTCCCGGTCCGGGTGCCGCAGACGCCACCGCGCGCGATCGGCGCGACCCAGGTCAGCGTCGACTACGTCACCGCCGAAGGGTCGCCCGGGCGGGCCGTCCTCCGGCTCTTGGGCGCACCCGACGGCATCGTCGAGGCCTCGGAACCGCTCGAGCGATGCGACAAGGGCTGCGTCGTCCGGGGACTCCTCGTCGAGACGGGCGTGCAGTTCGGTGACGACTTCTTCGTCATCGGCGACGACCGCTTGACGGACTTCAACCCGGGCCGGGCGACCACGCTGACCAGCCTGCAGTTCGGGGACGTGGAGCTCGTCGACGAGGAGTGGAAGGTCAGCGGCGCCGGGGAGCGGCCGCCGGAGGACACCGGCACCATCGAGCCGACCGACGCCGGCCTCGTCGTGACCACGGGCGCCTCCGGGGTGGTGCGCGCCGACGCGGCGGCGGCCACCCAGCAGGTCCCCGTCCTGGCTACGCCCGGCCTGAGCTTCGGCGAGACGGGACCCGAGGTCGACGGCCCCGGTGGCGACACCAACCCCGCCGAGATCCGCGCCGAGCTCCCGGCGCTGCCGCTCGTGGGCGCGGCCGGGCTGTTCGGCGACCTGCGCACCGCGCTGTACGGCAGCAGCCCGACGGTGCCCGCGGCCCAGGTCGCCATCCTCGCCGCGGCCGACACTCCCGCGGACGTCCTCGCCGCGCTCGTGGACGAGGGCGGCACGGTCCACACCCTCGACGGCATCTCGACGACGGTCGAGCGCGACTCCGGCGCCGTGCAGGCTTGGATGTACGCCGTGATGGCCGGCTGCTGCCTGCTGGTCGCGCTCCTCGCGCTGCTGGCCGCGGGCGGTCGCCAGCGCGCGGCGTACCGCCGTGACGTCGCGTCCCTGCGCGTGGTCGGGGTGCCTACCCGCGAGATCCGGTCCGCCGGGCTCGGGGAGCTCGTGCTGCTCGCCGCCGTGGCCGTGGTCGCCGGCGTCGGCGCGGGCCTGCTCGCCGCCAGGCTGCTGCTCTCCGACCTGCCCCTGGTCGCGGTCCCGGAGTTCGCGATCCCCCTCGTCCCGGTGTCCTCGGTGCTGCCGGCGCTGGCCATCGGCTTGGCGCTGGCCCTGATCGTCGTCGTCGTCGTGGGTCGCGGTCGGCGCATCGATCCCGAGCTGACCCGTCCGGCGATCCTGCGCGAGGGGGTGGCCCGATGACCGGCACCATGGTGGGCGCGGTGCTGCGCGGCATCCGCTCCCGGGCCCTGCTGTCGGCGGGCTCGATCCTGCTGATCGCGCTCGCCATCGGCTCCGCGGTGCTCGGGCCGGTCTTCCAGGTCGCCGTCACGAACTCCTACGTCGTCACCCGGCTCAACGACGCGCTGCCCCGCTCGACCGGGCTGAGCCGCCTGCTCGAGCCGGCTCCGGAGTTCGAGGGTGGTCCGGCCGAGGGCGCCCGGGTCGCCGCGGAGGCCGCGCTGGCCCGCGACAAGGGCCCGTTCGCCGTGCCGCAGGTCCAGCTCGAGTCGGTGCGCGTCGACTCCGGGGTGACCACCCCCGACCTGAGCCACAGCCGGGGTCGGGCGATGCTGCTCGCCAAGGAGGGTGCCTGCGACCACCTCCAGATCACCGGGCAGTGTCCGACCAGCCCGGGCCAGGCGCTGATCCTGGCCGGTGACGCGGAGTTCTCCGGGCTCGAGATCGGTGACTCGGTCGACCTCACCGGCGGCCTGCCCAACGTGACCATCGTCGGCACCTACACGGTCCCGGCGACCGAGACCGACTTCTGGTTCGACCCGCGGCGGCTGGCCAGCGTGCCCCGTCGGATCGACGACATCAGTGGCGCCGTCGAGCCGTACCAGCCGGCACCCCTGATCGTGACTCCCCAGTCCTTCGACGCGGTGCCCGTGGATGCCTGGAAGGTCCGGGTCGACCGGCGCCTGGTCGTCCCCCCGGACTGGACCGACCAGGACCTCGCCGACGCGACCGCCTCCGGCAAGGCGGTCGCCGGGGACCCGGTGCAGCTCGAGAACGCCACCCTGACCGGCTCCCCGCTCGGTGACCTGCCGGCGCTGCTCGCCGAGGCGCGGGCGCAGGAGCAGACCGCGAGGTCGTCGATCGCCCCGGCCGTGCTGTCGCTGGTGCTGGTCGCGCTCGCCCTGCTGCTGCGGTTGCTGACCGCGGCGAGCGAGCTGCGGCTTCCCGAGCTGGCCCTGGCCTCGCTGCGCGGCGTGGGCGAGCGCCGGCTGTGGGCGCTCGGCCTGGTCGAACCCCTGGCGCTGATCCTGATCGCGCTCCCGCTCGGCATCCTCACCGGGCTCGGCCTCTCCCTCGGCCTGACCAGGGCGTGGCTGGCGCCCGGGCTGCCGCTTCCCCTTCCCATGGCCGCACTCGTGGCGGCGGTGGCGGTCTTCGTCGCGGCGGTGGGGGTGGCGGTGCTGGCCGTCGGCATGGTGCTGCGGGACACCCTCGCCTCCCAGCTCACCGGGCTCAAGCGACCCGGCACGGCGCGTCGTACGGCGGTGCTGACCGAGCTCATCCTGATCGCCCTTGCCGTCGGCATGCTGGCCACCAAGCTGACGGGCGGCTCGGCGGGCACCCCCGACCTCACGGACCTGGTGCTGCCGGTGGTGCTGGCGGTCGTGGCCGGGCTCATCGCCACCCGCGTCATCAGGCTCGTCGCCCGCCGCGCCAGCCGGCGGTCGGGTCGCTCCCTGCCGGGCTTCGTCGCTGCCCGCGCTCTCGGCCGCCGCCAGGAGGGCACCCTGGTGATCCTCCCGCTGACCGCCGCGATCGCGGTCGGGGTGTTCGGCATCGGCGTCTACGACGCGGCCGCCGACTGGCGGGCGAGTGTCGCCGCGACCGCGACGCCCGCGGCGGAGCTCTGGTCGTCGCCGCTCACCATGGCCCAGACCGTCGACCTCACCCACGAGGTGGACCCGGACGGCACGTCGTTGATGGCGCTGGCGTCGTTCGCCAGTCCGGGGGCCCGGCTCGCCGTCGTGGACGGCTCGCGGATGGCCTCGGTCCTGAGCTGGTCCGACGAGTGGACCCCGGGCACCCCCGTCGACGAGGTGCAGCGACTCATCGCCTCGTCGGGCCAGCCGCCGCGGTTCACCGGCGCGTCCGTCGGGCTCGCCGTGGACCGCGACCTGGTCACCGACAGTGAGGTCCACGTGGAGCTCCAGCTCCGGACCAGCGCCGGGAAGCTCCGCAACGTCTACGTCGGGCCGATCAAGCAGGGTGCGTCGACGGTGACGGCCAAGGCCGGGTTCTGCCAGGCCGGGTGCAGCATCGAGCGGATGACCGTCGGCGGCGGCGCGGCCCTGCGCATTGCGATGGACGGTCGGCTGACCATCGAGGACATCGTCGTCGACGACGAGCCGCTGCCCGGCGGCATCGAGGGGGTCGGGTGGTCCCTCTCCGAAGGAGTCATCGGCGCCTCGAACCCCGCCCAGGAGATCGAGGTCACCAGCACCGGCGGCACCATCGTCGCGGACATCGACACCACCCGGGTCGAAGGTCAGGTCCGGCTGGTGCCGGGCGAGATCCCCGCGCGGCGTCCGCTGGTCGTGGGCGTGGGCAACCAGCTCGGCCAGGCCTCCACGGCCAGCTCGCTGCCGATCTCGGGCGCCAACATGCCGGTCAAGAAGGTGCTCTCCGCCGAGAGCCTCCCGCTCGTCGGTCCGGCCGGCTCGCTGATCGACTACCGGATGCTGGTCTCCGACCGGCTGGTCTACGACAACACCTTCACTGTGTACGTCGCGGCGGCCGCCGACACTCCCGCGGCGATGCGCAAGGAGCTCGCCGACCGCGGTCTCAGCGTCGACAAGACCCTGGCCGACGAACGCGCCACGCTCGACCAGGGCGCCTACGCCCTCGCGCTCCGCCTGTACGCCGTCGCCTCGGTCCTGGTCCTCCTCATGGCGCTTGCCGGACTCTTCGTCTCCACGGCCGTCCAGCTCCCGGCGCGCCGCCGCGATGCCGCCGCGCTGCGCGTGGTCGGTGTCCCGCGGCGGGTCGTGGTCTCCTCCGTCGCGCGCGAGTTCGCCGTCGTCCTCGGCGGTGCGGCCGTCGCCGGCATCGCCGCCGGAGCCCTGGCCCAGTACGTCGTCCTGCGCACCATCCGCCTCGGATATATCGAGACCCTCGCGACGCCGCGCCTGGTGCCGGGAGTCGACCTGCCCCAGCTGGCGTTGATCGCCGGGGCCTCGGCCGTCGTGTTCGGGGCGTTCGCGTTCGGCAGCGCCGTGCTCACGGTCCGCGGCGCACGTGGCGCGACCCTGCGGGAGAGCGCGCGCTAGGCAGGCGTCACCTGCACGGCGACGTGTCCGGGCTCGTCCACGGCGTCGCCCCAGACGGTCACGGCGGCCAGGCCCGCCGGCACGCCGAGGGTGTCGTACTCCCGGCTGTACACGTCGCGCACGGAGACCAGCCCCTCGCTCTCGATCGTGAACTCGCCCAGCACCCTCAGCCCGCTCGTGCGCGGCGACGGCGCGAGCTCGAGCGACGTGGGGCCGTCGCCGACGGACACCGCGACGCAGTCCGCGGTCGCCACGCAGGAGTCGGCGCCGAACGACGTCGGCGGCGCGAACTGCTCCCGCCCGACCACGAGCAGCACGGCATGAGGCGGTTGGACGGTGAGGGTCACAGGCGCAGTCTCCCTCGTGCCGCGCTCACTAGGGTGCGGGGATGCAGGTGCGCGAGGTGCTCCGGGTCCTCGATGCGCTCGAGGCCGGCGGTGTCGCCTGCTGGGTCCTCGGCGGTTGGGGGGTCGATGCCCTGGTCGGCCGCCAGACGCGGGACCACCGCGACCTCGACGTGGCCGTGGACGCCGCGCAGCTGGATCAGGGACTGGTCACCCTCCAGGCACTGGGGTACACCGTCGAGACCGACTGGCTCCCCGTCCGCGTCGAGCTGGTCGCCGCGGCGGGCTGGGTGGACGTGCACCCGGTGGTCTTCGACTCCTCGGGGCACGGCGTCCAGGCGGGCCTCGACGGCGTCACCTTCGACTACCCCGCCAAGGATCTCCAGCACGGAGTCCTGGGCGGGCGCACGGTGTCGTGCATCTCGGCCGCGCACCAGATCCGCGTGCACAGCGGGTACGAGCACCGTCCCCAGGACGTCCATGATCTCGAGCAGCTGCGGGCGCTGACGACCTAGCAACGCCGACGCTCACTCCAGTCGTAGGTGCCATCGGGTCGGCGTTGGTAGGTCCATCGGCCGCTGGTCTTGGCGCGGTGGTGTCGTCTGCAGAGCGGGGCGAGGTTGGCTGGTCGGGTTTGGCCGGGTGGTCCGGTGTCGTCGAACGGCACGATGTGGTCGAGGTCGCAGGCTGCGTGCTGTGGCGTTCGCAGTGGGGGAAGACGCAGGTGGGGTCGCGGAGGATGACCAGGTCGCGCATCCAGGCGGGCGGGTCGTGGGCGTCGACCGCGTCGTCCCGGTCCATCCGGAGGACGGGTTGGATGGTGGCACTGGTGTCGCCGAGCCAGGCGCGGATCTTGGCGGTGGTGGCGGGTCCGAGGTTCTCGACCCGGCCGACTCGGTGCTCGGTGGTCGAGCCTGTCGAGACCACGACGTCCGCGAGGTCGAGGTGCAGGTAGAGCTTGGTCTTCGGTGTGCCGGTGAGGGTGCGCGAGGGCTTTGGCCTTGCGGACCCCGAGCGGGTCGTGGTCGCCGGCTGGTCTTGAGGTCGGCGGCGCCGGCGCAGATCTGGTCGTAGAGGTTGGTGAGGGTGAGGGTGTCGCCGGTGATGTGGAGCTCGCTGGTGCCGGCGTACTCGGTGGGGTTCGGGTGGTGGAGGGTGACGTCCCAGGTCTGCCGGGAGCGTGCTTCGCGGTCGGCGTGCTCCTCGGGCATGTACTTCGCGATGGCGTGGGCGACGGCCCGGTCGAGGCGGGTGACGCCGACGGTGTGCAGGTGGGGGGCGAGGAGCCGGTCGACGTGGGCGGCGGCCTTCACGTTGAGGGTGTGGGTCTTCTGGGCGAGGCGGCGGCCCCGCCACACCGGCACCTCCAGGGTTTGGAGGCGGCGCCAGGTGTGCGGGAGCCGGTGGACCAGGTCGAGGGCGTCGGCCAGGAGGGTCTTGGCGGTGTCGGTGGACACGCCGAGGGCGAGGCCGAAGGGTTCGGGCGCGAACGCGGCCACCATGCGGGGTGCCGTCCCCGCCGAGGGACTCGTCGGCGTCGAGGTCGCCGTCGCCGCCCCAGACGGCGACGCCGGTGTCGGCGGTGGGCGGGTGCAGGACGCACCACTGGTAGGCGAGGTGGAGCTGGCGGAGGTCGGCTTCGCGGCGGAGGCGTTCGTTGTCGCGGACCGCGGCGAGCAGCGCCTCGGGGCCGAGGTCGTCGACCCCGAACCGGCTCGTGGCGGTGCTGCTCATGGGTCTACTCAAGCACTCGCCACCGACAGTCGAGGAGGCTCAGGAGGCCCTTGTCCACAAGGGGAAACGAAGAAATTCTTGAAGCGGTGACCACAGCGGTCGACCAAGCAAGCCGTGCGCCGAACGACAGCGACGAGTGCCAGCTCAACCGAGACGGCGCGTCACCACGTCATCCGAAAATCAAAGACCTGGACCACAGGCGACCCGCAGCCTACGTGCGGCGTGCGCGTGGTGGTCTCGACACCGGTTGCTTCGCAACCTGCTCGACCAACGAGGGTCGACCGCTCGATCAGCCAGTCAGGTCACCTGTCAGGCGAGTGAATCGAAGACCTTCTTGCAGGCGTGCTGCAAAGCGACGGTGAGTAGCAGCTCAACCGAGACGGCGCGTCACCACGTCATCCGAAAATCAAGACCTGGACCACAGGCGACCCGCAGCGTGCGGCGGGTGGGTGGTGGTCTCGACACGGTTGCTTCGCAACCTGCTCGACCAACGAAGGGCTGACCAACGAGGACGGGTCAGTGGCCGAAGACGCGGGCGAAGAAGGAGGACTCGGTGGCGGGCTGGTCGTCGTGGCCGGGGCAACGGTCGGCGAGGGCGACGCCGTACAGCGCTTCCTCGATGTGGTCGCCACAGCCTGCCCAGGTGGTCTTGCCACAGGTGCGGCAGCGGACTGGTCGGCACATGTGCCTACCTTAGGCAGGAGGGTCGGCGAACAAGCAAACGCGCGAGATAGTGGGGCCGAGGCTGTCGTACCCGCCAGTGCCCGTTCGTGGAAGAGACAACCAGCCGCCCCACCCGGGGGCGCGCACGATCCAGGAGGAGAACACCATGTCGCAGTACATGCTGTCCGTGCACCACGACGGCGTCGAGCCGATGCCCACCGACGAGGCCGAGATCGAGAAGATGTTCGCCGACACCGGCCGCTTCAACGAGAAGCTGCGAGCCGAGGGTGCCTGGGTGTTCGCCGGCGGACTGCACCCGATCGAGTCCGCCACGACGGTGGACGGCCGCGGCAGCGAGGTGATCGTCAGCGACGGCCCCTTCGCGGAGTCCAAGGAGTTCCTGGGCGGCTTCTGGATCATCGAGGCCGCCGACCTGGACGCCGCGCTGGCCTGGGCCGCGGAGGGCTCCGCGGCCTGCCAGGGCAAGGTCGAGGTCCGCCCCTTCCAGGACTCCTGACGGTCGGATGACCGCGCAGGCGCAGGTCGAACGCGTCTTCCGCGAGGAGTACGCCCGGGTCGTGTCATCGCTGGTACGCCGCTTCGGTGACATCGACGTCGCCGAGGAGGCGGCCGGCGAGGCGCTGCTCCGGGCGCTGGAGAAGTGGCCCGTCGACGGGACGCCGCCCAACCCGGGCGGCTGGCTCACCACCACCGCCGGCAACCTGGCCATCGACCGACTCCGCCGCGAGGGACGGCGCGACGACAAGCACCGGCAGGCCGCCATGGAAGCCGAACGACGCGGGGCGCCCCCGCCCCCACCCCTCACCGGTCCGGTCACCGACGACCGGCTCCGGCTCGTGTTCACCTGCTGCCACCCGGCCCTTGCGGCCGAGACGCGGGTGGCCCTCACGCTGCGGCTCATCGCCGGCCTCACCGTGGCCGAGATCGCCAGCGCCTTCCTGGTCCCCGAGACCACCCTCGCCCAGCGCCTCACCCGGGCGAAGAAGAAGATCAAGGACGCCAACATCCCCTACCGCGTCCCGGAGGCCGCCGACCTGCCCGCCCGGCGGACCGCCGTGCTGGCCGTGGTCTACCTGGTCTTCAACGAGGGCTACCTCGCGAGCGGCGCGTCCGCGGACGGGGCGGCCCCCATCAGGGCCGACCTGTGCGCCGAAGCCATCCGCCTGGGCCGGCTGCTGCGCGAGCTGATGCCCGCGGACCCCGAGGTGGCGGGGCTGCTCGCGCTGATGCTGCTGACCGAGGCGCGGCGCAGTGCCCGCTTCGTCGACGACCAGCTGGTGTCGCTGGACGAGCAGGACCGGACCACCTGGGACGGCGACCTGATCGCCGAGGGTCATGCGCTGGTGCGCGAGTGCCTGGCCCGCAACCAGCCGGGCCACTACCAGATCATGGCCGCGATCAACGCGGTGCACACCGACGCACCCAGTACCGACGCGACCGACTGGGGTCAGGTGGCGACGCTCTACAACCAGCTGTACGCCGTGTCCCCGACCCCGATCGTCGCCCTGAACCGGTCCATCGCGGTGGCCGAGCTCGACGGGCCGGCCGTCGGGCTGGCCCTGCTGGAGCCTCTCCAGCTCACCGGCTACCACCCCTGGCACGCCGCCCGGGCGGACCTGCTCCGCCGCCTGGAGCGCACCGAGGAGGCCCGTGCGGCGTACGACGCGGCGATCGAGGCCAGCGGCAACGTGGCGGAGCGCGCGTGGCTGGCCGAGCGCCGCGACCGGCTCTGAGAAAGGCCCTTGTCCGCGCCGTTCTATCGCCGTACTATCACGATATATCGCGAACGGTCGTTGACCGATCGCCAGATCGTGGAAGGGGTGGTCCCGGTGGGACAGGACTTCAACCGGCAGTGGGCCAAGTTCGTCGACCAGCAGTGGGGGCAGCACTCCCGGCGTGGCTGGGAGGGCGGCAGCCACGGACAGTGGGGCGGCGAGTGGAGCGGGCACCGCAGCGGGGGCCGTAGCGGCCCGCCGCCGTGGGTGGCCGGTCTCTTCGGCCTCGCCCAGGGTGAGCAGCAGCGCGGGCCGCGGGCTCGCCGCGGGGACGTGCGGGCGGCGATCCTCGACGTGCTGCGGCACGAGCCGATGAACGGCTACCAGATCATCGGCCAGATCACCGAGCGCAGCGCAGGCGCCTGGAAGCCGAGCCCCGGCTCGGTCTACCCGACCCTCCAGCAGCTCGAGGACGAGGGTCTCATCGAGGCCGACGAGGAGCGTGGCCGCCGGACCTTCCGGCTCACCGCCGAGGGCCAGGCCTACGTCGACGAGAACGCCGGCGAGCTCGACGGCGTGTGGACCCCCTTCGAGCCGCCCCAGCGCGAGGGACAGCGCGCCGAGTACGCCGGCCTCAAGCCCGAGATCGGGCAGGTGATGGGCGCCGTCTGGCAGATCATCTCCACCGGCTCGGAGGCGCAGCGCGGCGCGGCCATCGAGGTGCTCGTCGACACCCGCCGGCGGCTCTACGGCATCCTGGCCGAGGGCGACGTCGAGAGGGACCTCGAGACGGACCTCGAGTCGGACATCGAGACGGAGGACGGGGGACAGCGGCCGTGAACGACCAGATCCGCCTCTCCGACGCCGAGCGCGAGACCGCCTCCCAGGCCCTGGGTGAGCACTACGCACAGGGCCGCCTGGACGCCGACGAGCACGCCGAGCGGCACGAACGCATCTGGGCGGCGCGGACGATCGGCGAGATCCCGCCGATCTTCTCCGACCTGCCCGGCGGCTCCCCGCTGCACCCGGTCGCGGCGACGCCGCCGTGGCCGGGCGCGTCGAGACGGCCGCAGCCCGGGATGCCGTTCCTGCCGCCGCCCCCGCCGTTCGGGCGTCGTCGCGGCATGCCCCTGCCGCTCAAGGTGCTGCTCGTGATCGGGCTGGTGCTGCTGATCACCAAGGGCTGGCCGCTCATCTTGATCGGTCTCGGCGTGTTCTGGCTCGTGAGCCACAAGCGCCACGGCCGTTGCGCGCCCACGTCGCGTCGCTACACCGCGGGCTAGCCGCGAGGGCACACTGACGGCGTGCTGCGCCTCGAGCTGAACGTTCCCGGGCAGGCACCTGACCGACGAGGTGGTCGCATGCCTGCGGGAGGA
Source organism: uncultured Actinomycetota bacterium (assembly GCA_963791275.1). Taxonomy (GTDB): domain Bacteria; phylum Actinomycetota; class Actinomycetes; order Propionibacteriales; family Nocardioidaceae; genus Nocardioides. The sequence continues at coordinate 325,855 of CAWBRP010000004.1, forward strand.
GCGGGCGGTCGCAACCTGGCCCGTCATCGAGGGAGCCTCGCTCAGGCCGGTCGGCGATCTCGTGACCGCTTGACGGTCGCCCGCGAGGCCACCAAGGCGTCGTCGACAGCGCCTCCGCGCGATCGGCGGTGCACCGCGAGGGCAGCGATCCACGGTCTCCCGCGGCGTGTCCTCGCGGCGTCTCACGAGCCGGGGTACGACCGCCGAGCGCATCGCGCCCGGGTCCGCGGCCGACGCGGTGGTGTGGAGCCGAGGTGGTCCAGCGGGCCTACGAGGAGCGGTTCGAGCTGAACTTACCTACGCTGCAGCTTCATGGTCCTGGCCACCACGCTGGCCGCGATCGCGATCGTGCTGGACTCGCAGATCCTGCACCATCGGGGCCGATGGTGCTCGGGCCGGAGTCCGGCGCCATCGCCGCGCCGGGTGGCGCTGGTCCGCCGACATCGGGGCCTGCTGCGCCGTCTCGGGCGCGCACCCTGGTGCTCGGGTTCGTGGTCGCCATCGCCGCGACCAGGTGCTGTCGCTGATCGCGACGCGGTGCTCGGCTGGGTCACCACGGCGGACCTCTCGCAGCGGCCGGAGCGGCCTTCATCTACTCCCCGGACAAGTGGTGCCTTCATCGTCGCCCTGATCGCCGCCGCGGCCGGGGTGCTCTCGATCGAGCCGTCGGCGAAGCCCGCGCGGCGGATCCGGCGTCTTCATCCGGTCACCACCATCCCCGCCGCGGGCAACGTCGCCCTCGGTCTCGCCTTCGGGGTCTGGCACGAGGTGTGGGGCAGCAGCGCCGAGCTCTGCTGAACCTCCGGGATGGTCCGTTGCCGGATGGCCGACGCTGGCCGGGCAGCAACGGGTCGGCGCAGCCCGCGGCTGCGGGGCAGGATCAGGACATGAGCGCCGGCAGGCACCAGACGAGGTCTTTCGCGCGGCCCGGGACGGTCTGCTCGACCTGCGTGGCCAGCACGCAGCGCGCCGTCGAGGAGTTCCGGTTTCCCGATGTCGGTGACACCTGGAACTGGGCGGTCGACTGGTTCGACTCCTTCGCCCGCGGCAACGACCGGCCCGGCCTGGTGGTGGTCGAGGAGGACGGCTCGTCGGTCACGCTGACCTTCGACGAGATCGTCCGCCGCTCCGACCAGATCGCCTGCTGGCTCCGCGACCGGGGCGTGCGCAAGGGCGACGCCGTCATCGTCATGCTCGGCAACCAGGTCGAGCTCTGGGAGACGATGCTCGCGGTGATGAAGCTCGGCGCGGTCATCATGCCGACCACCACCGCGGTGGGACCGACCGACCTCGTGGACCGGATCGTCCGCGGCGGAGCGGGCTTCGTGATCTGCAACCCCGTCGACGCCACCAAGTTCGACGACGTGCCCGGCGACTACGCCAGGCTGAGCGTCGGCCCCGCGACCACGGCGACGGGCGCCTGGGCCGACCTCCGGGCGGCGTACGAGCTGGGCGAGGTCACCGTGGAGCACCCGGGTACGGCGCCCGGCGACCGGCTGCTCCTCTACTTCACCTCCGGGACCACCTCGCGGCCCAAGCTGGTCGAGCACACCCAGGTGTCCTACCCCGTGGGGCACCTCACGACGGTGTACTGGCTCGGCCTCCGGCCCGGCGACGTGCACCTCAACATCTCCTCGCCCGGATGGGCCAAGCACGCGTGGTCGTGCTTCTTCGCGCCGTGGATCGCCGAGGCGACGGTGCTGGTCTACAACTACGTCCGCTTCGACCCCGCCGCGCTGCTCGCCCAGCTCCGCGAGCGCGAGGTCACCACCTTCTGCGCGCCACCCACCGTGTGGCGGATGCTCATCAACGCCGACCTGTCCGGCGGCCCCGGCTCCCTCCGCGAGGTGATCGGCGCCGGGGAGCCGCTCAACCCCGAGGTCATCGAGCAGGTCCGCCGGCAGTGGGGGCTCACCCTGCGGGACGGCTACGGCCAGACCGAGACCACCGCCCAGATCGGCAACACGCCGGAGTCCGAGGTCAAGCCCGGCTCCATGGGGCGTCCGCTGCCCGGGGTGCCGGTGGCGCTGGTCGACCCGGTCACCGGGGCCCGCGTCGACGATGTGGGCGAGGGCGAGATCTGCCTGGTGCTGGACGGACCCGGTGGGCGCCCGCTGCCGCTGATGACCGGCTACCAGGGCGACGCCGGGCGCAACGCCGACGCGATGGCGGGCGGTTTCTACCACACCGGCGACCTCGCCGAGCGGGACCAGGACGGCTACATCACCTACGTCGGCCGCACCGACGACGTCTTCAAGGCCAGCGACTACAAGATCAGCCCGTTCGAGCTCGAGTCGGTCCTCATCGAGCACCCGGCAGTCGCCGAGGCCGCCGTCGTCCCGGCACCCGACGAGATCCGGCTCGCCGTCCCCAAGGCGTACGTCGTGCTCGCGCCCGGGCACGAGCCGACCCGCGAGACCGCACTCTCGATCCTGGCGCACGCCCGCCGCCAGCTCGCGCCCTACCAACGGGTCCGCCGGCTGGAGTTCGCCGAGCTGCCCAAGACCATCTCCGGCAAGATCCGCCGCGTCGAGCTGCGCGCCCGCGAGGTCGACCGGGCCGCGGGCAGCGGCACTCGCAGGAGTGGCGCGACGACGAGTTCCCCGAGCTGAAGGCCTGAGGCGACGACGCAGCGAGGGGCCGCAGAAATGACGAGAGAGCCGGGCCGTCCCGCCCGGAGGCGAGACGGTCCTCGATCGGTCTGAGCGGGTTATCAGGGTCTCGGGTCCCCGGCGGCCACTGCAGTCCGAGCGAGCGGGGCCGAAGCCCCAACCGGCTCTCGTCAGGTGTCGTTGATGTGGGTCGCTCCCCCCCGGTAGCGGTCCACTGACACCGTCGTAACCTGGTTATATAACAACGTTTCTGTTAGGTTTGTCAAGTGGGAAGGCCGAAAATCTACGACGACAGCCTTCGCCGACAACTGATTGCGTTGACGGCGGAGTCCGTCGCCGACGGCGGGCCGGATGCGGTGTCCCTGCGGGCCCTGGCCAAGTCCGCCGACACCTCCACCACCGCGATCTACACGATCTTCGGCAGCAAGGACGACCTGGTCGCCGCCGTCCTCGACGCGGCCGCCGAGAGCCTGACCCGGGCGCAGGACGCGGTGCCGGTCACCGACGACCCGGTGGCCGACTTCACCGAGCTGGGCCGGGCCTACCGCGGCTGGGCGCTCGCCCACCCCGACCTCTACAACGTCATGTTCGGCCGGCTCGGCACGCGGGAGCGGGCGACGGCCGACCAGCTCGACCTCTCGATGCGCCCGCTGCTGGACGCGGTGAGCCGCTGCATCGACGCCGGCACGCTGCGCGACGTGGACGCGCGCCAGGCCGCCATCTCCATCTGGGCCGCCGTGCACGGCCTGGTCAGCCTCGAGATCGCGGGCTACCTCGACGACGACCAGGACGTCCTCGAGGAGCACCTGGTCGCCTCCGCGGTGTACTGGTTGCCCACCGCGGGGTGATCCGGCCGGACCCCCTTTCGGGTGTCCCCGATGTGGTGCGCGTCACGTAGCCTCGGGAGGTTCGCTCGATCTCGGGAGGTTCTCGGCCATGTCCACGCGCCCGCACGACCCTGACGACGATTCCCGCGGAGCCCCGCCGGTACCCGGCCGCCGCTCCGGCCCGCTCTGGGTGCTGATCGTCCTGCTGCTCACGCCGGCGGTGGTCATCCCGCTCCTGGTGGGCCTCTACGACCAGATGGACCCGACGTTGGCGGGCTTCCCGTTCTTCTTCTGGTTCCAGTTCGCGCTCATCCTGCTGAGTGCGGTCCTCACCGCGACGGCCTACTACGTCGCCAAGGCCGCCGACCGCCGGGACCGGGAGGGCGTGCGATGAGCAACCTCGACGGCATCGCCGTGAGCGTCTTCGTCTTCTTCTTCCTGCTCGTCACGATCCTCGGCTTCGCCGCGGCCCGCTGGCGGCGCGCGGCCAGCCTCGACAACCTCGACGAGTGGGGCCTGGGCGGTCGTGGCTTCGGCACCTTCGTGGCGTGGTTCCTGATCGGCGGCGACCTCTACACGGCCTACACCTTCATCGCGGTGCCCGCGACGCTGTACGCCGGCAGCGCGGTCGGCTTCTTCGCGGTGCCCTACACGATCATCGTCTACCCGCTGATCTTCCTGTTCCTGCCGCGGCTCTGGTCGGTCTCGCACCGGCACGGCTACGTCACGCCGGCCGACTTCGTGCAGGGCCGCTACGACTCGCGCCCGCTCGCGACCGCGGTGGCGGTCACCGGGATCCTCGCGACCATGCCCTACATCGCCCTCCAGCTGGTCGGCATCGAGGTGGTCCTCCAGGTGATGGGCCTGCAGGCCGGTCCGGAGGCGGCCTGGCTGCTGCAGCACCTGCCGCTGTTCATCGCCTTCGCGCTGCTCGCCGCGTACACCTACTCCAGCGGTCTCCGCGCGCCGGCGCTGATCGCGTTCGTCAAGGACATCTTGATCTACGTCGTGATCATCGTGGCGGTGTTCTACCTGCCGTCGAAGCTCGGTGGCTGGGACAGCGTGTTCGGCGCCGCGCAGGCGAACTTCGACACCTTCAACGCCGAGAACGCCGACGCCATCGCGGCCGGCGACGTCGCCGGGAAGGCGATGATCCCGCCCGCCGCGGCGCACTGGGCCTACGCGTCGCTCGCGCTCGGCTCGGCGTTCGCGCTGTTCATGTACCCGCACTCCGTGACCGGTGTGCTGTCCACGGGCAGCCGCAAGGTGATCCGGCGCAACGCCGCCCTGCTGCCGGCCTACTCCTTCCTTCTCGGCCTGCTCGCGCTGCTCGGCTTCGTCGCGATCGCGGCCGGGGTGAAGGTCGAGAACGCCCAGCAGTCCGTGCCACAGCTGTTCGAGAACGAGTTCCCGAGCTGGTTCGCCGGCGTCGCCTTCGCCGCTATCGGGATCGGGGCGCTTGGTCCCCGCGGCGATCATGTCGATCGCGGCCGCCAACTTGTGGACGCGCAACATCTACAAGGCCTACATCAACCCCGAGGCGACCCCGCAGCAGGAGGCCACCCAGAGCAAGATGGTCTCGCTGCTGGTGAAGTTCGGCGCGCTGGTGTTCGTGCTCGGCCTGTCCAAGCAGTTCGCGATCAACCTCCAGCTGCTCGGCGGCGTCTGGATCCTGCAGACCTTCCCGGCGATCGTCGTCGGTCTCTACACGCGCTGGTTCCACCGCACGGCGCTCCTCGTCGGGTGGGCGGTGGGCATGGCCTACGGCACCTGGCTGGCGTACGGCGTACCGCTGCCGGGCGACCCCGGCAGCCACTTCGGCGGACCGCTCGTGGTGTTCCCCGGCACGGAGACGAAGGTCTACATCGGCGTCATCGCGTTCCTGGTCAACCTGGTGATCTCCGTGGTGCTGACGGTCGTGCTCCGGGCGCTCAAGATCGCCGACGGCGCGGACCAGACCAGTCCCGAGGACTACGGCGCCGACACGGGCGACGAGGGCGTGGACCCGGTCGTGCACCCGGAGCAGCCGGCGCACGCCTAGCGCGGGAGGCCTGCGAGCAGCTCGTCCATCCACGCGAAGCAGGGGCCTGCCACCTCCTCGAGGGGGTCGGCCCCGGGCAGCAGCGCCTCGACCCGCGCGACCTGGTCGGCGGGCAGGTCGGTGTGCAGGTAGCGCAGGCCGTAGTCGAAGCGCCACGGACAGGCCTCGCTGCGCAGCAGCGTCACCAGGGACATCAACCCGAACCGCAGGTAGAGCGCGGTCGCCTCCGCCGGCTGCTGCCGGGCGATCGCGCGGTGCACGAGCCAGCCCGCCACGTCTCGTCGCTGCCGGATCTGGTCGACCTCGGCCAGCCGGCGCCGGTCCAGGTCGGCCTCGTCGTCGTCGCGCTGCTCGAGCAGGCCGTCGGGGTCGTGCACCGGGATGAGCCGACCGTGCCGCCGGGCGTCGACGACCCGCGCCTCGGGGGTGTCGTCGTGGACGTGGAGGTCGAGGATCCGGGTCGGCGCGGTGAGCGCGCCGGGGTCGGGGTCGAGGGTCACGAACGACTGACGGCCGTCCGGCCAGGTGTCGTCGGGAAGCCGCCACACCGACGCCGCCGCGAGGGGCGGGCCGGCCAGCAGGTCGTCGTGGACGCGCGGCGACCGGCCCGGGGTGCACAGCACCTCCACGTCGAGGTCCGACCACTCGTCGTAGCCACCAGTGGCGGCGGAGCCGCCGATCCACACCACCCTGACGTCCGGATCCGCCGTCGCGAAGGTACGCAGCCACGCGATCGCGTCGGCGTACCGACCCAGGTCGGGCGCCTCGCTCACAGGTCGACGGCCCTGTTGACCCAGACCGAGGTGACCTGCATCCCGACCTTCTCGTACAGGCCGAGCGCTCCGGTCCGCGAGTCCGTCGACAGGCCGGACACGAGCGCGCCGTGTGCGCGCGCCGCCCCGAACGCGTCGACCATGAGTGCCTGGGCCAGACCCTGGCCGCGTTGGTCGCGGCGGACCGCCAGCCGCGAGATGTACGCCTCCGGGTCGCGGTCGTCGTCGGTCCAGGCGATCACCACGTAGGCGACGCCGACGACCTCGCCGGCCTCGTCGAGAGCCAGGCGGAGGTTCCACGGCTCGAAGCCGGGCCGGCGCACGACCGAGGCCTCGAAGTCCTCGAAGCTCTCCCGCGCCCGCACCGACCACTCGAGGAAGGCGTCCTCGACGACGGTGTGCGCGGCGGGGTACTCCGCCGGAGCTGCCTCGCGGACGGCATAGCCGGCGGGCAGTGCCCGCTCCACGATCGAGGCACCGGCCGGCAGCTTGAGGACCCAGCTGGTCCAGCGCACCTGGTAGCCGAGCTCGGCCAGGAGCCGGTCGCCGGGGCTGTCCTCGGGGACCGGCATGCCGATCACGGTGGAGCCGCGGTCGCGGGCGGTGTCCTGCATCCAGCGCGCGAGGCGGGTGCCGATCCCGCGGCCGCGGTAGTCGGGGTGGACCGCCGCGTCGCCCCGGTCCGGACCGGAGACCTCGGCGTACCCGACGAGACGGTCGCCGTCGAACACGCCGACGGTCTGCGCGGCGACGTCGAAGCTGGGACGCGCCCAGTCACCGACGATGTCGGCCTCCTCGATCTCGACCATGCCGATGTCGGCGAGCTCCTGGGCGGCCATCACCTCGAAGACGGCGCGCGCGTCGCCCGGGGCAAGAGGTCGTTCGGTGAGGGAGGTCCCGGTGTCCATGGCGCCCATTGAAGCGGCCGACCCAGCCGGCGCGCACGTGAAATACGCGCCGGACGGGCCGGCCGGATGGAGCGGTGTGGCTCAGGCGTTGGTGCGGATCGCCGAGACGTCGAACTCGAGCTTGACCTTGTCGGAGATCAAGACGCCGCCGGTCTCGAGTGCGGCGTTGTAGGTCAGGCCCCAGTCCTTGCGGCTGATCGAGGTCGCGCCCTCGAAGCCGACGCGGAGGTTGCCGAACGGGTCGCGGGCCGAGCCGGTGGACTCGAAGGCGATCGTGACGGGCTTGGTGACGTCCTTGATGGTGAGGTCGCCGGTCACGGTCCAGTCGTCGCCGTCGCGCTCGACCGAGGTGGAGGTGAAGGTGAGCTCGGGGAAGACCTCGGCGTCGAAGAAGTCACCCGAGACCAGGTGCGCGTCGCGGTCGGCGACACCGGTGTCGATCGAGCCGGCCCGGATGGTGAGCGCCACGGCGGACTTGCTCGGGTCGACGGTGTCGATGGTCGCGGTGCCGGCGAAGTCGGTGAAACCGCCGCGGACGGTGGTGACCATGGCGTGCCGGGCGGAGAAGCCCAGGCGGGTGTGGGTGGTGTCGATCGCGTACGTGCCGGAGATGTCCTCGACGGCGGTCGTGTGGGCGTCGAAGCTGTCCTCGACGGCGGCGGTGGACTGGCGGCTGAAGATGCTCATGGGGGCTGCTCCTCGTTGATTGGTTTAACCTTCAACGATCAAAACAGGACCATGGTCCGTTTTCTTCCCGCGCGGATGTGATCTGGCCCACATCCCCCCGGGGGACGGGTCAGTTCAGGCGGCGTGCGCCGCGCTGACGGTCGTCGAGCTGGTCCAGCGCATCTCCAGGTGGCTGCCACCCGCCGGCGAGGGCACCTCGACCCAGTGCGCCTGGGGTCGATCGGTCATCTGTGAGTCCATCATCGGACACCTCCTGTTCATCTGGTGTTCACTTAGGGTACTGCATCCCCACCGACCGGGGACAACGAGGGGCCAAACCCGCCCGAGCTCCCCACCTGCACGCGCTGCGGAGGCCTCGCTGGCACCAGGCCCTCCACCGCACGCTCGGCTCTGGCCAGGGTCAGCGCGGGCGTCTACGGTGACGTGGGTCACACCACTCTCGGGAAGGCCCCCCATGTCCCCTCTGTCCCGCCGTGTCGCCGCGCTGATCGCGGCCGTCCTGGTCGGCGTCCTCGCTCCCGCGGGGGCCGGCCACGCCGCCGCGCCGTCGTACGTCGCGCTCGGCGACTCCTACTCGTCCGGCACCGGCACCCGCACCTACCTCGCCGACGGGTCGGGCTGCCTGCGGTCGGTCTACGCCTACCCGAGCCTCATCGCGGCGGCGCGCGGCTACAGCCTCGACTTCCGGGCCTGCTCGGGCGCCACCATCGCCGACGTGACCGCCGCCCAGCTGGGGGCGCTCACCCCGGCGACGAGCTACGTGACGATCTCGGTGGGGGGCAACGACGCCGGGTTCGCCGACGTGCTCACCGAGTGCGCCCTGCCAGGCTGGCTCAGCAACTGCACCGGGGCGATCAACGGCGCACAGAGCTACATCAACACCAGGCTCCCCGGCGCGCTGAGCACGCTGTACGCCGGCATCCGCGGTCGCGCCCCGAGCGCTCGGGTGGTGGTCGTGGGGTACCCGCGGATCTTCAACGGCGAGGACTGCAACGCCGGGACCTGGTTCTCACCGACCGAGGAGGCCCGCCTCAACGCCACCGCGGACCTGCTCAACTCCCGGCTCGCGACCCAGGCCGCCGCCGCGGGCTTCGGGTTCGCCAACCCGACCTCGGCGTTCGTCGGGCACGCCGTCTGCGACGACGTCGAGTGGCTCAACGGACTGTCCTGGCCGGTCGTCGAGTCCTACCACCCCAACCGCACCGGACAGGCGGCCGGCTACACCCCGACGGTGAGCCCGCTGCTGGTCGGCGCGACCGTGCAGGCGACCCCGGCGGTGCTGGCCGCCGCTGCCCGGCAGGGCGCGGCCCTCGCGCAGCAGCAACGCGCGCACGCAGCCGCCGACGCGTCGATCGAACCGGTGAGCTTTCTCCGACCGGACCTGACCACCCACGCGGCGAAGGTGGCGGCCCGCCGGGCCGGCATCGACCTCGAGCGGTGGCTGGCCCGGCACCCGTGAGGGTCAGGCGAGCGCCCGGCTGCGCAGCGCACGCGCCAGGTCGTCGCGGGACTCCAGCACCATCCGGCGCTGGCCGGGGACGGCGTCGTCGGTCACCAGGGCCGCGGTGCGGTCGAGCACGGACGCGTCGACGAGGGTCGCCGGGAACAGCAGCCGGGTGAGGATGGCTGCCTGGTCCAGCGGCCGGCGGGACCAGACGCCCGGCAGGTCGACGACGTAGCGGTCGGCGTACGGCGCGAGCAGCGCGTCCTGCCCGTGCTGCCAGAAGCCCTCGGCCAGGGCCCGGCCGCGACTGTTCGGCAGGTCGCCCATCCCGGTGAGCTCGTCCCAGACGGCTTCCTTGCGCTCGGCGTCGGGCAGGGCCGCCAGCGCGTAGGCGAGATGGTTCTGGCTCGTGCTCGAGGGCTCGTCGGCGTGCGCCGCCTCGAGCTCCGCCGCGCTGACCTGGCCGAGTTCGGCGAGCCGCCGGAGCTGGCGCCAGCGCAGGTCCTCGTCCTCGGTCAGCCCGTCGGGGAGCGGCACCGGCCCCGGGGCGGTGGTGAGCGCGGCCCGGAAGTAGACGAGCTGCAGGTCGCTTCCGGACTCGACCCGGACCCCGACGTGGTGGGCGTGCAGGGCGGACTCGAGCGCGGACGACCCGGCCCACGAGACGGCGGCGGTGCGCGCCTGGGTGAGCAGACCACTCACCAGGTCGGAGTCGGTCTCGCCCTCGACGTTGGCCAGGACGGCCGCCACGAAGTCCCCGGGCGGCAGCTCGGCGTCCCGGGCGCTGTCCCACAGCGATCCCCAGACCAGGGCGCGGGCGAGCGGGTCGTCGAGGGTGTGCAGGGACTCGCGGACGGTGGCCAGGGAGCGCGCGTCCAGCCGCACCTTGGCGAAGGTCAGGTCGCCGTCGTTGGGCAGCACCAGGTCGGCGGCCTCGATGGGTTGCGATCGGACCGGGCAGCTCCACGAGGACCTGCTCGACGCGCCGCAGCGGCCGGCCGTCGTACCGCCCGACGAGCAGGCGGTGCGGGCGGTCGCCGTCCTGCACGAGCACGCCGTCGCGCATCCGCACCGTGGTGGTGCCGGACTCGCGGAGCCACGACCGGGCCCAGGCGTCGAGGTCGCGCCCGCTCTCCTCCTCGAGCGCGGTGAGCAGGTCGGCCAGCGAGGTGTTCCCCCAGGCATGCCGGTCCAGGTAGCGCCGCACCCCGGCGAAGAACACGTCCTCACCGAGGTAGGCGGACAGCTGCCGCAGCGCCGAGGCGCCCTTTGCGTAGGAGATGCCGTCGAAGTTGAGCAGGGCAGCCCGGTTGTCCGGCACCGGACCGGCGATCGGGTGCGTGGTCGGGAGGGAGTCGGCCCGGTAGCCCCACGCCTTGCGGGCGAGCGCGAAGTCCTCCCAGGCGCCGTCGTAGTCGGTGGCCCGGTCCGTGGTGAGCACGCCCATGTACTCCGCGAACGCCTCGTTGAGCCAGAGGTCGTCCCACCACTGCATGGTCACCAGGTTGCCGAACCACATGTGCGCCAGCTCGTGGGCGACGACCTGCGCCCGGAGCCGTCGCTCGCCGCGCGTGGAGCGGCTGCGGGGGACGAAGTACTCGTCCGCGAAGGTCACCAGCCCGGCGTTCTCCATCGCGCCGGCGTTGAAGTCGGGGACGAACACCTGGTCGTACGACGTCCCGAACGGCATCGGCCGACCGAACAGCGGCTCCTGGAAGTCGAGGCACTGGGCGGTGACCTGCAAGATCTCGTCGGCCTCGAAGTGCGGTGCCAGCGACGCGCGGCACCAGACCCCGAGCTCGAGGGTGCCGTGCCGGGCCGTCTGCCCGTGCCACGGTCCACCGGCGACGGAGAAGAGGTACGGCGGCATCCGCTCGGTCGGCTCGAACTCGTGGTGGCCCCGCTCCGAGACGGTCGTCCGGGTGTTGCCGCGGACGACCCAGGCCTCCGGGGCGTCGACGGTCAGCGTGAAGGTGGCCTTGAGGTCGGGCTGGTCGAAGCAGGCGAAGATCCGCTGCGCGTCGTCGAGGAAGGACTGGCCGTAGACGTAGACCGCGCCGTCGGCGGGATCGACGCTGCGCACCAGACCCTCGCCGGTGCCGGTGGTGTGGCACCGCGCCGACACCGTCGCGGTGTGCTCGCCCTCCGCCAGGTCCAGCCACAGCCGGTTCCCCTGCTGGGTCAACGGACGGCCGTCGAGGTCGCCCTCGACCAGCTCGCCGTCGAGCTCGAGGAAGCTGCGACCCGCGCCAGAACGGAAGCGGACGGTCGTCCGGCTCGCGAAATGCTCACCCTCGTCGAGGGTCAGGTGGATCGCGTAGTCGTGCACGTCGAGCAACGCGGCCCGGGCGCGGGCCTCCTCGAAGGTCAGGTTCCGGATCGGCTCGTTCACCGTAGGGCCTCCGTGATCACGCGGGCGGCGTCGGCGACGCCGTACTGACGTCGGTGACCGAGCTCGCCGAGTCGGACCACCACGGTCTCAGAGGCGGGGTCGACCAGCACCACCTGGCCGCCGAGCCCGAGGGCCGCGAAGAGTGCGGCCGGTGCCCCCGGGACGAGCCGCCCCACCGTCTCCGGGGGCGCCTGGCCGGGAGCGTCGGTCTGCAGCGGGCCGAGCAGCGGGCCCCGGCGGTTGACCCACCACAGCCGTCCGTAGGCCGCGTTGTGTCGCTGGGAGGAGTCGCCGACGGCGCGCCGCACCCACGAGCGGGGCACCACGGACCCGTCGGCCCATCGACCGTGGCGCAGGTAGAGGTAGCCGAGCCGAGCCAGGTCCCGGCAGGTCGACTGGAGGCCGAAGAAGGTGTTCGTGCCCCCGCTCGGGTCGGTCGTCATCCGGGTGTGGGTCATGCCCAGCGGGGCGAAGAGGCGGCTGGCCGCGAAGGCGGCGGGCGTCGTCCCCGTCGCCGCGGTCAGCACCGGGTCCAACGTCTGGATCGCGGCGTTGTTGTAGGCCCAGGCGGCGCCCGGGCGGTGGTCCTGGGGAAGCCGCACGGCGAACCGCGAGCGGTTGCGGGCGGTCACCAGCCCGCCGTAGTCGGTCTCGACGTCCCAGTGCCGGCCGCTGTCGTTGCGCAGCAGGTTGTCGATCCGGACCCGGGCGGCGTCGGTGCCCCGCCACGCGGGGACGAAGCGGGCCGCCCGGTCGTCGAGGGCGAGGCTCCCCTCGGCCTCGGCGATGCCGACCAGGGTGCCGGTGACCGACTTGGTCACCGAGAAGACCTCGCGGGGCTGGTCCGCGGCCACGCCGCGCCAGTCCCACTCGCCGACGACCCTGCCCCGGCGGGCGACCAGCAGGCACGTCGACCCGGTCCTCCGGGCCTCGGCCGCCAGCTCGTCCAGCCGGGCGGGCCGGAAGCCGAGGTCCGCGGGCGCGGCGTGCTCCCAGGTGGCACCGGGGTAGGTCGCGGCGACGTGCGGCGGCGGCGCGGAGGCGACCGGGGCCGCCGCCACCGAGGCGGCCACCACCAGGAGGCCGGCGACGCTGGTCAGGGTCCGGTTGCGCACCAGCGGATGCTACTCACCGGCGGCGCCGGGAGGGCGGGCGCGAGGAATCGCGGGCGTCTCCAATCCGGCCCGCCGATCGCTCCGAACCACGTGTGAGGCGCCCCACACCGGGGCCCTCTGAGCCCAGGGAGTGGACGAACAGACATGACTGACACCAGCAGAAGGAACCTGCTCGCCGTAGCGGGCGCCGGCGCGGCCGCAGGAGCCGTCGCGCTCACGCCCGGCGCCGCGGCCGCAGCCACGGCACGCCCCCGCGCCAACGCCGCCAAGGAAGGCGTGGTCGCCTACGTCCAGGACCACCGCTCCGACACCATCCGTCTGATGGTGGGCGAGCGTGAAGTGGTCGTCCGCGACCGCGACCTGGTCACCCGGATCCTCAACGCGGCGGGGGGTAACTGACATGTCGTCCCACCGCGAAGCACCGGAGATCTCCAAGGACCCGGTCGCCGACAGCACCGACGTCTACGCGTTCGTGAGCCCGTCCAACCCGGACAACGTGGTCCTCATCGCCAACTACGTCCCGCTGCAGACGCCCGACGGCGGTCCGAACTTCTACGAGTTCGGCGACGACGTGATCTACGAGATCCACGTGGCCAACTCCGGCAAGGGCACGGCGGACATCTCCTTCCAGTTCCGCTTCGAGACCGAGATCCGGAACCCCAAGACGTTCCTCTACAACATCGGCCCGATCGGCTCCATCGGCGACAAGAACTGGAACCGGCCGCAGTTCTACTCGGTCACCATGGTCAAGAACGGCAAGAAGAAGAAGCTGGCCCACAAGCTGGCCTGCCCGCCGGTCAACGTCGGCCCGCGCAGCACACCCGACTACGCCAAGCTCTCGTCCCAGGCCGTGCACAAGGTCGGCAAGCGCCGGTTCTTCGCCGGTCAGCGCGCGGACGCCTTCCACGTGGACCTGGGCAGCATCTTCGACCTGGGCGGCCTCCGGCCCCTCAACGAGGCGCACCTGATCCCGCTGGCGAAGATGGACGGCATCAACTCCGTGCAGGCCTTCAACGTGCACAGCATCGCCATCGAGGTGCCCATCAAGGACCTGACCCGCAACGGCAAGAAGCCCGGCAGTCCCCGGAGCAAGAGCGCCGTGATCGGGGTCTGGACGACGGCCAAGCGCCAGAAGTCGCGGATCTACGACGACAAGTCCGGTCGCTACACCAGCACCGGACCCTGGGAGCAGGTCTCGCGGCTGGGCAACCCGCTGGTCAACGAGGTCCTGATCCCGATGGCCGAGAAGGACGTCTGGAACCACACGGCGCCCCAGAACGACGCGAAGTACGCGCGCTACGTCAACAAGCCCGAGCTGGCGGTGCTGCTGCCGGTGCTCTACCCGGGTGCGTTCCCGAACCTCGCGAAGTACGGCAAGGACCGCGCCGACCTCAACGCGGTGCTGCTCACCGGCATCCCGAAGGGCGTCGTGCCCGGCTTCCAGAACTACACCGGTCCGGTGGAGTCCGACATGCTCAGGCTCAACGTGGCGGTCCCGCCGGCGAAGACGCCGAACAACCTCGGCCTGGTCGCGGGTGACGCCGCGGGCTACCCCAACGGTCGACGGATCGACGACGACGTCGTCACCATCGAGCTGCGGGCGATCGCCGGCCTCACGCTGCCGCTGGTGGACCCGTCCTTCAAGCCCGACGCCGCGGCGAGCGCCGCAGCCGACGGGACGACGAACACCAACGCGAAGTCGACGGGCAGCTTCCCGTACCTCGGCCTGCCGGGTGGTGGCTACCAGACCACGCCGGGCACGACGAAGGCCTCGTGAGGCCGGTGGAGTCGCTGGAGAACCCCTTCGCCGGGCAGGGCGCGGTCCTGCTCGACATCGGGGGCGACGTGGGCGCGCTGGTGGTCACCATGCCGGCGGGGCTGGAGGGCTTCGAGGTGGAGATCCAGCCCGCCGGCACCGGCGACAAGCCGGTGGCGCACGCGCACGGGCACACCCACGACCACACCCACGAGCATGCGCACCACCCGCACGTGGCCGTGGTCAACCGGCCGGCCGGCGAGGGCACCGTCGCCTCGCTGGTCTTCCCCGACGTCGTGGCCGGCGACTACGAGCTGGTCCCCAAGGACGGCGGTCCCGTGCAGCTGCGGGTCCACGTCGACGGGGGCGCCGTGACGACCGTCGACTGGGGGGTGGACGGCGTCACACCCGGCTAGGGGAGGCACCGGGCGCCGCGGCTCGCTCCACCTTCCGGGGCGGGCCGCGGTTCGGCCTTTGCATATTCATGCACCGACTTGCATACTCATGCCTATGTCCAAGGTGCTCACCTCCCTGCCGGTCGGCCAGCGCGTCGGCATCGCCTTCTCGGGAGGCCTCGACACCTCCGTGGCGGTCGCCTGGATGCGCGAGAACGGGGCGATCCCCTGCACCTACACCGCCGACATCGGGCAGTACGACGAACCGGACATCGCGAGCGTGCCCGGCCGGGCCACGGCCTACGGCGCCGAGCTCGCCCGCGCCGTGGACTGCCGCAGCGCCCTGGTCGAGGAGGGGTTGGCGGCCTTGGCCTGCGGCGCCTTCCACATCCGGTCGGGCGGACGGGCCTACTTCAACACCACGCCGCTGGGCCGGGCGGTCACCGGCACGATGCTGGTGCGGGCCATGCACGAGGACGGGGTCGACGTCTGGGGCGACGGCTCGACGTTCAAGGGCAACGACATCGAGCGGTTCTACCGCTACGGGCTCCTCACCAACCCCGACCTGCGCATCTACAAGCCGTGGCTGGACGCCGCGTTCGTCAGCGAGCTCGGCGGGCGGACCGGGATGAGCCAGTGGCTCACCGAGCGTGGGCTGCCCTACCGCGACAGCCAGGAGAAGGCGTACTCCACCGACGCCAACATCTGGGGCGCCACCCACGAGGCAAAGACCCTGGAGCACCTCGAGGTCTCGCTCGAGGTCGTCGAGCCGATCATGGGCGTGAAGTTCTGGGACCCGGCGGTGGACGTCGCGGCCGAGGACGTCACTGTCCGGTTCGAGCGCGGACGGCCCGTGGCGATCAACGGCACGTCGTACGACGACGCGGTCGCGCTGGTGCACGAGGCAAACGCGGTCGGGGGCCGTCACGGCCTCGGGATGTCGGACCAGATCGAGAACCGCATCATCGAGGCGAAGTCCCGCGGGGTCTACGAGGCGCCGGGCATGGCGCTGCTCTGGATCGCCTACGAGCGGCTGCTCAACGCCGTGCACAACGAGGACACCATCGCCAGCTACCACGCGGAGGGGCGCCGCCTGGGCCGGCTGCTCTACGAGGGCCGCTGGCTGGACCCGCAGGCCTTGATGCTCCGCGAGGCGATCCAGCGCTGGGTGGCGTCGCTGGTGACCGGCGAGGTGACGCTGCGGCTGCGCCGCGGCGAGGACTACACGATCCTGGACACCGCCGGCCCCGCGTTCTCCTACCACCCCGACAAGCTGTCGATGGAGCGCACCGACAACGCGGCGTTCGGCCCCACCGACCGGATCGGCCAGCTGACCATGCGCAACCTCGACATCGCGGACTCGCGGGCCAAGCTCGAGCTCTACGCCACACAGCCGCTGGATGAGGGCCAGGTCCTCGTCGAGCACGGGCACCTGCTGGGCGCGCTCCCCGCCGGCGGGGCCCAACGGATCGCGGCCAACCCGGCCGCGGAGGGCGGCACGGGCGACGAGGCACTGGACGCCGCCGCGATGGAGTTCGGGACCGACTGAGCGGCCGGCCGGCCGATCGTCCGGCAGGGCTGGAGAGATGGAGGGGTCATGATGGGGACATGACCGAATCCCAGGGTGAGTACAGCGTCGACGACGAGGACCAGCTGCAGGCCGAGGACACCCTCGAGGACCGGGGCGTCGAGGACGTCCTCGACGAGGGCATCACCACGCGCGAGGACTGGTCGGTGGGTCAGGGCTTCGGCAACACCGCGGCCGAGGAGCACCAGGGCGAGACGCTCGACCAGAGGCTCCGGCAGGAGGAGCCCGAGGTCGACCCGACGAGCGACACCTGGGACGAGGAGGACCTCGACGACGGCGAGGTCGGCGACGAGCGGTCAGGCCGTCTGATCGCGAGCGACGAGGGCGACGACCGCTTCGGCGAGGACGCGGGCATCGACGGCGCCGGCGCCAGCGCCGAAGAGGCCGCGATGCACGTCATCGACGAGTAGTCGGCGGCTGCTCGTCGCGCTTGCGACGTGAGCGCCGCAGCCGCGGACGCGCCGGCGTGGCCGGGCGGTCGTCGGTGAGGATCTGGACGATGGTGGGTCCGACGTGGTGCATGGCTCCCCCTCTCAGGATGCTGTCGACGTTAGGGGTCGGGCGCGGTCGACCACATCGGTAAGACGACCTACTTGTCGCGCCACCCCTCCTACCTCAGAGGGAGACGACACCCCCTCAGATACGTTTCGACCCGTGCGAAGTGCGATGGTGACGGGCCTTGTGACGGCCGTCGTGATGGGGTCGTTCACCGCCTGCAGCGGCGACGAGCCCGACGTCCCCGAGCCGGACGCGGCCGTCGCTTCCCTCGCGGAAGGGCTCACCACCGGCGACCTGGCCGCCGTCCCGTTCACCGACGAGACGCAGCCCGACGCGGCCGGCGACCTCGCCGCGATCCTCGAGGGGATGGGGGCCGCGACGCGCACGGTGACGGCGACCCCCGGCGCGGTCACCGAGGCGACCGAGGAGGCACCGGCCGCGACGACCGCCGACCGTGCGCTGGACCTGGGACGTGGCGGGACAGGAGTGGACCTACGACACCACCGCCGCCCTCGACCCTCGACGGAGAGGCGTGGCAGGTGGCCTGGGACCCGGCGCTGGTCGAGCCGTCGCTCGACGAGGGGATCGTGCTCGACGCCACCCCGATCGCCGCGCGGCGCGGGGACATCCTCGGTGCCCGGGGCGAGGGGCTGGTCACCGCCAGACCGGTCACGCGGTTCGGCATCGACCGGAGCAAGGTGGCGCCCGACCTGGCCGGCTCCTCGGCTCGTGAGCTGGCCGGGCTGGTCGGCATCGCTCCCGGGCCCTACGCGACGCAGGTCGAGGCGGCTGGGGACCAGGCCTTCGTGGAGGCGATCGTCTTCCGCCGGGACGAGGTGCCGCAGCCGGTCGTGGCGTCGTACCAGGCGATCGAGGGCGCCCTGGCGGTGCAGGACGACATCCCGCTCGGGCCGACGCCGGACTTCGCGGTGCCCATCCTCGGCCGGGTCGGGCCCGTCACCGCCGAGATGGTCGAGGAGGATCCCGAGCGCTACCAGGCCGGCGACGTCGCCGGGCTGTCGGGCCTCGAGGCGAGGTACGACGAGGAGCTCACCGGCACCTCCGGCGTGGTCGTCGACGCGATCGCGTCCGACGGCAAGGAGCGTGAGGTGTTCCGGGTCGACGCCATCGACGGCGAGCCGGTGGCCACCACGATGGACCTCGACCTGCAGCTCGAGGCCGAACGGCTGCTGGCCGGGGTGGGTCCGGCCGCGGCCCTGGTGGCGGTGCGGCCGTCCACCGGCGCGGTGCTGGCGGCCGCCAACGGGCCGGGGACCGGTGGCGTCAACATCGCGACCTACGGCCAGGCCGCGCCGGGCTCGACGTTCAAGACGGTCAGCACCCTGGCGCTGCTGCGAGCCGGCCTGACGCCGGACACCCTCGTGGACTGTCCGACGAGCGTCGTCGTCGACGGCCGGTCGTTCGAGAACTACGACGACTACCCGCCGGGGGGTATCGGCCGGATCCCGCTGCGCACCGCGCTGGCCAACTCGTGCAACACCGCGTTCATCGGCGAGCACGAGCGGCTCGGCCCGAAGGACCTCGCGGCCGCCGCGGCCACCCTCGGCCTGGGCATCGACCACGACCTCGGCTTCCCGGCGTACTTCGGCCAGGTGCCGCGGCCCGCCTCGGAGACCGAGGCGGCCGCCGACCTGATCGGCCAGGGCACCGTGCTCGCGTCCCCGATGGCGATGTCCACGGTGATGGCGTCGATCCAGGCCGGCTCGACGGTGGTGCCGCGGCTGATCGAGACGGTGGACGTGTCCGTGCCGGCTGAGGCGGAGCCGCTGGCCGCCGGCGAGGGGGAGGCGCTCCGGACGATGCTGCGCGGCGTGGTGACCTCCGGCAGCGGCTCCGGCCTGCTCGACGTCCCCGGCCCGCCGGTGATCGCGAAGACCGGCACGGCGGAGTTCGACCTCGAGGGCAAGCGCCTGCTCCACGCCTGGATGGTGGCCGCCCAGGGCGACCTGGCCGTGGCCGTCTACGTCGACGTCGGCGAGTCCGGCTCCCGCACCGCCGGCCCGATCCTCGAGGCGTTCCTGCGCGCCGCCCGCTGATCCTCAGGCGCGGGTGTCGCGCACGTCGACTCCCGCGGGCGACCTCCTCGGGCATCGGCTCGTAGTGCGCGAAGGAGCGGGTGAAGACACCGGAGCCGTGCGTCGCCGAGCGCAGGTCGATGGCATAGCGGGTGAGCTCGGTCTGGGGCACCTCGGCGCGGACCAGGGTCCGGTCGTCCCCGACCTTGTCGGTCCCCAGCAGCCGGCCGCGGCGCGTCGACAGGTCCGACATCACCCCGCCGACCAGGTCGTCGGGGACCACGACGGCGACCGCGTCGTACGGCTCGAGCAAGGTGACCGACGAGGAGGTCGCGGCCTCGCGCAGCGCGAGCGCCCCGGCCATCTGGAAGGCCATGTCCGAGGAGTCCACCGCGTGCGCCTTCCCGTCGGTGAGCGTCACCCGCAGGTCGACCACCGGGTAGCCGGCGCGGACACCCCGCTCCATCTGGTGGCGAACGCCCTTCTCCACCGACGGGATGAAGTTGCGGGGTACGGCGCCGCCGACCACCTTGTCCACGAACTCGAAGCCACCGCCCTCCGGGAGGGGCTCGACCTCGAGGTCGCACACGGCGTACTGCCCGTGCCCGCCGGACTGCTTCACGTGGCGTCCGTGACCCTTGGCCGGACCGCCGAACGTCTCCCGCAGCGAGACGAGGTACGGCGCCTGGTCCACGTGCACCGAGTAGCGCTCGGTCAGCCGCTCGAGCACCACGGCCGCGTGCGTCTCGCCCATGCACCACAGCACCAGCTGGTGCGTCTCGGCGTTGTTCTCGATCCGGATCGAGGGGTCCTCGGCGGCCAGCCGCGACAGCGCGGACGCGAGCTTGTCGTCGTCGGCCTTGGACCGGGGCACGATCGCCACGGGCAGCAGGGGCTCGGGCATCGACCACGGCCGGAGCACCCGCGGGTCGTCGACGGAGGAGAGCGTGTCGCCCGTCTCCGCCCGGGTGAGCCGGCCGATGGTGCAGATGTCGCCGGCCACCACCCGCGCCACCGGCGCGAGGAGCCGGCCGAAGGGGTGGGACAGCGCGCCGATCTTCTCGTCCTCGTCGTGGTCGGCGTGCCCGCCCCCGGGGCCGAAGAAGGACGAGAAGTGACCCGACACGTGCACGGTGGCGTCGGAGACCAGCGCCCCGCTGAACACGCGCACCACCGACAGACGTCCGACGTAGGGGTCGCTCGTCGTGCGCACGACCTCGGCCACCAGCGGACCGTCGGGGTCGCAGGTGATCGCCGCCGCCTCCGCGCCGGCGGGGGTGAACACGTCGGGCGGGACGTGCTCGGGCGGGGACGGGAAGGCCCGGACGATGAGGTCGAGGAGCTCGGCGCAGCCGACGCCGGTCACCGAGCACACCGGCACCACCGGGTGGAAGCTGCCGCGGGCCACGGCCTTCTCGAGGTCGGCCACCAGCACGTCCTCGGCGATCTCCTCGCCCTCGAGGTAGCGGTCCATCAGGGTCTCGTCCTCGGACTCCTCGATGACCGCCTCGATGAAGGTGCCGCGCAGGTCGTCGTCGGCGTGCTCGGAGGGTGACAGGAGCCCGGCCAGGGACGTGACCTCCTCGCCGGTTCGCACCGGGACGTAGAGCGGGAGCACCCGCTCGCCGAAGGCGTCCTGGGCGGCGAGCAGCACCCCGTCGTAGTCCGCACGGGCCTGGTCCAGCTTGGTGAGGACGACCGCCCGGGGCAGGGCCACCTCGGCGCACTCGCGCCACAGCGTCCGGGTCGCGTCGTCGATCCCTTCGTTGGCGGCGATGACGAACAACGCGCAGTCCGCGGCCCGGAGCCCGGCCCTCAGCTCACCGACGAAGTCGGCGTAGCCGGGCGTGTCCACGAGGTTGACCTTCACCCCGTCGCGCACCAGCGGGGCGACGGCGAGCGAGATCGACCGCTCGTGGGCGTGCTCGGCGTCCTCGAAGTCACAGACGGTGGTGCCGTCGCGCACCGTCCCGGCGCGGTTGATCGCTCCTGCAGAGGCGAGCAGCGTCTCGACCAGCGTGGTCTTCCCCGACCCTCCGGGCCCGACCAGCACCACGTTGCGGATGCGGTCGGGGCTGCTCGCCTCGAGATCCTGCCCGGACGGTCTCCGTGCTCTGTCTGCCATGTCGCGCTCCTGTCGTCGGAGGCACCCAAACTTTCTCCTCTCCGGCGCTGAGCACAAGAGGCAGGAGCACTCGCCCGTGCGGACGACGAGAAGTGGCCGGCCGACAGGGCAAGCACGGGCCCCCCATCGCATGGGGTCAACGGGGGGCCCGGCTCAACCGGAGGCGATCAATCCCCCGGGCAGGACCAGAGTGTCACCCCGGCGCACGCGGCGTCAGCAGTTTCCCGCAGATTGGGGACGTGGCAGGCTGGCCGACATGACGAATTTTGCCATGCGCGCCGCTGCGGTGTCCCGCGAACCCGGTAAGCGCTCGTGAAGGCGGGCCAGCTCTTCATCGGGGGCGCCTGGCGTGAGGCGGAGAGCGGCCGTCGTTTCGACGTGACCGACCCCGCTGACGGATCGGTCCTCACCTCGGTCGCGGACGCCGATGCGGGTGACGCGCTGGACGCGCTGGACGCCGCGGTCGACGCCCAGGCCGACTGGGCGCGGACGGCGCCGCGCGAGCGCGGGGAGATCCTGCGCCGCGCCTTCGAGCTGATCACCGGCCGGGCCGACGACTTCGCGCGGCTGATGTCGCTGGAGATGGGCAAGACCGTGGCGGAGGCAAAGGGCGAGGTGACCTACGGCGCGGAGTTCTTCCGCTGGTTCTCCGAGGAGGCGGTGCGCATCCACGGCCGCTGGATGCAGAACCCCGCCGGCGGCTCCCGGCTGCTGACCCTGAAGAAGCCGGTCGGCCCGTGCCTGTTCATCACCCCGTGGAACTTCCCGCTGGCGATGGGAACCCGCAAGATCGGCCCCGCGGTCGCCGCCGGCTGCACGATGGTGGTCAAGCCGGCCGAGTCGACGCCGCTGACCATGCTGCTGCTGGCCGAGACGTTGGAGGAGGCCGGGCTGCCGCCCGGGGTCCTCAACGTCATCACCACGAGCACCTCCAAGGACGTCAGCGCGGCCCTGATGGCCGACGACCGGCTCCGCAAGCTGAGCTTCACCGGCTCGACCACGGTCGGAAAGCTGCTGGTCAAGCAGGCCGCCGACGAGCTGCTCCGGGTGAGCATGGAGCTCGGTGGCAACGCGCCCTTCCTGGTCTTCGAGGACGCCGACCTCGACGCCGCGGTCGACGGCGCGATGATCGCCAAGATGCGCAACATGGGCGAGGCCTGCACCGCCGCGAACCGCTTCCTGGTCCACGAGTCCGTCGCCGACGACTTCGCCGCGCGGCTGGGCGCCCGGATGGGCAAGCTGACCGTCGGGCGCGGGCAGGACACGGGAGTCGACGTCGGGCCCCTGATCGACCAGAAGGCCGTCGACTCCGTGCACCAGCTGGTCACGGACGCGGTGCACGACGGGGCCACGCTGGTCGTCGGCGGCGGCCCGCCGGACACCCCGGAGACCAGCAAGGGCACCTTCTACTCGCCCACCGTGCTGCTCGGCGTCCCGCCGGAGGCCCAGATCAACACCGAGGAGATCTTCGGCCCGGTCGCGCCGATCACGACCTTCGCCACCGAGGCGGAGGCGATCGAGCGCGCCAACGCCACGGAGTACGGCCTCGCGTCGTACGCCTTCACCCGCGACCTCGGCCGGACCATCCGGCTGGCCGAGGGCCTGGCCTTCGGCATGGTCGGCATCAACACGGGCCTGATCTCCAACGCCGCGGCGCCGTTCGGCGGGGTCAAGTCCAGCGGCTTCGGGCGCGAGGGCGGCTTCGAGGGGATCGAGGAGTACCTCGACACCACCTACGTGTCGCTGCCGGCCGGCTGACCCCAGGGTTCTCAGAGGCCGGCCAGCACCTCCTCGTTGTGCCGGTGGCCGCGCAGCTCGTAGCCGACCACGGTCACCCACGGGGCCAGGGACAGCACGACGAGGCACACCGCCAGCGAGGCGCCGGCAAGAGCCAGCACCACCGAGAGCACCACGACCACGGCCGTGAGGCCGATGAGCGCCGCGTGGAGCGGGTCGAGGGTGCGGGTCAGGGCGGCGTACAGCGCGTACAGCGCCAGCACGTAGACCGAGAGCGGCACCGCCACGGAGAGCAAGGTGCCGAGGACGTCGAGGTCGGTGTGGTGCTCCAGGTAGTACGCCGCGACGTGCAGGCCGGCGCCCACCGCCACCACCGCGCCGAACAGGACGATGTGGCCGTAGCCCCAGCCGAAGGACCGCTCGCGGTGCGCGGCCAGCAGGTCGCCGGAGGGCACGACGAAGTAGGTCCACCACATCCCGAAGACCAGCGCGACCCCCGCCAGCCCGACCAGGACGAAGTCCACCGACCAGCCGGGCCCGTCGGGACCGACGATCGCGCTCATCGAGGCCATCGTGCCGATCATCCCTTCGCCCAGCGCGATGATCACCATCAGGCCGTAGCGCTCGGCGATGTGGTGGGGGTGCCACGGCGTGCCGACGGTGCGGGTCTCCGCGAGCACCGGGCCGGTCAGCTCGATGAGGATCAGCACCCCGGCGCACGCGAAGGTCACCGGGATGCTCAGGTCGACGACGAGCAGCAGCACCCAGCCGATCTGGGAGACGAGGATCGAGGTGGCGAAGATCAGGGCCGCGGGCCGTCGCACCGGGTCCTGCTTGCCGGCGCGGAGCCACTGGAAGATCATCGGCACCCGCATCACGACGTAGCCCAGGACCATCACCCGGTTGTCGAGCACCTCGCCCTCCTCGAGCGAGGCGAACATGTCGGGCAGGCCGAGCGCGAGGATCAGCACGCCCACCATCTGCACCATCGTGGTCAGCCGGTAGATCCAGTCGTCGGTGTCGAAGGCCGAGGCGAACCACGCGAAGTTGATCCACGCCCAGGAGACCGCGAAGGTCGCGAAGGAGAACCCCACCAGCCCGACCCGGACCTGGTCCTCGACCAGGTAGTGCGCGAGCTCGTTGGCGGCGGTGCCGAACGCGATCACGAACGCGAGGTCGAAGAGCAGCTCGAGCGGCGTCGCGGTGCGGTGGACCTCGGTCACGTCGCGCCCGGTCATCGTGACGGTGCGGTGGGACTGGTCGGTCATGCCGGGATTCTAGGGAGGCGCGAGCGCCGCCCCACGCCGGTCAGGCACGGTCAGGCGGCCGTCAGCGCCGCGGCCAGCTGGCGCCGCGAACGGATCCCGAGCTTGCGGTAGCAGCCGGACAGGTGCCACTCGACCGCCTTGACGCCGACCCCGAGCCGCTCGGCGATCGCCTGGTTGGAGTGCCCGTCCGCGGCCAGCCGGGCGGTCCGCCGCTCGCCGGCGGTGAGGGTGGTGAGCGCGTCGGCCGGGCCGCGGGGTCCGGGCACGCCGAGCCGGTCCAGGAGGCGGCGGGCCCGGGCGCGGAGCGGTTCCAGGCCCTCGGACCCGGCGTAGGCCTCCACCCCGCGCAGCAGCACGACCGCCTCGGTGGCGTGCGCCGGGGTGAGGGCCAGCAGGGCGGCCAGGTCGGTCTGGATCTGGGCGCGCAGGCGCACGGCGGGCACGGTGCCCACCACGTCGAGGGACTGACGCAGCAGCCCGACCCGGTCTGCGGTCACGTCGATGACCGCGACGGTGCGCAGTGCCTGCGCCTCGGCGTACGCCGCCCCGAACTGCCGGGCCAGCCGGAGGTTCTCCCGAGCCAGCTCGAGTGCGCGCCCGGCGCTGCCCGAGCGGATCTCGGAGAGGGCGGCGCCCACCCGCCAGGGCAGCAGCCCGGGGTTGTCGACCTCGGCGCCGGTGCGGTGACCGGCGTCGACGTACAGCTCGCTCGCCCGGGCGTGGTCGCCGGTGGCGGCGGCGACCTCGGCCAGCGTGTGCCGGGCCATGGCGGCCGCGATGCCGGTCGACAGCGGCATCCGGCCCAGCCCCACCGAGAGCCGGGTCGCCGCGGAGAGGTCACCGCGGGCCAGCAGCCCGTCGACCACGGCGGTGAGCCGGGCGACCTCCTGCATGGGCTCCGCGGCCGCCTGGTGGGCGCCGGCGCGATCCAGGTCGGCCAGCGCCTCGGTGATGCGGCCGGTCCGCATCAGGACCAGACCCCGGCACGCGCCCGCGATCACCCCGGTCTGCGGGTCCCGCGGAGCAGCGACGGCGTCACTGAGCAGGCGGTCGGCGCCCTCGAACGCCGAGGCCGCGGTCAGCAGGGCGGTGGCGAGCAGCAGGGAGCGGATCGGCAGCCGTCCCTCGAGGGCATCGCGGGCCGCCACCAGGGCCAGGGCCGCGACCCGGTCGGCCGCCAGGCTCTTGTTGGCCAGCGCGAAGGCGGTGGAGATCGATGCCGTGTCGCTCTGCGGCCCGCCGTCGTCGTCGGGTCGGTCGAGGGGCTCGAGGCCGCTCACGTAGCTCGCGAGCAGCATCCGGTCGTGCACCCAGCGCCGCGTCTCGGGCGGGGCGTCGGCGACCAGCGCGGCGTACACCGCCACCGCCTCGGAGTGCCGGCCCGCGTCGGCCAGGGCGTCGGCGGCGGCCGCGGCGTACTCCCGGGCCAGGTCCGGGTCGTCGCACAGGTCACCGGCCTGCCGCCAGCAGGCGACGGCACCGGTCACGTCGCCGAGGGTGACGAGTCCGCGGGCCAGGGCGCTGGCCAGCGCCGCGTCGTCGGTGGTGCGAGGGCCTTCGTCGAGTGCCCGGCGCAGCAGCGCGACCCCGAGCCGGGTGTCGCCGTCGCGCAGCGCCCGACGTCCTTGGTGCTCGAGCACGACTCGCGCGGCGGGGTTGCCGCGGGGGCGCGCGTGCAGCAGGTGGGTGACCAGCCGGTCGGCCCGGGCGCCGGCGATCAGCAGCGCCTGCGCGAGCCGGTCGTGGAGGTCCGCGGCGTCGGTTCGGGACATGGCGGCCAGCACCGCCAGCCGGACGGGCGTGGTGGCCGGGGCGGCCTGGTCGAGGTCGACGGTGAGCAGCCGTTCGGCGCCCAGGTCCCGGCAGCGCCGGCGCACCTCCGGCTCGGGTAGGTCGAGGGCCGCCGCGAGCTCGGTGAGCTGCGGGGGGTCATCGGCGAGGCAGGCCAGCCGGAGCAGGTCGGTGGCGGCGGGGTCGAGGGCGGCCAGGGCCCGCCGTACCTCGTCCTCGGGGCGCCGTGGCGCCCGCCGGAGGTGCAGCAGGTCGTGCACCGCGCGCGGGTTCCCTGCGGAACGTCGGTGGAGGTCGGCGATCTCCTCGTCGGTGACCGCCGGCCGGAGCACCCGCGCCAGCGCGCCCACCGAGTCCCGCGTGAGCAGCGCCGGCGCCAGGCGGCGTGCGTCGGCGACGAGCGCGGCGACCAGGTCCGCGACGCCCGGGGCCAGCTCGGCGCCGGGTTCGTCGTCGGAGACCGAGAAGACGAGCAGGCAGCCGAGGCTGCGGATCTCGTCGCGCAGCGCGTGCAGGGCGCGCACGGAGGCGAGGTCCCCGCGCGGGAGGTCGTCGACGACCAGCAGGACCTGGCGTTCGGCGACGAGGTCTTCCAGCAACCAGCGCATGCCCCCGACGAGATCCGCGGTCGGGACGTCGTGGCCCGATGCCAGGGCACGCAGTGCGCGGGCTGGCCCGTCCAGTGGGTGCTTCCCCGGATCCAGGCCTTCCAACAGCTCCAGCAGGATGCTGCGGCGCGCCCGGCTCCGGGGAGCACGGTCCGACAAGACGAACCAGCCCGCGGTGGCGGCCTCGGACTCGACCTGTTCCAGCAAACAGGTCTTGCCGACGCCGGCCGCTCCGGTCACGGCGAGTACTGCGCCCCGACCGGCCGCGGCACGCCTGATGGCCCTGGAGAAAGTGGCGAGCTCTGCCTCTCTCTCCACGACCGGCGTGGTCTGCATCTCCCGAGACTAGGAAGCGGCGCCGCTCCCGGGTAGCCGAATGCTCCCGATTTGTCCTGCCGGAGCATCGGAACGGCCCAGATGGGCCAGAAGGGACTGGTCAGGTGGGGCATGCGGGGTGACCCGTACGGGCGGTCCGAAGCGGATGCCCCGGTCGGCGGCGCTCACGGTCACCGCCGCGACGGGGTGCAGGTCGCGGGCGAGGGAGGCGGGAATCCGCTCGGGTGCGCCGGAGGCCCACCCGACGTCCCAGCCGTGCACGGTGATCTCGAGGGCCGCCGTGCTCACCAGCAGACCGCTGGGCAGCGGCCGTCCACCCACGTCGATCGTGCTCCGGCGTTCACGCACCGCTGACGTCCAGACCCCGAGCAGCGCACACGCCTTGGCCTGGACCCGCGCGACGGTGTCCGCGGCGTCGGCGTCCACGGGGCGTGAGCGCATGGTGACCACGCCACCCGCTGCCTCGAGGAAGGCGTCGAGGGCGTCGTCCATGTGGTCCAGCAGCTCGTGGAGGTCCCACTCCGCGCAGGGCGTGGTGGCCGCGAGCCGGCTTGCCGTGACGCAGGCCAGCCGCCCACGCGTGTAGCCCAGGGCCCGTTCGAGCAGCTCGACGGACGCCGGGAGCGCCCAGGTCATCCCCGGAAGTCGGCAGGGAGCCGGGTCGGGAGCCCGAAGGCCGCGAAGTCGGTGCCGAAGAACGCGCCGACGTGGGTGACCTTGTCGCCGTCGAGCTCGAGCACCTGGAGGTGGAACGGATCGAAATGTCCCTCGCGGGTGCGCATGTAGAGCCCGTACGCGGGCTGCCCGTTGGCGGCCGCCGGGAGCATCACCATGTCGTGGACCTGCCCCGGACACTGGGTGTCGATCAGGCGGCCGATGTTCTCGGCTCCGACGTACCAGCCCTTGTAGGGAGGCATCTCCCACACCGCGTCTGCGGTCAGCAGGCCCACGATGGCGTCGATGTCCTTGCGCCAGAAGGCGTCGACGTACGCCGCGAGCATCTCCGACTGCCGGTCGGTCAGGTCCACCTCGACGGTGTCCTCGGTGAGGTTCTTGTCGGCGAGCTGGGCGTGGGCGCGTTGGAGCGCCGAGTTGACGGCCGTGGCGGTGGTGTCGAGCGCCTCCGCGACCTCGGCCGCGGACCAGCGCAGCACGTCGCGCAGGATCAGCACGGCGCGCTGCCGAGCGGGGAGGTGCTGCAGCGCCGCCACGAACGCGAGGCGTATCGACTCCTTCTCGGCGACCACGACCGCGGCGTCCGGCACCGGCTCGAGCCAAGGGACCTCGGCGTCGAGCTCGAGCTTGTCGCCGGCGAGCTGGTCGGCGGTGCCCAGGCCGCTCGGGAGTGGGCGTCGGGGCCGGTTCTCCAGGTTGGTGAGGCACACGTTGGTGGCGATCCGGTAGAGCCAGGTGCGGACCGAGCTGCGCCCCTCGAAGGCGCCGCTGGCCTTCCACGCGCGGAGCAAGGTCTCCTGGACGAGGTCCTCGGCCTCGTGCACGGACCCGCTCATCCGGTAGCAGTGCGCCAGCAGCTCGCGCTGGTAGCGCGCGGTCAGGGTCGGGAAGTCGTCCAGCTCGGTGGTGCTGTCGGTGGTCACACGGGTCCCCTCGCTCATCGGTCTCAGTCTGCCCACCTGGGTGGACCCGCGTCGACCCGGGAACTCATCGGCCGCCGGACACCGGGGTCCGACCGGCCAGGGCGAGGGCGCGCTCGGCAGCGGCGACCGCGCGGGCCCGGTCGCCGGCGATCAGCCCGACGCGGGTCCGCCGGTCGAGCAGGTCGCCGACGTCCACGGCACCCTCGTGGGTCACCCCGAAGACCAGCTCGGCGAGCGTGGTGGGCACGCCGTCGGCGACCGGAGCGAGCAGCTCGTCCTCGCCGAGCCCGGTCAGGTCCCGGGCCGAGGTGAGGACCAGGTCCGCGTCCACGCCGTAGCGGCGGACCAGCCGCCGGGGGGCCGTCTGCGCGGCGAGCACCGGTCGACGGGCCGCGCCGTCCAGGGGCACGGCCCGGGTGCGGCACGGGTCGGCGGCCAGGTGCCCGTCGGCCAGCACCGCGTCCACCGCGTCCTCGGCCATCCGCCGGTAGGTCGTCAGCTTGCCGCCGACGACCGTGACGATGCCGGTCGAGGAGGCCAGGACGGCGTGCGAGCGGCTCAGGTCGGCGGTCGCACCGCCGCCGGTGTCGAGGAGCGGCCGCAGCCCGGCGTACACCCCCGCGACGTCGGCACGCTCCAACGGCCGTTCGAACGCGGCGGCGACCGAGCCGAGCAGGTAGGTGATCTCGTCGTCGGTCGGCACCGGTACGTCGGGGACCGGGCCGTCCACCGGCTCGTCGGTCACACCGACGTAGTGGGTGCCGTCGGGCTGGGGGAGGACCATCACGAAGCGGTTGACCGAGCCGGGCACGAGCACGGTGACGATGGCGCGCAGCCCCGGGAGGCTGCCGGGACGCAGCACCAGGTGGCTGCCCCGGCTGGGGCGCAGGGTCACCTCGGGGACCAGGTCGCCGGCCCAGACGCCGGTGGCGTTGACCACCCCGCGGGTCCTCAGGGTGCGCTGGCCGCCGGTGAGCTCGTCGCGCAGGGTCACGCTGGTGCCGGTGGCGTGCAGCACCCGGACCCGCGTGCGGACGTGCGCTCCGTGGCGGGCGGCCGTGCGCGCGATGGTGGTGACCAGCCGGGCGTCGTCCTCGAGCTGGCCGTCCCACGACAGCACGGCCCCGCGCAGACCGGCGCTCCGCAGGCCGGGCGCATGCTGGAGGGTCTCCGTCGCGGAGATCCGGCGTGGCCGGGGGAGCGTGGCGCGCCGGGTGTGAGCGCTGATGCGCAGCAGGTCGCCGGCGAAGATGCCCGAGGTCAGCATCGCCGCGTGCCGGTGCGAGACGCCGTCGGTGAGCGGCAGCACCCAGGGCATCGCGTGCGTCAGGTGCGGCGCGGTCACCTCCATGAGCAGCCCGCGCTCGACGGCACTCTCGTGCGCCACGCCGAACTGCCCCTGGGCGAGGTAGCGCAGGCCGCCGTGGACGAGCTTGGAGGACCACCGGGAGGTGCCGAACGCCAGGTCGTGCGCGTCGACGGCCACCACGGAGAGCCCGCGGGTGACCGCGTCCAGCGCGGTCCCGGCCCCGGTCGCGCCCAGCCCGATGACGACGACGTCCGCCTCGTCGGGCAGACCGGCCAGACCGGCGGCGATGAGGCGGGTCATGGTCGGAGCGCCCGCTCCACGAGGAGGCCGAGCTCGGCGTCGAGGTCGGCCTCGGAGACGTCGTCGTCGACCATGGTGTGGGTCGAGAAGACGAAGCCGTGGCTGGTCAGCAACAGGCCGCGGGCCAGGGTGTCGGCGCTGCCGGCCCGGATCTCGCCGGCGCGTTGGCCGGCCTCGATCCGGGCCCGGAGCAGCTCGAGGAGAGCCTGCTGGCTGCGGCCACGACGCGAGAGCAGGTAGGGGAGGAGCAGCTCGGGGTCGAGCTCGACGATGCGGACGAACAGCTCGTTGTCGCGGAGCTCGGAGACGGTGTCGACCAGTCCGCGGGCGAGGGCGGCGACCGGGTCGCCCGGGAGGGTCCTGCCGGGCCAGGGTGCCGGCCACGACGACTCCCCACTCGCGGGTCATCAGGTCCCCGAGCAGCTGGGGCATGTCGGACCAGGCGCGGTAGATCGTCATCCGGCTGACCCCGGCCCGGCGGGCCACCTCGGTGAGCGTGGTCCGGCGCCACCCGACGTCGAGGATGCAGTCGCGGGCCGCGTCGAGGTAGCCGTCGCGGGCACTCTCGCGTGCGTCGGGCTCGTGACGAAGTGACGACATGTGTCACACTGTAACACGTGACCCACGCCACCCATCCCGAGATGCACCCGTCCCGCTGGGGCGACCCGGCCGCCGCCGCGCCGCTGCCGGAGCCGACCCGCGCGCTGGTCGACCTGGCCTTCGCGACCACGTCGAGCCCGGCCGTGGAGGGCGCGGTCCCGCCGCCGTCGCGCCTCGACCCGTCCGTGCTGGCGTCGCTGCGGGCGGCGCTCGGCGACGACGCCGTGCTGGTCGACGACGAAACCCGACGGCTGCGGACCCGCGGCAAGTCGACTCCGGACCTGCTGCGCGCCCGCTCCGGCGACCTCGCCGACGCCCCCGACGCGGTGGTCCGCCCGGGCGACGCGGCCCAGGTCGCCCTCGTGCTCGAGGTGGCGGTCCGCCACCACCTCGCCGTGGTCCCGTTCGGTGGCGGAACCGCCGTGACCGGCGGCCTGGTCGCCCGGCGAGAAGGCTTCGCGGGTGTGCTCAGCCTGGACCTCGGGCGGATGGACCGACTGCTGGCGGTCGACCCGGTCTCGATGACGGCGACCCTCGAGCCGGGGCTGCGCGGCCCGGAGGCGGAGACGCTCCTCGCCGAGCACGGCCTGACGCTCGGGCACTACCCCCAGTCGTTCGAGTACGCCTCGATCGGCGGCTTCGCCGCGACCCGCTCGTCGGGTCAGTCCTCGGCCGGCTACGGCCGCTTCGACGCGATGGTCGTCGCTCTCACGGCCGTGACCCCGACCGGCACCCTGAACCTCGGGCACCGCACCCGCCTCGGCCGCCGGACCGGACCTGCGCCAGGTGCTGCTCGGCTCGGAGGGTGCCTTCGGGGTCATCACCTCGGTGACCGTGCGGGTGCGTCGGCTCCCCGCCGTCACCGTGTACGACGGATGGCGGTGGCCGTCCTTCGCGGCCGGCGCGGCGGCGATGCGCACCCTGGCGCAGACCGGCCGGCTGCCGACCGTGATCCGGCTCTCCGACGAGGCCGAGAGCGCGCTCAGCCTGGCCCACCCCGACCGCATCGGCGCCGGCGGCGCCGGCGGCTGCCTGATGATCGTCGGCCACGAGGGCGACGCGGACCTCGTGGCGGAGCGGCGGGCCGCCGTGGCGGCCGTGCTCACCGACCTGGGGGGTGCCGACGAGGGCGAGGGACCTGGCCGGGACTGGGTCGCCGGGCGCTTCGCGGCGCCGTACCTCCGCGACGCGATGCTCGACGTCGGGGTCCTGGTGGAGACGCTGGAGACCGCGACCTTCTGGTCCCGGACCGAGCGCCTGCACGCCGACGTGCGGGCCGCCCTCGAGCGCGCGCTCCCGGGGGCGCTGGTGCTCTGTCACATCTCGCACGTCTACGAGACCGGCTGCTCGCTCTACTTCACGGTGGCCGCCGAGGGCGGCGACGACCCGGTCGCCCGGTGGCGGTCGGCGAAGGTGGCCGCGACCGACGCGATCGTGGCGGGAGGCGCGACGATCACCCACCACCACGCCGTCGGGGTCGACCACCGGCCGTGGCTGGAGGCCGAGATCGGCAGCCTGGGGGTGCGGGTGCTGCGCGCCATCAAGGCGGAGCTGGATCCCACCGGCGTGCTCAACCCCGGCGTGCTGGTGCCCTGACGCCGGGTCCGGGCATTCACCGTCACACCGTCACCGACCACCCACTAGGGTCGACGGGTGACCAGGCGCGCATCCGCCGGCCGGGCTCGGGAGGGTTATCCCGCGCTGCCCGGAGGCTTCAGGTTCGGGACGAGCACGGCCGCCTACCAGATCGAGGGCGCCGTGACCGAGGACGGCCGCGGCCCGAGCATCTGGGACACCTTCACCGCCGAGCCCGGCCGGGTCGTCGACGGCACCACCGGCGCGGTCACCTGCGACCACTACCACCGCCTCGACGAGGACGTGGAGCTGATGGCTCGCCTCGGCGTCGAGGGCTACCGCTTCTCGATCGCCTGGCCGCGCATCCAGCCGAAGGGCACCGGGCCCGCCAACCAGGCCGGCCTGGCGTTCTACGACCGGCTCGTCGACCGGCTCCTCGAGGCCGGCATCAAGCCGATGGTGACGCTCTACCACTGGGACCTCCCGCAGGCGCTGGAGGACGACGGCGGCTGGCTCAACCGGGCCACCACCGACCACTTCCAGGAGTACGCCGCGATCGTCGGCGGCGCCCTCGCCGACCGCGTCGAGCACTGGATCCCGGTCAACGAGCCCAACGTCGTGACGATGCTCGGCTACGGGACCGGTGAGCACGCCCCCGGCAAGAACCTGATGTTCGACGCGCTCCCCGTGGCCCACCACCTGCTGCTGGCCCACGGCAAGGCCGCGATCGCGCTGCGCCAGGCGGGCGCGACCAGCGTCGGCTGTGCCAACAACCACGCCCCGATGTGGCCGGCGACCGACGACGACGCCGACGTGGGGGTGACCAAGCTCTTCGACGCCATCTGGAACGGCATGTTCGCCGAGCCGATGCTGTTCGGCCGCTACCCCGCGGACCTGACCCCGCTGCTCGAGCCGGTGATCCAGAACGGCGACCTGGCCACCATCCGGCAGCCCCTCGACTTCTACGGCCTCAACTACTACAACCCGATGAAGGTCGCCGCCGCCGACGACGAGGACTACCCGACGCCGTGGCAGCTCCTCGAGGTGCTCGGCTACCCGACCACCGACTTCGGCTGGCCGGTGGTCCCCGACGGGCTCCGCGAGCTGCTCATCTTGATGAAGGCGCGCTACCGGGCCGCGCTGCCGCCGATCTACGTCACCGAGTCGGGCTGCTCCTACGGCATGGGCCCCGACGCCGACGGCGTGGTCGACGACCAGCCCCGCATCGACTACCTCGACTCGCACCTGCGGGCGGTGAGCGCCGCGATCACCTCCGGCGTCGACGTCCGCGGCTACTACACCTGGTCGCTGATGGACAACTTCGAGTGGGCCGAGGGCTTCACCCAGCGGTTCGGGCTCGTGCACGTCGACTACGACACCCTGGTGCGAACCCCCAAGAAGTCCTTCGAGTGGTACGCCGCGCTGGTCGCGGCCAACCGCGCCCGCCGCTGACCCACCGCCGACCGGGCACTTCCACCAACAAGATCTGAGCCGAACGGGCACTGCGGTCGCCAGGAGCGCCCGGTCGACGCATGGGACGTGCGCAGAAGTGCCCGGTCAGCGGGGGGTGATGATCGGGCGGGGGAGGGGATCTCCTGGCCGTCGTCCTCGATGCGGACCACGGTGAAGCCGGCCTGCTCGAACTTGTCGAGCTCGGGACCCGGGAGCCGGCCCTGCCAGCGCTCCATGAAGAAGCGGCGGTTCTGGGGGATCCGCTTGCCGCGGCCCGGGGTCTTGCCCTCCAGGTGGGTCACGGAGGACCGCGGCTCGACCCGGAAGCCGCCGGGGCGGAGCTCGACGGCGCGCAGGCACAGGTCGACGTCCTCCATGCCGTTGACGTAGTGCGGGTCGAAGCCCTCGAGGGCGGCCAGGTCGGTCGCACGCATCACCAGGGCGGCGGCGGTCGCGGCGTGGAAGGAGAGGCCGGCGGTGGGGAGTGCGTCGAGGTAGGGACGGCCGGTCAGGAAGTGGCAGGCCAGGCCGTCGGCCAGCGGGAACACCGTCCCCGCGGTCTGGATGGTGGAGTCGGGGTAGAGCAGCACCGGCTGCGCGCCCGCGATGGTCGGGTCCTCGAGGTGGGCGACCACGTCGGGCAGCCAGTCGGTGTCGGAGCGCGTGTCGTTGTTGAGGAAGACCACGATCTCGCCGGTCGACTCGGCGTAGCCGAGGTTGCAGGCGATCGCGAAGTTCAGGTTCACCGGCAGCCTGCGGTACCGCACCCGCGGCTCGCCGACGAAGCCGGCGGTGAGCTCCTGACCCAGACCCATCGGTGAGCCGTTGTCGACGACGGTGATCTCGATGTCGGGGATGGTCGAGGTCGCGAGCAGGCTGGCGACCGCCTTCTGGGTCATCGCCGCGTCGTTGAACGTCGGGACCACCACCGAGACCCGGCCCGGCACCCGGTCGGCCACCCGGGCCTGGACCTCGGCCCAGTTGACCCACGCCTTGCCGATGACCGCCAGCCAGTCGCCGTCGGCCCCGGCGGCGGTGACCTGCTGGCGGGGCAGGGTCGCGACCATCCGGTCACTGGCCACGAACGGGAAGGCGTCGAGCGGGGCGCGGCCCGCGAGCTGGATGGCGAACTCGGGCTCGGCGCCGGACCCGAGCTCCGGCTCGAACCCGCCGGCCGCCCGGGCCGCCTCGGTCCGGCACACCAGCGAGCCGACGTCGATCCAGCCGCCGGCGCGCAGGGTGTGCAGGTCGCCGTGGCCGGCCATCACCGTGACGCGCCCGGTCGCGTCGTGCAGCGAGACCGCCGCGTGGCCGGCCTCGTGGCCGGAGTCGTGGAGCCACTGGACGGCGCCCTGGAGGAAGTCGGGCCGCCAGTGGTGGCCGGGCATCAGGAACGCGACGTAGGCGCCCTCCGCCTCGGCCAGGCCGGCGTTGCGCCAGTCGGCGCCGGGCGGCAGTGACACCACCCGGGCCCGGCCGTCGTACAGCTCGGGAAGGCTGCGGTCCTCGGTGTCCCCGACCAGCAGCAGCTCCCACCGGTGCAGTGTCTGCCCCTGGAGGATGAGCACCATGGCGGAGGCGGCCGCGGCGGTCGCCTCGAGCGGGGCCACCACGGTCACGAGAGGGCCGCCGGGACCCTGCATCGGGAGCGGGAGTGCGCCGCGGCGCCACGGGGCGGCGCCCGGCTCGTGGAAGGAGAGCTCGGTCCCGGGCAGGTCCCGGTCCTGGGCGTCGACGAGCCGCGCGTGCGCGATCAGGGCGCGCCGGGCGGCGGCGTACGTCGGGGCCTCGGCGTCGCCGGGGCGCGCCACCGGCAGCGGGGTCTCGGGCGTGGCGCCGCTCATGAAGTGGGCCAGCGGCCCGGCCGCGAGCAGGTCCTCGGTGCGGCCCACCTGCTCGACGTACAGCCGCGGGTGGAACAGCGGGCCGAACGGCCGGTCCCAGCTCTTCTCGTTGACGAGGTGGTCGAGGACCTTGATCACGTGGCTGCGCACCCACGCCTGCTGGATCCGCTTGGGCAGGTAGGTGACGGCGAGGAACGGGTTGGGCGAGAGCCCCGCCGGCATCCCGACGGTGACGCAGTGGCGGGCCGCGGTGCGCCGGTCGGGGAAGACCTCACCGGCGGCCGCGGAGTAGTACTCCAGGTCGAAGATGCCGGACCGGGCCAGCGTCATCACCGGCGACTTCTGCTGCTTGCGCCGCTCGCTGCGGGTCAGTCCGGCGGGGTCGCCGGCGGGCCCGTCGGCGTCGCCCGCGGCCTCGGCGTCGCGACGGCCGGGCACCACACGCGCCAGGCTTCTCCTCGCGTTCCGCACAGGCCGCAGCCTAGACATAGGCGACGGGGCCCGGAGGCCGCGGGTGGGCGGCTCCGGACCCCGTCTGCAGAGGTGGTGCGGTCAGCTCGTGGGGGTGTCGGTCTCCCAGAACTGGATCCAGTCGACGTACATCCGCTGCGGCAGCCGCTTGTCGCCGCCCAGGTCGTCGAGCTCGTAGTCGGAGGACAGCAGGCTGAGGATCGGGAACTGCTTGACCCCGGAGATGCCGGCCGTGGTCCGCCACGACTCCTTGCCGTCGATCCGGAAGATGTAGACCTGCGGGGTCCACTCGACCGAGAACACGTGGTACCTCTTCCACCACGCGTCGGACTTGCTGGACAGGTAGCGGTCCGGGTTGTCGATGAAGTCGCCGACCTTGACCGAGCCCTTCTTCGACGGGTGGTAGATGAAGCTGGTCAGCCCGCCGTTGCGGGTCGGGTGGCCGAACCACTCGATGACGTCGATCTCGGCGCCGCCGGTGCTGGCGTCCTTGGTCCCGGTCATCACGTTGGGCTGGAGCCAGAAGGAGGCGTGCTGGCCCCGGGACTTCTGGAACTTCATCCGGGCGGCGGCGACGCCGTAGCGCAGCGTGGCGCGGCCCTCGGTCGAGATGTGCCCGTTGAGCCGGTACTTGAACTTCCCGACCGTCGAGCCGTCGGCGCGCTTGGCCGTGCAGAGCTTGTGGCCCTTGGACTTGTCGACGATGACGCTCAGCTCGACGGCGCCGCGGCGCACGTCGACGGCCTTGGGCGAGCCCTTGGAGCAGCGTCGCAGGCCCGCGGCGTTGTAGTCCTGGGCCCGGTGGGTCCACACCGGGTCCAGGGTGCGAGCCGCTGAACTCGTCGGCGAAGTCGGGCGTGCCCCACTGCGTCGAGAGGACCTGGCCGCTGGTGACGGCCGCCTTGCCGGAGTACTTCAGCGCGGTCGCGCGGTAGACGATCGGCGCGCCGCCGACGGTGGTGGAGACGCTGAACTCGGCGAGGCCCTGCTTGGAGAGCTTGGTCTTGCCGGCCTTGACCCAGGAGGTCCCGGACTGCCGCTGGAGC
This sequence comes from uncultured Actinomycetota bacterium, assembly GCA_963791275.1. GTDB lineage: Bacteria > Actinomycetota > Actinomycetes > Propionibacteriales > Nocardioidaceae > Nocardioides. Next base: position 362,987 of record CAWBRP010000004.1, read on the forward strand.
ACGACGGGGCGCCCCTCCTTGCCCGGGGAGACCTTGACGGCCACCACGGTGCGCGCGCCGGACGGGCTGGCGACGCCCTTGCCCGGCTGCGAGATCGGGGGCAGCACGGAGATGGTGGCGCGCTGGCCGGCCTCGCGGGACACGACCGTGGTGTCACTGCTCGGGGCCGCGGCGGGCCGGCTGCCAGCGAGCGAGGGCGCGCCCGAGACCGGCGACGAGCAGGGCGGCGGAGACGGCCAGGAGCGCAGGGGTGCGGAAGGTTCTCGGGCGTGGGACGAGCAAGGGTTCTCCCTCTCGGGTCGACGGTTGCGGGGTTGCTGTGTGACGCGGCGGAGACCCGGAGGGTCCTCGGCTCACACGGAATGGCGCGTGTCCAGTGTCGCCTGCACCGTGGCCAGGTCAAATTCCTCACCGAGCCAGTCGAAGAGGCTCCGGAGGGACGCCGGGTCGGCGACGAACTCGTCGTAGTGGAGGCGGAACGCCGCGTCCCCGAGGTCCGCCGCGACCGTCAGGATGCGCTCCTCGATGCCCGCGAGGTAGTCGCTGTTGTCCTTCTTGGCCCACCACTTGCTCTTGAGCACGTCCGCCTGGTTGCGGGTGTTCACCACGAACCGGGCGCCGGGGAACACCTCGCGGAGGAACGCGACGTACGCCGCGAGGTCCTCCTGGTACCACCGGATCTCCTTGAAGCCGGTGACCCGGGTGTCGGGCTCGGGGCGCAGGACCGTGTCGAGCACCAGTCGGCGGATGTCGGCCAGGGACACGGCCGGCGGGAAGTCCGGCATCCCGTAGAACGGGTGGGTGACCTTGCGCCGGTTGACCAGGTTGCCGCGGGTGCTCTCCTCGACCAGGGTGCGGTGGAAGGCGTGCAGGTGGTTGAGCGCGGCGGAGTTCTCGCCCCGGATCAGGTAGCCGGGGATCGAGTTGAGCAGGCCCTGCACCAGCGTCGACCCGGACCTGCCGTAGGTCATGACGAACAGGTAGTCGAGATCGGGCATCGGTCAGAGGCTCGCGCGCAGCCGCAGCGAGTAGAGCGACTGGCCGTCGGTCTCGCGGCCGTAGACGAACTCGTCGACGGCCAGGCCCGCCTCCCAGAGCAGCCGCTCGAAGAACTGCCGGTCGAAGCGCACGCAGTGCAGCCGGCCCTTCCAGGGGAGCTTGCGGTACTCCGCGGGGTTCTCCTCGCAGTCGGGCACGTCGTTCTCGACGAAGGCGGTCATCACCGCCCGTCCGTGCGGCGCCAGGCACGAGGCGATGGTGCGGGCGTAGCCACGCACGTCGGCCTCGAGCATGTGGGAGAACACGGAGTAGGCGTAGAGGACGTCGACGCTGCCGGTCTCCGCGGGGATGTCGTAGGTCGGGGTGCCGTCGGGGTTGTAGCGCTCGTTGCGGGCGTCGACGAGGGTGAAGCGGGTGTGCTCGTCGGTCAGGTGGTCCTGCGCCCAGGTGAGCAGGGTCGGCTGGATGTCCACGCCGTGGTAGTCGCGGACGTGGCCGAGCGACTGGCGGATGCCGACCGCGAGGCGGCCGGCGCCGCAGCCCCAGTCGAGCAGCCGGGACTCGCGGGTCAGGCCGGCGTGCCGCTGGAGCAGCGCCACGTCGCGGATCGCGGCCGCGACGAAGTCGGTGTCCTCCCGGAAGTGGGCGCCGCCCATCCGCAGCTCGATCGGAGGGAGCGGGAGGCCGATCGCGGGGATCACGACGTCGGTCATGGCCTGGAGTCTAGGTGGGGGCTGGGGACAGGGTCAGGGCCGCGTCGAGGAGCCGGGCCGCCCGGGCGTCGAAGGAGTGCTCGGCGACCACCCGCTCGGCGGCGTGGAGCCGCTGCGCGGCGTCGGGGAAACCCGCGCGCCAGCCGGGCTCGGCCAGCCGGCCCAGGTCCGCCGGTCCATGCCAGGTCGGCACCGGTTGGTCGAACAGGTCGGCGTACAGCTCCGCCAGGCCGGCGACGTCGTCGGAGAGCAGCCGGGCGCCGGTGGCCAGCACGTCGAAGGTGCGGTTGGAGACGAAGCCCAGCGCCCGCATGTCGGGCCAGTGGTCACCGAGCACCACGCCCGCGGAGGCGTAGAGCGCCCCGAGGTCGTCGTTGGGCACGTGCACGCCCCGGACGAGCGGCGGGGTCGACCAGGTCGGTCCACCCGTCGCCGAAGAGCGTGAGCGGGAGCCCGGCGTCGAGCGCGTGCTGCACGACCGGCCGCATCGCGCCCCGGGAGTTGCCGACGAACAGCACCTCCGGACCCGTGTCGGGCTCGGCGAGCCCGGGCCGGAAGCGGGTCGCGTCCGTGCACTGGAGCAGCGGCCGGACCTCGCGTCCCCAGTCCTCGGTGCGGCGCCGCGCCCAGGGCGGGGAGGCGGCGAGCACCAGGTCGTACGGCGCGCACTCCTGCGCGGTGACCTCGTCGGGATGGCTGATGACCCACAGCAGCCGGGCCGGCACGTCGCGGTCCGCGGGCGTGGGCGACACCGGCTCCAGGCCGCGCAGCACCAGCACGACGTCGTCGTGGTCGCGAGAGGCGCGGGTGCGCGTCTCCGGGTGGTCGACGGTCACGAACTGGCCGCGCCGCTCCAGGGCCGCGGCCAGGCTCCGGGCGAACGGGTCGTCACCCCACCGCCGGCCGCGTGGCGCCAGCGGCGCGGCGATGTCGATGGCCCAGCGCAGCGCCCGCTGCCCCTCGACGATCCGCACCGGCCGGCCCGGTCCCGTGAACCCCGCGGCCCGCCAGAGATCGGACGCCGGTCCCGAGACGTCCGCCTCCCGGCGGGCGCGGGACCGGCGAGCGGGTGCGGTACGACGACCCGGGCCTCCGGCACGACGTAGGCCGGGTCTCGCGGCCCGTCGCCGGTCCGGAAGGCGACGACTCCGGGCCACAGGTCCGGCACCGGCAGGTGTGCGGCGCGGGCGGCGTCGGCGGGGGTCTCGCCGCGGAGGAACGGCCCGGGCAGCGCGCCCGCGGCGACCACGGTCTGGTCCTGCTCGACGAGCAGCGGGCCGACCCGGCCCGCGGCGGGGTCCTCGAGGCGGGCCACCAGGTGGTGCAGCCACGGCCACTCGGGTGGCTCCAGCGCGGGGTCGACCACGACGGTGACGGCACCGGCGGGATCGGGGTCCCCGGCGACGACGCGGGTGCCCGGGAGCGACAGCGCGGTCGCCGTCGCGATCCGCCGGTCGGTCGGGTCGGGCGCCACGACCAGCATCTCGAGTGCGGTGCCGGCCTTGACGACCTCGGTGCGGTAGAGCCGGCGCAGCCACCAGCAGACCCGCCGGAACCCGTCGTCGACGCGCAGCACGACGGTCACGTCCGCCACGACGGCGCCGTCCACTCGGCTCCGCGGAGCGGTCGCGGCCGCGCGGACCTCGGCCAGCGTCACGCGGCGCCCGGTGGTCTTCGGCAGCCGGGTGTCCGGACCGGCGTCCCGGGCCCAGTCCTCGGCGTGGTCGGGCAGCAGGGGATGGGTGCTCAGGTCGGCCCGGTCGGGACGCGCCAGGTAGTGGGTCAGCGGGTCGGTGGCCGTCGCCCGCCAGGCCTCGGCGGGGTAGAGCCAGGCCGGCTCGAAGAGCGGGTGCGGGGTGGCGGCGGACTCCGCGCGCGTGGGCGACGTAGTGGGCCGCCGCGTCGGCGCGCGAGCCGAACCGGAGCCCGGTCTGCGCGGCGTACCACTCCTCGTCGAAGAGCACGCTGCTCGCGACGTCGGGCACACCGGGACTCTAGTGCGGCGGCGTCAGCCCGCCTGCCAGAACTGCACCCAGTCGACGTAGGCGTTCTCGTTGATGTCGTCCTCGTTGCCGAGGGCGGCGAGCTCGTTGTCGGAGGAGAGCAGGCTCAGGATCAGGAACTGCGGGTGGTGGGAGATGCCCTCGGTGGTGCGCCAGGTCTCGTGGCCGTCGATGCGGAAGACGTACTCCGTGGGCGTCCACTCGACCGAGAAGACGTGGTAGTTCTTCCACCAGGCGTCGGAGCGGCCGGCCAGGAACCGGTCGGCGCTGCCGAAGTGGGTGCCACTGCGGATCTTGGCGCCCTCCGGGCTGGGCCGGTACACGTTGGTCATCAGCCCACCGCGCTGCTCGTCCTCGCCGAAGTACTCGATCACGTCGATCTCCGCACCCCAGGGCGTGGTGCCGTACTTCAGCAGCCCCCGCGGCTGGAGCCAGAACGACGCGTGCTGGCCGCGCGCCTGCTGGAACTTCATCCGCGCGGCCGCGACGCCGTACATGAAGTCCGCGGTGTTCTCCGTCGAGATGTGACCGTTGATCCGGTAGCGGTAGGTCCCGGCCGGGGCGCTGTCGACCGAGGCCTCCGGGACCGAGGGGGTGCACAGCTCGGTGGCGGTCGGGTCGGGCAGCACGCTGAGCCGGAGCGCCCCGGACTCGACGCCGGTCGCCTCCGGTGCTCCGCGCGAGCAGCTGCGGCCGCCCCACGGGTTGAGGAACTGGATCCGGTGCTGCCAGCGGGCGTCCAGCGCGGGGGCCTCGAACTCGTCGACGAAGTCGGGCGCACCCCAGGTGGTGGACCAGACCGCGGACGAGTTGACCTTCGGGAGCGTGCGGTAGGCCAGCGCGGTGGTGCGGTACTTCACGGCCTTCCCGGCCTGCCGGGTGCGGGCGGTGAACTCCGCGAGCCCGCTGCGGGTCATCGTCGTCCGGTCGACCACCCGCCACCGGCCGTGCTGCTTGCGGGCCAGGACGACGGGTCGGCCGTGGGTCGGCCGGGGTGAAGGTCGTGGAGATGACCGTGGCGGCCCGGGTGCTGTGGGCGGCGGTCGCGCCGACCTGGGCGATCGGGGGCAGCACCGAGATCGTGGCCCGTTGGTCGACCTGGGCGGTCGGTCGGGCGGCTCGGTCGGGTGACCGCGGCGGTGGCCGGAGCGGTCGGGGCGGCGATGACGGCGGCCGTGGTGGCGGCGACGAGGAGGGTCGCGAGACGCGACAGCGAGACGATGGACACGGGGGGATGTCCCTTTCCGATTTCACGACCTCGCGGTCGTACGGACTCTGCGGGTTCGACACCCCCCGGTGTCTGATGCACGATCTTGGCACGATGCGGCACCCGTCGTGTCGGGTTCTGAGAAGTCCGTGCGCCGGCGGCCGTGCGCCTCCGGACGTGCGAAGTGCCGGAGCCCCGCGCGGGGACTCCGGCACTCCGGACGGTGCGGTCAGACCGCTACTTGGCTTCCCAGGTCTGGATCCAGTCGATGTACGTGTGCTGGGGCAGCAGGTTCTCGTTCCCGAGGTCCTCGAGCTCGTAGTCGGAGGAGAGCAGGCTCAAGATGGGGTACTCCGGAACTCCGGAGATGCCCGTGGTGATGCGGGTCGTCTCGCGGCCGTCGATGCGGAAGACGTAGGCCTTCTTGGTCCACTCGACCGAGAACACGTGGTACTGCGTCCACCAGCTGTCCTTCTTGGAGTCCAGGAAGCGGTCCTGCTGCTTGAGGAAGCCGCCGACCTTCACCGGTCCCTTGGGCGTGGGCTCGTAGATGAAGCTGGTCAGGCCGCTCTGCTTCCCGCCCGAGCCGAACCACTCGATGATGTCGACCTCGGCGCCGTCCTTGGCCGCCGAGGTGGCGTGCTCGTTGTACTTGCTGGGCTGGAGCCAGAACGACGCGTGCTGCCCACGGGCCTTCTGGAACTTCATCCGGGCGGCGGCGACGCCGTACTTGAAGTCGTGGTTGCCGTCGGTGGAGATGTGCCCGTTGAGCCGGTAGTGGAACTGGCCGATCGTCGACCCGTCGGCGCGGTAGGCCGTGCACGACTCGGTCGCGCGCGCCGGGTCCGCCAGCACGCTCAGCCGCAGGAGGCCACCGCTGACCGAGGTCGCGGAGGGGTCACCCTTGGCGCAGTTGCGCAGGCCGCCGGGGTTGTAGAACTGGGCGCGCTGGGTCCAGTCGGGGCCGAGGGTGCTGCCGCTGAACTCGTCGGTGAAGTCGGCCTTGCCCCACGTCTTCGTGCTCACCTGCTTGGTGGTGATCGGGGCCAGCCCCTTGTACCGGGCGGCGGAGACCTTGTAGACGGCCTTGCCGGCGGGAACGCTGAACTCGGCGTACCCGGCCTTGGTGGTCTTGGTCTGGCCGGCCGACTTCCAGCCGCCGCCGGCCTTCTTGAGCAGCGTGGCCGGCCGGTTCTTCTTCGCCGGGGTGATGCCGGCGGACACGACGACCTTGGCCTTCGTCGCCTTGGCCGGCTTCTTGCCCGGCTGCGAGATGGGTGGCAGCACCGTGATCGTGGCCTTCTGGCCGGCCGCGGCCGCCGGAGCGGCGGTGGGCGCGGGTGCGGCGGCGGTCGACGCGCCGGACGTGCCGACGGCCGCGAGCACGCCGACGGCCAGAGCAGCCAGCGTGGCGACAGCACTTCGGTGCAGGGGACGAGCAGGGGACACGAGGGCGCCTCTCCATGGACGTGCCGACGGGGGCGCCGGCGTGGGTAAAGACATCGTCACACGTGGCACCAGCCGAGGGAGGGCTTTTGCGGACGGCGCGGCCGCCCGGGTTCCCGCGGTCAGGACTGCCAGACGCGCACCCAGTCGACGTACATGTTCTGCGGCAGCCGGGTCTCGCCGCCGAGGTTCTTCAGCTCGTAGTCGGACGAGAGCAGGCTCAGGATCGGGTACTGCGGCTGCGCCGAGATGCCGGAGGTGGTGCGCCAGGTCTCCCGGCCGTCGATGCGGAAGACATAGGCCGTGGGGGTCCACTCGACCGAGAACACGTGGTACTCCTTCCACCACCGGTCAGCGCGGCTGCTCAGGAACCGCTGCGGGTTGCTGACGAAGCCGCCGACCTTGGCGCGGCCGGCGCTGGTCGGGTGGTAGACGAAGCTGGCCAGGCCACCCTTGTTCCCGCCGTGGCCGAACCACTCGATGATGTCGATCTCGGCGCCGCCGTCGGCCGCCGAGGTGGCCTGCGGGCGGTACGGCACCGGCTGGAGCCAGAACGACGCGTGCTGGCCACGGCTCTTCTGGAGCTTCATCCGGGCCGCGGCCACGCCGTAGCGGAACTGCGCGTGACCGGCGGTCGAGACGTGGCCGTTGAGGCGGTAGCCGAACTGGCCGATCGCGGTGCCGTCGGCGCGGTAGGCCGTGCACGTCTCGCCGGTGCGCGCGGGGTCGGGGACGACGCTCAGTCGCAGCGCGCCGTCGCCGACGGCGGTCGCCGCGGGCGAGCCCTTGGCGCAGGTGCGCAGCCCGGCCGGGTCGTAGTCGGGGACCCGGTGGACCCAGGAGCCGCCGAGCGCGGTTCCGGCGAACTCGTCGGAGAAGAGCGGGGCACCCCAGCGGGCGGTGGAGACCCGGCGGGTCGAGAACGCCTGCAGGCCGTGGACGGGCGAGGCCGTGGCGCGGTAGCGGACCGCGGCCCCCCGGATGAGCGTCGGCGCGCTGAACTCGGCGAGGCCACGCCGGTTGAGGCGGGTGGTGGCGACCGGGACCCAGCCCGACGGCGTCCGCCGCGAGAGGACGACGGGTCGACCGATGCGGGCCGGGCTGAAGGTCGCGGTGATCGCGGTCCGCGCCGCGGCGGCGGCGGCGACCTTGGTCCCGGGCTGCGCGACGGGCGGCAGCACCAAGATGGTGGCGCGCTGCTGACGGAGGGCAGCGGAGGGGGCCGAGGCGGCCGATGCGGCCGACGGGGGCGACGGGACGGCGGCGCCAGGAGTCGCGCTCGTGGCGACGACCAGCGCGGGCGCGAGTGTGAGGAGGGCGGCCGCGAGGACGCGGCGGCGCGGCGTACCGGGAGCCGGCATCGAAGTCCCCTGTCGTAGCAATGTGACGGATGTCGAGACGCCCCCCGGTGTCTCGATCACATGGTCACACGCGCCGTGCCGCGCGTCCCACTTTCGGGTGAATCCGCGGCGTCGTCCGCGACGCCTCCGGCACCGCCCGGAGGCGGGCCGACGGTGCCGTAGGCTGGCGCCCGCCCTGGGTACGGCGGAGGAGGAATCGGTGTCGCTGCCGCGGTTGCTCGATCGGGCGGCCCGCCCCACCCTCGTGCTCCTGGACCCCGCCGTGCCGTCGCCTCCGGCGGTCGAGGGCGTCGAGATCCTCCGTCTGGGCGACCCCGTGCCCGCCGACCTCGCCGACCGACGCTGGGGTGCGGTCGTGCTCGCCGTGCCGGACCGGGCGGCACTGCGCCGGGCCGGGGGCGCGCCGCCGCCGGTCGGCCGGGCCCGCGCCGTGGTGGCGTGGGTCGGGAGCACGACCACCCTCGTGGTGCCCGAGGTCCGGCCCGAGTGGCCGGACCTCGTGGAGGTCGACGTGCACGCCACGCCCGAGGGCGGTGCGGTGAGCCGGCTCCGCTTCCACGCGGCCGCCCCGGTGCACGAGGTCCTCGCCCAGCTCGCGCGGGACGCCGGCTCGCGCGGCGTCGTCGGGCGCGGTGGCCTGGTGGTGGGCGGTGACGCCGGGCAGGACGCGCAGGTGCCGCCCGACGTGGTCGTCGGCGAGCAGCAGGAACAGCAGGTCCATCCGGTCACCGGGCGCGCGCCGGTGCTGGTGGCCGAGCGGGAGTCGGGTCGCGAGCCGGTCGACGAAGGAGTCTTCACGCCGGTGGGCTTCCGCCGGGACTGGTCCCGCGACCTCGTGGACCTGCCGCCCGGTCGGGTCACCGACGTGACCGTCGCCGATCTGCGCGACGCCCGGGTCGTGCGCGTCGGCCCCCGCGCGACGGCGTACGACGTCGCCGCGCTCGCCCTGGCGGGGGTGCCTCTCGTCGGGGTGGCACCCGCCGGGCTGGACCCGTCGTTGGCGGCGCTGCTCGAGACGGAGGTCGACCTCGCGGACCGACTGCGTCGCGAGGAGCACAGCGTGCGGCTGCGCCGCGCGGCCGCGGCGACCCACTCGACGCTGGCCTGGCGCTCGCACCTCGCCGCCCGGGCCGGGGTGCGGGCCGTGGGGCAACCATCCGTGAGCATCCTGCTCGCCACCCGTCGTCCCGACCAGCTGGCGTTCGCTCTCGCCCAGGTCGCCAAGCAGCGGGCGCCGGCCGTCGAGCTGGTGCTGGCCCCGCACGGCTTCGCGGCGGACCCGGGGCTGGTGCGGTCGGTCCTGGGGGAGGGGCGTGTCGTGGTGCGACCGGTGCCCGCCACGACCCGGTTCGGCGACGTGCTGGACGCGGCCGCCCGCGCCGCGTCGGGTGACGTGGTGCTGAAGATGGACGACGACGACTGGTACGGCCCCGACGTCGTGACCGACCTGCTCTGGGCCCGGCGTACCTCGGGGGCGGAGCTGGTCGGCATGCCGGCCGAGTTCGTCTACCTCGAGCAGCTCGACCTCACCATCCGGCGTCGGGCGGCCGTCGAGCGGCCGGCCCGGGTGGTGGCCGGCGGAACCATGCTGCTGGGTCGCGACTACCTCCGCGCGCTGGGCGGCTTCCGCTCCGTGACCCGCTTCGTCGACGCCCAGCTGCTGGCGGCGGTGCGGCGCGCCGGCGGTCGGGTGCACCGCACCCAAGGTCTCGGCTACGTCCTGCGCCGGGGGGCGGCCGGCCACACGTGGTCGCCGGACCTGGGCTACTTCCTGTCGCGGCGCACGGTGGTCAGTCAGTGGCGCGGCTTCCGGCCCAGCGAGCTGCTCACCCACGACGCTGCGGAGCTGCCGTCATGACCGGCCAGGCCCGGGTCCGGCGCAACGACTGGGGGTCCCTGGAGGTGCCGGCGCTGGGCGCCTGGACTCCCACCCGTTCGGTCAGCGTGGTGATCCCGACCTACCGGGCCGAGCGCACCCTGCCCTTCGTCCTCGCCGGCCTGGCCGCCCAGACCTACCCCGCCCACCTGCTCGAGGTGATCGTCGCCGACGACTCCCCCGCCCCCCTCACCACGCTCCCCGAGGTCCGACCCGAGCGCACCCGGGTGGTGCGGACGGCGCAGGGCTGGGGTCGCGCGGCCGCCTGCCACTCCGGCGCCCTGGTGGCCGACGGCGAGGTGCTGCACTGGCTGGACAGCGACATGCTCGTCGAGGCCGACCACGTCGCCGCGCAGCTGCGGTGGCACGACCTCCTCGACCACGCCGTGGTCCTCGGCCACAAGTGGTTCGTCGATCCGGCCCCGCTGGAGGGGGTCGAGCCGGCGGCGGTCCGGGACGCCGTTGCGGCTGGCCGGGTCGGGGACTTCTTCGCCGGCCAGGAGCGCGAGGGCCACGCGTGGATCGAGGAGCTCTACGCCCGCACCGACGACCTGCGCGAGTCCGGGCCTCGCGCGCACCGGGCCCACGTCGGTGCGACCGCCTCCCTGCACCGCGCGCTGTACCTCGAGGCCGGTGGCATGGATCTCGACCTCAAGCTCGGCGAGGACTCGGCGCTCGGCTACCGCCTCGCGGAGTGCGGCGCGGTGTTCGTGCCCGACCGCGAGGCCCGGAGCTGGCACCTCGGCCCCACGCACGTGATGCGACGCCAGGACGAGGTCAACGACTACAACTTCCCCTTCCTGGCCGATCGCATCCCCGACGGCCGGGTCAAGCGGGCGACCGTCGGCCGGCAGTACGCCGTGCCCTACGTCGAGGTGGTCCTCGACAGCACCGGCGAGAGTCACCGCGACGTCGTCGCGGTGGTCGACGCGGTCCTCGCCTCGACGGTCCCCGACCTGGTGGTGACGCTGCTCGGTCCGTGGTCCGCACTGTCCGACGAGCGGGTCGCGGTGCTCGACGACCCGCACCTCGACGCGCGCCTGGTGCACGCGGCGTACGTCTCGGAGCCGCGAGTCCGGCTGCGCGAGGCCCTCGACCAGGGGCGCGGCCCGGCGATGCTGCGCCTGACCCTCTCGTCGGCGGCCTGGGCGCCGGACCGGCAGACCGTGAACCGGATGGTGCGCGAGCTCGAGTGGACCCACCACGGCCTGCGCACCGCCATCCAACCGGACGGTGCGACGGCACGCCTCGAGCGGACCGCCGCGGTGCAGCGGGCCCGTCGGGTCCTCGACCCGGGCGAGGACCTCGACGACGTGGTCGACGAGCTCTTCGGCTCCTGGTGGGTCGACGGCCCCGAGGTCGGGTTCGCCCCCGCCCAGGACGTCGTGGTGCCGCGACTGCCCGGCCGCTCCGGACCGGCCCGCGACCCCGCGACGCTGCCCGAGACCGAGGGCGGCGACCCGCCCGTCGTCTCCTCGGGCAGCTCCCGAGGAACCCGCGGCACCCGCGGTCGGGTCGAGCGCTCGCGGGCTGCTCGCCCGGCTGCGCGCCCTCGTGCGGTCCGATGCCTGAGTCCCTGGACGCCTATCTCCGCCGTGCGGGACAGGCGTCGCTGGTCCTCGCTCACCCGGCGGTGGCGGCCCGGGTGCCGACCGGCCCGGCCACTGTCCTGGTGCTCCCCGGCGGACCGGGGGAGGTCGACACCCCGTGGGACGCGGTGACGCTCGCGGTGCCGGACCGGCTGGCGCTGCGCAACGTGTCGGTGCCCGACCTCGGCCGCGCGCGACGGGTCGCCGTGTGGCTGGCCGACGGGCCCGCGATCGCCGCCCGACCTCGCCCGGAGTGGCCGGTGCTCGACGGCCTGCGCTCCCGCCGGCTGCGTGACGGGGGCTGGCTCCTGGTGCTCCGGTTCCGCACCCCGGCGCCGGTCGCCGAGGTGCTCGCGGAGGTTGCCCGGCAGGCGGTGCGCGGGGACACGACCGGCCAGGCGGGGCTCTGGGCGGCCGACACCGCCTCGGCGCCGGGCGACGAGGTACCGGCCGACGTGGTGGCCGAGCCGGGCGAGCCGCTCGAGAGCGACCCGGTCCTGGGCCGTCCCCCCGTCCGGCTCGTGGCCGAGGTCCTCGCTCCCCTCGACGAACGGGTGCTCAACCCGATCGGCTTCCGGGCCGCGGCCACCGGGCCCGCGACGCCACTGCCCGACGGTGCCGTCCTCTCCGAGTCACTGGTCGCCGGGCTCCGGGGAGCGGCCACCGTCCCGGTCGTCTGGTCCGACGACCCGGACGCCGCCCGGGCCCGCACGGTGGCCGGCCTGGCCATGGCCGGGGTGCCCCTGACCTCCCGCGAGGTGCCGTCGTGGGCCCTGGACCTGCTCGGCGGCCCGGTGGCCGCGGCTCTCGCCGCACCGGTGGCGGCCGACGACGACCTGGCCCGCGAGGAGCACAGCGTCGTGCTGCGCCGAGCGGCGCTGGACGCGTTCTCCACGTCGGCCTGGCGGCGCCGGACCGCCTCCCGGGCCGGGGTCCGCGTCGCCGAGGAGCCCGCGGTCAGCGTGGTGCTGGCGACCAAACGGCCCGAGATGGTCGACTTCGCGCTGGCTCAGGTGGCCCGGCAGCGCGGTCTCGGGCTCGAGCTGGTGCTGGCACCGCACGGCTTCTCCGTCGACGAGGCGCACGCCGCCGAGGTGCTCGGACCCGACGTACGGCTCGTGCTGCGCCCCCAGCCCGACGACCTGCCGTTCGGCGACGTGCTGAACGCGGCGGCGCTGGCCACCTCGGGCGACCTGGTGCTGAAGATGGACGACGACGACTGGTACGCCCCGGACGCGATCGAGGACCTGGTCCGGGCGCACGCCTACAGCGGTGCCGAGGTGGTGGGGATGCCCGCGGAGTTCCACTACCTCACCGAGCCGGACGTGACGGTGACCCGCGGCCACACCTCCGAGGTGTACGCGAGGTTCGTGGCCGGCGGCACGCTGATGATCGAGCGCGCGCTCCTCCGCGAGGTCGGCGGCTTCCGGTCGGTGCGGAAGTTCGTCGATGCGCAGCTGCTCGCCGGGGTGGCCGCCGCCGGCGGCACCGTCTACCGCGCCCACGGTCTGGGCTACGTGTTGCGCCGCAACGCCACCGGCCACACCTGGCAGGTCGACCTCGACTACCTCCTCGACCCGGTGCGCGTGCACCACCGCTGGGACGGCTTCCGTCCCAGCCGGTTGATGGAGCTGAGCTGAGCGACGGCGGTGTTAGGTTCGCCGCGTGATCGTGTCGGACTCCGCTCGTGTCCTCTTCGTGCACGTGCAGAAGACCGGCGGCCTGACCGTGCAGGAGCTCCTGCGTGAGGCGCTGCCGGACGCGGCCCCCGTCCAGGGGCTGGGCGGTGGCCGGCACGCGCGGCTCGGCGCGGCACTGAAGGTGCGGCCCGAGCTGAGCGACTACTTCGTCTTCGGCTTCGTGCGGAACCCCTGGGCGCGGATGTACAGCTGGTACTCCATGGTCCAACGCCGCCGCGAGAGCGTCGAGGCGGGCAACGAGTACGTCGCCGAGAAGCTCGGCCGCAACCACTTCTGGGCCAAGGTGATGACCGACTTCCCCGACTTCGAGTCGTTCGTGATCGAAGGCCCGCGCGAGGTCAAGCGGCTGCGGGTCCCCCAGGTGCGCTACCTGCGGGCCCGCGGGCGGCGGGCCGACTTCATCGGGAGGACCGAGACGCTGGACGCCGACGTCCGCGAGGTCTTCGGCCGGATCGGGCTGCCGGCGCCGGCCGCGACTCCGCACAACAACGCCGGCCCGCCCGACGACTACCGCCGGCACTACACCCCGCTCGCGCGGGACACCGTGGCCGAGCTGTTCGCCCAGGACATCAAGGCGTTCGGCTACGAGTTCTGAGCGCTATCGGCGCCCGAGGCCGCGGACCGTCCAGCCGGCCGCGCGCCAGGCGTCGAAGTCCAGGCAGTTGCCGCCGTCGAGCAGCAGCGGCCGGCGGACCTCGCTGATCAGCTTGGCGGGGTCGACCTCGGCGAACTCCGGCCACGCCGTGAGGTGCAGCAACAGGTCGGCGTCGCGGGCGCAGGCGATCGCGTCTGTGGCGTACGCGAGGGTGGGGAACATGCCGCGCGCGGTGTCGTTGGCCTTGGGGTCGTAGACCGAGACGTCGGCGCCGCGCAGGTGCAGCTGACCGGCGATCCAGAGTGCGGGCGAGTCGCGGACGTCGTCGGTGTGCGGCTTGAAGGCCGCCCCCCACACGGCGACCCGGGCCCCGGCGACGCTGCCGTCGAGCATCGAGGCGGCAACCTGGACGGCGTGCTCGCGCCGGCCCTGGTTGATGTCGTCGACCTGGCTGAGCAGGCTCATCGCGCCCTCGGCGCCGAGCTCGCCGGCCCGGTGCACGAAGGCGCGCATGTCCTTGGGCAGGCAGCCGCCGCCGAACCCGACGCCGGCGTTGAGGAACTTGCGGCCGATGCGGTCGTCGTACCCCAGGCTGTCGGCGAGGTCGACGACGTCGGCGCCGGTCACCTCGCACACCTCGGCGACCGCGTTGATGAAGGAGATCTTGGTGGCCAAGAAGGCGTTGGCGGACACCTTGACCAGCTCGGCGGTGGCGAAGTCGGTCACCACGACGGGGGTCCCCGCCTCGATGGTGGTCGCGTACACCCGACGCAGGGTCTGCTCGGCCTGCTCGGAGCGCACGCCGAGCACCAGCCGGTCGGGGCGCAGGGTGTCGCCGACGGCGAAGCCCTCGCGGAGGAACTCGGGGTTCCACGCCAGCTCGGCCGCCTCGCCGGCGGGTGCGAGCGCCGCGAGCCGCTCGGCCACGGCGGGTGCGGTACCCACCGGCACCGTCGACTTGCCGACCACGAGGGTCGGTCGGGTGAGGTGGGGGGCGAGGAGCTCGATCGCGCCGTGGACCTGGGCCAGGTCGGCGCCCATGCTCTCTGCCAGCTGCGGCGTCCCGACGCAGATGAAGTGCACGTCACCGAACTCCGCGGCCGCGGCGAAGTCGTCGGTGAACCGGAGCCGCCCGCTCTCGACGTGCCGGGCCAGGAGGGCCTGCAGGCCGGGCTCGTAGAACGGCACCGTGCCGGCGGTCAGCGCGGCGCGCTTGGTCGGGTCCAGCTCGACCCCGAGCACCTCGAAGCCCAGCTCGGCCATGCAGGCGGCGTGGGTGGCCCCGAGATAGCCGCAGCCGACGACCGTGATGCGCATCCGGGGAGTCTAGGTCCCGCGGGGGGCCGGGCCGAACTCGTAGCCGTAGGCGTCGAGGTCCGGCGCGAACAGCTCGGCGACCTTGGCGCGCGACACGTCGGAGTAGTACGACGTGTAGTGGGCGTGCGGGCTCTTGTTGGTGTGCGGGAGCTCGTCGGGGAAGGGGAGGCCCAGGTGCGCGAAGGCCGACCGCAGGTCGGCCGGCAGCGATTCCGTGCGGCCGACGAAGTCCGCCTCGCGGCCGTCGGCGCGCAGGTACTCGATCTGCGGGGTGCGCAGCCGCTCCAGCTCCTCCGAGCCCTGGAGCACGAACGTGTCGAAGTCGGGGTAGGTGCGCGCGGTGCGCAGGAAGTGGTTGCGCGCGAACCGACCCTGCGCGGTCTCCACGCCGCTGTCGGCCATCTCCTTGAAGCGCTGGACCATCGCCCACCACGACACCAGGCGGGACCACGGGTTCCGGACGAACCCGAAGGTCCAGTACGACGCCAGTGCCGGCTCCTGGGCGAGCCCCTGAGCCAGCGTCGAGTGCTTGATGCCCTTCTCGGGGACCTGCCGGAGATCGGCCACCACCGGCTCCAGGACCTTGCTCACCGTCACGCCACCGGTCTTCTGCACGTGGATGAACACCATCCGGTGCGTGTCGGAGACCAGCATGGTCGGCAGCCTAGAGGGCGGCGGCTGCGCGGAGTTCCTCCCCTCTCAGCGCGGGCCGTAGGCTTGCGGCCATGTCAGAGGGTGCCGGCGACCGGCGGATCGCGTTCGTCGTGGGCTCGGGCCGGAGCGGGACGAGCACCATGTCGGGAACCCTCCAGGCCCTGGGCATGCACGTGCCGCAGCCGGAGGTCGGCGCCGACGCCACCAACCCCAAGGGATTCGGCGAGCCGAAGTGGATCGTGGAGCTCCACGAGCGGCTGCTCAACCGGGTGCGGGTGCAGACCGCCGACGCCCGACCCCAGGCGTGGTTCGACACTGAGCGCCCCGCGATGCGTGAGATCTTCCGCAACGAGCTCTACGACTGGCTCGAGGGCCAGTTCGCGGAGGCGGAGACGCCCACCGAGACGACGCCGGGCACCTCCGAGCTGGTCGTGAAGGACCCGAGGCTGGTGTGGTTCCTCGGCATGTGGCGCGGTGCGGCGATCCGCTGCCGCGCGACCCCGACGTACATCACCATGCTCCGCCCGGTGACCGAGGTGGTCGGCAGCAAGCAGAAGTACTACGCCGGGAAGCAGGGCGAGATCAGCCGCACGGCCGGCTGGGTCAACGTCATGCTGCACACCGAGCGCGCGACCCGCGACAGCGAGCGCGCCTTCGTCCGGTACGCCGACCTCCTCGACGACTGGACGGTGCCGGTCTTCGAGCTCGGCGAGCGACTGCACTACGCCGGCGTCCAGCGCGCGTCCGCCCAGGACCTGCGCAAGGTGCACTCCTTCATCGACCCCTCCCTGCGTCGGGTGCAGCTGACCTGGGACGACGTGAAGGTGCCGGCGCGGCTGCAGGAGATCGCCCAGGAGGCCTGGGTCTCCCTGGACCGGCTGGCCGACAAGGACGGCGACACCCCCGAGGTGCGCGCCACCCTCGACGAGCTGCGCCAGGCCTACGTCGACTACTACACCGAGGCTGAGCTGCTCACCCAGTCCACCGCCGCGAGCGCCCGCCAGGAGGGCGTCGTCGCGGAACGGGACCGGCAGGCGGCCGCCGCCGAGGACCACGCCGAGGGCTCGCGGATCCCGCACGGCCTGCGCGCGATGGTGCCGGCCGGTGCGCGCCGGGCCGTGCGCGAGCGGCTCGAGGCGCGGAAGGGCCCGGAGTGACGGTCTCGACAGGCTCGACCACCGAGAGCACGAGGCTCGACCACCGAGAGCAAGAGCGCGACCAACCAGGAGGGCCGCGAGGACTTCGCGGTCCGGTGGCCGTGGGAGGGCGACCGCCGGCTCGCGCCGGGCACGACCTCGGTGCTCCGGGTGAAGAACGAAGCCCGCTCCCTGCCCTGGGTGCTGCCACCGCTGCTGCGGGCGACCCAAGCAGTGGTGCTGGTGGACAACCAGTCCGACGACGGCACTCCCGACGTGGCGATGCAGGTCGCCCGCGAGCACGGCTTCGAGGACAAGATGCGCGTCTTCGAGTACCCCTTCGACGTCAGTCGCTGCGGCCCCGAGCACCTCGGCACGCCGGCCGCGTCGGTGCACAGCCTCGTCTACTTCTACAACTGGTCCTTCGCCCACGTGGAGACCGCCTACTCGCTCAAGTGGGACGGCGACATGGTGCTCACCGAGGACGCCGAGGGCCTGATCCACGACCTCGCCTGGCAGCTGCCCGGCAAGGACGTGATCGTCCGGGTCCCGCGGCACAGCCTGTACGTCGACAACGAGCGCGTGGCCTACCTCGACCTCGGGCTGCCCAACGTGGAGGCCTACGGCTACCCGATGGGCCCGGCATACACCCACGTGAAGGCCTTCGAGTGGGAGCTGCGGGCCTACCCGGAGGACGTCGAGTTCGTCCGGCTGCCCGACGGCGCCAGCCTCGAGCTGAAGTGGCTGGACTCCGACGAGTTCGCGCACTGGACCGCGCCGGAGGCGTTCGCCGACAACTTCCGCACCGCCCGCAAGCGACGGGAGTTCGAGCTCTTCGAGTCGCTCGGCCGCGGCGAGTGGGAGCGCTGGCCGCACCTGCACCGGATCGAGGCGCCCGAGGGCGTGCACGTGATCGACCACGTCACCCACGAGTGGCTGCCGCACGCCGACCGCGAGGTGTTCTCCGCGCACCGGCTCGGCGCCCGCGAGGCGAGCCAGTCGTGAGCGTCGCCTCGACGCCGGACCGTCCCGAGGAGATCGGTCGGATCCCGATCACCGCCTCGATCGTGGGCGTGCAGAAGGCCGCGACGAGCACCATGCACACGATGCTGACCCGGCACCGGCTGGTCGCGCCGACGTTCCAGAACGACCCCGCGCGGGCCGGCCGCAAGTGGCACTTCGCCGGCAAGGAGCTGCACTTCTTCGACGACGAGGAGCGCGACTGGAGCGCACCGGACTACGCGCACTACTACGGCAGCAAGACCCAGGAGCAGCAGGAGATCGCGCTCGACGCGACGCCGTCGTACATCCTGTGGCCGGGGGCGCTGGAGCGGATGCGCGCGTTCAACCCGGAGATGCGGTTGGTCGCGAGCTTCCGGGACCCGATCGAGCGGGCGTTCTCGCAGTGGTCCATGGGGCGCAAGCAGAAGAACGCCTACCCGGAGTTCAGCCGGGCGATCGAGGAGTACGACGACGAGTCGATGCTCGACCGGGTGCCGCCGGGGGCCGGCAAGTGGACCGTGCACCGCAAGAGCATGGTGATCCGCGGTCTCTACGGCGCACAGCTCGAGCGCGGGCTGGCGCAGTTCGACCGCGAGCACTGGCTGTTCCTCAACTTCTCCGAGTGGGTGCGCGACTACACCGGTGCCCTCGACCAGCTCACCGACTTCCTGGGGATCCACCGCTTCCGGCAGTACCCACCCCTCCGCCTGAACCCCACCCCCGAGGCGCACGAGGGCACCCCGCCGAGCGAGGCCGACATCGAGAAGCTGGTGGCCCGCTACACCGACGACCTCGCGCTCTTCGAGCGGCTCTCTGGCTTCGACGTGTCCTCGTGGCCGACCCGGCGGATCGCGGTCGGGGACCTGACCGCGGCGGAGCAGGCCGACAAGTTCGCCCGCAAGTTCGTCAGTGATGACGACGACTGACCAGCTGCCGATCTCGTTCGCGATCGTCGGCGTGCAGAAGGCCGCGACGTCGACCTTGCACACGATGCTGGTGCGGCACCGGCACATCGCCCGCGGCGACGCCAAGGAGCTGCACTTCTTCGACGACGAGCGGCTGGACTGGTCCGCGCCCGACTACAGCCGGTACGCCGTCCGCCGGACCCATCCCGGCCAGCGGGTCGCTGGCGACGCGACGCCGTCGTACATCTGGTGGCCCGGCGCGCTGCGCCGCATGCACCACTACAACCCGGAGATGCGCCTGATCGCGAGCTTCCGGGACCCGATCGAGCGGGCCTTCTCGCAGTGGTCGATGGAGCGGCACCGGCAGCCGTCGTACCCCGGCTTCAGCGAGTCGATCGAGATCTTCGGGGACCTCTCGCTGCTCGGCGGGCCTCCCCGGGCAAGACCTCGCGGGAGATGCGGCGGGCGGCGATGGTGGTCCGCGGGCTCTACGGCCAGCAGCTGCGGCGGGGGCTCGACGTCTACGACCGGTCCCAGTGGCTGCTGCTGCCGTTCCGCCGGTTCGTCAGCCACCCCGACGACGTGCTCGACGAGATCGCGGCCTTCCTCGGCATCGGGCCCTGGCACCAGTACCCCACCCAGCGCGAGAACCCCACCCCTCGCGACCAGGCCGGGCCGCCGCCGACCGCCGACGACATGCGCCGTCTGACCGACGTCTACGCCGACGACCTCGCCCTGTTCGCCTCCCTGTCCGGGGTCGACGTCAGCGAGTGGCCCACCACCCGCATCGCCGCCGGCACCCTCGACCCCGCCGACCTCGCCCAGGAGCTGGCCCGCAAGGTCGGTCTGCTCGCCGAGGACTGACTTGTTGAGTTGGCCCTCCGGGTCCATCGAAATGGCCCAAATGGTCGCCTCGCGAGCCCTTTGGCCGAACTCGAACGGGCCCGGAGGGCCAACTCAACGGGCCCGGAGGGCCAACTCAACGGAGGGCGGAGGCCAGGCGGCGGACGATCTCGGTGAGCCGGTCGGGGGAGGTCGCGATGTTCACGCGGACGTGCCCGGCCAGGCCGGGGTGGTAGTCCTCGCCCTCCGAGACCCACACCCGGCCGCGCTCGAGGGCCACCTCCGCCGGTCGCTCGTGGCCGTAGCCGCGCAGGTCGATCCAGGCGAGGTACGTCGCCTCGAGCGGTCGCATCCGGGCGGCCGGCAGGTGCGCGGCCAGCAGCTCACCGAGCAGGGTGCGCTGCGCGTCCAGCCGCTTGACGAGCGCCGCCAGCCACGGGTCGCCGTGGGTGTAGGCCGCGACGGCGGCCACCACCCCGAGCGAGGACCACGAGTCGTTGCGCGCCATCGGGACCTCGCGCAGCCGCTGCGCCGTCGCCGCGTCGCCGGCGACGATCTGCGCACAGCGCAGGCCCGCGGTGTTGAACGCCTTGGACGCCGCGACGATCGCGACGGCGTGGTCGGCGGTGCCCTCGAGGCTCAGGTAGGACACGTGCTCGGCGCCGGGCAGCACCAGCGGCGCGTGGATCTCGTCGCTGACCACTCGCGCCCCGTGGCGCACGACCACCTCGCGCACCCCCTCGAGCTCGGCGCGGGTGAAGACCCGTCCCCACGGGTTGTGCGGCTGGGTCAGGACCAGCGTCTGCGCGCCGTCGGCGAACAGCCGGTCCAGCTCGTCGAGGTCCAGCTCGGCCCGCTCCGCGTCGGGGTCGACGACCAGGTCGACCCGCTTGCGGCCGGTGATCTCGGCGACGGCCAGCTGCGGCGAGTACGCCGGCACGGGCATCACCAACGCCCCGGGCCCGGACAGCACGTCGAGCAGGAGCCGCACGCCCGCGGTCACGTCGACCACCGGCAGCACCAGCCCCGGGTCGACCTCCTGGTCGTAGTGCCGGCGGGCGAACCCGGCGTACGCCCGGCCGAGCTCACCGCCGTCGTCGTCGAAGGCCGGGTAGCCGAGCCGTCCGTCGCGGACCGCCTGCTGCACCGCGTCGGTGACCACCTCGGCGGTCGCGTAGTCCATCTCGGCGACCCAGGCGGGCAGCACGCCCGGGGGCGCCTCGCCCCACTTGAGCACCAGGGCGCGGCGTGCCTCGTCGTCGGTCAGGTCACGAATCACGGGGGCAACCTACCCGGCAGGATCGTTGACGCGCCCCCGGGACAAGGCCCAAGGTGAGCCCAAGATCAACGCGGAGGAGGAGCACGTGGTGACCGACGACCTGCGGCTGATCCCGTTGTTCAAGAACCTGACCGACAGCCAGCGCGCACTCGCGTCCGATCGGCTGACCGAGGTCCATGCGGAGCTCGGCGCGGTGATCGCGCGGCAGGGCGACTTCGCCTACCACCTGTTCGTGGTGATGGAGGGCACGGCCGCGGTGACCATCGACGACGAGGTCGTCACCTCCCTCGGCCCGGGCAGCTCCTTCGGGGAGATCGGCCTGCTGGAGCACGGCCGCCGGACCGCGAACGTCGTCGCGGCGACCCCGATGCGGCTGCTCACCATGTCCTCGGAGGACTTCGAGGCGGTCAGCGCCGAGGCCCCGGAGTTCGCCGCCCACGCGAGGACGATCGCGCAGTTCCGGCTCAAGCGCACCTGAGCCGGTCCGGAAGCGACAGAGTCCGGGTCAGAGCGCCGCGACGACCCGGGTGCCCTGCTCGATCGCGCGCTTCGCGTCCAGCTCGGCGGCGACGTCGGCACCGCCGATGAGGTGCGCGCGCGCCCCGGCCGCCACCAGGTCGTCGTACAGCCCGCGCACCGACTCCTGCCCCGCGCACACCACGACCGTGTCGACCTCCAGCACCACGGGAGCGTCGTCGACGAGCAGGTGCAGGCCGTCGTCGTCGACCCGGACGTACGTCGCGCCCAGCACCTGCCGGACGCCGCTCTGCTGGAGGACGGCGCGGTGCGCCCAGCCCGACGTCTTGCCGAGGCCGATCCCGATCGGGGTGGCCTTGCGCTGCACGAGGGTCACCTCACGTATGGGGGAGCGCGGCTTGCGCTCGGTCAGCCCGCCCCGGTGCAGGGACGGGTCACCGACCCCCCAGTGCGCCATCCAGTCGTCGAGGTCCTCCGGCTCGTGGGTGAGCCAGTGCGAGACGTCGACGCCGATGCCGCCGGCGCCGACGACCGCCACCCGCGCGCCGGGCACGACGGCGCCGCTCAGCACCTCGGCGTACGTCGCGACGCTCGGGTGGTCGATGCCATCGAGCTCCGGCATCCGGGGCACGACACCCGTGGCGACGACGACCTCGTCGTACGACGTCAGGTCGGCCGCCGTGGCCTCCGCCCCGAGCCGCACGTCGACGCCGAGCACCTCCATCCGACGGGTGTAGTAGCGCAGCGTCTCGGCGAACTCCTCCTTGCCCGGGACCGCCATCGCGAGGCGGAACTGGCCGCCCAGCGCGGTGGACCGCTCGAGCAGCGTGACCGCGAAGCCTCGCTCGGCGGCCGAGACCGCCGCCGCCAGACCCGCCGGGCCGGCGCCGACGACGGCGACGCTGCGGGCGCTGCGGGTGGGCAGCAGCACCAGCTCGGTCTCCCGGCCCGCGCGCGGGTTCACCAGGCAGGAGGCCTTCTGGTTGGCGAAGACGTGGTCGAGGCAGGCCTGGTTGCAGGCGATGCAGGTGTTGATCTCGTCGGCGCGGCCGGCCGCGGCCTTGGCGACGAAGTCGGGGTCCGCCAGGAGCGGCCTGGCCATCGAGACCAGATCGGCCTCACCGGCGGCCAGGATCGACTCGGCCAGCTCGGGGGTGTTGATCCGGTTGGAGGCACAGACCGGGACGGCCACCTCGGCCTTGAGCCGCGCGGTCAGGGCCCGCCACGCGCCCCTCGGGACCTGGGTGATGATCGTCGGCACCCGCGCCTCGTGCCAGCCGATGCCAGTGTTGAGGACGGTCACGCCGGCCTCCTCGAGCCCGTGGGCGAGGTCGACGACCTCCTCCCAGCTCTGGCCGCCCTCGACCAGGTCGAGCAAGGAGATGCGGTAGATGATCGGGAAGTCGGCGCCCACCAGGTCGCGCGACCGGCGCACGATCTCGAGCGGGAACCGCATCCGCGCGGCCGCGGAGCCGCCCCAGCGGTCGGTGCGGTCGTTGGTGCGGGCCGCGAGGAACTGGTTGATCAGGTAGCCCTCCGAGCCCATGATCTCGACCGCGTCGTAGCCCGCCTTGCCGGCCAGCGCGACCGACCGCGCGAACGCGGTCGCGGTCCGGTCCACGCCCCTGGTGGACAGCGCCGACGGCCGGAACGGCGTGATCGGGGACTTCGTGGCGGAGGCGCTGACGCTCAGCGGGTGGTAGCCGTAGCGGCCCGCGTGCAGCACCTGCAACGCGATCGCGCCGCCCTCCTCGTGCACCGCGTCGGTGACCTCGCGGTGCCGCATCGCGTGCAGCCGGGTGGTCAGCTCGGCGGCGAACGGCTTGAGCCAGCCGCGCTTGGTCGGCGCGTAGCCCCCGGTCACGATCAGCCCGACCTCGCCGCGGGCCCGCTCGGCGTAGTACGCCGCCAGCTTGGGCAGGTCCCAGCGCGCGTCCTCGAGGCCGGTGTGCATCGAGCCCATCACCACGCGGTTGCGCAGCGTCAGCGCGCCGAGCGTGATCGGCTCGAGCAGGCGGGGGTACTCACTCATGGCTGTGCCTCCAGGTACTCGGTGAGCCAGCCGACCCAGAACTCCTCGAGCCGGATCCCGCCCCGCAGGACGAGGTACTGGTCGAGGTCGTGGCCGGTCAACGTGGCGGGTTCGGGGTAGTCGCGCGCGGCGAGGCGCTCGTAGTGGGCGAGCCGCAGCACGTGGTCGGCGAGGCTGTCCCGGACGAGGACGAGCACGGCCTCGCGGTCGCCGTACGACGCGCCGCGCAGCTTGACCGCGAGCTCGGAGCGCAGGGGCTCCACCGGGGTCGGCGTGGCCAGCCAGTCGCGCAGCACGGCCGTCCCGGCCGGCGTGACGGCGTACTCCTTCTTGTCCGGCCGACCACTCTGCTCGACGGCCTCGGCGTCGAGCCAGCCGTCGCCCTCCATGCGGGCCAGGATGCGGTAGATCTGCTGGTGGCTGGCATGCCAGAAGTAGCCGATCGAGCGGTCGAAGCGCCGGGCCAGCTCGAGCCCGGAGGCGGGTCGCTCGCGCAGCGCGACCAGGAGGGCGTGCTCGAGGGCCATGGCGCGACTATATGCAACGAGTTGCATAGCGACCAGTCCACGTCCGGCGTGGCCGGTGACGGCGTTGGCCCTGGTCCCTACGATGCAGCCATGCGTCGTACCGCCCTGACCTCCTTCCTCGCCGTGCCGCTGCTCCTCGTGGGGTCGGCGTGCGCGCCGGCCGACGACGGGGACACGGCCACGCGACACCGAGTCGAGCGCCGCCCCGTCGAGCGACTCGACCGAGGGCGGGACCGAGGCCGCCGCCGACGACCCGGCCGCCTGTGCCGAGGGCAAGACCCAGATGGACGGGATGCTCATGGTCGGCACCGACTCGCCGGCCTACGAGCCCTGGTTCACCGACGACGACCCGGCGAACGGCAAGGGCTACGAGTCGGCCGTCGCCTACGCCGTCGCGGAGCAGATGGGCTTCGACGCGGACGCCGTGTCGTGGACCACGGTGCCGTTCAACACGTCGTACAAGCCGGGCCCGAAGGACTTCGACTTCGACATCAACCAGATCTCGATCACGCCGGCCCGGGCCGAGGTCGTGGACTTCTCCGACGGCTACTACCAGGCCTCGCAGGCGGTCATCGCGCTGGACGACAGCGCGGCGGCGGGCGCGACCAGCCTCGCCGACCTCGCCGACCTCAAGCTCGGCGCCCAGACCGGCACCACGTCGCTGACCGCGATCCGCGACGTGATCCAGCCGACCCAGGACCCGGCCGTGTTCGAGGACACCAACATCGCCAAGCAGCAGCTGATGAGCGGCCAGGTCGACGCGATCCTCGCCGACCTGCCGACCGCGTTCTACATCACTGCCGTGGAGATCCCGAAGGCCTCGATCATCGGTCAGTTCCAGCCGGAGAGCGGCGACCAGGAGGAGTTCGGGATGCTCTTCGAGAAGGGCAACCCGCTCGTCGAGTGCGTCAACCTCGCGCTCGCCGCCCTCGAGGCCGACGGCACCATGGACGACCTGGAGCAGGAGTGGCTCTCCGACACGGTCGGGGTGCCGCAGCTCCAGTGACCGACTGGCAACCGAGCCCGCGCGAGCTCGAGCGCCGGCAGGTCCGCCGGTCCCTGCGCACGCGGTCGCTGGTGGTGGCCTCGGCCGCGCTGGTGCTGTTCTTCGGGCTGTTGATCCTCGGCATCGTGTCGTCGCCGGGCTGGCCGACGATCCACGAGACGTTCTTCAGCGGCGCGGACGCGCGGGCGTCGTTCGAGGCGATCCTCAAGGGTTTCTGGCTCAACGTGAAGATGTTCCTGATCGCCGAGCCGCTGATCCTGGTGCTCGCCCTCGCCGTGGCCCTGGCCCGGCAGGCCCGGGTGCCCTGGCTGGTCCCGCTCCGGGTGCTGGCCGTCGTCTACACCGACGTGTTCCGCGGCATCCCGACGATCCTGCTGGTGGTGCTGTTCGCGTTCGGCATGCCGGTGCTCGGGCTCCAGGGGATTCCGCAGTCGCCGTTCTTCTGGGCGACCGTGGCCCTCGTCGTCTCCTACGGTGCCTACGTCGCCGAGGTGTTCCGGGCCGGGATCGAGTCGATCCATCCCTCCCAGGTGGCCAGCGCCGAGGCGCTCGGGCTGGGCCGCGGCCAGACGATGCGCTACGTCGTGGTGCCGCAGGCGGTGCGCCGCGTCGTGCCGCCGCTGCTCAACGACTTCGTGTCGCTGCAGAAGGACACCGCGCTGGTGTCCTCGGTCGCCGTCTTCGACGCGATGTTCGCGGCCCGCGACTACGCCGCCTACAACTTCAACTACACCTCACTGGTCGTGGTCGCGGGCTTCTTCGTGGTGATGACCGTGCCGCTGGCCCGCCTCACCGACTGGCTCGCGCGTCGCTACGGCGACCGGGAGCGGGCGGGACAGCTGCGGTGAGTGACGCTCTTCTGGAGGTCGAGAACCTCCGCAAGTCGTACGGCGAGCGGGTGGTCCTTCGCGACGTCGACCTCACCGTCGCCGCGGGCGACGTGGTCTGCCTGATCGGCTCGTCGGGCTCGGGCAAGTCGACGCTGCTGCGCTGCCTCAACCTGCTCGAGGACATCGACGACGGGGTCATCTCCTTCGAGGGCCGCGAGGTGTCCGACCCGCGCATCGACCGGCGCGCGGTGCGCAGCCGGATCGGGATGGTCTTCCAGGCCTACAACCTGTTCCCCCACCTCACGGTGCTCGACAACATCACCCTGGCGCCCCGCAAGGTGCACGGCCTGTCCCGACGGGACGCCGAGGCCCGCGCGCACGACCTGCTCGACCGCTTCGGCCTCGCCGAGCACGCGACCAGCCACCCCGACCGGCTCTCCGGAGGACAGCAGCAGCGGGTGGCACTGGTCCGCGCGCTGGCCACCCGGCCGGCGCTGCTGCTCCTCGACGAGATCACCGCCGCGCTCGACCCGGAGCTCGTCGCCGACGTGCTCGACGCGGTCCGGTCGCTTGCCGACGAGGGCACCACGATGATCCTGGCGACCCACGAGATGGCCTTCGCCCGCGACGTCGCCAGCACCGTCTGCTTCCTGGAGCAGGGCCGGATCCTCGAGCAGGGTCCGCCCGGTCAGATCTTCACCGACCCGCGCGAGGAGCGGACCCGTCAGTTCCTGCGCCGGGTGCTGCCCTCCTGAGCCCGCTGCGAGGATGACGCCATGACCTACGAGCTGGGCCAGGGCACCGGACCGCTGCGCGGGACCAGGGTCGTCGAGATCGCCGGGATCGGCCCGGGTCCGCACGCCTGCATGGTGCTGGCCGACCTCGGGGCCGACGTGATCCGGCTGGAGCGCCCGGCCGGCGGCCCGTTCGGTGACGGGGCCCACGACGTGCTCACCCGCGGCCGGCCCAGTGTCGCCGTCGACCTCAAGCACCCCGGCGCACCCGGGCTGGTCCTCGACCTGGTCGAGCGCGCCGACGTGCTGGTCGAGGGCCTGCGGCCCGGCGCCACCGAGCGGCTCGGGCTCGGACCCGAGGACTGCCTGGCCCGGAACCCGCGGCTGGTCTACGGCCGGATCACCGGCTGGGGGCAGACGGGTCCGCTGGCCCAGACCGCCGGCCACGACCTCAACTACATCGGGATCACCGGCGCCCTGCACGGCCTGGGCCAGGACCAGGCCCGTCCGCACTTCCCGTCCAACCTGCTCGGCGACTTCGGCGGCGGCTCGACGTACCTCGTCATCGGCGTGCTCGCCGCGCTGCTCGAGGCCCGGACCTCGGGCCTCGGCCAGGTCGTCGACGCCGCGATCGTCGACGGCACCGCCCACCTGAACGCGATGGCCGCCAGCCTCGTGGCCGCCGGTCTCGCCGGCCCCGAGCGGCGCAGCGGGCTGCTCGACGGCGGGGCGCCGTTCTACGACCTCTACGAGACCGCCGACGGCCGGCACCTGAGCGTCGGCGCCCTCGAGCCGCAGTTCTACGCCGAGCTGCTCGGCCGCCTCGACCTCACCGACGCGCTGCCCGACCGCAACGACCCCGCGAACCACCCGCGGATCCGGGAGGTGCTCACGGAGACGTTCAAGCAGCGCACCCAGGCCGCCTGGCTCGAGGTCTTCGAGGGTTCCGACGCCTGCGTGGGACCGGTGGTGGCGTACGCCGACGCGCGCGACCACCCGCACCTGCGAAGCCGCGGCACCTTCGTCGAGCGGGACGGGGTCGTGCAGCCGGCCCCGGCGCCGCGCTTCTCGCGCACCGAAGCGACCATCTCGGCCTCGCCGCGGCGGGCCCGGCGCGCACACCCGCGAGGCGCTGGCGGCGTGGGGTCGGGACGCCGACGGCCTGCTGGCGTCGGGCGCGGTCACCCAGGCGGGTAGCGTCTCGGTCATGATGAGAGCGGTCGGCACGTCGACGTGCTCATCATCGGCGCCGGGCTCTCCGGGGTCGGCGCCGCGGCCCAGCTCACCCGCGAGCACCCGCGACGCAGCTACCTCGTGCTCGAGTCCCGGGCCGTCAGCGGCGGCACCTGGGACCTCTTCCGCTACCCGGGCATCCGTTCCGACTCCGACATGTTCACCCTCGGCTACCGCTTCAGGCCGTGGCGCGGCGAGAAGGCGCTCGCCGACGGCCCGCTCGATCCTCGACTACGTCCGCGACACCGCCCGCGAGTACGCCGTCGACGACCACATCGTCTACGGCCACCGGGTCGTCGCGGCCGCGTGGGACAGCCGAGTCGGCCCGCTGGACGGTGACCGCCCAGACCGCCGACGGCGACGTCACCCTCACGACCTCGCTGCTGTGGTCGTGCAGCGGCTACTACGACTACGACCAGGGCTACCAGCCCGAGCTTCCCGGCCTCGACCGCTTCGCCGGCCGCGTCGTCCACCCGCAGCACTGGCCGGCGGACCTCGACGTGACCGGGCAGCGCGTCCTCGTGGTCGGCTCCGGCGCCACCGCCGTCACCCTCGTCCCCGCGCTCGCCCGGGACGGAGCCGCGCACGTCACGATGCTCCAGCGCTCACCGACCTACGTGCTGTCGATGCCGCGGCAGGACCCGGTCGCCGGCTTCCTGAGGAAGTGGCTGCCCGAGCGGGCGTCGTACGCCGCCACCCGGTGGAAGAACGTCGCTCGTCGCCACCGGCAGCTACCAGCTCAGCCGGCGCCGGCCCTGACGTGCTGCGGCGCTTCATCCGCAAGCAGGCGATCGCGCAGCTGCCGGAGGGGTACGACGTCGACACGCACTTCCGGCCGACGTACGACCCGTGGGACCAGCGGCTCTGCTTGGTGCCCGACGGCGACCTCTTCCGGGCGCTCTCGGACGGCTCCGCGTCGGTGGTCACCGACACGATCGAGACCTTCACCGAGAACGGCGTGCGGCTCGCGTCCGGCGGCGAGGTCGAGGCCGACGTCGTGGTGACGGCCACCGGCCTCAACGTCGTGCCGTTCGGCAGCATCGACTTCACCGTCGACGGCGACGCCGTGAAGCTCCCGTCGACGATGGCCTACCAGGCGCTGATGCTGTCAGCGGGGTCCCGAACTTCTTCTTCACCCTCGGCTACACCAACGCGTCATGGACGCTCAAGGCCGACCTGGTCGCTCGACTACGTCTGCCGGCTGCTCGCGCACCTCGACCAGCACGGCTTCCGCGTCGTGTGGCGCCGGTGCCCGCCCCGCGGTCGAGGCGCCCCTGATGGACTTCGAGCTCGGGCTACATCCTGCGGGCGCTGCCACCTGCTGCCCGAGCAGGGCGACCGGGCGCCGTGGCGGCTCGAGCAGAACTACTACGTCGACGTGCGCACGATCCGACGCGGCACCATCGACGACGGGGTGCTGCGCTTCCCGATAGTGCGGTAATTCACACGCGAGCGGGCCCGACCCGGTAGTCTAGGAACCATCGAGCCCGGCAGGTCTTGCCCCGGGCTGCGCCGCGGACCACGGTCCGCCGCCCTCCTCGCGAGGGCCACGCACGGCGAGTCCTCGGACCGCCCCGGACCCCGCCAACCGGCGACCAGCGTTGGGTGACGCGAGCCGGAGAGACTTCTCGTGACCACGGAACTTCGCCGACCTCGGCGTGCCCGCCGCCCTCGCCGCGCGTCCTCGCTGACAACGGCATCACCACCCCCACCCCATCCAGGCCGCGACCCTGCCCGACTCGCTCGCCGGCCGGGACGTGCTCGGCCGCGGCCGCACCGGCTCCGGCAAGACCTACGCCTTCCTGCTCCCCGTCGTCGCCCGGCTGTCCGCCCGCGGCGCCGACGCGGCCCCGCGCCGGCCGCGCGCGCTGATCCTCGCGCCGACCCGCGAGCTCGTCGGCCAGATCGACGCCGCCCTCAGCCCGCTCGCCGAAGGCCGCCGGCCTCACCACCCATCACCGTCTTCGGCGGCGTCGGCCAGGGCCCGCAGGTCTCCGCCCTCAAGCGCGGCGTCGACATCGTCGTCGCCTGCCCCGGCCGGCTGGAGGACCTGATCGAGCCAGGGTCACTGCGACCTCGGCGCCGTCGAGGTCACCGTGCTCGACGAGGCCGACCACATGGCCGACCTGGGCTTCCTGCCCGCCGTACGCCGGCTGCTCGAGCAGACCCCGCGCCACGGCCAGCGGATGCTCTTCTCCGCCACGCTCGACAACGCGATCGACGTGCTGGTCAAGCGCTTCCTCGACCAGCCCGTCGATCCACCAGGCCGACTCCGCGCAGTCGCCGGTCTCGGCGATGGA
The DNA here is from genome assembly GCA_963791275.1 of uncultured Actinomycetota bacterium. Classification (GTDB taxonomy): domain Bacteria; phylum Actinomycetota; class Actinomycetes; order Propionibacteriales; family Nocardioidaceae; genus Nocardioides. The sequence goes on from CAWBRP010000004.1 coordinate 392,751, forward strand.
CCACCACGTCCTGCACGTCTCCCGTGAGCACCGGATCGCCGGTGCTCGTCGACCTCGCCAGCGCGCCCGGCCGCACCATCGTCTTCACCCGCACCAAGCACGGCGCCAAGGCGCTGGCCCGCCAGCTCAACAGCCAGCGGCGTGCCGGCGGTCGACCTGCACGGCAACCTCAGCCAGGGCGCCCGCACGCGCAACATGGACGCGTTCCACAGCGGTACGGCGACGCACGCTGGTCGCCACCGACATCGCCGCTCGTGGCATCCACGTCGACGACGTCGCGCTGGTCGTCCACGCGGACCCGCCGATCGAGCACAAGGCCTACCTGCACCGCTCCGGCCGCACCGCCCGCGCCGGCGCACGCGGGCACCGTCATCACGCTGATGACCGACGATCAGGTCCGCGACGTCCGCGCCCTGACCCGCGCCGCGGGAGTCAAGCCGACCACCACCCAAGCTCGCCGAGTGCCGCCACCCGGTGCTGCAGGAGCTCGCCCCGGGCGAGCGCCGCTGGTCGCCGGCGGCCTCGGGCTCCCGGCCGGAGAAGCAGTCCTCGCGGCGGGGTGGTGCTCCGTCGCCCGCCCGCCAGCGGCGGCGGTCGGCACCGGCAGCCGTTCGCGCGGCAAGTCCTCCCAGGGCAAGTCCGAGCAGGGCAAGGCCGCAGGGGGACAGGGGCAAGCGCGGGCGGCGGCGCGGCGTCGTAGCGGGAACCGCCGCGGTGCTCCGACGGCTGGAGCGTCGGCGCGGGCGATCAGCTCGCGGTCGTCGCTGACCTGACCGGCCGGCGGCACCACCCCTACGGGAGTTTGCCGCCGGCCCGGCCAGTGCCACTCTCGAAGGGACCACCGACGAGAGGAAACCTCATGGGTCTGGACGACAAGACTGAGAACAAGTTCGACGAGGCGAAGGGCCAGGTCAAGGAGACCGCGGGCCGCGCCACCGGCAACGTGCTCGAGGCCGAGGGCCGGGCGACAGCGCCGAGGCCAAGACGAAGCAGGCCGGCGAGAACGTCAAGGACGCCGCCAAGGATGTCAAGGACGCCTTCAAGTCCTGATCCGAGCTCCGGAGGTCCCGTCGCCATCGGCGGCGGGACCTTCGCCTGTCCGGGGGAACTCCCCGGGTGCGCGGCACGTTGTGCACGTGCCATCCGCCCGACCCGAGGAGCCCGTCCGTTGACCACGCTCGCGCCTGCCCTGACCCTCGACCACCAGACCGACCGCCTGGTCGCGCTCGGCTACCCCGCCCTCGCGGGACTGGACGAGGACGGGTTCCGCGAGGTCGTCGTTCTCCGCGGCCGCGGTAGCGTCGCTGGCGGCCCTCTGGGTCGTGACGGGTCGGTACGGCCCGCGGATTCCGTGCAGCTGCTGCGGGCGAGGGCGGCACCCGGCCCGGCCGGGTCGATCGCAACCACGCCGAGGGTGACCTCGCGACCTACCTCCCGCTGCCGGAGCTCGACGTCCCGGCGGTGTCCGGCGTACCTCCTCCTCGACGTCGACCGAGGCGAGGAGTTCTGCGGGGTACGCCCCGAGGATGCGCTGCCGGTGATCCGCTCCCGCGGCCGCACGCCCCTGACCATCGACGAGGGCATCGCGGTGGTCACCCAGGTCCCGCGACTGCTCGAGAAGAACAAGTGCTTCATGCTCTCCGGCTCCCGACGCCACGACCGCCGGGTGCCGGCCCTGTGGATCAGCGAGCGGGCGCCCAAGCTCGGCTGGTGCTGGGACGGCAACCCCCACACCTGGCTCGGCGTCGCCTCCGCGAGCGGCCGGGCGCCGTCCGCCGAGGTCGGCTGACGGGCAGCGGTTCAACCACCCGAGCGGCGGGCGATGTTGGCGCGCCTCGTCTCGTCCATGCCCGCTTCGTAGGCGGTCACCAGGCCGCCGACGGAGAGCGGCTTGAGCCGCTCGATCACCTCGCGGAAGCGCTCGGAGGAGGCGTCGTCGTAGTGCGGCGCCAGCTTGTTCTGGATCACCTCGTACAGCTCCTTGGCCATCTGCTCGCCGTGCTCCGGTACACCGCGGCGGCGGCGACCGCCACCTCGCGGGGAAGCCGAGCTCGAGCAGCCGAAGACCGACGGCGAGCTGGTTGCCGGCGACGAGGTAGCGACGCCGCGGCGTCACGCACGCCCAGCGCCTCGAGCGTCTCGACGTCGTCGTCGGTCAGGGCATGGCCGGCCTTGGTCCGAGCTGGTGGTGGTCCATCTCGACAGGCAGGTCGGACTGCCACGGCGCGAGCATCGTGCGCGCGAGCGCGATGTCCTCGGGGGTGGCGTCGGCAGGGATGGCGGCGACGTACCGCTCGATCGCCGCCAGCGTGAAGCCGTGGCTCTGCAGCTCCTGGACGAGCTCGAGCCGGGCGATGTGCTCGGCGGAGTAGTAGCCGGAGCGACCGCGACGGATCGGCGGGGGCACCAGGCCCCGTGGTGGTGTAGAAGCGCAGCGTTGCGCACGCTCATCCCGACCCGGGCGATCCGTGAGCGTCAGGGTCGGGTGTGACGGTCGTCGCCCGTGCCGTGACCATGACAGTAATAGGGTCACCACACGGGCCCACCGATCGTGTCCGTGCGGTGTCCCAATCGGCCGCATGGCAGAAGCATTCGTGTACGACCACGTCCGCACTCCGCGCGGCAAGGGCAAGGCGATCGGCACCCTCCACGAGGTCAAGCCCGTCGACCTCGTCGTCGGTCTCCTCGACGAGCTCCAGGTCCGCAACCCCTCGCTCGACACCGACCGGGTCGACGACGTCGTGCTCGGCGTCGTCACCCCGATCGGTGAGCAGGGTGGTGACATCGCCAAGACCGCCGCGCTCGCGGCCGGCTATCCCGACACCGTCGCCGGTGTCCAGCTCAACCGCTTCTGCGCCTCCGGCCTCGAGGCGGTCAACCAGGCGGCGTCCCGCGTCCGCGGCGGCTTCGAGGACCTGATCGTCGCCGGCGGCGTCGAGTCCATGAGCCGGGTGCCGATGGGCTCCGACGGCGGCGCCTGGGCGATGGACCCGGCCACCGCGTTCAAGACGGGCTTCGTGCCCCAGGGCATCGGCGCCGACCTGATCGCCACGCTCGAGGGCTGGACGCCGCGACGACGTCGACGCGTACGCCGCCGAGTCGCACCACCGCGCCGCGAAGGCGTGGGCCAACGGCTACTTCGCCGACGCCGTCGTGCCGGTCCACGACCTCAACGGGCTCGTCGTGCTCGACCACGACGAGACGATCCGCCCCGACACCAGCCCCGAGGGCCTCGCCGGTCTGAAGCCGTCGTTCGCCTCGATCGGCGCCGACGCGGGCTTCGACGACGTGGCGCTCGAGAAGTACCACTGGCTCGAGAAGATCGACCACGTCCACCACGCCGGCAACTCCTCCGGCATCGTCGACGGCGCCGCGCTGAGGCCGATCGGCACCGAGCAGGTCGGCCGCGACCTCGGGCTCACCCCGCGCGCCCGCGTCCTCGCGACCGCGGTGTCGGGCGCCGACCCCACGATCATGCTGACCGGTCCCGCGCCGGCGGCCCGCAAGGCGCTGGCCAAGGCCGGTCTCGAGGTCGGCGACATCGACCTGTTCGAGATCAACGAGGCGTTCGCCGCCGTCGCGATGCGGTTCATGCAGGACCTCGACATCTCCACGGAGATCACCAACGTCAACGGCGGCGCGATCGCCATGGGCCACCCGCTCGGCGCCACGGGCGCGATGATCCTCGGCACCCTCATCGACGAGCTCGAGCGGCGCGACCTGCGCCGCGGCCTCGCCACGCTCTGCGTCGGTGGCGGCATGGGCATCGCGACCATCATCGAGCTCGTCTGATCCCAGAAGGAACCACATGACCACCACTCGAGATCGACACCTGCCGCCGTCCGCTACGAGCGCGACGCCGACGGCATCGTCACGCTGACCCTGGACGACCCGAACGCCAGCGCCAACACCATGAACGAGCTCTACATCGACGTCGATGGAGGACGTCGTCGACCGCCTCTACGCTCGAGGTGGACGACGTCACCGGGCGTCGTGATCGCCAGCGCGAAGAAGACCTTCTTCGCCGGCGGCGACCTCAAGACCATGATCGCCGTCGGCAAGGACGACGCGGCCGACGTCTTCGCCCAGTGCGAGTCGGTGAAGGCCGGGCTGCGCCGCCTCGAGATCTACCCGCGGCCGGTGGTCGCCGCGATCAACGGCGCCGCGCTCGGCGGTGGCTTCGAGATCGCCTGGCCGCCAACCACCGGATCGTCGCTCGACGACCCCAAGGTCAAGCTCGGCCTGCCCGAGGCGAGCCTCGGCCTGCTGCCCGGGCGGGGGCGGCGTCACCCGCATCGTCCGGATGCTCGGCATCCAGGACGGCCTGATGGAGGTGCTGCTCCAGGGCACCCGCTTCAAGCCGGCCGACGCCAAGGCCAAGGGCCTCGTCGACGAGCTCGTCGCGACCCGCGAGGACCTGCTGCCCGCCGCGAAGGCGTGGATCCTCGAGCACCGCGACGACGACGCGGCGGCGAAGAACCCGTGGGACCGCCCGGGCTACAAGATGCCCGGCGGGACCCCGAAGACCCCGGCGCTGGCGGCGTTCCTGCCGGCGTTCCCGGCGCTGCTGCGCAAGCAGACCAAGGGCGCCGTCTACCCGGCGCAGCGGGCCATCCTGTCCGCGGCCGTCGAGGGAGCGGCGACCGACTTCGACACCGCGTCGCGGATCGAGTCGCGCTACCTGACCAACCTGATCGTCAACCAGCAGTCGAAGAACATGATCCAGGCGTTCTTCTTCGACCTGCAGGCGATCAACGCCGGCAAGCTCCGCCCGCAGGGCATCCCGCCGTTCAGGGCCACCAAGGTCGGCGTGCTGGGCGCCGGGATGATGGGCGCCGGCATCGCCTACGCCTGCGCCCGCGCGGGCATGGAGGTCGTGCTCAAGGACGTCGAGCGGCGAGACGCCGAGAAGGGCAAGGCCTACTCGGAGGTCCCTGCTCGACAAGGCGATCGCGCGCGGCCGCTCCACCGAGGAGAAGAAGGCCGAGCTGCTCGGTCGGATCACCCCGACCGCCGACCCCGCCGACCTCGCCGGCTGCGACCTGGTGATCGAGGCGGTCTTCGAGGACCCGCGCCTCAAGCACCAGGTGTTCGCCGAGGTCGCGCCGTACGTGAACGACGACGCCCTGCTCTGCTCCAACACCTCGACGCTGCCGATCACCGAGCTCGCCGACCGGTGTCGACCGGCCCGCCGACTTCATCGGCCTGCACTTCTTCAGCCCCGTCGACAAGATGCCGCTGGTCGAGATCATCAAGGGCGAGGAGACCTCCGACGACGACGCTGGCCAAGGCCTACGACGTCGTCCAGCAGATCCGCAAGACGCCGATCGTGGTCAACGACAGCCGCGGCTTCTACACCTCGCGGGTCATCGGCACGATGGTCAACGAGGGTCTGGCGATGCTCGCCGAGGGCGTCCACCCCATGTCGCTCGAGCGGGCGGCGACCCAGGCCGGCTACCCGGTCGGTCCGCTCCAGCTGACCGACGAGCTCAACATGGAGCTGATGGCCAAGATCGGCAAGGCCAACCGGGACGCCGTCGAGCGCGACGGCAGCACCTACCTCGCCCACCCGGGCGACGGCGGTCGTGGCCCGGATGATCGAGCTCGGGCGTGCCGTCGCGGCTCAAGGGCGCCGGCTTCTACGAGTACGCCGACGGCCGTCGCCAGGGCCTGTGGTCCGGGCTGGCCGAGGAGTTCCCGGTCGCCGAGGAGCCGCGATGCCGTTCGCGGACGTCAAGGAGCGGCTCCTGTTCGTCGAGGCGCTCGAGACCGCGAAGTGCTTCGAGGAGGGCGTCATCGAGTCCGCGGCCGCCGCCAACATCGGCTCCATCATGGGCATCGGCTTCCCGCCGAACACCGGTGGAGCGGCGCAGTTCATGACCGGCTACCAGGACCCGGGCGACAGCGATGCCCCGATCGGCCTCGGCGGCGTTCGTGGCGCGGGCCGACGCGCTCGCGGAGCAGTACGGCGACCGGTTCCGGCCCACCGATCGGCTCCGGGAGATGGCGGAGAACGGGGAGTCCTTCCCCGCCTGAGTCCAGCCGGCAACCGCCTTTGCCGAAACCGGCGACGCGACCGCGGGAATTGGGGAGAATCCTCGGGTGAGCCTCCCCGACCGCCATGCCCGTCGTCGACGTCCGCGGCCTGCACGTGCGGTTCGGCGAGGTCGAGGCCGTGTCGGGAGTCGACCTCCAGGGCTACGCCGGCCAGGCGACGGCACTGCTCGGACGCAACGGCGCGGGCAAGTCGACGACCATGCGGGTCCTCGCCGGCGTGGTCCCGCCGACCGAGGGCCAGGTCTGGGTCGGCGGGCTGGACGTGCGCACCGACACCCTCGCGGTGAAGCGGATGGTCGGCTACTGCCCGGACGTCGGCGGCCTGGTGCCCCGGGCCACCCCCTGGGAGCACCTCCAGCTCGCGGCCCGGCTGCGCCGCCTCGGCGACTGGGAGCCGCGCGCCCGCGACCTGCTCGAGCGCTTCGAGCTCGGCGACGTCGCGCACCGGATCACCGCCGGCTTCTCGCACGGGATGGGGCGTCGCCTCTCGGTGGTGCTCGCCGCGCTGCACGAGCCCGAGGTCCTGCTGCTCGACGAGCCGTTCGACGGCGTCGACCCGATCGGGGTGGACGCGACCTTCGACATCATCGCGGACGCCCGCGCCCGCGGCGCCTGCGTCCTGGTCTCCACCCACCTGCGCGAGCTCGCGGTCCAGGCCTGCGGAACGGTCCTGGTGCTGCGCGGTGGCTGCCCGCGTCGCGACCGTGGACGCGACGGACATGGTCGGGGAGGACGGCGCTCGTGCCTACCGCGCGCTTCTCGACTGAGGTCTCCCGGTCGATCCGCGACGTCGGTCACCTGTTGCGGTTCCGCTCGGCGGCGACCCGTCGGCGCCGGACCACGCGGTGGGGACTGTTGGTCGTGTTCGTCATCACCGCCGGCGCCGCGATCGTGCCGGCGTTCTCGGGGAGTACCGCACCGATCAGCGCATCGTCGACGTGAGCATCGTGATCCCCAGCGCCCTGGCGATCTTCCTGCTGCTGAGCCTGGTGTCGGGCGTCGCGTCGGGCGGCGGTCGTGAGCTGATCTCCCGCGACCAGGCGGTGGCCTTCCCGGTGAGCCCGACGACCGACCACCTCGGGGCGCTGCTGCTCGCGCCGCTCAACGTCGCCTGGATGGTGCAGGTGTGGTGCCTGCTCGGCGCGACCGCCTTCGCCGTCGGCCCGGCCGCGCTGGCGCCGGCGCAGACCGTCATCGCTGCTCTGGGTTCTCGCCGCGACGGCGGCGGCCCAGATCGTGGCCTGGTCGGCCGAGGCCGTCCGCCGCGGGCCCGCCGGGATCGCGATCGTGCGCACCATCGGCGGGCTGGGCATGCTCGTCACCTGCTGGCTCTACTTCACCGGCCGGTTCGGGGCGTTCCTCGACGCCCTGCCGACGGTCCGCGTCGTGGCGGCGGCCGTGGCGCCCGTCGACGGGAACTGGCCGTTGTGGGTCGTGACGACGGCGGTCTCTGGTCATCCTCCTGCCGGTGCTGGTCGCGCTCGGCGGGGTGTCCGCGCACCTGGCCGCCCGTCGGCACCCGCGCGACGAGCTCCGGATCGAGAGCGAGACCAGGACGCCGCGGCCGACCGCCGGGTCGGACTTCCTCGCGTTGCTCCGCATGGACCGCGGCTCGGTCTGGCGGGTCGTCCCGATGCGCCGCGGGATCCTGGTGCTGGCCGTGGGACCGGGTCTCGTCGGCGTCGCCGGTGGCCTGGACTGGCCGCAGCTGACGATCCTGCCCGGGCTCGTCGCCTCCGGCGGCGCGCTGCTGTTCGGGGTCAACGCGTGGTGCCTCGAGGCTCGCGGGGTGCTCTGGCGGGAGAGCCTGCCGGTCAACCCGGCCACGGTCTTCGACGCCCGCGTCGTCGTGCTCATGGAGTTCCTGCTGCTCGCGTCGGGCCTCACCATCCTGCTGGCTTCGCTCCGGGCCGGCGTGCCGTCCCCGCAGGAGCTGGCGGCGATCCTGTGCACCTGGCTCGTGGTGACCATGCAGGTCGTCTCGGCCTCGATGCGGTGGTCGGCCAAGCGACCGTTCGCGGTGGACCTCCGCTCGGCCCGGGCGACCCCGGCGCCGCCGGCGGTGATGGTCGGCTACTCCTCCCGGCTCGCGGTGAGCACCACGCTGACCAGCCTGGTCTTCTCCGGCCTCGCCCGGCTCCCGGCGTGGCAGCTGGCCGTCCTCATCGCCGTCCCGTTCCTCGCGGTGTCCACCGGCGAGGGTGCTCAAGTCCCGGGCGGTGTGGCTCGACCCGGTCGAGCGGGTGCGGATCGTCTCCACCGTCGCCGGCTGAGCGCGCCGCTACCTGCCGCGCCGGCCCGTCACGCCGAGGGCGAGCGCGCCGAGCACGGTGAGGCCGGCCGCCACGAGGACCGCGGTGTTCCAACCGTCGACCAGGGCGGCCGTCCCGGTGCCGGTCCCGGCGTGGGTGGCCACGGTGACGAACAGGGTGATCCCGCAGGCCGCGCCGAGGTAGCGGGCGGTGTTGTTGGCCCCGCTGCCCATCGCCGCCCGGTCCGGCGGCACGCTGGCCACCGACTCGCGGCCGAGCAGCGCGTTGAGGACGCCGGTGGCCAGGCCGCTGACGATCATCGGGGCCACCAACCGGTAGGGGCTCGACGTCACGGTCATCCCGGTGGCCAGCAGCAGCCCCGCGGCCACCACGAGGAGCAGCACCGCGATCGGCGCCGGGCCCTCCAGGGGGTGCGGCAGGTGTCGGACCAGCAGCGAGGTGACGACGCTGGTGCCGGCCCACGCCACGACGAGCAGGGCGCAGGTCCAGAGGCCGGCGCCGTAGGCGACCTGGGCCAGCGTCGGCACGAACGACGCCATCCCGATCATGCCGGCGCCGAGCACCAACGACCCGACGGTGGCCGACCGGAACCTCAGGTTGCGCAGCAGCGCCGGGTCCAGCAGCGGCTCGGCCGTGCGTGCCTCGACGACCGCGAACCCGGCCAGCGCGAGCAGTGACAGCACCGCGAGAGCCAGGGTGGTCGGGTCGACTCCGTTGCGGCCCTGGGTGAGCGCCGACACGAGCAAGGTGAGTCGCCGCGACGAGCAGCGCGAGTCCTGGGACGTCGACCCGGCGCGGTGTGGCGGACCGCGACTCGGCAGCACCCGGAGGCCGGAGCCGAGCAGCACGAGCGCGGCGACCGAGGTGACGACGTACGTCTCGCGCCAGCCGGTGCCCACGTCGAGGAGCGCGGACAGCACCGCACCGGCGGCGATGCCGAGCCCGACGCTCGCCCCCCAGACCGAGGTGGCGCGCACGCGGGCCGGGCCGGGAGGGAACTCGTGGGCGAGCAGGGCGAGACCGCAGGCGAGGACGGCGGCCCCGCCCGACCCCCTCGAGGATGCGCGCCCCGACGAACAGCCAGGGCTCCCGGGCCGTTGCGCAGATCGCGGCACCGGCGGCCAGGGCCGCGAGGCCGACGAGGTAGACGCGTCGCCGGCCGAGCGCGTCGCCGAGGACGCCCGCCGCGAGGAGGGTGCTGGCGAGCCCGAGGCTCATCGAGCTGAGGATCCAGGCCCGGGCGACAGGGTCGGCGCCGAGCGCCTCCGCCGTGGTCGGGATGGTGGCGATCGGCGAGACGTAGGTGACCAGCACCAGCGCGGTCCCGAGCGCGACCGCGGCGAGCGTGCGGGTGCCGGTGCCGGTGCGGTCAGTTGGTTTGACATTCAAACTCACACCGGGCACGCTAGCACCGATGCCGCCCGAGAGGAACCGCCGTGACTACCGCCACCGCCACCGTTGCCCTCGCGGACCTGCCCGGTCGGCCGTGCCCGATCGCCGCGTCGCTCGAGCTGGTCGGGGAGCGCTGGGCGCTGCTGGTGGTCCGCGAGCTCTGGATGGGGAACCACCGGTTCACCGACATCGTGCGCGGCACGGGGGCGCCGCGGGACCGGGTCGCGGCCCGGCTGCGGACGTTGGAGACGGTCGGCGTGATCGAGCGCCGGGAGTACCAGTCCGCTCCGCCCCGCTCGGAGTACGTCCTCACGGAGGCCGGCCGCGCCCTCGTGCCCGTGCTGAAGGCGCTGCTGGCCTGGGGGAACGAGCACGCCGTCGCCCCCGACGACCCCGATCGCGAGCGGCACCGTCGCCCGAAGGAGAGCCGATGAGCACCGACACCACCGCACGGACCACGCCCACGACCTGGGGCGAGCCCCGCACCCGCACCGTCACCTGGCACGACCCCGCGGCAGCGGCCGCGCACGGGCTCAGCCTGGCCGGCCTGGACTACCTGCAGGCGATGATCGACGGGGTGCTCCCACCGCCGCCGATCGCCGGGCTGGTCCAGATGGACCTGGTCGAGGTCGCGCCGGGGCGCGCGGTGTTCGGCTGCGTCCCGGACGAGTCGGCGTACAACCCGATCGGCGCCGTCCACGGCGGCCTGGTCTGCACGCTGCTGGACTCGGTCGCCGGCTGCGCCCTGCACACGACGCTGCCGCGGGGCCGGGGCTACACCTCGATCGAGATCAAGGTGAACTACCTCAAGCCGGTGCGCGCCGGGAGCGGTCGGCTGACCGCGGTCGGCACGGTGGTCAAGGCCGGCTCGCGGGTCGCCTTCACCGAGGGCACCGTCACCGACGCGCGCGGTGACGTCGTCGCCACCGCCACGAGCACGCTGCTCGTCTTCGACCTGCCGACCTGAGGCGCCCACTAGGGTCGCCGCATGCGCAGAGTCCTGGTCACCGGCGCCGCGCGCGGTCTCGGTGCGGCCCTCGTCCACGGCTTCCGGGAGCGCGGCGACGAGGTGCTGGCCACCGACCGCGTGACCGCCGAGGGAGTCGACCTCGCGCTCGACATCACGGTGCCGGAGGACTGGGCGGCCGCCCGGGCCGCGGTCGAGGAGCGCTGGGGCGGACTCGACCTGCTGGTCAACAACGCCGGCGTCGCGGGAGGCGGCCGGCTCGACGTCGCCACGCTCGACGAGTGGCGCTGGATCACCGAGATCAACCTGTTCGGCGTCGTCCAGGGGACGGCGACGTTCGTGCCGGTCTTCAAGCGGCAGCGGTCCGGACACGTGGTCAACGTCGCGTCGCTGGCCGGCCTCGTGCACCCGGCCGGGATGGCGTCGTACAACGCCGTCAAGGCGGCCGTCGTCGCCCTCACCGAGACCACCGGCCACGAGCTCGCGCCGTGGGGGGTGCGGGCCAGCGTCGTGTGCCCGTCGTACTTCCGGACCGACCTGATCTCCTCGATGCAGGGCCGGGACGAGGCGCTGGGCGGGGTGATCGCGGATCTGGTGGCCGGTGCGCCGCTCGGGCCCGACGAGATCGCCGTCGCCGTGCTCGCCGGGATCGACGCCGGGGACGAGGTGATCCTGCCCGACGAGGCCGCGCGCGCGGCGTACGCGCTCAAGCTCGGCGACCGGCCGGCGTACGACGCGACGATGCGCAGGCAAGCAGCACGGCTCCAGGCGCTCGGATGAGCGACGAGAGCGTCGCGGTCCGCGCCGAGGACGCGTTCGACGTCGGTGCCGTCGCGACCTGGCTGCGGGAGAACGCCGCTGCGGAGTACGACGGCGTGCTGGCGGGGACGCCGGAGGTCCGGCAGTTCCCCGGTGGCGCCTCGAACCTGACCTACCTGCTGCGCTACCCCGCGGGGGAGCTGATCCTGCGGCGGCCCCCGGCCGGTGCGAAGGCGCGGGGAGCCCATGACATGGGCCGGGAGTACCGCATCCAGTCGGGGTTGCGCCCGGTCTTCCCGCTGGTCCCGGCGATGGTGGCCTTCTGCGAGGACGACGCCGTGCTCGGCTCGGACTTCTACGTGATGGAACGGGTCGCGGGCACCATCGTGCGGCGTGAGCTGCCGTGGCCGCTGGCCCCCGACGAGGTCTCCGCGCTGTGCGGTCGGGCCTGGGACGTGCTGCGGTCGCTGCACGCGGTGGACGTCGCCGGCGTGCCCGACCTCGCGGCGCTCGGTCGCGGGGAGGGCTACGTCGCCCGGCAGGTGGCCGGCTGGACGGAGCGTCTGTCGCGGGCGGCCACCGACGACCTCGGCACCTGGGCGCCGGTCACGTCCTGGCTGGACGAACGGCAGCCGCCCGACGCCGGTCAGTGCCTGATCCACAACGACTTCCGGCTCGACAACCTGGTGCTCGCCCCGCCCGGGTCGGCGCGGCCGCTGGAGGTGGTCGCCGTCCTCGACTGGGAGATGGCCACCGTGGGCGACCCGCTGATGGATCTCGGGGGTTCGATGGCGTACTGGATCCAGGACGACGACGACGACTTCATGCGCCGCTTCCGCCGCCAGCCGTCCCACGCTCCGGGGATGTGGACCCGGGCGGAGATCGTGGAGCGCTACTGCCGCGACATGGGCATCGACCTGACGCCCGAGCAGTGGCGGTTCTACGAGGTGTTCGGGCTGTTCCGGCTCGCGGTCATCGCGCAGCAGATCTGGTACCGCTACTACCACCGGCAGACCACCAACGAGGCGTACGCCGTCTTCGGGCCGGCCGTCGGCGCGCTCGAGCGGCGCTGCCGCGCCCTGATCGGCGCCTGAGGTGGGCGTCATCCACCTGGTGCGGCACGGCCAGGCGTCGTTCGGCGCCGCGGACTACGACGTGCTCTCGGCCGACGGCGAGGAGCAGGCCCGGCTGGTCGGGGTCGCGCTGGTCGGTCTCGCGCCGGACCGGGTCGTGCACGGGTCGCTGGTGCGGCAGCGGCGTACCGCCTCGATCGCCGCGGCCGCGGCCGGCTGGGAGGCGGTCCCGACCGTCGACCGGCGCTGGGACGAGATCTCGTCGGTGCCGCTGCCGCTGCTGACCGGCTCCCTGGAGGAGGCCCAGCGCGACTACGAGGCAGACCTGGAGCGCTGGATCGCCGGCGAGCCCGGCGACGGCGAGTCGTTCGTCGAGTTCGTGGCCCGGGCGGAGGCCGCCGTCGCCGCCCTGGGCGACGGCACCAGCGTGGTCGTCACCTCGGGCGGCCCGATCGCCGCCGTGGCGGCCGGCCTGCTCGGCGGCGCCCCCGGCACGTTCGCGCGACTCATGCGGGTGCTCGCCAACGCCTCGGTGACCAAGGTGGTCTCGGGCCGCCGCGGTCTCTCGCTGCTCACCTTCAACGAGCACACGCACCTCCTCCCGGACCGGGTCACCTACCGCTAGTTGAGTGGGGCCAAAAGACGCGACGAATCGCGGCAGATGGTCACGCCTCCCCGACCATTTCCCCGGTCTCACCGGGCCCTTTGCCGGAACTCAACGAGTCAGAGCAGGCGGCGGAAGAGGGGGAGCGGGGCGTGGCGCATCACCACGGACATGGGGGCCCAGGGGAAGGGCGGGACGCAGGCCGAGGCCTTCTCCTTCTCGATGGCGCGCACCATGGCGGCGACGCCCTTCTCGGTGGAGACCATCATCGGCGCCTTCGAGCCGGCGTTCATCTCCGACTCGATCCACCCGGGGTAGATGACCGACACCTTGATCGCCGTCCCGTGCAGCTCGTTGCGGAGGCCCTCGGCGAGGTGGGCGACGCCGGCCTTGGTCGCTGCGTACGTCGTCATCGACCGCGGCAGCCCCCGCATCGCCGACATCGAGGAGATCATCACCAGGTGCCCGGCGGCCTGCTCCCGGAAGACCGCCATCGCCGCCTCCGCCTGGGTCAGCGCACCGACGAAGTTGGTCATCGCGGTCTCCCGGTTGGCGCGGTGCCTGCCGGTCCCGAGGGGTGCACCCTTGCCGATGCCGGCGTTGATCACGACCCGCTCGAGCCTGCCGAAGTCCGCTCGGAAGCCGTCGACCGCGGCGAAGACCGAGTCCTCGTCGGTCACGTCCATCGCCCGGGTCTCGACCCGGCGGTCCGGGTGCGCGGTGCGGATCTCGGCGCGGAGCGCCTCGAGCCGATCGGTACGCCGGGCGGCGAGCGCGAGGTCGTGACCGCGGGCCGCGAACTGGCGGGCCATCTCGGCGCCGAGCCCGCTGCTCGCGCCGGTGATCAGGATCGTCGTCATGGCCCCGAGTCTGGCCTAGTGCCGGGCTGACGGCCGATGGTGGCGAGGCTCGGCTGAGCCAATAAACAAGCAGGCTTGACTGTTTGTTGGGTGAGGACGACGATGGGCCGGTGCCCACGTCCGTCCGCGTCCCGCAGGAGGAGCGCACCCGCGCGATGCGGGCGCGACTGCTGGAGGCGACCGTCGAGTGCCTGGTCGAGCGTGGCTTCGCCGGCACCTCCACGACCCTGGTGGCGGAGCGGGCCGGGGTGAGCCGCGGCGCGATGCTGCACCACTTCCCGGCCAAGAACGACCTCGTGGTCGCCGCCGTCCGGCACCTCACCGAGCTGCGGGGGGCGGAGCTCGCGGCCGCCGTACGACGCCTGCCGACCGGGCCGCGGCGTACCCGCGCGGTGCTCCGGGTGCTGGGCGACCACTTCACCTCGCCGGTGTTCACCGCGGCCCTGGAGCTGTGGGTCGCCGCGCGGACCGACCCCGACCTGCTGGCGGCGGTGGCCCCGCTCGAGCAGGAGGTCGGCCGCGAGACCCACCGGCTGACCGTCGTCGCGCTCGGCACCGACGAGTCCCGGCCGGGCAACCGCGAGCTCGTCCAGGCCACCTTGGACCTGGTCCGCGGACTCGGTCTGGCGGCGACCATCTCCGACGACGCCCGCCGCCGGGGCCGGATCCTCGACCAGTGGGCCCGCACCCTCGACGACGCTCTCGAAGGAGCACGATGACGACCCCGTTGCTGGACGGACTGCTGGCCGACCTCAAGGCCGAGGGTGACCGGCTCTGGGCCGTGGTCTCGGGGCTCGACGAGGACGGGTGGCGGACCCCGTCCGCGGCGGCGGGTTGGGACGTGGCCACCCAGGTCGCCCACCTGCTGTGGACCGACGAGGTGGCCGTGCTCGCGGCCACCGACAAGGCGGGCTGGGACGACCTGGTCCGGCAGGCGATCGACGACCCGGACGGGTACGTCGACACGGCCGCGGCGGGGATCGCCCGGCTGACGCCGACGGCGCTCCTCGCGCGCTGGGGTGCGGCCCGCGAGTCGCTGGTGCTGACCCTGCGCGCCCTGCCCGACGGGCAGCGGATGCCGTGGTTCGGACCGCCGATGTCGGCCGCCTCGATGGCCACCGCGCGGTTCATGGAGACCTGGGCCCACGCGCTGGACGTCTACGCCGGGCTCGGCGTCGAACCCGAGGTGAGCGACCGGATCCGGCACGTCGCCCACCTCGGCGTGCGGACCCGGGACTTCGCCTTCGCCGCGAACGGACTCGCCGCTCCGGCCGAGGAGTTCCGGGTCGTCCTGACCGCGCCGTCGGGCGCCGAGTGGACCTGGGGCCCGGAGGAGGCGACCCAGACCGTGACCGGTCGGGCGTACGACTTCTGCCGGCTGGTCACCCAGCGCATCCACCGCGCCGACACCACGCTGGTCGCCACCGGCGCCGACGCCGACCGCTGGCTCGACATCGCGCAGTGCTTCGCCGGTCCGTCGGGCGCGGGGAGGCCGGTGTCGTGACGTTGCGGATCGGCAACTGCTCGGGCTTCTACGGCGACCGGCTCTCCGCGATGCGCGAGATGCTCGAGGGCGGGCCGCTCGACGTGCTCACCGGCGACTACCTCGCCGAGCTCACCATGCTCATCCTGGGCCGGGACCAGATGAAGGACCCGGACCTCGGCTACGCCCGGACGTTCGTCCGCCAGGCCGAGGACTGCCTCGGGGTCGCGCTGGAGCGTGGGGTGCGGATCGTGAGCAACGCCGGGGGACTCAACCCGGCGGGTCTCGCCGACCGGCTGCGCGAGGTCGCGCCGCGGGCTCGGGCTCGACCCGGCGATCGCGCACGTCGAAGGGGACGACCTGCGACCGCTGGGCCGCTGGGACGGCGCGCTCACCGCCAACGCCTACCTCGGCGGCTTCGGCATCGCCGCCGCCCTCTCCGCCGGCGCCGACGTGGTCGTCACCGGTCGCGTCACCGACGCCTCGTTGGTGGTCGGGCCGGCGGTCGCGCACTTCGGCTGGTCGACGACGGCGTACGACGAGCTCGCGGGCGCCGTGGTGGCCGGCCACGTGCTCGAGTGCGGGACCCAGGCGACCGGCGGCAACTTCTCGGGCTTCCGCACCCTGGATCGGAGCCGGCCCCTCGGCTTCCCGATCGCCGAGATCTCCGCCGACGGCTCCAGCGTGATCACCAAGCACGACGGCACGGGTGGTGCGGTGACCGTCGACACGGTGACCGCGCAGCTGGTCTACGAGATCCAGTCGACGCGCTACCTCGGCCCGGACGTCACCACGCTCCTCGACACCGTCCGGCTCTCCCAGGCGGGCCCGGACCGGGTGGCGATCTCCGGCGTGCGCGGCGAGGCACCGCCGGCCCGGCTCAAGGTGTGCGTCAACGCGCTCGGCGGCTTCCGCAACTCCGTCGAGCTGGTCCTGACCGGGCTGGACATCGAGGAGAAGGCGGACTGGGCCCGCGCCCAGCTCACCGACGCGCTGGCCGCCGCGCCGCCGGCCGAGACGACGTGGACGCTGTCGGCGCTGCCCGCCCCCGACGCCGACTCCGAGGAGGAGGCGTCGTGCCTGCTCCGGTGCCTGGTCACCGACCCGTCGCCGGACCCGGTGGGCAAGGCCTTCACGGCCGCCACCGTCGAGCTCGCCCTCGCGTCCTACCCCGGGTTCACGATGACCCGGCCGCCCGGGCCGGCGACGCCGTTCGGCGTCTACCGGCCGGAGTTCGTCGACCGCGCCGAGGTCGCCCACACGGTCGTGCACGCGGACGGGCGCCGGGAGACGGTCGGCGACCCCGGCACCTACACCGAGCAGGAGCCGCCGGCCGAGCACGGCCGGCGCCCCTCGCCGTACCCCGCGCCGCACGACGTGCGCACCCGCCGGCTGCCGCTGGGCACCTTCGTGCACGCCCGCTCCGGCGACAAGGGCGGCGACGCCAACCTCGGGCTGTGGGTGTCCCACGAGGTCTCGACAGGCTCGACCACCGAGACCGCGCTGTACGACGCGCGCTGCACCTGGCTGGCCAAGCTCGCCAGCCCGAGCCGGATCCGCACCCTGCTGCCCGAGACCGCCGACCTCGACGTCGAGGTCTACCTGCTGCCCAACCTCGGCGCGGTCAACGTGGTGATCCACGGCCTGCTCGGCCAGGGCGTGGCCGCGTCGACGAGGTTCGACCCCCAGGCCAAGGGCCTCGGCGAGTGGGCGCGCTCGCGGATGGTCGCGATCGAGGAGTCGCTTCTGTGAACCGCCCCTCGGTGGTCGAGCCTGTCGAGACCACGTCGTTGCGAGAGTCGGCGCGCGAGTTCGTGCGCCGCGAGGTCGCGCCGCACCTCCAGGAGTGGGAGGACGCCGGCGAGGTGCCGCGGGCGCTGCACGCGGCGGCGGCGAGGCAGGGGCTGCTCGGCGTCTCCTTCCCCGAGTCCGTCGGCGGACAGGGTGGTGACCTGCTCGACTCGATCGCGCTCCAGGAGGGCTGCTTCGAGGCGGGCGCGTCGAGCGGGCTGATGGCCGCGCTGTTCACCGGCGGCATCGCGCTGCCGCACCTGGCCGCGCGCGGCACCTCCGCCCAGGTCGACCGCTGGGTGCGCCCGACGCTGGCCGGTGAGCTCATCGGCGCCCTGGCGGTCACCGAGCCCGGTGGCGGCTCCGACGTCGCGGCGATCCGGACCACCGCACGCCGGGACCCCGACGGCGGACGGCTACGTGGTCAACGGGACCAAGACCTTCATCACCTCGGGGGTGCGCGCCGACTTCGTGACCACGGCCGTGCGGACCGGCGGCCCCGGTCACGCGGGGATCAGCCTGCTCGTCATCGAGAAGGGCACGCCCGGCTTCACCGTCGACCGGACGCTCACCAAGATGGGCTGGCACTGCTCCGACACCGCCGAGCTCGCCTTCGTCGACGCCCGCGTGCCGGTGGCGAACCTGGTCGGGGAGGAGGGCACCGGCTTCGCCCAGATCGCCGAGCAGTTCGTGGTCGAGCGGATCGCCCTGGCGGTGCACGCCTACGGCATCGCGGCCCGCTCGCTGGACCTGACCGCGGCGTACTGCCGCACCCGCGAGACCTTCGGCACGCCGCTGATCGCCAACCAGGTGGTCCGGCACCGCCTCGTCGAGATGCGCAGGCAGGTCGAGGTCGCCCGCGCCTACACGCACGCCGTCGGCCGCGCGGCACGTCGCCGGCGAGTCCGTCGTCGCCGAGGCCTGCCTGGCCAAGCAGACCGCGGTCGACTGCGCGACGTACGTCTGCGACCAGGCCGTCCAGCTGCACGGCGGGACGGGGTACCTGCACGGGACCGAGGTCGAGCGGCACTACCGCGACGCCCGGATCCTGCCGATCGGAGGAGGGGCGACCGAGGTGCTGACCGACCTGGCCGCGCGACTGCTGGGATACACCGCATGACCGCGGCCACCAACCGAGAGGCGATGCTCGAGAAGCTCGCCGACCTCGACGCCGAGCACGCCAAGGCGGTGGCCGGCGGCGGCGCGAAGTACGCCGACCGGCACCACGCCCGCGGCAAGCTGCTGCCGCGCGAGCGCATCGAGCTGCTCGTCGACGAGGGCTCGGCCTTCCTCGAGCTGTCGCCCCTGGCCGGTTGGGGGTCCGACTTCACCGTCGGCGCCAGCGTGGTCACCGGGATCGGCGTCGTCGAGGGCGTCGAGTGCCTGATCACCGCCAACGACCCCACGGTCAAGGGCGGCGCGTCGAACCCCTGGACGGTGCGCAAGATCTTCCGGGCCTCGCAGATCGCCGAGGAGAACGGCCTGCCGACCATCGCCCTGGTCGAGTCCGGCGGCGCCGACCTGCCGACCCAGAAGGAGATCTTCATCCCGGGCGGTCGGCTCTTCCGCGACATCACCCGGAGCTCGGCGGCCAAGCAGCCGACGATCGCGCTGGTCTTCGGCAACTCGACCGCCGGTGGCGCCTACGTGCCCGGCATGAGCGACTACACCGTCATGGTGCGCGGCCGGGCCAAGGTGTTCCTGGGCGGCCCGCCGCTGGTGAAGATGGCCACCGGCGAGGAGTCCGACGACGAGTCGCTCGGCGGCGCGGAGATGCACGCGCAGGGTCTCCGGGCTCGCGGACTACCTGGCCGAGGACGAGCGCGACGCGATCCGGATCGGCCGGCGGATCGTGGCCCGGCTCAACTGGCGGAAGGCGAGCAGCCTCGAACCCTCGCTACGCCGAGCCGGACGCCGACCCCGACGAGCTGCTCGACCTGATCCCCAGCGACCTCAAGGAGCCGTTCGACCCGCGCGCCGTGATCGCCCGGATCTGCGACGGGGTCTCGGCGGCGAACGGCCAGGTCTTCGACGAGTTCAAGCCGCTCTACGGCCCGTCCCTGGTGACCGGCTGGGCGCGGCTGCACGGTCACCCGATCGGCATCCTGGCCAACGCCCAGGGCGTGCTGTTCAGCGCCGAGGCGCAGAAGGCGACGCAGTTCATCCAGCTCGCCAACCAGGTCGACGTCCCGCTGCTGTTCCTGCACAACACGACCGGCTACATGGTCGGCAAGGAGTACGAGCAGGGCGGCATCATCAAGCACGGCGCGCAGATGCTCAACGCCGTCAGCAACTCGACCGTCCCGCACCTCAGCGTGATCATGGGCGCGTCCTACGGTGCCGGCAACTACGGCATGAACGGCCGCGCCTTCGACCCGCGGTTCCTGTTCACCTGGCCGTCGGCGAAGGCGGCGGTGATGGGTCCGGCCCAGCTCGCCGGCGTCTTGTCGATCGTGTCGCGCGCCGCGGCCGAGGCCAAGGGCGCGGCGTACGACGAGGAGGCCGACGCCGGCATGCGTGCCTTCGTCGAGCAGTCGGTCGAGGAGCAGTCGCTCCCCTACGTGCTGTCCGGGATGCTCTACGACGACGGCGTCATCGACCCGCGGGACACCCGCACCGTCCTGGGCATCTGCCTGTCCGTGATCGACAACCTGGCGTACCGCGGCACCGACCGCTTCGGCGTCTTCCGCATGTGAGGCGAGCAGTGACGGGCGAGGAACGAGCACGGAGCGTGGACCGAGTGAGGGACCGATGACCACCATCTCGCGACTCCTGGTCGCCAACCGCGGCGAGATCGCCCGCCGGGTCTTCGCGACCTGTCGTCGCCTGGGCATCGAGACCGTGGCCGTGCACTCCGAGGCGGACGCGGGTCTGCCCTACGTGCGCGAGGCCGACCACGCCGTGGCGCTGCCGGGCAACGCCCCGGCCGACACCTACCTCCGGGCGGACCTGATGGTCGAGGCCGCGCACCGCTCGGGCGCCGATGCCGTCCACCCGGGCTACGGCTTCCTCTCCGAGAGCGCCGACTTCGCGCGCGCCGTGGCGGCGGCCGGCCTGGTCTGGGTGGGTCCGTCCCCGGAGTCGATCGAGCGCATGGGCTCCAAGATCGAGGCCAAGCGGATCATGGCGGCCGCCGGCGTCCCGGTGCTCCAGGCACCGGCCAGGCCGACCGCGGCGGACCTCCCGTTGCTGGTCAAGGCCTCCGCCGGCGGCGGCGGGCGCGGCATGCGCATCGTGCGCACCCTCGCCGACCTGCCCGGCGAGATCGAGAAGGCCTCGGCCGAGGCGGCGTCCGCGTTCGGGGACGGCACCGTCTTCGTCGAGCCGTACATCGAGGAGGGCCGGCACGTCGAGGTCCAGGTGCTCGGCCACCGCGACGGGGTCCTGGTGCTCGGCGAGCGCGACTGCTCGATCCAGCGCCGGCACCAGAAGGTGCTCGAGGAGGCGCCGGCGCCGCGGTTGCCGGGCCTCACCCGGGCCGCGCTGCACGAGGCGGCCCGGGCCGCGGCGGCCGCGATCGACTACCGCGGCGCCGGCACCGTGGAGTTCCTCTACGACGTCGAGAAGAACAGCTTCTCCTTCCTGGAGATGAACACCCGCCTCCAGGTCGAGCACCCGGTGACCGAGCTGGTCTTCGGCGCCGACCTCGTCGACCTCCAGCTCGCCGTGGCGGAGGACCGGTCCCTCGACCCGCACGCGGTCGGAGAGGTCTTCGGGCACGCCATCGAGGTGCGGCTCTACGCCGAGGACCCGGCGGCGGACTGGCAGCCGCAGAGCGGGCTGCTCACCGCGTTCGACGTCCCGGGCGTGACGGCCGAGTTCGACCTCCTCAACCGGCCCGGGGTGCGGCTCGACGCGGGCTTCGCGGCGGGCGACGAGGTGTCGACGCACTACGACGCGATGCTGGCGAAGGTGATCGCCTGGGCGCCCACCAGGGAGCAGGCGGCCAGGCGGCTGGCCGACGCGCTCGCGAAGGCGCGGATCCACGGCGTGGTCACCAACCGGGACCTGCTCGTCCGCATCCTGCGGTCGCCGGAGTTCCTCGCGGGAGCGGTCAGCACCGCCTTCCTCTCCCCGGACTTCCTGGCCCGGGCGACCGGGCCCGCTCACGACCCGGCCCACGAAGCGGTGGCGGCGGCGCTTGCGCTGGCCGAGCGGACCCGGCTGACCCGCACCGTCCAGCACGGGATCCCGACTGCGTGGCGCAACGTCACCAGCCAGCCGCAGCGCACGGAGTTCGGCGGCGACCGGGTGGTCGAGTGGTGGGGGACCCGCGACGGGTACGTCGTCGACGGGGTCGACGTGGTCGCCGCCGGGCCGGACCGGGTGACCCTGGCGGCCGACGGCGTGCGCACGACGTACGACGTGGCCGTCTCCGGCGACGCCGTCGACGTGGACTCACCGCACGGCCACGTCCGGCTCACCAGGGTGCCGCGGTTCACCGACCCCGCGGCGGCGGTGGCCAGCGGGAGCCTGCTGGCCCCGATGCCCGGCACCGTGGTCAGGGTCGACGTGGAGACCGGTGACCGGGTCGAGCAGGGGCAGACGGTGCTCGTGCTCGAGGCGATGAAGATGCAGCACACCGTGAGCACGCCGACCGCCGGCGTGGTGACGGAGATCGACGTGAAGCCCGGCGCGCAGGTCGCCGCCGGGGAGGTCCTCGCCGTGGTCGCGAACGACGCGACCACCGAAACGGAGTCGTGATGAGCTCGTTCCAGGAGTCCGAGGAGCGCCAGGAGCTGCGCCGGCAGGTGGCGAAGCTGGCCGGCAAGTACGGCCGCGCGTGGTTCACCGACAAGGCCCGGTCCGGCGGCAAGACCACCGAGCTCTGGATGGAGATCGCCAAGAACGGCTACCTGGGGATCAACATCCCCGAGGAGTACGGCGGCGGTGGCGGCGGCATCGGTGACATCGCGGCCGTCTGCGAGGAGCTCGCCGCCCAGGGCTGCCCGCTGCTGCTCATGGTCGTCAGCCCGGCGATCTGCGGGACCATCATCAACCGCTACGGCACCGAGGAGCAGAAGCGCCGCTGGCTGCCCGGCATCTGCGACGGCACCGGCACGATGGCGTTCGCGATCACCGAGCCCGACGCCGGCACCAACTCCCACAACATCACCACGACGGCCCGCCGCGACGGCGACGAGTGGGTGCTGACGGGACGCAAGATCTGGATCTCCGGCATCGACGAGGCCGACCACGTGCTCGTCGTGGCGCGCACCGAGGACGCCCGGACCGGCAAGCTCAAGCCCTGCCTCTTCGTGGTGCCCACGGATGCGGACGGCTTCGAGGCCAACCCGATCCCGATGGAGATCATCTCGCCGGAGAAGCAGTTCCAGGTGTTCCTCGACGACGTCCGGCTGCCGGCCGACGCGCTGGTCGGCGACGAGGACGGGGGCCTGGTGCAGCTCTTCGCAGGGCTCAACCCGGAGCGGATCATGGCGGCGGCGTTCTCGACCGGCCTGGCCCGCTTCGCCCTGGGCAAGGCGGCGGCGTACGCCAAGGAGCGCACGGTGTTCCAGGGGCCGATCGGCGGGCACCAGGCCATCGCGCACCCGCTGGCCCAGTCCCACATCGAGATCGAGCTCGCCCGGCTGATGAACCAGAAGGCGGCCGCGCTCTACGACGCCGGCGACGACCTGGCGGCGGGGGAGGCGGCCAACATGGCGAAGTACGCCGCCGCCGAGGCCGCGTGCGACGCCGCCGACCGGGCCGTGCAGACCCACGGCGGCAACGGCATCAGCCAGGAGTACGGCATGGCCGGGCTGCTCGTCGCCACCCGTGCCGGCCGCATCGCCCCGGTCAGCCGCGAGATGATCCTGAACTTCGTGGCCATGCACTCCCTCGGCCTGCCCAAGTCCTACTGACCCGGCTCGCGGGTGTCGGCCCCGGGTGGCAGGCTGGCGGCATGCCCGACCGCCCCGAGGTGCCGAAGGCGATGGTGCGCCGGATCGGCGCGGTGCTGACGCGCTTCCCGGAGTGCCGCGAGGAGCCGGCCTGGGTGGGCACCCGGTGGCGGGTCGGCAGCGCGACCGTGGCCCATGTCTTCGGCGGTGAGGACCAGCTGTTCCGGGTCACCTTCCGGGCCGAGCCCGACGAGGTGATGGCCTTGGAGCACCTCGGGCCGCCGTACTTCCGCAGCGGCTGGGGACGCAACGTCGTGGGGCTGGTGCTCGACGAGCACACCGACTGGGAGGAGCTCGCCGAGCTGCTGACCGACTCCTACTGCCTGCAGGCGCCGGCCACCCTGGCCGGCCGGGTCGCCCGGCCGGCCGCGCCCGGCTGACGGCGATCAGCGCAGCGGGACGAAGCGGTAGTGGCCGTGTTCGGAGATCGACACCTCGGCGCCGTCGCGAGTCACCAGCAACATCGTCCCCGCCACGGGGATGACGAGCCGGCCGCCGTGACCCAGCTGCTCGACGAGCGCCCCGGGGAGGTGGGTGGGCTCGGCCGACACCAGGATCCGGTCGTACGGCGCGTGGTCCGGCTGCCCGAGCACCTCCGGCGTCGCCTGCGCCACCGAGGCCCACGGCTGCTCGGTCTTGGCGAGGTTGGCCGCGCCCCACTTGACCAGGTCGGGCTCGACCTCGACCCCGGTGACCGAGCCGGTGGGACCCACGAGGTGGGCGAGCAGGGCGGTGGTCCACGCCGATCCCGCACCGACGTCGAGGACGCGCTGCCCGGGACGGGCGTCGAGCAGGCGCAGCATCGCCGCCACGGTGCGCGGCTGGGAGTTGGTCTGCCCGTTGCCGATCGCCAACGGCCCGTCGTACCGGGCCTGGTGACGGTGGTGCCGCCGCAGGAAGTGCTCGCGGGGCAGAGCGGAGAACGCGGCGGACACGGGGTCCATCTGACGCAGTCTGTCATGTGGCAAGGGAATGCGTTTGTGAGTGAGCGCTCACTCAGTTATCATCGCCGGGTGTCTCCCCGTGCCACCCCGATGCCGCCCGACGAGCGCCGCGACGCCCTCGTCCGGGCCACGCTGCCGCTGCTGCGCCAGCACGGCCGCGCGGTGACCACCCGGCAGATCGCCGCGGCCGCCGGCGTGGCGGAGGGCACCATCTTCGGTGTCTTCGAGTCCAAGGACCAGCTGGTCGACGAGGCCATCACCAAGGCGTTCGAGCCGGGCACCTTCGTGCACCAGCACGACGCGCTCGACGCCTCCCTGCCGTTCCGGGAGCGGATGGTCGCGCTCGTGGCGCTGCTACAGCGAAGGTTCCTCGAGACCTTCGACCTGATGCGCGCCGTCGGCATGGTGGCGCCGCCGCACCGTGAGCACGGGAGCGCGGAGCTCGAGAAGTACCGGCGCGAGATCACCGAACGGATGGTGGCTCTGGTGGGGGAGGACGCCGCCGCGCCTGCGGGTGCCGCCGGAGGAGTTCGTGCACGTCCTGCGCCTGCTGACCTTCTCCGCCAGCCACCGCGAGATCGCCGACGGCCGACTGCTCACTCCGGACGAGATCGTCGGGATCGTGCTCGACGGCGTCCTCATCGAGAGAGGTGACTGAACGATGCTGGTGACGCTCCTGCGCGAGCGGCTCGTGCCGTACAAGAACTGGCTGTCCGCCGTCGTGGCGCTGCAGTTCGTCTCGGTCGTCGCGATGCTCTACCTGCCGAGCCTCAACGCCGACATCATCGACAACGGCATCGTCACCGGCGACACGGCCTACATCCTGCGCGTCGGTGGCCTGATGCTGGCGATCTCGCTGGTGCAGGTGGCCTGCTCCGTCGGGGCGGTCTGGTTCGGCGCCCGCACCGCCATGAGCTTCGGCCGCGACCTGCGCGGGGCGCTCTTCCACCGGGTGGGCACGTTCTCCACGCGGGAGGTGCAGCAGTTCGGCGCACCCTCGCTGATCACCCGCACCACCAACGACGTGCAACAGGTGCAGATGCTGGTGCTGATGGGCTGCACGATCGCGGTCTCGGCGCCGATCATGATGGTCGGTGGCGTGTTCATGGCGCTGCGCGAGGACCGCGGTCTCGGGTGGATCCTGGCCGTCGTCGTCCCCGTGCTGTTCCTCTCCGTCGGGCTGGTCGTCAGCCGGATGGTCCCCAACTTCCGCAAGAT
The DNA here is from genome assembly GCA_963791275.1 of uncultured Actinomycetota bacterium. Lineage (GTDB taxonomy): Bacteria > Actinomycetota > Actinomycetes > Propionibacteriales > Nocardioidaceae > Nocardioides. The sequence continues at coordinate 418,075 of CAWBRP010000004.1, forward strand.
GCAGGCGCGCATCGACGAGGTCAACCGGGTGCTGCGCGAGCAGATCACCGGCATCCGCGTGGTGCGTGCCTTCGTCCGCGAGCCCTACGAGGCCGAGCGCTTCGCCAAGGCGAACGGCGACCTGACCGAGGTCGCCGTGCGCGCCGGCCGGTGGATGGCCACGATGTTCCCGCTGGTGATGCTGGTCGTGAACGTCTCCAGCGTCGCGGTCATCTGGTTCGGCGGCCACCGCGTGGACAGCGGGCAGATGGAGATCGGCTCGCTGACCGCGTTCTTGTCCTACCTGATGCAGATCCTGATGTCGGTGATGATGGCGACGTTCATGCTGATGATGGTGCCGCGCGCGTCCGTCTGCGGCGACCGCATCTCGGAGGTCCTCGACACCACCACCTCGGTGGCGCCGTCCACGGACGCCGTCGCGCCGGATGCCGACAAGCGCGGCTGGCTGGATCTCGACGGCGTCGGGTTCTCCTACCCGGGCGCCGAGCAGCCGATCCTCTGCGACGTCTCCCTGAGCGCGCGTCCCGGCCAGACGATTGCCGTGATCGGGTCCACGGGCGCCGGCAAGTCGACCCTGGTGAACCTGGTGCCTCGGCTCTTCGACGCCAGCGACGGCACCGTCCGGGTAGGCGGCGTCGACGTGCGCGACCTCGACCCGGACCTGCTCTGGGACCAGATCGGGCTGGTGCCGCAGCGGGCCTACCTCTTCTCGGGCACGGTGCGCAGCAACATGGAGCACGGCAAGGGCGACGCCACGGACGACGAGATCTGGGCCGCCCTCGACGTGGCCCAGGCCCGGGACTTCGTCGAGGAGCTGCCCGACGGGCTCGACTCCGTGGTCGCCCAGGGCGGCACCAACTTCTCCGGCGGCCAACGTCAGCGGCTCGCCATCGCCCGGGCGCTGGTCCGCAGGCCCGGGATCTACCTCTTCGACGACTCGTTCTCGGCGCTCGACCTCGCCACCGACGCGCGGCTCCGGGCGGCACTGCGACCGACCACGCGGGAGGCCACGGTGCTGATCGTCGCGCAGCGGGTCACCACCATCATCGACGCCGACGTGATCCTCGTCCTCGAGGACGGCCGGGTCGTGGGCCGGGGCACGCACCACGAGCTGCTCGAGACCTGCCCGACGTACCAGGAGATCGTCAGCTCCCAGCTCAGCGCGGAGGAGGCAGCATGAGCACCCCACGACAAGACTCGCTGCGCTCGCTTTCCGAGGGGACCCCGGCATGACCGAGTCCACCGACACCAAGCCCGCCGCGAAGCCCGGCGGCTTCGCCGCCACCGAGCGGATCGAGGCCCCCGTCGGCGGACCCGGCCGCGGCCCGATGGGCGGCGGCATGGTCGGCCAGAAGGCGATGACCTTCCTCCCGTCGGCCAAGCGCCTCGCCGGACGGCTGCGCCCGGACCGGCTGGCCATCGGCGCCGTGGTCGCGCTCGGGCTCGTCAGCGTGGTGCTCATGTCCTTCGGCCCGCTGATCCTCGGCCGGGCCACCGACCTCGTGTTCGCCGGGATGACGGGCCGCAGCCTGCCCGACGGGGTCAGCCAGGAGCAGGCGGTCCAGGCTCTGCGCGACCGCGGCGACACCAGACAGGCCGACATGCTGGCCGCGATGCAGCACGTCGTGCCCGGCCAGGGCGTCGACTTCGAGGCGGTCGGCCAGGTGCTGCTGCTGGCGCTCGGGGTGTACGTCGCCGCCTCGCTGCTGGCCTGGCTCCAGGGCTTCATCCTCAACGGCGCGGTGCAGAACACCGTCTACCGGCTGCGGCAGGACGTCGAGGAGAAGATCAACCGGCTCCCCCTGGGCTACTTCGACCGGTCGCCGCGCGGCGAGCTGCTCAGCCGCGTCACCAACGACATCGACAACATCAGCACCACCCTCCAGCAGACGATGAGCCAGCTGCTCACCTCGGTGCTCACCGTCTTCGCGGTGCTCACGATGATGCTCTGGATCTCGCCGCTGCTCGCCATGGTCGCGCTGATCACCGTGCCGGTGTCGCTGCTGCTGACCCGGGCGATCATGCGTCGCTCGCAGGGCCAGTTCGTCGCCCAGTGGCGGCGTACCGGCGTCCTCAACGGGCAGATCGAGGAGGCCTACTCCGGACACGCCCTGGTCAAGGTCTTCGGCCGCCAGGGCGAGGTGGAGGAGCGGTTCGCGGAGGAGAACGAGGAGCTCTACCAGGTCAGTTTCGGAGCCCAGTTCGTGAGCGGGCTGATCATGCCGGCGATGATGTTCATCGGGAACATCAACTTCGTGCTGATCGCGGTGATCGGCGCGCTGCGGGTCTCCAGCGGCGCGCTCTCCCTCGGGGACGTGCAGGCGTTCATCCAGTACTCCCGCCAGTTCACCCAGCCGCTCACCACCGTGGCCTCGATGGCCAACCTGCTGCAGTCCGGGGTCGCCTCGGCCGAGCGGGTCTTCGAGCTGCTCGACGCCGACGAGGAGCCGGTCGACGCGGCCGACCTCGCGAGCCCCGCCGTACGCCGGGGCGAGGTGGCCTTCGAGCACGTCGCCTTCAGCTACGACCACGACCGGCCGTTGATCACCGACCTCTCGCTGGTGGCCCGGCCCGGCCAGACCGTCGCCATCGTCGGCCCCACGGGGGCCGGCAAGACCACGCTGGTCAACCTGGTGATGCGCTTCTACGACATCGACGCCGGCCGGATCACCATCGACGGCGTCGACATCACCGCGATGCCGCGCGCGGCCCTGCGCGGCCAGATCGGGATGGTGCTCCAGGACACCTGGCTGTTCGAGGGCACGATCCGCGACAACATCGCCTACGGCCGGCCCGGCGCCAGTGAGGAGGAGGTGCTCGACGCGGCGCGGGCGACGTTCGTGGACCGGTTCGTCCACTCGCTGCCCGACGGCTACGACACCGTCATCGACGAGGAGGGCTCCAACCTCTCCGCCGGCGAGCGCCAGCTGGTGACGATCGCCCGGGCGTTCCTCACTCGCCCGGCGCTGCTGATCCTCGACGAGGCGACCAGCTCGGTCGACACCCGCACCGAGCTCCTGGTGCAGAAGGCCATGGCCGCCCTGCGCAGCGACCGCACGTCCTTCGTCATCGCCCACCGGCTCAGCACCATCCGGGACGCCGACCTGATCTTGGTGATGGAGGAGGGCGCCATCGTCGAGCAGGGCACCCACGACCAGCTCCTCGCGGCCGACGGCGCCTACGCCCGGCTCTACAACGCCCAGTTCGCCGCGGCCGTCGTCTGACGTTGAGTCGCGGCAAATGGCCCTGTGAGTGGGGGCAAAGGGTCCGCGCGCACGACCATTCGCCCCGACTCAACAGGCCATTTGCCCCGACTCAACGAGGCGGGCGCTGCAGGACGATCTGGTTCACGTCGAGGTAGCCCGAGGCGAAGCCGGCCAGGGAGTACTCGAGGTAGAAGTGCCACATCCGCACGAAGGTGTCGTCGAAGCCGAGGTCGCGGACCTGGTCCTGCGCCGCCATGAAGGCCGCGTCCCAGGCGCGCAGGGTCTCGGCGTAGTGGCTGCCGAAGGAGAGCCGGTCGGTCATCCGCAGCGTGGTGTCGGCGCGGGTGATCCGGTCGATGACCTCTACCGAGGGGAGGAAGCCTCCGGGGAAGATGTACTTGTTGATCCACGTGTAGGTGCGCCGGGTGGCGAGCATCCGGTCGTGCGGCATCGTGATCGCCTGGAGGCCGACCCGGCCGCCGGGGGCGAGGAGCCGGTCGAGGGTCGTGAAGTACTCCGACCAGTAGTCGTAGCCGACGGCCTCGATCATCTCGATCGAGCAGATCGCGTCGAACCCCTCCTCGGAGGTCACCTGCCGGTAGTCGCACAGGTCGATGGAGACCCGGTCGGCCGCGAACTCGCCGGCGGCCACGGCCTCTGCCACGCGCTGGCGGGCCAGCGACTGCTGCTCGACGGACAGGGTGACGCTGCGGACCGTCGCGCCGCGGCGGGCCGCCCGGATCGCCAGCTCGCCCCAGCCGGTGCCGATCTCGAGCAGCCGGGTGCCGGGACCGACTCCGCTGTCGTCCAGCAGCCGCTCGATCTTGCGTCCCTGGGCCTGGCGCAGGACGTCCGGCGCGACGACGCCGTCGAGGAGCGGCGGTAGGGCCGCGAGGTGGTCACCTCGGTTGACGACAGGGCTGTCGAACAGCGCGGAGGAGTAGGTCAACGTGTCGTCGAGGAACGTCTCGAACAGCTCGTTGGACAGGTCGTAGTGATGGCCGATGTTGGAGCGCGAGTTGGCGACCGAGCCCTGCTGGTGGCGCGGCGGGCGGGCGACGTACGCCGCGCGCAGCCGCTGCAGCGGGGCGGGCACCAGCGTGGGCAGCTCCGCAGCGAGGACCGTCAGGAACGCGCCGAGGTCCTCCGCGTCCCAGGCCCGGGTGAGGTACGCCTCGCCGAAACCGATCAGCCCGCCGCCGCCGATCCGGGCGAAGAACTCGTCGGGGCGATGGATGGTCATCCGCGGACCGCCGAGCCCCAGCGGCGCCGCGCCGTCACCGACGCGGACGGTGACGGGCAGCCGGTTCATCGCAGCGACGAAGAGCCGGCGCGCGACCGACGACGCGATCGCGGTGCGCGGCCCGGCCGGGGCGACCTCGAGGCCGGGCCAGCCGAGGGAGGAGGGGCGGGCGGGGGTGAGGGTCACTGGACTCTCTCCTGACGGGCGTGGGTGGGACGGGGACGGACGGGAAGACGGCGGGCCCACAGCCAGATGCCGTGGGCGCGGATCAGCAGGGAGCCGCGCAGCGGCGGCGGGTGCGGCCCGCAGCGGGCCGCGCGTCGACGGGACGGCCGGCGACCGCGGCGCTGAAGACGGCGCCGTCGTCGGAGTGCAGCGTCACCGCGATCTGCAGGCGGTCGCCGGGCTCGGGCACCGCGAGCTCGTAGGTGCCGTCGGTGCCGTGGAAGGGCGAGACGTACATCGCCTTGGCGGTGCGGGCCCGGCCCTGCGCGTCGGGGTGCACCAGGTAGGCATGTCGGTCGCCGTAGGTGTTGTGGACCTCGACCACGGTCGCCGTGAGGGCGTCGGCGCGGTCGTAGCACCAGAACACCGAGATGGGGTTGAAGCAGTAGCCGAACGCGCGCGCGTTGGCGGCCATCCGGATCCGGCTCGGGGTCTCGAGGCCGTGGTGGGTCACGAAGGCGTCGAGGTTCTCGCGCAGGGTGGCGCCGGCGTCGCCGAGGTGGTCGCGGGCCTCGAAGGTGCCGAGGATGCCGTGGTCCGGGAGGTGGTCGAGGTCGACGAGCCACATCTGCGAGCGGTGCGTGAAGGTACGCCGGAACGGCGTTCGGCGGGTGTGGGTGATGGTGGTGTCGTAGATCGTGCCGGTGGTGGTGCCACCGCCGGTGCCGCCTGCCGCTGCGACCGCCGAGGCCCGCCGCGCCATCCAGCCGTTCCGCTCCTTCGTCGCTCCACGCGTGCCAGGCCCATCCACGGCGCGGCGGACATCGCCGTTCTCCGCGGCCGGCGCCCACGTCGCACCCAGGTGCTCGGCGGCGGCGAGGCCGGAGCGGGCGCCGTCCTCGTGGAAGCCCCAGCCGTGGTACGCGCCGGCGAAGGCGATCCGGTCGGTGGTGATCTCCGGGAGACGGGCCTGGGCGGCGACCGAGGCGGGGTTGTAGAGCGGGTGCTCGTACTCCATCCGGTCGATCACGGTGTCCGGGTCGACGAGGTGCTCGCCGCCCAGCGTGACCAGGTAGTGGGTGTCGGTGTCGAGGCGCTGCAGGCGGGTGAGGTCGTAGGTGACGGTGACCTGGCCGGGCGTGGCCGTGGCCGGGCGGCGGAAGTTCCAGGACGCCCAGGTGTTCCGGGTGTGCGGCAGCAGGGAGGTGTCGGTGTGGAGCAGGGCGGTGTTGGGGGAGTACGGCATCGCCCCGAGCACCTCGCGCTGGGTCGGGGTGGGCTCGGCCAGCATCGCCAGGGTCTGTCCGGGGTGGGTGGCGAGCACGACCGCGTCGTACGTCGTCACCTCGCCGTTCCCGTCGGTGACCTCGACGCCCTCGGGCGTCTCGAGGACCGAGGTGACCTTGGTGCCGGTGCGGACGTCGTCGAGGTGGGCGGCGACGCGACGGACGTACTCCCGCGAACCGCCGGTGACGGTGCGCCACGAGGGCGAGCCGAAGACGCCGAGCATGCCGTGGTGCTCGAGGAAGGCGAACAGGTAGCGCGCCGGGTAGTCGAGCGAGACGGCCGGGTCGCAGGACCACACGGCCGCGACCACGGGCTCCATGAAGTGCCGGGTGAAGTACGCCGTGAAGCGACCCTCGCGCAGGAACGCGCGGAGCGTGGTCTCCTTCCCGGTCGAAGAGGTGGCCTCGGTGGCGAGCAGGGCCCTGGCCCGGCGGTGGAACCGCGGGATCTCGACGAGCATCCGCAGGTAGTGCCGGTCGGTGAGGTGACCGGGTGTGGGGAAGACTCCGCGACGACCGAGGGCGCCGGCCCACTCCAGGCCGGTCCCGTCGTCGGAGATGGACATCGACATCTCGGAGGGCTGGGTCTCGACGCCGAGCTCGGCGAAGAGCCGCAGCAGCACGGGGTAGGTGCGCTCGTTGTGCACGATGAAGCCGGTGTCGATCGCGAGGCCGTCCACCTCGTGGGTGTCCGCGTGTCCGCCGAGTCGGTCGTCGGCCTCGAAGATCGTGACGTGGTCACGCCGCCCGAGGACGTACGCCGCGGTCAGTCCGGCGACACCGGAGCCGACCACGGCCACCCGGCGCCGGGGACCCCGGGCCGGTGCGTCGGCGGCGCTCACGTGGTGGCCTCGGAGAAGTCGAAGACCGCGATCGGGGAGTCGGTCGGCACCGGGGAGCCGCCCACGGGCTCGATGGTGATGCCGACGCCGGTCGCGTCGGTGGCGTCGCCCTCGAGGACGACGGTGTGGTCGGAGCCCTCCGGCATCAGACCCGCGGGTGCGAGGTGTCCCGCCTCGTCCTGGAGCCAGAGCTCGTAGACCTTGCCGGACGGCGCCGGGGGCATGCCGGTGGCGACGAGGACGGCGCGGCCCTCGGACTTGGACCGGACCACCTTCGCCTGGGCGCCCGCGACGTCGAGGGACACCGTCTCGGCGTCGGCGGCGCCGAGGACCTTGTCGGCGGCCGTCGGCTGCCGCTGCGACGTGCCGTTGCCGTCGTCCCAGGGCTGCCAGACCGCGCCGACTCCCAGGACCAGGAGGACGGAGGCCGCGACGGCCAGGAGCGGAGCCCAGCGCCGGCGCGGGGTCGCCTTCCGTGACGCCCCGGCCGAGCCCGGCTGGTCCGGGACGATCGGGGGCAGCGGGCGGACGGTCTCGATGTCGGCCAGGACCCGGTCGCGCAGCCCCGGAGGCGGGGCGACCGCGGTGGTGTCGGCGAGCATGGTCGCGGCCTCGCGCAGGCCGGCGACCTCGAGACGGCAGTCCGCGCAGGTGGAGAGGTGGGCCTCGAAGCGGGCGCGCTCCAGGTCGTCGAGGGCGTCGACGGCGTACGCGCCCGAGAGCAGGTGCAGGTCGAGGGCGTCGTCGGGCACGTGGCTGCTCACTGGGCCACCCCCAACGTGTCCCGCATCCGGATCAGTCCGTCCCGGATCCGGGTCTTGGCCGTGCCGATCGGGAGATCGAGCATGGTCGCCACCTCCGTGTGTGTGTAACCGCCGAAGTAGGCCAGGCCGATGGCTTCCCGTTGAGCAGACGTGAGGGATTCCATGGCGTGGCGGACTCGTTGCGCTTCGAATGTTGCGGACGCGGCCTCAGCGGTCACGTCGTGGTCGACCGGTTGGTTGGTCGAGTGGTACCGGGTGTCACGCCGGCTGCTGGCCTCCGCGGCGCGGACCCGGTCGACCGCCTTGCGGTGGCCGATCGTGAGCAGCCAGCTGATCGCGCTCCCTCGCTCCGCGTCGAAGCGGGAGGCCGTCCGCCAGATCTCCAGGAAGGCCTCCTGGGTGACCTCCTCGGCCTGGGCCGGGTCCCGCACCACGCGGAGCACGAGCCCGTGCACGCGCGCGGCCGTGGCGTCGTACAGGCGGGCGAACGCTGCCTGGTCGCCCCTCGACGAGCTGCGGAGCAGCTCGGCGAGCACCTGGGCGGTCGAGTGCCCGGGCGCGCCGGTCCCCTCCGATGGCTCACCGGAGGGGACAGGCGTCAGACCAGGCACGTTCACATCCTTGCTGATCGGCCTAGCAACGAATCGGACGGAAGGTCAGGAGGGCATCAGGACGGAGTCGATGATGTAGACCGTCGCGTTGGCCGTCGGCACGTTGCCGCAGATCACCGCGGCGTCGCCGTCGACGGTGAAGTCCTCGCCCGACCCCTCGACCTTCACCATGTCGCCGTTGAGCGTCTCGTGCTCGCCCGCGAGGTCCTCGGGAGTGAGCTGACCGGCCACGACGTGGTGGGTCAGCACCGCGGTGAGGGTCTCCTTGTCCTTGAGCAGGGCCTTGAGGTCCTTCTTGGGGAAGGCCGCGAACGCGTCGTTCACGGGCGCGAACACGGTGATGCCGTCGGCCGAGTTGAGCGCGTCGCCCAGGTCGGCGGCGGTCACGGCGGCGACCAGGGTGGACAGCAGCGGGTTGGCACTCGCGGCCGTCGCGACCGGCTCGGTGGCCATGCCGACGAACGAGCCGTCGCCGTCGGCGGGCACCGCGGCGCAGGCCGCGCCGAAGGTCTGGGCGGCCGGGTCGTCGGTGGACATCGACTCGTCGTCCATCGGGCGACTCCTCCATGGGAGTCTCCTCGGCGGTCTCGGACTGGGTCGTGGTCGTCTCGTCGGCAGCGGTGTCGCCGTCGTCCGACCCGCAGGCCGAGAGACCCAGCGACATCGTCAGAGCCAGCGCGGCGAGTCCGGCCGAGCGGTTCAAGGTGGTGCGCTTCATGGTCGTGCCTTTCGTCGGGTTCCCCGCCGTTCGGTCGGGGGTTCGTCTTCCAGGAGTGGTTCGGTGCGGCAGACGGATCGGATTGGATCGGCCTCCCGAATGTCTAAGGTTTGTCTAAGATACAAGCACGGCGACCTGCTGGATGCCGCTCGAGCCGTCGGGGAACGGCGTCGCCCGGTCGTCGGACTGCAGCGCACCGTCCTGGGTGGTGGCCCGGACGGCGATGTCGTGCCGGCCGGAGGTCGCGTCCCAGGGCAGGTACCACTGCCGCCAGTAGTCGACGGTGACCTCGGGGCCGAGCTCGGCCTGCTGCCAGTCGCCGTCGTCGATGCGGACCTCGACCTTGCCGATGCCCTGCTGCTGCGCCCAGGCGATGCCGCCGATGACGGTCTTGCCGGCGTCGATGGTCGACAGCGGCTTCGGGGTGTCGACCCGGCTGGAGATCTTGATCGGGGCGTCGGTGGCCCAGTCGCGGTCGGTCCAGTAGGCGCTCTCCTCGGCGTACGTCGTCAGCGTCAGCCGGGTGAGCCACTTGGTGGCGCCGACGAAGCCGTAGACGCCCGGCGTCACCAGCCGGGCCGGGAAGCCGTGCTCGCGGGGCAGCGGCGCGCCGTTCATGCCGATCGCGACCATCGTGTCGCGGCCGTCCGTCGCGACCGCGAGCGGCGTGCTGATGCGCATCCCGTCCACGTCGGTGGACAGGATCTGGTCGGCCCGGGTGCCGACGCCGGCCTGGTCGAGGAGGTCGGTGAGCAGCACGCCGAGCCAGCGGGCGCCGCCGACGTACGTGCCGCCGACCTCGTTGCTGACGCAGGTGAGCGTGATGTCGCGCTCGACCAGGGGCATCGCGGCGATCTCGTCGAAGGTGAAGGTGAGCTCGTGGTCGACGTCGCCGTCGATGGTCAGCGTCCAGTCGTCCACGCCCACCGTGGGCACGGTGAGGCGGGTGTCGACGCGGTAGAACTCGTCGTTGGGCGTGCGCAGCGGGGTGATGCCGGCGTACGTCGCCTCGAGACCCTCCGGGAACGCGTCCGCGGCCTGGGTGGGCTTGGGCAGCACGACGTCGCTGATGCGGGTGCGGACGGTGGTGATCCACTGACCGGCGGCCGCCATCGCGACGGCGGCGGCGCCGAGGACAAGCACGGTGCGCCGCTGGGGCCCGGTGCTCGTCTCGGTGCTCTTGTCGGCGCTCTTGTCGGAGGTCGCGACGCCACCGGTGAGCCAGGCGAGCGCCCCGAGCCCGGCGGCCGCGGTCGCCAGGGCGGGCAGCGCGTCGACCGCCGTGGCGGCCGGTCGGGACAGGGCCGCCACCCCGGCGACGGCGACGAGCGCGAGCAGGAGCCCCGCGCCGAGCGCGAACGACCGCTGGGCGAGGATGCCCGCCAGGGCGGCAAGCAGGAGCGTGCCCACCAGGACGCTGCCCACGAGGACGGGCTTGTCGGCGGTCCCGAACTGGGCCACCGCCCATTCCTTCATCGGGGTAGGCGTCAGGTCGATGACCGTCGAGCCGACGGCGAGCACGGGCGACGCCGCGGGGTTGAGCAGGGCCGCGACCAGGTGACCGGCCGCCATCCCCACGAGCGTCGCGAGGATGCCGTACGCCGCGGGCAGGAGCTTCTTCATACGAGTGGTTCGGAGCGGCGGGGGCCCACGGATGTCGAACCGTCCCCACCCGCACCAGTGCGGCAGGATGGCGCCCATGAGCGCGCTCGTGCACCTGTCGATCGAGGGACCGGTCGCGTCGATCACCCTGGACTCCCCGCACAACCGCAACGCGCTCAGCCGTCAGCTGGTGACCGAGCTGTTCGAGCACCTGCGTGGCGCCGAGGCCGACCCCGAGGTCAAGGTCGTGCTGGTGGGGGCGACCGGCACGGTGTTCTGCTCGGGCGCCGACCTCTCCGAGGCGACCGCGGACGGGATGGAGGAGGGTGCCCGGCGGATCGTGGAGCTGCAGCGCCTGATCGTCACGATGGACAAGCCGGTGGTGGTCCGGGTGCAGGGTGCGGTCCGCGCCGGCGGGATCGGCATCGTGGCGGCGAGCGACATCGCGATCGCGACCGAGGAGGCGACCTTCGCGCTGACCGAGGTCAAGCTCGGCCTGGCCGCGGCGATCATCTCCCTCACCGTCCACCACCGGATGACGCCGCGGGCCGCCGCGCTCACGACACTGGGCGGCGAGGTGTTCGGCGGCGTCGACGCTGCGGCGTACGGACTGGTGACCCGCGCGGTTCCCGCCGACGACCTCGACGCGGAGGTCGCCCGGGTCTGCGCCTCGCTGGCGACCGGCGCCGCCCAGGGACTGCGCGAGTCCAAGCGCATCCTCAACCGCGACCTGGTGACCCGGATCGACGCCGGTGGCGAGGAGATGGCCGCGCTCAGCGCCCGGCTGTTCGCCTCCGACGAGGCGCGCGACGCGATGACCGCGTTCCTCTCCCGCAAGCGCTGACGCCCGACTGCCGAGGTTCCGTCCGGAGGCCGCGGGGCAGGAGGTAGGCTAGAGAACTTGTCAGAACCCCGGCGCAGGGGAGCTTTTCGGGGGAAGTTCGGGGAGAAGGAATCATCGTTTGACCGACAACATCGCGCAGCGCGAAGTCGATGCGGAGCAGCACTTCGTCGACCGCGTCTACGTCCAGCTGGAGAAGTCTGCCGCTGCCGCTCAGCAGTTCGCCCGGGAAGGGCACGAGCGCGGCAAGCTCGGCCACGAAGGTGGCCTCGTCGAGCGCGACGCCATGGTCTTCCAGGCCGCCCGGCGGATCGCGCAGCTGGACGCCGCCCACGAGGGCCTGGTCTTCGGCCGCCTCGACCTCGACGCCGGACTCGACCCGGCGCCGCGCTACATCGGACGCATCGGGCTGCGCGACGACAGCCGCGACTCGATGCTGATCGACTGGCGGGCCCCGGCCGCCGCCGTGTTCTACCAGGCCACCGCGGCCGAGCCCCAAGACGTCGTACGCCGACGCGTGCTGCGCTGCACCGGCGCGCGCGTCGTCGGGGTCGAGGACGAGCTGCTGGACGCCGACAACCCGGCCGCCGCGTCGCTGCCCATCGTCGGCGAGGGCGCGTTGATGGCCCAGCTGTCGCGCGCGCGTGACCGCTCGATGCACTCGATCGTGGCCACCATCCAGGCCGAGCAGGACCAGGCGATCCGGGCCCCCGGCAAGGGCGTCGTGTCCATCTCCGGCGGCCCCGGGACGGGCAAGACCGTGGTCGCGCTGCACCGCGCGGCGTACCTCCTCTACACCGAGCGCCGCCGCTACGAGACCGGCGGCGTGCTGGTGGTCGGCCCGTCCGGCGTCTTCATGCGCTACATCGAGCGGGTGCTGCCCAGCCTCGGCGAGACGGCGGTCGCGCTGCGCTCGCTCGGCGAGGTCGTCGACGGCGTCAAGGCTGGGCGTCACGACGAGCCCGCCGTCGCCGACGTCAAGGGCTCCGAGCGGATGGCCGAGCTGATGCGGCGGGCCGCCCGACAGGCGGTTCCCGGCGGGGTCGAGGAGTTCCGGGTCTTCTACCGTGACGACATCGCGGTGCTGGACCGTCGGTCGCTGGCGACGATCCGCCGCGGGCTGATGAACCATGGCCCGCGCAACCGGCAGCTGCCGCGGGTGGCGACCGCGCTGCTGGACGCCCTGTGGCGTCAGGTGCGTGGCGAGCGCGGCCGGGAGCGAGGGCGCGAGGCCTTCGACGACGAGCTGCTCTCGCAGCGGACCTTCGTGGACTTCGCGTCCTCGTGGTGGCCGCCGCTGACGGCGACCGACGTGCTCGGCTGGCTGCGCGACCCCGAGTTCTTGTCGCGGGTCGCCGAGGGTGTGCTGTCGACGGAGGAACAGGCCCTGCTCAGCAAGTCGTGGTCCGGCGGCGAGGTGCTGTCCGTCGAGGACGTCCCGCTCGTCGACGAGCTGCGCTACATCCTGGGCGACGTCCCGCAGCGCACCGACGACGACCACCCGCTCGACGACCCCTCGCAGAGCGTCGACCTGCAGGAGCTCACCACGGCGGCGGACCGGGAGTACGCCCCCACCGGGCGGGCCTGGGCGCCGCCCAGCCACCGGATCGAGGACGACGGCTTCGCCCACGTGCTCATCGACGAGGCGCAGGACCTCACGCCGATGCAGTGGCGGATGGTCGGCCGCCGCGGTCGCACCGCGTCGTGGACCATCGTCGGCGACCCCGCCCAGTCGTCGTGGCCGGTGCCCGAGGAGTCGGCGGCGGCCCGGGCGCGGGCGCTGGAGGGCAAGGAGGAACACTCCTTCCACCTCTCGACCAACTACCGGAACTCCGCGGAGATCTACGAGTACGCCGCGGCGTACGCCACCCGGGTGGGCCTCGACGCCGACCTGCCGACCGCGATCCGCTCGACCGACATCCCGCCGGTCGAGGTGGACACGGCCGGTGACCTCGAGGGAGCGACCCGGACCGCGGTCACGGACCTCGCCGGCCGGGTGGCGGGGACGATCGGCATCGTGGTGCCCGGTGCCCGCCGCGCGGAGGTCAACGGCTGGCTGGCCTCGTGGCCGGAGCTCGCCGACGACGCGCGTGGTGCGCGCGCGTCCGTCGACTCCTCGGTGCCGCCCTCGGGCGAGGACCGGATCGTCGTGCTGACCGGTGTCGACACCAAGGGCCTGGAGTTCGACGGCATCGTGGTGGTCCGCCCCGACGAGATCGAGGCGGAGTCGGCCACCGGCCGCGCAACCCTCTACGTCGTGCTGACCCGTGCGACCCAGCTGCTCACGATCCTGCGCTGAGGTCGAGATACGTCCGGGTCTCGATACGTCTGCGAGGAACGAGCGTATCGAGACCCGAACCCACGGCCGACGCGTCGACCGACCGGCCTAGAGTTCCCGCATGTCCACGCCCACCGACGCTCGAGCCCGGATCGCGGCGATCCAGGAGCACGAGGCGTGGGCGATCATCCGCCGCTCCACCCGCACCGGGGACCGCGACACCGTCGGCGTCCTCGGCGGCCGGCGCTGGGTCGCCGACTCCCTCCTCGACGTCCCCCTCGAGCACGGACCGCCGCCCGCCGGCCGCCAGTGCGACCGGCTGGTCGCCGTCCCGTTCCGGCAGGTCGCCGAGCGCGGCTTCGAGGCCCACGACGACGGCACGCCGCTGGTGGTGGTCGATGTCGAGACCGAGCACGAGTTCACCGTCGCCGACGTCCTCGACGCGATCGAGGACGTGGAGATCGCGTTCACCGACCGCGGCGGATTCGAGTCCGACGACGACGACTACGCCAAGGTCGTCGACGCGATCATCAAGGACGAGATCGGCCAGGGCGAGGGTGCCAACCTCGTCATCGGCCGGCACTTCCGGGCCGTCCTGGCCGACTGGGGCGCCGACCAGGCGCTCGCCGTGTTCCGCCGGCTGCTGGCCCGGGAGCGCGGGGCGTACTGGACCTTCCTGTTCTTCACCGGCGACCGCTACCTGATCGGCGCCAGCCCGGAGCGGCACGTCAGCGTGCACGGCGGCGACGTGCGGATGAACCCGATCAGCGGCACCTTCCGGGTGCGGGCCGGTGCCGGCGACGAGCAGAGCCTGAAGCCGCGCCTGCTGGACTTCCTCCAGGACGAGAAGGAGATCTACGAGCTCTTCATGGTCGTCGACGAAGAGCTCAAGATGATGTGCGACATCTGCCACGAGGGCGGCCAGGTGCTCGGGCCGTTCCTGAAGCCGATGACGCACCTCATCCACACCGAGTACCTCCTCGCCGGCCGCACCGCCCGTGACGTCCGCGAGGTGCTGCGGGACACGATGTACGCCGCCACCGTCACCGGGAGCCCCGTCGAGAACGCCTGCCGGCTGATCAAGCAGTACGAGAGCGAGGGGCGCGGCTACTACGGCGCCGCGCTGGCGATGTTCGGCCGGGACCCCGAGGGCGAACCGGTCGTGGACAGCCCGATCGTCATCCGCACCGCCGACGTCGACCTCGAGGGCCGGCTGAAGGTGACCGCCGGCGCGACCCTGGTGCGCGACTCCGACGCGGCGCACGAGGTCGCGGAGACACACGCCAAGGCCGGCGGGATCCTGAGCGCCTTCGGGCTCGTGCCCCCCGCGCCGGTGCCCGACATCGACCTGGTGGAGCTCACCGCGGACGAGGACGTCCTGGTCGCGCTGGGTCGGCGCAACGCGCGACTGAGCCGCTTCTGGCTGACCGACCAGGCCGGCGCCCCGCCGGACCCCCGGCTGGCCGGCAAGCGCGTGGTGATCCTCGACGGCGAGGACGACTTCGTGAACATGCTGCGGCACGTGCTGGGCGTGCTGGGCCTGACCAGCGAGGTGGTCCGCCACGAGGCGTACGTCGACGGGGTGCTGGACGACTTCGACCTGGTGATCGTGGGCCCCGGCCCCGGTGACCCTCGCGACGACGACGACCCGAAGATGCGGCGGATCCGGGCCGCGGTCGACCGCCTCATCGCCCGGGGACAGCCGTTCCTCGCGGTCTGCCTGGGTCACCAGGCACTCTGCCACCAGCTCGGCATCCCCCTGGACTTCAAGGACATCGTCTTCCAGGGCACCCAGTCACCGGTGACGATCGACGGCCGCACCGAACGGGTGGGCTTCTACAACACCTTCGTCGGCAGGGCGGGCGAGGACACTTCCCTCCCGGCCGGAGTCACTGTCGACGCGGACGAGGCGACCGGGGACATCCACGTCCTCACCGGCCCGCACTACCGGGGCATCCAGTTCCACGCCGAGTCGATCCTCACCGAGCACGGCTACGACCTGATCCACGACCTGGTGCGGGAACTGGTCGGCGGGGCGTCGACCCCCATAGTCGACTAGCGCACTAGTGTTCACGCCCTCGGGGGAACAGGGGGACAGGTGCGACGACGATCGACCGCGGCGCTGGTGACCGCCTTCGCGGTCGCGGCGCTGCTGGCGATCCTCCCCCTGGCGCGCTCGGCCGACGCCGGGCTCCTCCCGGCGGCCGGGTCCGCCGCCGCGAAACGGCCCAGCATCGTGCTCGTGGTTCTCGACGACTTCTCGATGGACCTCCTGCAGACCCTGCGCAGCGCCCGCGCGATGCGCGCCCGGGGCGCGTCCTACCGCCGCGCGTTCGTGGTCGACTCGCTGTGCTGCGTCTCGCGGGCGAGCACCTTCACCGGGCAGTACCCGCACCAGACGGGGGTGCGCACCAACGTCGCCGACCCGACCGACCCGGCGGACCCGCGCGGCGGGTACGCCGCCTTCGCCAGGTTCGGCAACCGCGAGCGCACGGTGGCGGTCCGGCTGCAGGCGTCGGGCTACACGACGGGGTACGTCGGCAAGTACCTCAACCAGTACGAGTACCAGCCCGGCGGTCCCCTGCCCCCCACGCCGCCCGGCTGGGACGACCTGCGCGTCGTCTTCGGCTCCGCCTACGACGGCTGGGAGTTCTACAGCACCCGCACCATCGACGGGAAGCCGGCGCTCCGCTACCACCCGGCCCCGCCGCCGGACGCGTCGGCGGAGGCCAAGGACGCCGCCTACGCCGGGACTGTCATCGGCACGGACGCGCTGGAGTTCATCGACGCCCACGAGGACGACGCGGCGCCGTACTTCCTCCAGGTGGCGCCGTACGCCCCGCACAGCCGGGTCAACGCGCTCCCGCACTACGCCGGTGACCCGCTCTTCCCGCCGGCCTTCCGCGACCGGCCCGGTCCGACGCAACCCGGTGGCAACTGCGGCGCCGTGCGATGTGCCTCGCTCACCGTGCGGGACCTGCCCGGCTTCGCCGACCCCCAGCGCGACAACCGGCCGCGACGTCGGGGCGGCCGGGTCGCGCCGGCGTGGAACCCGACGCCGGGCGGGCTGACAGCCGCGGCCGCGGTCGACGCGCTGCGCAACCGGGCCCGGATGGCGCAGTCGGCCGACCGGATGGTCAGCCGGATCCTGGGCGCCGTCGGCCCGGACACCTACGTCATCCTCACCTCCGACAACGGCTTCCACCTCGGCCAGCAGGGGCTCGCGCTCGGCAAGGGGACGGCGTACACGACCGACACCCGGGTGCCGCTGCTCGTGGTCGGCCCCGGCGTCGCCCCCGGGCCGCGTCGCGAGATGGTGAGCAACCTCGACCTCGCCCCAACGCTCGAGGCGCTGGCCGGGCTCGCCTCGCCGGCGTACCGCTCGGGGGTGTCGTTCGTCCCCAGCCTGAGGGACCGGTCGACCCGGCGCAGCGACTACGTCTTCCTCGAGCACACCCAGACCCGTCAGAGCGCCGCCGACCCCGACGGCGTGCCCGAGCTCGACCGGATCCCGTCGTACGTCGCGGTCCGCAGCGGCACCCGGCTGCTGATCCGGCTCGACCTCGACCGCGGACCCGGCACCCGCTACGTCTGGGAGCTCTACGACCTGACCCGCGATCGCTTCGAGAAGACCAACGTCTACGGGCGCGCGCGGTACACCGCCGACGCCCGGCTGCTGCGTGGCGAGCTGCGGCGGTTCGACGCGTGCTCGGGGGCGATCCGGAACGACCCGGTCCTCGGCCGGTGTCGCACCCTGGCCCAGGCCGGCTGAGCTGCCGTCCCAGGCGGTGGCCCAGTAGGTCGCCCAGTAGGTTGACCCGGGTGGCCGTGCCGGACGTGATCGTGGTCGACCACCACGACTCGTACACCTGGAACCTGGTGCACCTGGTCGCCGCGGTCACCGGCGTGCTGCCGGCCGTCGTCGAGCACGACGAGGTCGACGCCGCCACAGTGCTGGCGCACTCCCACGTGGTGCTCTCGCCCGGCCCCGGGCACCCCGACGACCCGGCCGACTTCTCGGTCGGCCGCGAGGTGCTGCGCGCCGGGTCGCGCCCGGTCCTCGGCGTCTGCCTGGGCATGCAGGGGCTCGTGACGGCGTACGGCGGCACCGTCGAGCGCGCCGAGCCCGCGCACGGTGAGGTGGCCCGGATCCGGCACGACGGCAGCGGGGTCTTCGCCGGGCTGCCCCAGGACTTCGACGCGGTGCGCTACCACTCGCTGGTCGCCACCGCGCTGCCCGCGACGTTGGTCGCCACGGCGTGGGCCGACGACGTGGTCATGGGGGTGCGCCACGTGGCGCTGCCGCTGCACGGCGTGCAGTTCCATCCCGAGTCCGTCCTGTCCGCGCACGGCGAGCGGCTGATGGCGAACTTCCTGGAGCTCTCGTGACCGACGACCCGATCGCGCACTTCCTCGAGGTCGCCGCGGCGCACCCGCGCTGCTTCTGGCTCGACGGCGGCGGCGCGCGCGAGTGGTCGGGTGCGCGCTCGATGATCGGCTGGCTCGACGATGACGCCGTCTCCCTGACCTACGACGCCGCACGTGGCCTGGTCACCCGGCACACCGGGGGCGACGCGGAGGTCGTCGGCGACGACCCGTTCGCGGTGCTCGAGTCCGAGCTGGCCGCGGGCACGCCGGAGGACCAGTGGTTCGGCTACTTCGGCTACGCCGCCCGCCCGGACCTGCCCGCGGTGGCCGGCGGGGTGCTGCCGGACGCGGTCTGGATGCGGGCCAGCGAGATCCGCTTCTTCACCCACCCCGACGCCGCCGGGACCGCGGTTGCGTCATCACGATCCGCACCTATGACCTCGGATCCTGATGACGCACCGCCGGGGGCGTACGCGGAGGCCTTCGCCCGGGTCCAGGAGCAGCTGCGTGCCGGCAACTCCTACGAGGTCAACCTGACCTACCGGCTCGGCGTCGCCTCCGGCCTGGACCCGGCGGCGGCGTACCTCCGGCTGCGCGAGCTCAACCCCGCGCCGTACGCCGGCTTCCTCCAGCACGACGTGCCCGGCGCGCGGGCCTGGCTGCTCAGCTCGTCGCCGGAGCGCTACGCCCTGGTGGCGGCGGACCGGACGATCGAGACCAAGCCCATCAAGGGCACCACGCCGCGCGGTGCGACGGCGGCCGAGGACGCGCACCTGCGGACGAGGCTGGCGACCGACTCCAAGTTCCGCGCCGAGAACCTGATGATCGTCGACCTGCTCCGCAACGACCTGTCGACGGTGTGCGACCCGGGCACCGTCGAGGTGCCGGTGCTGATGGAGGTCGAGTCCTACGAGGCGGTGCACCAGCTGGTCTCCACCGTGCGGGGTCGGCTGCGGGAGGGGGTCACCACCGTCGGCGCGCTCCGGGCGCTGTTCCCGGCGGGCTCGATGACCGGCGCGCCCAAGCTGCGCACCATGCAGATCATCGAGGCGGTCGAGTCCGGGGCGCGCGGGGTCTACTCCGGCGCGTTCGGCTGGATCGCGGCCGACGGTCGCGCGGACCTCGGCGTGGTGATCAGGTCCCTGATGACGGCCGGCGACGGCCACTACGTGCTCGGCACCGGCGGCGGCATCACCGTGCGCTCCGACCTTGCCGAGGAGTACGCCGAGTCGCGGTGGAAGGCGGACCGGCTGCGGGCGGCGCTGAGGTCCGGGTAGCCGGCCTCAGAACGCCCGCGGCACGAAGGTCTGTTCGTGCATCGGCGGGCGCACGTAGGGCACCTCGGTCATCTGCGGCAGCTCGACGACGTCTGGGGCGACGTCGACGTAGTGGAACTGGCCGAGCAGGTGCCGCACGCAGTTGAGCCGGGCCGCGAGCTTGTCGTCGGACGGCACGACGTACCAGGGCGCCTGCTTGATGTCGGTGTGCTGGAAGGTGGTGTCCTTCGCCATCGAGTAGCGCACGTAGAGCTCGTGCTCGGCGAGATCCATGTCCGAGAGCTTCCAACGCTTGAGCGGCTCGGCGTTGCGCGCCTCGAAGCGCTTGCGCTGCTCGTCGAACGACACCGAGAACCAGTACTTCAGCAGCACGATCCCGGACCGCACCAGCATCCGCTCGAACTCCGGGCAGGAGCGCAGGAACTCCGCGTGCTCGTCCTCGGAGCAGTAGTCCATGACCCACTCGACGTTCGAGCGGTTGTACCAGGACCGGTCGAACAGGACCATCTCGCCGGCCGCCGGGAGGTGCTCGACGTACCGCTGGAAGTACCACTGCGTGCGCTCGCGCTCGGTGGGCCGCGGAAGCGCCACGACCCGGACGGTGCGCGGGGAGGTGCGCTCGGTGATCCGTTTGATGACGCCACCCTTGCCGGCGGAGCCCCTGCCCTCGAAGATCACCAGCACCTTCAGGCCCTGGGACTGGATCCAGTACTGCAGCAGCACGAGCTGCTCCTGGAGGCGCTTCATCTCGGCCTCGTAGACGGCGGACCTTGAGCCGGCCGGAGCGCCGGTAGTCGTCCGGGTTGCCGGTGGGGGCGTCGAAGCCGGCGTGCCGGGCCGCGGTGGCGTCGTCGGCTCCGGGCGGGACGGCGTCGCTCACCAGTCGAGGCTAGCGCGCGCGCCGACCACCGTCACAGCGAGCGGGCCGGAGCGTCGGCGGCCTCGTGACCGGGGTCGGGGTCGGGATCGGGCTCGGGGTGGCCGGGCAGGGTCAGGGAGAGGCGGGCGCCGCCGCCGGGTGCGCTGCCGGCGTGCACGGTGCCGGAGTGGCGCTCGGCCACCTGCCGGACGATGGAGAGACCCAGGCCGGAGCCGGGCATCGACCGGGCGTCGGCCGAGCGGTAGAACCGGTCGAAGACGTGCGGCAGGTCGACCGCGGCGATCCCGGGACCGCTGTCGTCGACGACCAGCGTGCCGTCGGCCAACGTGGCCCGGACGACGCCGCCGGGTGGGCTCCACTTGGCCGCGTTGTCGAGCAGGTTGGTGACCGCGCGCTCCAGGGACGGGGTCTCACCGATGACCCACCACGGCTCCGCGGTGATCTCGAGCAGGATGCCGGGGGCCCGACGCCGGACCCGGGTGGCGGCCCGGTCCAGCACGTCGGCGAGGTCGACGGACTCGACCACGTGGGTCAACGGCTCGTCACGGGCCAGCTCGACGAGGTCGCCGATCAGGGTGGTGAGCTCCTCGATCTGGGCGCGGACGTCCTCGAGCAGCTCCTCGCGGGCGCCGGGGGGCAGCCCGCCGGCAGTCGCGTCGGCCTGGTCGAGCAGGTCCAGGTTGGTCCGCAGCGAGGTCAGCGGCGTCCGCAGCTCGTGACCCGCGTCGGCGACCAGTCGACGCTGCCGGTCCCGCGACGCGGCCAGCGCGGTGAGCATCGAGTTGAACGCCGTGGCCAGCCGGGCGACCTCGTCGTCGCCCTCGACGACCAACGGCGTCAGGTCCTCGGTGCGGGCGATCTCCTCCACGTCGGCGGTGAGCCGCCGCACCGGCCGCAGGCCGTTGCGGGCCACCGCCCAGCCGGCCAGCCCGGCGGCCAGGACGCCGAGGCCGCCGGCGACCAGCATCGCGATCCCGAGCTGGCGCAGCACGCGGGTCTGGGGCTCCAGCGACTGGGCCAGCACCAGGGCCTGGTCCTCCCCGGCGGGGACGGTGACCACGCGGTAGGCGATGCCGCCGGAGTAGACGGTGCGCACCGAGTCCTCGGCTGTGCCCTGCGCGACGGCGAGCTCGGGGCCGCCGAGCTCGAAGTCCGGCCCGACCCGGTCCAGGCTCCGGCCCCGCCCGTCGGCGGTGATGAAGGCGACGCGGACGTCGGCGGCGCCGACCATCCACGACGGCATGGTCAGGCTGATCTCGGCGAGCGCCCCGCCCTCCGCGGCCTTGTGGGCCCGGTTGAGCATCGACTCGTCGAGCGTGGACTGCATCTGCATCCGCACGGTGACGAAGGCCGCCACGGCCATGAACGCGACGGACAGCCCGACGACGATGGTGGTGAGCAGGGCGACCCGGCTGGCCAGCGACCTCCGGTAGTGCCACCCGCGCGCCTCGAACGGTCCGCGCAGGCCGGCGGGCGCGGTCACGACTCCTTGAGCACGTAGCCCACGCCGCGCACGGTGTGCAGCAGCCTCGGCTCGTCCTCGGCCTCGGTCTTGCGGCGCAGGTAGCCGACGTAGACCTCCAGCGAGTTGGCGGTGGTCGGGAAGTCGTAGCCCCAGACCTCCTCGAGGATGAAGGAGCGCTCCAGCACCCGCCGCGGCCGGCGCAGAAACATCTCCAGGAGGGTGAACTCGGTGCGGGTCAGCTCCATCACCCGCGGGCCCCGGCGGACCTCGCGCGAGGCCAGGTCCATGCTCAGGTCGGAGAAGCTGAGCACCTCGTCGCCGCCGTCGTTCTGCGGCACCACCCGGCGCTGCAGCGCGCGCAACCGGGCCAGCAGCTCCTGGAGCGCGAACGGCTTGGTGAGGTAGTCGTCGGCGCCGGCGTCGAGTCCCTCGACCCGGTCGCCGACGGCGTCGCGTGCCGTCAGCACCAGCACCGGGACGTCGTTCCCCGCGGCGCGCAGCGCCTTGGTGGCCTCGATGCCGTCGAGGCGCGGCATCATCACGTCCATGATCACGACGTCGGGGGCCAGCTGACCGATCCCGGCCAGCGCCTCGGCCCCGTCGGCGGCCAGGGACACGACGTACCCGTTGAACTCGAGGGACCGGCGCAGCGACTCACGCACGGCCCGGTCGTCGTCGACGACGAGCACCCGGGGCTTCGCCGACGCTGTCGCTCCGCCGGCGGGGGCGGGGTGGGGACCGTTGGACGTCACTTGCGACACTCTGCCAGGACACCCTGAGTCGTGCCTGAGAGGTACTGGCGTCTTTTGGGGCTATGCTTCCGTCGCGTGGAGGTCTCTGACCGCCACGGCAGGGTAGGAAACGCATGGACACACCACACCATCCGGGGGGATTGGTGCTGGTGGCCGCCTCTCGAGGCGGCGGGGCCCCGGGGGGAACAGTCGGCGACGGCTGCGGTCCCTCGGGGTCCCACTACCCCCCGCAGCAGGGTCAGCCGGGTCAGACGTAGCGCGAGGCCGTCTCGGCCGCGCGGGCGGCGTAGCCGCCACCGAAGTGGCACGCGTGCACGAGCAGCGGGAACAGCTGGTGGAGTCCCTGGCGGGACTCCCAGCCCTCCGCCAGTGGCGCGGCCGCGTCGTAGGCCTCGAGCACGCGGGCGAGGTGGGGGAGCCCGAACAGCGACAGCATCGCGAGGTCCGTCTCGCGGTGCCCGCCGTGCGCGGCCGGGTCGATCAGCCAGGCCCGGCCCTCGGCGCCCCAGAGCACGTTGCCGTTCCACAGGTCGCCGTGGAGTCGGGCGGGCGGCTCGACGGGCACCAGGTCGGCCAGCCGGCCGAGCACCGACTCGACCAGGGCGGCGTCGGCGGCGGTGGCCGCGCCCCGGTCGCGCGCCAGCTTGAGGTAGGGCAGCACCCGGCGGGTGGCGTAGAACTCCGCCCAGGTGTCGCCGGGCTTGCCGGGCAGCGGCAGCCGGCCGATGTAGCCGTCCCGGCCATCGGGATTCCCGTACGTCGGGGCGCCGGCCTGGTGGGTGGCCGCCAGCGCCGTGCCGAACGAGGCCGCCGCGTCGACGCTGATCCGCACGGGCTCGACCCACCGCAGGACCAGGCACTCGTGGTCGACGCCGAGCACCTCGGGGACCGCGACCCCGCCCCCGGCCTCGGCCAGCCAGCGCAGCCCGGCCGCCTCGGACTCGAAGAAGCGCGGCGGCGCGTGAGGGTGGGTCTTCATCACGGCGGTGGTGCCGTCGGAGAGCCGGAGCTTGGTGGCGGTGGCGATGTCGCCGCCGGCGATCGGGGCGGTGGCGACCACGGAGGTGCCCAGCAGCTCCTCGGCCCGCTTGGCGACCAACGGTTGACGGGTCATCGGCGGTCCGACGCGGGGTCGCCGTCGAGCGCGGTGGCCAGGGACGCGGCGAGCACCACGCTGCTGCGCTCGGACATCGCCAGCACCTCCTCGAAGCCGTCCGGCCCACCGTAGTACGGGTCCGGCACGTCCGCTCCCGTGTCGACCGGGTCGAAGTCACGTAGCAGCCGCACCCGCCCGGGCTCGGCGCCGCCGGCCAGCAGGCCCTGCCGGTGGCCACGGTCCATCGCCAGCAGCAGGTCGAGCCCGTCTTCCGTGGCGGACCAGTCCGGTGGCAGCACCTGGGCGCGGTGCCTGCTGGCGTCGTACCCCGCGCGGGTGAGGACGGCGGCCGAGCGCGGGTCCATGGGGTCGCCGACGTGCCAGTCACCCAACCCGCAGCTGGCGACCTGCACCCGGTCGGCGAGGCCGGCCTCCGCCAGCCGTGCCGTCAGCACGACCTCCGCGGTGGGCGAGCGGCAGATGTTGCCGGAGCAGACCATCCCGACGCGGTAGCGCCCGGGCGTCCGCGGGGTGGGCAGCGCCGCGGTGTCAGTCATCGAGGACGGCGACGTCGATGAAGCCGGTGACGAGGGTGATGATGATCGAGCCGACCAGTGCGGTGAAGAAGCCGTCGACGTGGAAGCCGATGTCGAGCAGGCCGGCGATCCAGGCGGTCAGCATCAGCATCAGCGCGTTGATGACCAGCAGGAACAGCCCGATGGTGAGCACGATGAACGGCAGCGAGAGCAGCTTGACGAGCGGCTCGACGAACACCGACACCAGACCCATGATCACGGCGACCAGCAGCAGCGGCACGATCTTCTCCTGCACCTCCTCGCCGAACGGCGAGCTCGGGCCCTCGAAGCTGATGCCGGGCAGGATCCAGGCCGCCACCGTGAGCGCGACCGCGTTGGTGAGCAGCCAGGCGAGGATCCGGGTCACGCGCGCAGTCTAGGAGGGTGGCGCGCCCAGGGCCTCCCGGATGTCGGCCTCCGCGCCGGCGAGGTGCTCCT
Source organism: uncultured Actinomycetota bacterium (assembly GCA_963791275.1). Classification (GTDB taxonomy): domain Bacteria; phylum Actinomycetota; class Actinomycetes; order Propionibacteriales; family Nocardioidaceae; genus Nocardioides. Next base: position 442,482 of record CAWBRP010000004.1, read on the forward strand.
CGAGGTCGGCGACCGCGGCGTCGATCTCGTCGCGGTCCAGGAGGTCGAGGAGCCGGGTGTGCGAGCCCGCCTGCAGGTGCGCGTTGCGTCGCACCCGGTCGATCTGGGCGAGCGCCACCTTGAGCTCGGAGACCAGCGACTCCGCCATCGAGACCAGCCGCGGGGACTCGGTCAGGCCGACCAGGGAGAGGTGCAGGGCGAGGTGGCGCTCGTTGAGCCGCTGGTACGACGCCCCGGCCTCGACGGCGGCGGCGTACTCGGCCAGCGCGGCTCGCACCTCCCTGCGGGACGACTCCGAGGCGCTCGGCCAGTGCCGGACACCGGCCACCTCGAGGACGGTCCGGGCCCGGCACACGTCGGTGATCGCCTCCGGGTCGGGCGAGGCGACCGAGACGCCGCGGTTGGGCTCGCGGACGGCCACGCCCTCGGCCACCAGCACACCGAGGGCTTCGCGCAGGGTCGACCGGGAGACCCCGAGCGAGTCGGCGAGTGCGACCTCCCGCAGCGGGGTGCCCGACTCGAGCTCGCCGTCGAACACCGCGCGCCGCAGCTCGTCGGCGACCCGGTCCACGGTCGAGGAGTGCGTCAGGTGCAGGGAGTCGAACCCCTCGTCACTCTGCACGTCGGCCATGGCGGCATTCTCCCGCACGCGCCGCGACTGCTCGGCGGGGATAGCCTCCGACGCATGAGCAGCCCGCAGCCCCGGCCGAACGTGCTGGCCATCCCGACCTACGTGCCCGGCCGTCCGCCCACCCCGCGTGAGGGGCTGACGACGTACAAGCTGTCGTCGAACGAGAACCCCTACCCGCCGCTGCCCGGCGTCCTGGACGCCGCGGTCGCCGCGGCCGGGCAGATGAACCGCTACCCCGACATGGGCAGCAGCGAGCTCTACGCCGCGCTGGCCGCCCGGTTCGGTGTCCCGGTCGACCACCTCGCGCTGGCCACGGGGAGCGTGGCGCTGATCTACCAGCTGCTGCAGGCCTTCTGCGAGCCGGGCGACGAGGTCGTCTACGCCTGGCGGTCCTTCGAGGCCTACCCGATCGCGGCGGCCGCCGCCGCGGCCACCTCGGTCCGGGTGCCGGTCTCCGCCGACGGTGCCCACGACCTCGACGCGATGATCGCGGCGATCACCGACCGCACCAAGCTGGTGATCGTCTGCACGCCCAACAACCCGACGGGGCCCGCCGTCACCCAGACCGCGCTGGAGGCGTTCCTGGCCGCGGTGCCCCCGCACGTCCTGGTGGTCGTCGACGAGGCCTATGTGGAGTTCGTGCGGATGGCCGACCCGGTGGACGGGGTGGCGACGTACGCCCGCCACGACAACGTGGTGCTCACCCGGACGTTCTCCAAGGCCTACGGACTCGCCGGCTTCCGGGTGGGGTACGCGGTCGCGCCCGCGCCGATCGCGGCCGCCCTGCGCGCGGTGTCGCTCCCGTTCGGCGTCAGCCACGTCGCGCAGGCCGCGGCCGTGGCCTCCCTGGCCGCCGAGGACGCGCTGCGGGTGCGGGTCGACGCACTGGTCGCCGAGCGCGACCGGGTGCTCGCCGGTCTGCGCGCGGCCGGGTGGGACGTCGCCGAGGCCCAGGGCAACTTCGTCTGGCTCGCCCTCGGCGACCGGGCCACGGACTTCGCCGCCGCCGCGGATGCCGCCGGCATCGTGGTCCGCCCGTTCGCCGGCGACGGCGTCCGGGTCAGCATCGGTGAGCCCGAGGGGAACGACCGGCTGCTCGAGGTGGCCCGGCGCTTTCCCCGCTAGCCCGGGCGGGCCCTACCCGGCGTGTGCCGGTTCGGCGTCGGCGTCGGCGGCCGACGGAAGGGCCGGAGTGGGACGGCGGTCCATCTCGCGGAACGACGGCAGCACGGCCGGGGCCATGGTGGCGACGAAGTACGCCGTCCCGATGACCAGGAGCGCCGGCGACAGGCCGATGCCGGCGATGAGCACCCCGCCCAGCAGTCCGCCGAGGGGCATCAACGCGAAGCACACCGAGGTCGACAGCGAGCTGACCCGACCGACCAGCGGCGCCGGGATGCGTTCGAAGAACACCGCCCCGAGGATCGGGTTGAGGAAGCCCGAGGCGAAGCCGCCGACGACGAACACGGTGAAGACGAGCCACAGCGGCGTGTCGAAGGCCATCACCACGAAGCGCGGCAGCCCGGTCACCAAGAAGGCGATCAGGTAGGTGCGGAAGCGGGGGATGCGTTCGCCCCACGCGGCGGCGATCAGGGCGCCGACGATCGACCCGGCGGCGAACACCGCGAACGTCGCGCCGACCAGCCCCGCGCCGTAGCCGGTGTCCAGGGCCCACACCGGCACGATCACGCTGGCCCAGGCCAGGTCGAGCAGGTTGGTGACCGCGATCATCGTGGTCAGGCTCGACGAGCACCGGGTCGTGGCGCAGGAAGTCCCAGCCCTCGCGCAGCTGCGTGAGGTAGCCCGGCTCGGCGGGTGCGTCAGGCCCGGTCGGCTCGACGAGCGCGGGTGTGGCCGGTCCGGCGAGCGAGCGGGTGGTCAGCCCCAGGACCACGGCGGAGACGAGGAAGCTGAGGGCGTCGACGACCAGTGCCTGCGCGGGACCGACGAACGCCACCAGGGCGCCGGCGAACGCGGCCCCCAGCAGGCCGGCGCTCCGCTCGACGGCCGAGTAGAGCCCGGTGGCGCGCTCCATCGGCACCTCGGCCCGCTCGACCAGCCGCGGGATCAGGGCCGACTTCGCGGCGTCGCCGGGGCCGCGGAGGCCGCCGGCGACCGCCACCATGAGCAGGAACAGGAGCAGGTTCAGCTGGTCCGGCGGCGTACAGGACCGGGATGGCGCCCACGGCCGCGACACTGCCCAGGTCGCAGACGATGCTGACCCGGCGGGCGCCGACCCGGTCGATGACCGGGCCGCTGAGCACCTTGAGCACGACCAGCGGCAGCATCTCGGCGAGCGCGACCAGCCCGGTCTGGGTGGCGCTCCCGGTCGTGGTCAGCACGAACCACGGGAGCGCGACCATCGACACCCGGGTGCCGGTCAGCGAGAAGGCCTCGGCGGTCAGCAGCCCGTAGAGCGGGACCCGACGCGCGTCCACGCGCGGCCTCACGAGACGGCTCCGGGCCGCGGGAACGCCTGCACCTGGATCACGAAGGGGACCCCATCTCGTCGTCTCGTCCTGCTCGTCGTCCTCGGGCGTCTCCTCGATGACGGCCTCGACCGCGTCGAGCAGGGCCCGGGCCCGGGCGGGAGTGAGCCGCACCGCCCAGTCGCTGAAGGTGGTGGCCGAGCGCCACTCGTCGGGCAGGAACGCCCGCTCCGCGACGGCGTCCTGGAGCTGCTCGGTGTAGAAGGTGGCGACGGCGCGCAGGTAGCCCTCCTGGGCCTCGCGGTCCTCGTCCTCGGGGACCACGAGCGTGTCGCTGCTGGTCCGGGTGGACGCGTGCGCCGCCATCCACCAGCGCTCGCGGCCGTTGCCACGCTCCTGGTCGTCCACGATGAAGCCGTGGTCGGCCAGCTGGCGCAGGTGGTACGACGTCGCCCCGCTGTTGAGACCGAGCCGCGCGGCCAGCGAGGTGGCTGTGGCCGGGCCGTCGATGCGCAGCATGCCGAGCATCTTGAGCCGGACCGGGTGCGCGAGGGCCTTGAGGCCGGCGGCGTCCGGCGTGACGGACGGGGAGAGCTCCATGCCGCCACTCTAGAACCGCCAACGAGACATTTGCAAACATTTCTTTGTGGTTAGCACGCGACAAGTGGCTAGGGTCGAGGGGATGAACCACTCTCGGGACGACGACGAGGAGCAGGGCGAGTTCCAGCGGGACACCGACTACCTGCCTGACCGGATCACCCGCGGCGAGCGTCGCCCGGAGCACGGCCCGGTCGAGGGGAAGCTGTGGCCGGTCGAGCCGGGCCGCTACCGCTTGGTGGCCGCGCCGGCCTGTCCGTGGGCCAGCCGCAGCCTGATCGTGCGCAAGCTGCTCGGGCTGGAGGACGTGCTCTCGGTGGGCCTGCCGGGCCCGGTCCACGACAGCCGCAGCTGGACCTTCGACCGCGACCCCGGCGGGCGCGACCCGGTGCTGGGCATCGAGCGGCTGCAAGAGGCCTACCTGGCCCGCTACGCCGACTACGACAAGGGCATCACCGTGCCGGCGATCGTCGACGTGCCCTCGGGCGAGGTGGTCACCAACGACTTCCCCTGGATCACCCACGACCTCTTCTTCGAGTGGACCGAGTTCCACCGCGCCGGATGCTCCCGACCTGTGGCCCGCCGACCTGCGGGACGAGATGGAGCAGGTGATGGAGCGGGTCTACACCGAGGTCAACAACGGGGTCTACCGGTGCGGCTTCGCGGGCTCGCAGGCTGCCTACGACGCGGCGTACGACCGGCTGTGGACCGCGCTGGACTGGCTGGAGGAGCGGTTGACGACCCGGCGCTACCTGATGGGGTCGCGCCTCACCGAGGCCGACGTCCGGCTGTTCACCACGCTGGTGCGCTTCGACGCGGTCTACCACGGGCACTTCAAGTGCAACCGGCAGAAGCTGAGCGAGATGCCGGCGCTGTCGGGCGTATGCCCGTGACCTGTTCCAGACGCCGGGCTTCGGCGAGACCGTCGACTTCGACCAGATCAAGCAGCACTACTACGTCGTCCACGAGGACATCAACCCGACCGGGATCGTGCCGCGGGGGCCCGACGCGAGCTGGTGGGAGCGTCCGCACGGGCGTGAGCGCCTCCTCACGGGTTAAATCTGGCCGATGAGTTGGCGCCGCTGCCCGCGGTTTACGCCACGCTGGGCACAACGCCCGGGGGGGCACACGCGGTGGAGGACCAGGCCGCGGCCGGAGATTGGGGAATCTCGCCATGTGGCTCGTGCAACTCTGCGTTATCGGCTGCGGCTGCGCCTTCGCGGGCATGATGCTCGTCGCCCACCGTCGGCAGTAGCCACCCCGCTCGCGTCGCTACCTCGGCTCGAGGTACGCCGCGATCTCCGGCGCATCCGAGCGCCCCCAGTCCAGCAGCACGCCGTACATCCCGCGCACGGGGAGCAGCGCCGCGTCGCGGGGTCGGCGGAAGCCGCGCGGGCACGGCTCCGGGGTTGCGGAGCAGACCCACGCGTGGAAGAACATCCGCACCCGGCCGGGGTGCCGCGGCACCACCACGTCCGCGCCGCCGGGACCGCACAGTCCGGTGATCTCCGGCCCGAGGAAGTTGGCCGAGGCCACGTGCCACCGCCACTTCTGGCGCGACTTGCGCCAGGTGGTGCGGTAGTCGCAGTCGCCGTAGTAGCCCTCCGAGGTGAACAGCACGTAGTGCGCGCCCTGGTGCACGAGTGCCGGGTTCTCCACGGTGCCGTTGCTGCGCAGGAGCATCTTGCTGCGCTTGCCCGGGGCCACGGCGAGGCCGTCCGGGGTCAGCAGCACCATCCGGATCGACGACGGCAGCCCCTGGGTCTTGTAGAGCAGGTAGAGCCGGCCGTCGCGCTCGGTGAACACCGAGGCGTCGATGACGCCCGACGCCGGCAGGTCGCCGGGCCGGTCGAGGAGCTGGTCCGACGCAGGGAGGGTGCCGGTGGTGGGCGGGCAGACCAGCGGTGCGTCGCCGACCGGCGTGAACGGTCCGGTCGCGGTCGGGGCGGTGGCCGCTCCGATGCAGCGGGAACCGGGTGCGAGACCCGCGACCAGCGCGGAGTAGTACAGCACCCAGGTGCCGTCGCCGACCCGTTGCAGGTGCGGCGCCCACAGGTCACCGGGCACCGCCCAGGCCGGGAGCGCGGTCAGCGGGCTGGGCAGGTCTCGCCACGGGCCGCGGGAGCCTCCCGAGCGCACCCGCGGCATGGCCGGCCCGGTGCCGACCGCGAGGTAGCCGTCGTAGTACTCGACCACGCTGGGGTCAGCGAAGTCCCGCTGCCAGATCATCGGCGTGGGGGTGTCGCCGTCCGGCGGCGCGGCCGCGGCGGGAGCCGACTGCAGCGGGGCAAGCAGGGCCAGCAGCAGGCTGATGAGGAGTCCCGACCCGCGCAGCACGCGGGAAGGCTAACCCGCCGGCGTCCTAGGCTCGGGCACATGGGCGCGGGACACGAGCACGGTCACGCGGCGGGCCGCGCCACCGACCGCTCCCGGCTCCGGCTGGTGCTGGCGCTCACCGTCGTGGTGCTGGCGGTCGAGGTCGTCGGTGCCTGGCTGACCGGCTCGCTGGCGCTGCTGGCCGACGCCGGGCCACCTGGCGACCGACGCCGCAGCCGTGGTGCTCGCGCTGGGCGCGTCGTACGTCGCGGCGATCCCGGCGGGTGGCCGGCTCGACCTTCGGCTACCACCGCGCCGAGATCCTCGCCGCCCTGGTCAACGCGCTGGTCCTGCTGGGGGTGTGCGGCTACCTCGCGTACGCCGGATCTCCAGCGGCTGGCGGACCCCGTGGAGGTGGACGCCGGGCCGATGGTGGCGTTCGCGCTGGTCGGCCTGGTCGCCAACGCGCTCTCGCTGACGATCCTGCGGCGCTCGGACACCGGCTCGCTCAACCTGCGGGCCGCCGCGACCGAGGTGTTCGCCGACCTGCTCGGCTCGGTGCTCGCCGTCGCGGCCGGCCTGGTCATCCTGACCACTGGGTGGCTGCGCGCCGACTCCCTGGTCTCCCTGGTGATCGCGGCGATGATCCTGCCGCGCTCGCTGCTGCTGCTGCGGGACGCCACCGTCATCCTGCTCGAGCTCGCGCCGCCCGGACTCGACCTCGCCGACGTCCGGGGTCACCTGCTCGAGAGCGAGGGCGTGGTGGACGTCCACGACCTGCACGCGTGGACGATCACCAGCGGGATGCCCAGCCTCTCCGCGCACGTCACGGTGACCGGGGAGGCGCTGGCCACCCGCGGGGTCGGCGGCATCCTGGACGAGCTGGCCGAGCTGCGTCGCCGAGCACTTCGAGGTCCAGCACTCGACGTTCCAGGTCGAGCCGGAGACGCACCGGGCCCACGAGGACCTCGGCGAGCTGCACTGACCGCCGAGCGACCAGTCCGGAGCCGCCGGATTGGCGGGCCGCGACGATGCCCGGACCGGTAACGTTGTGCAGGCACGATTGTGTTCCGGGTCACAGGGCGCACCACCCCCGCGTCCGCGTCCGGAGTACATGGCAGCTCGGCCGCGGAGACCCCGCGACAGCCGGTGAGCCTCGAAGGAGTACACGTGTCCCAACACGAGCGGTTTCGGGCCCGACCTCGCGAGGTCTTCGGGCCGTCCCAGCAGGACGGCGGCCCCGAGCTGATCCAGCTGCTGACGCCGGAGGGCGAGCGGGTCGACCACCCGGACTTCTCCTTCGACGCTGCACCGACGAGGATGCTGCGTCGCGGCTCTACCGCGACATGGTGCTGACCCGGCGCATCGACACCGAGGCGACCGCCCTGCAGCGGCACGGCGAGCTCGGCATCTGGGCGCAGCTGCTCGGCCAGGAGGCCGCGCAGATCGGCGCCGGCCGGGCCCTGCGCCCGCAGGACTTCGTCTTCCCGACCTACCGCGAGCACGGCGTCGCCTGGTGCCGCGGCGTCGACCCGCTCAACCTCCTCGGCCTGTTCCGCGGCGTCGACCAGGGCGGCTGGGACCCGAACGCGAACAACTTCGGGCTCTACACGATCGTCATCGGCGCGCAGACGCTGCACGCCACCGGCTACGCGATGGGCATGCAGCGCGACGGCGTCGTCGGCACCGGCGACCCCGACCGCGACGCCGCCGTGATCGCCCACTTCGGCGACGGAGCCTCCTCGCAGGGCGACGTCAACGAGGCGTTCATCTTCGCCGCCTCCTACAACGCCCCGGTCGTGTTCTTCTGCCAGAACAACCAGTGGGCGATCTCGGAGCCGATCGAGCGGCAGAGCCGGATCCCGCTCTACCAGCGGGCCCTCGGCTTCGGCTTCCCGGGCCTGCGGGTCGACGGCAACGACGTGCTCGCGACGTACGCCGTCACCAAGGCGGCGCTGCAGCGCGCCCGCGACGGGCAGGGCCCCACGTTCGTGGAGGCCTACACGTACCGGATGGGCGCCCACACCACGACCGACGACCCGACCCGCTACCGGCTCTCCGACGACGTCGAGAGGTGGAAGCTGCGCGACCCGATCGCCCGGGTCGAGGTCTACCTCAAGCGCAACGGCCTGGCCGACGACGCGTTCTTCGACGACATCAAGGAGGAGGCCGACGCGCTCGGGGCGCACCTGCGCGACGGGGTCAAGCAGCTCGCGGACCCGCAGCCGCTGTCGATCTTCGACCACGTCTACGCCGAGATGACCGAGGAGCTCGTCGCCCAGCGCGACGGCTTCGCGGCCTACCTCGACTCGTTCGAGGGGAGCCACGCATGACCAAGATCACGCTCGCCAAGGGCCTCAACATGGGCCTGCGCAAGGCCATGGAGGACGACCCCAAGGTCCTGCTCATGGGCGAGGACGTCGGCAAGCTCGGCGGGGTCTTCCGGATCACCGACGGCCTGCAGAAGGACTTCGGCGAGGACCGGGTCATCGACAGCCCGCTCGCGGAGTCCGGCATCGTCGGCACCGCGGTCGGCATGGCCATGCGCGGCTACCGCCCGGTGGTCGAGATCCAGTTCGACGGGTTCGTCTACCCCGCCTACGACCAGATCGTCTGCCAGGTCGCCAAGATCCACTTCCGCAGCCAGGGCAAGATCCCGATGCCGATCGTCATCCGGATCCCGTTCGGCGGCGGCATCGGCGCGGTCGAGCACCACACGGAGTCGCCGGAGGCGCAGTTCGCGCACACGCCCGGCCTCAAGGTGGTCGCCTGCTCCAACCCCGTCGACGGCTACTGGATGATCCAGCAGGCCATCGCCTGCGACGACCCGGTGATCTTCCTCGAGCCCAAGCGGCAGTACCACGCCGACAAGGCCGAGCTCGACGAGTCGGCCACGCCCGACCCGCTGTTCCGGTCGCGGGTCGTCAAGGCCGGCTCGGACGCGACGCTGCTCGCCTACGGCCCGACGGTGAAGACCTGCCTCAAGGCCGCCGAGGCCGCGGCCGGCGAGGGTCGCTCGCTGGAGGTCATCGACCTGCGCACCCTGTCGCCGCTCGACCTGGGACCGGTCTTCGAGTCCGTACGCCGCACCGGCCACGCCGTGGTCGCCCACGAGGCGCACGTCAACCTCGGCATGGGATCCGAGATCGCGGCCCGGATCACCGAGGAGTGCTTCTACTCCCTCGAGGCGCCGGTGCTCCGCGTCGGCGCGTTCGACACGCCGTACCCGCCGTCGCGGATCGAGGAGGACTACCTTCCTGACCTCGACCGTGTGCTCGACGCCGTCGACCGCTCCCTGAGCTTCTGAGAGGCATCCCATGGCTGAGTACCTCCTCCCTGACGTCGGCGAGGGTCTGACCGAGGCCGAGATCGTCGCCTGGAAGGTCAAGGTCGGCGACGTCATCGCGATCAACGACATCGTGGTGGAGATCGAGACCGCCAAGTCGCTCGTCGAGCTGCCGTCGCCGTACGCCGGCACCGTCCTCGCCCTGCTGGTCGAGGAGGGCGAGACGATCGCCGTCGGCACCCCGATCATCTCGGTCGGCGACCCCACCGAGGTCGCGGCTCCGGCGCCCGCGCCGGCCGCGCCGGTCGAGACCCCGGCCATGGAGATCGACCTGTCCAACCCCCGCGCGAGCGGTGGCGGCGAGGGCGAGAGCCTGGTCGGTCGCAACAAGGCCGAGCGGGGCGCGGTCCGCCGCGCCCGGCGGCCGGCGGAGGGCTCCACGGGCACCCACGAGCAGGTCCAGAGCGCCTTCGAGCCCGGTCCGTCGCCGGAGGTCGAGGGTGTGGACGAGCCCGCGGTGCCGGCCACGTCGGCACGGACAGACGGTGTCGGTGCCGTCGCGCTGGCCAAGCCGCCGGTGCGCAAGCTCGCCAAGGACCTCGGGGTGGACCTGACCGCCCTGACGCCGAGCGGTCCCGGCGGGACCATCACCCGCACCGACGTCGAGGCCGCCGCCGCGGGCGGTGCGTCCAGCGAGGTCGGTGGTCGCGGAGGGCCGAGGGACGAGGCGCCAGATCGAGACCCGGGAGCGGCGCGAGCCGGTCAAGGGCGTGCGCAAGATGATGGCGGGCGCGATGGTGCAGTCGGCCTTCTCCGCACCGCACGTGACCGAGTGGGTGACCATCGACGCGACCCGGACGATGGAGTTCGTCGACCGGCTCAAGAAGCGCCGCGAGTTCCGCGACGTCAAGGTCTCCCCGCTGCTGGTCCTGGCGCGCGCGGTCATGCTGGCGATCCGCCGGACCCCCGAGATCAACTCGTGGTGGGACGAGGCTGCCCAGGAGGTCGTCTACAAGTCCTACGTCAACCTGGGCATCGCGGCGGCCACGCCCCGCGGCCTGGTGGTGCCCAACGTCAAGGACGCCGAGTCGATGTCGCTGCTCGACCTCGCGGGCGCGCTCAACGCGCTCACCGCGACCGCGCGAGACGGTCGCACCCAGCCCGCCGAGATGAGCGGCGGGACCTTCACGATCACCAACGTCGGCGTCTTCGGGGTCGACGCGGGCACCCCGATCATCAACCCGGGCGAGTCCGCGATCCTCTGCTTCGGCGCGATCAAGAAGCAGCCGTGGGTGGTCGCGGACGAGATCGTGGTGCGACAGGTGACCACGCTCGCGCTGAGCTTCGACCACCGGCACATCGACGGCGAGAAGGGCTCGCAGTTCCTCGCGGACGTCGCCGGCATCGTCGAGGACCCGGCGTCCGCCCTGCTGTTCTGAGCACGCGGGGCGGCCACCTGGTCCACACTTGTCGGGTAACGATCAGATGAGGTGACCAGACACGGCCGTTCATGGTTGACCTGACCCGGTTCCGTGCGGAGGATGCGGACGTGGGTGGGGATCCAACGCTGCGGGGTGCCCTCGGCGACCCCGAAGTCGACCCAGCCCCCCTCGATCCAGCCCCCATCGACCCAGCCCCCATCGAGACCGGCTCCGGCGAGCACGGCGCCGCCGCCCTCTTGCAGCGGGCCCAGCAGATCGCCGACGAGCTCCAGCGCGAGAGCGCGGAGGAGGCCCAGCGGGCCGTCCGTGCGGCGCGGGAGCGGGAGGCCGAGGCGGTCCGGCTGCACGAGCGGGCCGCCGCCGCCCACTCCGACGCCCAGCGGCTCAACGACCAGGCACAGCAGGCGTTCGACGCGGCGGCCGGCGAGGCCCGCGACATCATCGCGGATGCCGGCGAGCAGGCGACCCTGCTGCTGCGGTCCGTGGAGATCCAGCGCGAGAAGGTCATCGAGGAGGCACGCGCCGACGCCGCCGCCCTCCGCGCCGCGGCCACCCGCGAGCGGCAGGAGGCCGAGGACGAGGCGGACGACGTCCGGGTCGGGGCCGCGCGCGACGCGACCCGGCTGCTCGCCCAGGCCCGCAAGCAGGCCGAGGAGGGGATCGAGCAGGCCAGGGTCGAGGCCGACGCCATGCGTGCCCAGGCCGTCGACACGGCCGGCGTGCGGCTCTCGGCGGCCACCGCGGAGGCGACCGCCCTGCGCGACTCCACCGAGCAGGAGCTGGCCAAGCGCCGGGCCGCGTCCGCCCAGGAGCTCGAGGGCGCCCGCCGCGAGGCCGAGCAGCTCCTCCAGCAGGCCCGACGCCAGTCCCTCGACCTCGTCACCAGGGCCCGCGCCGAGAGCGAGGTCGAGATGGCCCGCGCGGCCGAGCAGACCGCGTGGACCAAGTCCACGGTCGAGTCGGTGCTCGCGGCCGCCGCGCAGGAGGCGCGGATGATCCGGCTCGCCGGTCACGCCGACGTCGCGGCGCGGTTGCGCGACCGACGCCAGCGGCTGCAGGAGATCTTCCGCGACGCCGCCGCTCGGCTCCGCGACCGCGGTGACGAGCTCGAGGCGCGGATCGCCGAGCAGACCCGGTCCGCCGAGTCGGCGATGGAGTCGGCGATCGCGATGGCCCGCCAGCACCTGGCCGAGGCCGAGCGGCAGGCGGCCCAGACGCTGGCCGACGCCGAGCACCAGGCGGCGGCCGCCCTCGATCGTGCCGAGCGCCGCCGGTTGGAGGCCGAGGAGGGTGCCCGGAGCCTGCGGTCGCTGGTGGCCGAGGAGGTGGTCACGCTGCGCGCCGAGGCGGGCGACGAGCTGCGCCGTTCCCGCGAGGAGGCGACCCGGGTGCTGGCCCAGGCGCAGACCGAGTCGGAGCGGATGCGGGCGGACGCCGCGGCGGTCCTCGAGCAGGCCCGGACGGAGGCGACGGCCCTCCGGTCCCAGCGTGACGAAATAGCAACAGAACTGACACATCTGTCCGGAGTCATCGAGGCTCTGGCAGTCTCGGACACGCAGGCATCCGCCGGCGCCCGAGAGGAGCACCCGTGAGCGAGCCCGATCCCCCGTTCACCCTCGCCTGGCGCGGCTACGAACCCAGCGAGGTCGACAGCACGTTGACCGGCCTGCTCGACCAGGTCGGGCAGGCCCGCGACCGGGTCCGACAGCTCGAGGAGGAGCTGGAGTCCGCGCGGTCGGCCGTGCCCGCGGAGCCGGTCGCGGCCTCCGCCTCGCTCGAGCCCGCGTCGTACGCCCACCTCGGCGAGCGGGTCGGCCAGATCCTCGCGCTGGCCGAGACCGAGGCGACGCACCTGCGCGACCAGGCGCGCGAGCACGCCGAGGGCGCCCACAAGCAGGCCGAGCAGGCGGCCGTCGACGTCCGGGCCTCCGCGGAGGAGTACGCCGAGAAGCGGCGCCACGACGTGGAGGCCGAGGCCGCGCGGGTCGTGGCCGACGCCCAGCGGGTGGCCGCGGAGGAGCGCGACGCCGCCGAGCGGGACGCCGCCGCCCGGCGCCAGGAGGCCGAGGCGCTCTACGAGCAGCAACGCGCGAAGGCCGCCGCGGCGGCCGCGGACTTCGAGGCCACGCTGGCCGAGCGCCGCCAACGCACCACCGTGGAGTTCCAGGAGCAGCAGGCCGCGACCCACGCGCAGCTCGAGACCGTCCGCGCGCAGCTGAGCCAGCAGCGCGCCCAGGGGGCTCGCGAGCTGGACCAGGCCAAGACCGAGGCAGCGCGGATCCTGGAGGACGCCGCCGCCCGGGCGGACGCGCTGGTCAGCGAGGCCCGCGCCACCTCCGAGCGGATCCGCGCCGACACCGACCGCGAGCTCGCCGCCGCCACCCAGCGCCGCGACAGCATCAACCAGCAGCTGGTCAACGTGCGCCAGATGCTGTCCACGCTGTCCGGCGCCTCCGGCTTCTCCGAGCCCGCGCCCGAACCGGCGCCCGAGCCGGCGCCGCAGGCAGCTGCGGCCGAGGAGAACGAGACCAGCCAGGCCTGAGCCCCGTCATGACCTCGTCGGCGTGGTCGCCTGGTTGATCCACTCGTCGAAGAACGCGCTGAGCTCCTCGCCGGTGGTCTCCTCGATCCACGCGAAGTAGTCCTCGCGCGTCGCGCCGCTGTTGTCGTGCACGCTCGGCCAGGCCCGCACCATCGACCAGAACGCGTCGTCCCCGATCTTCTTCCGGAGCTCGTGCCACATCACCGCGGGGATGTAGTAGATGTTCCCCTCCCCGAAGGTCTCGGGGTCGTAGGCGCCCGGCGGGCCCGCCTGCTCGCGGAGGTAGCTGTCGGCCGCGGCGTACTCGTCCATCCGGGCGTCGAGCGAGGGGCCGCCCTGCTCGGCCTCCCAGACCGCCTGGAGGTACATCGTCATGCCCTCGTTCATCCAGACGTCGCGCCAGTCGGTCGGGCCGGTCTGGTCGCCGTACCACTGGTGCACGAGCTCGTGCACGAGCACCGGCTTGGAGAGCACGTAGTCGTTGTCCCCGAGCGTGACCAGCGTCTGGGTCTCCATGCCGCTCTGGGAGTCGGTGACGAGGACGCCGGCGGTGCTGAAGGGGTAGGGCCCGAGCTTGTCCTCGACCCACTCGAGCGCCTCGCGCGTGAAGCGCACCTTCTGCATCGCTCCGGGCTTGTCCTTCGGGACCCAGAGGGAGATCGGGGTGCCGCTCGAAGTCTGCTGCTTCTCGAGGTCGTAGTCGCCGATCGCGACCGTGGTGAGGTACGACGACATCGGCTCGTCGGTGTGCCACGTGGTGACCGTGCGGCCGTCCTCCTCGGTCCGGTCGGTGAGCGCGCCGTTGGCGATGCCGACCCACGGGGACGGCGCGCTGATGGTGAAGTCGTAGAGCGCCTTGTCGGCCGGCTGGTCGTTGACGGGGTACCACGTGTAGGCGCCATAGGGCTCCTGCATGGTCCACACCTCACCGGTGTCGGTGACCGTCCAGCCGGTGGTGCTGAAGTCCTGCCGGGTGGTCGGCGCCGGCGCCGGGACCGGCGTGCCGGCGTACGGGATGTCGACGACGTACTGCACGTCCTCGCGGACCGGCGCGTGCACGACGAGGTCCTTGCCCTCGTGGGTCGTCTCGACGGGCTCACCGTCGAGCGTCACGTCGCCGACCTCCAGCCCCTCGCCCAGGTCGAGCTGGAACTGCTCGGCGTCGGTGGTGGCGCGGAAGGTGAGCACGTCGCGACCGGTCAGCGTGCTGGTGTCGGGGTCCCAGCTCAGGTCCAGGTCGTGGTGCAGCGAGTCCACCCCGGGGTCGCCGACCTCGGGGTAGTAGCTGTCCTCGCGGGTGATGCTCTCGGCGATCTCGTACTCGCCCTTGACCCGTGGCTCCTCCTCCTCGCCCGCCAACGGGTCGTCGCCCGACGTCGGAGCGGGTGTCCCGGTGCTCACTCCGGGCCCGGGTGCGTCGGCGGTCGGCTCGGCATCGTCGCGGACCAGCAGCACCCCCGCGAGCACGCACGCGACCACCAACGCCAGCACCACGAGACCGAGCGACGCAGCCGCCGGGTCCGCGAGGTCATCGGTCGTCCTCCGGGTCGGTCCGCAGCTGCGTGGAGCGCCCGGTGAAGCTGGCGACCACGGTGTCGCCCGCGCGCACCTCCACGTCGTACACCCCGCGTCGGCCCTCGCGGCTGCGCTCGACCGCGGTGGCGACCAGCTCGTCGCCCCGGCGCACCGGCGCGCGGAACCGGATCTCCGCGCTGTGGGCCACGGCGACCGGGCCGTGGGAGTTGCAGGCGAATGCGAAGGCCGAGTCGGCGAGGGCGAAGGTGAGCCCGCCGTGGCCGATGGCGTGGCCGTTGACCATCTCGTCGGTCACCGGCATCGCGACGGTCGCACGGCCGGGGTGGACCTCGAGCAGGCGCATGCCGAGGGCGCGGCTCGCGCGGTCCTCGTCCCACATGCGGGTGATGTGGTCGGGCCACTCCTCGCTGGTCACGCGCGGCCAGCGTAGACGGGCGGTCGCGATGAATCCGGCGGCCGAGACCTGTCGTATCTGCATGGACCCGTTCGTAGCCCAGGTGAGAACCCACCGACGAGGAGACCGACCATGAACGACAAGCGGGCGCGCTGGCTGGCCTTGTACGTGCTGTGCCTGGGCGATCTGATGATCGTCCTCGACACCAACATCGTGAACGTGGCGCTGCCCTCGATCCAGAGCGACCTGGGCTTCAGCCAGGACGCGCTGGCCTGGGTGGTGAACGCCTACATGCTCACCTTCGGCGGGTTCCTCCTGCTGTCGGGGCGGCTCGGCGACCTGTACGGCAACAAGCGGGTGTTCGTCGGTGGCGTCGTCGCCTTCACGCTCAGCTCGGTGGCCTGCGGCCTCGCGCCGAACGCCGGGCTGCTCGTGGTCGGCCGGGCAGTGCAGGGGCTCGGCGGCGCCGCGGTGTCGGCGGTCGCCCTGGCCCTGATCATGGGGCTCTTCACCGAGCCCGGCGAGCGGGCCAAGGCGATGGGCTTCTTCGGCTTCGTCATGTCCGGCGGGGGAGCCGTGGGCGTGCTCCTCGGCGGGGTGCTCACCGGGCTCTTCAGCTGGCACTGGATCTTCCTCGTGAACGTGCCCATCGGCGTCGCCGTCCTGGTCGCCGCGCGCCGGGTGCTCCCTGCCGACGCCGTCGCGAGCGAGCGCCAGCGCCTCGACGTCCCGGGTGCCGGGCTGGTGACGCTGGCCCTGATGATCGCGGTGTACGCCGTCGTCGGGGGCAACGCGGTCGGCTGGACCACCCCGCGGACCCTCGGCCTGCTCGCCCTCGCGACGGGGCTGATGGTGGCCTTCGTGATCCGCGAGGCGACCGTCGCCCACCCGCTCGTGCCGCTGCGGCTGTTCGCGCTGCGCAACGTGGCGGTCAGCCAGGTCGTCGGCGTGCTGTGGGCCGGCGCGATGTTCGCCTGCTTCTTCCTGTCCGCGCTCTACCTCCAGCAGGTCCTCGGGTACGACGCCCTCGAGGTCGGCCTGGCCTACCTGCCGTCGTGCGTGGTGATGGCGGCCTGCTCGCTGGGGCTGAGCGACCGGATCGTCATGCGCTTCGGCATCCGGATCCCCCTGGCGGTCGGGCTCAGCCTGGCCGGCCTCAGCCTCGCGCTGTTCGCGCGGGCACCGATGGAGGGTGGCTACCTGGTCGACGTCCTGCCGGCCATGGTGCTCCTCGGCATCGGCGCCGGCATCGCCTTCAACCCGGTGCTGCTGGCCGCGATGGGCGACGTCGAGCCGCACGAGGCGGGTCTGGCCTCCGGAGTGGTCAACACCAGCTTCATGATGGGAGGGGCGCTCGGCCTCGCGGTGCTGGTCGCCGTGTCGAGTGCCCGCACGTCCGCGCTGACGGCGGCCGGCGCGACCTCGCTCGAGGCGCTCAACGGTGGACTGCAGCTGGCGTTCGGCGTCGGTGCGATCTTCGCGTTCGCGGCAGCAGCCATCGGCGGGCTGTTCCTGCGGCCCCGCGCGATGGCGATGCCGGACGCGGACGCCGAGCTCGAGGAGTCCTACTCCGCTGCGTGAGCGGGCCCCGTCGCCAGACGCGCGAACCGACGCCCCCGGGACGGGCGACCCAAGGGCGTCGGTAGCTGGCGGACGGACTCAGAGGTCCAGCGGGCGCAGCACCTTGTTGATGCCGTGGGCGATCTGCTTGTTGCCCTTGTTGATGTCGGGCTGGATGACCTTGGCGTTGCCGTCGTTCGGGTCGAGGTCGACCAGCTTGACGTTGCCCTTGGCCACCTGGACCGTCAGCGACGCGCCCGTGAGGGCCGTCGGCAGGCTGGCGCCGTCGGCGTCGACCGCCTGCGCCGCGGTGATCGTCTTGCCCGGCACGACGTGGTAGAGCAGCACCGTCTCGACCGTGTCGATGCCCAGGCCGGCCACGGCCTTGAAGACCTTCTTCTCGTTGCCGAGCTTCTTGCCGGTCAGGTCCTTCACCAGGCCCCGGAAGGCCTTGTCGGTCGGGATGAAGGCGGTCAGGCGGGTCTTGCCGTCGGCCAGCAGCGCCACCGGGCTCTCCGGCTTCGCCTTGATGACGGCGTAGGCGGCCGCCTCGACGATGTCGTAGTCACCCCAGTTCTGGTCGAACGCCGTGCCGTCGGCACCCAGCACCTCGGCGAGGCTGGTGTTGCCCTGGCGCGCCTCCGGTGCGGCGCCCGCCATGGCGGGTGCGGGGGCGAGGGCGGTGGCTCCTACGGCCGCAGCGAGGGCTGCGGCTCCGAGGATCTTCTTCATCGTGAGTTCCTTTCTCAGGTGGTGGGGGCGATCTGCCCCCTGGTCGTCAGGCGTAGCTGGCTCGGAGCACCGAGGTGGGGGAGTGCTGGGGGTCGCCGTCGTCGACCTCGAGGCTGACGTCGACGGCGGAGTAGGCCGCGAGCAGGTCGGCGGCGACGTCGAAGGACGCGGGGGCGCTCGTGCCGACCTGACCGAGCGGCAGCATCTTGTTGGTGGCGGGGTCGAGGAGCCAGGCGTAGTAGAACTGCCCGTCCTCGAGCGTGGGCAGGTCGTGGGTCTCGATCACCATCCGGGTCTCGACACCGCCGTCGGTCATCGAGACGACACCGCTCCCGCTGCCCGCCAGCGGCTCGAGGGGCGCCGACCGTTCCGCTGCCGCCACGGGTGCGGCCGGTTCGTCGTTCTGCCAGGGACGCAGCCCGACCAGCAGGCCGGCGACCACGACGGCGGCGGCCACGAGAGTGAGCAGGACGACCCGGCCGCCGCGGCGCGGGAGCGGCGCGAGCGGCGGCAGCGGGCCGTCCTGCGGCTGGGGCCGGGCCACCGGTGCGGCCAGCGCGTCGACGGTGCGGACGAGCACGGCGTGCCCGACCGCTGCCTCGACGAGCGCGGTCCGACATTCCTCGCACCGGGCGAGGTGCTCCCCGGTGGCGGTCGCCGTGGCGTTGTCGAGGCGGCCGCGGAGCAGGGCCGTGAGGTCCGGGTGCTCCTCAGCCATGCCGCGCCTCCTCCGCCCGGTCGGCCCGCATCAGCGTGGCCAGGTGCCGGAGCCCCCGGGAGGACCTGGCCTTGACGGTGCCCAGGGGGACGTCGATGCGGGCCGCGATCTCCGCCTGGGTGAGGTCCTCGAAGTAGGCGAGGTGCAGGGTCTCCTGCTCGTGCGCGGGCAGCCGGGACAGCGCCTCGCGCACGTCCGCCGCGTCGGCGTACCGGTCGACCGTCTCGCGTCCGTCCTCGCCGACCAGCTCGCGCACCGCGTCGACGTCCACGACCGCGTGCCGCTGGGCGCGCAGCGTGTCGATCGCCCGCCGGTGGGCGATGGTGAACAGCCAGCCGGTGAACCGTTGGTTGGGGTCGTAGCGCCCGGCGTACCGCCACACGTCGAGGAAGGTCCGCTGCAGCACGTCCTCGGCCTCGTCGGCGCCCACGTACCGGCGCAGGTAGCTCAGCACGCTGGGCGCGTACGTCGCGTACGCGTCCTCCAGCGCCGACTCGTCCCTGCGGGCGAGCCGGACGCCGATGCTCTGACCGCTGTCCACACCACTTCCTTCGTGCAACCTTGGACAAAGGTTGCACAGAAGTGCGGATTTCTACCGGTCGGGGTCCTTTCGTCTCAGGTCCGTACCCAGGGCCAGGGTCAGCGCCAGCACCGTGTCGGGGTCCTCGAGCCGGTCGCCGTACAGCTCACGGAGCTGGCCGAGGCGGTAGCGGACGGTCTGCGGGTGCACGAAGAGCGCGTCGGCCACGTCCTCACGGCGGCCGTGGTGCAGCAGCCAGGCGCGCAGGGTGGCCGTGAGCTTCTCCGCCGCGGCCGGCCGCAGGTCGGCCAGCGGGGCCAGGACCTGGCGGCGCAGGTCCTCGAGCGCGGCCGGGTCGGCTCCCAGCACGAGCGCCGGCAGGTGCTGCTCGGTGTCCACCGGGTCGTTCCCGGTCCGCAAGGGGAGTGCCCGCACGGCGCGGCTGAAGGACGCGCGCACCTCGAGCCACGGCCGCGACGGGCCGGCCACGGCCGGCCGCCCGGCCAGGCTGCGCAGCAACGGTCCGCGGGACCGGCCGCCGAGGTCCGGCACCAGCAGCACCGCCAGTCCGTGACCGAGCTCGTCGAGCTCCTCGCCCACCTGCAGGGTCCGTGGGTCGACCAGGCCCAGGACGGGTCGCACCTGCGACTCCGGCAGCACGACGGCGGTCAGCGTGGACGGTGGCTTCCAGTCCGCGCGCTCGGCGGCCGCGACCAAGGCGTCGGCCGGGTCGCCGCGCAGCAGCCCGAGCGCCAGCCGGTCGAGGTAGCGCTGGCGGACCCGGCCCGAGGTCTCCAGCTCGTCGGCGTGCCCGGCGACCGAGGCCGCCGAGAGCTCGTCGATGAACGCGAAGACCAGCTCGGCGAAGGCGGCCACCGTGTCCGCCGGCACCTGGTCGGCGACGGCGGTCGCGGCCAGCTCGCGCCAGGCGACGCGGGCGCCGACGCGGTAGGCGGAGAGCAGTGCGTCGGCGGACCGGCCGCTGCGCGCCTCGCCGCGCCCGAGGGCGTAGGCACCTTCCAGGGCCGGCGACAGCGGCGTCCCCGGGTCGGCCGTGCGGCGGCCTCGCGACGCGAGGCGGAGGAACCCGGCGAGCGCCATCTGCACGGCCTGCTCGATGGTGTCGCCCATCGGGCCACCGAACGCCCCGGCGTACGACGGCACCTCGTCCATCACGGCCGCGATGGTGTGCTCGGCGACCTCCGGCAGCTTGGCCCGCAGCAGGTCGACGAGACCCTGATCGAGGGCGAACGCCTCTCCCGGCGTGGTGAGTGTCACCTCTGCCATCAGAACTGTCCTTTCCGAACAAAACTCGTGCGCCCGATTCACGCTAGCAGGTCAGGTATTAACCGTGCTGGACGGACAGGATGGTCACATGAGCATCACTCTCGAGCCCCGCCCGGCGCCGTCGCTGCGCCAACGGGCCCGCCGACTGGCCGAGGCGGCCACCACGCCGCTCGTGCCGGCCGACTTCATGGACCTCTTCCACCCGCTGCGCGCGGGTGCGGAGCTCCGTGGCCGGATCGTCGAGGTCCGACCCGAGACCGCCGACGCCGCCACCCTGGTCATCAAGCCCGGCGCCGACTGGGCCGGCCACGTGCCGGGTCAGTACGTCCGGATCGGCGTCGACGTCGACGGCGTCCGCCAGTGGCGGGCGTACTCGCTGACCCACGGGCCGCGCGCGGACCGGCTCATCTCGATCACCGTCAAGGCGGTGCCCGACGGCCTGGTCAGCAACCACCTGGTCCGCGAGGCGCGGCCCGGCACCCTGGTGCACCTCGAGCAGCCCGCCGGCGAGTTCGTGCTGCCGGTCGGCGGCGGCAAGCTTCTCTTCGTCACCGCCGGCTCCGGCATCACGCCGGTCATCGGGATGCTCCGCAACCTGTTCCCGGCCACCGACAGCGGCGTCCTGCGCCTGGCCCGGAGCGCCGGCTACGACATCGTCGTCGTGCACGTGGCTCCCACCGAGCCCGACTCGATCTTCGCCTCCGACCTCAAGGCCCTCGACGCCGCCGGTGCCATCCGGCTGGTCGCGCGGTACGACGACGAGCACGGCGTGCTCGACGTCGCCGACCTCGTGGGCCTGGTGCCCGACCTCGACGAGCGCACCTCGCTCGCCTGCGGACCCGGGGGACTCCTCGACGCCCTGGAGGCCCACCACACCGCCCGGGGCCTGACCCTGGCGACCGAGCAGTTCCGCGCCACCCGCATCGTGGCGGGCGAGGGCGGCACGGTCAGCTTCGACCGGCTCGGGACCGACGTCGAGGGCGACGGCACCCGGCCGATCCTCGACATCGCCGAGGACGCCGGCGTGCTGATGCCGAGCGGCTGCCGGATGGGCATCTGCTACGGCTGCGTGCTTCCCCTCAAGGAGGGCGCTGTGCGCGACCTGCGCAACGGCGAGATCACGATGGCCGTCCCCGGGGAGACCAACACCGGCGGCACCCTCGTCCAGACCTGCATCAACGCGCCCGCGGGCGCGTGCCACTTCGACCACTGACCGGTCACGAACGCTCGACCACCGAGAGGACACCATGACTGTCATCCAGAAGAAGCAGACCAACCCGATCGCGCACCTGAGCCCCGAGGACATCGAGGAGCTCGGCCGTGAGCTCGACGCGATCCGGCAGAGCATCCTCGACTCGCGCGGCGCCGACGACGCGGCGTACATCCGCAAGGTCATCAAGACCCAGCGCTCCCTCGAGCTGGCCAGCCGGGCCGTGCTGCTGTTCAGCATCTTCCCGCCGGCGTGGTTCGTCGGGACGGCCGGGCTGTCGGTCTCCAAGATCCTCGAGAACATGGAGATCGGCCACAACATCCTGCACGGCCAGTGGGACTGGATGCGCGACCCCAAGATCCACTCGACCACCTGGGAGTGGGACTCCGCCACGCCCGCCGAGCAGTGGAAGCACAGCCACAACGAGCTGCACCACACCTACACCAACGTGATCGGCAAGGACAACGACCTCGGCTACGGCATCATGCGCGTCGACGAGGACCAGCCCTGGCACCCGTTCCACCTCGGCCAGCCGTTCTGGAACTTCATCAACATGGTCTTCTTCGAGTACGGCATCGCGGCGTACGACCTCGAGCTGGGCGCGAACATCAAGAAGAAGCAGACCAAGGACCCGGAGTTCCAGCGTCGCCTCAAGCAGGTGCTCGGCAAGATCAAGAAGCAGGCCGCCAAGGACTACCTCGTCCACCCGGCGCTGTCGATCCCGACCGGTTCCTTCCTGAGCACCCTGGCCGCCAACTTCACCGCCAACGTGGTGCGCAACGTCTGGAGCCACTCGGTGATCATCTGCGGGCACTTCCCCGAGGGCGTCGAGACCTTCGAGCGACGCTCGATCGAGGGCGAGACCCGCGGCGAGTGGTACGTCCGGCAGATGCTCGGCTCGGCCAACATCTCCGGCTCGAAGGCACTGCACGTGATGACCGGCAACCTGAGCCACCAGATCGAGCACCACATCTTCCCGGACCTGCCGTCGAACCGGTACGCCGAGATCGCGCCGCAGGTGCGGGCGCTGTTCGAGAAGTACGGCCTGAACTACCACACCGCGCCGATGGCCAAGCAGGTCTACTCGGCCTGGCACAAGGTCGTCCGGCTCTCGCTGCCCAACGGCTGGCTGGCCACCACCAAGCCCGCCAACGCCCCGCAGCAGCTGGCCATGCTCTACAAGATGTCGACCAAGGGCCCCAAGGTCCGCCGCGCCGCCCAGGCGCGCCTGACCCAGCAGGCCCGCAAGGCCGCCTGACCCCTCCCCCTGCCGAGTCGGCGCGGATGGTGCTGCCGAGTCGGCGCACATGGCGCGGGTGGGAGGATCGGCGGCATGCCGTCGCCGGACCTTCCCGAGGGGTACACCGCCCGGCCCCCGGGTCCGGACGACCTGGACGCCCTGGTGCGTCTCGTCGACGCGCGGCGGGCGCTGACGCCCGGCCGTGGCCGGGTCGACCCGGACCTGGTGACCGCCGAGGTGGTCGGCCTGGGGTCGTGGACGCGCCGCCAGCTCGTCGTCGAGACGGCGGCCGGCCACGTGGTCGCGTGGTCGAGCGTGCACGACCGGGCCGCCGGTCGCAGCGATCTGCGGGTCGTGGTCGACCCGGCCTGCGCCCACTGCGACGCCCTCGCCCAGAGCCTGTTCGTGTGGACCGAGGCCGTCGCGGTGACGATCGCGGCAGAGCGTGACGTCGCCGAGACCCGCCTGGAGCTGCTGCTGGACTCGGGGGACCAGTCGCTGAAGGACTGGGCCGCGGCCGCCGGACACCGCCTGACCCGACGCTGGCTCAACATGAGCCGACCGGTGCAGGCCGACGACCTGGCGCCGACGCTGCGGCCCGGAGTCGTCGTCCGCCGCGTGGGGGTGCACGACCTCGGCGACGGCACCACGATGCCCGTGGCCGAGGACCTCCAGACCGTGCACCGGATGCTGGAGGAGTCGTTCGAGGAGCACTTCAACTCCTACCGCGAGAGCTTCCCCGAGTTCACCCAACGACTGCGCGAGGACCCCGGCCACCGCTGGGACCACTGGTGGCTGGCCTTCGTCGAGGTCGACGACGTGCAGGTGCCCGGGGGCGCCCTGGTCAGCACCTCGACCCCGGCCGACGAGCACGGTGGCGAGGGCAGCTACGTCGACTACATCGGCGTGCACCGCCGGGCCCGCGGCCGTGGGGTCGCCAAGGCCCTGCTGCTCACCGTGATCGCCGACGCCGCCGAGCGCGGCCGGGACCATGTCGGACTCGAGGTCGATGCCGACTCCCCGACCGGCGCCGACGGCCTCTACACCTCCATGGGCTGGGCCACGTCGTACGTCACCGAGTCCTGGCACAAGGACCTCACCCTCGGTTGAGTTGCGCCGAATGGTCGCGTGAGTCGGGCCGAATGGTCGTGCGCACCGACCATCTGCCGCGACTCATCGGCCCATTTGCCGCAACTCAACGAGTCAGGCGTAGCGGAAGGTGCGGGAGTCGGAGCGGGTGAAGCGGGGGCGGAAGAGGCGCAGGACGAGGGAGTACGCCGGGCCGGCTTCGTGGAGCAGTCGGTCGGTGACGTCCGCGGGCAGGCCGGCCGCCACCCACGGCACGAGGAACGGCACCATCCGCAGCGGGTAGCCGGCCTCGGCGGCCCTCTCGGTCGCGGCGAACTCCTCCGCGGTCATCACCCGCTGGAGGAACGGCAGCGCCTCGGTCTCCTCGTGGGCGAGGTGCTCGAGCAGCGCCGCGTGGGTCGCGGTGACGTGCACGTCGAGCGCGTTGCGGTGGTCGGCGCACGGGTGCTCGACCATCGAGGCGAAGCCGGCGGTGCAGGCCGTCAGGGACGGGTCGATCTCGGCGTGCTCGGCCTCCATCGCCGCGAGGGTGCGAGCGCCTGACTCGTCGCCGAGCGCCTCGGCGTGCTGGAGGAGCACCGGCCAGATCGAGGCGTCCTCGATCTCGTGGTGGTGGTGCAGCACGTCGCCGAAGCGGGCCCACCGGGCCTGGAGCGCCCGCCAGGTGGCGGCGTCGCCGACGGGGGTGTGGCGGACCGCGGCCTCGAAGGCCGCCAGGTCGCGGCGAAACGCGTGGTGCATGACGTACATGCCGGTCTGGTCGTGGGGCCCCGTGGCGACGTGCGCCTGGCCGGGCAGCGAGATCTGGGTCGGGTGGTCGGTGGTGCTCATCGGTCCTCCGGTTGGTGGGGTGCGTCGAGACCACGGTCGCGCGTCGTGCTTGCGCCCCACTTGGACGCGGCTTCGGCACTAGATTGGCCGCCGTGCGGGTGAACGTGCTGGGGGGCGTGCGGGTGGCGCGGGCGGGCGATGCCGAGGAGCCCGAGTGGCTCGACGTGGGTGCCCGCAAGCCGCGCTCGATCGTGGCGGCCCTCGCGCTGCACGCCGGCCGGCCGGTCCCCGCCGACGCGCTGGCCGACCTGGTGTGGTCCGGCGAGCCGCCCCGCGCCGCGCACGGCGCACTGCACGCCTACATCTCGGGGCTTCGCAAGGTGCTCGAGCCGGAGCGGGCCTCGCGGGCCGCGGCGTCCGTGCTCGAGACGACCGACCACGGCTACGTGCTGCGCGTCGCGGCCACGGACGTCGACGCCCACCGCTTCGTCACCGACGTACGCCGGCTCGAGCGCACCCTGGCGCCGCTGGCCACCCAGCTCACCACCGGCGACACCACCGGGTGGCCCGACCGGGCCGATGTGGTCGCCGCGCTCGACGACCTGGACACCGCGTTGGCCTCATGGGGAGGCCAGCCGTACGCCGACCTCGAGGACCATCCGGACGTGGTCGCGGAGCGGGCCGCCCTGGAGCAGGTGCGGGCGGCCGGCGAGCAGGCCCGGCTGCTGGGCCTGCTGGCGCTCGGGGAGCACGCCAGTGCCCTGTCGACCACCGAGTCCCGGATCGCCGCCAACCCGCTGCAGGAGCGCTGGTGGGCGCTGCACGCCCTGGCCCTGACCCGGTCGGGTCGACAGGCCGAGGCGCTCGACAGCCTGCGCGCCGTGCGTGGTCTCCTCGCCGACGAGCTCGGCCTGGACCCGGGCCCGGAGCTGCGCGACCTCGAGCAGGCGATCCTCCGGCAGGACGCCGGGCTCGGTCGCACCCTTGACCCGGTCGCGGTGCCGGCGGCTCGGCCGCACCGCCCGACGACCGCGCCGGCCCCCGCGTCGGCTGTCGGCCGCGAGGCGGAACGGACCGCGCTGCGCGACCTGCTCACGACCGCGCGATCGGGCACCCCCACCTGCGCGCTGCTGGTGGGAGAGCCGGGGATCGGCAAGACCTGGCTGCTCAGCGACCTCGAGCGCGAGGCGACCGACCAGGGCTTCCAGGTGGCCCGCGGCACCTGCTCGCAGGACGAGGGCGCACCCCCGCTGTGGCCCTGGCTCGGGGTGCTCCGGTCCCTGGGGCTGCCGGCTCCGGAGCCGCCCCAGGCCCACGAGAGCGCCGCCCGCGCCGCCTTCGAGACCGCTGACCAGATCGCCTCGTCGCTGCTCGCGGCCGCCGAGTCCCGCCCGCTCCTCGTCGTGCTGGACGACCTGCACTGGGCCGACGACGCGACCCTGCGCACGCTGAGGCACCTGGTGGCGGTGCTCCCGAGCGAGGCCCGGCTCTGCCTGGTCGGCAGCCGTCGCCTGCATCCCGAGCCCACCGGAGCCCTGGCCGAGCTGGGCGAGGCCCTGGCCCGGCGCCGGGCGCTCCGCCTCGACCTCGTCGGCCTGGACCTGACCGAGTCCCGCACGCTGGTGGCGGAAGTCGCGGGGGGAGCGGTGCCCGACGCGACCAGTGCCGCCTGGCACCGGCGGGCTGACGGCAACCCGTTCTTCCTCGTCGAGCTGGCCCGGCTCTCGACGTCGACCCCGGGCGACGCGGTGCCCGGAGGGGTCCGCGACGTGGTGGCGCGCCGGGTGGCGGACCTGCCGCCGCGGGCGCTGGACACGCTCCGCCTGGCGGCGGTCGTCGGCCGTCGCTTCCGCGCCGAGACGGTGGCTGCGGCCGGTGGGTTCGCCCTGGACGACGTGCTCGACGACCTCGAGGCGGCGCGCTCGGCGGGCCTCGTGGACGACGCCGACGCCGGTGACTACGCCTTCGTCCACGCCCTCACCCGGGACGCGGTCCGGCTCTCGCTGTCCCCGACCCGGCGGGCCCGGCTGCACGCGCAGGTCGCGCACGCGCTCGACTCCGACCCCGCGCTGGAGCGCTGGTACACCGACGCGGAGCTCACCGCCGAGCGCGCCTGGCACTGGCTCGCCGGCGGTCCGAGCCACCTGGACACGGCCTGGCGGGCCGCCCGGAGCGCGGCCGACCAGGCGCGCGACCTGGGTGGCTACGGGGAGGCGATGCGGCTGCGCACGGCCGCGGTCGAGGCGCATCGGAGAGCGGCCCAGGGCGACGAGGCCGAGCGCTACGACCTGCTGCTGGAGCTCGCCGCGGACGCGGCGTACGCCGCCCGCTGGCCGGGTGTCGAGGAGGCGGCGTTCGAGGCGGTGGCGCTGGGCCGACGGCTCGGCTCCCCGGAGCGGGTCGGCCGGGCGGCCGCCGCCCTCTCGCACTACTGCGTGTGGCTGCCCCACGACCTGGACGCCGTGTTCGAGGACGCGATCGAGGACCTGCGCTGGGCGCTCGTTCACGTGCCTCCCGATGACGGGGCCACGCGGTGCCGACTCCAGCTCGCGCTGGCGGTCGAGCTGTACTACGCCCCGGACGCCCGCGCCGAGCGGCGGGCGCTGGTCGAGACGGGCCTGGCCCTGGCCCGCCGGTCGGGGGACCCGGCGCTTCTGTGGTGGGCGGCGCGCGCGGCCTGGATGGCCTCGTGGGGACCGCGCCAGGCCGAGGACCGGGCGTCCTGGGCGGCCGAGGGCCTGGCCGCGGCGCGGGAGGCGGGAGACCATGCTGCTGCCGCCGTGCTCCTGGTGACCCTGGCCGTGACCGAGCTCGAGCTGGGGCGCCGCGACGACTGGACGACGCACATCGCGGAGGCCGAACGCATCGCCGAGGAGGAACGGCTGCCCTACGTGCTGCTGACGCTGCACTGGCTGCGCATGAGCCTGGCGAGCATCCGCGGCGACGATGCGGGCGCGGCGCGCGCCTACCAGGGCATCGCGGACACCGCACCCGACGTGGCGGTCCCGATGCAGGAGCTGCAGGCCGCCGCCGCCGCGACGTTGATCGGCTTCTGGGACCCGCCCCGGCTCCGCGAGACCGTCGACCTGATGGTGGACGCGCACGAGGACTACCAGGAGGCGGCGACGACGGTGCACCAGATGCTCGCCCGCTGCGGCATGACCGAGGAGCTTGCCGTGTCCCTGGAGCGCTTCCCGATCCCGCACGAGGACGACGAGTACTGGTCGACGGTGACGGACTGGTGCGGGGAGGCCGAGGCCGCCAGCGTCGCGGGTGATCGGGACATCGCGGCGTACGCGGTCGAGGTGCTGGCTCCGTACGCCGCCGGGCGGCTGGGCGTCTCCGGTGCGGTGCTGACGATCGGTCCGGTCGACGGCTACCTCGCCCTGGCCCTGGCCACGCTGGGTGAGCTCGAGCGCGCCGGACGGTGCGCGGACGCCGCGGCCACCATGGCCGAGGAGTGGGGCTTCACGGGGTACGTCGCCTGGCTGCGCGACAACCGGACCCGCCTCGGCTTCTGACTGGCTCCGGAAATGACAGTCGCCCGGTTCCCTTGGGTCAAGGGAACCGGGCGATCGGCGTCCGGCGGCGGCGTGGTGGCCCGCTCACGCGATGGGCCTCCAGCCCGCCGCGAGCGCCGCCTGGTAGCGGCCACGGCTCGGGATCTCGCGCGGGGACTCGAGGATCCCGTCGCGACGGAGGAAGTGGGGACGGACCCTTCCGGGGCGGCCGCCGGGGCGGGTGGTTCTGCGGTTCGTCATCGTGGTGCTCCTGTTCGTGGTGGTGCCGGACCGCCCCGGTCGGGGCATGACCACAGTCGACACCCACCCACTTGCGGGGGACTTGCGGTCCGCTGACCGCAGGCTCTCAAGCCCGTCGCAAGTGCGGTGAAAGACCGACCCGGTGTCGTGGTGGCCATGACTCGCACCGCACTTCCCGTCGCCGTTGCCGCCCTCGTGCTCACCGACCTCGTGGGCGGCCTGATCGCCGTCGCCGCCGACGTCAACACCTGGGCCGACGCCTGGGGCGGGCACGCGCTGCTGGCCGCCCCGCTACCGATGGTCGCGGCGCAGGTGCTGCTCACCTGGCTCGCGCTGCGGCTGCCGGGTCGCTGGGCCGCGCTGCCGGCAGGCCTGCTGGCGGCGGCCTGCCTGGTGAGCGTGGTGTCCGGCTTCTTCGACGGCGGGCTGGGGCACCACAGCCTGTCGCCGGCCCTGGTCGCCTTCCAGGTGCTCCTGCTGACGGTGACCGCGGTGGTCGGTGTCCTGGCTGCCGCGCGCGCCACGGACGTCATGCGGACGGTGCGCCCGAGCGCCCTGTCCGCATGACCTGCCGCGGGGTCAGTGGCCGAGCACCGGCTTGTTGCTGCGGATCACGCCCTCGGGGTCGCGCTGCCGCTTGATCTCCTGCAGCCGGGCCAGCCGCTCGTCGTCGTAGCCGGACGCGTCGGACTGCCCGTTGCCCACGAAGTTGGGCATCCGGTGGCCGCTGGCCAGCCGGCCGAGCGCGCCGTCGATGGCGGCGAAGCCGAAGGGGATCGCCTCGGCGAGCGCCGGCACCGCCGGCACGCCCATCGCGAACAGCTGGAACGGCTCGGGGACCGGACGCACGGCTCCGCCCGCGGGGTTCTCGTCGGCGAACGCACCCCCGAGGCCGCGGATCTGCACGATCATCAGCGGGCAGGTCCGAGGGTCGACGACGGCCGCGCACAGCGCGTCGATCGCCTCGTCGTCCAGCCCGCTCAGCAGCATCGAGTGCTCCATGCCGGGCATCGGGTCGGTCGGCTCGGCCGCCACCGCGCCGAGCCCGCTCGGCGTGAACGGGCCCATCAGGTCCATCTCGACCGGCGCGGCCTCGCGCAGCGACCAGAGCAGGATCTCGGCCATCTGCGCCGAGCCCAGGTACGTCGCGGCCACGTTCACGAACGAGCGCCCGCGCAGCGGCTCGGGCACGTCCGGGATCGGCGGGAAGTGCAGCACGTGCGCCCACAGCGTCAGCTCCCGCGGGCGCCACCAGGGCGAGGTCGCGGAAGGCGCGCAGCACGGCCGGCGCGTGCTCGACCGGCCAGAGCAGCTGGCCGCCGTACAGCTCCGGTGCGTCGAACAGGGCGAGCTCGACCCGGACGACGATGCCGAAGTCCCCGCCCCCACCCCGCACCGCCCAGAAGAGGTCGGGGTCGGAGGCGCGGGTGACGTGGACCAGCTCGCCGCAGGGGTCGACGAGGTCGACCGAGACCACGCTGTTGGCCGTGAAGCCGTGGGCCCGCGTGAACCAGCTGACGCCGCCGCCGAGGAGCAGCCCCACCACGCTCGGGTCGGGGTTGCTGCCGGCGAGGGCCATCAGCCCGGTGTCGTCGAGGGCGGCGCACAGCTCGCCCCACTTGACGCCGGCGCCGACCGTCGCGGTCCGGCGGACCGGGTCGATCTCGATGCCCTGCAACGCCCGGGTACGCAGCATCAGGGTGCCGTCGAGGGTGGTCCGGGGCGCGTGCCCGGTGGGCTGCGCGCTGACCGAGGTGCCGTGCGCGGCCGCCCAGCGGACGGCCTC
Source organism: uncultured Actinomycetota bacterium (assembly GCA_963791275.1). Classification (GTDB taxonomy): domain Bacteria; phylum Actinomycetota; class Actinomycetes; order Propionibacteriales; family Nocardioidaceae; genus Nocardioides. The sequence goes on from CAWBRP010000004.1 coordinate 472,329, forward strand.
GACGACGTCGCCGACGTGGGCGACCTCGAGGACGGCGGCGGGCTGCTGGTCGACGTTGACGACCCACGGGGTGCGGACGGCCTGGAAGTCCGTGTCGTCCGGCGTGACCAGGCGGCCCGCGACGGCGGCGCGGAGCGCCTCGAAGCCGGCGACCGTGGTGCTGACGGGGGCGGGCGCGGGGGCGGTGGCGATGGTGGTCATGGGTTCCTCCGTGAAGACGGCCGGTCCTCGTGACCGGCTGTGGTCGCCACCGTCGCGTCGCCCGCTTACCCGACGCTTGCGGTCCGCTTGCATCGCCCTTCACCCCACGGCTCAAGTCCTCCGCAAGCCCCCCGCAAGCGGCGAACGAGACGGTCTCCGGCAACCACTCGACTCAGGAGATCGTGATGAACCGCATCCTCGACCGGCTCGGCCGGTCCGCCGCCACCCGCCCGTGGCGCACCCTGGCCCTCTGGGCCGTGGTCGCGACGGCGATGTTCGCCCTGGCCGGCTCCTTCGGCGGCCAGACCCAGGAGGACTGGGACGTCCCCAGCGCCCAGGCCCAGCGCGGCCTCGACCTGCTCCGCGAGCACCTGCCCGCGTCGGGCAACACCTCGGCGCAGGTGGTCGTGCACGACCGGGCCGGCGAGGCCGTCCCGGCGGCCGAGCTCGACGCCCTCTCCGAGCGGCTGTCGAGCCTCGACCACGTGCTCACGGTCCTTCCGCCCCGGGTGTCCGACGACGGCGCCACGGCGCTGGTCACCGTGCAGTACGACGTGCCGGTCACCCACCGGGACCTCTACGGCGTGATCGCTCCGGTGGAGGAAGCCGTCGCTCCGACCGAGGCCGCCGGGCTGCAGGTCGAGCTCGGCGGCGAGCTGCCGGGCACCGCGGTCGGCGAGATGAAGGGCACCGGCGAGCTGATCGGCGTGGTGTCCGCGCTGTTGATCCTGCTGCTCATGTTCCGCTCGGTGGTCGCGGCCGGACTCCCGGTCCTCGTCGCCGTCGGCGGGCTCGCCGTCGGGACCGCCGGGATCGCCCTGCTCAGTGCCGCGATGTCGGTCAGCCCGTCGGCCCCGATGGTCGCGACGATGGTCGGCCTCGGGGTCGGCATCGACTACGCGCTGCTGCTGCTCACCCGGATCCTGGAGTACCGGCGCGACGGCCACGACGTGGTCGAGTCCGCGGCCCGGGCCAGCGTCACCGCGGGCCGCTCCGTGGTGCTGGCCGGCACCACCGTGCTGGTCTCGCTGCTGGGGCTGCGGCTGTCGGGCCTGAAGACCTTCTCGGCCTTCGGCTTCGCCACCGCGATCACCGTGCTCACCGTGATGCTGACGGCGCTGGTGCTGGTCCCCGCGCTCAGCGCGCTCACCGGCCGGTGGCTGGAGCCGCGCGCCGTGCGTCGGGCCCGTCAGGGCAAGACCGTGCGTCGGGCCCGCCGCACGCCGGCCGTGGGAGCTCACGCGGAGCGCTGGGCCCGCCTGGTGGCGGGGCGCCCGATCCCCTGGCTGGTCGGTGCGGCCACCGTGATGGTGCTGCTGGCCGCCCCGGTCGCTCGACATGCGCACCTGGCCGCAGAGCGGCGGCGACGAGGTGACGAGCAGCCAGCTGCGGCGGGCGTTCGACCTCACCACCGACGCCTTCGGTCCCGGCGCCAACTCACCGCTGCTCGTGGTGGCGGATCGCGCGGTCGTCGGTGACGCCGGCGTGGCCGAGGTGGTCGCCGAGCTGCGGCAGCGGCCGGACATCGCCACGGTCTCCGAGCCGGTCGTCTCCCCGGACGGCGCCATCGCGCTCGTCACGGCCGAGTCGACGCTCGTCGAGAACGACGAGCGGGTGCCGGCCATGGTCGCGGACCTGCGCGCCGACCTGCCCGAGGGTGTGGAGCTGACCGGCACCCTGCCGTTGTTCTCCGACATCGCCGACGTCCTGACCACCAGGATCTGGCTCGTCGTCGGCTTCGTCGTGCTGATCTCCGTGCTGCTGCTGACGGTGATGTTCCGCTCCGTGGTCATCCCCGTGAAGGCGGCGGCGATGAACCTGCTGAGCGTCGCCGCGGCGTACGGCGTGCTCACCATGGTCTTCCAGTGGGGCTGGGGGATCGAGTGGCTCGGTCTCGACCACGCGATGCCGGTGTCGAGCTGGGTGCCGATCTTGATGTTCGCCATCCTGTTCGGGCTGTCGATGGACTACGAGGTGTTCCTGCTCTCCCGGGTGCGGGAGGACTACGAGCGCACCGGAGACGCACACGGGAGCGTCGCCCGGGGCCTGGCCGCCACCGAGCCGGGTGATCACCTCGGCCGCGGCGATCATGGTCGCTGGTCTTCCTCGGCTTCGCGACCGAGGACGGAGTCGTGGTCAAGATGATCGGCTTCGGGATGGCGGTCGCGATCTTCCTGGACGCGACGCTGGTGCGGATGGTCCTGGTGCCGGCCACGATGAGCCTGCTCGGCGAGCGCAACTGGTGGCTCCCCGCGTGGCTCGACCGGATCCTGCCCCGGATGCAGGTCGAGGGCGTCGTCGTCGACCGCCCCGAGCGGTCTGCCGGACCGTCCGTCCGAGCCTGTGGCCTCCCGCTAGCCGAGGGCCGCCGAGACGACGTCGCGGGCCTCGGCCTGCACCTGGGCGAGGTGGTCGGGACCCCGGAAGGACTCGGCGTAGATCTTGTAGACGTCCTCGGTGCCGGACGGGCGCGCGGCGAACCACGCGCTCTCGGTGGTCACCTTCAGGCCGCCGATCTTCGCGCCGTTGCCGGGGGCCTCGGTGAGCCGGGCGGTGATCTCCTCACCGGCCAGCGACGTGGCCGTGACGTCGTCGGGGGACAGCGCGGCGAGCTTCGCCTTCTGGGCACGGTCGGCCGGCGCGTCGACACGCGCGTACGCCGGGTCGCCGTGCTCGGCGACGAGGTCGGCGTAGTGCTGCGAGGGCGTCTTCCCGGTCGTGGCCAGGATCTCGGAGGCCAGCAGCGCCAGGATCAGGCCGTCCTTGTCGGTGGTCCACACCGAACCGTCCCGGCGCAGGAAGGAGGCGCCCGCCGACTCCTCGCCGCCGAAGCCGAACGAGCCGTCGATCAGGCCGGGGACGAACCACTTGAAGCCGACCGGCACCTCGACCATCGGCCGGCCCAGGGACGCGGCGACCCGGTCGATCATCGAGGAGGAGACGAGGGTCTTGCCGATCCGGGCGGTGTCGGGCCAGTCGGGTCGGGCGCCGCCGAAGAGGTAGCCGATGGCCACGGCCAGGTAGTGGTTGGGGTTCATCAGCCCGGCGTCCGGCGTGACGATGCCGTGCCGGTCGGCGTCCGCGTCGTTGCCCGTCGCGATGTCGTAGTCGGCTCCCCCCTCGAGGAGGCCGATGAGCGACGCCATCGCCGACGGTGACGAGCAGTCCATGCGGATCTTCTCGTCCCAGTCGAGGGTCATGAACCTCCACGTGGCATCCACCAGGGGGTTCACGACGGTGAGGTCGAGACCGTGCCGCTCCCCGATCTCTCCCCAGTACGCCACCGACGCCCCACCGAGCGGGTCGGCGCCGATCCGGACCCCGGCCCGCCTGATCGCCTCGAGGTCGACCACCGCGGGCAGGTCGTCGACGTAGGTCCCGAGGAAGTCGTAGGCGCCACAGGCGGCCCGGGCGCGGGCGAACGGCGTCCGCTGGACGTCGCCGAGGCCGGCCTTGATCAGCGCGTTGGCCCGGGCGGCGATGACCGACGTGGCGTCGGTGTCGGCGGGGCCGCCGTGGGGCGGGTTGTACTTGAAGCCGCCGTCGCTGGGTGGGTTGTGGGACGGCGTGACCACGATGCCGTCGGCCAGGCCGGCGCCCGAGGTGCGGCCCGCGTTGGCGCGCAGGATCGCGTGCGAGACGGCCGGCGTCGGTGTGTAGCCGTCGGTCGCGTCCACCAGCACGGTCACGTCGTTGGCGACCAGCACCTCGATCGCCGACGCCCAGGCCGGCTCGGACAGGCCGTGGGTGTCGCGGCCGAGGAACAACGGCCCGTCGTACCCCTGCTCCTTGCGGTAGTCGCAGATCGCCTGGGTGGTGGCGATGATGTGGGTCTCGTTGAACGACGTCTTGAGGCTGGTCCCGCGGTGCCCGCTGGTCCCGAACGCGACCTGCTGGTCGACGTCGTCCGGGTCCGGAACTCCCGTGTAGTAGAGCGTCACGAGGTGCGCGACGTCGACGAGGTCGGACGGCAGGGCCGGTGTGCCGGCGCGAGGGTTGGTCACCGGTCGAAACTAGCGAGGCGGCAGGTCGGCCGCCACCCGCGCCTTCCGTGGCAGCCGAGACCCCGGGCTCGGCCCGGGTCGCAGGTGAGAGACTGCCGGGCGTGACCTCCCCGGACCAGGCGTTGCTGGACCTCGCGGCCAAGCACCGCATCGCGACCGACTACTGGGACTGGCAGGGGCAGCAGGTACCGGTCACCGCCGAGACCCTGGTCGCCGTGCTCGCGGCGCTGGGGGTCGAGGCGGGGACGCCGGAACTGGTCGCCGCGGCCCACGAGGACGCCGAGCTCCGCGAGTGGCGCCGGGTGCTGCCGCCGACGGTGGTCGCCCGGACCGGATGGACGCCGTGGGTGCCCGTGCACGTCACCGACGGGGTGTCGGTCGACGTGCTGATCGAGCTCGAGGACGGCAGCACCCGCGAGGTGCGGCACGTCGACCACTGGGTCGCGCCGCGCGAGGTCGACGGCCGGCTGGTCGGCCGGGCGACGGTCGAGCTGCCGGGTGACCTGCCGCCGGGCTGGCACCTCCTGCACGCCGACCCCGAGGAGGGTCCCCGAGCCACCGCAACCCTGCTGGTGTCCCCGGCCACGTTGCCGCTGCCGGCTGTTCTCGACGCACGGTCGCGTGTGGGGAGTGATGACCCAGCTGTACCAGGTGCGCTCCGCCGGTTCGTGGGGTCTCGGCGATCTCGCGGACCTGGCGACGGTGGCGCGCTGGGCTGCCGGCGAGGGCGCCGACTTCGTGCTGGTCAACCCGCTGCACGCGGCCGAGCCGGTCGCCCCGGTCGAGGCTTCGCCGTACCTCCCGACGACGCGGCGCTTCGCGAACCCGTCGTACCTCCGGATCGAGGACACCGACGAGTACGCCGCGCTGCCGGAGCCGGACCGCGCCCAGATCGACCGGATCGGCGTCGCCGCCCGGCTGCTGAACACCGAGGACGGGCTCGACCGGGACACCGTGTGGGCGTCCAAGCGGGCGGCCCTGGCGTTGCTCTTCGAGGCCGCTGTCCCCGGCCCGGCGTTCACCACCTGGCGGGTCGCCGAGGGACCTGGTCTCGACCGGTTCGCGACCTGGTGCGCGATCGCCGAGGTGCACGGCATCCGCGGTGACGACTGGCCACCGGCCCTCGAGGCGGCCGAGCCGGCCGCGGTGGCCGAGTTCGCCGCCGAGCACGACGACCGGGTGACCTTCCACTGCTGGCTCCAGTGGTTGCTGGCCCGCCAGCTCGCCCACGTGCAGCGGGTGGCCACGGACGCCGGGATGTCTGTCGGCGTCGTCCACGACCTGGCGGTGGGGGTGCACCCCGAGGGAGCCGACTCGTGGGGGCTGCGCGACGCGCTCGCCCGCGGCGTCTCCGTCGGCGCGCCGCCGGACCAGTTCAACCAGCTCGGCCAGGACTGGTCCCAGCCGCCCTGGCACCCCGAGCGGCTCGCCGAGCTGGGCTACGCACCGTTCCGGGACATGGTCCGGGCCCTGCTCGCGGACTCCGGCGGGCTGCGGATCGACCACGTGATCGGGCTCTTCCGGCTCTGGTGGATCCCCGAGGGGATGGGGGCCGTCGAGGGTGCCTACGTCCGCTACGACCACGAGGCGATGATCGGCATCCTGGTGCTCGAGGCCGCACGGGCCGGCGCCGTGGTGATCGGCGAGGACCTCGGCGTGGTCGAGCCGTTCGCCCGTGACTACCTCCGCGAGCGCGGACTGCTCGGCACCTCGATCCTGTGGTTCGAGTGGGGGGACGACGGTCGGCTGCTCGCGCCCGAGTCCTACCGCGAGCTCTGCCTGGCGACCGTCACCACGCACGACCTGCCACCCACCGCGGGCTACCTCGACCTGGCCCACGTCGAGCTGCGGGAGCGGCTCGGCCTGCTCACCCTCACCGTCGAGGAGGAGCGGGCCACCGAGCGCGCCGCCCTGGACAACGGTGCGCGGCGCGCTGGTCGAGCGGGGACTGCTCGCACCGGACGCGGACGTCGAGGACCAGGTGGTGGCCCTGCACCGCTACCTGGGCCAGACGCCGTCGAAGATGCTCGGGGTCGCGCTGGCCGACCTGGTCGGCGACCGCCGGATCATCAACCAGCCGGGCACCAACGACGAGTACCCGAACTGGCGGATCCCCCTCGCCGGTCCCGACGGCCGGCCGATGACGTTGGAGACCCTGCTCACCGACCCGCGCGCCCGCCGCCTCGCCGCGGTGATGGACCAGCGGGCCTGAGCGCCTGACCCTCTCGGCGTCGCCGGGCTTGTGGTACCCGTCCGGGGTGTCGTTCGGCTACCAGTGGCTCGCCGGCGGGGTCGACATCCCCGGTGCGACCGCGTCGACCTACGCGCCGGTGTCCGCGGACGTGGGCAAGCAGCTGACCGTGCGGGTCACCGGCAGCAAGGTCGGCTACGCCACGGGCTATGCGCTCTCGGCGCCGACCGCCCCGGTCGCCGCCGCAACCGTCGTGACACCGCCGGCACCGCCGGTTCCCCCGGCCCCGCCCGCCCCGCCCGCACCGCCCGCTCCGGTCAGCCTCACCAACTCGGTGCTGCCGAAGATCAAGGGCACGCTGAAGGTCGGCAAGGTCGCCAAGGTGACCGCGGGCACGTGGTCACCGGCGTCCGTGACCCTGAAGTACCAGTGGTACGCCGGCACCAAGGCGATCAAGAAGGCCACGAAGAGCAAGCTCACCCTGACCACCAAGCAGGTGGGCAAGAAGCTCACGGTCAAGGTCACCGCGACCAGGGCCGGCTCCACGTCCTTGACCGTCAAGACCAAGCCCAGCGCCAAGGTGACCTCCTAGGCGTGGTCGCGGGCGCGCCTAGCTGGTCCAGGCGCGCCAGAGCGCGGCGTACTCGCCGTCGTACTCGACCAGCTCGTCGTGGGAGCCGAGCTCGGCGACCAGGCCGTCGATGACGACCGCGATCCGGTCGGCGTCGTGCGCGGTGTGCAGGCGGTGGGCGATCGCCACGACGGTGCGACCCGAGCAGCAGCGCGTTCATCGAGCCCTCGAGGGTGCGCGCGGTCCGCGGGTCGATCAGTGACGTGGCCTCGTCGAGGACCAGGGTGTGCGGGTCCGCGATGATCAGCCGCGCCAGGGCGATCTGCTGGGCCTGGGCGGGCGTCAGCGCCTGCTGGCCGGAGCCGATCATCGTGTCGAGACCCGCCGGGGAGGCGCTCGACCCAGTCCGCGGAGCCGACCGCGCCCAGCGCGGACCAGACCGCCTCGTCGCTGGAGTCCTCGCGGGCGAGCAGGATGTTGTCGCGCACCGAGCCGACGAACACGTGGTGCTCCTGGGTGACCAGGGCGACCTCGGTGCGCAGCGACTCGAGCGGCAGCGCGATGAGCTCGACCCCACCGACCTTCACCGAGCCGGTGCGCGGCCCGTTGATGCCCGACAGCAGCCGGCCCAGGGTCGACTTGCCCGACCCGGACGGGCCGACGATCGCCAGCCGCTCGCCGGTGCGCAGCGTGAGGTCGATGCCGTGCAGCACGTCGTGGCCCTCGCGGTAGGCGAAGCGCAGGTCCTCGCCGACCAGGTCGGGCCCAGCGGGCAGGTCGGTCCCGGCCACCCGGTCCTGCGGCACCTGCGGCGATGCCGAGCAGCCGGCTGGTCGAGGCGGCGCCGACCTGGAGCCGGTCCACCTCGCCGACCAGGCGGTCGAGCGGGCCGCTGAGCGCCTCGACGTACAGCACCGCCGCGGTGATCTGGCCGAGCGAGGTCCAGCCCTGGCTGTAGCCGTAGGCGCCGATGACCAGGGTCAGCACGCGCGGGGTGTTGAACGCGACGTCGATGACGGCGAACAGCAGGTTGCGCAGCGTCATCCCGTAGCGCTCGGCCTGGGACGAGAGCGCGATGTCGTCGTCGCCGGCCTGCACCCGGCTCGCGGAGAGGCCGAGCGCCTCGACCGTGCGGGACCCCTCGACGGTCTCGGTGAGCGTGGTGTTGATCCGGGAGTACGTCGCGCCCTCGGTGATGTAGCACTTCTGGGCGCGCTGGAGGTAGCGGCGCACCTGGAACATCGACGACCCGATGAGCAGCAGCGCCGGGACGGCCAGCAGCAGCGAGTTGAGCAGCATCGCCACGACCGACATCCCGACCGTGAGCACGGAGATGATGGCCATCGGGACGCCGAACTGCACCGAACGGCTCATCGTGCCGACGTCGCGGGTGACGCGGGTGACCAGGTCGCCGGTGCTCGCGCCCTCGACGCGCCCCAGCGGGAGCCTGAGGATCGTGTCGATGATGTACTCGCGCGCCGACGACAGCAGGTCCTGTCCGAAGATCGTCGAGGTGCGCTGACCCAGGAACGTGAACACCGACGAGGCGAAGACGATGGCGAGGAGGGTCATCGCGACCGAGGTGACCCCGCTGCGGGTGATGTCGTCGTCGACGGTGCTGTTGATGAGGTTCCCGAGCACCCGCGGGATCAGCAACGCGCTGGCGGCGGCGAGCCCGTTGAGCACCACCATCGCGATGAAGGCACCGCGCCGCAGCCGCAGCAGGCGGCCGAAGAACGCGAAGACCACGTCGTTGTCGGCCACCGGCCAGCCGCGCTCGGGACTGCGCGACTCCGCGTAGACCTGCTTGCGCCCGCTCCTCGCGGATCAGGTGCCGGCGGTGCAGGGCGCGCAGCCGCTCGGGGATCGGCGCCTCCGGGTGCGGCACCAGGTCGGGCGGGATCACCGGCGGGTCCAGCGCGCGGTCGCGCCAGGTGTCGGGGGAGGTGGCGAGGAGGTCAGGCATGGCTCGGCTCCCACTCGCTCTCGTCCAGGGCGCGGGCGACCACGCGGCGGTAGTCGTCGTTGTCCTCCAGCAGGTCCTCGTGGGTGCCCGACCGCGATCACCCGGTTGTCGTGCAGCAGCACGACCTCGTCGGCGTGGTGGAGCCACAGCGGCGACACCGTGGCCACCACGGTGGTCCGGCCGCGCCGGTGCTCGGCGACCCGCTCCGCGATCCGGGCCTCCGTGTGCGCGTCGACCGCCGAGGTGGGCTCGACCAGCACCAGGATCGGCGCGTCCGCGCCCAGGGCCCGCGCCAGCACGACGCGCTGCCGCTGGCCCCCGGACAGGCCGCGACCCCGCTCGTCGAGGATGCCCTGCCAGCCGCCGGGCAGCGCGTCGTACACGTCCTCGGCGTTGGCGATCCGGACGACCTCCTCGGCGCGCTCGCGGCTCAGCACGCCGTGCGGGTCGATGGCGTCCTGGAGGGTGCCCGCGAAGAGCTGGCTGCCGGTGTCGCTGACGAGGATCCGGGAGCGTACGTCGTCCAGCGAGGCGGCGCCGAGGTCGACGTCCCCCAGCCGGACCCCCCAGGGGCGGCTGGCGCGCTCCTCGTCGAGCGCCGCGATCCGCTCGCGCTCGGCCTGCCGCTCGGCCCGGGACCGGCGCGCGGCCCGACCCTTGAGCTCGGCGTCGGTGCCGAGGGCGACGGGCTCCGCGTCGGTGTGGAGGTAGCGGCCCAGGCGGTCGGCCAGGGCCGCCGAGGTCTCGGGGACCGCGCTGACCACGATCGTCAGCCGCCCCGGCGAGGCCACGAAGCCGCTCTCGGGTCCACGAGGTCCCCGTCGGCGGGCAGCGCCACGGGTCGGCGTTCACTCGCCAGGGCGGCTCCTGCTCGAAGATCGCGATCGCCTTGCGGGCGGAGACCAGGGCCCGCGTGAGCTTCTGCACGAACTCGAAGAAGGTCCGGATCGGCCCGACCATGAACAGGCCGTAGCCCAGGAAGGCGATCAGCTGGCCCACGGAGAGGTCGCCGCCGAGCACCTCGAGCGTGCCGGCCCACACCAGCACGACCAGGAAGATCCCGGAGAACAGCACGCCGATGGCCTCGATCGCGGCCTGCCAGATGCCCGCGGAGACCCCGGCCCGCCGGGTGAGCTGCGACTGGGCGGTGTAGTTGCGGCCGAAGGTGCGCTCGCCGCCGATGCCGCGCAGGATGCGCAGGCCCGCGACGATGTCGGTCGCCATCGAGGTCAGGTCGGAGCTGCGGACCCGCTCCACGGCCTGGCGGCGGTGCAGGGGACGCAGCAGGGGCAGGGCGACGGCCACCAGGACCGGGGCGGCGAGCAGCACGAGCAGGCCCAGCGTGACCGAGGTCTTCAGCACGATCGCGGCGACGATGAGGAACGCGACCAGCTGCGCGGTCGCCCGCGCGGTGATCTCCGTCAGCGCCCCGAACTCGTCGGAGTCGCTGGACGCGACGCTGAGCACCTCGCCGGTGGGTGCCCGGCGAGGCAGCACGTGGCCGAGCTGGACCGCCTTGCGGGCCACCATCTGCGTGGTGCCGTAGAGCGCGATCAGCCACGAGCGCACGATCAGGGTGTGCATCGCGATGCCGAACACGGCACCGATCAGGGTCACCACCAGCAGCAGGCCCGCCCAGGCGAGCGTGGAATCCCAGTTCTCCGGCACGATGCCGTTGTCCACGGCCTTCCCGACCAGCCACGGACCGACGGTCATCGGCAGCTGCCAGAGGACCCCGAACAGCGTCGAGGCCATGATCACCGAGCGTTGCGAGCGCAGGTGCCAACGCAGGAACGCACCCGGGCTGCGGGTGTCGGGGACCTCGGCGTCCGGCACAGGCTGGAACGCGGTGGTGATGGGTGGGAAGTCGCGCATGGCTCGACCGAGCCTAGGCGTCGTGGCCGACTTCGAGCGAACGAGATTCGGGCACTACGGTGGTCCGATGCCCGGGCCCCTCGTGACCACTCTCGGCGAGCGCGCCATCGCCTTCCGACTGGCCGATCCCGCCCGAGCCGCGACGTCCGTCCGGCTGTGGTGCGACCTCGAGCTCGGGGACACGACGTTCGACCTCGTGGATGGCGGCTGGGCCATGGACCTGCCGGTGGGTGGCCCGGACGACGTCGCGATCGACCGGATCGAGTACCTCTTCGACGTCGACGGTGAGCTCGGCCTGGACCCGGGCAACCCGCTGTGGGTGCCCGGTGCCTTCGGCGACCACTCGTGGCTCCCGCTGGTGGGGTATGCCGCCCCCGCGTGGCTCGACGTCGACCCGGTGGCCGGCGAGCGCGTCGCGGCCCGCGTCGAGGACACCCCGGTCGGCACGGTCGACCTCGAGGTGTGGGCACCGCTCGACGCCGCGGCCGGTGAGGACCTCCCGCTGCTCATCTCCCACGACGGCCCGGAGATGGACGCCTACGGCGACCTGACGCGGTACGTCGGCGCGGCGATCGCCGCCGGGCGGCTGCCGCGGCTGCGGGTGGCGCTGCTGACGCCGGGCGCCCGGAACGAGCGGTACGCCGCCAACCCGGCGTACGCCGCGACCCTCGTCGACCACGTCGTGCCGTTCCTGGCGAAGACGTGGCCGAGCCCGGTCGCGCCGGTGCTGATGGGGCAGAGCCTGGGCGCGCTGGCCGCCCTGCACGCGGCCTGGACGTCGCCGGGGATCTTCTCCGGGCTCTTCCTGCAGAGCGGGTCGTTCTTCACCGCCGAGCTCGACCCGCAGGAGTCGGAGTTCGAGTACTGGTCGGAGGTGACCGGCTTCGTGGCCACGGTGCTCGCGGCGCAGGTCGCGGCACCCGGCGCGCCGGCGATCGCGATCGGCTGCGGCCGCGCCGAGGAGAACTTCGCCAACAACCGGCTGCTGGCCGACCACCTCGGGCGCACCGGCGCCGACGTGACCTGGACCGAGGTGCGCGACGGGCACACCTGGACGTGCTGGCGTGACCTGCTGGATCCTGCGTTGACCGACCTGATCCGGAAGGTGTGTGAGGGCTGAGGTGGACCGCGACCAGTTCGAGCTCGATGCGCCCGGCCTCGACCGGGCCGGCACGGTGATCCGCTACGGCCACTGGGGCCGCCCCGTGGTGGTCTTCCCCAGCGAGCAGGGCCGCGCCTGGGACTACGAGAACAACGGGATGATCGGCGCCATCGCCGAGCTGATCGACGCGGGTCGGGTCAAGGTCTACTGCGTGGACTCCTACGACCACCTCACCTGGTCCGACCGGTCGGTGCCGCTGGAGGAGCGCGCCCGCCGGCACGGCGCGTACACCGCCTGGGTCACCGAGCGGGTGATGGACCTCGTCGAGCACGACACCGGCGGCACCCGGCAGGCCATCGCCACCGGCTGCTCGATGGGCGCCTTCCACGCGCTGTCCCTCGGGCTGGGCCGCGCCGACCTCTTCCCGCTGGCGATCTGCCAGTCCGGCTCCTACGACCCGTCGCGCTGGCACGCCTGGGGCGACCGCGGGGACGCGGCGTACTTCACCAACCCGACGGACTTCGTCCCGCACCTGCACGGCGACCACCTCGACTGGTTGCGCGCGCACGCCCGGATCCTGCTGATCGCCGGCGAGGGTGCCTGGGAGACCCATCCGACCGAGTCCCTGCCCCAGGCCCGGCAGATGGCCGCCCTGCTGGCCGAGCGCGGCATCCCGCACGAGCTGGACGTCTGGGGCCACGACAGCGCCCACGACTGGCCCTGGTGGCGCAAGCAGATCGCCCACCACCTGCCGCGGTTCTGCTAGCTCGCCGGCGCCACAGTTCTGCTCGTACCGCGACTTTCGGTCACCGAGCGGCTGGAAGTCGCGGTACTCCTCGACCCCGGCCGTCGCCTAGGGTCGCTCCATGGGAGTCCCCGGCAACGCTCAGGACAGGGCGCCCGCCGAGCTGGCCGCGACGGAGCTCTTCGCCGTCGACGCCTACCGGCGGGACTTCGACGCGACGGTGGCAGAGGTGGACCGCGAGGGCGGTCGGATCCGCCTCGACCGGACCGCGTTCTACCCCGGCGGGGGTGGGCAGCCGTGCGACCTCGGCACGCTGCAGACCGGAGCCGGCACCCTGCTGGTCACCGGGGTACGCCGCGACCGCGGGCCGATCTGGCACACGGTGGACCCCGGTGACGCCGACCTCCCCGACGTCGGCGAGGAGGTGCAGGGCGTCGTCGACTGGACCCGTCGGCACCAGCTCATGCGGACCCACACGGCGCTGCACGTGCTGTGCGGCGTGATCTGGGCCGACTACGGCATCCCCGTCACCGGCGGCAACATGGAGCCGCTCAAGGGCAGGCTGGACTTCCCCTTCCCGCACATGTCCGCGGACCTCGGCGCCGCGGTCGAGAAGCGGATCAACGACGAGATCGCCCGGGCGCACGAGATCGTGGTCGACTTCGTGCCCCGCTCGCTGGCCGACGCCGACCCGGCGTTGATCCGCACTGCCGCCAACCTGATCCCCGCCGAGATCGACCCGCTCCGGGTCATCGACATCGTCGGGCTGGACCGGCAGGCCGACGGGGGCACGCACGTCCTGTCCACCGCCGAGGTGGGCGCGGTCCGGGTCGCCGGGACGGAGTCCAAGGGCAAGGACAACAAGCGCATCCGGCTCGAGGTCCTCGACGGAGCCGTCGCATGACCGCCGAGCGCAACCACCTGGTGGGGCTGCTCCTCGGTGCCGAGCAGGACTGGCCCCAGGCCTTCGAGGCGGTCCTGCGGATGGTCGGCCCGCTGGCCGTCGACGGGACCACGCACACCCTGTCGTCGGAGCGACTGACCATCGAGCCGTTCGAGCTCACCGACCCCGCGCGTCCCGAGCTGGTCATCGACCGGCTCGCCTACTGGTACTACCACCCGCGCGAGTGGCTGAAGAAGGCCGCGCTGGTCAACGGGACCTACCTGCTCAACAGCCCGTTCACCTTCCAGTCGATGGAGAAGCACAGCGCCTACTGCGCGATGCTCCGGCTCGGGCTCAAGGTGCCCAAGACGATCCTGGTGCCCTACAAGAACCCCATCGACAACGTCCGCTGGGCCTACACCTCGGAGACCTACAACCAGCCGTTCGACCTCGACGCGCTCGCGGACCAGCTGGGCTACCCGCTCTACATGAAGCCGTTCGACGGCGGCGGGTGGCGGGGGGTCTCGCGGATCAACGACCGCGCCGACCTGCACCGGGCCTACGACGAGTCGGGCGAGATGCTGATGCACCTCCAGGCCACCGTGGACTACGAGCACTTCGCCCGCGCGCTCTCGATCGGGCCGGAGACCATGGTGATGGACTTCCGACCGGACCAGCCGATGCACAACAGGTACGCCGTCTCGCACGACTTCCTCTCCGAGTCGGCCGGGCACCAGGCGCGGGCGATCTCCCGGATCGTCAACGCCTTCTTCCGCTGGGAGTTCAACTCCGCCGAGATGCTGGTCGCGGGTGACGAGGTGTACCCGATCGACTACGCCAACGCCTGCCCGGACGTCGCGGTCACCTCGCTCCACTACTACTTCCCGTGGGCGATCTCGGCCCTGGTCCGCTGGTCGGCGTACTGCGTGGTCACGGGTCGCACGTCGGCGGTCGACCTCGGCACGACCCGCTACTTCGCGATCGCCGACGACCCCGACCTCGACTACGACGCGAAGATCGACGCCTACCTGGCGCTGGCCGACGAGCACTTCGAGACCGACCGCTACCGCGAGTGGTGCGAGACCCATCTCGCCCACCTCGACGAGGCGGTGCTGGAGTGGGTCGCCTCCGACGCCTTCGACCGCCTGCTCCGCGAGACCGTGCAGGCGACGTACCCGGCGCACGAGCAGGACCAGTTCCTCGCGCACTTCCGGGGCCTGCTCGACCTGTGGGTCGCCGACCAGGGTGCCGGGCCGGGTCAGGGGCCGGCCCCGAAGCCAGGTCAGGGGTAGGTCAGCCCGACGGCGCGCTCGGAGAGCTCCCACAGCGCGCGCTGCGCCTCGGGGTCGCGGGCCACCGCGCTCGACCCGACGACCCGGGGAAGGCCGCGCCACTCCGACAGCCCGGAGGGACCGCAGTACGTCGCGCCCGGCAGGTCTGCCGTCGCCGCCATGAGGAGCGGGAGGGCACCGTCGGCGGCGCTCTGGGACACCGCCTTGGTCGCGGCGTCGAGGATGCTGGCGAGGCCGCCGGACGAGCGGCCGAGCTGGCCGTTGACCACGAGGTGGGTCCCGGCGAAGCCCGGGTGGGCGGCCAGGGCCGTGACCGGCAGCCCGGCGGTGCGCAGGCGTCGGTCCAGCTCGTACATGAACAGGAGGTTGGCGAGCTTGGTCGCGCCGTACTGCACCCACCGTCGGTAGTGCTTGGGCGAGGTCTGGGGGTCCCCGAGCGGGGCTCGACGCGCGGTCCGGTGCATGTTCGACGAGACGACCACGACCCGGCCCGCGCCGCTCGCCACGAGCTGCGGGAGCAGCAGGCCGGTGAGCAGGAACGGACCGAAGTGGTTGGTCGCCATCTGGGACTCGAAGCCGTCGACGGTCCGCGAGAGGGGCGGCGCCATCACCCCCGCGTTGTTGACCAGCACGTCCAGGGTGCCCAACGCGACGGCGTCCGTCGCGGCGGCGCGCACGGACCCGAGGTCGGCGAGGTCGACCTGCAGCCGCTCGACCCGCGCCGCCGGCACCTCGCCGAGGATCGCGGCCGTGGTGGCGTCGAGCTTCGCCGGGCTCCGGCCGGCCAGCACGACGCGGGCGCCCCGGCGAGCCAGCTCGAGCGCCGTGTGGTGACCCAGCCCCCCGACGGAGGGTCCGGTCACGACGATGGTGCGGTCCCGCTGGTCCGGCAGGTCGTCCAGCGTCCACGCGACGCTCACGGGGTCACCGCGAGCAGTTCCAGGAGCCGGGCGGCGAGGTCGCGGTCCCCGGTCACCGTCACCGCACCGTCGGTCGGCTCCCGGCGTCCACCGGCGAGGAGGACGAAGGTCTCGCGGTCCATCGCCAGCGACACCGTGGGATCCGCCGGCGGGGCCGGGAGCGGTGTGCCCCGCCCGTCCTCACCCACCGTGAACGCGCTGACCGGCTGGCCCGCCACGTCGACCACGAGCGTCGTCCCGGGGGCCGCCCCCACGCGCTTGGCCAGCACGTAGCCCATGCTCTCCACGAGGTACGCCGCGGTGTGGGCAGCGGCGGGGCTGTCCAGGCCGCCCGGGCGGTCGAGGGCCCGGCGCACGTCCTGCTCGTGCATCCACACGTCGAGCGGCCGGTTGCGCAGCAGGGTGTTCCAGTCCCAGCCGATGCCTCCGAAGATCCGGTCCGGCTTGGCGGCGGCGTCCGTCGGCGGGTCCGCCAGTAGCGCGGTCTTGCGGATGGTCGCCGACCGGCGGATCTCGTTGATCAGCTCGTCAGGAGACCGGTCCCGTCGGGCGACCACTCCCTGCTCGGTGTAGAGGCCCATCAGGCTGCGGGCGTGGTCGGGCTCGCCGACGTCGATGCTCTCCTCGGGGGTCCCGGCCAGGACCCCTTCGAGGTGTGCGGTGTGCGCGGCCACCGCGTGCACGTCCCACCCGGGCAGGTCGGTCGGCGTCGACCACAGGGCCGCCGGGGTGTCCTCGAGCAGAGCCGTGAAGTCCTCGACCGCCTGCCACCAGACCTCCACATAGCCGGCCAGCCGCTCCCGATCGCTCATGCCCGCAGCCTAGACAGGAGGGCACTTGACGGCAGGGGCAGTGCCGTGTGCAATATATTGCATGCCCATTCCTGTCGATCAGGACCCCGTCGGTCGCGAGCTGCTCCGCGACGAGGTGTACCGCCGGGTTCGGGACGCCATCGTGGACGGCACCTTCGCCCCAGGTGAGCAGCTGAGGGACCTCGAGCTCGCCGGCTGGCTCGGCGTCAGCCGGACGCCGGTGCGTGAGGCGCTGCTCCGCCTCGCCGACGCGGGACTGGTCACGACGAGCCCCGGCCGGTCGACGACCGTGGCCTCGATGGACCTGCGAGGCAGCCCGGGACGCGCGCGACGTGGTGGCGGCGATGCACGAGGTGGCGGTCCGCGAGGCCGCCGGTAGCCTGACGCGTCGCGACCTGGCGGCGATGCGGGCGGCCAACAGGCGGTTCCGGGCCGCCCTGCGCGCCGGTGACGTCGACGCGGCGCTGGTCGCCGACGACGACCTGCACGCGATCCCCGTCCGGGTCGCGGCCAACCGCGCGGTCGAGGCGGTGCTCGACCAGTTCCTGCCCGTCGTCCGCCGCGCCGAGCGGCTCCGCTTCTCGACCCTCGCCGGTCGCGGCTCGGTGGCGCGGCACGAGGACCTGGTCGGCCTGCTCGAGGACGGCGACGCCGAGGCCGCCGCCGCGCTCGCCTTCGACACCTTCCACTCGCTCGACCCGTCCGCTGAGGAGCCCTGACATGCCGATCGCCGACTTTCCCCGCTACCCGCTCACCTTCGGACCCAGCCCGGTGCACCGCCTGGACCGGCTCACCGCCCACCTCGGGGGCGCCCAGGTGTGGGCCAAGCGCGAGGACGTGAGCTCCGGCCTGGCCTACGGCGGCAACAAGACCCGCAAGCTCGAGTACCTCGTGCCCGACGCACTCGCCTCCGGTGCGGACACGCTGGTGAGCATCGGCGGCTACCAGTCCAACCACACCCGCCAGGTCGCCGCGGTGGCCGCGAAGCTCGGCATGGCCTGCGTCCTGGTCCAGGAGAAGTGGGTGGACTGGCCCGACGCGGTGAACGACCGGGTCGGCAACATCCTGCTGAGCCGGATCATGGGCGCCGAGGTGCGGCTGGACCCGGCAGGTTTCGACATCGGCTTCCGGGACTCGTGGCGGCAGGCGATCGAGGACGTGGAGGCGCGCGGCGGGACGCCGTACCCATCCCGGCGGGCGCGTCGGACCACCGGCTCGGCGGGCTCGGGTTCGCGAACTGGGCCGACGAGGTCGCGGAGCAGGAGGCGGCGCTCGGGGTCTTCTTCGACACCATCGTGGTCTGCACCGTCACCGGCTCGACGCACGCGGGCATGATCGCCGGGTTCGCCGGCCAGGACCCGCCTCGCCGGGTGATCGGCATCGACGCCTCGGCGACCCTGGAGAAGACCCGCTCCCAGGTCGAACGGATCGCCCGGAGCACCGCCGCGCTGATCGGGCTCGGCCGGGACCTGCGCGACGACGAGATCACCGTGCTCGCGGGCTGGGCCGGCGACCTCTACGGCATCCCCGTCGAGTCGACCCTCGAGGCGATCCGGCTCACCGGCCAGCTCGAGGGGATGATCATCGACCCGGTCTACGAGGGGAAGTCGATGGCCGGCCTCATCGACCTGGTGCGGTCCGGCGAGATCCCCCGGGAGTCCCACGTGCTCTACGCCCACCTCGGCGGGCAACCCGCGCTCAACGCCTACTCGGCGCTCTTCACGGCCACCCAGCGGGTCGCGACCGACTAGCCTCCGAGCATGGCGCGGAGCAAGGGCCGGGACGAGACCGAGGCGGAGCGCCTCGACCGCAACTGGAACGACATCCTCCAGGAGCTGCGCGTCATGCAGACCGGGACCCAGCTCATCGCGGGCTTCCTGCTGACGCTGCCGTTCACCATGCGCTTCGGCGAGCTCGACGCGTTCGAGGAGGATCTCTACCTCGGGCTCGTGCTGCTGGCGGGTCTGACCCTGGCCCTGTTGCTGACCCCGGTCGCCATCCACCGACGACTCTTCGGCGAGCACGTCAAAGGTCGACTGGTCACCGCGGCGCACCGGCTCATGGTCGTCGCCCTCGCGGGCGTGGGCCTGCTCGTCACCGGCAACATCACGCTGATCTTCCACGTGGTCGTCGGCGCGACGGCCGCGTACGTCGTCGGCGGGCTGGTCTTGCTCGTGGTGATCGGGCTGCTCTTCGTCGTGCCGATGCTGATCCTTCCGCCGCACGAGAGCTAGCGGCGGAGCCGGCGCAGCACCTCGGCCAGGTCGTCGAGGTCGCGGGCCGACTCGGGCGGGAGCGCGCCGAGCGGGCTGCGCGAGAGCCGGTCGTAGACCGCTGCCATGCCCTTGAACAGCTCGACGCTGGCCCCGGCCGCCCCCTGGGTCGCCGCGATCTGGTCCATCTCCCCGACGAACCGGCCGCTCTTGCTGGCCGCCACCGCGATCCGCCGGGCCGCGCCGGCCACGTCGGCGGGGTACTCCTCGGCCAGGTCCGCAAGCACCACGTCCAGGACACCGAGGGCGTCGGCGGTCTGCAGGGCCTGGGCCCACACCGCGGTGGTGCCCTTGTAGACCGACGCCGTGCACATCTTCACCGCCGATGCCGTGCCGGGCCGGTCGCCGACCACGCGTCGCCGCAGGCCGTCGGCGTCGAGAGCGCTCACCTCCGCCGCCCGCTCGCCCGAGAGGTAGAGCATCGTGTCGCCGTCCGGGACCGGTGGTCCCCCGCTGATGGAGCCGTCGACGAAGGCCAGGCCGGCCGCGGCGGCCCGGGCCGCTAGTCCCTCGACCACCGAGGGCGCGACGGCGTTGAGGTCCGCCAGCACCGGTGTCGCGCCCGTGCTCGCGGCCGCCTCGAGGATCGTGGCGGCGCACTCCTCGGCAGCCGCTGGCGGGCAGATGCTGACGACCAGGTCCGCGGCGGCCACGACGTCCGCCAACGACGGCAGCAGCTCGAGTCCCTCGGCCAGGGCCCGGGTGCGGTCCGACCGCCCGGCCACCGTCGCCACGACGCGTGTGCCCCTGGCCGCCCAGGCCCGGCCGAGTGCAGAGCCCATCGCGCCCGGCGACACGATCCCGATCACGTCCACCAGCGCATTCAAGCAGCGTGGCTCAGCCGCGCGCGAGGGAGAGGGCGATGAGCAGCATGGTGATGCCGATCAGCACCTCGAGGACCTGCCAGGCACGCGGTGACGCGAGCAGGCGGTGGGCCTTGCGGGCGCCGTACCCGAGCCCGACGAACCACATGATGCTGCCCAGAGCGGCGCCGGCGCCGAACCACCAGCGACCGGGATCGCCGTGCGTGGCGGCGATGCTGCCGAGCAGCAGCACCGTGTCGAGGTAGACGTGCGGGTTGAGCCAGGTGAGCGCGACGGCCCGGGCCACCACGCTGCGCCGCGAGACCTGGCCGGACGTCGCGGCGTGCAGCGCGTCGGGGCGGCGCGCCCGCCACAGGGACATCAGGCCGTACGCCGTCAGGAACCCCACCCCCAGCCAGGTGACCACGTCGATGGCGGCCGGCGCCCGTTCGACGAGCGTCCCGATGCCGGCGACCCCGGCCGCGATCAGCACCACGTCCGACACGGAACAGACGGCGACCACCGCACCCACGTGCTCACGGCGGAGGCCCTGCCGCAGCACGTAGGCGTTCTGGGCACCGATCGCCACGATGAGCGACAGCCCGGTGAGGAGGCCGGCGACCGCGGCGGAGAGGTCCACCAGGCCGACGCTAGGTCATCGGCGAGTGTGAAGGCCAACGAAACTTTCTGCACGAGCATTAGCATCGCTTCATGGACCTGACGACCGCCCAGCTCGCCGCTCTCGTGGCCATCGCCGACCGGGGGACCTTCGAGGGCGCCGCCCGCCACCTCCAGGTGACCCCCAGCGCCATCAGCCAGCGCATCCGGGCCCTGGAGTCCGCCGCGGGGCAGGTGCTCGTCCGCCGGTCGACGCCGTGCGTGCCGACCGAGGCGGGCCACGCGTTGCTGCGCGTGGCCCGGCAGACGCAGCTGCTGCTCGCCGAGGTCGGCGCGACGCTGGGGCACGGGGCGGACAGCCCGGTCGAGCTGCCCGTCGTCGTCAACGCCGACTCGCTGGCGACCTGGCTGCGTCCGGTGCTGGGGGAGGTCGCGGGCTGGGCGGACGTGGCCCTGCGCCTGCACGTGGAGGACCAGGCGTACTCCGCGGACCTGCTCCGCCGGGGGGCCGTGCTCGCCGCGGTGACGAGCGAGCCGGTGGCCGTGCAGGGCTGTTCGGCGGAACGCCTCGGTGCCGTGCGCTACGTGCCGGCCGCGGCGCCCGACTTCGTCGAGCGCTGGCGGCGGGGTCGCGGCGTCGACTGGTCGCGGATGCCGATGGTGGTCTTCAACGAGAAGGACGACCTCCAGCACCGAGGTGCTGCGTGAGCGCGGGGCGGCGCAGCCCGCCGTCGTGCACCGGGTGCCGACGTCGGCGGACTTCCACGAGGCCGTCCGTCGCGGGCTCGGCTGGGCCGCGATCCCCGAGCCCCAGCTCCTGCCGGACCTCGCCGAGGGTCGCCTGGCGGTCCTGAGTCCGCGGCTGCACGTCGATGTCGACCTCTGGTGGCACCGCTGGCGGCTCGACTCGCTGCTGCTCACCCGGCTGACGGAGGCGGTTCGTCGCGCCGCCCAGGACGGGGCTGCGCCGCTGACCTGAGGGTGCAGCGGAAACGTCCCGGGGGAGTGCGAAGGGGCCACACCCCCGTGGCGGCCCCTTCGACGTTTGTCCGGGGCCATTCAAGAGGATCAAGCAGACGGTGTATTCACCCTTAGGGACATCAATGCGCCCCAGCCGCGGCGAGACGGGGGCGACTAGAAGGACGCCTCGTCGAGGTCCATGAGGCCGAGGTCGATGCGCTCGGCGATGGCCCGCTCGGCGGTCAGCTTCGGGAGGAAGTGCAGCGCGAAGAACTGCGCGGCCATGACCTTGCCCTCGTAGAAGGCCTTGTCCTTGCCCGACACCTCGCCGGCGAGCCGCCCGAGGGCGACCTCGGCCTGGCGCAGCAGCAGCCAGCCGCAGACGACGTCGCCCAGGACCATCAGCAGACGGCTGGTGTTGAGCCCGACCTTGTAGATGTTGCGGACGTCGCCGTTCTCGGCCGAGGCGTCGGCGGACATGAGGTCGTTGATCATGTGCCCGACGATGGCGTTGGCGTCCTCGAGCGCGGTGGCGAGCAGCGCCCGCTCCTGCTTGAGGCGGCCGTTGCCGGCCTCGGAGGCGATGAACGACTCGATCTCCTTCGCCAGGTGACCCAGCGCGCGGCCCTGGTCCTTGACGATCTTGCGGAAGAAGAAGTCCTGGCCCTGGATGGCGGTGGTGCCCTCGTAGAGGGTGTCGATCTTGGCGTCGCGGACGTACTGCTCGATCGGGTAGTCCTGGAGGAACCCGGACCCGCCGAAGGTCTGCAGCGACTCGGTGCCCAGCAGCACCCACGACCGCTCCGAGCCGTAGCCCTTGACGATCGGCAGCAGCAGGTCGTTGATCGCGCTGGCGAGCTCGTCGCGCTCACCCTCGTGCTCGGCGATCTGAACCCGGTCCTGCCAGGTGGCCGTGTAGAGCACCAGCGCCCGCATCGCCTCGGCGAAGGACTTCTGCGTCATCAGCGAGCGGCGTACGTCGGGGTGGTGGGTGATGGTGACCCGCGGAGCCGTCTTGTCGGCGGCCCGGGTGAGGTCGGCGCCCTGCACCCGCTCCTTGGCGTAGGCCAGGGCGTTGAGGTAGCCGGTCGAGAGCGTGGCGATGGCCTTGGTGCCGACCATCATCCGGGCGTTCTCGATGACCTGGAACATCTGGGCGATGCCGTCGTGCACCTCGCCGAGCAGCCAGCCGCGGGCCGGCTCGCCGCCTTCGATCGAGGAGTCGCCGAAGGTGAGCTCGCAGGTGTTGGACACCTTGATGCCCATCTTGTGCTCGACGTTGGTGACGTAGACGCCGTTGCGCTCACCGGTCAGCTCGCCGGTCTCGGGGTCGAAGTGGTGCTTGGGGACGATGAAGAGGCTGAGCCCCTTCGTGCCCGGACCGCCCAGGCCCTCGACACCGGCCGGCCGGGCCAGCACCAGGTGCACGATGTTGTCGCTCAGGTCGTGCTCGGCGGAGGTGATGAAGCGCTTGACGCCCTCGATGTTCCAGGTGCCGTCGTCGTTGGGGGTGGCCTTGGCGCGGCCGGCACCGACGTCGGAACCGGCGTCCGGCTCGGTCAGCACCATCGAGGCGCCCCAGGCGCGCTCGACCATGATCTGGGCGATCCGTTGGTCCCGCTCGTTGCCCACCCGGTTGACAACGGCGGCGAAGCTCGGACCGCAGCCGTACATCCAGATCGGGGCGTTGGACCCGAGGACCAGCTCGGCCATGGCCCAGTTGAGGGTCGACGGGGCGAGGGTGCCACCGAGCGACTCGGGGATCTGGAGGCGCCAGTACTCGGCGCCCATCCAGGCGTCGTAGCTCTTCTTGAACGACGCTGGGACCGGCGCGGTGTGCGTCTCGGGGTCGAAGACCGGCGGGTTGCGGTCGCTGTCCTCGTACGACGCGGCGAGGTCCTCGCGGGCGAGCCGGTCGACCTCGGTCAGGATCGAGCGCGCGGTCTCGCCGTCGACGTCGGCGAAGGGCCCCTGCCCCAGGATCTCGTCCCGGCCGAGCACCTCGAAGAGGTTGAACTCGATGTCACGAAGGTTGCTCTTGTAGTGGGTCACGGTGCCACCTCGGGATCTCGTCGCGTCGCTGTCTACTGACGAGTATCAATACTGGCCAGTAACATAAGTCTGCCTCGCCGATGTCGCTGACGCAAGCCGAACGGCCAAGAACACAGGAACACAGCAACGTGCGGACGCTAGAGGCTCGGAGGCTCGGGCAGGTCGATCTGAGCCAGCACGGTCGCCTCCCCGTTCGGCAGCGGAGCGGTGCGCCAGGCGTCACCGACCCGCCGCGCGCACAGCCGATCGGCCAAGGGGCGGTCGGGGCACACCAGGTTGCGTACCCGGACCCCCGTGATCTCGACCACTGCGGTCGAGGTGGCCATGCTGGCGGACGTCAGCGGCCGCAGCTGGACGAGAGCGCGCCCTGCCGGAGCCTCGGGATCGACCTCGACGACACCCGCCAGGCGGTAGCGCAAGACGATCTCGTTCGCCGGTGTCGGCAGCACCACGAGGTAGTCACGCCGTGGGGTCGCCGGCACGGAGACCGGCTTCCCGTCGGCGTACAGGGTGAGCCCCAGGACCCGGGGCGTCTCGCCCCCCTCCGGCAGGGTCGGCGGGAGCTGGAGCACCAGCTGCATCACCGGGTCGGAAGGCCGCACGCGCTCCTCGACCTCGAGGATGCCCGTGGGGTCCGGCGTGGCGGTCACCAGGACCGCTGCCTCGGCGTCCGGGGCGGTGTCGGGGGAGCTGGACGGGTCCTCAGACGGGCCGGACCCCGTGGTCGGCGTGGGGGCCAGGCGGGTCCGCGACGACGGTGCGCTGGCCGAGGTGTCGGGTGATCCCTCCGACAACGTGCCGTGCACGACGACCCCGAACACCACGACATTGACCGCGACTGCGGTCGCCACCACGACGGCGCGCCAACGCGTCGGCAACTCGTCTGTCCGCGACTCGGTGTTCACCCGGTCCCCCCGAAGTCCGTCGCATGTCGCATGCGGGCGGATGACCCCACGCTAGCCCTCGCGGTGGGCGGCCCCGGTCCGGCTGCGGTCGGCGAATGCCCCAAGTTGGGTAAAGCGCGACCCCCGGCCCGGGCACGCGCGACCCGTCGCCTACACCTGACCTCAGGTCGCCGCCCCGGGGGGACGGGGCGGGGCCGTCGACTACTCGGGGGTCTCGATGAGGTTGCGCAGCATGCTGGTGGCATTGATCGTGGTTGCCGCCGCCGCGACGGGAGGCTCCACGGCGGCCGTGGCCGCGAAGCCGGCATCCGTCTACGTCATCCAGGGCGTCCAGGGCACGACCTGGTCGCTCACGGTCGACGACGAGGAAGTCGCGGCCGACGCCCCGGACAAGGAGATCGTCGGGCCGCTGGCGCTGATGCCCGGCTCCCACACGGTCACCGCGGTGGACTCCGAGGGCGTCGAGGTCACGGCTGACCTGACGGTCGAGGCCGGCGCCAGCGTCGACGTCGTGCTCCACCGCCCGGTCGACCCGACGGCCGACCCGCTGTTCACGAGGTTCGTCAACGACCTCGCGGCGGTGAAGGGCGGGAGTGGCCGCGTGACGGTGGCGCACACCGCGGTCGCGCCGCCCGCCGACATCCGGGTGAACGGCAAGGTCCTGCTGGCGGACGTGGCCAGCGGTGAGGAGATCTCCGCCGTCGTCCCAGCCGGGGTCTACCCGATCGAGGTGGTGCCGGCCGCCACCGACGGCCCGGCCATCCTCGGTCCCGTCGACCTGCCCATCGACGGCGGCAACCTCACCAGGGTCTTTGCCATCGGGGTGGCCAGCGAGCAGACCATGGACGCGGTCGTGCAGGTGCTTCCGTTGCCGGTCGCGGACGCCACGGCGCCGACCGACGTGCCCGCCGGTGACGGCGGGCAAGGGGCGGGTCTCTTCGCCACCGAGCGGGGACAAGGGGTGCCTGTCGGCCTGGTGCTGTTGGTGGCCGGTGTGGGCCTCGCGTTGCTCGGGCTGCGGACGTCTCGTCCCCGCGGCTGAGCCGTGTGGCGGCGCGGCGGGGCACTGGTGCTCGGCCTCGTGCTGATCGCCTGCGGAGTCCTGGTGCAGGTCTTCGACCTCGTCGACGCCAGGTCGGCGTCGATACCCCAGGAGGCCACGTCGACCGGCGTGACCTCGTCTCCCGACCCGGTGCGCCCACCGGAGGCGTCCTCGGACCGACTCACCGTCTCCCGTCCGCGCCGGGTGCCGGGTCTCTTCGAGTCCAAGGCCGGGGACCGGTCGCAACCGCGGGTCAACCCCGGCCGGGTGGCGCACCCGGGCCGGGCCTCCTTCGTGCCGACGGTCCTCGGTCTCGAGGCCGGCAGCGTGACCGGTAGCGCCCCGGTCGATCCGGTGCCGACGCTCCCGGACGGGAGCCTGGCCCTTCCCGACGACCCACGGAGACTGGGTTGGTGGACGGGCGGGTCGGCGACCGGGGCGCCGTTCGGCAGCGTGGTCCTCGCCGGGCACCTGGACTCGCGGGAGCACGGCCTGGGTTTCGCGGCCCGGCTCGTCGGCCTGCGGCCGGGCGACGCGGTCGTGCTGGCCGACGAGGACCAGGAGCTGCGCTACCGGGTCCGCACGCGGTACCTGCTGCCGCGGACCCGGCTCGTGGCGCTCGCGGCGCTGTTCTCGGACCGCGGGCCCGCGCGGTTGGTGATGATCACCTGCGGCGGGGCCTACGACCACGAGCGCGGGTCCTACGCCGACAACCTGGTCGTCGAGGCCACACCGGTGCGCCGCGTCGCAGTCCGATAAATCTCATCGACTTATCTGCGAGACTGGACCCATGCGCGTCTCCGCCAAGTCCGACTACGCCCTGCGCGCGTTGATCGAGATGGCTGGGCGCACCGACGGCGCACCCGTCAGCGCCGAGGAGCTCGGCCGCCTCCAAGGCATTCCCCACGGCTTCCTCCAGGCGATCCTGGCCGACCTGCGACGCGCCGGGGTCGTGGTCTCCCAGCGTGGCCAGTCCGGCGGTTGGCGCCTCGGCCGGCCGGCCGGCGACGTGTCCGTGGCCGACGTGATCCGCGCCGTCGACGGCCCACTGGTCTCCGTCTACGGCCTACGCCCCGAGTCGGTGACCTACAACGAGTCCGCCGAGGTGCTCCAGCACGTCTGGATCGCGGCGCGGCACTCCCTGCGCGACGTCTTCGAGACGGTCACCATCCAAAGCCTTGCCGACCGGGACCTCCCGGCGTCGGTCACGTCGCGCACCTCCGACGACGAGGCGTGGAAGCCGCACTGACGACCGTCGCTCAGGGTTCCTCGCGCAGCCAAGGACAGACCAGGTCGCGGGTGTAGAGGTGCCGACGCCACGCGGCGTACCGCCCGGCAGGGAGCGGCTCGGCCTCGAGTCCGGGCTCCAGCGAGACCACCACCTCGGTGCCGTCCTGGGCGTCCGAGGTCGACTGCACGGTGCCCGCGCGCCGCAACATCGCCAGGGAGGCGGGGTTGCCCGCCGCGACCTCGGTCACGAGCCGGGTGACCCCGACGGGTCGTCGGGCGACCAGCAGGGGGACCAGCGCCGAGGCGACGCCGCGTCCCTGCCAGGCGTCCTTGACGGTGATCGCCAGGTCGGCGGCGTCGGGCTGGTCCGGGTAGCGCACGATCCGACCGATCGCCACGGGGAGCACGTCGTCGCCGACCTCCGCCAGGAGCACCAGGGCCACGTGGTCGATGCCGTCCACGTCGTCCACGAGGGTCTGGAGCATGGCCTCGGACAGGTGGACGACGGGGCCGAGGAACCGGCTCCGGACCGACTCCGGCGACAGCTGCTCGAACTCCGCGACCAGGGCGCGGCGGTCCGTCGGCAGCAGCGGCCAGACCCAGGCGGCGGTGCCGTCGGGCAGCACCAGCTGGTCCGCCATCAGTCGGACCCGTGGGCGGCCGCCCAGTCCACGAGCGGGCGCAGCGCTCGCCAGTCCGCGCGAACGCGATCGACCAGGGCTGCCGTGTGGATGACCTCGTCGAAGCCGTAGGACTTGCCGAGCACCAGCGCCTTGTGACGCAGCAGGTCGATGCGCGGGTGGTCCGACGGGGTAGCCACGGGGCGTGGTCTTGAGGGTCTCGCCCCCGACGTCGAACCCCGCCTTGCTCCCGGCCTTGACGATCCGGCGCAGCCGGGGGCCGGACTTGTCGTCGACGATCGCGTCCCGGATCCCGGCCAACCGGGCACCGCTCGCCTCGTAGAAGCCACCCCCGACCCGGACGCCGCGCGCGGAGATCTCGACGTAGTAGCCCGTCGCCGGCGCGACCCCGACGTACGCGCCCTGCCCGGTCTTGTAGGGCGTCTTGTCCTTGGCGAACCGCACGTCCCGGTACGGCCGGAAGATCTTCGCCTCGCCGAACTCCGGGCTCAGCTCGGCACACAGGGCGATCATGGGGGCCTTCACGGCCTCGTCGTAGACCGGCTTGTGCTTGTCCCAGTAGGACTTGGTGTTGTCCATCTCGAGGTCGTCGTAGAAGTCCAGCGCCGCGACGGGGAAGCCGGAGAAGGTCACCTCGCGAGACTAGGCCGTCAGCCCAGCGGTGCCGAGACCTGCTCGTCGCCGCTCTCGGCGAAGGCCGTGACCGTGATCCGGTCGCCGCCGCAGCGCGGCGCGGACAGGAACGCCTGGCCGCCCTTGCTCTCGTAGACCACCTCGAGGGCGCCGGCGTCGGTCCAGCGCAGGAGCCGCGCCGGCTCGCCGGCGGACTGCGGGTCGCGCACGAAGTACGTCGCGCCCGCGCACCAGGTCAGGCTGTCGGAGGTCGCGGGGCCGAGGTCGAGGGTGGCCTCGTCGGAGCGCACGTGGACCTCGGACTCGTCGAGGGCGTTGTCGCGCGGCACCTCCGACCACACCACTCCGGTGCCGGTCGGCACCATCTCCCAACCCTTGCAGTCGGTGACGCCGGGGAGCGGGGTGAGCGTGTCGTCGGCCACGGTGCCGAGGGTGCGGCACGAGGGTCGCTGGTCGTCGAAACCCATCACCCCCAGGCCGGCCGGCGTGAGCCGGGCGTGGGTGACGCCGTGCCGGCGCTCGGCGCACCACACGGTCTCGGCGCTGCCGGCGGCGAGGTCCCGTCGGGCGAGGCAGTAGGCCCCGTCCGCGCCGACCGTCGCGTGAACCAGCAGGCCGCCCTGGAGCGCCCAGGTGCCGCCGGTCGTGGTCGGAACCTCCGACCGACCGTTCACGGTGGTGCGGGCGCCGGTGGCGAGATCGACCACGGCGGCGATCGCGGGCCGCTCCTCGAGGGTGTCGCTGCGCACCACGACCAACCAGTCGGGGTCGAGCAGGACCTCGGAGATCCGGAACCGCTTGTCGCCGGCGATGACGAAGGACCGGGGGCCGTCGACGGTGGCCAGGCTGCGCTCCTGGTCGACGACCACCGTCCAGCCGCCGCCGGCGGTCACGGTCTCCTCGACGGGACGCCCCGTGGGTTCCCAGGCCAGCAGGGCCGTCGTCGGCGAGGCCGGGTCGGTCGTCGACGCGCTCGGCGACGCCGGTACCGCGGACTCGGTGGGGGACGCGCTCGCGCTCGGGCTGGGCGTGGCCCCGGTCGTCTCCGCCGTCCCGCCGTCGAGGTGCGAGCTTGTCCGGCTCGTCGGCGGCGCAGCCCGCTGCGGCGAGCACCCCCGTCACGATCGCGGCCACCAGGGCGCTCCGCACGCGCTCAGACCCCCATGTTCTGCATCGGGTGCGCGAGGTTGGCGCGGTAGCTGCGGTAGGCGCTGCGCCACTGGACCCGGTCGATGAACGGTTCGGACGGGTCGAAGGCCTGCTGGTTCCAGGGCTCGAAGAAGCCGATCTTCTCGATGCCGTTGCGCTTGTCCTTGTAGCCGCGGCCGACCTGGAAGTGCCCCGACGCGTCGTCGTCGAGGTAGGGGTAGAAGCGCGCGAGCAGCTCGGGGTGCAGCACGATGGGCGCTCGGTAGTCGGCGATGTGCTTCTTGGTCAGCCGGAACCACCGGCGGTAGCCGAGGTCGGAGATGTCGAGGACGACGTACGGGCCGGCGCGCCGCCGTCCGTCGTAGCCGGTCTTGCGGTTGACCTGCCTGACGATCGAGCCGATCGCGCTGCCGTTGGTGGTGGTGCCGAGCTTGTCCGCCCAGAAGCGCTGCGGCTCGCGCTCGTGCCGCCAGCCCCAGGCGATCATCTGCAAGGTGGCGGGGCCGCACCACCAGCTGTGGGTCTGCGCGATGGTCCGGTCGGGCTGCATGATCTTGGCCTTGCGAGGGAACCGCCGTCCGTGCTGGCCCAGGGCCAGCTCCTGGCGCAGCGCGACGACCTTGCCCGACGGACCGGGCCGCGTCGGTGAGCTCCGCACGCTCGGCGGCGACCCGGGCGGGCTCGGGCCGGGCGGCGGCGGTGCGCAGCATCGCCAGCGACGTCGAGGTCCCCGGTGGTCTCGACGGCGGTCTGGCGCGGCGGCGGTGGTCGCGGCGGTGGCCATCCGGGCCCGGACCTCGGCCTCGGTGCGGCTGGTCCAACCCACGCCCAGGCAGTAGCGCTCGCCGGCGAACACCGCGCACCGGACCTGGGTGGTCACCAGCGCGTCGGTCGTGGCGCGTTCGGAGTCGGGACCGAGCGAGGCCCCCGCGGCGACCACCCGGGCGATCTCGCGACGCATGGCCGGGGTGACCTCGCCGCGGCCCGGTGCCGCGCCGCGGGAGGGGCGCCTCCTGGGCCGACGACCGGATCGCCGGAGCGGGTCGCGGCGGCGTCGGGCAGCAGCGGTGCCAGGCCCACCGTCAGCGCGAACAGGCCGACGGCGAGCAGCGTCCATTCGGTGCGCGTGGGACGGCGGAGCATGGGGAAGACCTTCGTCCTGGTGGCGTGCAGATCAGTCCCACTGTCCCCAATATTCACACCAGACGCAACTGTCACGGTGGCCTCTGGGCGCCTCGACCCGATAGTCCGTCACGGAACTGTCGGAACTGGCGGGCGAGAACAGCCGATGCGTGACGGACTATCCCGCCGGGCGGGGGGAGAAGGGGAGCGGGACGTGGAGCGGATGACGAGACTCGAACTCGCGACATCGACCTTGGGAAGGTCGCGCTCTACCAACTGAGCTACATCCGCCGGTCCGCACCGGAGCGCGGCGCAGCGATGGTAGCAATCCCGGCGCGGCGAGCGGCGGGTAGGTTGTCGCCGTGCTGCTCT
Organism: uncultured Actinomycetota bacterium; assembly: GCA_963791275.1. Classification (GTDB taxonomy): domain Bacteria; phylum Actinomycetota; class Actinomycetes; order Propionibacteriales; family Nocardioidaceae; genus Nocardioides. The sequence goes on from CAWBRP010000004.1 coordinate 502,691, forward strand.
CCGACCGCGACATCCTCGCCGAGATCGACGCCGGCCGGGTGGCCTTGGAGCCGTGGGACCCGGCGATGGTGCAGCCGTCGTCGATCGATGTGCGCCTGGACCGCTACTTCCGGGTCTTCGAGAACCACCGGTACCCGCACATCGACCCGGCCGTCGACCAGTCCGAGCTGACCCGCGAGGTCGAGCCCGAGGGCGACGAGCCGTTCATCCTGCACCCCGGCGAGTTCGTGCTCGGTTCGACCTACGAGGTCGTCTCGCTCCCCGACGACATCGCCGCCCGCGTCGAGGGCAAGTCGTCGCTGGGTCGGCTCGGCCTGCTCACGCACGCGACCGCGGGCTTCGTCGACCCCGGGTTCTCCGGCCACGTGACCCTCGAGCTCGCCAACGTGGCCACGCTGCCGATCAAGCTCTACCCGGGCATGAAGATCGGCCAGTTCTGCTTCTTCCGGCTGTCCTCGCCCTCCGAGCACCCGTACGGCTCGGCGAAGTACGGCTCGCGCTACCAGGGTCAGCGCGGACCGACGCCGTCCCGGTCGTTCCAGAACTTCCACCGCACCACGATCTGACGGCCAGCGACGGCATCCGGCGTGCCACCCTCGGCACGCACCGACGCCGCGTCGCCTTCAGGGGTACGGGCGACGCGGCGTGGCAGTGCGGTCATGAGGGGGTCATGGGCGGTCCTAGTCCTGCGGGCGGGTGCCCTTCTCGAGTGCCACGGCGAAGACCGTGAAGCACACGGTGGTGATCGCGCAGCCCCACCACAGCACGCCGGAGAGCATGAACGCGGCGTACCCGCCGAGCACGGCCACGAACGCCCACCAGCGGACGACGCGCGCGCGCCACAGGGCGATGGTGATCAGCGGCAGGCCCAGGAAGAGACCCAGCATGCCCGGCACGATGAACGGCCCGAGGCCCCACATCGTCTCGGTCATGTGGTCCTGGACGGCGACCGCGGCGTCGACGCCGTACAGCTGACCGATGGCGGAGTCGTACCAGTCGGTGAGCAGCAGGCCGGGCATCGTCGCCAGACCGCCGAAGGCGATGAGGCCCGCGACGTTGGCCAGCCAGGCTCCCCGGCCGCGCACGTAGGGGACGGCCAGCAGGGCCGGAGCGATCCAGAAGGCGTAGGCCCAGTGGAAGCCGAGCGACTTGAACTGCAGCGGCTCGGGGTGCGCGGTGTAGATCTCGAGCATCGCGCGCCCACTGATGCCGGCCCCCGGGTCGGCGTAGGCGCCGATGACGGCGAACACGCCGGCCAGGACGGGCGAGGCGATCAGGAAGGCCCGGCGGACCGCGAGGGCGCGGCTCTGGCGGGTCCTGAGGGTCGGGCTCGGGGTGGTGGACGGGCCGGCGGCGGCTTCCGTGTGGGTCGTGGTGTGTGTGGTGGTGGTCATGGGTCAAGCCAACGCGAGAGCCGCCTCAACCGGATCCGCCCGACGACGGAGATCCGGCTCGGTCGCGGGAGGGATCTTCAGCCCGGGTCGCCGGGGACGACGACGCCGTTCTCGTAGGCGAAGACCACGGCCTGGACCCGGTCCCGCAACCCCAGCTTGGCCAGGACGTTGCTGACATGGGTCTTCGTGGTGCCCTCGGAGACGTAGAGAGCGGTGGCGATGTCGAGGTTGGACAGGCCCCGGGCCAAGAGGCCGAGGACCTCGAGCTCGCGCGGCGTCAGCAGCCCGAGCGACGGGTCCCGGGTGGGGAGCGTCGCTCCGCCGCGGTGCACGAACGCGTCGATGACGCCCCGGGTGACGGCGGGAGCCAGCAGCGAGTCGCCGGCGGCGACGACCTTGATCGCGGCGACCAGCTCCTCGGCCGGGGCGTCCTTGAGGAGGAAGCCGGAGGCGCCGGCGCGCAGTGCCTCGAAGACGTACTCGTCGAGTGCGAAGGTCGTCAGCACCAGCACCCGGGTGGCGACGCCGGTCTCGACCAGGCGTCGCGTGGCGGCGATGCCGTCGAGGACTGGCATCCGGATGTCCATGAGGGTGACGTCGGGGGCCAGGGCGGTGGCCCGGGCCACGGCCTCCTCGCCGTTGGCGGCCTCCCCGACCACCTCGATGTCGGGCTCGTCGCCGAGCAGCGAACGGAAGCCGGCGCGCACCATGCCCTGGTCGTCGACGATCAGCACCCGGACCGGCGTGGTCATCGGCCCACCGCCGGGTCGCCGAGCGGCAGGGTGGCGGCCAGGCGGACGCCTCCCGTCGGGGACGGTTCCAGCGTCACGGTGCCGCCGTACAGCGCGACCCGCTCCCGGATGCCGAGCAGCCCGTGCCCGCCGTGCGGCTCGGTCGCCAGCCCCCGCCCGTTGTCGGCGACCTCGACGTCGAGGCGCTGCGGCCCGTAGCGCACCAGCACCCGCGCCTCGGTCGCGCCGGCGTGCCGGACCGCGTTGGTGAGCCCCTCCTGGGCGATGCGGTACGCCGCGAGGTCGAGGCCGGGGCTGAGCGGCACCGGTTCGCCCTCGACGTCGAGGCGCACGGTCATGTCCCCGGCCCCGACCTGACGCACCAGCCGGTCGAGCTCGGCCAGCCCCGGCTGCGGGGCGAGGCCGGGGGACTCGCCCTCGGAGCGGAGCACCCCGAAGAGTCGGCGCATCTCGGCGAGCGCCTCGCGAGCGGTGGCCTCGACGGCGGCGAGGTCCGCGGCCTCGCGGGCCTGGTCGGGACCCAAGCGGCGGCGGACCGCCTGGGTCTGGATCGTCACGACGCTGATGGAGTGGGACACGATGTCGTGCAGCTCGCGGGCGATCCGGGTGCGCTCCTCCGCGCGGGCGCCGGCCGCCTCCAGCTCGGCCTGGCGCTCGAGCTGCGCGGCGCGGGCGACCGCCGCCTCGGCGCTCGCCGTGCGACTGCTGACCAGGAGGCCGACGGCCCACGGGCCGACGAAGAAGACCAGGGCCGCCGCGAGGTCGCTGGGCTCGAACTGCTCGACCACCGAGACGACGAGGAACGGCACGACCACCAGGCCGAGACCGACGTAGGCCCGGGGCGGCTTGGTCTCGCTGCCGACCGTGAAGCACACCAGGACCAACGACAGCAGCGTGGAGAACTCGCCTTGCGGGTTGATCAGCAGGTTGGCCGTGACCACGAGGGCGGCGACGAGCAGGGGAGTCACACGCCGCCAGGCCAGGGACGCCATCGCCACGCCGGCGATGCCGAGGTGCCGGGCGAAGGACTCGACGTGCGGGTTGGCGAGACCCTCGGCCACCGTCATCGCCACGAACACCGCGGCGATGGCGATGTCCAGAGGCGGCGGCCTCAGCGTCTCCGGCTTCACGGGCACGACGGTAGGTGACGTGACCGGTGGTCCGCATCGGTCTCAGGACAGAGAAGAGGGAGGCACACCGGGTGGTGTGCCTCCCTCTCGGGTGCGGGGCGGGACGCAGGGTGCCCCTAGGAGTCGAGCCGGTCCGCGACTCGGCGGAGCGTGCCGGCCACCCGGCGTCGGCGGGTGGTGTGCGGGAGGCGCGGGTGGTGCGCGGTGCGCTCGGCGATGTGCTGGCGGGCGATGAGCTCGACCTCGGTCATGGCGTTCATGGCGGTTCTCCTTGGGGTGGATGGCGGTGGCTGTCAGATCTGGGTGAGGACGACGTCCCCGGACACGGTCTTGGCGCGGACCTCGATGTGGTCGGCCCCGGCGGTGGGCTCGCCGGCACCTTCGAGGTCGGACCGGATCCGGCCGCTCACGGTGTTGATGTCGGTCCAGACCGGGACGCCGGCGGGGATGCCGATCTGGATGTCGCCCGAGGCGCCCTTCACGGTGAACCGGCCGCGGCGGGCCGACTCCACGAGCAGGTCACCCGAGCCGGTCGAGAGCGAGACGTCGTCGGTGGCGTCGACGACCCGCAGGTCGCCCGAGCCCGTCTTGACCACGGCGGGGCCCTGGCTGGTCCCGAGCCGGACGTCGCCCGAGCCGGTGGACACGGCCACCGCGGACTCGCTCCGGCCGACCTGCACGTCGCCCGAGCCGCTCTTCACCCGCAGCTCGGCGTGCGCGACGTCGACCTGCACGTCCCCGGAGCCGGTCTCGACCTGGGCGGGGCCGCCGAGCTCCTCGAGGGTGACCTCGCCGGACCCGGACTTGACCTGGCTGGCACCGATCGAGCCCTCGACGCTGACGTCGGCGCTGCCGGTCTTCACCATCAGCTCGCTGGCCGTGGGGACGGTGATCGTCATGTGCAGGGCGGAGTCGCCCTGGAAGAAGCCCGCCCGGCGCTTCGGGGCGACCACGCTGAGGTGGCCCTTGTCCTCGGTCACCATCACGTCGTCGGCGTCACGGCCGGTGATGTCGACGGTGGCCTCGGCGGTGTCGTGGGCGGCGACGCGGACGGTGCCGCTGCCGTTCTCGACGTACAGGCTGATCGGTCCGGTGGTGCTGAAGCGGTACTCGCTCATCGGTGTCTCCAGGGTGTGTTCGTCCAGGGGACCAGCCTGCTGCTGGTCCCTCGGTGGGGCTTGAGTGGAATTGCTGGGTGTCAGAGCCAGCCGGTCATCCGCCGGGTGCCGGGCTTGCCCTTGCCTCCGAAGGGATCGAAGTTGTCGAGGAAGGCCAGGCTGGACAGGTCGATGTCGACGTTGATGGCGCTGTCGCTGGTGGCGGCCCGCACCACGTTGACCAGCCAGGTGTTGAGGCTCTGGCCGGCCTTCGCGGCCTTCTCCTCCGCGCGGGCCTTGACCGACTCGGGGATCCGCAGCGTGATCCGGGCCAGGCTGCCCTCCTCGAAGTCCTCGGCGTCGGGGCTCGGGGGAACCGGGGGAGCGGGCGGTGACGGGGGCGTGGCGACGGACGGGGCGTGCACGACGAAGTCGAGCTCGCGACCGTTGAGCCGGACGTCGACGCCGCCGGCCGGGAGCTCGGCGGTGATCTCGGCGGCCGCCTGCGAGACGACCTCCATGAAGGCCAGCCGCGCGGCGGCGTCGAGGGCGAACGAGAGCCGCTCGGCGGCACGCTTCACGTCGTCGTCGCCGGTCTCGGCGGCCGCGACCAGGTCGCGCCTCAGGCTGTCGACGTAGGGGGTGATGTCCATGTGCAGAACTATGACATCACCGTGATGTCATGTCAAGGGCCAGTGAAGTCATTCGTGACATCGGGTGCTGTCGCGGCCCGCGCTCAGAGGTCGAAGAGCGAACCCGCCTGGTTGATGTCGGTGTCGGTGGCCGGCGGCGTCGGGGGCTTCGGGGGCTTCGGCTGGGCCGACTCCTCGGCTTCCGGTCCCGCCTCGGGCTCGGGTGCGTCGTCGGCGTCCAGGATCGTCTCCGGCTCGGCCGGCTCCGGCTCGGGGGCCTGAGGAGCCGGGAGGTCGAAGAGCGAGCCCGCCTCGGGGATGGAGGGGGCCGGGGCTGCGGCGGGCTCGGGCTGGGGTTGCTGCCCCTCGGGCTGGGCGATGTCGAACAGCGACCCGGCCTCCGGTATCGCGGCGGACGCGGCTTCGGGTTCCGGCGCGGGCGCGGCCGTCGGCTCGGGCGGTGCGAGGTCGAACAGCGAGCCCGCCGCGGCGGGCGGGGTCTCCGGCGTCGGCTCGGGTTCGACGGTGGGCGCGACGTCGAACAGGGAGGACGTGGCCGCGGCGGCCACCGCGGGTGCGGCGGGTGCGGCGGGTTCCTCGGCGACGTCGAACAACGACGAGCCACCGGAGGCCTTCGCGGCCGGGCCGACGTCCTCGGTCGCGGTGACGGTGTCCTCGGTCTGCGTCTCGTCGCCGGCCTCGGGCTCCGCCTTGGTGGCAACGTCGTGGACCGGGGCGGCGACGACGGCACCCTTCGGCGCCCGGGTGGCCGACTCGCCCTTCACCGACGCGAGCAGCATCTGCGCGACGTCGAGGACCTCGACCTCCGCTCGGGCCTCGCCGCTGGCCTGCAGGGCGGTCAGTCCGTCCGAGAGCATCACGCGGCAGAACGGGCAGCCGACGGCGATCTGGTCGGCCTGGGTGGACACCGCCTCGGTGGTGCGGTTCACGTTGATCCGCGTGCCGATGTTCTCCTCCATCCACATCCGCGCACCACCGGCGCCACAGCAGAAGGACCGCTCGGAGTTGCGCGGCATCTCGACGAACGACGCGCCCGGCAGCACCTCGAGGAGCTCGCGCGGCGGCGAGTAGACCTGGTTGTGCCGACCGAGGTAGCACGGGTCGTGGTAGGTGATGGAGCGCTTGGCCGCGCCGGCACCCTCGGGCACGGGGGTCAGCCGGCCCTCGCGGACCAGCCGGTTGAGCAGCTGGGTGTGGTGGACCACCTCGAGCTCGATGCCGAAGTCCTTGTACTCGTTCTTGAGCGTGTTGAAGCAGTGGGCGCAGGTCGAGACGACCTTCTTGACGTCGTACTGCTGGAAGGTCTCGACGTTCTGCTGGGCCAGGCCTTGGAAGACGAACTCGTTGCCGGCACGGCGCGCGGAGTCACCCGTACAGGTCTCACCGTTGCCGAGCACGCCGAAGGAGACGCCGGCGATGGTCAGGAGCTCCGCGACCGCGCGGGTGGTCTTCTTGGCGCGGTCCTCGTAGGCGCCCGCGCAGCCGACCCAGAACAACCAGTCCACGGACTCGAGCGACTCGAGGTCCTCGCCGACCACGGGGATCTCGAAGTCGAGCCCCTTGGCCCAGTCCATCCGGGCCGTGGCCGACATGTTCCACGGATTGCCCTTGTTCTCCATGCCCTTGAACAGCTGGTTGAGCTCGGGAGGGAAGTTGGACTCGACCAGCACCTGGTAGCGGCGCATGTCGACGATGTGGTCGACGTGCTCGATGTCCACCGGGCACTGCTGGACGCAGGCGCCGCAGGTCACGCACGACCACAGCACGTCGGGGTCGATGACGGCGCCGCCGGTGGGGTGCCAGGCCTCGCCCTCGGTCGGACCGACCAGGGCGCGCTCGGCCTCGGCGATCACGGCGGCGTCGAGGCCGGCGCGGTCGTCCTCGTCGGCCAGGATGTACGGCGCCTTCGCGAACGCGTGGTCGCGCAGCCCCATGATCAGCAGCTTGGGGGAGAGCGGCTTCTCGGTGTTCCAGGCCGGGCACTGGTCCTGGCAACGACCGCACTCCGTGCAGGTCGAGAAGTCGAGCATCCCCTTCCAGCTGAAGTCCTCGATCCGGCCGATCCCGAGCCGGCTGTCCTCGTCGAGGTCATCGATGTCGTCCAAGGTCACCGGCTTGCCGTCGGAGGTGAGCGGCTTGGCCGCTCCCAGGGCGACTGGCTGGCGCTTGAAGAGCACGTTGAGGGGCGCGAGGAAGATGTGCAGGTGCTTGGAGTTGAGCACGATGATCAAGAAGACCAGCATGACGCCGATGTGCAGCAGCAGCCCGACGGCCTCGAGCACCTCGAGGGTGGACTCGCTCAGGCCGTCGAAGATGTTGCCGAGCCCGATCGAGACGAAGGCGCCGTTGTCGTAGGGCAGGTTGCCCGCCGCCGAGGCGGCGCCGCGGAACAGGAACATCGTCCACAAGACGTTGAAGATCATGAACAGCACCAGCCACGCGCCCCCGAGGTGGGACCCCTTGAACCGGGACCGCCGGCCGAGCCGCTCGGGTGAGTTCGTGATCCGGATCGCCGCGAAGGTGAGCAGACCGAAGAAGGCCATCACCGCGATGAAGTCCTGGAGGAAGCCCAGGAGCGCCCAGTGCCCGACGACCGGGATGGCGAAGTCGGGGCTGAACAGTGCGCCGTACGCCTCGAGGTAGACGGTCGCGAGGATCAGGAACGCCCAGAACACGAAGAAGTGCGCCGCACCGGGCACCGACCACGTGAGGAGCTTGCGCTGACCGAAGACCTCGACCAGCTGTCCCTTGACGGCGGCTCCGAGGCGCTTGGTCACACCCTCGACCCGACCCGGGGCCGGCTGGCCGCTGGTGATCAGCCGGTAGAGCCACCACACGCGCCGGCCGGCGATCGTCAGCGCGATCGCGGTCAGCAGCAGGCCGACAATCAGGGTCCAGGTCACAGGCTCTCCTCGGGGCAGGGTGGGTGCGCCTGCCGAGCCACCGGGCACACGTTCGCCTCGATCCGCAGCGACACCACGCTCGAAGCCTAGATGCGGCGCGCCCGCGCTGGGACCACCCGTTGCGTGACATGAATCCTACCGACGGGTAACACGCCGTTCCCGGGTCGGGACGCAGGGTCGGGACGCTGGGGTCGGGATGTGGGGCCGGAACCTCCCGGCCGGTCCGGGATCGCAGCCTCATGCCCCGGGACATCCTTCGGCGGATCGTCGGCTCCGAGGTGCTGGATCGACCACCACCTCGGAGGGGGTGGATGTGATGAGGGCCAGGACCAGCTGGACGGCGACCGGTGGCACGGTGCTCCTGTGCCTGGCGGCCGTCGGGTGCGGTGCCGTCGCGTCCGCCCCGCGGGGGTCGGGAACTGCTGGGTTGCCGGCGCCCTCGCCGAGTGCCTCGTCCTCGGTCGCGGGGGAACCGCCGACGGGGCACTCGGTCGACCCCGCGCCGGTGCCGGCGGAGGAGACTCGCGGGTCGGACGCCTGGCGCATCGCCCGGCCGTCCGTGGACCACCAGATCGAGGCGTTCACCACCCGGACCAGCGGGCTGTCGGGTCTCCGCGTGGGGCTCAAGATCTCGACGACGGAGGGCGGCTACGAGGTCTCGGCGTACCGGATCGGCTCCTACGACGGCGGCACGGGTGCCTTCGTCTGGGAGTCCGGCTTCCGACGCGGGGACCTCCAGCGCTCGCCGGTGCTCGACCCCGTCGCCACCCGGACCGTGGTCGCACCGTGGCACCGCAGCCTCACCGTCGACACCGCCGGCTGGCGCCCGGGCTTCTACGTCTTCCGGTTGCGCACGAACACCGGCTGGGAGACCCAGGTCCCCTACGTGGTCAGGTCGGAGACGGCGGCCGGCACGGTGGCGCTGGTCGCGCCGGTCACCACCTGGCAGGCCTACAACGCCTGGGGCGGCTACAGCCTCTACGAAGGGCCCGACGGCGATCGGCGCAGCTATGCGGTCAGCTTCGACCGCCCCTACAACGGGGCCACCGGCGCCAACGACTACCGCAGCGCGGCGATCCCCGCCATCATCCGCGCGGAGGAGACGCGGCGTGCCGCTGTCCTACTTCACCAACGTCGACCTCGAGACGCCCGGGCGCTCCGCGGCGCTCTCGGCTACGTCTCGATGGGGCACGACGAGTACTGGACGCCGGAGATGCGGGCCGAGGTCGCCCGGGCCCGGGACCGGGGCACCAACCTCGCCTTCTTCGGCGCCAACACGATGTACTGGCGGATCCGGCTCGAGGACCGCGGCACCGGACCCGCGCGGCTGGAGGTCGGCTACCGCGACAACGCGGCGTACGACCCGCTGCGCGAGAGCGCACCCGGACCGGGCCACCGCGCGCTTCCGTGACGCGCCCGTGCCCGCGCCCCGAGCAGGACCTCGTCGGGATGATGTACGAGTGCTACCCCGTCGACGAGGACTACGTCCTGACGTCCCCGGGCTGGTGGGGCTTCCGCGGCACCGGCGTCCGCCTCGGCGACCGCGTGCCGGGTCTCGTCGGACCGGAGGCGGACCGGGTCTACCCCGACCGGCACGCTGCCGCGACCGCTGCAGGTCCTCGCGCACACGCCGTACTCCTGCCGCGGCACGATGACGTCGGCGCAGTCGGTCTACTACACCGCTCCGTCCGGCGCGGGCGTCTTCACGGCCGGCACCCTGCGCTGGGACTGCGCCCTGGCCGACCGGTGCGAGCGGCCGCTCGGACCGGTCACGCAGCGGTTCGTCCGCATCGTCACCGGCAACGTGCTGACCGCCTTCGCGAAGGGTCCGGTCGGGGATTCGCACCCGGCCCGGGACAACGTCGCGGACTTCGACCTGCCCGTTGACCAACTCGGTGTCGGCGAGTTGAGGCGGGTGGACCGGCCATCGGCCATCATGGGTCGCATGGTTCACCCCGGCCGCCGTTGGGCGGGAGCGCGCGCTGGTCGCGGTCCTCGGCGCCGTGACCGTGCTGGCGGGCTGCTCGGACGCGCCCCCGGCCGACGCGCCGCCGTCGGAGGAGCCGGTGGCGCTTGCGCGTGGTGACCGTCCGGGGCGCCGGGTCCCTCGCCGAGCGGGACCGCACCGAGGTCGAGACCGCCGTCGGCGACGTGCTGTCGCAGTACGTCGTCGGGCGCGTTCCTCGGGGAGTTCCCGCGCGAGGAGTTCGTGGGTGCCTTCGAGTCGTTCACCGAGCGGGGCGGCGCGGCAGCGCGGCCGGGGACATCGAGCTGCTCACCGCCGCCGACGTGCAGGACGCCGAGTCGGTGAGGGCCACCCGGCTCGACGCGCGCCTCTCGTTCCTCGTGGACGACCACGACGTGGTCGGTGCGACGGCAGCGGTGCGGTTCGGCTTCGAGGCGGCGATGGGCGACGGGGAGAACCGCCGCCTGTCCCTGGTGGGTCGCTTCATGCTCGTCCAGGAGGACGGCACCTGGTCGATCTTCGGGTACGACGTTGCGCACGACGACGCCGCGGCGCTCGGGGCGGAGGGGTCGTCGTGAGGGCGGAGGTGCTGCGGCGTGCGGTCCGGTGTGCCGTGCTGCTGGCTCTGGTGGCGCTGGTCGTGCCCGCCGCCTCGGTCCGGCCGGCCTCGATCAGCCTGACGAAGGTCGAGCACCGCGTCGGCCGTCGACTTCGAGGACGACGCGGTGGTCTGGATCCTGGTGCTGGGCTCGGACGCGAAGGGCGCGACGCCGGTCGACCAGGGCAACACCGATGCGATCGAGCTGGTGGGCCTCGACGTGGAGCACGGCGCCGCGGCCGGGATCGGCATCCCCCGGGACTCGTGGGTGGAGCTTCCCGACGGCAAGGGCAAGGACCGGATCAACCAGGCCCTCCGAGAAGGCGGCCAGACGATGGCCGCGCAGGCGGTCGAGGACCTGGTCGGCATCGCGCCCGACCTGGTGCTGGTGACCGCGATGGACGGGTTCCTAGCGGTCACTCGACGCCGTCGGCGGGGTCGACGTGCGGTCGGAGCGAGTCGTTCGTGACCGACGACGGCGACCGTGCGCGTCACCCGCGGCGAGAACCACTTCGACGGGCCGGAGGCCCTGTCCTACGCCCGCACCCGCTACGCCCTGGAGGGCGGCGACTTCGCACGCGCGGCGCACCACCAGGCGCTGATGCTCGGCTTCCTGCGCGGACTGCGGGACCGGCAGGACGAGGAGGGCTTCATGGAGCGCGCCACGCTGGCGGCCCTCGGCGGGCTCGAGAGCGACCTCGGCCCCGACCGACCTCTACCGCCTCGCCCAGGCGGTCACCCAGATCGACCCGGCGCAGGTGACCGGCTGCATCGTCGGTGGCACCGACGGGACCTCGTCCGGTGGCGCGAGCGTCGATCTACCCCGACACCGAGCAGGCGCGCTCGCTGGGCGACGACGCCGTCGAGGACGCCCGGCTGGAGCCGGGCTGCGACGGCACCCGTTAGGTCAGCCCGGCCTCGCGGGCGAGGACGATCGCCTGGGCGCGGTGCGCCACCTGGAGCTTGGCGAAGATGTTGCTCGCGTGGTTGCGCACGGTCTTGACGGACAGCCCGAGCTCGCGGGCGATCTCGGCGTTCTCCAGGCCCTCGGCGATCTTCCCGAGGATCTCGCGCTCCCGGTCGGTGAGCTCCGGGAACGCCTCCACGGTCGGGCGGGCGCGCGCCGAGCGGAAGTAGGTCATCACCCGGTCCGCGATCCCAGGCCCGAAGATCACCTCGCCGGCGCCGACCGCCTCGATCGAGCGGACGATCTCGCTGCGCCGGGCGCCCTTGAGGAGGTAGCCGCGGGCTCCGGCTCGCACGGCCGCGAAGACGGAGTCCTCGTCCTCCATCATGGTCAGCACCAGGACGCTGATGTGCGGCGACGACTGCACGATCCGCGCCGTGGCCTCGACCCCGTTGAGCCGCGGCATCTGCAGGTCCATCAAGATCACGTCGGGCTGCAGGTCGAGGGCCAGGGCGACCGCCGTCCGGCCGTCGGCGGCCCGGCCGACGACCTCCACGGTCGGGGTCGCGGTCAGCAGGGCCTCGAGTCCCTGGCGGAACTCGTCGTGGTCGTCGACGAGCAGGACCCGCAGCGGCTCCATCTCAGCCCTCGCGTCTCCCGGTCGCACGCCAGCGGCAGCACCACGTCGACCACGGTGCCCGAGTCCGCGGTGGACGTCACGGTGCAGGTCGCCGCCGAGCTCCTCCGCCCGCTCCGCGCATCGAGGACAGACCGACACCCGGAGCACGCCGCCGCGGCCAGTCCGCCGGCCGGTGTCGCTGGATCGTGATGCGCAGCGCGTCGGCGTCCCGGTGCAGGCGGACCTCGCAGGTCTCGCGCCCCGCTGTGTCGGTGCGCGTTGGTCACCGCCTCGACGACGATGAGGTACGCCGCGACCTCGACCGCGGCGGACAAGGGCTCGACGCCGTCGGCGGCCACGACCGACCAGGCCATCCGTTCCGAGCCGCTGGTCCGGGCGATCGACCGTTGTGCTCGTCGGCGCGGTGGCGCAGCGCGGCCACCAGCCCGAACTGGTCCAGCGCGGGCGGCCGCAGCCCGTCGACGAGCGCGCCGCACCTCGGCGATGTCGTCGCGGGCCTGTTCGGACAGCCGGCCCACCAGCGCCGCCGCCTCGTCGGGGTCCTCGGCGATCAGGTCGCGCGCGGTCTCGAGCCGCATCGCCAGCGTCGGCGAGGGACGGCCCGAGACCGTCGTGGAGGTCGCGACGGATCCGGCGCCGCTCCTCCTCGCGGGCGGTGATCAGGTGCTGGCGGGACCGCTGGAGGTCGCGGTTGATCGAGACCGCCTGGACCAGCGGCACCGACCTGGCTGCCGACGTCCTCGAGAAGCCGGCGGTCGCCGGGGCCGAAGGGGTCCGGCCGGGTCCACCTCGAGCAGCAGCCGGCCGACGGGTGTCGCCGCCGACCGCCAGGTCGATGGTCGACCGGGGTGCCGCGCGGCACCCCGGTCGACGTCTCGATCGCCTCGGTGGTGGGGGTGGCGAAGACGTCGATCGCGGCGTACGAGAGGCGGAGCCGTCGGGCCAGCAGCCCCAGCGTCTCCTGCAGCGCCTCCGTCGGGCCCGGTCCTCGGGTCGAGGCGCCTCAGGTCCGACACGACCCGGTGGGGGAAGTCGCGGTCGCCGTACACCGCGCGACGCAGGATGCGCTGCAGGGCGACGGCGAGCGGCAGGAGGATCAGGGCGACCAGACCGCCGGCCAGCATCGAACCGAAGGAGATGTCCGAGGCCAGGTCCACGGCCACGACCACGGCCGACGAAGACCGAGGCGACCAGGGTCAGCCACCAGTACCTGCACCAGCGCGCGCCGGACGGTGGGCTCGATCTCGCCGAGCCGGTAGCGCTGGATCGCGACGGACGACGCAGCCGAGCACCGCCGTGGCGACGAGCAGGGTCAGCAGCGGCCAGGGCAGGAGCGGATCCGTCGGTGAGCCGCTGCGGGAGGTCGCCCAGCAGCACGCGCGCCGCCAGTCCGCCGCCCACGGCGAGCAGCACGAGGCGGGTGGCGAGGCGGTCCTCGCGGTCGACCGAGCGCACGTAGAGGACGCCGGTCACCCCGAGCGACGGCGGGTGCGGTGGCGAGCAGCGCGGGGCCCGACGACGGTCAGCAGTGCCTGGAGCCGGGCCGCGTCCGGCTGGTCCGGGCCGGCCATCGTCGACCGACCAGACGGCCCAGACGGCGTAGCCGGCGAGCGGGACGAGGTAGGCCGCGCCCAGCGCCCACGGGATGTCGCTGCACCGGCTCCGGCATCCCGGTCAGCGTGACCGCGGCGACCAGGGCGGTGCCGATGCCCAGCGCGCACAGGATCTCGCCGCCGGCGTGCGGCCACGCGCCACGGCCGCCGGCGAGGTCGATGGCGCCGAGCCCGAAGGGCGACGCCGTGAGCGCCATCGGCACGAGGACGCGTGGCGGCGAGGAAGGCCCGGGCGGACGCGGACGCCGGGCCGGCGCCAGAAGGTCAGGGCGCCCGCGGCCAGCAGCAGCAGCGGAACGGCCACGCGTCGGCGAGGTTGTCGGTGAGCGGCGGCGACGAGCGGGTAGCGGGTGAGGGGCACGTCGAGCGATGCAGGATCGCGGTCCAGCGTCGGCCGCCGGCCGGCGTACCTCGTAGCGGACGACGTCGCCGACGGCGCGCGAGGCTCGGGGTCGCTCTCGGCCAGCCAGGCGGAGATGGTCCGGCCGTCGACGCGACCGGATGACGTCGCCCGTCGCGCAGGGGCGTGCTCGCCGTAGGCGCGCGCGACGGTGACCGTCTCGCCCCAGCGGTCGGCACCGATCGTGGCCGTCGGACGGGAGATGCGACGTGCCGTCCGACGGCCCGGCCAGCAGCGCCGCCGCGACCCAGGCGACCGGGAGCGCCCACGCGACGGCGATCACCAGCAGCCTGCGGGCGCGCGACATCGTGTGTTCATGGTGCCCGCGTCCCGGCTCCGCGGGAAGTACGCCGCGCGCGAGGGCCTCAGCCCCGGCGACCACCGATCCGGCGCGACAACCCGGCGGCCGTCTCCCGCACGGCCCGTGCGGCCGGCCCCTGGTCGGCCTCCGCGCTCGGGAAGGTGCAGGCGACCCCGGCCACCGGGTGGCCGTTGTGGTCGAGCACCGGCGCGGCGACGCTGGCGAAGCCGGGCGTGACCTCGCCGTCCTCGACGGCGTGGCCGCGCTGCCGCGTCTCGGTCAGCAGCACCCGCAGCGCCGACAACGTGGCCGGCCCCCTCCCGTGGCGGTCGACGAACGCGTCCCGGTCCGGGAACAGCGCCCGGACCTGGGCCGCGGGCAGCGCGGCGAGGATCGCCCGACCGCTGGCGGTGAGCTGGGCCGGCAGCCGGACGCCCACGCCGGTGACCAGGGGCGGCCGCCCGGGCGCCCGCTCCTCCAGCACGTAGAGCACGTCGCGGCCGTGCAGCACCGCCAGGTGCGCACTCTGGCCGGTCCGGTCCACGAGCGCCGCGAGCGGACGGCGCGCGATCCGTTGCAGGGGCTCCTGCCGGGCGTACCCACTGCCGACCTCGAAGGCCGCGATGCCCAGGCCGTACGCGGTGGTCGTCGGCCAGGTGGGTCACGAAGCCCTCGTCGATCATCGTGTTGACGAGGTGGTACGCCGTCGACCGCGGCAGGTCGCAGGCCCGGGCGATCCGATCCAGCGGCACCGGGTCCGACTGGCTGGCCAGGTAGCGCAGCACCCGCAGAGCGCGGGTCGCCGCCGGCACCTGGCTGGGTCCGGTGGCGACCATGCGGTCACTGTAGGCGGCCGGCCGGGAGGTCCTCAGGGCGTGGTGTCGCTCCGGTGCTGGGCGGTGGTGTCGGCACTCGGGTCGGTGGTGGTCTCCGAGGTGGTGGGCGTGGTTGTGGTGGTCGGACGTGCTGGACGCGGTGGCGTCGGGCGCCGGGTGGTCGAGCGGTCGGGAACGCCGTTCGGGTGGGCCAGGCTAGGGGTCGTAGTCGTCGGCCGGGTGTCGACGTCGGGGTCGATCCGGTCCGCCTCGCGCAGGCGGTCCTCCTGACGCGCCTCCTCGACCTGGACGCCCTGCTGGGCCTCGGCGGCGCGGGCCTGGGCCTTCTCGGCCTCGAGCCGGGCCCGGTCGGCCTCGACTGCGGCCTCGCGCGCCTGCAGGTCGGAGTCGTGCACGGCGGCACCCTGCGCGGCCGCGTCGCTGCGCAGCTCCTGCGCCCGGGCGCGCTCGGCCTCGAGGCGCTGCTCCTCCTTGCGCCGGCTCGCGCTCCTCGCCGCGAACGCGATGACGGCGATGACGACGATGATCGCGACGACCAACAGGATCCATCCAGTGGTGTTCATCCTCCGACCCTAGGAAGAGGCCTGGGACCCGGGCACACCCCGACGGGTGGCCCGGATCACCTGCCGACGTGTCCGCCGAGGGCGAACGTCGGAACGCGCCACGTCCCGACGACGTTGAAGACGACATGCAGGACGACCGCGCGCTCGATGCCTACTCGACCGTCGTCATCGGCGTGGCCGAGGCGCTGACGCCCCGGGTGGCCGCGCTCCGGATCCGCGGGCAGCGGGGCGAGTCGGCCGGCTCGGCCGTGGTGCTGAGCGACGAGGGTCACCTGATCACGAACGCCCACGTCGTCGGTGACGCCAGCGCGGGGGAGGCGGCGTTCGCCGACGGCACCACCGCCCGCTTCGAGGTCGTGGGTCGCGACCCGCTCTCCGACCTCGCGGTCATCCGGGTCGACCGGGCGGTCCCCGGGCCACCGGCGTACGGCGACGCCGAGGACCTCCGGGTCGGATCCCTGGTCGTGGCCGTGGGCAACCCCCTCGGCCTGGCCGGCAGCGTGACCGCGGGCGTCGTCAGCGGCCTGGGCAGGAGCCTTCCGGCCCGCGGCCGTCGGTCGGCGCGGATCATCGAGGACGTCATCCAGACCGATGCGGCGCTCAACCCGGGGAACTCCGGCGGGGCACTGGCCGACTCGCGCGGCCGGGTGGTCGGGATCAACACCGCCGTGGCGGGGATCGGCCTCGGGCTCGCCGTACCCATCAATGCGACCACGCACCGGATCATCGCCGCGCTGCTGCACGACGGTCGGGTCCGCCGGGCGTACCTCGGTCTGGTGAGCAGCCCGGCGCCGTTGCCGCCGGCCTGGGCCGAGCGCACCGGCCAGCGCACCGCCCTGCGCGTGGTCGAGGTGGTCGAAGGCAGCCCGGCCGCCCTCAGCGGCCTGCGCCGCGGGGACATGGTGCTGGCGCTGGACACGGTGCCACTCGGCGACGCGCAGTCCCTCCAGCGTCGGCTCTTCGCCGACGCCATCGGGACCCGCGTCGAGATCACCGTGCTCCGCAACGGCGCCCTGGTGGACGTGGTTGCGGAGCCCGCCGAGCTCAGCGACTAGCCAGCGCCGCCGCACGGGTTACACGCTGGGCACGCTCACGCGTATCTGGCGACTCGCTCCCGTCGGTCGGTGTCGGCCTCGCCCAGGTCGCGGCCCTCCAGGGCGACCACCGCGGCGAGCCGGTTGGTCACGTCGAGCTTGCGGAAGGCGTGCTCCAGGTGCTTGCGAACGGTGCTCGGCGCGACGAACAGCGCCTCGGCGATCTCCGCGTTGGAGAGCCCCGCGGCGACCTCGAGGAGCACCCGGCGCTCCTGCACCGTGAGGCTGGCCGGCAGGGCCCGGGTGGCGCGCTGGCGCAGGTGGCGCTGGAAGACGGGGTTCAGCAGGTCGAGCATCGCGAGGTCGCACTCGGAGAAGGGCCGGCTCTTGCGCTCGAGGAAGATCTGCGCCACGGCGTCCGGACCGCTCCGGAAGCCGATGGAGACCCCGTCCACGTGCCCGGGCAGGATCGCGTGGCACGCGGCCGCCTGGAGCGGGGACCGCGACCAGTGCATGACGCCCACGTAGAGCGGCCCGTCGTTCTCCGGACCCGGGTCGGCGAACCGCTCGTAGTAGGGCATGGGCTCGAGGGTGATGTCGAGGAGCGGGCCGTCGTTGAGCGCGAGGCAGGCACCAAGGCCGTCGCAGGGCACCAGGCGAGCGACGTTCTCCAGGAACTCGCGCCGTCGGCACGGGCCGCCCGGGCGTCGGCTCCGGCCGCCATGAGCGCGCGCAACGCCTTCTGCTGTCGGTCGTCCAGCACCAGGTCGGGCATGTGCACCCTCCGCTCCAGGTCCACGGTAGGGCCGGGAGCGTCGGGTGCGCATACCAAATACGGCGTAGGGGTCAGTGGATCGCGCGCATCACCCGGTCGGCTGTGGTGTGACCCAGGTAGTACCCGTCCTCCATGGCGTCCCGGAAGTGCAGGCCACCCCAGATCCGGGCGTTGAAGGCGTCGTACTCGAGCGCGGTGAGGGTGTCGTACGTCCGCACGAGCCCGCCGGCCTTCAGGACCAGGCGCGTGTCGTCGCCGAGGGTCTGGCGCACCACCTCGGCGAACGGTGAGGTCCCCGCGGCGTGACCGCTGGTGTAGTCGGAGTAGGCGGGGGTGGCGACGAGCGAGACCCAGCCGGTCTGCGGGCTGGTCGCCGGGTTGCCGTCGGTGGCCGCTCCCGCGATCGCCTGGAACGGTCGCCAGAAGCCGATGTCGAACTTGAGGCGCCAGGTCTGGATGAACGCGGTCGCGACGGCCGCGTCGATCCGGGCGAACATCCGCGTCGTCGGGAGCAGTCCCATCGGTTCCGCGTCGAGCACGTCGCACAAGGCCACGCGGTAGACCGGGACCAGGTTGGGCGCCATGAACTGGGCGATCGCGGTCTGCTCGGCGGAGCGCTCGGTCAGCGGTGAGTCGACCGCGCCGACCCTGCGCACCTCGTTGTAGTCCGTGGCGTACGCCGCACTGGTCAGCGGGTCGGGGCCGTCGAGCGCCACGGGCGCGACGTCCACGACCGGCTTGACGAACCCGAGCCAGGCCATCGCCATCCCGGTTGCCGGAGGCTGCCAGATCCCGGGGGCCGGCGCCTTGCTGTAGACGATCGAGGCGTCGTTGCGGCCGTCGCCGACGCGGGAGGCGATCATCCGGTCGGCAGCGGCCGCGCCGATGCCGACCCCGGCGTCCTGCTTCTTCCCGTCCGGGACCATCGCCAGGCTCGCGGCCAGGTCGGCGTCGAGCTTGGCGGTCGGACGCCGGGAAGTACTCGGCCAGCACGTCGTGCGCGGCCGTCGCCACCGCGGCCGCGGCCGCATGGGTGCCGTGACGCTGCCCCTCACGCGCGGCGTCGTAGACGGCCAGCGAGGTGAAGGCCAGGTAGAGCGAGCCGGCCGGCGGCGGCAGTGCCCCCTCGGTGTAGACCGTGCGCACCGCGGTCCGCTGCCACGCCACCGCGACCGACGAGGCGAGCGGGGCTGCCGCCGGAGCGGCTCCGGCCGTGGCGGCCGGGCCGGTCAACGGGACGGCGACAAGGGGCATGAGCAGGACGGACGCGGTGACCGCGACCGCTCGGCGACGTGATGGCATGGCAGGCACCTTTCGGGCGAGAGCTTCTCGTTCCCGAAAGTCTGGGACGCCGGTGGGCCTGCGGGTATACGCGTTTCGGCGGATCTTTGCCGGTGCCGTCGACGCCCGTCGGTTGGCCATCCTGTCTGGAATCCGAGACGTCAGGGGCGGGAGAGGTCTGGTGGCCGAGGGCGGGCGAGGAGTTTGCTGGGGCGCATGACGCTGACCTCCACTCCCGGCACGACCGTCGCCATCGGGATCGCGCCCGTCACCCCCAGCGACGTGGTGGCCGTGGCTCGTGACGGTGCGACGGTGAGCATCACCGACGACGCGCTCGCGGCGATGGCCCGGGGGCGGAGCGTGGTCGAGGACCTGGCCGCCGCACCGACACCGTCGTACGGCATCTCCACCGGCTTCGGCGCGCTCGCGACCCGCCACATCCCCACCGAGATGCGGGCCCGGCTCCAGAAGTCGCTGGTCCGATCGCACGCGGCCGGCTCGGGTCCCGAGGTGGAGCGGGAGGTGGTGCGCGCACTCATGCTGCTGCGCCTCTCGACGCTGACCACCGGGCACACCGGCATCCGCCCGGAGACCGCGGGCCTGCTCGCCGGGCTGCTGAGCCACGGCATCACGCCGGTGGTGAAGGAGTACGGGTCGCTCGGCTGCTCCGGCGACCTCGCGCCGCTGGCCCACTGCGCGCTCGCGCTGATGGGCGAGGGCGACGTCCGCGACGCGTCCGGGACGCTGGTGCCGGCCGACGAGGCGCTCGCGGCCGCTGGCCTCGTGCCCGTCGAGCTCGCCGCCAAGGAGGGCCTCGCGCTCATCAACGGCACCGACGGCATGCTCGGCATGCTGCTGCTCGCGATCGCCGACCTGCGGATGCTGCTGCGCACCGCCGACATCGCCGCGGCCATGTCGGTCGAGGGTCAGCTCGGCACCGACCGGGTGTTCGCCGCCGAGCTCCAGGCGCTCCGGCCCCAGCTGGGCCAGGGCCTGTCGGCCGCCAACCTCACCGCACTGCTGGCCGACTCGGGGATCGTCGCGTCGCACCGCGGCCCCGACTGCAACCGGGTCCAGGACGCCTACTCCCTGCGCTGCTCGCCGCAGGTCCACGGCGCGGCCCGCGACACCGTCGAGCACGCCGCGGTGGTCGCCGGCCGCGAGCTCGCCTCGGCGGTCGACAACCCCGTGGTGATCGGGGACCGGGTCGAGTCCAACGGCAACTTCCACGGGGCGCCGGTCGCCTACGTGCTCGACTTCCTCGCCATCGTGGCCGCCGACGTCGCCTCGATCTCCGAGCGACGCACCGACCGGTTCCTCGACAAGGCCCGCTCGCACGGGCTGCCGGCGTTCCTGGCCGCGGACCCCGGGGTGGACAGCGGTCACATGATCGCGCAGTACACCCAGGCGGCCATCGTCTCGGAGATGAAGCGCCTCGCGGTGCCCGCCTCGGTCGACTCGATCCCGTCGTCAGCGATGCAGGAGGACCACGTCTCGATGGGCTGGTCCGCCGCCCGCAAGCTGCGCCGGTCGGTCGACGGCCTGTCGAGGGTGGTCGCCGTCGAGGTGCTGACCGCGGCGCGTGCGCTCGACCTCCGGGCGCCGCTCGAGCCGTCACCGGCCACTGGCGCCGTCGTACGCCTGCTCCGCGAAGCCGGCGTCGAGGGCCCCGGCCCCGACCGCCACCTCTCGCCCGAGATCGAGACCGCCGTCTCGCTCGTCCAGTCCGGCGCCGTGCTGGCCGCCGCCGAAGCAGTGATCGGAGAGCTCCAGTGACCACCGAGACCAACCCGAGGTTGCCCATCCACGCCGCCCACGGCACCGACCTGACCGCGCTCTCGTGGCAGACCGAGGCGCCGCTGCGGATGCTGATGAACAACCTCGACCCCGAGAACGCCGAGCGTCCCGAGGACCTCGTCGTCTACGGCGGCACCGGCAAGGCGGCGCGCAGCTGGGAGGCGTACGACGCCCTGGTGCGCACTCTGCGCACGCTCAAGGACGACGAGACGATGCTCGTGCAGTCGGGCAAGCCGGTCGGCGTGATGCGCACCCACACCTGGGCGCCGCGGGTGCTGATCGCGAACTCCAACCTGGTCGGCGACTGGGCCAACTGGGAGGAGTTCCGCCGGCTCGAGGACCTCGGGCTGACGATGTACGGCCAGATGACGGCCGGCTCGTGGATCTACATCGGCACCCAGGGGATCCTGCAGGGCACCTTCGAGACCTTCGCCGCCGTGGCCGACAAGCGGTTCGGCGGCACCCTGGCCGGGACGATCACGGTCACCGCCGGGCTCGGCGGGATGGGCGGTGCGCAGCCGCTCGCGGTGACCATGAACGACGGCGTGGTGATCTGCATCGAGTGCGACCAGGCGCGGATCACGCGCCGCATCGAGCACCGCTACCTCGACGTCCAGGCGGCCTCGCTGGAGGAGGCCGTGGAGATGGCCGTCGCGGCTCGCGACGAGCGGCGGCCGCTGTCGATCGGCGTGCTCGGCAACGCCGCCGAGATGCTGCCCGCGCTGCTGGATAGCGCCGCACCGATCGACGTGGTCACCGACCAGACCTCCGCGCACGACCCGCTCTTCTACCTGCCGGCGGGCACGTCGTACGACGACTGGGAGCGCGAGCGCACCGAGGACCCGGTCGGCTTCACCAAGCGCGCCCAGGAGTCGATGGCCACGCACGTCCGCGCGATGGTGGAGTTCCAGGACGCGGGTGCCGAGGTCTTCGACTACGGCAACTCGATCCGCGACGAGGCACGCAAGGGCGGCTACGACCGGGCCTTCGAGTTCCCGGGCTTCGTGCCGGCGTACATCCGGCCGCTCTTCTGCGAGGGCAAGGGGCCGTTCCGCTGGGCCGCGCTGTCCGGCGACCCCGCCGACATCGCCGCCACCGACCGGGCGATCCTGGAGCTGTTCCCCGACAACGAGCGGCTGCACAGGTGGATCACCATGGCCGGTGAGCGGGTCGCCTTCCAGGGGCTGCCGGCGCGGATCTGCTGGCTGGGCTACGGCGAGCGGCACCTCGCGGGCCTGAAGTTCAACGAGATGGTCGCCTCAGGGGAGCTCAAGGCCCCGATCGTGATCGGTCGCGACCACCTCGACTGCGGCTCGGTCGCCTCGCCGTACCGCGAGACCGAGGCAATGCTCGACGGCTCCGACGCCATCGCCGACTGGGCGCTGCTCAACGCGCTGGTCAACACCGCCTCCGGCGCGACCTGGGTCTCGATCCACCACGGCGGCGGCGTCGGCATGGGCCGCTCGATCCACGCAGGCCAGGTCTGCGTCGCCGACGGCACGGCCCTGGCGGCCGAGAAGCTCGAGCGCGTCCTCACCAACGACCCCGGCATGGGCATCATCCGTCACGTCGACGCCGGCTACGACCGCGCCGCCGAGGTCGCCGAGGAGCGCCACGTCCGGATCCCGATGAGCGAGGCCTGATCTTTTCGATAGTCCGCCGCGATAAGCGCCTCTGGACACCCTGCCCGAGGCGCGGGATTTTCGCGCGCGGCACCCGTGAATGATCCCCTGGCGAGCGCCGGCAGCTGTGCACTGCAGCGGGCCCGGGTCCAGCCGCCCCCGACGCCTCCCCACGGGGGAGGCCGGGGCGAGCCTCCGGAGGCGCGAGCCGTCGGCGCGGAACGCTCGTCTCCCATGGCGACACGCCCACCCGCGGGCGACGTGGGCGAGCGCGGCCTGTGCGTCGGGGTTGCCCGATGCCGACCTGCGGTCTGGCCGTGTGAAGGTCCGGCTCGACCCCACCGGGCGTCACCGACCTCGCTCGTGCGGAGGATCCGGAGCAGCGGGCGCTCGTGAGCAGTGAGCCTGTGCCGTCGGGCGACGGAGCCGAGCGCTGGCTGGTCGCGCAGGCGGTAGCCTTCGGCATCGTCGCGGCGCTGCTCTGGGTCGGAGCGATCACCATGTTCCTCGAGGCCGACGGCGCGAAGTGGCTGCCGCTGACGTACGTCGGATCGGGGTCGCCGGCGCAGCGGTGTGGCGGCCGTCGCCGCAGCGCCAGCTGCTTCGACTTCGTACGCGACGGCGTGGTCGCGCTGGGTGCCGCCGTCCTGCGCATGGGCGGTGGCGCGCCCTCGCGACGAAACCGCGGCGGGCTGGGGCCGGACCTCCTCGTGCTGTCCCCGTCCTCAGTGCGACTTGGTTCACGGGGTCGGTGCGCGACGATCCCGAGCGCGGGCTCTTCGACGAGTGAGGTTCGCTTCGCTCCGCCAGGCCCGTGAAGGCGATGGAGATGGCCGCGGCCGCTGGTCTGATCTCCACGGCCCTCATGCGGGAGTATGTCGCGCATCGCCCCGCCTGGGAGGGCGTCCGGTTGACTCGAGCGGCCTCGTTGCTGGCCGGCGACGACATTCGGTCGCCCGGTGCGATCTCGGCGTGGGCAGTCTGCGCTCTCGGCGACCACCTGCTTCGACGGGTCGGCATGCTCGTGGTGCTCGGCGTCTCGGGGGTGCGTCGGTGGCCCTGCTGGTGGCGGTCTCGGCCGCCCGCATCCTCGACATCGCGCTCACCGACGGAACGACCCGCACGTCGATCAACGCGATGTACCAGGTGCTTCCCGAGCGGCTGCGGCTCCCGGCGCAGGCCACGATCGAGGGAACCGGCGTGCCCGTGGCGATCAGCGCCTCCGGCCTGTTGGTGCTCGCCCTCAACACGCTGCCGTCGCCCCTCACCGCCATCCTCGTGGCGACCGTCGCGGTCTGTGCGGCGTGGGTGTGGACCGGAGTGCTGCTCCACCGTTCCTACGGCCCCGCTCTCGTCGACGTCCTGCGTGAGCGTCGACTCCTCGACGGGCCGGTCGCCCTCGGCGGGACGACCGCGGACCTGCTCACCGCCGAACGGCTCCTCGAGAGCCCTGACCCGCGGTCTGCGCGGCTGGGGCTCGAGCTGGTCAGCGCACTGGCCGCGCCGGTGCACCAGCCCGAGCTGGCGTTCCTCGCCGACGACCCCCGCGCGTGGGTGCGGCTGTCCGCGTTGCACGCCCAGGCCGTGTCGGGGGATGCCGAGGCACGCGCTGCCCTCGCCCACGAGGTGCGCACGGCCGAAGGGTCGGACGACCCGGACCTGAGAGCGCGGGCGGCACTCGCCCTGACCTCGCTCGAGGACGCCGACCGGCTCCCCACGCTCGGGCGGTTGCTCGAGGACCCCTCCGCGGCCGTGCGGACCGCCTCGCTCGATGCCGTGCACCCCGGTGACGACGCCCTGGTCCCGGCCGTGGTGGCGGCGCTCGACGACCCAGGCACCACGGTGGCGGCGTGCGACGCCGTCGGTCGGCTCGGGGACGCAGTGCTCACAGCGGCCGAGCAGGTGCTGCGGCAGGCCTCGTCGGCCGACCCCGACTCAGCACAGACGCTTCGGGCCGTCCGTCTCGCGCGAGCCCTGACGACCGCGACCGAGGCGCGGGACACGCTGCTGACTCGCTGGGCGGGGCATCCGGACCGCGATGTCGGACGCGTCGTGCTCGAGCGGCTCGCCGCGGCCGGACCCGCGCCCGCCGCCTTGGCGACGGTCGTCAACCACGTCGTCGTGTCGACGTCGCGCACGCCGTGCACGTGCTCGGGGCGATCGCCGCCCTCCCGACCAGCCGGGACGGTGCCGACGTCCGTCGGGGAGCACCGTCGCCCGACGGGGTCGACCCCTGCACGCGGCCCTCGCGGACGGCTGACGCTGGTCAGGGGCCGCGGCAGCAGCGCTCCTCGCGCGGTACGGCACGAGCGGCTGGAGCCGGTGACCGCGGTGCTGTGGACGGCGGTCATCCGGCTCCGCGGCGATCGAGGCCCTGGTGGTCGTGCAGGGTGCGACCGCGTGCGGCGGGCTCACGCCGGTGCCTGACTCCAGGACCCGGCGAGGACCGGCTCCGCCGGTGCTCGTCCGGACCGGTGGGCCGCCCAGGAGAGCGGGCCTCGGGTGCCCGCGGACCTCGTCGAGGCCGCCAGGACGTGTGGCGCTCGACCTGGGTGCGCGCCTGCGCGGGCTCGCGGCGCCACCGGTGATGCCGCTCTCGAGATAGTCCGCCGCGATAAGCGCCAATTTCACCCCTCGACGTGGCGCTTTTCGCGGCGGACTATCCGGAACAGCGCACCTACCCGAGCAGACGGAGGAGGGCGGTCACGAGCGCGGCGATGAGGACTGCGGTGAGGACGCCGGCTCGGGTGAGGACGAGGACCGCGGCGCCGACCAGCACGCCGACGGTGTCGGCGCCGAGGTGCCAGCGGGTGCCGTCGGCGAGGGCGGCGGACACGACGAGTGCCGCGAGCAGGGCTGGAGCGAGCAGCACGATGACGCCTTGGAGTCGGGACGGGAGCTCTCGGCCCCCCATGACGACCGGGCCGAAGGCCTTGATGACCACCGTGACCAGGGTGCAGCCGGCGATGGTCCACCAGATCGTGCTCGTCACGCCGCCTCCCGAGGGCGCCGCAGTCCCCAGAGCGCGACCACGCCGGCGGCCAGCACCGGCACCCCGGGCGGCGCGACGGGCACCAGCACGAGCGCCACGGCGCCGCCGGCGACGGCGACCACCGCCCCGCGCCGGTCCTTGACCTCGGCGATGAGCAGGCCGAGGAAGAACATCGGGTAGATCGCGTCCAGCCCGAACCGGCTGGTGTCACCGAGCAGGTCACCGCCGAGCGCGCCGACGATGGTCCCGCTCAGCCAGGTGACGTACTGCGGCGCGGTGGACCCGAACAGGAACCACCGGTCGAAGGTCCCGTCCCCGCGGTTGGCCATCGCCCACGACGCGTCGACGACCGTCTGCCCCTGGACGGCGCGCAAGGGCGCCCGCCCGGGGAGGGAAGGTCCGAGCGCCACCCCCATCGGCAGGAACCGCGAGTTCATCAGGGCCGCGGCCGCGATCGCCGCGCCGGCGGTGCCGCCGCCGACCAGGATCGCGACGGCCGCGAACTGCGCCGACCCGGCGAAGACGACCGCCGACATCACGATCGCGGCCTCCACCGGGAAGCCCGCGTCCCGGGCCAGCACCCCGAACGACATCGACAGCAGGGCGCCGACGGCGGCGTACGGCAACCCCGCGCGGACCCCGGCTCCGAAGGACTGACGCTTCTCGTCGCGGTCCTCGTCGGCGGTGGGCTGCACGCACCAACCCTGTCAGCCGGGCGCACGCGGACCTCGACCGGCCGACGGTCACCGCGGTCAGGCCGTCCGGGCACTCCGCGGGATGAGCAGGAACGCCGCCAGGTAGAGCAGGCCGGTGACCAGCAGCAGGTTGTTGTAGCCGCTCACGAGCGCGGCGTACTCCAGGCACCCGCCGACGATCGCGCCGAGCAGGTTGATCGCGAAGGCCGACTGCGAGTCCGACGATTCCGGAAGCGCTTGGCGAACGCGACGTTGGCGAGGTAGATCGGCAGGAACGCGATCAGCGTGGCGGCCACCAGCCTCGGCGTGTACGGCAGCGGCAGCAGCCACTCCGGACGGACCACCCAGGCCAGCGCGAGCGACGCGGCGATGCCGGCGTAGACCACGGTCAGCGGTGGGGTGCGGATCCGGCGCGTGGTCTCGACCGCCGCGAGCACGATCACCAGCACGCCGGCGAAGACCAGCGCGTTGACGAACCACGTCGTGCCGAACAGCAGCGCGAAGGTGGCGACGTTCTTGGTCTCCAGCAGCAGGAAGGCCGCGCCCATGAAGAACAGGTCGGCGTACGGCCGCATCTCCCGCAGCGGCCCGCCGAGCGTGCGCACCGCGACTCAGCGACGTCAGCAGGATGGCGAGCAGGGTGATCGTGTAGAGCGGCGGGAACGAGTCGCCCTTGAAGTAGAGGAACGGCGCGTCGTCGGTCGCCGGCGCGATCGAGCCGTCTGCTCGAGCGGCGTCCAGGTCGTCTCGCACATCTGGTCGGCGGTCGTCATCCCGACGGTGATCACCGCCTGCGCGCCGCCGAACGTGTCGACGCACGGCGCGTGGCCGAAGCCGCCGCGGCGGTGCCGGCGAGCCGGTCGATCAGCCAGTGCTCGCGGTAGTAGTTGTACATCGCGAACGCGCCGTCGGGCTTCAGGTGCTCGCGCACCGACTCCATCGCCTCCTGGGTGAACAGGAACGATTCGAGCCGGATCTGCGAGGCGCCGCTGACCAGGGTCAGCGAGTCGGGCAGGGCGAACAGGATGAGGTCGTATTTCCGGTCGGTGCCTTCGAGGAAGGCGCGGCCGTCGTTGGTGTGCGTGGTCACCCGCGCGTCGGAGTAGGGCCGGTCGATGTTCTGCTCCGCGCCGATCTCGAGGATGCGCGGGTCGATGTCGACCGCGTCGACGTGCCGGGCGCCCTTGCTCAGCGCGATCGCCACGTCGGACCCGGAGCCGGCGCCGACGATGAGCACGTCACCGAGGGCGTTGTCGGGCAGCCGGAGGTACGGCGTCGCGTAGATCCGCTCGCCCTGCTCGAGCTTCCACTGCGCCGGCGCCATCAGCTGGTGCGGGACCCCGTTGGCCTTGATCAGCAGGAAGCCGTCGTCGGCGGTCCCCACCTCCTCGGTGGTGACCTTGTAGTACGGCGACCAGCTCACCCCGGTCGCCATCGTCTCCATCAGCAGCATCCCGATGAGCACGCGCCGAGAAGGCGACGCCGACCAGCCGCCAGACCCGTCCCCGGCCAGCACGACGTAGAGCAGGCACGGCGATCGCTCCCCACACCACCGACGGGGTCCGCAGGAAGCTCAGCGCCGTGAACGCCACGATGCCGAGCAGCGACCCGATGAGGTCGTAGCGGTACGCCGACAGGGGAGGGAGCCGGCCGAAGCACCGGCCCACCAGCTCGGCCGGACCGGCCAGGATCACGGCGACCAGCACGAAGACGACGGGCAGCGCCAGCCATGCCGGCGGTCCGTCGACCTCGAGCGAGGTGAAGTAGATGACGTCGGATCCGCTGCGCTGGATGGTGACCGGGAAGGTCAGCACCCCGACCACCAGTGCCGTCAGCAGCGGCAGCGACGCGGGCCAGACCGACCAGGTCTTCCGGCTGATCAGGAAGCCGGCGCCGATGCCGAGGAAGGACCCGAGGAGCACGAAGTTGGAGAAGTAGGACAGGTGCACGACGTTGGCACCCAGCCAGCGGATCAGCGCCAGCTCGAGGAACAGCATCAACCCGCTGGACAGCAGCAGCCGGACGATCGCACCGCGGTCCTCGCGGGGCCGCGGTCGCGTCGGGGGGGTGCTGGTCTCGGCCGTCACGCGAGCGATGGTGTCACAGCGGAGGCGCCCCCGGGGTCAGTCCCCCGAGCGCGCCGAGATGGCCTCGTGCAGCGCGAGCGTGCGCTCGGCGATGTCGACGTGCAGCCGCTCGATCATCCGGCCCTGGTAGGTCACCACCCCGCGGTCCTTCCCTTGCTCCCAGGCCTCGAGCACGCCGCGCGCGTCCTCCACCGCGGCCTCGTCGGGAGCGAACGCCTCGTTGGCGCCCGCCACCTGACCGGGATGGATCAGCGTCTTGCCGTCGAAGCCCATCTCCCGACCCTGACGGCACTCGGCCAGGAAGCCGTCGAGGTCGCGCACGTCGTTGTAGACGCCGTCGAGGATCGCGGTGCCCGTGGCCCGCGCGGCCAGGAGCGCCAGCGAGAGCCCGGTCAGCAGGGGCTGCCGGCCGGGGACGTGCGTCGCGAACAGCTCCTTGGCCAGGTCGTTGGTCCCCATCACCAGCACGGTCAGGCGCTCGGAGGCCGACGCGATCTCCTCGGCGTGCAGCATCGCGCGGGGCGTCTCGACCATCGCCCAGAGCCGGGTGCGGTCGGGCGCGCCGTACCGCTCCATCGCCTCGACCAGGGTGTGGACGGCCTCGGCCGAGTCGACCTTGGGCACCACGATCGCGTCGGGACCCGCCGCGCAGGCCGCGGCGAGGTCGTCGTCGTGCCAGGTGGTGCCGGCGCCGTTGACCCGGATCGTCAGCTCGCGGTCACCGAAGTCTCCGGAGCCGGCGGCGGCACACGCGGCCTCGCGGGCGGCCGGCTTCGCCTCCGGCGCGACCGCGTCCTCCAGGTCGAGGATCAGGCCGTCGCAGGGCAGCGTCGCGGCCTTGGCGAGGGCGCGCTCGTTCGAGGCCGGCAGGTAGAGGACCGACCGGCGCGGGCGCACCTCGGTCATGCCTCGACCTCGATCGCGTCGTACGCCGCCCGCAGCTCGGGGTCGATCTCGGCGAGCTGCTCGGCCAGCGCCACCATCACCAGGCACTGCTTGAGCGACGCGTCGTCCTCCATCTTCCCGTCGAGCAGCACGGCGCCGGTGCCCCCGCCGGCCGCCTCCATGGCGGCGACCACGCGACGGGCGTGGGCGACGTCCTCGACGGACGGCGAGAAGACCCGGCGGGCGATGTCGATCTGCGCAGGGTGCAGGCTCCAGGCGCCGACGCAGCCGAGCAGGAACGCGTTGCGGAACTGGTCCTCGCAGGCCACCGGGTCGGCGATGTCGCCGAACGGGCCGTAGTACGGGTAGATCCCGTGCATCGCGCAGGCGTCGACCATCCTGGCGATCGTGTAGTGCCAGAGGTCCTGCTGGTACGAAGGCCGTGGACGGTCACTGTCGGCGACGTCCGGGTCGGCGCGGACCAGGTAGCCGGGATGCCCGCCGCCGACGCGGGTCGTCTTCATGCGCCGGTCCGCGGCCAGGTCGGCCGGGCCCAGGGAGAGCCCCTGCATCCGCGGGCTCGCGCCACAGATCTCCTCGACGTTCGCCACCCCGCGGGCGGTCTCGAGGATCGCGTGCACCAGCAGCGGCCGGTCGAGTCCGGCCTTCGCCTCGAGCTGGGCCAGCAGGCGGTCGACGTAGTGGATGTCGTCGGCGCCCTCGACCTTGGGCACCATGATCACGTCGAGCTTGTCGCCGATCTCGGCGACCAGGGTCGTCAGGTCGTCCAGAGCCCACGGGCTGTCGAGCGCGTTGACGCGGGTCCAGAGCTGCGTCGGTCCGAAGTCGGTGGTCTGAGCGATCCGCACCAGGCCCGCGCGGGCGGCCTCCTTGCGGTCGGCCTTCACCGCGTCCTCGAGGTTGCCGAGCAAGACGTCCACGGTGCCCGCCATCGCCGGCACCTTGGTGGCCATCTTGTCGTTGCTGGGATCGAAGAAGTGGATCGCCCGGCTGGGTCGGGCCGGGATCTCGGTCAGCGGCGAGGGCGCACCGACCGCGAGCGGACGAAAGAAGTCCTTGGCGGATCGCATGCGCCGGAACGTACCGCGTACCGCGGCCGCGCCGGTATGACCAACTCCACTCAGCGGCGGTCGCGGAACCACCAGCGGCGACGGCCGCGGCGCTCGCTCTCGCGCTGGGCCAGCTGGGCCCGCTGCTCCTCGATCCGCGCGGCCCGCCGCGCGGTCCACGCGGCGACCTCGGCGTCGACATCCCGCTGCCGGGTGATCATCGGCGGACCGCCGAGAGGCTGGATCATCGCCTTGCGGACCCGGTCGTTGAAGTCCTCGACCTCGCGACGCACCTCGCGCCCGGAGCCGAGCCGGTCCAGGCGGCCGTCCAGCTCCGCGTCGTCCTTGCGGATCTGCAGGGCGGGCGGCAGGACACCGGTGATCTGCTCGCGCTCGACGAGCTTCTTGAGCCACCAGTCGGGGTCGTGGTCGGTCCCGATGCCCTCGATCGGCTTGCCGTAGCCGGGCAGGTCGTCGAAGTCGCCGCGCTCCATCGCCTGCTGGATCTGGAGGTCCACCCACCGCGTCTGGTTCTGCATGCGGGCGGCCGCGGCGGACTTCCCGGTGCGCTCGTCGCGCTCCGGGTCCCGGTCCGGTGGGCGGTGCTTCATCGGGTTCAGGATACGTGGTGGGGCCGGTCGGAGAAGGCGTCCCGGGGGGCCGCGAGCAGCGCGACGGCCGCGAGGAACGCCGCGCCCGCGCAGACCGCCCACACGGTGAGGTAGCCGCTCAGCGGTGCCTGTGCCTCCTCCACACCTTCGATCGAGCCGGTCGAGGCGAGGGCGATGGCGAAGATCGCGGACGCGATCGCGCCGCCGACGGTCTTGGCGGCGTTGGTCATGCCGGTCGCGATGCTGGTGCGGTCGTCGGGCGCCGCGGCGGCCGCGGCCGCGGGCAGCGCGGCGACCAGCGCCCCCGAGCCGAGACCGGCGATCCCCATGTTGATCAACGCCTGCCAGGTCTCGTCGTGGAAGGGCAGCCACAGCAGGTAGCCGATGCCGACCAGCACGCAGGAGACGACGAGGGCGCGGCGGACGCCGAGCAGCCGCGAGGTCAGCGGCAGGGTGAACGCCCCGATCGCCAGGGTGATGACGTAGAGCCCGATCAGCGTCGAGATGAAGGCCGAGTCCGCACCCAGGCCGTAGCCCCGCTCGACCGGGTCGGCCTGGGCGAACGTGGAGAGCGGGATCTGGCCGCCGAGGATCGGGATGCCGAAGAGGAAGGCGGTGAGCTGGACCGGCCACTGGGTGGGGCGCGAGAACAGCCGGACGTCGATGATCGGCTCGTCGTGCGCCGCCTCGTAGCGGATGAACGGCACGAACATCAGCAGGCCGACCAGGACCGTGCCCCAGGCAAGGGCGCTGCCGGCGCCGTTGATCCGGATCATCACCAGGCCGCCCATCACCAGGCCGAGCGCCACGGTGACCAGGGCCAGGCCGACCCAGTCGATGCCGCCGGAGGACTCACCGGGGGCGTCCTCGATGCCGGCCAGGATCACGAAGAAGACCGCCGTGACGACGACGGCCGGCAGGGCGAGCAGCAGGTTCATGTCCAGCGTGTCCACCAGCAGCCCGCTGGTGACCGCGCCGATGATCACCGCGAGCTCCAGGGCCCCGACCAGGACGCCGGCGCCGCGCCGGGTGAGCAGCTCCTGGCGACCGGAGTCGCGGGTGCGCCGGTGGATGATCGCGATCTCCAGCGGCAGCCACACGACGTACGCACCCTGGAGCGCCCAGCCGATCAGGAACGTCCAGAACGACGGGGCGAAGGCGAGCATCCAGGAGCCCAGCGCGGTGACGGCGGTGGAGAGGAGCAGCACCTTCTTGTGGCCGACCAGGTCCCCGAGCCGGGCCAGGAACGGCACGCACAGCGCGGACACGATCAGCTGGGCGGCCTCGAACCAGTTGACGTCCCCCTCGGGGATCGAGAGGTGCTCGGCGATCTGGGGGTAGATCGGCGTGTAGTAGCCCTGGAGGACGCCGCTGGCGACCTCCACGGCGACCAGGAAGCCGACGACCGCGGCCAGCCCGTGGACGGGCGTGACCACGCGTCGGTCGAGCTTGTCGAGATCACTCATCGGGGAGCCCCTCGATCAGGTGCCGGTACCAGTCGACGCCGTCGAGGAAGTCGGCCACCCCGATGCGCTCGTCGTAGGAGTGGATGGCCGCCCGCTGGTCCTTGGTCATCCGGAACGGCGCGAAGCGGTAGACCCGGTCGCAGATCGGGGTGAAGAAGCGCGCGTCGGTCGCCGCCATCATCACGTAGGGGGAGACGACCGCGTCCGGGAAGTCCGTGGCGATGGTGCTCGCCAGCAGGTCGAAGGCCTCGTCGTCCTCGTACGGCGAGACCGGGCTCGGCTCGTTGGCCTCGACGACCTCGATGCTCACCTGGTCGTCCCGGACCGCCTTGCGCACGTGCTCGACGACGCCGGCCACCGTGTCGCCGACCATGATCCGGATGTTGAGGCCCGCGGTGGCCCGGGAGGCGATCACGTTGAGCGCCGGTGACCCGGAGAGCGTGGTGACCGCGATCGTGGTGCGGGTCATCGCCGCCGACTCCGGGCCGGCCACGACCAGGGCGCGGGCGAGCACCGGCCCCAGCCGCGGCGCGTTGCCCATCAGCGCCCGGAGAGGTGTCGGGGCGTGGGGGGCCAGCCGGGCCATCAGGGTCTGGGTGGGCGCCGGCAGGCTCGGGGAGAACGGCGCGCGCTCGAGCCTGGTGATCGCGCGGGCGATCCGTGCCGTGGGCCCCAGCTTCTCCGGCGTCGAGGCGTGACCACCCCGGCCCTCGACGGAGAGCTCGAGTGACGTCACGCCCTTCTCGGTGACCCCGATGACCGCCACCGGCACCCCGATGCCGGGGAACGCGCCGGCGGCGACCGCGCCGCCCTCGTCCAGGACGAACCAGGGCCGCACCCCGCGGCGCGTGAGCTCCGCGACGGCCAGTCCCGCGGCCGCACCGGAGACCTCCTCGTCGCAGCCGAAGGAGAGCCAGACGTCCTGGGCGGGCTCGACGCCGTCGGCGAGCAACCGCTCGACGGCCTCGCAGATGCCGACCAGGCAGCCCTTGTCATCCAGGGTGCCGCGGCCCCAGATCTCGTCGTCGACGATCTCGGCGCCGAAGGCGGGGCGCTGCCACGGCGCGTCCTCCTCCACCGGCACCACGTCGAGGTGGGCCATCAGCACGACGGGTCGGGTGTCGGCGCGGCCGGGCCACCGGAAGAGCAGGGCGTGCGTGTGGATGCGGGTGAGCTCGAGGCGCTCGTGCAGCAGGGGGAACTGACGGGCCAGCTCCTCGAGGAACGCGGCGAAGACGGCGGTGTCGGTCTGGGCGGGGTCGCGGTGCGAGACCGTCGGGATCCGGACCAACGCCTGGAGCTTGGCGACAGCGGCATCCGGCATGGGGTGACGCTAGTGCGTCCACCGGCCGCGGTGCACCACCTCGTCGGGACCCTTGCGGCTCCGGGTCGCGGCCGAGCCGGGCAGACCCGGGTCGGGCAGCCGGTGACCCAGGGTGACCGCCCCGATGGGGTCGAAGCTCTCCGGGATGTCGAACGCCTCCTTGAGCGCGGGCACCCGCTCCGGCGGCACGCCGAAGAAGCAGGCCCCGAGCCCCTCGTCGACGGCGGTGAGCAGGATGAGCAGCGCGGCCATCGCGGTGTCGAGGTGCCAGTAGGGGACCGGCCAGCGGGCCTCGTCGCGGTCGGTCCAGCCCTTGTCGCCCTCCGCGTAGCGGGCCAGGTACGCCGCCTTGCTCGAGCACGGCACGATCAGCACGGGCGCGGTCCGCATGCCCCGCAGCCAGCCGTCGGGCTCATCCCCGGGCTCGGAGGTGGCGTCCCAGAACCGCGTCAGGTCGGCCGGGTCGTCCAGCACCAGGAAGCCCCAGCCCTGGCTGAAGCCGGCGCTCGGCGCCCGGGTCGCGTGGGCCAGCGCCCGGTCCACGACCGCGCGGTCCACGGGTCGGTCGTCGTAGGTGCGGATCATCCGGCGCCGCCGGACCACGTCACGGAACTCCATCGGCCGAGCATGCCAGGCGGGGCGGGGTGACGGCTGGGCGTGATAGTCCGTCACGTGTTGGTCGCTCTCGACCCCGGATCCGGGCCGAAACGTGACGGACTATCGCGGCGGGGGTGCGAGGCAGCAGTCTGAGATCCGAGACCCGCTCCGTGCGTGGCCGGTTGCCCCGGAGGCGCCGTACCGCTGGACTGAGGCGATGAGCTTCGAACGCATGTGGGCCGAGCTGATGCCGCTCGGCCGGTCGGTCCGCACCGGTGGCTACTTCCGCCAGCCCTACGAGGCGGCCGAGGTCGAGCTGCGGCACTGGTTCGTGGCTGAGGCGGAGGCGCGCGGGCTGCGCGTGGAGGCGGACGGCGTCGGCAACGTCGTCGCCTGGTGGGACGCGGGCACCCCCGGCCCCGGGGTGGTCACCGGCTCGCACCTGGACTCGGTGCGTGACGGCGGGGCGTACGACGGTCCACTGGGCGTCCTCTCCGGCCTGGCCGCGATCGACCTGCTGCGCGAGCGCGGCGTGGCGCCGGCGCGTCCGGTGGGGGTGTCGGTCTTCGCCGAGGAGGAGGGCTCGCGCTTCGGCCGGGCCTGTCTCGGTTCGCGGCTCGCCGTCGGTGCGCTGACCTGGGCCGCGGCCCGCGAGCTGCGGGACCGCGACGGTGTCGCCCTGCCCGACGCGCTCGAACGCGCCGGGCTGGACCCGGGCCCGGACGGACCGGCCACCGACCTCGCCGACCGGGTGGCGTGCTTCGTCGAGCTGCACGTGGAGCAGGGCCGTGACCTGGTCGACCGCGGTGCCGCGATCGGGGTGGCCAGCGAGATCTGGCCGCACGGCCGCTACCGGTTCGCGTTCACGGGGGAGGCCAACCACGCCGGCACCACCCGGATGGAGGACCGGCACGACCCGATGCTGTCCTACGCGATGACCGCGCTGGCGGCCAACAAGCAGGCCCGGCTCACCGGGCAGCGGGCCACCTTCGGCCGCGTCGACATCGATCCCAACGGCACCAACGCGGTGCCCTCCTCGGTGACCGCCTGGCTGGACGCCCGGTGCGAGTCCGACGCCGCGCTGGAGGACTTCGTCGAGACCGTCACCCGGCAGGCCACCGAGCGGGCCGGCCGCGACGGCACCGACCTCACCGTGACGGCCGAGTCGGTCACCGGCTCGCTGTCGTTCGACGCCGACCTCGCCCGGCGCATCGCCGAGGACCACGAGGGCGGCGACTGGCCGGTCATCCCCACCCAGGCCGGCCACGACGCGGGCATCCTGGCCGCCGCCGGCATCCCGACCGCGATGCTCTTCGTCCGCAACCCGACGGGCGTCTCGCACGCGCCGGCCGAGCACGCCGACACCGCCGACTGCCTGGTCGGGATCTCGGCCCTGGCCGACACCCTCGAGCGGCTGGTGGGGTGACCGCGTCGGCGTACCTCCTCGAGCGCGCCTGGCTCGACGGCGCCGTCCGCGACGACGTCCTGGTCTCGATCGAGGCGGGCCGCTTCACCGCCGTCACGCCGGGAGCCGTCGCCGGCGACGCGACCCGGGTCGCCGGCCTCACGATCCCCGGGCTCGCGAACTGCCACAGCCACGCGTTCCACCGGGCGCTGCGGGGGCGCACCCAGCGCGGCCAGGGGACGTTCTGGACCTGGCGCGAGCAGATGTACGCCGTCGCCGGTCGGCTCGACCCGGACTCCTACTACGACCTGGCCCTGGCGACCTACCGCGAGATGGCGGTCGCCGGGATCACGACCGTGGGGGAGTTCCACTACCTCCACCACCAGCCCGACGGGACGGCCGTACGACGAGCCCAACGCGATGGGGCACGCGCTGGTGGCCGCGGCCCGTGCGGCCGGGATCCGGATCGCGCTGCTCGACACGTGCTACCTCTCCAGCGGCTTCGGTGCCCCGGTCGAGGGCGTCCAGGTGCGCTACTCCGACGGCACCGCCGGGGCCTGGGCCGCGCGCGTCGACGGCCTCCGCGCCAGCGAAGGCGTGGTCATCGGCGCGGCGATCCACTCGGTGCGCGCCGTCCCCGACGACGCCCTGGCCCGGGTGGTCGAGGCCGCCGAGGGTCGGCCCCTGCACGTCCACCTCTCCGAGCAGCGCGCCGAGAACGACGCCTGCGTCGCGGCGTACGGCGCCACTCCCGCCCAGCTGCTCGCCGACCACGGCGCGCTGGGTCCGCGGACCAGCGCCGTCCACGCCACCCACCTCACCGACCACGACGTGACGCACCTCGGTGACAGCGGCACCCGCGCCTGCTTCTGCCCGACCACCGAGCGCGACCTCGGCGACGGCATCGGGCCGAGCCGGGCGCTGCACGAGGCCGGCAGCCCGCTCACCCTCGGCTCGGACAGCCACGCGGTGATCGACCTGTTCGAGGAGATGCGCGCCGTCGAGCTGGACGAGCGGCTGGCCACCGAGAGGCGCGGGCACTGGACGGCGGCCGAGCTGCTGACGGCCGCGACCACGACCGGCCACGCCAGCCTGGGTTTCGACGACGCCGGCGCGATCACGGTCGGTCGGCGGGCCGACCTGGTCACCCTCGACACCACGAGTCCCCGGACGGCCGGAACCGGTCGCGACGAGCACACCGCGGTGTTCGCCGCCACGTCGGCCGACGTCACGCAGGTCATGGCCGACGGCGTGGTCATCGCGAGCCGCGGCGACGCCGAGCAGGTCGGCCGCGACCTGGACACCGCGATCGAGAGGCTGTGGCGATGACGAGCACGGTGATCACCCACATCGGCGAGCTCACCACCAACGACCCCACCCGCGAGGGACCCCTCGGGATCGTGACGGACGCGGCCCTGGTGCTCGAGGGCGACGCGGTGGTCTGGGTCGGGTCCGCGACGGACGCCCCGGCCGCCGACACCTACGTCGACGCCGGCGGACGGGCGGTCCTGCCGGGCTTCGTCGACAGCCACTCGCACCTGGTGTTCGCCGGCGACCGGGCGCCCGAGTTCGCCGCCCGGATGACCGGCGAGCCCTACGCCACCGGCGGCATCCGCACCACGGTCGCGGCCACCCGGGCCGCGTCCGACGAGCAGCTGCTCTCCCATGTCGCCCGACTGGTGCAGGAGATGCTCTCCCAGGGCACCACGACCGTGGAGATCAAGAGCGGCTACGGGCTCACGGTCCACGACGAGACCCGCTCGCTGGCGGTCGCGCGGGAGTTCACCGACGAGACCACCTTCCTCGGCGCGCACGTGGTGCCGACCGGCGCGGACCCGGCGGAGTACGTCGAGCTGGTCACCGGGCCGATGCTGGACGCGGCCGCGCCGTACGCGAAGTGGATCGACGTGTTCTGCGAGACCGGAGCCTTCGACGGCGACCAGGCCCGGGCGATCCTCGAGGCCGGGCGCGCCCAGGGCCTGCGCGGGCGGCTGCACGCCAACCAGCTCGGCCCGGGTCCCGGGGTGCGGCTCGCCGCCGAGCTCGGGCTCACCGCCGTGGACCACTGCACGTACCTCTCCGACGAGGACGTCGACGCGCTGCGCGACTCCGGCACCATCGCCACGCTGCTGCCCGGCGTCGAGTTCTCCACCCGGCAGCCCTACCCGGACGCCCGGCGGCTCCTGGACAGCGGCGTGCGGGTCGCGCTCGCCAGCGACTGCAACCCGGGCTCCTGCTTCACCTCCTCCATGGCGCTGTGCGTCGCCCTGGCCGTCCGCGAGATGCGGATGTCCCCGGCCGAGGCGGTCCGCGCGGCCACCCTCGGCGGCGCCGAGGCGCTGGACCGCGACGACGTGGGGCGGCTGGCGCCCGGGATGCGGGCCGACCTGGTGCTGCTCGACGCACCCAGCCACGTGCACCTGGCCTACCGGCCGGGGGTGCCGCTCGTGGCCGGTGTCTGGCAGCGCGGCCGACCCGTCTGAGGTAGCGCGAAACCGGGTTCGTCTGAGGTAGCAGCCGGCCTCGATCTGAGGTAGGCGGCGACGCGGGGATAAGGCACCCGTCCGATGTGTCGCCCTACCTCAGGGAACGAATCTCTTCTCATCACCAAGAGAAGGGACAAGGGACATGTTCACCAACAGCACCTTGAACGCAGAGATCGAGTACCGCAGCAACCGGGTCCGGCAGGACTGGACCCCGCGCCGCCGGCGCATCACCGTGCCCAAGCAGAGCCGTCGGCTGCACGCCGGCCGCCCGGGCGCCGTCGTCGCCGCTCGATGAGCACGGCCGTCGCTGCGCCCCGCGAATTCGGGGCGACGGTGTCGGTGGCAGGCGACATGATGTCGTCCGTGCCCGCACTGCGAAGTGCCGACCTGGTCGGCCGTGATGCCGAGCTGGATGCCTTGCGCAGCCAGCTCGGCATCGGCGCGTCCGACGGCAGCGCGCGCGCCGTGCTGCTGGGTGGCGACGCGGGCGTCGGCAAGACCCGGCTGCTGACCGAGCTGCGTGACCTCGCCGTCGTCGACGGCTGGCAGGTCGCCGCCGGTCACTGCCTCGACCTGGCCGACAGCGGCCTCCCCTACCTGCCCTTCACCGAGATCCTCGGTCGCCTCGCCCTCTCGCACCCCGACCTCGTCGAGCAGGTGCTCGACACCCACCCCGCCCTCGGTCGGCTGCAGCCCGGTCGCCGGATCCGGCACGCCGAGGGTGGCACCGACGACCAGTCCCTCGAGCGGGGCGACCTCTTCGACGCCGTGCACGCCCTGCTCGAGCGGGCCGCGGACGCGGGCCCCCATCTGGTCGTGATCGAGGACGCCCACTGGGCCGACCAGTCCACCCGCGACATGCTCGGCTTCCTGTTCGGCCGGCCGTTCGCCACCCGGGTCGCCCTGGTCGTGTCCTACCGCTCCGACGACCTCCACCGCCGGCACCCGTTGCGCCGCCAGGTGGGGGAGTGGGTCCGGCTGCCGGGTGTGGAGCGGATGCAGCTCGAGCCGCTGGCGGCCGGAGACGTGCGCAGCCTGGTCCACCGGCTGCACCCCGACCCGATGCGTGAGCCCGAGATCGCCGACATCGTGACCCGCGCCGAGGGCAACGCGTTCTTCGTCGAGGAGCTGGTCGGTGCCATCTCGGCCAGCGGCGGCAGCGTGCCGGGGGACCTTGCCGACGTGCTGCTCAACCGGCTCGACCGGCTCGACGACGAGGCCCGCCAGGTGGTGCGGATCGCGTCGGTCGCGGGGCGCCACGTCTCCCACCACCTGCTCGCCGAGGTCTGCGACCTCGGCCCGGCCGCGCTCGAGTCGGCGCTGCGGACCGCCGTCGAGGCCAACGTCCTGGTGCCCTCCGGGCCCGACTCCTACGCCTTCCGCCACGCCCTGCTGGGCGAGGCGATCTACGACGACCTGCTGCCCGGCGAGCGGGTGCGCCTGCACGCGACGTACGCCGAGGTCCTCCGCACCGGCCGCGCCCAGGGCGCCGCGGCCGAGCTCGCCCGGCACGCGCGTCTGGGCCAGGACCACCGGACCGCCCTGCTGGCCGCGATCGAGGCCGGCAACGACGCCATGCGCGTCGGCGGCCCCGACGAGGCCGCGCAGCACTTCCGGCAGGCGCTCACCCTGACCACCGACCCCGCGGTCGGTCCGCTCGACGACATCGACGTGGCCCTGCTGGTCACCCGCACCTCCGACGCGCTCATCGCCGCCGGCCACATCGCCAAGGCCGCGGCCGTCGTCCGGGAGCAGCTCGACCTGCTGCCGCCGGACGCTCCCGCCGCCGACCGCGGGCAGCTGCTGGCGGCGCTCGCGAGCTCCCTGATCCACCTCGACACCCAGGAGGACCCGCGCGTCTACGTCGCCGAGGCGGTGGCGCTCCTCCCGGAGGGGATGACCACCCAACGCGCCAAGGTGCTCGCCCTCCAGGCTCGGGTGCTCGCCGCCTTCGGCGACATCGAGGAGGCGCGGCAGGCCGGCCTCGAGGCGCTCGGCCTGGCGGAGCGCGACGACATGCCGCGACTGGTGACCGACATCCTCACCACCCTGGTCGGGCTCGACCAGGAGCAGCGCTCCGACGAGATCCGGCACGCCCTCCTCGACGTCATCGCCAAGGCGCGAGCCGCCGGTGCCGCCAACGCCGAGATCCGCGGTCTCTACCTCCTCGGGCGTCTCCACCAGGACCGCGCCGACCACCAGGAGTCGATGGACGCCTTCGCCCAGGCCGTGCAGCGCGGCGCGGCCGCCGGCACGCCCTGGGCCCCGTTCGCCGGCATGTCCCGTTTCATGGGTGCCTCCGTCGCCTACGCCTGCGGCCGGTGGGACGAGGCGGCGCGGCTGGCGCGGGTGGTCGGCCAGTCGCCACCCGACGACTACGAGGCGATGTTCCGCTCGCTGGAGGCCAACATCCGCGCGGCCCGGGGCGACCGGTCCGTCACCGAGCTGTTCGGCGTGCTCCGTGCCCAGTGGGGCCGGGAGGGCCTGATCGGCATCTGGGGGAGCTCGGCCGAGCTCGAGCTCCACGAGCAGGACGGGGACGCGACGGCCGCCCTCGACTCCTACGACACCGTCGTCTCCACCCTCTCCGCGACGTGGCGCGAGCTGTTCCAGGCCCGGCTCCGGCTCGCCGCCCTCACCCTCGGTGTCCTCGGCACCTCCGCCGCCGCCCTGAGCGCCGAGGAGCGCGCGGAGCGGCATCCCGACGCCGCCCGGCTGTACGCCGACGGTCGCCGGGTCTACACGTTCCACCGCGAGGAGGGCTTCCGCTTCGGACCCGAGGCGGTCGCGTGGGCCCAGCGGCTGGAGGCCGAGTGGCTGCGCTGGCGGTGGCTCGCGCAGGTCGACCCACCGGCCGAGGACGAGCTGGTGGGGGCCTGGCGCGAGACCGAGCGGCTCTTCGAGGCCTACGGCGCCGTGTTCGAGCTGGCCAGGGCCCGCGCCCGCCTCGCCGCGGTGCTGCGCGCGACCGGGGACACCGCGGGTGCCCGCCGGGCCGCCGACCTGGCGCGCGACGCGGCCCGCGGCCTGAGCGCCCGACCGCTGCTCGACGAGCTGACCGCGCAGGGCAGCTCGGCGCTGCGGGCCGCCCCCACGGCCGACGTGCTGACCCCCCGCGAGCAGGAGATCATCGCCCACGTGGCGGAGGGCCGCTCCAACGGCGAGATCGGCAAGCTGCTCTTCATCAGCACCAAGACGGTCTCGGTGCACGTGTCCAACATCCTCGGCAAGCTCGGGGCCTCGTCCCGCACGGAGGCCGCCGCGGTCGCTCGCCGGCGCCACCTGCTCCCCTGAGCCGTCTGCCGCGTCCCGCGGCCCGGCGCACCACGTAGGGTGAGGGCCCATGGAGGCCGAACGCGCATCGGCCCGTGAGCGTCTTGTCGCCTCGGCCGTGCACGCCTACACCGCGACGGGCTCCGTCCTCGCCCTGCTGATGGTGCACTACTCCTACCGGGGCGACGTCGAGACCGTGCTCTGGCTGTTCCTCGCCGCGATGGTCGTCGACGGGACCGACGGGATGCTGGCGCGGCGCTTCCACGTCAAGCGGGTGCTGCCCGGCTTCGACGGCGCGCTGCTCGACAACATCGTCGACTACATGACCTACACGCTGGCGCCGATGGTGCTGCTGTGGGCCAACGGCTACCTCCCCGCCGGCGCTGTCGGGGGCGTGCTGGCCAGCGTGCCGCTGCTCGCGTCGTGCTACCAGTTCTGCCGCAGCGACGCGAAGACCGACGACCACTTCTTCCTGGGCTTCCCGAGCTACTGGAACATCCTGGCCTTCTACGTCATCGCCACCGGCCTCGGCACCACCGCGACCGCGATCATCATGCTGGTCTGCGTGGTGCTCGTGTTCGTGCCGATCAAGTACGTCTACCCCTCGCGCACCGAGCCGATGTGGCAGCTCACGTTCGTGCTCACCGGCTTGTGGTTCGTGGCGTACGCCGCCATCGTCGCCGGGCTCCCCGACCCCAACGAGCTGGTCGTCACCGCGTCGGTGATCTACCTCGTCTACTACACCGCGCTGAGTCTCTGGCTGACCTGGCAGTTCCCCCGCCGGGCCGCGCGGGCCGAGGCCGCCGCCCACGCCTGAGGGACCGGATACCCCTGCGGGTGTGGAGGGGCCTTGACCCGGGGAACAGACTGCAACGTGTGGGGCGGACCGACCGCCCGGCCACTCGAGGAGGACACCGCATGACCACGACACCCGACGAGCCCCTCAACGACGACGACATGACCACCGGCCTCGGTGACGCGACCGGCTCCGTGCCCGGTGGCGACGCCGACGGCACCGACGGCGGCGACGCGGACGGCACCGACGGCGGCGACGCGGACGGCACCGACGGCGGCGACGCGACGGCACCGACGGCGGCGACGCGGACGGCACCGACGGCGGCGACGCCGACGGCACCGACGGCTGAGAGCCGGTCGTCCTGACCGCGCTCGACCTGCTCAGCGGCGACGCCCAGACCTTCCTCGCGAAGATCTGGGCGTCGCGCGTGCACCTGCACCGCACCGACCCGGAGGACCTGGTCGGGCTGCTCTCCCTCGACGACGTCGACCGGCTGCTGACCGAGAGCGCCGTCCGCACGCCCGCCGTGCGCATCGCGCAGGACGGGAAGGTGCTGGACCCGGCCCGCTTCACCCGGGCGGCGACCCTGGCGGGGGAGCCACTCTCCGGCCTCGTGGACGCCCGCCGGGTGTTGGCCCTGTTCGACGGCGGCGCCACGGTGGTGCTCCAGGGGCTGCACCGCTACTGGCCGCCGCTGACCGCCCTGGTGGCCGATCTCGAGGTCGAGCTCGGGCATCCGTGCCAGGCCAACGCCTACCTGACCCCGCCCGGCGCGCAGGGCTTCGCCGTGCACAGCGACACCCACGACGTCTTCGTCTTCCAGACCCACGGCACGAAGCGCTGGGAGGTCCATCACGACGGGGCATCCGGCGGCGTGGAGGACGTGCTGCTGGAGCCCGGCCTCTCGATGTACCTCCCCACGGGAACGCCGCACGCCGCCCGCGCCCAGGACGGCCCGTCCCTGCACGTCACCCTCGGCATCAACCAGCTCACCTGGCGCGGGGTGGTGCGCCGGGCCGTCGCCCGACTCGTCGACGAGGTGCCCGACGAGCACCTCCCGGCGGGGTACGTCGAGGACCCGAACCTGCTGGTCGGTGATCTGGCCGGCCGGCTCGCCACCCTCGCCGACGCGGTGCGGGACCTGGATCCGGGCCGGGTCGTGGACGCCGAGCGCGAGCGGTTCCTCACCACGCGTCCGACCCGACAGCGCGGCGGCCTCGCCGACGTGCTCGCGGTGCGTGACCTCGACGACGACTCCCTGCTGCGCCGCCGTCCCGGCCGCCCGTGCGTCCTCGTCGACGCGGGCGACCGGCTCCGGGTGCTGCTCGGCGACCGGGTCCTCGACGTGCCGGCCCGGCTGCGGCCGGCGCTGGAGCAGGTCCGGTCCCGTCCCGAGCTGCGGCCGGTGGACCTCGGTGCGTTCCTCGACGCATCCAGCCGCCTGGTGCTCTGCCGACGGCTGGTCCGCGAGGGTCTGCTCGAGGTCGCTCGTTGAGCCCTGCCGCGGACTTCCGGTGCTCCGCGGCCGGGGAACAGCGCGGTGACGAGCTCTCCGGCACCGCGTCGACGGTCCGGGCGTTCCTGCTGATGGAGCACCAAGGGCCCTGGGGCCCCGAGGCGCTCCGGGACAGCCGCCTCCCCGCGGCGCTGGGCCCGGCGCTCCAGCGCCACGCCGGCGCGCACCGGGTCCGGCCCCTCCTCATCCGGCGGCCCGGGCGGAGCGGGCGGACCGACCCGAGCGAGGGCGTGCGCGTCTTCGCCGTCGTTGCCGGCGCCTGGGCCGAGACCGCGGTCGTGCCGGACCTGGAGGCGGTCCTCGACTGGGACCTGGGCGCCCTGGCCGCGGGTCGGGGCCTCGGTCTCGCTCGGCACGACGAGCCGATCTTCGCCGTGTGCACCCACGGGCGGCACGACGTCTGCTGCGCCGAGCGCGGTCGCCCGCTCGCGCTTGCGCTCGCCGAGGCCGCGCCGGGACAGACCTGGGAGTGCTCGCACATCGGCGGGGACCGGTTCGCGGGCAACCTGCTCGTGCTGCCCGACGGCCTGTACTACGGCCGGCTCACGCCGGACGAGGCGGTGCGGCTCGCCGGCGAGCACGCGGCCGGGCGGCTGGACCTCGAGCACCTGCGCGGCCGGTCCTCGCTGCCGATGCCCGTGCAGGCGGCCGAGATCGCGCTGCGCCGGCACCTGGCCGAGCCGGGCCGCACCGCGCTGACCTTCGAGTCCCGGGCGGTCGACGGGCCGCTCACCGTCGCGCGCTTCCGGCACGGCGGCACGACGTACGCCGTGACCGTGCGGACCTCGGAGTCGACCGACACGCATCCGCTGACCTGCCGCGCGGCCGTGACCAGCCCGCTGCCCCGGCACGAGGTGCTCGACGTCGAGGGAGCGCGCGAGGTCGAGGGCAGCCGCCCCAGGAGCGGACTCCTAGGATGGGCGGGTGACCACGACGGACCCCGTCGGCAGGCTGACCGAGCGCCGGCTGGCCCGGATGCAGCCGTTCCGCGGCGGGCGCCCGGCCCGCATCGACAACGCCGCGCTGCCGCCGGGACCACGCTGGCCGGTGCTGCTCCAGAGCGTGGCGCTGATGCGCTTCCGCCACCAGTTCGTGCCCTACCTCCATCGCCGCTACGGCGACGTGTTCACCGTGCGCACCATCCCGGGCGACCGTCCGCTCGTGCTGTTCACCCGCCCCGAGCACGCGCGCGAGATCTTCGCCGCGGACCCGGCGGTGTTCCAGGCGGGAAGGGGCAACGCGATCCTGGGCCCGATCATGGGCGAGCACTCGTTGCTCCTCCAGGACGGCGCCGAGCACAAGCGCGCGCGGGCGCTGCTGATGCCG
Organism: uncultured Actinomycetota bacterium; assembly: GCA_963791275.1. Taxonomy (GTDB): domain Bacteria; phylum Actinomycetota; class Actinomycetes; order Propionibacteriales; family Nocardioidaceae; genus Nocardioides. Next base: position 547,482 of record CAWBRP010000004.1, read on the forward strand.
GCCTTCAACGGCCAGGCGCTGCGGGCCTACGGGGGCCTGGTCACCGAGGTGGCCCGGACCGAGGTGGCCCGCTGGCGCGACGGCGAGGAGTTCCGCTCCCTCGACCGGATGAACGCGTTGACCCTCGAGGTGATCCTGCGGGTCGTCTTCGGCGTCACCGAGGAGTCGCGGCTGGCGGCGCTCCGGCCCCGGGTCACCGCCACCGTCGACGTCTCGCCGGCGGTGCTGCTCGGGTGGGGCTACCCCTGGCTCCAGCGGTTCGGGCCCTGGAAGGCCACCGTCGAGAACTCCTACGCCCTCGACCGGCTGATCTACGCCGAGATCGCCGAGCGCCGCCTCGCGCCCGACCTCGAGGACCGCACCGACGTGCTCTCCCGGTTGATCCTGGTGGAGGACTCAGGTGACCGGCTGACCGACGAGGAGCTGCGCGACCAGCTCGTCACGCTGCTGCTGGCCGGCCACGAGACGACGTCGTCGGCCCTGGCCTGGGCGCTCTACGAGATCGGTCGGGACCCCGTCCAGCACGCCCGCGCGCACGCCGCGGCCCGGGACGGCGACCCCGACGGCTGGCTCGAGGCCGCGCTCAAGGAGTCGATGCGGCTGCACCCGATCATCCCGATGGTGGTCAGGACCCTGACCGAGCCCGCGACCATCGGCGGCCACGCGCTCCCGGCGGGCGCCACCATCGGCCCCTCGATCCTGCTCGCCCACGCGCGGGCCGAGAACCACCCCGACCCCGCGGCCTTCCGGCCCGAGCGCTTCCTCGGCCAGAACCCGCCCACCAACACCTGGATCCCGTTCGGCGGCGGCGTCCGTCGGTGCATCGGCGCGGGCTTCTCCTTGATGGAGGGGGTCGCGGTGCTGCGGGAGGTCTTCGCCGCCGTCGACGTCCGCACCCTGGCGCCGGACGCCCCCAAGGTCCGCAACATCACCAGCGTGCCGCGCGGCGGTGCCCGGGTGCGCATCTCCCGCTGACGGCCGCAAGACCGGCCCAAGAGGGGCGCAAGCGGATGCCGTTGTGCTGGTCCCATGACCGAGACGCTGAGCAACCCAGGTGCGGCGGGGCCGCCCGAGGTGCCACCATCGATCCCCGTGACGTGGCGTGACCGGTTCCGGGCCCTGCGGATGGACGTCACGCCGTTGCGGGAGTCGCGCGACTTCCGGCTGCTGTTCGTCGCCGGCACCGTCTTCTACCTCGGCGGCATGGTGTCCTACGTCGCCATCCCGTTCCAGATCTACACGCTGACGGGCTCCAACTTCGCCGTCGGCGCCGTCGGTCTCGTCGAGCTGCGTGCCCCTCATCGTCTTCGGCCTGTACGGCGGTGCACTGGCCGACCACGTGGACCGTCGCAAGCTGCTGATCTGGACCGGGGTCGCCCAGGCGGGGTTCACCGCCGTCCTCGCCGTCAACGCCTTCCGCGACCGGCCGAGCCTCTGGGTGATCTTCCTGGTGGCGGGATTGCTCACGTCGTCCTCGGCGCTGCAGCGGCCCTCCCGCGAGGCGCTGATGCCGCGTACCGTCAAGCACGACCAGATCATCGCCGGCAACGCCCTCACCAGCTTCGGCATGCAGATGGGCGTGCTCGTCGGACCCGCGATCGGCGGCCTGCTGGTCGCCTACGCCGGCATCGGCTGGTGCTTCGTGGTCGACATCGTCGGCCTGGGCGTCGCCACCGCGATGTACGTCGCGATGCGGCCCTACCCGCACGTGGCGGAGACGACCCCACCGTCGCTGGCGGCCATCGGCGAGGGCATGCGCTACGCGCTCGGACGGCGTGACCTGCTCGGCACCTACGTCGTCGACCTGATCGCGATGTTCTTCGCGATGCCGGTGGTGCTGTTCCCGGCGCTCGCCGACGAGGTGTTCGGGCGACCCGAGATCCTCGGCCTCCTCTACACCGCCGAGACCGTCGGCGCCGTGCTGGCGACCGCGCTGAGCGGGTGGACGTCCCGGGTCTTCCACCACGGCCGGGCGATCGTGATCGCCGCCGGGGTGTACGGCCTGATGATCGCGCTCGCCGGGCTGATGCCCAGCGTCTGGCTGGTGCTGCTGTTCCTGACCCTCTCGGGCGCGGCCGACATGATCTCGGCGGTGTTCCGGGGCACCGTGTGGAACCAGACCATCCCCGAGCAGATGCGTGGCCGGCTGGCCGGCATCGAGATGCTGTCCTACTCCCTCGGCCCGCTCGGCGGCCAGATCCGGGCCGGCGTCGTCGCCGACCTCTGGACGGTGCGCGGCGCCATCGTCAGCGGCGGGCTGGCCTGCGTGGGTGGCGTCACGCTGACCGCGCTGTGGCTGCGGGACTTCTGGGCCTACGACGCGCGCACCGACGTCCACGCGGTCGCCGAGCGGGAGCTCCGCGTGGCCCGGGGCGAGGCGGCCGGCTGAGGGTCGAAGGTGGCGGCCACCGCCTCGAACACGTCGCAGTAGTCGAGGTAGTCGGCCCGTCCGACGGTGCAGGTGAGGGTGTAGCCGAGCCCGTCCTCGAGCCAGGCCCACTGCTCGCAGAGCAGGTCGTCGGCGTCGCGGCGGAACGCGAACCGTCGGTAGGACACCTCCCGGCCGTCGAGGTCGTAGTCGTCCTCGTCGTCCAGCTCGAAGTCGGTACGCCGGGTGGCCGTGGTCCGGAGGTCCTCCGCCCGCCATCGGGGCAGGGAGCCCGAGACCGGCTCCACCTCCAGCCGGATCAGCGCGACCACGCCGGTGCGCCCGGCCACCGGGCAGCGGGCGCTGACCAGCACCCCGTTCCCGGGGTCGGCCGAGCGGCGCCAGTGCGGCGGCACGGCGATCACGTCAGCGCCCGGCACGACGCGCTCCTTCGGGCCGGGACGGCGCGAACGGCTCGGGTGTCGCGCAGAAGCCGTCCGGGTCACGCGGCGTCAGGCCGCAGGTGATCGGCACCAGGTCAGGTGCTCGGGACCGGCCGCTCTGCCGGGGCGGGTGTGGCGGGAGACGAGGAGGCTCGGGAGCCGGGCACGACGTGGGCGGCAGCGGCGGTCGGGAGGGGTCCGGGTCGCCCGACCCGGCGGGAGCGGGGCGGTCCCAGGGCTCCTCCAGCGCGCGCTCCCAGGCGTGCCGGGCATCGCGCTCGATCCGCCGGGCCAGGCGGACGAGCGACACCGCGTCCCGCCAGGCCACCCAGGCGCTCGCCGCTCGATCGGGGGTTCGCGGGGCGACCAGGTGGTGGTCCACCACCAGGGCGTGGGGGGCGGCCAGGCGCTCGACCTCGAGCATCAGCGCCCCGGCCCGCTCCAGCGCCTCCGCGAGCAGCGCGAGCGCCGCGGCCAGCGTGTCCGTGCGGACGCCGAGGTCGTCCGCCTCGGTGGCCAGGTGCCGGCACCGGGCCTGGTAGGCCGCCACCCAGAGCCCTCGAGGCCGGTCCGCGTCGACCCCGTCGACCCCGTCGGCCCCGTCGGCCTGGCGGACCAGGACGTCGGCGGCCTCCCTCAGCACCTCGGCGAGGCCGGCGAGGGCCCGGGCCACCCCGTGGCACGAGTCCGGGTCCCCGTCGACGACGAGCGAGTGGCTGCCCTCGGTGCCGCGTACCCCGCTCACGGCAGGTCTCCCAGGGCGGCCCACCGGGCGGCGTTCGCGTCGTCGACCTCGCGCGCGGACCGTTCCACCCGGTCCAGGGCCCAGGCCACCTTGCCGAGCCGCAGGGCCACACCCAGCGCCGCGCGCTCCACGGCCGCCAGCCCGCCGTCGCTCGGAGGGCCGCCGGTGTCGGGGACACCGGGCGCGGCCCGGGTCGCGACCTCGGCCTGAAGTCGGGTGAGCCGCTGCGCGGCCCGGGCGGTCTCGGTGTAGTCCACCCTCATCGGGGGCTGGGTCCACGGGTTCATGTCCGAGAGGTTCGGCTCCTAGGCACCGACCCAAACCGGGGGTCCTCCCGGCTGTGGAGGACCGCGCGGTCCACGTGGGGTTTGGTCCGCTCAGGCTCCTCCGGCGACAATGGGGTCGTGACCGACCGCGAGCACCCCATCCTGCACGGGCTGGTCGCGCTCGTCGCCGTGACCGTCGCGATCGGCCTGCTCCTCGGCACCGCCGCGCTGGTGGCCAGCAAGGGTCTGGGCCTCGGGGAGGCCGACACCACCGCCGAGGACACCGGGGCCGGCGCCCAGTCGATGTATCTCCCCAAGCCGTCGGAGACCGATCTCAGCACCGGTCCGCTGGTCACCCTGGCCCCGGGCGAGGAGGAGGTCTCTGGCTCCACGGGTTCGGCGGCGCCGGCGACCGCGATCGTGCTGACCGCTGGGCAGACCGCGGTGGCGCCGATGCAGCAGATCGACCTGACCGGCACCTACGCCGGCGGCGAGGGTGCCGTCCTCCAGGTGCAGCGCTTCGAGGCGGGCAGCTGGCAGGACTTCCCGGTCACCGCGCGGGTCACCGGCGGCAGCTTCTCGACCTACATCCAGACCGGCCAGGGCGGCGAGACCCGCTTCCGGATGGCCGACACCGACACCGGGGCGACCTCCAACGAGGTCGTCATCGCGATCGGCTGAGGGCCCGGTCGCGGTCCAGTCGCCGGGTCCAGTGGCCCACCCACGCGGCACCGGCCAGACCCAGCGTCCCGACCACGACGCAGGCCGTCGCCAGCGGCGCCACGAGCGTCACCAGACCGACCAGCAACGGGCCGCCGGTGTTCCCGATGTCGCCGCACAGCCGCCAGCCGCCGAGGTACTGCGCCCGGCCGGCCTCCGGGGCGGTGTCGGCGCCGATCGTCATCACGATCCCCGACCCCAGCCCGTTGGCGAACGAGATCAGCACCAGGATCGCGGCCAGGCCCGCGGCGGTGGCGACCAGGGGCAGCAGCAGGCAGGCGACCGCGACGCCGAGCACGATCGGGACGGCGACGACGGCGCGGCCACGCCGGTCCATCAGCCAGCCGCCGGGGTAGAACATCGCGATGTCGATGAGCGCGGAGCCGGCGAAGATGAGCGAGGTGGTGCTCGCCGAGATGCCGAGGTGGTCGGCCCACAGCGGCAGCAGCCCGGCGCGGACCGAGCGCGAGGCGCTGATCACGACCACCGCCACCCCCAGCGTCATCAGGGTGTGCCGCTGCGCCCAGAGCACCGAGCGCACCGTGGCGAAGCCGTCGTCGCGCTGCTGCTCGCGACCCTCCAGGCCGAGGTCCGGCATCAGCTGGGCCAGCAGGCCCGCGGCGACCGAGAGGGCCCCGGAGAGCAGGAAGACCGAGCCGATGCCGTAGCCGTGGATCAGCGCGGCTCCGATCAGCGGGCCGACGAAGATGCCGATCCGGAAGGTGCCGCCGAGGGTCGACATGGCCCGCGCCCGGTGGCTGGCCGGGACCGCCTCGATCATGAATCCCTGGCGAGCGATCAGGAAGGCCGTCCAGGCCATGCCGCTGACCACGACGGCGATGCCCAGGGCGAGCACCGTGGTGGCCCGGGCGGCGGCGACCATCGCGACGGCGTCGACGAACCCGCCGTACAACAGGGTGCGCCGCTCCCCGAGCCGGGCCACGATCGCTCCGGAGGGCAGGGAGGCCAGCAGCATCCCGAGCCCGAACAGCGAGACGACGAACGCGGCGGTGCCGACGTCCGCGCCGAGGTCGCGGGCGCGGAGGGCGAGCATCGGGGTGACGGCGCCGTAGCCGATCGAGCTGACCAGGGTCGGACCGTAGGCCACCACCGCGAGGTCGCGCAGGCGGAAGTCGGCCTCGGTCGCAAGGTCGACGTCCCGAGGCACTCGGGCATTCTCCCAGCCGCCCGGGAATGCCGTGCGCCCCTCTCACGGTTCCCCGAGCGTGAGGATCGCCGCGTGCTGACCCGGGTCGCCCAGCTCGTGGTGTCCTGCACGGTGCTGGGCGTCGGGGTGGCCCTGCTGCTCGACGCGCGGCTCGGCTCCGACGGCTACTCGATGTTCATCAACGGTCTCTCGCTGACGACCGGCGTCGCCTTCTGGGTCGTGAACACCGTGGTGGGGGTCGTGCTGGTGCTGCTCGCCTGGCTGCGCGGGCGGCGACCGGGCCTCGGCACCGTCACCCAGCCCCTGGTGGTCGGCCTGGTGGTGAGCGTCATGCTGCCGAGGCTGCCCGAGCCGACGTCGCTGTCGCTGCGCTGGGTGGAGCTCGTGGTGGGATTCGTGGTGCTCTGCGTCGGCGTCGCGGGCTACCTCGCCGTCGATCTCGGGGCCGGACCCGTCGAGGCGGCCGCGCTCGCGTGGGACCCACCCGTCCCGTTCCGCTGGAGCTATTCGCTGGTGCAGGTGCTCGGCGCGATCGCCGGGTGGTCGATGGGCGCGTCACTCGGCCCCGGCACCGTGTTGGTGGTGCTGCTGATCGGCCCGGTGGTCGACCGGCTGATGCCGTTGCTCGCCCGCCGCGGCGTGCCGCTGCCCGTGTAGGGCGGGGCCCTAGCCCCCCGTGGAGTTGGGGTCGCGCCAGACCCGCTCGAACGGCAGCCGCCAGCCCCACGGCGCGACCAGCTGGTGGATCTGGTTGGGACCCCAGGAGCCCCGGCCGTAGGGGCGGACGATGGGTGGGTTCTCGAGCAACGGCTCGGAGATCTCCCACAGTCGCTCGATGCCCTGGGCCGAGGTGAACAGGGTGCGGTCGCCGCGCGCGGCGTCGTAGATGAGCCGCTCGTAGGCCTCCAGCACCGACCCGGCCCAGCCGGTGTCCTGCATGGCGAACTGCATGGACAGCTTGTCGAGCTTCATCCCCGGCCCGGGCCGCTTGCCGTAGAACGACAGCGACATCTTGGCCCGGTCGGCGAGGTCGAAGGTCAGGTGGTCGGGCCCGTGGTCGCCCACGCCGGAGCCCGGCGGGAACATCGACCGCGGCGGCTCCTTGAACGCGATCGAGATGATCCGGGCACCCTCGGCCAGCCGCTTGCCGGTGCGGAGGAAGAACGGCACGCCCGCCCAGCGCCAGTTGTCGACGTAGCACTTGAGCGCGATGAAGGTCTCGGTCTCCGACCCCGGAGCCACGCCGTCGATGTCCTGGTAGCCGACGTACTGCCCCCGGACGACGTCGCTGGGCAGGATCGGCAGCATCGAGCGGAAGACCTTGTTCTTCTCCTCGCTGATCGCCTCCGGCTCGAGCGCCGTGGGGGGCTCCATCGCGGTGAAGGCGAGCACCTGGAACAGGTGGGTGACGACCATGTCCCGGTAGGCGCCGGTGGCCTCGTAGAAGCTGGCGCGCTGCTCGAGGCCCAGGGACTCCGGGACGTCGATCTGCACGTGGTCGATGTGGTGCCGGTGCCAGATCGGCTCGAAGAGCCCGTTGGCGAAGCGGAAGGCCAGGATGTTCTGCGCCGCCTCCTTGCCCAGGAAGTGGTCGATGCGGAAGATCTGCTCCTCGTCGAAGACCTCGTGGAGCTGGGCGTTGAGCTTGCGGGCGGACGCCAGGTCCGTGCCGAAGGGCTTCTCCATGATGATCCGGCTGCGCTCCACCAGGCCGGCGTCGCGCAGCTCGGCGACCACCGACAGCGCGGCCTTCGGCGGCACGCTCAGGTAGTGCAGCCGGCTGGCGGGGACCTCACAGTCCGCCTCGACCTCGTCGACCGTACGCCGGCAGCCCGGCCGGCCCCTCGCTCCCGGGCGCCCAGTGCAGCACCTTGGCGAACTCCGGCCAGGCCTCCCTGTCGCCGTCGGTGCCGCCGAACTCGTAGACCGCCTCCCGGGCGAACTCCACGAAGGAGTCGCGGGTGTGCTCGTCCAGCGAGGTGCCCACCACGCGGACGTCGCGCAGCAGTCCGGTCTGGAAGAGGTGCAGCAGCCCGGGCAGCAGCTTGCGGCGGCTCAGGTCACCCGTGGCGCCGAAGAGGACGACGGTCGTGGGGGGCATCGGGGTGGTGGCCATGCGACCAGCCTGTCGCGCCGAGCCCGTGGCGTCGAGGGGCGACCATCAGGGCTGGACGCCGGTCAGCTGGGGATCCAGTCCATCGTGACGGGGTCGGCGCCGGTGCGTCCCTGGTCGCCCTGGTCGAGCGCCGAGATCGCCGCGAGGTCGGCGTCGCTGAGCTCGAAGTCGAGGATCGCGAAGTTCTCGCGCATCCGCTCCGGCCGCGTCGTCTTGGGGAAGACGATGTCGCCGCGCTGGAGGTGCCAGCGCAGGGTGACCTGCGAGGCGGTGCGTCCGAGCCGCGCGGCGATCTCCTCGATGACCGGCTCGCCGAGCACCTTGCCCTGCGCGATCGGCGACCACGCCTCCGTGGCGACGCCGTGCCGGGCGTTCGCGGCGCGGACCGTCTCGTTGCCGAAGAACGGGTGGATCTCGACCTGGTTGACGGCCGGTACGACGCCGGTCTCCTCGATGATCCGGTCGAGGTGGTCGGGCTGGAAGTTGGAGACGCCGACGGACGTCGCCCGGCCCGAGTCCCGCAGCTCGACCAGCGTCTGCCAGGTCGACACGAAGTCACCGTCGTACCGCGTCGGCAGCGGCCAGTGGATGAGGAAGAGGTCGACCCGGTCCAGGCCCAGGCGGTCGAGGGACTCGTCGAGGCTGCGCCGGGCGTCGTCCGGCCGGTGCAGGGCGTTGCTGAGCTTGGTGGTCACGTAGAGGTCGTCGCGGTCCAGCCCGGACTTCGCGATGGCGTCACCGACGCCCGCCTCGTTGCGGTACATCTGCGCGGTGTCGAGGTGCCGGTAGCCGGCCTCGAGCGCGGCGGTCACGACCTCGGCGGTCTCGTCGGGCTCCACCTGGAACACCCCGAAGCCGAGCTGGGGGATGGTGGTGCCGTCGTTCAGGGCGATGTCGGGAACGGTCATACAGGTGCTACAAGGTCCGGCGAGCAGGTATTCCTAGATCGCGCAGCCGTCCGGCCCGCAGGACTCGTCGTGGCCCTCGCTCCCGACCTGGACGAGCGGCCGCGCGTCGGCGTCCGCGCGCGCGAGCACCTGCTGGAAGACCTCGACCGGCTGCGCACCGGAGATGGCGTAGCGGTCGTCGATGACGAAGAACGGGACGCCGGTGGCGCCGTACGCGACGGCCTGACGGATGTCGGCCTCGACGGCGTCGGCGAACTCGGCGCCGGCCAGCACCGATCGGGTCCGCTCGGGGTCGAGCCCGGTCTCGTCGGCGATCTTGGTGAGCACGGCGTGGTCCGCGGGGTTCTCCGCGCGCAGGAAGTACGCCGCGAGCAGCGCCTCGGACAGCCGGCCCTGAAGCTCCGGACCGCCCTGCTCGAGGGCGAGGTGCAGCAGACGGTGAGCGTCCACGGTGTTGCCGCGCATCGCCTCGCCGAGCCGGAACAGCAGACCCTCCTCGGCGGCCACGGCCTCGACCCGGTCGATCATCGACCGACCGCCCGCGGCGCCACCGCCGTACTTCTGCCCGAGGTGCTCGGCCACCGTCTGGGTCGCCACCCGTGGGGACGACGGGTCGAGCTCGAAGGAGTGGAAGACGATCTCGACGTCGTCCCGCCCGTCGATCGCCGTCTCCAACCGCCGCTTGCCGATGTAGCACCACGGGCAGACCACGTCGGACCAGATGTCGATGCGCATGGTGGTTGAACCATCAACCGTCCCGGCCTGTTCCCGTCGTAAGGTCGAGAGATGTGGTGGCGTTCGGTGGAGGTGGCGGCGTCGGTGGACGCCGTGTGGGCGGTGCTGACCGACACCCGCACCTGGCCGCAGTGGGGACCCACCGTCTCCGATGTCCGCCTGGACCACCCCTTGACCCGGATCCACGCGGACACCACCGGAGCGGTGCTCACCCCCTTCGGCTGGTGGGCCCCGTTCGTGGTCACCGACTGGGTCGTGACCGACAACCACCGCGCTTGGTCCTGGTGTGTCGCCGGGGTGCCCGCGACGAGCCACGAGGTCGAGGCGTTGGACACGGACCGGTGCCGACTGCGGTTCGGCGCCCCGGTGTGGGCGCCGGCGTACCTCCCCGTGCTCGAGGTCGGCCTGCGTCGGCTGCGGACGATCGCCGTGGAGCGCCCGCTACGTTGAGAAGCATGCGCCTGCCCTCGGTACCCGGCCCTCGCGACCTCCTCGGCGTCGCCGAGCGGGCCGGCGAGGGGTTGGAGCAGCTCTTCGCTGCCGGCCCGCGGGTGCTCGCGCTCCTGGAGCGGGCCGAGCAGGTGGTCATCGAGGTCGGCGCACTCGTCGCCCGGATCGAGCAGACCCGCGTCGACGCGGCCGGCGTGGTCAGCCGCACCGAGGAGACACGTCGCCGGGCGGACGCCGTGGTCAGGGCTCTCGAGCCGTCCCTCACCAAGCTCCAGCCGACTCTCGAGCGGCTCGCGGACACGACGCACCCGCGGGAGGTCGACGCGCTGGTCCAGCTGGTCGACCACCTGCCGCGGCTCGCCGACCAGGTGGAGCGCGACCTGCTGCCCGTGATGCGCACACTGGCCACGGTGGCTCCCGACGTGCACGACCTCCTCGACGTCTCCCGGGAGCTCAACGGCATGCTCGGCGAGCTGCCCGGGATGGGTCGCATCAAGAAGCGGGTCGACGAGCAGCAGGCCCTGGACGCCGAGACGGACCCGTGAGCGGACGTCCCGGCAGGCTTCGCCCACGTCGTGCGTCGCGACGGGAGCGTGGTGATCACCCACCAGGGAGCCCACGCGACGACGCTGCGAGGCGGCCGCGCCGCCGAGTTCCTCGCCGACGTCGAGGACGTCAGCGACGCGGACGCCCAGGAGGCGATGGCGCGCTGGACGGGCAACTACAAGCACGGCAACGAGCGACAGGCCCGGCAGCACCCGCGCAACCAGAACCGGTGACGGCCACACCGGGAACAATCTCCGCCCTACCCTGCGTTAGGGTGACTGAACAGAGTTGAGTTGAACTGGCTCAACTTGTTTGCCACACTCGCCCAGCGGCCGAGGATGGCCACTCACCCAGCAATCAGCGGAGGTAACACACCATGGCACGTGCCGTCGGTATCGATCTGGGCACGACGAACAGCGTCGTCGCCGTTCTCGAGGGCGGCGAGCCCACCGTCATCGCCAACGCGGAGGGCGCGCGGACGACTCCGTCGGTGGTCGCGTTCGCCAAGTCCGGTGAGGTCCTGGTCGGCGAGGTCGCCAAGCGCCAGGCCGTCACCAACGTCGACCGCACCATCCGGTCCGTCAAGCGCCACATGGGCAGCGACTGGAACGTGCAGATCGACGACAAGACGTTCACCCCGCAGCAGATCAGCGCGTTCGTGCTGCAGAAGCTCAAGCGGGACGCGGAGGCCTACCTCGGCGAGACCGTCACCGACGCGGTGATCACCGTGCCGGCGTACTTCTCCGACGCGCAGCGCCAGGCCACCAAGGAGGCCGGCGAGATCGCCGGCCTGACCGTGAGCCGGATCGTCAACGAGCCGACCGCGGCCGCACTGGCCTACGGCCTCGACAAGGGTGACGACCAGACCATCCTCGTCTTCGACCTCGGTGGCGGCACGTTCGACGTGTCCCTCCTCGAGATCGGCGAGGGTGTCGTCGAGGTCAAGGCGACCTCCGGCGACAACCACCTCGGTGGCGACGACTGGGACAACCGCGTCGTGGAGTGGATGGTCAAGAAGTTCAAGGACAACAACGGCGTCGACCTCGCGGCCGACAAGATCGCCAAGCAGCGCCTCCAGGAGGCCGCGGAGAAGGCGAAGATCGAGCTGTCGTCCTCGAGCGAGACCACGATCCACCTGCCCTACATCACCCACGGCGAGTCCGGCCCGCTGCACTTCGAGGAGAAGCTCACGCGCGCCGAGTTCCAGAAGCTCACCGCGGACCTGCTCGACCGCACCCGCGAGCCCTTCAAGTCGGTGCTCCGCGACGGCGGTGTCCAGGTCGCCAACATCGACCATGTCGTGCTCGTCGGTGGCTCCACCCGGATGCCCGCCGTCACCGACCTGGTCAAGGAGCTGCTCGGTGGCAAGGAGCCCAACAAGGGCGTCAACCCCGACGAGGTCGTCGCCGTCGGCGCCGCGCTCCAGGCCGGCGTGCTCAAGGGCGAGGTCAAGGACGTGCTGCTCCTCGACGTCACCCCGCTGTCCCTCGGCATCGAGACCAAGGGCGGCGTGATGACCAACCTCATCGAGCGCAACACCACCATCCCGACCAAGCGCTCGGAGATCTTCACCACCGCCGACGACAACCAGCCGTCGGTGGAGATCAAGGTCGCCCAGGGCGAGCGCCAGATGTGGGCGCAGAACCAGCCGCTCGGCAACTTCGAGCTGACCGGCCTGCCCCCGGCGCCCCGTGGCATCCCCAAGATCGAGGTCACCTTCGACATCGACGCGAACGGCATCGTGCACGTGTCCGCCAAGGACCACGCGTCCGGCCGCGAGCAGTCGATGACGATCTCTGGTGGCTCGGCGCTGTCCAAGGACGAGGTCGCCCGGATGGTCAAGGAGGCCGAGCAGTACGCCGAGGAGGACGCGAAGCGCCGCGAGTCGGTGGAGGCCCGCAACCAGGCCGACGGTCTCGTCTACTCCACGGAGAAGTTCCTGTCGGAGAACGGCGACAAGATCCCCGACGAGATCAAGACCGAGGTCCAGGCCGACGTCGACGCCCTCAAGGCGACCCTGGAGAACCCCGAGGCCCCGGCCTCGGAGATCCAGGCCGGTGTCACCAAGCTCGGGGAGTCCAGCCAGAAGATGGGCGCGGCGATGTACGCCGCCGCCGAGGCCGACCAGGCCGCCGCGGGTGGGACCACCGGCGCGACGGGGGAGGCCGACGACGACGTCGTCGATGCCGAGATCGTCGACGAGGAGCCCACCGGCGCGACCACCGACGGCGCCACCGATGGGGCCACGGACGCGGCCGCCGAGGCTGGGACGGACGAGAAGCCCGAGGACGAGGCCAAGTGACCGACGCCCAGCGTCCTCCGGAGGAGTCCCCGAAGCATCGGGGCTCCTTCGGGGACGCGGCTGCGGAGATGGCGAACGAGACCGAGGTCGAGAGCGACATCAGCGGCGTGGACAACTGGCTCGAGGAGGGCGGACCGGTCGAGCCCCAGGACCTGGAGGACGACACCACGGCCGAGAGCGACGAGCTCGCCGTCACCCAGATGGCGCTCGCCGAGCGGACCGTCGACCTCCAGCGCCTGCAGGCCGAGTTCCTCAACTACAAGCGCCGGGTGGACCGGGACCGCGACCTGATCCGGGAGAACGCGACGTACGTCGTGCTGACGCCGATCATCGACGTCCTCGACAACATCGACCGGGCCCGCGAGCACGGTCCGCTCGAGGACGGCTTCAGCGCCGTCGCCGAGCAGCTCGAGCGGGTCGTCAGCGCGCTGGGACTCACCAAGTTCGGCGAGCCCGGCGAGGCGTTCGACCCCACCCTGCACGAGGCGCTCTCCCACATCGGCGAGGACCCCGAGGTGGCGGTGCCGACCGCGAAGGTGGTCGCCAAGGCCGGCTACAAGATCGGTGACCGCGTCGTCCGCGCGGCCCAGGTCCTCGTGGTCGACCCCCCATCCAGCTGACCGACCGCCGAGGGAGGTGAACCCGCGTGGCTGACGAGACCGGCTTCCGCAACGACTGGCTGACCAAGGACTTCTACCAGGTCCTCGGCGTCGGCAAGGACGCCACGGCCGACGAGATCAAGAAGGCCTACCGCAAGCTCGCGCGGGCCAACCACCCCGACTCCAACCCCGGCGACAGCGCCAAGCACGACCGGTTCAAGGCGGTCGCCGAGGCCTACGACGTGGTCGGGGACCTCGACAAGCGCAAGAAGTACGACGAGATGCGTGCCGTCGGCCCCTCCATGGGGGGCTTCGGCAGCGGCGCGGGTGGTGGGTTCGACATCAACGACCTGCTGCGCGAGCGCGGCGGGCAGGCCGGCGGTGGCTTCGGCGACATGTTCGGCGACCTCTTCGGTGGCGGATTCGGCGGGCGCACCCGCACCCAGGCCAACCGCCCCACCAAGGGCGCGGACGTCGAGACGAGCGCCACCATCTCCTTCACCGACGCCATGGACGGCGTCACCATCAGCCTGCGGCTGACCTCCGACTCCGCGTGCCCGACCTGTGCGGGCTCCGGCGGCAAGCCGGGCACCAAGCCACACATCTGCCCCCAGTGCGAGGGCGCGGGCTTCGTGGTGTCGTCGGTCGGCGGTGCGTTCTCGCTCAACGAGACCTGCCCGGCCTGCGGCGGCCGCCAGCTGGTGTACGACGAGGCCTGCCCGACCTGCCACGGTTCGGGCCGCGGCCTCTCCGCACGGACCATCCAGGCCCGCATCCCGATGGGGGTCAAGGACGGCCAGCGGATCCGGCTGCGCGGCAAGGGTGCGGCCGGCGAGCACGGCGGACCCGCCGGCGACCTCTACGTCACCGTCAAGGTGAGCGCCCACCGACTGTTCACCCGCAAGGCCGACAACCTGCTGCTCGACGTGCCCGTCTCCTTCGACGAGGCGGCGCTCGGCGCGGACATCAAGGTCCCGACCCTCAAGGGCGCGACCGTCACCCTGAAGATCCCGGCGGGCACGCCCAACGGCCGCACCTTCCGGGTCCGCGGCAAGGGCGCGCGCAAGGCCGACGGCACGTTCGGCGACCTGCTGGCCACTGTCCAGGTGCAGGTGCCCGCGCACCTCGACGCGACCGCCCGCGAGGCGGTCGAGGCCTACCGCGCCGCGACGGCCGGCAAGCCGCTGCGCGCCAACCTCTTCGAGGCCTCGTCGTGAGCGTGTTCTCCACCGCACCCCTGGGCGGGCTCGACCCCGACTCCGCCGTCTACGTCATCAGCGTCGCCGCCGAGCTGACCGGACTGCACCCCCAGACCCTGCGCGCCTACGAGCGGATGGGCCTGATCACCCCCGGCCGCACCGGCGGGGGTGGCCGGCGCTACTCCCACCGCGACCTCGAGCTGCTCCGGGTGATCGCCGACCTGACCTCGTCGGGCATCGGCATCGAGGGGGTGCGCCGGATCCTCGACCTCGAGCACCAGATCAGCGCCCTGCAGCACCGCAACGCCGAGCTGGCCGCGCAGCTCGAGGGCACCCGGGAGGCCCTGCGCCAGGCCCTGGCCGGCCGGGCCACCGTCGCGACGCCCAACAAGCTGCCGGTGCTGCGCGAGTCGCTGGCCGGTCAGTCGGTCGTGGTCTGGCGCCGCTCGCGCTGAGCCAGCAGGGCGTCGACGTCGACGGCGAGCAGGTCGTCGGGCGAGCCCGACGTGAGCGCCGCGATCTCGTCGTACGCCGGGTCCGCGGGGTCAAGCCCGCGCAACAGCTCGTGGAGCTCGCGCATCACGGTGAACACCGCGCCCATCTCGGCGAGGTTGTCGTGGTCGCGCCAGGAGGCACCGGCGTAGGTCACCTGGGTGACCTGCTGCCCGGCGCCGAAGCAGTCGAACGCCACGCATCCGGTCCATCCGGTCTCGGCGAGCTCGCCGTGGATGCGGCACCGGTCCCGCGGGTCGAGGTGGTCGCACGCCTCGCCGCCGGCCTTGTCGACACCGAAGCCGGCGCTCGCCCGGAAGGGCAGCAGCACGCAGCAGAGCCCCACGCAGCGGTCGCAGTCGGCGACGAGGTCGAGACCAGGCACGCCCCCATTGTCCTCGAGCCCCCGGGATAGTCCGTCACGAACCGGCTCTTCAGCCGGCGGTTTCGGACCATTCCGTGACGGACTATCCGGGCGGTGCCGCGGGAAAAGCGACCAGAGTTGAGGGGAATCGACTCAACTTCTGGCGCGTTGGAACAGGTGGGACCACAGTGGGGTCTCGACACGCTCGAGCAGCGAAACCACGACGACACGGAGGACACCAGCGTTGAGCCAGTTCGGAGCCGAGAAGTTCACCACCCGCAGCCGCGAGGTCATCGAGACCGCCCAGCTGTCGGCGACGACCGGCGGCCACACCGCGACCGAGCCGATCCACCTGCTCGTCGCGCTGCTGAAGCAACCCGACGGCACCGCGCGCACCCTGGTCGGCAAGGCGGGCGTCGACTCGGACGCGCTGACTGCCCGGGCCGAAGCGGTCCTCAAGGCGCTGCCGAGCGCCAGCGGCCAGACCGTGCAGCAGCCCGCCGCGTCCGGTTCGCTGACCCGGGTGCTGGCGAGCGCCCTCGACCTCGCGGGCGGCATGAAGGACGAGTACGTCGCCACCGAGCACCTGCTCGTCGCCCTGGCCACCGTGGAGTCCTCCGCCCGCACGGTGCTGACCGACGCCGGGCTCTCCGCGGACGGGCTGCGCGAGGGGCTCACCGCCCTGCGCGGCAACCGCCGGGTCACCAGCCCCGAGGCGGAGTCGAGCTACGAAGCGCTGGAGAAGTACTCCGTCGACCTCACCCAGTCCGCCGAGGAGGGCCGGCTCGACCCGGTCATCGGCCGTGACGCCGAGATCCGGCGGGTCATCCAGGTGCTGAGCCGGCGCACCAAGAACAACCCGGTCCTCATCGGCGAGCCCGGCGTCGGCAAGACCGCCGTCGTCGAGGGCCTCGCCCAGCGGGTGGTCGCCGGCGACGTCCCCGACTCCCTCAAGGGCCGCCGGGTGCTCAGCCTCGACCTGGCCGCGATGGTGGCCGGCGCGAAGTTCCGCGGCGAGTTCGAGGAGCGGCTCAAGGCCGTGCTCGAGGAGATCAAGGACTCCGGCGGCCAGATCATCACCTTCATCGACGAGCTGCACACCGTCGTCGGCGCGGGTGCCGGGGGTGACTCCGCGATGGACGCCGGCAACATGCTCAAGCCGATGCTGGCCCGCGGCGAGCTGCACATGATCGGCGCCACGACGCTCGACGAGTACCGCGAGCGGATCGAGAAGGACCCCGCGCTCGAGCGGCGCTTCCAGCAGATCTTCGTCGGCGAGCCCAGCGTCGAGGACACCATCCAGATCCTGCGCGGCATCCAGGAGAAGTACGAGGCCCACCACGGCGTGCGGATCACCGACGCCGCCCTGGTCGCCGCGGCGACGCTCAGCGACCGTTACATCAGCGGCCGGCAGCTGCCCGACAAGGCGATCGACCTCATCGACGAGGCCGCGTCCCGGCTGCGGATGGAGATCGAGTCCTCCCCCGAGGAGATCGACCAGCTCCGTCGCCAGGTCGATCGGCTGAAGATGGAGGAGTTCGCGCTCGAGAAGGAGACCGACGCCGCGTCGGTCGACCGGCTCGCCAAGCTGCACTCCGACCTGGCCGACGCCGAGGAGGAGCTGCGCGGGCTCGAGGGTCGTTGGGAACGCGAGAAGACCTCGCTCGAGGGCGAGGGCGAGCTGCGTCGTCAGCTCGACCAGCTCCGGATGGAGGCCGACCGCAGGCTGCGCGAGGGCGACCTGGCCGGAGCCAGCGAGATCCAGTACGGCCGGATCCCCGAGCTGGAGAAGCGGATCGCGGAGGTCGAGTCGACCGAGGTCCCCGACGTCGAGAAGCTCGTCGGCGAGGAGGTCGGCGCCGAGCAGATCGCCGACGTCGTCGAGGCGTGGACCGGCATCCCCACCGGCAAGATGCTCCAGGGCGAGACCGCCAAGCTGCTCGACATGGAGGCGGTCATCGGCGAGCGGCTGATCGGCCAGCGCGCCGCCGTCAACGCGGTGAGCGACGCCGTCCGCCGGTCCCGCGCCGGCATCGCCGACCCCAACCGGCCGACCGGCTCGTTCCTGTTCCTCGGCCCCACCGGCACCGGCAAGACCGAGCTGGCCAAGGCGCTCGCGGACTTCCTCTTCGACGACGAGCGCGCCATCGTGCGCATCGACATGAGCGAGTACTCCGAGAAGCACTCGGTGTCCCGGCTGGTCGGGGCGCCTCCCGGCTACGTCGGGTACGACGAGGGCGGCCAGCTCACCGAGGCCGTCCGCCGCCGTCCCTACTCCGTGGTGCTGCTCGACGAGGTCGAGAAGGCGCACCCCGAGGTCTTCGACATCCTGCTCCAGGTGCTCGACGACGGCCGCCTCACCGACGGCCAGGGCCGCACCGTCGACTTCCGCAACACCTTGCTGATCCTGACCAGCAACCTCGGCTCGGCCTACCTCGTCGACCCGACGCTGGATCCGGAGAAGAAGAAGGAGTCGGTGCTCGCCGTGGTCCGGTCGAGCTTCAAGCCGGAGTTCCTCAACCGGCTCGACGAGATCGTGCTCTTCGACGCCCTGACCCGCGACGAGCTCGCGCACATCGTGGACCTGCAGCTCGCGCTGCTGGAGAAGCGGCTTGCGGTCCGGCGGATCACCATCGGGGTCACCGAGGGCGCCCGCGCCTGGCTGGCCGACACCGGCTACGACCCGGCGTACGGCGCCCGGCCGCTGCGCCGGCTGATCCAGACCGCGATCGGGGACCCGCTGGCGCGGCTGCTGATCAGTGGCGAGGTGGTCGACGGCGGCACGGTCACCGTCGACAAGGGCGACGACGGGCTCACGCTGGTCCCTGGGAGCCCGGTTGGCTCGGCGTGATGCAATGAGGGTGTGACCGAGACCCTGCCCCGTCCCCGCCAGGTGACCATGGCGGCGTACACGATCATGGCCGGGTCCGCGTTCGTGGTGCTGCTCGTCTTCGAGACGATCACCAACCTGCACACCATGCAGACCCGGGAGGCGGTCGAGAAGTTCCTGGCCGAGCCGCCGGGCGACGGCCTGGGTCTCTCCGTCGAGGGCGCCCTGACGGCCATGCGGGTGCTCGGCATGATCGCGGCCGGCTGCGCGACCGCGGCGGTGATCCTGGGCTACCAGGTCCTGCGCCGCAGCCGGACCGCCCGGATCGGGCTGACAGTGATCTCGGTGCCCCTGCTCTTCAGCGGCATGGTGACCGGCGGCTTCCTCTCCTCGATCGTGGTGGCGTGCGCGCTGCTGCTGTGGCTGCCGCCGGCGCGCGACTGGTTCGCCGGCCGCGCCGCGCCGTCCCCTCCCCAGCCCCGGGCGTTCGAGACCCTGACCCCGAGGGCACCGGGCGCGTCCGGTCCCTCGAGCGCACCCACCGCCCCCCACGCACCGCCGCCGCCGACGGGCCCGCAACCGATGGCGGGGTTCGGCGCGCCGGTGCCGACGCACCCGCCGCGGCCCGTCCCGCGAGCCCTCCCGCTCAGCGGGCGCCCGCCCCCGGTGCTCTGGGCCTGCGCGCTGACCTGGTGCTTCGCCGGTCTCGGGGCGGTGGCGATGGCCGTCGGTCTCGCCTACCTCGCACTGGCGCCCGACACCCTGCTCGCCGACGTGCGGCAGCAGAACCCCGACATCGCCGACAGCGGCATCTCCGACCAGATGATCATCGTCGCCACCTTCATCATGGGCGGCGCCCTCATCGTGTGGGCGATCGCCGCCATCGTGCTCGCCGTCCTGCTCTTCCGGGGTGTCTCGTGGGC
The DNA here is from genome assembly GCA_963791275.1 of uncultured Actinomycetota bacterium. Taxonomy (GTDB): domain Bacteria; phylum Actinomycetota; class Actinomycetes; order Propionibacteriales; family Nocardioidaceae; genus Nocardioides. The sequence continues at coordinate 566,656 of CAWBRP010000004.1, forward strand.
GCGGATGCTCCTGCTGATCTCCAACGTCGGTGCCCTGGGCCTGCTCGGCCTCGGCGCGCTCGGCCAGCTCGTGCTGATGGTGCCGTTCCTGGCCGCCGCCTTGACGATGACGCTGCTGCTCAGACCCGAGACGGCCGCCTGGGTCAGGCGCTGACCCGCGTCAGGACCGTCTCCAGCACCGCGTCCGGGGACGGCATCCCCGCAATCTCGTCCTGGATCCGACGCGCCGCCGCGGCGTACGACGGGTCGTCGCGGACCCGCTCGGCCGCGGCCCGGATCGTGTCCACGGCGAAGTCGTCGGTGTCCACCACGACGCCCGCGCCGGCGGCGGCGACGCAGGCGGCGTTCTGCGGCTGGTCGGTCCCGCGGGGCAGGCACACCTGCGGGACGCCGTGGCAGAGCGCCCCGAGCAGCGTGCCCGCACCGCACTGCGAGACGAGCAGGTCCGCCCGGGCCAGGAGCACCGCCTGGGGCACGAACTCGGCGACCGCCACGTGGGGCGGCAGGTCGCCGAGGTCGGCGGGGTCCACGCCGGGTCCGGTCGTCACGACGAGGTTCATGTCGAGCTCGCGCAGCGCCGCGACCCCGGTCGCGAGCTCGCCGTCCGTCGCGTTGGTCACCGTTCCCAGGGTGAAGTAGGCCAGCGGTCGGGACGACGCGAGCAGCGCCGCCACGGCCTCCGGGACCGGAGCCGCGGAGCCCTCGCCGGCGCTGGGCCGCAGCGGCAGGGTCGCGGCGTACGGCGGCGGGCCGTCCGGCTGGAGGGACGGCGGGCAGATGTCGAGGCACGTGGTCGTGCTGAGGTGGTCCCACAGGTCCGGCTGGCCCGCCGCCGGTCCGATCTGCGCGCCGATGAAGGCGTACATCGAGAACATCGGCCCGAAGCCGTGCACGACGGACGGCACCCCGAGCCGCCGGGCCAGCACCGGCCCGGCGAGCTCGAGGGTCTCGTGCACGACGAGGTCCGGGCGCCAGTCGCGGCAGAGGTTCTCGAGGTCCCGGAGCCGGGCGGGGACGGGGGTTCCGAAGAGGCCGGTCCCGCCGGCGATCGCCTGCTCCATCGGAGGCGCCTCCTCGAGCCCGACCAGGGCGGCGTCGTGGGAGGCCCACATCTCCGGGAAGCTCAGCCCGGCGGCCGTCACCCGGAGCCCGCGGCGCTCCATCGCCGCCACCATGTCCGGTCCGGTGGCGAGGCGGACCTCGTGCCCGGCACGCTCGGCCGCGCGGACCAGGGGCAGCATCGGCAGCAGGTGACCGTACGCCGGGCACCCGGTCACCAGCAGCCGCCGGGGCTCCACCCGGTCAGCGTGCCAGATCCGACTCCGCGAGTCGACGGACGCCGTCCTCGATGACCGCGGCCTCCTTGCAGAAGGCCCAGCGGACCAGGTGGCGACCGGCCTCGGCGTCGTCGAAGAAGACCTGGGCCGGGATCGCCACCACGCCCGCACGCTCGGGAAGGGCGTGGCAGAAGGTCAGCGCGTCCTCCCAGCCGAGGTGCGCGATGTCGGTGGTCGCGAAGTAGGTGCCCTCGGGCACCCGGGGCGTCAGCCCGGCCTTGGCGAGGCCGGCGCACAGCAGGTCCCGGCGCGCCTGGAGGTCCATGGCCAACGTGCGCGGGAAGTCCGGCTCGTCGTCCAGGGCCCGGGCCACGGCGGGCTGGAGCGGGGACCCGGACGTGAAGGTCAGCCACTGCTTGGCGGCCAGCACGGCCGCCACGAGGTCCGCCGGCCCGGTCGCCCAGCCGACCTTCCAGCCGGTGAAGGAGTAGGACTTGCCAGCGCTCGACAGCGTGAGGGTGCGCTCGGCCATGCCCGGCAGGGTCGCGAGGGGGACGTGCGGGTGCCCGTCGAAGGTGAGGTGCTCGTAGACCTCGTCGGTGATGACCACGAGGTCGTGCTCGAGGGCGAGGCCCGCGACCGCGGCGAGCTCGGCCTCGGTGAGCACGGTGCCGGTCGGGTTGTGCGGGCTGTTGAGCAGGACGAACCGGGTCCGGTCGGTGACTGCGGCCCGGAGCTCGTCGGGGTCGAGCCGGAAGTCCGGCGCGCGCAGGGTGACCGGGCGTCGTACGGCCCCGACCATCTGCAGCATCGCCACGTAGGAGTCGTAGTACGGCTCCAGCACGATCACCTCGTCGCCGGGGTCGACGAGCCCGAGCAGGGCGGCCGCGACCGCCTCGGTGCAGCCGGTCGTGACGACGACCTGGCTGTCGGGGTCGAGCTCGAGGCCGTAGTGACGCTGCTGGTGCCGCGCGATCGCTCGACGCAGCTCGGGTACGCCGATTCCGGGGGCGTACTGGTTGCGGCCGGATCGCAGCGCCTCGACGGCGGCGGCGATCACGCTCGGCGGGCCGTCGGCGTCGGGGAAGCCCTGACCGAGGTTGACCGACCCGGTCGCGACCGCCAGGGCCGACATCTGCGAGAAGATCGTCGGCGCGATGCCGCTGCCGAGCCTGGTCGCCAGCCGCTCTGCGCACCACCGCTAGGGCTGCGCCACGAGTGACGCCGACTCCCGAGCCTGGCCCGGGACATCGACGCGTGCTGCCGGTTGACGGGCGGAGTTCACCCTCCGCTCGGGCCAGGTCTCGACGGAGTACTTCGACAAGTACCTCTTCGAGTCCGACCCCGCCCTCCTCGCGCGCGTCGCCGCGCGGATGGAGGCGCTGGTGCCGGCCGGGACCGATCTGCTCGGCGGGCTCGAGCTCGGCGGGATCCCGATCGCGACCGTCCTGAGCGCCCGCACCGGGCTGCCCGCGCTGTTCGTGCGCAAGGAGGCGAAGACCTACGGCACCTGCAAGCTGGCCGAGGGGCCCGACGTCGCCGGCCGCCGGGTGACCCTGGTGGAGGACGTCATCACCACCGGAGGCGCGGTCCGCGACGCCACCCGGGCGCTGCGCGAGCGGGGCGCCGTGGTCGAGACGGTCATCTGCGCGATCGACCGCAGCCCCGGGGCCGACAACCCCCTGGCCGACGTGGGGCTCGAGATCAGGTCGGTGCTCACCAAGGCCGACCTGGACGACGCCCGCTCCCGGGCCTAGTCGGCCTCGGCGCCCAGCGCGTCGCGGTCGGGTCGCCCGTCGGGGTCCTCGCCGTCGGCTCGGGCGCTGCGACGCGCGCCGGTGCCGCCACCACTCGTAGGCGATCGGGATGACCGAGAACGACATGATCACGAGGATCGCCGTGTCGATGTTCTCGCCGAGCGCGGGGAAGGCCGAGCCCAGGAAGAAGCCGAGCGAGGGTGATGCGACCGACCCAGAGCAGGGCGCCGACGAAGCTCCAGAGGAAGAACCGTCGCCGGTGCATCCGGGTGACGCCCGCGACCACGGTGATGTAGGTGCGCACGAACGGCACGAAGCGGCCGATCACCAGCGCCTTGTTGCCGTGCTTGTCGAAGAACACGCTGCGTCTGGTCGAAGTACTTCCGCTTGAGGATCCGGCCGTCGCGCTCGTAGAGCGGTGGACCGATGCTTGCGGCCGATCTCGTAGCCCACGACGTTGCCGAGGAAGGCCGCGCCCGTCAGCAGCGACGAAGGCGAGCACCAGCTCGACGCCCTCGACCACCTGGGAAGAGGTCGACCTGACCGGTGGCGATGAAGAGGCCGAGCGCGAAGAGCAGGGTGTCGCCCGGCAGGAACGGGAAGAACAGCCCGCACTCGATGAAGATGATGACGACGCTGATCCAGAAGAACTGCGTCGCCGAACCGGTCGAGCAGCCAGGTGGGGTCCATCCAGTCGATGCCGAGCAGCAGCGGCAGGACCACCGCGGACCAGGTCACGGCGCAGCCTAACCGGCCAATGGTCTATAGCGTGACCGGCATGGACGACGAACGGGCGCCGTACGACCCGATGCCGCACGGCCCCGCCGAGGTGGGCGTCGGGCCGTGGGAGGGTCCCTGGCCGGTCGGGGAGCAGTACGACGCGGACCTGCTCGCGCGACGGCGACCGGCGCAACGTCGTCGACCGGTACCGCTACTGGACGATGGACGCGATCGTCGCCGACCTCGACACCCGCCGGCACGACTTCCACGTCGCGATCGAGAACTGGCAGCACGACTTCAACATCGGCACCATCGTGCGCACCGCCAACGCGTTCCTCGCCGCCGAGGTGCACATCGTCGGCAACCGCCGGTGGAACCGGCGCGGCGCGATGGTGACCGACCGCTACCAGCACGTCCGGCACCACGAGACGGTCGCGCCGACCTGGCGGCGTACCTGCCGCGTCACTGACGCCGTCGGTCGCGACTGCTCGGCATCGACAACCTGCCCGGCTCCGCGCACCTCGAGACCATCGACGCTGCCGCGGCGCGTCTGCCTGCTGTTCGGCCAGGAGGGCCCGGGCCTGTCGGAGGCCGCGCGCGAGGTCGTGCGACGGGACGTTCTCGATCGCGCAGTTCGGCTCGACCCGCTCGATCAACGCGCTCGGCCGCCGCGCCATCGCGATGCACGCCTGGGTGCGTCGTACGCCGACCTCACCGGCGACGACGCCTGGCGAGGGTGAGGTGAGCCCTGCTGGCGGCGGTCGGTCGGCGGGCCGGCGATGGACAGGTCCCAGCGGCCCGACAGCGACGCCGCCAGTCTGCCACGAGGAGTCGACCGCCATGCCTATCGCCACCCCCGAGATGCTACGCCGAGATGCTGGACGCCGCGAAGGCCGAAGCCTTCGCCTTCCCGGCCATCAACGTGTCGTCCTCGCAGACCCTCAACGCCGCGCTGCAGGGCTTCGCCGACGCCGGCTCGGACGGCATCGTGCAGGTGTCGACCGGTGGTGCGGAGTACCTCTCCGGCCCGAGCGTCAAGAACATGGTCAGCGGGTCGGTCGCCTTCGCGGCGTACGCCGCCGAGGTCGCCAAGAACTACCCGGTCAACATCGCGCTGCACACCGACCACTGCCCCAAGGACAAGCTCGACGGGTTCGTCCGGCCGCTGCTGGAGATCTCCGCCGAGCGGGTCGCGCGCGGCGAGGCGCCGCTGTTCCAGTCGCACATGTGGGACGGCTCGGCCGTGCCGCTCGAGGAGAACCTCCAGATCGCCGAGGAGCTCCTCGCGAGCTGCGCGGCCGCGCACATCATCCTCGAGGTCGAGATCGGCGTCGTCGGCGGCGAGGAGGACGGCGTCGCCAACGAGATCAACGAGCAGCTCTACACGACCCCCGAGGACGCGCTCGCGACCGTCGCGGCGCTCGGCATCGGCGAGAACGGCCGCTACATGGCGGCCCTCACCTTCGGCAACGTGCACGGCGTCTACAAGCCCGGCAACGTCAAGCTGCGCCCCGAGATCCTCAAGAGCGCCCAGGAGGCGGTCGTCGCCGAGCTCGGCCTGGCGGCCGGGTCCAAGCCGTTCGACCTCGTCTTCCACGGCGGCTCGGGCTCGACGGCCGGAGGAGATCGGCGCCGCGGTCGACTACGGCGTCGATCAAGATGAACGTCGACACCGACACGCAGTACGCCTTCACCCGGCCGGTCGCCGGCGCACATGTTCGGGAACTACGACGGCGTGCTGAAGGTCGACGGCGAGGTCGGCAACAAGAAGGCCTACGACCCGCGCGCCTGGGGCAAGGCCGGCGAGGCCGGCATGGCCGCCCGCGTCGTCGAGGCCTGCGAGAACCTCCGCTCGACCGGCAACTCGCTCGGCTCCTGAGCACCACTGAAGGGGCGTTACCGAGCCTCGGCCGCCGCGACCGCCGGGGCCGGGGTACGCCGGTGGGTCGGCGCCTCGAACGCCAGTGCGGCGAGGAGGCCGACCACCATCACTGCCGGGGCGAGCAGCAGGGCGGTGGCCATCGCGTCGCTGAAGGGCGCGAGCACGGACGGGGGCAGACCGCTGCCACTCCCGGCGCCCTCGGAGGCTGAGAACACCAGACCCTCGGCGGCGAGCCGGGCGTCGATGAGCACCGCGATGGCGGCGGATCCCAGCACCGCGCCGACCTGCCGGGTGGCGTTGTAGACGCCGGCGCCCGCACCCGCCTGCTGCGTCGGCAGGTTGCGGGTGGCGGTGGCGCTGTTGGGTGCCCAGATCAGGGCGTTGCCAATGCCGAGCAGCGCCATCGGCAGGAGGATCTGCCAGGTCGCGGAGTCGGGGGTCATCTCCCGCGACAGCCAGACCAGCGAGACGATCGCGCACGTGAAGCCGGTGCTCGTGATGGTCCGGGGATGGATGGTGTCGGTGAGCCGACCGACCATCGGAGCGAGCACGATCGACATGATCGCCATCGGCACCAGCAGCAGCGCGGCGCCGGTCGGGCTCAGCCCGCGGACCAGCTGCGCGTAGAGCATGATCGGGAACGCCAGCGCGGTGATCGCGCACCCCATCGAGGAGATGGCGACGTTGGCCAGCGAGAAGTTGCGGTCGCGGAACAGGCTCAGAGGCACCAAGGGCTCGCGGGGGTTGTGGGCCTGCCACCACACGAACGCGACCAGCACCAGGATCCCGCCGATGATCAGCCGCCAGACCGTGATCGGGCCGGCGATGGTGCCCCAGTCGTACTGGTGGCCCTCCTGGATCCCGAACACGAGCATGAACATGCCGATGCCGCTCAGCGCGACGCCGAGCCAGTCGAACCGGTGCTCGTGGGTCTCGAGCCTCGGCACCAGGCGCCAGGCCAAGACGAAGCCGAAGATCCCGACCGGGACGTTGATGAAGAAGATCCACTCCCAGCCGAGGCCGTCGACCAGCAGGCCGCCGAGGATCGGGCCGACCAAGGTGGCCACCCCCGCCGTCGCCCCCCACAGCGCCATGGCCCGGCCGCGGCGCTCGGCGGGGAAGATCCGGGTGATGATCGCCATCGTCTGCGGGGTGATCATCGCGGCCCCGAGGCCCTGCACGACCCGAGCGAGGATCAGCGCCTCGATCGTGGTGGTGAGGCCGCACCCCAGGGACGCCAGGGTGAAGACGGTGAGACCGAGCAGGTAGAGCCGCCGGGGCCCGAACCGGTCGCCCAGCCGCCCGGTGATCAGCACCGGCACGGCGTAGGCCAGCAGGTAGGCGCTGGTCACCCAGACCACGTCGTTCACGTCGGCATGGAGCTCGCCGATGATCGCCGGCGTCGCCACCGTCACGATCGTGGAGTCGACCAGGATCATGAAGAACCCCAGGCACAGGGCGAACAGGGCCGGCCAGGGATCCTTGTCGGTCACGGGCGCCGAGCCCGCGTCAGTCTCCGTCACCGTCCCAGTGAACACCCGCCCACCGACGGGAGCCGCGAGAGGGTGGAGGAGCGGTCAGGCGAGCAGCGCGTCGTACGCCGCGGGGCTGGAGTCGCGCAGGAACTCCGAGCAGCGCTCCCACTCCTCGGCCTCGCCGATCGCCCGCGCGGAGAGCGCGAGCAGGGCCAGGCAGCGCAGGAAGCCGCGGTTGGGCTCGTGCTCCCAGGGGACCGGGCCGTGGCCCTTCCAGCCGTTGCGGCGCAGCATGTCCAGCGACCGGTGGTAGCCGACCCGCGCGTAGGCGTAGACGGTGACGTCGTCGGCGCCGAGTCCGCGGGCGGCCTCGGCCAGCGCCGCCCAGGCGACGGGGGAGGCGGGGTGGTGGCGCACCACGGTGGCCGGGGGGTCGGTCGCGAGGTCCGCGGCCGCGGGATCGGCGGGGAGGAGGGTGGGCGGCGGGCCGGCCATCAGGTCGTGGTGGGTCATGGCCCCACCCTGTCAGAGCACCGGCAGCCGCCGTCAGCCGCCGAGGAGCGCGCGGACCCGGTCCGCACCGAGTGCCATCACCAGGGTGGGCAGCCGCGGGCCGCGCTCGGCCCCGACGAGCAGGTGGTAGAGCAGGCCGAAGAAGACCTTCTGGTCGGCCTTGACCTCGTCGGTGGGGGGCTCGTCGAGGGACTGGCCGAGCGCCAGCTTCGGGACGCCGTAGACCAGCGAGGTCACCGCGTCCAGGTCGTCGGCCTCGCCCAGGTGCTGGAGCAGCAGGGTCAGCCACGCGGCCTCGCGCTCCGTCAGCGCGGCCAGCCGGGCGGCATCCGGCTCGGTGCGGACCAGGGTCCGGTCCTCGACCGGCACGAACTCCTCGGTCCAGTGCATCGCCTTGGACAGCCGCGGCTCCAGGTCGGCCACCGAGTCGTGGGCGTGCCCGAGGTCGCCGACGATCCGGCCGATCTGCTCGGCGGAGCCCGCGGTCACGTCGGCGACCGACGCGAGCACCCGGAAGGGCACGACGACCGGTGAGGTCGGCAGCGGTCCGGCCGTCGTCGTCGCGGCGGCCCGCTCGTAGGCCAGCACCGCGGCGTCGCGCTTGGCGGGGTCCCCGGCCTTGCGGGTCAGCGCGTCCCACTCGTCGTACAGCCGGACCACCTGGGGCCCGAAGTCGATGTCGAAGGCCTGCTTGGGCGCCCGCCGGACGTAGAGCCAGCGCAGGATCGGCGCCTCCAGGATGCGCAGCGCGTCGGCGCCGGTGGGGACACCCCCGGAGGACGACGACATCTTCTGCACGCCTGCGAACCCCACGAACGCGTAGGTCACCCGCGCCGGCGGGCGCCAGTCGAAGATCGAGGAGACCAGCTCTTGGCCGACGGTGTACGACGACCCGGGGGTCATGTGGTCGAGCCCGGCCGGCTCGAAGTCGACCCGCTCGTAGGCCCACCGCATCGGCCAGTCGACCTTCCACACCAGCTTGCCACCGTCCTCGTCCGCGAGGTCGGTGGAGCCTGCGTAGCCGCACACGCTGCAGGTGTAGGCCAGCCGGTGCGCGTCGTCGTCGTAGGACGTGGCGGTCGTGGTGTCGCGTCCGCAGCTGCTGCACCACGCCTTGAACGGGAAGCGAGCCAGGTCGCCGGAGCCGGGCTCCTCGTCGAGCGCCACCGAGTCGGCCAGCGCGGCCGCCTCCTGGTCGGTCGCGGCCTCCGGGGCCTTGGTGCGGTGCTGGGAGAGCACCTTCTCGATGTCGTCGCGGCGCTCGACAGCGCGCAGGATCTGCGCGCGGTAGGCACCGGAGCGGTACATCTGCGTCTGGTCGATCTCCTCCATCTGCACGCCCATCTCGGCGAGCGCCGCCCGCAGCGGGGCCTTGAAGTGCTCGGCCCAGGAGGAGTGACAGTCCCAGGGGTCGGGTACCGCGGAGAGGGGCCGACCGATGTGCTCGGCCCACTCCGGCGGCACCCCGACCGGCACCTTGCGGAACCGGTCGTAGTCGTCCCACGAGTGCAGGTGCCGCACCGCGAGCCCACGCCCGCGCAGCTCCTCGGCCACGAAGTGCGGCGTGAGGAACTCGCGCAGGTTGCCGAGGTGGATCGGCCCCGAGGGGCTGGCGCCGGAGGCCAGGGTGAGGAGGTCGGTCGCGCCGGCGTGCCGCACCACGTCGTCGGCCGCGCGGGTCACCCAGTCGGTGGGCGCGCTCTCGTTGCCTCGTGCCATGGGGGTCTCCTGGAGGTCTGCGGCGGGAGTGGCCCAGATTATCGGCGGCACGTCCGGGAACGGGACGAGGACCCCGGAATCGTCCCCTGTGGCGATTCCGAGGCCCTCGATGGCCGGTGCTCCGCCTGGATCAGACGTCGCACACCGGACCCTCCCCCCGCTGATGGCCCGGTGCTGGCGACGTCATTCTCACATGACCGTTCGCTGCCACCTGGCCCTCCGATGCCGCTGACACTAAGATGTCACGGGTGGCCCATCGTGCCGGCCAGAGCCCGCTCGCGAGCCTCGGGCTGAGCGGTCCCGAGGAGCGTCTGTACGCCCGCGTGCTGCCGCTCTCCGGATCCGAGCTGCGCACCGTCGCCGCCGCCCTGGCGATCGAGAGGAACGACGTCGAGCCGGTCCTGCGCACGCTGATGCGCCTCGGCCTCACCAGGATCGACGAGGGCCGGTTGCACGTGCTGTCCCTCCCCGATGCGGTCGGCATGCTGATCCGGCGCGAGTCGGAGTCGGCGGCCCGCGCCCAGCAGCGCCTGGCCCGGCTGGCGGTGGCGGTGCCCCTGATGGTGTCCGCGGCGACCCGTCCGGGCACCGGCGACGTCGACGACGTCCGCCCGATCGAGGGCGAGCTGAGCTCGGGCGGCAACGCCCTCGCGCTGCTCACGAACCTGATCGCCGAGAGCCGGGGCGACCTCCTGTGGCTGCGGCCCGACGCCTGGCGGATGCCCCGCGAGTCCGCAATGGTGCAGGTGATCGCCGAGGCGATCGCCTCGGGGCGCCGCTCACGGGCGATCTATCCCGTGGTGGCGATGCGCGAGGCACCCGACGTCCTCACCGCGCGGGCCCGGGCGGGCGAGCAGGTCCGGCTGCTCTCGGACCTCCCGACCCGGCTGATGGTCATCGGCACCACCCACGCGGTCCTCCCGGAACCGCTGGGGTTCGCCGACGAGCCGCGGCTGCTGGTGCGCCAGCGCGCCCTCGTCGAGGCTCTGATCCTGCTCTTCGAGCAGCTCTGGGAGCGCGCCGCCCCGGTGCCGGCCTTGGACCGGGGCGAGGCCCGCCCCGACCTGCGCCGCTACCTGCTGCAGCTGCTCGCGGCCGGCCAGAAGGACGAGCAGATCGCCCGCGCGCTCGGCATGAGCCTGCGCACGGTGCGCCGCCGGGTCGCCGACCTGATGACCGAGCTGGGCAGTGACTCGCGGTTCGCGGCCGGCGTCGAGGCCGCGCGCCGCGGCTGGATCTGACCGACGGGCCGCGCGCCGCCGCTAGGGCAGGACCATCGAGTACGCCGCGGGCTCGATCCGCCAGGTCCGCTGCCGCTCCGGCCCGGTGATCTCCCCGTCCGCCGCGCAGTAGAACTCCTCGCCCGAGATCGACACCGTGGCGCCCCGCACCGCGAGCACGTCGTCCCGGTCCGTGTGGGTGGAGCGGGCGACCTGGACGGCGTACGCCATCTTGGCCAGGGGCCGGATCGCCCGGGACACCATCACGTCGATGCGGCCGTCCTCGGGGTCGGCGTCCGGCGTGAGCTCGGCGCCGCCGCCCACGCTGGTGCCGTTGCCGACCGCCACCATCAGGACCGGCTGGTCGAGGTCGTTGACGACCTCCCCGTCGACCTCGACGCGCAGGTGCAGCGACGGCGGCATGAAGGCGGACTGCAGCGCGCCGATCGGGTAGCCGATCTTGCCGAGGTTCCAGTTGCCGTAGCCGATCGACCCGAGCCGGGTCTTCCACCGCGCCCCGCGGCGGCTGGCCTGGGCGCCGGCCCCGACGTGCACGTTGTTGACCACCACCTGACCGGTCTCGTCGACGATCAGGTCGACCGGTCGCACCTCGCCCTCGAGCACAACTCGGGCGGCTTCCTCGATGTCGAGCGGGATGTCCATGGCGCGGGCGAAGTCGTTGCCGGTGCCCATCGGCAGCAGCGCGAGCACCGCGCCCTTGAGGTCGTTGCGGCGGTGCAATGCCGAGACCACCGCGTGCAGGCTGCCGTCCCCGCCGGCCACGACGATGCGCCGGGAGCCGGCCCGGTGCAGGACACCGTCGAGCTCGCCCGGGTTGGACGTCGCGGCCACCTCGACCGAGGTGCGGCCGCGCAGCACCTCCAGGCCCTGCTCGAGCGTCTCCTCGGCCGCCGTGCCGGCGTCGCTGTTGATGATGACGAGCAAGGGGTCCACACGCCGGAGCGTAAACCCCACGCCTCCTGCGCGAGAGGGCGCGGTGCCGGGTGCCGGGGTGCGGTAGCCTCGGACGTCAAGAGCCCCGCCGCCCTCGGCGCCGGGGTTGCTGTCTGTCTGGAGGAGACCCAGGAGGTGGGGGATGCCCGCCATCGTGATCCTCGGTGCCCAGTGGGGCGACGAGGGCAAGGGCAAGGCGACCGACCTGCTCGCCACGACCGAGACCATCGACTACGTCGTGCGCACGTCCGGCGGCCACAACGCCGGTCACACGATCGTCATCGACGGTGAGAAGTTCGCGACCCACCTGCTGCCCAGCGGCATCCTCACCAAGGGATGCACCAGCGTCATCGGCAACGGCGTGGTCGTCTCCCCGGAGGCGCTCTTCCGCGAGGTCGACGCGCTCACCGCCCGCGGCGTGGAGGTCGAGGAACGGCTGGTCGTGTCGGCGAACGCGCACGTCATCGCGTCGTACCACTCCACCATCGACAAGGTCACCGAGCGCTTCCTCGGCAACAACAAGATCGGCACCACCGGCCGCGGCATCGGGCCCGCCTACGCCGACAAGGTCAACCGGCTCGGCATCCGGGTCGCCGATCTCTTCGACGAGAAGATCCTGCAGCAGAAGGTCGAGGGCGCTCTGGACCTGCGCAACCAGCTGCTCGCCAAGGTCTACAACCGGCGCGCGGTCGCGGTCGAGGCCGTGGTCGAGGACCTGCTGTCGTACGCCGAGCGGTTGCGACCGATGGTCGTCGACACGTCCCTGCTGCTCAACCACGCGCTCGACCGGGGCGAGACGGTGCTCTTCGAGGGCGCGCAGGCGACCATGCTCGACGTCGACCACGGCACCTACCCGTTCGTCACGAGCAGCAACGCGGTGGCCGGCGGCGTGTGCACCGGAGCCGGCGTCGGCCCCACCCGCATCGACCGGGTGATCGGCGTGATCAAGGCCTACACCACCCGCGTGGGCTCGGGTCCGTTCCCGACCGAGCTCTTCGACGCCGACGGCGAGAAGCTCTGGAAGGTCGGTGGCGAGGTCGGCGTCTCCACCGGTCGCGACCGTCGCTGCGGGTGGTACGACGCCGTCGTCGCGCGCTACGCCAGTCGGGTCAACGGGCTGACCGACCTCTTCCTCACCAAGCTCGACGTGCTCTCGAGCTGGGAGCGGGTGCCGGTGTGCGTGGCCTACGACGTCGACGGGGTCCGGCACGACGAGATGCCGATGACGCAGACCGAGTTCCACCACGCCAAGCCGATCTACGAGTACCTCGACGGCTGGTGGGAGGACCTGTCCACCTGCCGCTCCTTCGCCGACCTGCCGGTCAACGCGCGTGCCTACGTCAACGCGCTCGAGGACATGTCCGGCACCCGCATCTGGGGCGTCGGCGTCGGTCCCGGCCGCGAGGAGACGCTGGTCGTCCACGACTGATCCTGTGCCCACCCATCCGCACCAGTCCGCGAGGAACAGATGACACCCGCCGCCCCTGACCCGGTTGCGTGGGACGGGCCGGCCCGGTTCCTGGCGCCACCCGCGCCAACCGTCCGCGAAGACGGGACCGCGCACTACGGGGGCGTCACCTATGCGGTCCCGTTCGGCTACCGGCCGCTGCAGCTCGACCTCTGGGTCCCGCCGACCGCCAGTTCCGCGCCGCTGGTGGTCTGGGTGCACGGCGGTGCCTGGATCTTCGGCGACCGCCGTGACCTGCCACCGACCCTGCGCCCCGACCAGGTCTTCGAGGCGCTGGTCGACGCCGGTCTCGCGGTCGCGAGCATCGACTACCGGCTCGTCCGCGAGGCGGCGTTCCCAGCCCCGCTGCACGACGTCAAGGCCGCCGTCCGCTACCTGCGTGCACACGCCGAACAGCTGGGTCTGGAGACGAGCCGCGTGGGGATCTGGGGTGAGTCCGCCGGCGGTCACCTCGCATCGCTGGCCGGTCTGACCGGGCACCGCCCCGACCTCGAGGGCGACCTCGGAGTGGTCGGGCCGTCCAGCGCGGTGGACGTCGTGGTCGACTGGTACGCGCCCGCTGATCTCGAGTCGATGCCGCGACCGACGGGGACCTCGCCACTGGCCGAGTTCCTCCCCGCCGGGGTCGCGTCGCCCGAGGACCAGGTGCTCCTCGGTCTGGACGAGCAGGCGCGGTCCGACGCGAGCCCCGTCAACCACGTCACGGCCGCGGCGCCGCCGTTCCTGATCGTCCACGGCACCGCGGACCCCCTGGTGCCGTATGCGCAGAGCGAGCAGCTCGCGGCAGCGCTGACCGCCGCCGGGGTGCCGGTCCGGCTGATCCCGGTGGACGGCGCGGAGCACATCTTCCTGGGCTGCCCAGACATCGATGCCGTCGTCCGACTCTCGGTCGAGTACCTCGCCGACGCCCTCCTGGCGACCCGCACCTGAGGGTCTGACCGTCCCCGACGGCGCAGGCGCCTGAGTAGGCTCCGGCCATGCTGGAGCCCCGCGAGGCAATCGACCGGATCAGCGCCGTGTTCCGCGGCCCGCACCCCGGGTCGCGGACGCTCCATGCCAAGGGGTCCTTCTTCACCGGCACCTTCACCGCGACCGCCGAGGCGGCCGGACTGTGCCGGGCGCCCGTCTTCAGCGGGGCGCCGGTGCCGGTGCTGGTGCGCTGGTCCAACGGTTCGGGGCACCCGCGCAACAAGGACACGGGCCAGGACGTGCGCGGGATGGCCATCTCCTTCCGGCCGAACCTGGGCACCGCCGACGGTGCCACCGACCTGCTCGGCCAGACGGCGCCGCGGTTCCCGGTGCGCACCCCGGAGGCGTTCGTCGCCTTCACCGAGGCGGTGGCCAAGCCGGCCACGCTGCCGTTGTTCCTGGCCCGTCACCCGATGGCCGGCCTGGCACTCCTCGCCAACACCCGGGCGCGAGCCACGGCGCCGCCGCGGTCGTACGCGGAGGCGACGTACTTCCCCATCCACGCGTACGGCTGGACCTCGCCGGACGGCGACCGGTGCTGGGTGCGCTACACGCTCGCCCCGCTGGGCGGCTCGGCCGACCGCCCGGAGGGCACCTTCGAGGGTCGGGAGAGGCTGCGGGAGGAGATCCTGGCGCGGCTGGCCCAGGGGCCGGTGCGCTTCGACCTCCGGGTCACCGTCGCCGCTCCGGGCGACGACCCGGACGACCCGATGTCGGTGTGGAAGGGCTCCCGAGAGCTGAGCGCCGGCGTCATCGAGGTCACCGGCGAGGACCCCGGCCGCGAGACGCACGGCGACCTGGTCGTCTTCGACCCGACCCGCGTGGTGGACGGGATCACCCTGTCCGACGACCCGATCCTGCACTACCGCACCGCGGCCTACTCCGAGTCGGCCGCCCGAAGGGCGGGCACGGGGTAGTCGCGCACTCTGCGGCCGACATCATCAACCCCATGAGCACTGTCACCAGCCGCGAGGCCGCCGAGGTCGCCGCCGCCAATGCCTCCGGGCGCCAGCCGGTCGTCTTCGTGCACGGACTCTGGTTGCTCGCCGGCAGCTGGGACGCGTGGCGGGAGCGGTTCGAGCAGGAGGGCTACGCCACCGTCGCCGTCGACTGGCCCGACGACCCGGCCGACCGGGACGCCGCGCACGCCGACCCGACGGTCTTCGCCAAGAAGACCGTGGGGCAGGTGGCCGACCACGTCTCCGAGGTCGTCGGCGGGCTGGACCGCAAGCCGATCGTGATCGGGCACTCCTTCGGCGGGCTCCTGGCGCAGATCGTCGCCGGCCGGGGGCAGGCGCTCGCGACGGTCGCGATCGACCCGGCCCCGAGCCGCGGGGTGCTGCCCCTGCCGTTCTCCGCGCTGAAGGCGTCGTTCCCAGTGCTGGGGAACCCCGGCAACCGCAACCGTGCGGTGACCCTGACCTTCGACGAGTTCCGCTACGGCTTCGCCAACGCCGTCTCGGAGCAGGAGGCGCACCACCTCTACGACACCTTCCACGTGCCGGCCCCGGGGCGGCCACTCTTCCAGGCCGCGACCGCCAACCTCCTGCCCGGCACCGAGGCGCAGGCCGAGAAGCGCCGCGCCGACCGAGGCCCCCTGCTCGTCGTGTCCGGCGAGAAGGACAACATCGTGCCCTGGAGCCTCGCCAACGCCGCCTACAAGAAGCAGAAGGCCAACGCCCACCACGTGACCGAGATCGTCGAGATCCCCGGCGTCGGCCACTCGCTGGTCATCGACAGCCACTGGTCAGAGGTGGCCGACGCGGCCCTGGCCTTCCTCCGGCGCAACGACCTCTGAGGGAGCGGTCCGGCCGTCCGTAGGATGGTCGCCTGTGAAGGCACTCGTGATCGGCACCGGTGGCCGCGAGCACGCGCTCGTGTGGGCGCTCTCCCGCGACCCCGCGGTCACGGAGGTGCACGCAGCGCCGGGCAACCCGGGCATCGCCGCCCTGGCCGCCCTCCACGACGTCGACGCGATGTCGGGGCCGTCGGTGGCCGACCTCGCCGAGCGCCTGGCCGTCGACCTCGTCGTCATCGGCCCCGAAGCGCCGCTGGTCGCCGGGGTCGCGGACGCCGTCCGCGGGCGCGGCATCGCGGTCTTCGGACCCACCGGTGCGGCCGCGCGGCTGGAAGGGTCGAAGGCGTTCGCCAAGGACGTGATGGCCGCCGCCGGCGTGCCCACCGCCCGGGCGTTCGTCTGCACGACCCCCGAGGAGGCCGCGGCCGCCCTCGACGCGCTCGGCCCGCCGTACGTCGTGAAGGACGACGGCCTCGCGGCCGGCAAGGGCGTCGTCGTCACCACCGACCACGCCGAGGCGCTGGCCCACGCGAAGGGTTGCGCGGCGGTGGTGATCGAGGAGTACCTCGACGGTCCCGAGGTCTCGATCTTCGCGCTCACCGACGGCACGACCGTGCTGCCGCTCCAGCCGGCGCAGGACTTCAAGCGGATCCGCGACGGTGACCTCGGCCCCAACACCGGGGGCATGGGCGCCTACACCCCGCTGCCCTGGGCGCCGCCCGACCTCGTCGACGAGGTCCTGCGCGACGTGCTCCAGCCGACGGTCGACGAGATGGCCCGGCGGGGAACCCCGTTCGCCGGGCTGCTGTACGCCGGCCTCGCGCTGACCTCGGCCGGGGTGCGCGTGGTCGAGTTCAACGCCCGGTTCGGGGACCCGGAGACCCAGGCCCTGATGGCGTTGCTCGACTCGCCGCTCTCACCGCTGCTGCACGCCGCCGCCACTGGCACCCTGGCCGACGTCCCGGCGCTCGCCTGGAAGCCCGGTGCCGCGGTCGCGGTGGTGATGGCGAGCCGGGGCTACCCCGAGTCCTCCTCGGCGGGCGACGTGATCGTCGGCACCGAGACGCTGGACCCCGAGACCGACGTGCACGTGCTCCACGCCGGCACCGCGCGCGACCCCGACGGCCGGCTGGTCACGGCCGGTGGCCGGGTGCTGGCGGTCACGGCGGTCGGGGCCGACCTCGCCGACGCCCGGGCCCGCGCCTACGAGGGCGTGGTCACCATCAGCTTCCCCGGCGCGCAGTGGCGGCGGGACATCGCGGCGACGGCGGCCGGTCTGCCGTGACGCGCCATGACGGGGCCATGACAGCGCCATGACAGGGGAGGACACCCAGGTCTCCGACAGCGGCGGCACCATGGTCCGGCTGACCGGTCCGAGCCGCCCGGCCCGGCCCGACCTCGCGGTCCTGGAGCCACTCCGCCTCGAGGCCGGCGAACCCACGCGGCCGGCGGGGACGGCGCCGTACCTCGAGCCGGGCGAGGTCGTCGGCTACCGGTACGGCTACTTCGCCGCGCTGCTGCGGGTGGTCCGCGACGACGCGCGTGGGCTCGTCTGCTGGCTGCCGGCCGGGTCCGAGCAGCTGACGGCAACCCCGCGCGACGGGCGCGGACTGCGGGACCGGCCCCTCGTGGACCGGGCGCGGCTGTTCGTCGAGCGAGACTTCGACCTGGTCGTGAAGCCTTGGCGCGGCCCCGGAATCCTGCGGGTCGTGCCCACCGGCGTGCCGTGGTCGCTGTGGTACTTCTTCGCCGACGACGGCGCCTTCGAGGGCCACTACGTCAACCTCGAGCTCCCACACCGCCGGTCGGCCGACGGCGGCCCGCGCACGTTCACGCGGGACCTGACGCTCGACCTGTGGCTGGATGCCGACGGTTCGCTCTGGCTCAAGGACGAGGACGAGCTGGAGGCGGCGGTCACCAGCGGTGCGTACTCCGCCCCGCAGGCCGCCGCGGTGCGCGAGGCCGCCGAGCAGGCGCGTCACGACCTCGTCGCACCGCGGGCCTGGCCCCTCGACGAGGGCTGGGAGACCTGGCGCCCGCCGGCCGAGTGGGACGCGCCGCTGACCTTCGCGGCGTCTGGTCGACATGGAACGATGGCGCCGTGAGCGTCCCCAACGTCCTCGCCACCCGCTACGCGGGAGCCGACCTTGCGGCCATCTGGAGCCCCGAGCACAAGATCGTGCTCGAGCGGCAGCTGTGGCTCGCGGTCCTGAAGGCCCAGCGCGACCTCGGCGTGGACGTGCCCGACGGCGTCGTCGAGGACTACGAGAGCGTCGTCGACAAGGTGGACCTCGACTCCATCGCCGCCCGCGAGCGGGTCACCCGGCACGACGTGAAGGCCCGGATCGAGGAGTTCTCGGCGCTGGCGGGGCACGAGCACATCCACAAGGGCATGACCTCGCGGGACCTCACCGAGAACGTCGAGCAGCTCCAGGTCCGTGCCTCCCTGGCCCTGGTCCGCGACCGCGCGGTCGCCACCCTGGCCCGGCTCGGCCGGCTGGCCGCGGAGCACGAGACGACGGTGATGGCCGGCCGGTCCCACAACGTCGCCGCCCAGGCCACCACCCTCGGCAAGCGCTTCGCCACGATCGCCGAGGAGCTCCTCCTGGCGCTCGAGCGGGTCGAGGACCTGCTGGCCCGCTACCCGCTGCGCGGCATCAAGGGCCCGATGGGCACCGCCCAGGACATGCTCGACCTGCTGGACGGCGACGCCGACCGGTTCGCCGACCTGGAGGCCCGGGTGGCCGCGCACCTCGGCTTCGACCGGGTGCTCACCAGCGTCGGCCAGGTCTACCCCAGGTCCCTCGACTTCGACGTGATGTCCGCCCTGGTGCAGCTCGCCGCGGCACCGTCCAACCTGGCCACCACCATCCGGCTGATGGCGGGCATCGAGCTCGTCACCGAGGGTTTCGCGGAGGGCCAGGTCGGCTCGTCGGCGATGCCACACAAGATGAACACGCGCTCCTGTGAGCGGGTCAACGGCCTGGCCGTCGTGCTCCGGGGCTACCTGTCCATGGTGGGCGAGCTCGCGGGCGACCAGTGGAACGAGGGGGACGTCTCGTGCTCCGTGGTCCGCCGGGTGGCGCTGCCCGACGCGTTCTTCGCCGCCGACGGGCTGTTCCGGACCATGCTCACTGTGCTCGACGAGTTCGGCGCCTTCCCGGCGGTCATCCAGCGCGAGCTGGACCGCTTCCTGCCGTTCCTGGCCACCACCAAGGTGCTGATGGCCGCCGTCCGGGCCGGCGTGGGCCGGGAGGTCGCCCACGAGGCCATCAAGGACGCCGCGGTCGGAGCGGCGCTCGACATGCGCGCCGGCCAGGTCGAGAACGACGTCTTCGACCGGCTCGCCGCCGATCCGCGGCTGGGCCTCGACCGGGCCGCCATCGAGGCGCTGGTCAGCGAGCCGATCACCTTCACCGGGGCCGCTGTCGCGCAGACCCAGGAGGTGTGCCGCCGGGTGGCCGAGGTTGTGGCCCGGCACCCGGGCGCCGCGGCGTACGTCCCCGGAGGCATCGTGTGACCGCGGTCGACGTCGTGGTGCGCGGTCGGGTCCAGGGCGTGGGCTTCCGCTTCCAGCTCGTCGAGGAGGCCGAGGGGCTCGGCATCGCCGGCTGGGTGCGCAACGAGCCCGACGGGACCGTGGCCGCCCACTTCGAGGGCGCCGCCGACGCCGTCGACCGACTGGTGGAGTGGTGCCGCGAGGGTCCGCGGTACGCCCACGTCGAGGCGATCGACGTGACCGAGGTCGAGGAGACCGGCGCCACGCGGTTCAACCTGCGGTACTGAGGCCGCCCGTCCGTGGCGCGGGAGCGAGTTTGGGCTAGGCGAGCCCGGAGAGGATGAGGACATGACTCCTCGGACCGGCGCCGCCCTGCTCGTGACCGCCGCGCTCCTGCTCACGGGCTGCAGCGGGGGTGACGACGACGAGCCGTCGAGCCGACCCAGCCCGAGTCCCTCGGCCGAGCCGTCCGCCGACCCGAGCTCGGAGGGCGAGCTCCCCGCGGGCTTCCCGACCGCGGAGGTGCCCCTGGTCGACGGCGAGGTCGGCGAGGTGCTCGAGAACGCCGCCCGGGGCTCCTACCTGGTCAAGATCTACCCCGACACCGACTTCCCGACCGCGTTCGCGGACGCGTCGGCCAAGCTCGTCGGGGCGGGCTTCGAGCAGGGGCCGGACGTGATCAGCGCCGGCCCGACGAGCTCGACGGCCGACTTCACCTCGCCCGACTGGTTCGTGGTCATCACCGGCGGTCTGCCGGATCGCACGATGGTGCAGTACACGATCTACCCGAACGAGTAGCCCCCGTATCGAGACTCAGGCCAGCGCGCGCCCGTCGTGCGTGGCCAGCCGCCGGGCGACCTCCCGGTAGTCGGCGCGCCAGACCTCCTCGGGCACCGGCGGCAGCATCTCCTCCCACTCGACGGTCATCGAGCCGATGATCTGGGGCAGCCGGGCGGTGCGGGTGATGAACCACCAGTGCAGGTGGGCGCTGCCGTCGCCCCACCGGCACACGTGCACGCGCGCGACGTTCGGCAGGTGCGACATGATCCGGGCCAGCCACGTCGAGATCCGGCCCTGCTCGGCGGCCAGGTCGTCGGAGAGGTCGTTGAGGTCGAGGTGCTCGACCGGGTGCAGCCAGAGCATCAGCGGCAGCCCGCCGGGCTGCTCGCCGCGGGTGACGTACCACCGCTCGTTGGCCCAGATCTTCAGGTCGTCGCGCGGGGAGGTGCAGCGTTGGCACGACGCCGCGTCCTCGCCGTGCCGGACCGGGTCGTCGCCAGGGGGCTGCAGCACCCGCGGCTGCAAGGTGCCGTCGACGACCTCCCACGGGAAGTTGTCCCAGTCGCTCACCGGCGGCATCGGGAGGCGGCCGTGCTCCCCGACCGCGGCGACCACCCTGGCATAGACCTCTTCGGCAGACTCAGGCATGCCGACACCTTCGCACGACGGGCATCGGCAACGACGCGAGACCTGCCGAGCGGCGCCGGCCCGCCCGGATAGGGTTCCGGCCATGGGCGATCTCGAGCACCCGGCGGTCCCGGCGGTCGAGGGTGCGACCCACCTCCACTCGGGCAAGGTCCGCGACCTCTACCGCATCGACGCAGGTGAGCACGCCGGGCGACTGCTGATGGTCGCCAGCGACCGGATCTCGGCGTTCGACTTCATCCTCGACACGCCCGTCCCCGACAAGGGCGAGATCCTCACGGCGATGTCGCTGTGGTGGTTCGACCGGCTGGCCGACCTCGTGCCGAACCACCTCGTGTCCCTCGAGGTGCCGGCCTCCGTCGCGGGACGCGCCGTGATCTGCGAGGCCCTGACCATGTACCCGGTCGAGTGCGTGGCCCGCGGCTACCTCACCGGTTCCGGCCTGGTGGACTACCGGCGCTCCGGGGAGGTGTGCGGGATCGCCTTGCCTGCCGGCCTCGAGGAGGGCTCGCGCTTGCCGGCGCCGATCTTCACCCCGGCAACCAAGGCCGCCGTCGGCGACCACGACGAGAACGTCGACTACGCCGCCGTGGTGGCGACGGTCGGTGACGACGTCGCCGCCGTGCTGCGCCGACTGACCCTCGAGGTTTACGCCCGGGCCGAGGAGATCGCCCGGGACCGGGGCATCGTCGTCGCCGACACCAAGGTCGAGTTCGGGCACCGCGACGACGGCACGATCGTGCTCGCCGACGAGGTGCTCACCCCGGACTCGTCGCGCTTCTGGCCCGCGGCGAGCTGGCAGCCGGGTCGCGCGCAGGCGTCGTACGACAAGCAGATCGTCCGGGACTGGCTGCTGTCGCCCACCTCCGGCTGGGACCGGAGCTCCGGCGAGGCCCCGCCGCCGCTGCCCGCCGAGGTGGTGACCCGCACCCGCGCGCGCTACGTGGAGGCCTACGAGCTGCTCACCGGGGAGACCTTCCGGCCGAAGGGGTCGAGCCGGTGACCCGCGCGGAGTTCGCGACGACCGTGGACATGCCGCACGCGCCCAAGGTCGCGTTCACCTACCTCGTCGACCCGCGCAACCGGCCGGAGTGGCAGGCCTCGCTGCTGTCCGTGCGGCTCGACGAACGAGACGCCGAGCCGGCCGTCGGGCTGACCTGGAGCGACACCATGGTCGTCGGGGTGAAGCCCCGGATGGAGATCACCGAGCTCGTGCCGTACCGGGTCTTCACCGAGCAGGGGCGCTGGGGCGGCATCGAGATGCAGCTGACTCTGCGGTTCGTGGCGACCGGGAAAGGGTCTCGGATCCAGGCCGAGGGACTCCTCGAGGGCTCGGGCGTGTGGACGGCGCCCGTGCGGGCGAGCGCGTTCGTCGCCTCGCGGTCCATCAAGGGCGACCTGGAGCGGGCCTCGCGGGTGCTGTCGGACCGTGGACCGCGCTGACCCCGATTTTCAGCCTGTTCCCCTGGTGACCGGGGTCGCTCTAGGTTGGCCCCATGCTGAACCTGTCGATCCTCCTCGAGGACAGTGCCCGCCGCTACCCCGACCGCGCCGCCGTCGTCCTCGGCGACACCCGCCTGACGTACTCGCAGGTCGACGCCGCCGCCAACCGGGTCGCCAACCTGCTGGTGGCGAAGGGCATCGAGCCCGGTGACCGGGTGGCCCTGACCTGCCCGAACCTGCCGTACTTCCCGGTGATCTACTACGGCATCCTCAAGGCCGGCGGGGTCGTCGTCCCGCTCAACGTCCTCAACAAGGCCCGCGAGAACACCTACTTCCTCGACGACTCCGGCGCCAAGGCCTACTTCTGCTTCCAGGGCACGCCCGAGCTCAAGATGGGCGACGAGGGGTACGCCGGCTTCGGCGCCGCCGAGGCTTGCGACGACTTCTTCCTCGTGATGGCCGACCCCAGCGCGCCGGCGTCGGTGGAGGGCACGACCACGTTCGCGTCGGCGGTCATGGACCAGCCGACGACGTTCTCCTCGGTGGTCACCGACGAGACGGACACCGCGGTCATCCTCTACACCAGCGGGACCACAGGGCAGTCCAAGGGCGCGGAGCTCTCGCACAGCAACCTGGTGATGAACGCCCAGACCTGCAACCAGCTCTTCGACGTCGTGCGGGCCACCGACACGCACCTGCTGACGCTCCCGCTGTTCCACTCGTTCGGCTCGACGGTGCAGATGAACGCCGGCTTCGCCATGGCCTCCACGCTGGTGCTGCTCCCGCGCTTCGACGCCAAGCAGGCCGTGGCCCTGATGCAGCAGGAGGACATCACCTTCTTCGCCGGGGTGCCGACCATGTGGTGGGGACTGCTGCACGCCCTCGACGAGAGCGTGGACGTGGAGCGGATCGCCGGCAACCTGCGGATCGCCGCGTCCGGCGGGTCCAGCCTGCCGGTGGAGATCATCAAGGACGTCCAGGAGAAGCTCGGGGTGCAGATCCTCGAGGGCTACGGGCTCTCCGAGACGTCGCCGGTCGCGACCTTCTCCAACCCCGACCAGCCTCCGGTGCCGGGATCCATCGGCATCCCGATCTGGGGCGTGGAGTGCAAGCTCATCGACGACGACTGGAAGACCATCGACGGTGCCGACGAGATCGGCGAGATCGCCATCAAGGGCCACAACATCATGAAGGGCTACCTGAACCGGCCCGAGGCCACCGCCGAGGTGATGCGGGACGGCTGGTTCCGCTCCGGCGACCTGGGCCGCCGCGACGAGGCCGGCAACTACTACATCGTCGACCGGTCCAAGGACATGATCATCCGGGGCGGCTTCAACGTGTACCCGCGCGAGGTCGAGGAGGTGCTGATGACGCACGAGGCGGTCTCGCTCGCCGCCGTGATCGGCGTCCCGCACGACAGCCACGGCGAGGAGATCAAGGCGGTGGTGATCCGCAACGAGGGCGCGGAGATCACCGAGGGCGAGCTGGTCGCGTGGAGCAAGGACCAGATGGCCGGCTACAAGTACCCCCGGATCATCGAGTTCGTCGACGCCTTGCCGATGACCGCGACCGGCAAGATCCTCAAGCGCGAGCTCTCCTGATGCGCACCCTCGCGGTCATCGCCGGCCTGGTGCTGGTGCTGGCCGGGGGTCTGTTCACCCTGCAGGGGCTCGGGTACGTCGGGGGCTCGGCGATGACCGACGAACGGTTCTGGGCGATCACCGGGCCGATCATCGCCGGCTTCGGCGTCGCTCTCGTCTTCGTGGGGATCCGCGGCGGCCAGCAACCCTGAGCGGGACTCAGGCGAACGGGTCCGGCAGCCCGCCGGGCAGCTTCGCGAGGAGCTCGCGTGCCTGCGCGGCCACCTTGTGCTCCACGAGCACCTCGTAGCGGGTCGCGACCACCTGGGTGACCGACGAGAAGTCCCGCTGCCCGCGGGTGGCGGCGTACCCGAGCAGTGCCGAGATCACCCCGAAGGCGATGCCGATCACCAGGGTCGTGGCCAGGACCGCCCACAGGCTGCTGTCGGTGAAGAGCGCGAAGAGCAGACCGATGAACAGGCCCAGCCACGCGCCGCTGGCGGCGCCGCCCAGCGCGACCCGGCCGGTGGTCAGCCGGCCGGTGATCCGCTCGATGCGCTTGAGGTCGGTGCCCACGATCATGCACTGCTCCACCGGGAACTTCTGGTCGGACAGGAAGTCCACCGCCTTCTGGGCCGCGGCGTAGTCGTCGTACACCGCCAGCGACTGGGGAAACTCCAGCCCCAGCGGCGTGGCGGACGGTCTCGAGGCGCTCATACCTCCAGTGTGCCGCAGCCCCCGTCGGTCGAGACCACCCCCGACCGCAACTCCTCGGTGGTCGAGCCTGTCGAGACCACGCGAGGTACGCCGACCGCAGCCCTCGGTGGTCGAGCCTGTCGAGACCTCCACCCACGGCCAGTACGACGACAGCGGTCCTACAACCCTCGGTGGTCGAGCCTGTCGAGACCACGACGGTCGGCGGGTGGGGATCTCGACAAGCTCGATCAACGGTGGTTCCGCTTCGAGCTGCGAGCACCGGTGCGAGCGTACGCCGCACCCGCAACCCTCGGTGGTCGAGCCTGTCGAGACCACGACGGTCGGCGGGTGGGGATCTCGACAAGCTCGATCAACGGTGGTTCCGCTTGTCGAGACCGTGCGAGGTACGCCGACGCGACCCTCGGTGGTCGAGCCTGTCGAGACCACCGCCCACGGCCCGTACGACGACCGCCGGCCTAAACCCTCGGTGGTCGAGCCTGTCGAGACCACGACGGTCGGCGGGTGGGGATCTCGACAAGCTCGATCAACGGTGCTGCGACCGTGCGACGTAACCCTCGGTGGTCGAGCCTGTCGAGACCACGACGGTCGGCGGGTGGGGATCTCGACCGCTCGATCAACGAGGGTTGCGGCCTCGAGCAACGGCTGGTCTCGGCTTGCGCGCCCGGACCAGCCGGCGGCGGGGCACGGCCTAGACTGCGGCCCGTGCCCCGCTTCGTCGTCGACGTGATGCCCAAGCCCGAGATCCTCGACCCCCAGGGCAAGGCCGTGCTCGGCGCGCTGCCCCGGCTGGGCTTCGAGGGCGTGACCGAGGTCCGGCAGGGCAAACGGTTCGAGCTCGAGGTCGAGGGCGAGCACGGTGACGAGCTGCTCGCGCGGGTCCGCTCGATGGCCGAGACGTTGCTGTCCAACCCGGTGATCGAGGACTTCGAGGTGCACGTCGAGGGGAACGACGCGTGAAGGTCGGGGTCGTCACCTTCCCCGGCTCGCTGGACGACGTCGACGCGGCCCGCGCGGCCCGGATCGCCGGCCACGAGGCGGTCGCGCTCTGGCACGGCGACCACGATCTCCACGGCGTGGACGCCGTGGTGCTGCCCGGCGGCTTCTCGTACGGCGACTACCTGCGCTGCGGCGCCATCTCGCGCTTCGCGCCGGTGATGACCGAGGTCGTCGCGGCCGCCCGTGGGGGGCTGCCCGTCCTCGGCATCTGCAACGGCTTCCAGATCCTGTGCGAGTCGCACCTGCTGCCCGGTGCGCTGATCCGCAACGACCACCGCAAGTTCGTCTGCCGTGACCAGCGCCTGCGCGTCGAGAACACCCGCACCGCCTGGACCTCGGCGTACGACGAGGGTGCCGAGATCACCGTGGTGCTCAAGAACGGCGAGGGTTCCTACGTCGCCGACGAGGACACCCTCGACCGGCTCGAGGGAGAGGGGCGCGTCGTGGTGCGCTACCTCGACGGCAACCCCAACGGCTCGCAGCGCGACATCGCCGGCATCACCAACGAGGCGGGCAACGTGGTGGGCCTGATGCCGCACCCCGAGCACGCCGTCGAGGACCTCTGCGGACCGGGCACCGACGGGCTCGGCTTCTTCGCGTCCCTGCTCGGGGGGCGAGTCGGCGCGAGCTGAGAATTCAAGCCCGGGGGTTGGCTGCCAGGTCGCGCCGACTCGTGGGGGGAGGGGGGTCCTGGATTCTTGGTTACCGCTCCCCGCCCATCAGCCGTTTCCAGCTGTTGGCGGCGATCACTCCTGTCACAGGCAGTCCGACCTGTTGCTGCCAGGCTCGCACAGCCGCGTCCGTTGTCGCGTCGAACACGCCGGTCACCGTCAGCCGGGGAGTTCCGGCCGCGTTGAGCGCGCGCTGCACGCGGAACACCCCCGGACCCGCCGAGCCGATCTTCTGCACCGGCCGGTCGCCCGCGGCCAGCAGCGCCACCCAGTGCTTGCGCTGCCACGACGCCGTGACCGCGAAGCCGTGCGCCTGCTGCCAGGACGCCATGGCCGGAGGCAGGCTGCCCGGGCGTGCTTCGACACCCGCCCGACCGGGTAGCCCTGCTCGCCCAGCAGGCAGCGCAAGGCCTGGGCGCGGCGGCTGGTCGACGTGCCGGCCACCTTCGGGTACTTCGCGAAGTCCACGCGGACCCCGCCGCAGTGGGTCTCCGGTGCGGCGACCGATCCTGCCCCGAGATCCAGGTAGTTCCGGTCGATGTTGATGGTCACCCCGCCCCATGTCTCGTTATGACCACCGACGTACTGCTTCATCCGGCCACCGGGCCGCCACCCGTCCTCGCGGAGGTACGACGTGGAGGTGTCGGCCCTCTCGTCCCACCGCGCGATCCAGATCCGGTCGGGGAGGACGATGAGCCCCGGCCGCTCGACCCGGGCGTCGTCGAGCGCCTTCAGTCCCGACCCCGCGGACGAGTAGACACCGGACACGTAGCCGAGCTCGTGGAGCCGGGTCGTCCAGCCGCTGAGGAACCGCAGCGCCGACTCGCGGCAGGCGGTGTTCGTGACGTCGAAGCCCTCGAGGTCGTACCACAGCGTGCTCCCGGCGGGGATGCCCAGCGCCTGGGCGTCGACCACCGTCGTCGAGGCCTCGGCGAGCCCCTGCGCGAGCGCGGCGGCGTACGACTTGTCGGCACCCGGCGTCGCGTCGATCTTCACGTCGTCGGAGTAGCGGGGGAACCGCGGCTGGCAGGACGCCTGGGGCCCGAGCGTGATCGGCAGCAGCCGCCAGCCGCTCGCCAGTTGGGTGCTGATCCAGGTCGGCGTCAGGTTCGGCTGCACCCGGCAGGCGCGGGACTTTCCGGAGATGTAGATGCCCGCGGCCAGGAACGGCGACGACTTCAGCCACTTGTTCATGGCCTTCTGCGTCGGCGCGAGGCACTGGTCGAAGCCGTAGCCCGTGAAGTCGCCGGGGGTCACGACCACGCCGGCCGGCTGGCTGGCCGCGGCGTCGTCGCCGGCGGCGGGACCTGCCACGGGGTAGGCGGCGAGCGTGCCGACCACGGCGAGGGCGACCGTCGCGGCGAGGCGACGGACGGATCGTCGGGAGGGGGTCATGACGCTCGGCTCCAAACGGTGGGGAAGGCGGTCCTGCGGGTCCGAGTGGCCCACCTTAATCCCACCAACAACATGAGTAACAGGCGTTTCATCGAACTACATGCCTGTAGTTCCGCCTGGCGGCGCGCCGACGAACCGGCGGCACCGCGCCGCTAGATTGCTTCCGTGCCCGCCCTCGACACCGTCGCCGTCGCCACCGAGGATCCCGCCCGCGACCAACCGTGGGCGGACCTCGGGCTCCAGGCCGACGAGTACACCCGGATCCGCGAGATCCTCGGGCGTCGTCCGACCAGCAGCGAGCTGGCGATGTACAGCGTGATGTGGAGCGAGCACTGCTCCTACAAGTCCTCCAAGGTGCACCTCAAGCAGTTCGGCGAGCTCGCCCAGGAGACCCCGCTCGGCAAGATGCTGGCCGGCATCGGCGAGAACGCCGGCGTCCTCGACATCGGCCAGGGCTACGCGGTCACCTTCAAGATCGAGAGCCACAACCACCCGTCGTACGTCGAGCCCTACCAGGGCGCGGCGACCGGCGTCGGCGGCATCGTCCGCGACATCCTCGCCATGGGCGCCCGACCGGTTGCCGTGATGGACCCCCTGCGCTTCGGTCCGCTCGATGCCGAGGACACCCACCGGGTGCTGCCCGGGATCGTGGCCGGCGTCGGCGGCTACGGCAACTGCCTCGGCCTGCCCAACATCGGCGGCGAGGCGGTCTTCGACGAGAGCTACCTCGGCAACCCGCTGGTCAACGCGCTGTGCGTGGGCGTGCTGCGGCACGAGGACCTGCACCTCGCCAAGGCGGTCGGTCAGGGCAACCTGGTGATCATGTACGGCGCCCGCACCGGCGGCGACGGCATCGGTGGCGCTTCGATCCTGGCCTCGGTCACCTTCGAGGCGGACGGCCCCGCCAAGCGACCCAGCGTCCAGGTCGGCGACCCGTTCATGGAGAAGCTCCTCATCGAGTGCACGCTCGAGCTGTTCGCGGCCGGCGTGGTCGCGGGAATCCAGGACTTCGGCGCGGCCGGCATCTCCTGCGCGACCTCCGAGCTCGCTGCCGCGGGCGACGGCGGCATGCACGTCGAGCTCGACAAGGTGCTCCTGCGCGACTCCTCGCTGAGCCCGGAGGAGATCTTGATGAGCGAGAGCCAGGAACGCATGATGGCCGTCGTCGACCCCGCCGACGAAGCGACGTTCCTGGCCATCTGCGCGAAGTGGGACGTCGAGGCGACCACCATCGGCGAGGTCACCGGCGACGGACGCCTGGTCATCGACTGGCACGGCGAGACCATCGTCGACGTCGACCCCCGCACCGTCGCGCACGAGGGTCCGGTCTACGAGCGGCCGTACGCCCGGCCGGCCTGGCAGGACGCCCTCCAGGCCGATGGCGCCGAGAGCCTCCCGAGGCCGCACGGCGGCGACGAGCTGCGGGCCACGGTGCTGCGGCTCGCCGCGTCGCCCAACCTGTGCGACAAGTCGTGGATCACCGACCAGTACGACCGCTACGTGCGCGGCGACACCGTCCTCGCGCAGCCCAGCGACGCCGGGATGATCCGCATCGACGAGGCGACCGGGCTCGGGGTGGCGCTCGCGACCGACGGCAACGGCCGGTTCGCCAAGCTCGACCCGTACGCCGGCGCCCAGCTCGCCCTGGTCGAGGCCTATCGCAACGTGGCCGCCGTGGGCGCCACTCCGGTCGCGGTGTCCGACTGCCTCAACTTCGGCTCGCCGGAGGACCCGGACGTGATGTGGCAGTTCGCCGAGGCCTGCCGGGGGCTGAAGGACGCCTGCGCGACGCTCGGCATCCCCGTCACCGGTGGCAACGTCAGCCTCTACAACCAGACCGGCGAGAGCCCGATCCTGCCGACCCCCGTGGTCGCGGTGCTCGGCGTCATCGAGGACGTCACCCGGCGCACGCCCACCGGCTTCACCGGACCCGGCGAGCTGGTGCTGCACCTCGGCCAGACCCGTGAGGAGCTCTCGGGCTCGGAGTGGGCGCACGTCGTCCACGGCCACCTCGGCGGTCGGCCGCCGCAGGTGGACCTCGCCGACGAGCGCAACCTCGCCCGGCTGCTCGTCGACGCCGGCCGGTCGGAGCTGCTGACCAGCGCGCACGACCTGTCCGACGGCGGGTTGGCCCAGGCGCTGGTGGAGTCGTGCCTGCGCCACGACATCGGGGTCCGGGTCTCCCTGGAGGGCGACGCGTTCGTCGGGCTCTTCGCGGAGTCCGCGCCGCGCGCGATCGTGACGGTCCGCGACGACCGCGCCGAGGCGTTCCTCACGATGGCCGCCAGCCTGGGCGTCCCCACCGGCGAGCTCGGGCGCACCGGCGGCGACCAGCTGGTGGTCGAGGGGCAGTTCGGGATCCCTCTCGCCGAGCTGCGCGCGGCCTGGTCCTCGACGCTGCCGGACGCGCTGCGGCTGACCCGCGCGTCCGGCTCAGCTCGAGCGGTTCATCCGCCGCAGCCCGACCGCCAGCCCGAGGACGGCGACGGCGGTGGCCGCGATCGCCCCGGCCAGCACGGTGCCGGCCGGCCAGGTGCCGGCGAACAACGCCCGCTCGGCGTCGATGATGTAGGTCAGCGGGTTGAGCTTGGAGAGGAACCGCAGCCAGCCCGGGCCCTCCTCGATGGGCAGCAGCATCCCGGCCAGCAGCAGCATCGGGAAAGATCACGGTCTGCTGCACCGTCCAGAACACCCAGTCCTGGTCCTTCGACGCCAGCGCCAGGGCGAAGGACAGCGCGCCCACGCCGATGCAGAACACGCCGAGGATGGCGATGCCGACCAGGACGCCGGCCGGGTGCAGGTCGAAGGAGAACGGCGTGACGATGGCCAGGATCAGCGTCGTCTGCGCGAGCACCGGCACGATCTCGCGCAGGGCCCGGCCGACCAGCAGCGAGGTGCGCGACAACGGCGAGACCAGCAGCCGCTCGTGCGAGCCGGTGAACATCTCCTGCATCAGCGACGCGCCGACCATCGACGACCCCATCAGGCAGGACATGGCCACGATGCCGGGCACGAACCACTGGAGCGCCGAGGTCGTGGGACCCATGTCGGGCAGCAGGGGCGCGAACAGCGCGAGGAAGACCAGCGGCTGCATCAGCGAGATCAGCATGCCGAACGGCTCGCGGAGGAGCGGCTTGAGCTCCCGGGTCAAGACGTTGGCGGTGTCGGTCACGAGAGTGGTCTGGGTGCTCATGCTGCGGCTCCTTCGACAGTGGCGGTGGCGGGGTCGGTGGTCGCGGTCGCGTCGGCGGAGCCGGCCTCGCGCAGGCTCCTCCCGGTGAGGTCGAGGAAGACGTCGTCGAGCGTGGGGCCGACGACCTCGAGCCGCTGCACGGGTGCTCCGACCTCGGCGAGGTCGGTGACGATCCACGCCGCCTGCTCGGACCCGTGCGGGGCACGCAGGCGGACCACCGTCCCGTCGCGGGTGACCGTCGCGTCCGCACGCCTCCCCACCCGCTCGGCGGCGAGCCCGGCCTGGGCGGTGTCGCCGAAGGTCATCGTGATCCGGTCCCCGAGCGACGACTTGAGCCGCGCCGCGGTGTCGTCGGCGATGACCAGCCCGTGGTCGATGACGACCACCCGCTCGGCGAGCGCGTCCGCCTCCTCGAGGTAGTGGGTGGTGAGCACGATCGTGGTGCCGCGCTCGGCGTGCAGCCGGCGGATCTGCTCCTGGAGGTTCGCCCGGTTCTGCGGGTCCAGGCCGGTCGACGGCTCGTCGAGGAACAGCAGGCCGGGGTCGTGCACCAGGCCGAGGGCCACGTCGAGGCGTCGTCGCTGACCTCCGGACAGCGTGGAGACGACCCGGTCGGCCACCTCGTCGAGGTCCAGCTCCGCGATCAGCCGGTCGGCGCGGAGCCGCGCGTCGGCGCGGTTCAGTCCGTAGGCCTTCCCCTGGCTGACCAGCTCGTCGCGACCCCGCTGCTGCTGGCCGGCTCCGTTGCCCTGACCGACGTAGCCGATGTGTCGGCGGACGTCGCGCTGGTCGCGGACGACGTCGTACCCCTCGACCAGCGCGGTGCCGGACGTCGGGGCGATGAGCGTGGTGAGCATCCGCAACGTGGTCGACTTGCCGGCGCCGTTGGGACCCAGGAACGCGACGAGCTCGCCGCGGCCGATCTCGAGGTCGAGGCCGCGGACCGCCTCCACCGTCGTCTTCTTGCGGGTGAAGTGGCGGGTCAGTCCGCGGGTGACGATGGCCGGTCCTGGTCGGGTGAGGTGTGACGTGGTCATGGGTCCAGGTTCTCGACGATTGAGGCCACTTCCTGTCCGCTATCGGATCTAATGTCGGGACATGGCGAACACGTCCTCGCGGATGCTCCGGCTCCTCTCCCTGCTGCAGACCCACCGGTACTGGCCGGGGAACGAGCTCGCCGACCGGCTCGACGTCAGCGGCCGCACGCTGCGCCGCGACATCGACCGGTTGCGGGACCTGGGGTACGACGTGGACTCGGTGCGCGGCGTGGCCGGCGGCTACCAGCTGCGGGCCGGGGCGTCGCTGCCGCCGCTGCTGCTGGAGGACGAGGAGGCCGTCGCGATCGCGGTGGGGCTGCGCACCGCCGCGGCCAGTGCGGTGGAGGGGGCGGAGTCGTCGTTGCAGGCCCTGACCAAGGTGGTCGGCCTGATGCCGCCCCGCCTGCGCCGGCGGATGGACGCCCTCCAGTCCGCGACCGTCAGCGCGCCGTCCCACGGGCCCACCGTCGACGCGATGACGCTGACCACGCTGGCCCAGGGCTGTCGCGACGACGAGACGGTGCGCTTCGGCTACACCACCCGCGGTGCCGAGCAGAGCCGGCGGCACGTCGAGCCGCACCGCCTGGTCTCGCTCGGGCGCCGGTGGTACCTCGTCTGCTACGACCGGGACCGGCAGGACTGGCGGTCGTTCCGCGTGGACCGGATCGCCGAGCCCGAGCTCACCGGCACCCGCTACCGTGCCCGCGAGCTGCCGGCCGACGACGCCCTGTCCTTCGTCCGCACCGGGATCGCCTCGATGCCGATGGCGTACGACGTGCGCGTGCGGTTCGCGTGCGCGCCCGAGGTGGTCGAGCGCCAGGTCGGCCGGTGGGCCACCATCGAGGCCGACGGGGACGGCTGCGTCCTGCAGATGAGCACCGACTGGCTGGACTGGCCGTTGATGACCATCGCCGCGATCGACGCCGACTTCACCGTCGAGTCGCCACCGGAGCTGGTCGAGCGGGTCCGGGCCGCCGCCGTACGCCTGTCGTCCGCGGGGTAGTCACCCGGACAGCAGCGAGATCTTCTGCCAGATCTTGCGGGACATGCCGGTGGTCAGCGTCTCGATGGTGCTGACCGTCTCGAGGACCACGGAGTCCTGCGACTCCTCGGCGCACAGAGCGGCGACCTTGCCGACGAGGCTGAGCAGCTCGGAGCAGTAGTCGAGGTAGCGCTCGAGGTCGTCGCGGCTCAGGCCCGGGTCGACCGACTCCGTGGTGGGCCGGAAGCCGGGGCGCAGCCGCTCGGGGTCCTTGGTCAGCTGGTGCATGTCGATGATGTGGGACAGCGAGCGGAGCCGGTGCAGCTGGGTCAGCAGGCGCTCGCGGGCGAGGCGCCCCGGCAGTGCGTAGAGGAAGAACACCGCGATGGCCGCGAACACCAAGTCGTTGATGACGCTCTCGATCAGGGGCACCCACTCGAACGTGCTGAGCCCGCCCCCGCGGACGGCGTCGCGCAGGGCGACGGCCAGCACGGCCACGGTGGCCACGACCACCACCACGATCAGGGCCCGGGCGACGACCCGGACGGCTCGGAGCCGCCGCTGCGTCTCGAGCGCGTTGGTGGCGACCTCGTCGGCCATCTGCGTCAGGTCGCGCGCGACCCCGGCCAGCCCCCGTCGGGGGAACCGCTCCGCGATCCGGTGCTCGAGCCGGACGACCATCTCCTGGACCGGTGCGGCGTCGAGTCGTTCCAGCCCGACCGCTCCGCCCATGGCGAGCAGCGTAGTGGCGACCGGCGATGATGGGGCGGTGCTGACGCGACGCATGCTGCTGGCCGCCGGACTGGCGGGCACGGCCGCGATCGCCATCGGCTGTGACAGCGACGAGGAGGAACCGGTGGCCGACGACCGCTACACCTACGGCACGGACCCGTCGCAGTACGCCGAGCTGACCCGCCCCGAGGGAGCGTCGCGGGGCGTCGTGGTCGTCATCCACGGCGGCTTCTGGAAGGCGGCGTACGACGCCTCCCTCGGCCGCCCGCTCGCGGCCGACCTCGCCGCGCGGGGCTGGACGGCGTGGAACGTCGAGTACCGCCGGGTCGGCACGGGGGACGGCGGTGGTGGTGGCGTGCCCGAGACGCTCGACGACGTCGCAGCGGCCATCGACCTCCTCGCCGGGGTGCCGGACCTCGACCTGACGACAGTGGTCACCCTCGGCCACTCCGCAGGCGGGCACCTCGCGACCTGGGCGGCCGCGCGGGACAGGTTCGACTGGCCGGCGACGGTGCCGGTGACCGCGGTGATCTCGCAGGCCGGGGTGCTCGACCTGACCGGGGCGGCCGAGGCCGGACTGGGGTCCGGAGCGGTGGAGGCGTTCGTGGGGGCGCCGCCGGGGCCGGCGTACGACCGGGTGGACCCGACCCGCCAGCTGCCCCTCGACGTGCCCGTCTGGTGCGTGCACCCCCTCGGCGACGAGGTGGTCCCGCTCTCGCAGTCGGCCGACTACGTCGACCGTGCGGTGGCGGCCGGTGCGACCGCGGAGCTGGTCACGGTCGAGGGCGACCACTTCGTGGTGATCGACCCGTCGTCGCCGGCCTGGGCCCGGACCCTCGCGATCCTGGACGGGCTCGGCTGATGCCGGTCCGACTCCGTCCGGCCGACCCCGCGACCGTCGCCGCCGCCCTGGCCGGGGACCGCGGACCGGCCGAGCTCAAGCTGCTGACCAAGCACTTCTTGGCGGTGCTCGCCGAGCGCGCGCCCGGCCGCTCGGTCGAGGTGCGCGTCCCGCCGTACGCCGCCGCCCAGGTCGTCGAGGGCGTCCGGCACACCCGCGGCACCCCGCCCGCCGTCGTCGAGCTGGATGCCGAGACCTGGATCGCCCTCGCCACCGGCGAGCTCACCTGGGCCGACGCCGAGGCCACCGGCCGGGTCCGCGCCAGCGGCGAGCGCGCCGACCTCTCCCCGCATCTGCCTTTACGTTGAGTTCCGGGAAATGGCCCGTCGAGTCGGGGCGAATGGTCAGACAGGACCGCCATTTGCCGCGACTCATCGGGCCATTCGGCCCAACTCAACCGGAGCAGATGACCCGGAAGGCCTCGATGAGCAGGTCGATGTCGGCCTCGGAGGCGACGATGGGCGGGGCGAGGCGGACGGTCTGGCCGTGGGCCTCCTTGGCGAGGATGCCGTGGTCGAGGAGCTGCTCGCAGACGTGCCGGCCGGTGGTGAGCGACGGGCTGATGTCCACGCCGGCCCACAGGCCGCGGGTCCGGACCTCGTCGATGCCCTGGCCGATCAGCGCGGACAGGCCCGCGTCGAGCCGGGCGCCGAGGTCCTGGGCGCGCTGCTGGAACTCGCCGGTCTGGAGCATCGCGACCACCTCGCGGCCGATCGCCGCGGCCAGCGGGTTGCCGCCGAAGGTCGAGCCGTGGGTGCCGGGCGTGATGACCTCCAGCACGTCGCCGTCGGCCGCGATCGCCGAGACCGGGTAGAGCCCGCCGCCGAGCGCCTTGCCGAGGATGTAGACGTCGGGCACGACGTCCTCGTGGTCGCAGGCGAAGGTGCGGCCGGTGCGCGCGAGGCCGGACTGGATCTCGTCGGCCATCATCAGCGTCCGGGTGGAGTTGCAGAGCGCGCGGACCTGCTGGAGGTAGCCCTCCGGCGGGATGACCACGCCGCCCTCGCCCTGGATCGGCTCGAGCAGCACCGCGACGGTGTTCTCGTCGATGGCCGCCTCGAGGGCGGCGAAGTCGCCGTACGGCACCAGCCGGAAGCCCGGGGTGTACGGCGCGTACCCGGCCGTGGCCACGGCGTCGGTCGAGAACGACACGATCGTCGTGGTGCGACCGTGGAAGTTGCCCTCCATCGCGACGATGGTCGCCTGGTTCTCGGGCACCCCCTTGACCAGGTAGCCCCACTTGCGGGCGACCTTGATCGCCGTCTCCACCGCCTCGGCGCCGGAGTTCATCGGCAGGATCATCTCCTTGCCGGTCAGCTCGGCCAGGTCGCGGGCGAAGAGCCCGAGCTGGTCGTTGTAGAAGGCCCGGGAGGTCAGCGTCAGCGTGCCGATCTGCTCACGCGCCCGCTCGACCAGCCGCGGGTGCGAGTGCCCGAAGTTGAGGGCCGAGTAGCCCGCCAGGCAGTCGAGGTAGCGACGTCCGTCGACGTCGGTCACCCAGGCGCCCTCGCCGGAGGCCAGCACCACGCGCAGCGGGTGGTAGTTGTGCGCGGCGTACGCCTCGGTCAGCTCGATGTGGGTCTGGGTTTCGCCGTGCGCGAGGGCCTCGGGAGTCGCGGTGCTGGTCATGGCCGCATCGTCTCACCAGCACCCGCCGGAACTCCAATTTTGTCCGACAATCCGCACCGGCGCGTCGGGCGGCTAGCGTGCTGGCCATGACCGACGACCTCCGCGCCCGCGTCAGCGACGTCCTCCCCGGCCTGCGCCGCGACCTCGAGGACCTGGTCCGGATCGAGTCCGTGAGCGCCGACCCGGCGCGCGCGGGCGAGGTACGCCGCAGCGCCGAGGCGGTCCGCGACCTCTTCGCCGCGGAGGGCTTCGAGGCCGAGATCCTGTCCGAGGCCGGGGGCGCGCCCGCCGTCGTCGCGCACAAGCGGAGTGCCGAACCGGACGCGCCGACGGTGCTCCTCTACGCCCACCACGACGTCCAGCCCGAGAACGACCACGCCGACTGGGACTCGGCGCCGTTCGAGCCTTCTGAGCGCGACGGCCGCCTCTACGGACGCGGGGCCGCCGACGACAAGGCCGGGATCGTGGCCCACCTCGGCGCGGCCCGGATCTTCGGCGACGACCTGCCGGTGAACCTCACGATCTTCGTCGAGGGCGAGGAGGAGGTCGGCTCCGAGTCGCTCGTCCCGTTCCTGGCCGCCCACCGCGACCGGCTCGCCGCCGACGTCATCGTGATCGCCGACTCCACCAACTGGGACATCGGGGTCCCCGCCCTCACCACCTCGCTGCGCGGCCTGGTCCGGGCCACCGTCGAGGTCCGCACCCTCACGCACGCCGTGCACTCGGGCATGTGGGGCGGACTGGTCCCCGACTCCCTCATCGCGCTGTCCCGCCTGATCGCCAGCCTCCACGACGACGAGGGCAACGTCGCGGTGGCCGGCCTGCACAGCGGACCGGCCGCCGACGTCGCCTACCCCGAGGACCGGCTCCGCGCCGAGTCCGGTGCCGTCCCCGGCGTCGAGTGGATCGGCACCGGCTCGGCGGTCGAGCGCCTCTGGACCAAGCCGGCGCTGTCGATCATCGGCCTCGACGCACCCCAGGTCGACGGCTCCTCCAACACGCTGATCCCGGCCGCCCGCGCCC
The DNA here is from genome assembly GCA_963791275.1 of uncultured Actinomycetota bacterium. Lineage (GTDB taxonomy): Bacteria > Actinomycetota > Actinomycetes > Propionibacteriales > Nocardioidaceae > Nocardioides. The sequence continues at coordinate 603,631 of CAWBRP010000004.1, forward strand.
GGATCTCGCTGCGGCTCGCACCCGGCGACACCACGGCCAACGCGGTCGAGCGGCTGCGGGAGCACTGCGAGCAGCACACCCCCTGGGGCGCCGAGCTGGCGTTCAGCATCCTCGACACCGGCGAGGCCACCCGGATCGACGCCGAGGGTCCGGCGTACGACGCGGCGCGCTCGGCCTTCGCCGAGGCCTGGGACGGCACGGAGCCGATCGACATGGGCGTGGGCGGCTCGATCCCGTTCATCGCGGAGTTCGTGCAGACCTTCCCCGAGGCCAGCGTCCTGGTCACCGGCGTCGAGGACCCGGACACCCGGGCCCACGGTGCCAACGAGGGCCTCCACCTCGCCGAGTTCGAGCGCGTCGTGCATGCCGAGGCCCTCCTGCTGAGGAACCTCGGCTCCTGATCCGAGCGTCGAATCGGGTCAGCGCACGCCAGCCCCGTAGACTCACTCGCGTGTGCGGCGTCTTCGGCGTGTGGGCCCCTGGTGAGGACGTCGCCAAGCTCACCTACTTCGGTCTCTATGCCCTGCAGCACCGCGGCCAGGAGTCGGCGGGGATCGCGGTCAGCAACGGCCGCCAGATCCTGGTCTACAAGGACATGGGCCTGGTCTCGCAGGCCTTCGACGAGACCACCCTCGACGCCCTGAAGGGCCACCTGGCCGTCGGGCACTGCCGCTACTCCACGACCGGCGCCTCCACCTGGCACAACGCGCAGCCGACCTTCCGGCCCACGGCCGACGGTTCCATCGCGCTGGGCCACAACGGCAACCTCATCAACACCCACGACCTGGCCGACCTGGTCGCCGCGCTGCCCAGCGACTCCGGCGAGCTCGACCTGCACGCGCGCGAGCTCGAGGTCTCCTCCACCAACGACACCGGCCTGGTCACCGCCCTCTTGGCGCACCACCCCGACACGTCGCTGGAGCAGCGGGCCCTCGACGTCCTGCCCGAGCTGCGCGGCGCGTTCTCGATGGTCTGGATGAACGAGGACACGCTGTACGCCGCCCGCGACCCGCAGGGCAACCGGCCGCTCGTGCTCGGCCGGCTCGACCGCGGCTGGGTGGTCGCCAGCGAGGACGCCGCCCTGGCCACCATCGGCGCCAGCGTGGTCCGTGAGGTCGAGCCCGGCGAGCTGCTGGTGATCGACGAGAACGGCCTCCGCTCGCACCGCTTCGCCCCGGCGGCCCCGAAGGGCTGCGTGTTCGAGTACGTCTACCTCGCCCGCCCCGACGCCCGGATCAGCGGCCGCAGCGTGCACGAGTCCCGGGTGGAGATGGGCCGCCGCCTGGCGCGGGAGTTCCCCGTCGAGGCCGACCTGGTGATGCCGGTGCCCGAGTCCGGGACGCCCGCCGCCGCGGGGTACGCCGAGGAGAGCGGCATCCCGTTCGGCCAGGGCTTCGTCAAGAACGCCTACGTCGGCAGGACGTTCATCCAGCCCAGCCAGACCCTGCGCCAGCTCGGCATCCGGCTCAAGCTCAACGCGCTCGAGCACATGATCCGGGGCAAGCGGATCGTCGTCGTCGACGACTCGATCGTCCGCGGCAACACCCAGCGCGCTCAGGTGCGGATGCTCCGCGAGGCCGGCGCCCTCGAGGTGCACGTGCGGATCTCGAGCCCGCCGGTGCGGTGGCCGTGCTTCTACGGCATCGACTTCGCCACCCGGGCCGAGCTGATCGCCAACGGACTCGACGTCGAGGAGATCGCCGCCAGCGTGGGGGCGGACAGCCTGGGCTACATCTCGCTGGACGGGATGATCGAGGCCACCGGCCAGCGGGCCGACGCCCTGTGCACCGCGTGCTTCACCGGGGAGTACCCCATGGCGCTCCCCGACGAGAGCCTGCTCGGCAAGCACCTGCTCGAGGTGTCGTTGCAGTCGCCCTCCCTGGGTAAGGCGCTCCCCGTCCTCAACAACCCCTGACCCCGAGGAGCCCCGTGCCCGACACCACTGCCTACGAAGCCGCCGGCGTCTCGATCGAGGCGGGCGAGCGCGCGGTCCAGCTGATGGGGGGCTGGGTGGAGAAGGCCCGACGCCCCGAGATGATCGGCGGCATCGGCGGCTTCGCCGGGCTCTTCGACGCCAGCGCGCTCAAGGCCATGGACCACCCGCTGCTGGCCACCTCCGCGGACGGGGTGGGCACCAAGGTGGCGATCGCCCAGGCGCTCGACAAGCACGACACGATCGGCTTCGACCTGGTCGGCATGCTCGTCGACGACCTGGTCGTCGTCGGGGCCGAGCCACTGTTTCTCACCGACTACATCGCCACCGGGCGGGTCATCCCTGAGCGGATCGCGGCCATCGTCAAGGGCATCGCCGAGGCGTGCGTCGAGGCGGGCTGCGCCCTGCTCGGCGGCGAGACAGCGGAGCACCCCGGGCTCCTCGGACCCGACGAGTACGACGTCGCCGGCTCGACCACCGGCGTGGTCGACGCGGCCGACCTGCTCGGCCCGGGCCGGGTGCGGCCCGGCGACGTGGTGATCGCGATGGCGGCGTCGGGCCTGCACGCCAACGGCTACTCACTGGTCCGCCAGGTGCTGCTCGGAGCCGCCGATGTCGGCGGCGCGGGCTGGTCGCTGGACCGGCACGTCGACGAGCTCGGCCGGACCCTGGGCGAGGAGCTCCTCGAGCCGACCCGGATCTACGCCAAGGCGTGCCTGGCGCTGGCCGACGGCACCGTCACGCACGCCATGGCGCACGTGACCGGTGGCGGGCTGGCCGACAACCTGTCCCGGGTGCTGCCCGTGGAGCTGACGGCGACCCTGGACCGCTCGACCTGGACCCCGCTCCCGGTCTTCGACCTGGTCCGGCGGGTGGGCCAGATCCCGCAGCCCGACCTCGAGCAGACCCTCAACTGCGGAATCGGCATGGTCGCGCTGGTGCCTCCCGACGACGCCGACCGCGCCCTCGCGCTGCTCGCCGGGCACGGCGTCCAGGCGTGGGTCGCCGGGCAGGTCACGGCGGCCGGGGACCACGACCGTGGGCGCGTCACGCTGGTGGGACAGCACCCCGGCTGGTGAGTTTGGCCCCGAAATGGGTGGCAGTGTGCGGGAACAGCCACCCAGCAGGTAGCGTTGTCCTCACGAAAGAGACCAACAGATCCGGGCTCGCGCGGCGCTGACCGTGCCCCGGCCGAGCGTGCGAGGGGGTCGGACCCTATGGGGCGCGGCCGAGCAAAGGCGAAGCAGACCAAGGTTGCCCGTGACCTGAAGTACCGGACGCATGAGACGGACTTCGGCGCGTTGGCCCAAGAGCTGCATGGCGGCAAGAGTGACGGGATCCCGGCCGCGGCGCCGGACGACGACGAGGACGACGAGTGGTCGGCGCACGCCGACCCGAGTCTGCGCGACTGACCATCGCGAGCCACGGTCTCCCCGGCTGACCCGGGGAGACCGACGTCCCTGACGATCAGTCGTTGGGGAGCCAGACCCCGCGCAACCGACCCACGTCGCGCATCCGCCGCTCGGCGAGCCGGTCCGCGGCGATCGCGGGCGCGACGCCGTCCGAGGTGGCCAGCGCGAAGACCTCGCGGGTGGTGTCGAAGATCCCGCTCGCGCGGGCCTTGGCGCGCTCGAAGCTGAACCCCTCGAGCTCGTCGGCCACCTGGATCAACCCGCCGGAGTTCACGCAGTAGTCGGGCGCGTAGAGGATGCCGCGCTCCTCGAGCGCCTTCTCGACGCCGGGGTGCGCGAGCTGGTTGTTGGCCGCGCCGCACACGATCTTGGCCGAGAGCACCTCGACGACGTCGTCGGTCAGGGCGCCGCCCAGCGCGCAGGGAGCGTAGACGTCCAGCGCCGACGCGACGAGCTGGTCGGTCGAGCCCGCCACCCGGACGTCGGGGTGCTCGCCCACCACCCGCGCGACCGCCGCGGGCGACACGTCATTGATCACGATCGAGGCGCCGTCCTCGACCAGCAGCCGGACCAGGTGGTGGCCGACCTTGCCGACCCCCGAGACGCCGACGGTCCGACCGGCGAGCGAGGGACCGCCCCACACGACCTCGGCCGCCGCGCGCATCCCCTGGAACACGCCGTACGCCGTCAGCACCGACGAGTCGCCGGCGCCCCCGTGGGCGGTGGTGCGACCGGTCACGAAGCTGCACTCGCGGGCCACCACGTCCATGTCCGGGGAGAACGTCCCCACGTCGCAGGCGGTGTAGTAGCGGCCGCCGAGGGACTGCACGAAACGGCCGTAGGCCCGCAGCAGGGGCTCGGACTTCGCGGTTGCGGGGTCCCCGATGATGACGGCCTTGCCGCCACCGAGGTCGAGCCCGGCAAGGGCGGCCTTGTAGCTCATGCCGCGCGAGAGGTTGAGGACGTCGCTCAGGGCCGCAGCGGTCGACGGGTACGGGTAGAAGCGGGTGCCGCCCAGAGCCGGGCCGAGGGCGGTGGAGTGGATGGCCACGATGGCCTTGAGGCCGGTGGCCGGGTCGTTGCAGAAGACGACCTGCTCGTGGTCGAGGTCGAAGACGTCCGGCGCGGCGGGGGACTGGCGAGTGCTCATGGTTCTTCTCTCGGATCGGTTCGTCACGCGGGTGGGTGACGAGGGTCGTGACGGGCGCCGAGGGTGGGGCGGCCGTCACGACCACGGTAACGCGCTCGACGTCCGGTCACTGCACCCACCGCACGACGGCGTACGACACGAGGAAGGACGACACGAGCACCAGCAGGAACACCGCCGCGAGCCACGCCCGCGAGGAGCCCGAGGGTGCCGTCGGCGCCGCGGCGACCTCCGCCGGGCCGGCGGCCGTCGCCGGGAAGGCGCCCGGGGCGGGCCCGTGGACGGGGAGCGCGTGGCGCAGGGCCGAGGCGAACTCCGCGACCTCCGGGTAGCGCTTGTCGGGGTCGGGCTCGAGGGCGCGCAGGATGACCGCGTCGAGGGCGGGTGGCACGTCGGCGCGCGAGGACGGCGGCGGGGGCAAGCTCGGGTCGGCGAACGCGGCGAAGCCGCCCTCGCGCACCGGCGCCCCGGTGAGCAGCTGGTAGGCCACGGCGGCCAGGGCGTGGATGTCGGCGCGCGAGTCGACGCCCATCCCGTTGGCCTGCTCCGGCGCCATGTAGGCGGGGGTGCCGACCACCTGGGTCAGGCCGCTGGCGTGCAGCATCGCCTTGGCCACCCCGAGGTCGGCCACCAGCAGGCGGTTGTCGTCGTCGCCGTGGCTGCGCAGCAGCAGGTTCGGGGGCTTGATGTCGCGGTGCACCACGCCTTGCGCATGCAGCACCCCGATGCCCTCGGCGGCCTGGCACACCAGGTCGACGACGCGGACCGGGTCGACGGGCTGGCCGGCGTCGACGACCTGGGCCAGGGAGCCCTGGTCGGCGTAGGTCATCACGAAGTACGGCGTGCCGTCCTCCTCGCCGACGTCGTAGACCCGGACCACGTGGTCGCTGTCGGCCCGACGCAGGATCCGGGCCTCCTCCAGGAAGCGTTCGCGGATGTCGAGGCGTTGCGCCCAGTTCTCCGCGAGGGCCTTCACCGCGACGTCCGAGCGGAGCTCCTCGTCGCGGTAGAGCCACACCGTCGCGAAACCGCCCACGCCGAGACGCTCCACGCGGCGGAGGCGACCGAGGCGCTCCGGGAGGGACACGCTCGGTATTGTGCCGCACGGACGATCCGCCGAACCGACGGGAGCGATGTGGCTGACGAGACGGGCGAGACACCGGATCTCGAGGCGCTCGCCCAGCGGGCATCCGCCGGGGACGCCGAGGCGCTCGACCTGCTGCTGGCCGCGATCCAACCCCGGGTGCAGCGCATCTGCGGGCGGATGCTGCTCTACCCGGAGGACGCCGAGGAGGCCGCGCAGGACGCGATGCTGCTGGTCGCCACCAAGATCGGCGGGTTCGCCGGGCGGTCGAAGTTCACCACCTGGCTGCACGCGGTCACCTCCAACAGCGCGCGGTCGACGTACCGCTCCCTCAAGCGGCGCTCCGCCGAGCGGACCACCGACGAGCTGCCGACGCACGCCGACCCCCGCACCACCAGCGTGATCGCGGGCTCCCGGCTCGACCTGCTCGACGCGCTCGACGTGATCGGCGTGACGCACCCCGGCCTGGTCGAGGCGCTCGTGCTGCGCGACATCCAAGAGCTCGAGTACGCCGACATCGCCGACCTGCTCGACGTCCCGCTCGGCACCGTGAAGTCGCGGATCCACCAGGCGCGACAGCTCATCCGGCCGTTGCTCCAGGTCACCGACTGACCACGGCCAGCAGGGTGCCCGCCGCGGTGCCCAGCACGACCGCGAGGGCGAGCCAGCGCCATCGGATGCTCACACGGGGTGGGACGCCGGCTCGTCGTCTCTTGTTCGCAGCACCAGGACCGCACCGTGGGTGCCGTAGCCCAGCAAGGAGCCCCCGGCGGGCGCGCCGTCGAAGGTGACGAGCAGCCAGCCCCGGTCGTCGCGGGCGAGGTTGGGCCACGGCAGGTTGGAGGGGTACGGCGCGTCGAGCATGCCGACCTGCCGGAGCCGCAGGTCGAACACCGGGTAGCCGCGGCGCTCCCCGCGGCGACCGTCGCGACCGTCGCTGGCCACCACCCACCAGCGGTCCTCGACCCGGACCAGCGTGGTGCCCTCGGTCGCCCGGCGCTCACTGGCCTCGGCGAGCAGGGTGAGCGCGTCCAGGCTGCGGCCGGTGGCCAGCACGGGGTGGAACCGGAAGAACCGCCGGGCGCTCACGTAGCCGACCAGCCACCGGTCGCCGTCGTGCACCAGGTGGGGGTCCCAGACGGCGACGGAGGGCAGCCCGTCGGTCGGCAGCGGCAGCGGTCGGGTGTCAAGCACGTGCCGTCCCGAGAGCAGGTCCGCCTCGGTCTCCGCGAGGTTCACCGTCACGCGCGCCTGCCGGCGCGCCTCGGGGGTCGAGAGGTCGAAGTCGCCCCACGTCGAAGTCGCGACCAGCCACCGGTCCCCGTCGCGGACCAGGTGCGTGGAGTGGTCGCCGTAGACCCCCGGGTGGTCGGGCCGGCGGAAGAACAGGTCCGACCGGTGGGTCAGCGCGTGCGTGCGGGGGTCCAGGGACCACACCCCGGTGTGGGCAGTGTCGAAGAAGCCAGGTCCGGCGTGGGTGGCGGTCAGCAGCAGGTGGTCGCCGTCGCGGACCGGGTCGCCCTCCCGCGTGGTGACGAAGCGCAGGTCGCGCAGGCCGAGCTCGCCGAAGCCGCCGCAGTGCGCGGCGACGATCCCAGACCCGGCCCGGCCGGCGCGCAGGGCCTGGCAGAACGCCTCGTCACGGGTGTCGACCCGGTCCTCGAGGTCGACTCGCCCCCGCGCCCGCCAGCCGTCCGCGTCGTGGGTCAGCACCGTGAGGTGCGCGCCGGTGAGGGTGAGCGCCAACCGGTCCGGGCGGGTGGTCAGTCGGCCCCAGCGCCGGCTGCGGTGGGTGGTGGTCTCCGTGCCGTCGTCCACCTCGAGACCGGTGCGGCCGGACGACGCGTCGTACCACCCCGTGAGGCGCACCTCGCCGGACCCGAGCGAGAGGGCGACCCGCCCGACCACGTCCCCGAGCCCGGCGACGACGCTGACGTACGGCGCCGGCTGCGGCGCCGCGACACCCTCGACCGGAAGCTCGACGGGCGGGCTCGTCGGGGCGATCAGCGCGAACGGCCGGTGCCGCGCGACGACCTCGAACGACGGCAACGAGGGTCCGGCCACCGGGCCACCCTAGGGCGCGAAACCGGTCGGTCCCCGGCAAGTGCGAGCCCGGCCGGGGGATAGTCCGCCGCGAAAGACGCCACTGACAGGGCCTCGGCTGGCGCTTATCGCGGCGGACTATCGCGGCGGTGCGCCAAGATGCACCTTGTGTCCGACTACCCCTATGCCGACCGCTTTCCCGTCAACCGCACCATGCCCGAGGAGGGCCGGCCCCGCGCCGAGGTGCTCGCCGAGCTCGCCCAGGTGGCCTCCGAGGAGGACGCCGCCTGGGAGACGGGCAAGGTCTCCGGGACGATGTACTGCGGCGACCACGAGCACTACGCCTATCTCGCCGAGGCGTTCAGCCGGTTCGCCCACGTCAACGCGCTGCAACGCGACCTGTGTCCGTCCGCCACCCGCTTCGAGGGCGAGATCATCGCCATGACCCTCGACCTCATGCACGGCGACGCGGTCACCGGCACCGAGCCCGCCGGCCTGGTGACCACCGGTGGGTCCGGCAGCATCCTGCACGCCGTGCTGGCCTACCGCGAGCAGGCCACCGCGGCCGGCAACACCCGTCCCAACTTCGTGAAGCCCGAGACGGCGCACCCCGCCTTCGACAAGGCCTGCCACCTGCTCGGGGTCGAGTGCCGCACCGTGCCGATCGACCCCGGGACGACTCTGGTCACCGTCGAGGCGATGGCGGAGGCGATCGACGAGCACACGATGGCGATGGTCGGCTCCGCGGGCAACTACCCCTACGGCACCATCGACCCGATCGCGGACCTCGCGGCCCTGGCGCTGGAGCGCGGCATCGGCCTGCACGTCGACGGCTGCCTGGGCGGCTTCATCCTGCCCTTCGGCGAGGAGCTGGGCTACGACGTCCCCGTGTTCGACTTCCGGCTGCCGGGCGTCACCAGCATCTCGGCGGACACCCACAAGTACGGCTACGCCTTCAAGGGCTCATCGGTGCTGCTGTTCCGGGACAAGGCGCTGCGCAACGGGCAGTACTTCCACTCGGTCGGCTGGACCGGAGGGAAATACATGTCGCCGAGCATCGAGGGCTCGCGCTCGGCCGGCCTGCTCGCCGCCACCTGGGCGTCGATGGTGCACCTGGGGCGGGCCGGCTACCGCGGCTACGCCGAGCAGATCTTCGCGACCGCGGCGGCCATGCAGGACGTCGTCCGGAAGCAGGAGGGCCTGCGGATCATGGGCAGCCCGACGTTCTGCTTCTCCTTCACCGCCGACGACTTCGACATCTACCACGTGGCCGACCACATGCGGCCGCAAGGCTGGCGCTTCAACGGCCAGCAGTACCCCGACGCCATCCACATGGCCGTCACCCGCCCGCAGACCCAGCCCGGCGTGGTCGAGGCGTTCGAGACCGACCTGGTCGCCGCGGTGGCCTACGCCCGTGAGGAGAGCGCGGCCGGCAGGACGGCCGAGAGCGGGGCGTTGTACGGCGGGGTGGCCGGCGGCCTGACCGACGAGGTGAGCGACTTCATCGTCACCTTCATGGACGCGATGCTGGACGCCCAGCAAGGCCTGCCCGCGCGATGACCCGGCTGGTGCTGGCGGTCGACCTCGGCAGCGGCGGCCCCAAGGTCGGCTACGTCACCACCACCGGCGAACCGGTCTGGTGGTGGCACGAGCGGACCGATGCGGTGACCGGCGCCGAGGTGCAGGACGCCGAGCAGTGGTGGACCACGATCGTCGCCGCGGCCCGGCGCGGGATCGCCGAGGGCGGCGTCGACGGTCGAGACGTCGTCGGGGTCGCGGTGACCGGCCAGTGGGCGAGCACGGTGCCGGTCGACGCGTCCGGCCATCCGGTCGGCGAGTGCCTGATGTGGAGCGACACCCGCGGCGCCGAGCACTCCAAGACGGCGTTCGGCGGACCGGTCGCCGGCTACTCCCCGCGCGCGCTGGCCACGTGGCTGCGCCGCAGCGGCGGCATCCCGAGCCCTACGGGTGCTGACCCGGTGGCCCACATGCTGCACCTCGACCACGACAGGCCCGACGTCGCGGCGGCCGCGCGGTGGTACCTCGAGCCGGTCGACTACCTGACCATGCGCTTCACGGGCGTCGCCGCCGCGACCCTGATGTCGATGACCGCGGCCTGGCTGACCGACAACCGCGACCTGGACCTGCTCGCCTACGACCCGACCCTGGTCCGGCTCGCCGGCGTGAACCCCGACCGGCTGCCGCCGCTGGTGGCCAGCGGCTCCGTCGTGGGCACCGTGCTGCCCGCGGTCGCCGCGGCGATCGGCATCCCGGCCGAGGCGCGGGTGGTGACGGGCACCCCCGACCTGCACAACGCGTCCGTGGCCTCGGGGTGCGTGACGTCGCTGCGACCGCACCTGTCACTGGGCACCTCGGCGTGGATCAGCTGCCCGGTCCCGGCGAAGAAGTCCGACGTCATCCGGCAGATGGCCTCGATCCCGGGCCTCGGTGACGGGCAGTACCTCCTCGCCAACAACCAGGACAACGCCGGCCGGGCCCTCGAGTGGTTCCGGACCACCGTCACGCCCGAGTCGTCGTACGCCGAGGTCGAGACGCTGGCGGCGACGTCGCCGCCGGGTGCCAACCGGGTGTTGTTCACCCCGTGGCTGACCGGCGAGCGCAGTCCGATCGACGACCGGCGGGCGCGCGGTGGCTTCCACAACGTCGCGCTCGACAGCACGCGTGCCGACCTCGCGCGGGCGGTGCTGGAGGGGGTGGCGCTCAACCTGCGCTGGCTGCTCGGGGGTGCGGAGCGCTTCGCGGGCACCCGCTTCGACCCGATCCGGGTGCTCGGCGGCGGCGCCCGGATGGACCTGTGGTGCCAGGTGGTGGCCGACGTCTGCGACCGCACCCTGGAGCGGGTGGCCGAGCCGTTGGTGGGGGGCCTGCGCGGCTGCGGCCTCTACGCGGGGCTGTCCCTCGGGGACGTGACGGCCGACCGGCTGGGCGACCTGGTGCCCGTCGACCGCGTGTTCACGCCCGACCCGGCCACCCGGGGCACCTACGACGCGCTGTTCCGCGAGTTCCCGGGCCTGCACGCGCACAACAAGCGGATGTTCGCCCGCCTCAACCGATGAGCAGCGTGTCGAGCCACTCGGCCACCTGGCTGGTCACCGCCGGCAACGAGGTGCGCAGGCCGTGGTCCCCCGGCAGGACGACCACGGTGCGGCCCGGCGCATCGGGCGGCCGGCCGTAAGGATCCCGGTCGCCCTGCACCACCAGTGCGGGCACAGCGACGGCATCGAGCTCGGGCAGCCGGCTCGGGGGGTTGTCGCCGTACGGCGGGAGCATGGGGAACGCCAGGCACACCACGCCGACGCTGCCGCCGGCCGCTGCGGTCCGGCAGGCCACCCGGCCGCCGTACGAGCGCCCCCCGGTCACGAGCGGCAGGTCCGAGCCGAGGTGGGCGAGGACCGCGAGCCAGGCCGCGTCCGCCTGGGCCGGCGGGGGTGGGCGCTTGCTCCCGGCCACCCGGTAGGGCAGCTCGACGAGCACCGTCGACACGTCGACGGAGAGCGCGCCCCGGGTGGCCGCCAGCAGCGCCGGGTCGGACACCCCACCTCCGGCACTGTGGCCCAGCACGAGCAGGGCGCGGGGCCCGTCGACGTGGGCCGGGTGCACCCGCGCGGGTCCGTGCGGTGTCGCGACCTCCTCCACACCCCCAGTATCGGCCAGCATCGCCGCCGACCGGCCAGACTGGTCCCATGGAGACCGACCTCGTCCTGGACGCGGTGGAACAGCGCGTCCTCGGGAGTCTGCTGGAGAAGCAGCGGACCGTGCCTGCGTCGTACCCGCTGACCCTCAACGCGCTCCGCAGCGCCTGCAACCAGACCAGCAGCCGTGACCCGGTCTCCGACTACGACGACCAGACCCTCCAGGAGTCCGTGCGCGGGCTGAAGGAGCGGGGCCTGGTCCGGATCGTCTGGGCCGACCGGGGACCGCGCACGCTGAAGTACCACCAGACCCTCGACGAGGCCCTGTCGCTCCAGCCCGACGAGCGGGCGCTCATGACGGTGCTGCTCCTGCGGGGGCCGCAGGCGCCGGGCGAGCTGCGCACCCGCACGGAGCGGCTGCACCCGTTCGCCGACCGCGAGCAGGTGGAGGCGGTGCTGCGCCGGATGGCGGCTCTCCCGACCCCGCTGGTGCGCGAGCTCGAACGACGTCCGGGCCAGCAGGACCGACGCTGGGCGCACCTGCTCGGCGCCGCACCCGCGGAGACCGCGGCATCCGCCGCCGCCGCGCCGGTCGCGGACCTCGAGTCGGTGCTGGCACAGGGCCCGCAGGCCCGCGACGCGCGGGTGGTCGCGGCGTACGACGCCCTCGCCTCGACGTACGCCGAGCACCTGGCCGACGAGCTCGACCACAAGCCTTTCGACCGCTGGCTGCTCGACCGGGTGGTCGGTCTCGCCGCCGGACCGGTCGCCGACGTCGGCACCGGACCCGGGCACGTGGCCGCCCGCCTCGCGGCGGCCGGCGCGACCGTCACCGGGGTCGACCTGTCGCCGGGGATGGTCGCCGAGGCCCGGCGCCGGTTCCCCGACGTCACCTTCGAGGTCGGCGACCTGACCGCGCTCCTGCGTCCGCCCACCGCGGCCGGCTGGGGGGCGATCACCGCGTGGTACGCCCTGGTCCACACCGCACCCTCGGAGCTCGGTCCCGCGATCGGGTCGCTGGCCCGGGTGCTGGTGCCGGGCGGGTGGCTGGCGGTGGCGCTGCATACCGGCACCGAGGTGCGCCACGTCGACGAGCTGTGGGACCAGCCGGTCGACGTCGACTTCGTGCTGCACGACACCGCGACGGTGCTGGCCGCGGTCCGCGGCGCCGGCCTCACGGAGGTCGAGTGGTACCTGCGCGGCCCGCTGGGCGAGGTGGAGGTCGAGACCGAGCGGCTCTACGTGCTGGCGCGGCGTCCCGAGAGCAGGTAGCCGGCCACGACGTACGCCCCCACCGCGCAGGTGAGGTCGAGCCACAGCTCCTGGAGGGCGAGGATCCCGATGACGGCGGCGCCCACCGTGAGCAGGGTCCGATCCCAGGAGAGCATGCCTAATGCTAGTAGGTCACGCGACTTTGTCGAGCAATGGTGGCCAGGGGCGGGGTCGAACCGCCGACCTTCCGATTTTCAGTCGGACGCTCGTACCAACTGAGCTACCTGGCCGCGCCTGCGGTGACCGGGGTCCCGCGGGCGGAGCACACCATACCGGAGCGATCTGCGGCTCGCGGAATCGGTACCGAGCGGGATCGGCAAGGCTTTTGGAGGGCCGTCCGCGCGTCTCCTATGCTGATCCCGCCCGTGCGCGAGCCCGGGCAGGCCCCCATCGTCTAGCGGCCTAGGACGTCGCCCTTTCACGGCGGTAGCACGGGTTCGAATCCCGTTGGGGGTGCACACGTGACACGCCTGTGACCTGCATGAACGGCGCACCTCGCGAAGGATCGCGGAGCCGCGTCAACAATTCGGAGGCGGGATGAACGTCCCGGACGACCCCCAACGGGGCGCAGCCTCGTTGCCTGGGCATCAAGATGGTCCAGGCCGTCGCCCGTGAGGTCCTTGACGGACGGCTCGCCGCCGCAGCTGGCGGCGCTGCGGAGCGACTCGAGGGAGGCTGTGTTCGCGACCTCGAACTTCTGTTGGTCGCCGCTCTACGCGGCCGCGACGAGCTTCGCGTCGGCTGCGTCGGACAACTGCCGGTCGGGGTCGAAGGCATCGGCTGCCGAGCGGTCGGCGGGAATGACGGGAACGCGGCCGACCTCGGCGTCGAAGTCATGACGCATCGCCCGCACGACCGCCTCCAGTTGAGGGGCGTCTGCAGATTCGACTACCCGAGCCCTTGTCCTCCGCCTACAAGGCTGCGCTTCTGACCTGGCTTGCCGAAGGCGGCCGTGACGTCACCAGCGATCGCCGTGGCGAGGCCGGATCCCTGCCTGCGGTTGCGCGCCGGATCAACTCAACCTCGTCGACCGAGTCTTACCCAGCGCCGCGCCTCGTTGGAGCTCACCGCGATGAGGATGAGGACAGTGATCGCCGTGTTCACCAACACCAGGAACTTGAGCTCAGCGACGGCACTGAGGTCGATCAGCTGCGTGACCGCCTCCACGGTGCATGCGACCATGAGGGCGATCCGAGCCCAGGCATGGTGAGCGAGCATAAACACCCAGAGGCCAATGAGGCACAGCGCACCGACGCCCATCACCGTCAGCTCGAGGGTCGACGTGTGAGCCGGGGGGCTATGCCCCGTGAGGATCGCCAGAAGGACAGTGATCAGTGTTGTCGCGGCCTTGGCCATACTCATCACCCCCGCGGCGAGGAGGCTCGGTGGCGGCACCCGGTGGGACACCGCACGCGACAACGCATCGGTCGCGGGCTCCGCCTGTTCCGGCTCCTGCGCCTGGAGGCTGGTCAGGTCCAGGATCGGCAGGCTTCCGTCGGTGCGCACGACGTCGCCTCCGCCGTTACGGGTTGTGAAGGCGTTGGAGTACTCCCTTATGACGCGCAGGGAAGCCAGCGGCTCGACGTACCGGACCGTGTTGATGACGTAGTCGCGCTCGATGTCGATGTCTGCGTCCACGCGGTGTGTCATCTGGAGGGTGAACAGGGAAATGCCCACCGCCTTGTCATACGTCGCAGCGGCCAACCACCCCACCTGGAACCCCGCGGGCAGCTTCCAGCCGTCAGGGACGGGCCAGAAACGCACGTGGTGGCGTTGGGAGGCGTTACCGTCCACCTCCTGCTGATAGGCGAAAGCCTGCCGCTGCCCGAAGAGGAACAATGAGGAGACCGGAGCCTCAGGGTAGGGACGGCGAAGCACCGACGAGAGCACGATCCCCCAAGAGGAGCGGATCGTGAGCTCCTCGGCCCGGACCCATCCGGCTCGGGTCATAGCGGCATGGATATCCGCCTCGCTGCCGTCCAGGGCCAGGTTGATCGGGTCACCGAGCACGCCAACTTCGGTGAGCGACCGCCCGATGAAGTAGTCAGGCACATACATCTTCGAGAGCACTTCCTGCAGGCGAGGTAGCCCCACGTAGGCCAGCAACACCCAGAAGAGAAAGACAGAGCCGATCCCGAACCAGCCGTCGAAGCCGACGGTGACCACGATCCATCCCAGCCACATCACCAGCGCCGTGCCGATCACGAAGAAGACGCTGTCGAGGATCTCCTGCACCGGCCAGAGCGGGGTGCCAGAGACCGCGTCCGGAGCCAACTCGAACGTCGGAGGCGAAGTCGGAGGAGGTGTATCCACGACAACACCGCGGCGCCAGTCATCCGCGGGCTCGACACCCATGCGCACCATCCCCCTTCTCGCAGTGAGGTCCGCAGGCTACCGGCGCCCGGGAGTTTGGTTCAGACGCGGCCCTGCCGCGGCAACGTGGGACCGCTCGCGGCGCGCGGGACTGCGAGCCGCGTTCAGCCCTTATCGGGAAGCCAGACCGGCCCCGGCTTGAGCCCATCGAGCTGCGCAGCAAACTTCCCACTCTTGGCGGCACTCGTCGTTGTTGCTTGCGTCCAGGTCTGCCCATCGAGCGAAACCGGTGCAAGGCTGGCGACCTCACGAGCCGCTTGAGGCCCGGATTCGCCACCAGCGTCTCGACATCTGGTCCGGTCGGCTGTACGCGTGCAAGAGCCTGTTCCTGGCGCCCACTACTGCCCGCCTGGCCCACCACGTTCTGACCAGGCTCGACGGTGGCAGCGTGCGGCACCCGTGCGACCTGCCGGCCGGACCCGCAGCAGTACACGTCGGTTGAGCCCACGTGGCGGGCCATCGCGCGCTGAAGATCGCGTGGTCAGGGCGGGCGTGGTCGGCATGGTGTGCGCCATGGCTATCCTCGGAACTCCATCTGTCTCGGGGGGTCCTTGTGCACGTGCGCTGCAGGCTGTCCACGCTCTTGTCCATTGCGGCCGCCTCTGCGCTGGTGGCACTGAGCCCGGCCGACGCAGCCGAGGACCAGTGGAGTCCGCTGCAGGAGGCGGAGGGCAGCACCCTTGCCATCGCCTTGGACGACCAGACCACCGCTCTGCTCAGTGTCGGCGGCCCGGACGACGCGACGATCTACGACCAACGCCGTACGGCTGAAGGCACCGTGGAACCCCCGACCGAAGTCACGACCGTCGGCGGCGTGGAGTCCTGCCGCCCCGTCGAAGCCGTCACGGCCGTCGGCAACTTCGCGGTGGCCGTGGAGTGCCTGACGAAGACCGGACTCGAGGACCCGCCAACCACCATCGTCGAGCTGGTGTGGACCGGCGACGACGGCTGGGTGTGGTACGTGCAGCCTGACAGCGAAGTGGGGGCGGTGGACTACTCGCCGCAAGGTCAGTATGCCGTGTTCACCACCAACAGCGAGTACGGGCGCCCTCACCACCTGACCAGCTACCACGCCGACCTCGGCTGGCGCGACCGCACCCGCCGCGAGCTCCCGCTGACCAATGACGACCTGGTGGCAGCCATCACCGACTCCGGCAACCTGGTGGCTCTGCGCGGAGCCGGCTCCGAGGACGAGCCAGGGTCCTGGATAGGCGGTCGGCTGCTCATCGAGACGTACGACGACACGTCAGGGAAGTGGACTCAACGGTTCGCCCGCACCTACCCCGACGGCGGCATCGACCCAGAAGGAATCGACATGGCCGGTGGCCGCTTCGTGGCCACCGTGGTCCAGTCGCGATCGACGGGTGAGCTCATCGGCCTCGAGGACAAGGTCGTCATACTGTCCGGCAAGCCGAGCAACCCACGGCTCTGGTCGTCACCTCGCTGGAACCGGCAGATCCTCGCCGCTTCCACCGCGATCACCCAGGAAGGGGTCGGGGTGGCAGCTTGGCAAGCCGTCGGAAACGGACGCACCGCCAAGCCCTGGTTCGCGACGTGGACGCCGAAGCGCAAGCCGTCCGTGCATGACCTGAAGTGGCGCACGACTCTCACTGACGCCGCAGTGTCCGGCCTCGCCCTGGACATGTCGGTCAGCGCCAACGGCCGAGGGGTCATTGCCTACGTTCGGCACCAGCGCGGCGTCGACCACTCCACAGTCGGAGGCGCCTCGTTCCGCGTCGGGCGCGACGGTGCGCTGAGCGGACAGATCGATGCGACCTGGCAGCAGCCGGTCGACACGACCGTCAACGTGACGGCGAGCGCTAGCGCCACCAGCATCACGCTCGGCGGCATGGTCGGTCCGTTCTACCCGTCGCCGGAGACCCGGTACAGCGTCCTCCCGTAGCCCGAGTGGATGCGGCACGGCCAAGATCGCGTTCCACTCGACGAGGCTGCCGGACGGCTCAGGAGTCCCCCCTTGGGAAGGCTGCTCGCGAAGACAACGCGGCGGCCGGCGCAATCGAAAGGTTCATGACGTGAAAAGCGTCAGTCGCCGTCGCCAAGCGGACCCCTGAGGACTCGAAGACTGCATCGTCTTGGCAGGCAGCACCTGAGACATCACATTGCCTTTGTCCGGCGCGGTCCAGGCGTTTCGCGGTGTTGACACGTCAACATCGGAGCGTCCGCGAACCGTCTCGAGGGAGGCTCAGCGAGCGTCATCCGCGCTCAGCGCTCACTCTGAGCGGGGATTGGGGCGCGTTCGAATCCCGTTGGGGGTGCACAGGTAGGCGCGCTGCTACCCGTCGAAGTACATGATGGCGGCGAACCAGAACACGACGATGGCGGCGAGCGACTCGAGGATGAGACTCATGGCTCGCGCTCGTCAGACAGCCGCCGCGCTGCGTGCGGATCGTCTCGCTGGAAGTCGCCGGTGGCGACCGTGGTCATGCTCTTCATTGAACACCCCCCGGGTCTCGCTGGCCAGGCAGCGGTTCGGGGGATGCGTGCAGCACACCATCACGACGAACGGCGGGTCAGGCCTCGGGCCGGTCCGGCCAGGCCGGCCGGTCGTGTCCCGAGTCGGCATGGGGCGCGTCGCCCCCGCGGATCCGATCGGCCGAGAACGTGCCGTAGTGGCGGGTGGGCTCGTCGGCAGGGCGGTACTGGACGTTGCCCCACCAGCTGCCGTCCTCGTGCTGGGACCACTGTCGTCGCCGGGGAGCCACCGTCCGTTGACCTGGACCTCCACGACGGGGCGGTTGCCGGGCGGGTAGGCGTGGTGCTCTGGCTGCATCGTCTCCACGTTCGACGATCGGGACAGGAGGTCTCGGCAGGCGCCACCCTACTAAAGTCGTAGGGCTCGACCATCACCGACGCCGCTCGGTGGCGACGAGCTGCTCGGCATGCTCGCCGCGCTGGCCAACCCGATTCGGCTCCGGATCCTCGCGCAGCTAGCGGAAGGACGTGACTACGTCAGCCATGGCTCGTGAGATCGGTGTCAGCCGCCCCCTCTGCACATGCACCTGCAACGGCTCGAGGCGAGCACTGCTGATGTATTCTAGGAGGACGACCTGCGTCAGCTGGTCCACCGCTACGAGCACCTGGCGGAGAACACTCGCGACGCCCAGCAGCGAGCCGCCTCCGACGTGGCCGAGATGAGGTCCCGGGCGGCGTCGATCGAACAGATCCTCCGCACCGTCGAGTGACGACCTCGCGTCGCCTGTCCTCGAGGTGAGGAGGACTCCACCTCGCCACACATCGGGGGAGAGGCGACGAGGTGGAGTCGCCCGACGCGTCCCTGCTGCTGGCGGACCGCGGTCGGGTCCGCACATCTTGACGCATGGCACCGGAGTCCGGACACCCCGAACCGGGCTTCAGGGATGATCGGAGCGCTCCGCCCGGGGATACGCCAGATGGGGCACGCGCTCGCCGCCGCGGGTGCCTAGCGTGGGAGGCACGGGGTACGACGACCCTCCGCCGGAGAGCCGAGCACGATCGGGCGTATGCGATCGGGCCCGCTACCAGAGGAGGACGGCTACGCCATGAAGGGAACGGGCTTCCTGGCCAGGTTGTTCACGGCAGCGATGGCCATGACCCTCATGGTGGTAGCCATGGCTCTGCCGGTGTTCGCCGGTGAGAGCGCGCGAGCGGTGGCTCGACCAGGAACGGTCAGATCGTCTTTCGCCGCTACTTCAATGCTGAGCAGACCAAGGGCGCTCTCTTCGTGATGGACCCCGACGGAAGCCACGTCCGCCAGATCACCCACCCGCCCAAGGGCTGGAGGGACAACGTTCCGGCGTGGTCTCCCGATGGAAAGAGGATCGCGTTCGAGCGCTTCAAGACCGACGAGAGCACGAGCCGGATCATGGTCGTCAACCCGGACACCGGCGACACGCGCACCGTGGTGCCCTGCACGGGGGAACGATGCGTGTATGCCATCGATCCCTACTTCGCACCCGGTGGCCATTCCATCGCCTACGCGCGCACGGTCGCCCCGCCCAACGCGCAGCATCCGCCGGAGTGGCAGCTCTACTCGGCGATCTTCGTCGTCGGGCTGGACGGGAGCGATCCTCACCAGGTGAGCAGCACTCCGACGCGCCACCAAGGCGCAGCCGGCACGTGATACCTCTGACCCGACCTTCTCGCCCGACGGCAAGATGCTCGCTTTCGTGCGCACTCGCTACCGCCCGGAGGAGAACAGTGCTGTGTTCGTCCAGCCGATCGGCTCGCCGGAGGATGCTCGTCGGATCACACCATGGAAGATGAACTGCCAGGATCGCCCGACGTTCTCCCCCGACGGCAAGCTGCTGCTCTTCCGCTGTCGTGCCCAAGGGCGAGGAGGGTCCCTCCAACCTCTACTGGGTCCTCCCCGACGGCACGGGCCTCCACCAGATCACCCATGCACCTGCCGACAAGCAGTACCTCGGCTCCAGCTTCTCGCCGACGCTTCCATCAGGGGAGAGGCTGGATAGCGGCGGGACGCACGGCCGGCTTCGGCACGGAGGGCAACGCCGACGTCTTCCGCATCCTGGTGGAGGACGGCACCGTCGTGCGCACCACGAACCTGACCAAGAGCGAAAGGTGGGACAGCGCTCCGGGTTGGGGCACCCACGAGCCTGCTGGCTAGCAGAGGAGCGGAGAACAACACACGATCGCCCGGACCCCTGGATGGGGGTCCGGGCGATCGCCGGTGCGGGGAGATGGCGCGTCAGGGACGCGCATCGGGCACACGCTTGCCCCCGGGCGCCTGCTGGCCCTGCCCGTTCCGCTCGGCGGCGTCGGCAGAGATGGGCTGGTCGACCTGCTGGCTGTGTCCGCGGCGCTCGGCGGCGTCGGCGGAGGTGCCCAGCGGGGCCTGCTGCGCCACGGAACCGGACAGGGAGGCGCTGACGTCCGTGCCCCCGGTCTCGGTGCCGCAGGCGCTTGTCGTCGCGATCACCGAGATGAACGCGGCGGCGATGCCGCATCGGGCGGCGGTGGAGAAGTTGGACATGATCGTTCCTTTCGTCGGGTGCCGGCTTCCTCGCCGGCAGCACCCGAACAGACGGGGAGGCCTCGTCGCTGATACGGCGCCTTGCGGCGGCCTAGACCTTCGGCACCACCGGTGGGTTCGGCGTATCAGACGGACCGGCGGGTGCTCGCCGGTCCGCGTCGGCGGGTGTTCCGGGGCACACAGCAGCATCGCCCGGGTCGTGATGACCCGGGCGATGCTGAGGTGGTGATGAAGGCCGCCCCCTAGGGGAGCGCGTTCGGGCGCTGCCGGCGGACCGGCACGCTCGGCGAGGGCAAGCTGACCCTGCGCCGCACGGCGCGCGTCAGCGTCCTGGGCCTTCTCGGACTGACCCTGCTGCGACGTCGACGGCACGCCGCCGGGGACGGCGCCGCCCAGATCGTTGACCACACCCGACTGCTCACCGCAGGCGGAGGCGGTCAGGAGCGCTGCGAAGAGCGCGGCTGCCGCGAGGCCGCGGCGGCCACCGTTGGACACGTTGGACATGACGGTGATTCCTTTCCTTGGTTGCCGCGGCTGGTGCCGACGGAGTGCTCATCAGACCGACGGCCGGCCGCGTGATACGCGGCGCCGAATATCGTTGTCCTTGGCGACGTCGAGGTGTCACTGTGTGACCACAGGCCTGGAAACTCGGCCGCGACGTATCACCGGTACCCCATGCCGGTCTGAGAGGTCGTGGAGGCGAACCGGAGCATCGTGACGGCCGTGTGGCCGACGAGGAGGCCGACGATGGAGCACCCATCCACCGTCACCGACCTCGTCGCCGCGGCTCGCGCCGGCGATGCGGACGCGTGGAACGACCTGGTCGACGAGTTCCTGCCGATGGTGCGGGGGGTGATCGGCCGGTTCCGGCTCTCACCGTCCGACGCTGCCGACGTCAACCAGACAGTCTGGCTGCGGCTCGTCGAGCACCTCGACGACCTGCGGGAGCCACGCGCCCTTCCGGGCTGGTTGGCGACCACCGCGCGTCGCGAGGCGATGAAGGTGATCGAGGCCCGCCGCCGCACCGTGACCGTCGATCCGCAGGGACCCGCTCTGGACCACGAGAAGGTGGACGGCGAGGTCGATGAGGTCCTGCTCCGAGACGAGCTCGCCCGCACCGTCCGGGCAGGGCTGGCCGAGCTGCCGGCCCAGCGTCGACAGCTGCTCGAGCTGCTGGCCGCCGACCCGCCGGTGTCCTACGAAGAGATCAGTCGCCGGCTGGGCATCCCCGTCGGCAGCATCGGCCCGACCCGGGCCCGGGCCTTGGCCCAGCTACGGAACACTCGGGCACTGCGTGCCTGGAGCGACGCGGCCGAGGCCGCGGGAGGAGACGGTCACCATGTCCCAACTCAGCGATGACGAGCTCGCCGGGATCGTGGGGGAGGCGGTCATGCCGGACCGCGACGTGCCCCAGGAGTGGCGCGACGCCGCCCACGCGGCGTACACGTGGCGCACGATCGACCATGAGCTGATGGCCCTCACCCACGACTCGTGCAGCGACGAGGTGGGGGCCGTTCGGCGGGAGGACGATAGCCGGACGATTGCGTTCACCGGTGGAGGGCTCACCCTCGAGATCGAGGTGTCCGAGGGTCGCATCCTGGGTCAGCTCGCCACCGGCTTGGACGGCGAGGTGACCCTCGAGTCGGCCGACGGTCGCAGGCGCTCGGTCGTCACCAACGAGGCCGGCTTCTTCTCCCTCACCGGCGAGGACCACGGGCCGGTGCGCTTCGCCCTGGACGCCGACGACAAGCGCTACGTCACGGAGTGGATCGTGCTGTGACCTAGGACGAGGCGGTGCAGTACGGCTGCCCGAGGGCCTTGATCGGCCCGACCTCCGGGTCGGACACCCGGACGGCACCATCGAGGACGTGGTCGCGTGCGGCCTTGGCATCGCCACCGTGCGCAGCGACCTGGGCCGCGATGAGCCCGGCGACGATCGGCGCCGCGAACGACGTCCCACTCCATCGAGCCATCCCCGTGCTGAAGACGCGGACGTCTCCCGTGTCCGGCGACTCGTGGCAGTAGTAGGTGCCGTTCGGGAACGCGTTGACCAGGTTGCGCCCCAGGGCGTAGACGTCGGCCGACGAGCAGCGGTTGGAGAAGCTGGAGACCCGTCCGTCGCGGTCCAGCGATCCCACCCCGACGGCCCACGGGAACGCGGCGGGCCAGAACGGGGCCGGCGACGAGTCGTTGCCCGCGGCCGCCACCAGGACGCAGTTCCGGCCCTTGAGGTGGGACTCCCAGAACACCTCGAAGCCAGCGGCTCGTGGTCGCCACGCGTGCGGCACCCGGCCGACAGGTTGATGACCCTGGGGTCGTGGTTCTCGACGGCCTCGATCAGCTGTTGCACCATGTCGGACTCGAGCACACCGCCACCTCCGACACCGTTCGCGGCTCCGGCGACCACACCGTTGACGGCGAAACCCTCGACGAAGACGGTGCTCGCCCGCGCAAGGCATCGCACCACCCCGGCGATGAAGGTGCCGTGCCCGGCATAGGGATGGATGTCGGTGGGGTCCACGGTCTCCTCGTCGCCCGTGACTCCCTCGAGCCAGGGTGTGGGGCCGTTGGGGTCAGCTGCCGGCGAGTGCCAGCCGGTGTCCACGACGACCACGCTGACTCCGTCACCCCGGCTGTCGTCGGCACACAACGGCGGCCACGGCTCGATGAGTCCGGTCTCCTCCGGCTCGGTCGCGGGGCAGCACTTGCCGACGGTGGAGACGTGCATCCAGTGGTCCAACGCTCGCCCGCCCTGGGCCGAACTCGGGGTCAGCATCGAGGATGTCGAGGATGTCGGGGATCGACTGGCCGTCGACGCGACCGGTCAGGTTGTAGCGCGCCAGCTCGCCGGGGATCGGGTCGTCGTCCCGATCGCGTGACCCCACACCGATCGAGCCGTTGCGGTCCAGCGCAGCCTCGAAGTCAGCGACGTCCCGGGCCCGCACCAGGATCCGGTCGGGGTGGTAGAGATAGGTGAAGTCGGCCGGCGCCTCCGTGTCCCAGGCCACCTGACCCTCGTTGGCTCCCCGCAAGAGCTCGAGCTGGTCAGTGGTGCGTCGACGGTCGTCGTCGCCGATCTTGAATCCGTCTACTGGCATTTCCTTCTCCTATCGTCGTGGCGGACGGGAGCCCCGCGTTCGAACGTATCGGCGGCACTCGGAGGGTGGAAGGGATCGCGAAGGTGGTCCAAGCCAGTCAGCTCGTGGGCGCGCCGAGTGACGGCGTGGGCGAGAATGCCTCTGACCGAAGGGGGCGGGAGCGAGCCCTCGAGCGTGCGGGGAAGGTTCCGTGACGAGCCAGGGTGCGGATGGGCGACGAGCTGCTTCGCAACGTCTTCGCCGACCCGGACGGAGCGTTGGCCCGCGCCCGCGCCTGCTGACGACCTCGCGGGACCCCACGGTGCTCTCGATCGCCCGTCAGGTCATCGGCATCGTCCTGCGGGATCGCGGAGAGATGGCACCTGCCCTGGCCGAGCTGCGGCACGCGCTGCGCCTGGCACGAGCGGCGGGCGTCGCCGAGCGAGTGGCGGACGTGAACGCGACGCTGGGCGCCACCCTGGTGATGGACGGCCGGACCGCGCAAGGGCCTCTCCCACCTCGACCTGGCACGTCGCGGCGCTCGCGGACACGCGCTCGCGACGGTCCTGACGCGCGAGGGCCTACGTGCTCAACATGCTGGGGCGGGACGCGGAGGCATTGACCGACCTTCGTCGAGCCGTCCGGCTTGTTCGGCGGCTCCGGCGACCAGGTCTGGCTGGCCCGGGCGCTGAACATCCGCGCGCCACGTCCTGATCAGGCTCGGCAACCTCACCGGCGCTGAGCGGGACTTCTCCGGCGCGCGCCGGCATCTTCCAGTCGCTGGACCACCCGGTCGAGGCCGCCATGACCGTCCACAACCGGGCCATCATCGCCTTGTTGGCCGGCGACCTGCCCCGCGCTTTCGCCCGCTTCGCCGAGGCGGCGGAGGAGTACGACCGACTGGGCGAGGTCGTCATCGAGCTCGTGCTGGACCGCAGCCTGGCCTACCTGGCCGCCGGCCTCGCGACCGAGGCGGTCGACGTGGTCGAGACTGCGCTCGAGGGTCCCCACGTGCAGGACCGCTATCGGGCCGAGCTGTTGCTGATGCGGGCGAACGCCGCGCTGGCGGCCGGCGACCACGGCAAGGCGGCCGACAGCGGGACGGCGGCCCGAAGGATGTTCCGGCGACAGGAGCGCGACTGGTTCGAGGTCCAGGCCGAGCTGACCGCGCTCTCGGCCCGGTACGCCGGTGGTCGATCCGGCCAGGTCGCTGCTCCCCGCCGCCACTGCCCTCGTCGAGCGGATGCGACCACTCGGGGTGCCGGAGATGCCCCAGGCGCTGTTGCTGGCGGGCCGGCTGGCCACCCAGGTGTCGCCGGACGGCCCCCCCGCCTACTACCGGGAGGCTGCGGCGTACCGGTCGCGCGGCCCGAGCACGACTCGGGCGTTGGGCTGGCTCGCGACGGCCCTGGACCGGCGGATGCAAGGCGACGGACGAGGAGTGCTCCGCGCCTGCGGCAGCGGCCTCCAGGCACTCGACGACTACCAGGCGACGCTGGGCAGCACCGAGCTGCGCGCGCTGGTGACCGTGCACGGCGAGGAGCTCGCCGCGCTGGCGACTCACGCCGCCCTGGAGGGGGGCGACGCCCGTCGACTGCTGACCTGGGCCGAGCGCTGGCGCGCCACGGCCCTCAGCCTGTCGCCGGTCACGGGTCGCCGCGGAGAACGCACGTCACCGGACCTGGCGGCGTTGCGTGCGCACCATCGGCGCCTGACGGAGGCTCGCGCGGCCGGCGAGCCGACCGAGCAGCTCCTCCGGCAGAGCAGCCAGCTCGAGCGCGCCGTCCGACAGCATCGACTCCAGGTGGCAGGCGCGGGAGAGCGACGAGGGCACTTCACGGTGGACCGCCTGCTCGGGGCGCTGGGCGACGACGGTGCGGCGCTGGTCGAGCTGGTGGAGGTCGACGGAGACCTGCACGCGCTGCTGGTGCAGGACGGCAGGGTCCGCCGGTTCCGCGTCGGTCGGGTCGACGCGGCCGCCGAGGTCCTGACCTACGCGCACTTCACGCTCCGCCAGGCCGCCCGGGGCAGGCCGGCCAACGTCCGGTGGGTGCAGGTGAGCTCGCTGCAGACGGCGCTGCTCGGGCCCGTCGCTGGGGCCCTTGGCGGACGGGCCCCTCGTGGTGTCGCCCACGAGCCGCTTCCACGCGGTGCCATGGGGGCTGCTGCCTCACCCTGACGGACCGGCCGGTCACCACCGCGCCGTCGGCAGGGCTCTGGCTCCGCGCGCGAGCGGCTCGCGCGCCCCGGCAGGGTGGGACGGTGCTGGTGGTCGGTCCGGGCCTGGCCAGCGGCGGGGCGGAGGTGCCCGCGCTGGCCCGGCAGATGCCCGACGCGGTCTCGCTCTCGGGGGGTGACGCCACCGTCGACGACACCCTCAGCGCGCTGGACGGCGCCCGGCTCGCCCACCTCGCGGCGCACGGCCGCTTCCGCCAGGACAGCCCGATGTTCTCCTCGCTCGTGCTCGACGACGGACCGCTCGTGGTGCACGACTTCGAACGCCTCCGCCGCGCCCCGCACCGCGTCGTGCTGTCGGCGTGCGAGTCCGGAGTGATGGAGCCGGTGGGCTCCGGAGAGCTGCTTGGTCTCGGAGCCGCCCTGCTCTCGCTGGGCACCGCCGGCGTCGTCTCCAGCGTCGCGGTCGTCAACGACGACGCGACCGTCGAGGTGATGCTCGCCCTGCACGCCCAGCTCCAGGCGGGTGCTGGGCTCGCCGACGCTCTCCTCGTCGCGCGGCGGGCCACGGCGCACGACCCGACCCTGTCGGCGACCGCGGCGAGCTTCACCGCGATGGGCGTCTAGGTCGGCAATGCGTCGTGCCGGAGAGGCGAGGCGTCACGAGGTCCCGAGAGGGATCCCCGGGTTCACGTGCCCTGGCTGGGTCGTCACTGCCGACCCTCCGAGGCCCACCATCGGCTTGTTCCGGGGCAGGACCGCGTGGAGCCATCCGGGAAGCCACCAGTTGGGGTCGCCCAGCAGCGTCATGGTCGCCGGCACGAGCACCATCCGGACGATCGTCGCGTCGACGAGGATGGCGGTCGCCAGGCCGAGACCGAACATCTTGGTGGTCGGGTCGTCGCAGAGGACGAAGCCGAGGAAGACCGAGATCATGATGAGTGCGGCCGAGGTGATCACCCGGCCGGTGCCGGCGATCCCGCGGATCACCGCGTGCGTCGTTGTCGCCGGCTCTCGAGGTACTCCTCCCGGATCCGCGACAGCAGGAACACCTCGTAGTCCATCGACAGGCCGAAGAGGATCGCGAACATGAACATCGGGATGAAGGAGACGATCGGCACGGTCGACTCCAGTCCGATCAGCCCGGCGCCCCAGCCCCATTGGAAGACCATCACCAGGACGCCGTACGCCGCGCCGATGCTGAGCAGGTTCATGCAGCGGCGGCCTTGAGCGGCACGAGCAGCGACCGGAAGAGCACGGTGAGCAGGAGGAACGACATCAGCACGACGACGGCGACGAAGACGGGCAGGCGCTCGATGGACCCGGTCGCCGACGTCGGCGAAGGTGGCCGTCTGACCGCCGACGTGGGCCCGCGCCGGGCTGTGCGCGAGCGCGTCCGGGAGCACCTGCGAACGCAGACGTTCGATGGTGGTCCAGGTGGCGCTCGTCCTGGGGGCCGGTGGTCGGGAACGCGACCATGGTGGCGACGCCGGCCGCGGCGTCCACCTGGGGAGCCGCGACGGCGTCGATGCCCGCATCGGCGCCGACGGCCTCGTGGAGGGAGTCGACGACTCCGGAGTCCCGGGAGATGTCGACGGCGATGACGAGCGGGACCGTTGGTCCCGGGGCCGAAGCCGTCGGCCACCAGGTCGTAGGCCCGGCGCTCGGTGCGTGCCTCGGGCAGCGCGCCGTCGTCGGCGCCGCCGACGTGCATGGACAAGACGGGCGCGGCGGCGCCAGCAGCAGCACCGGGACCGCGACGGCATAGGCCTTCGCGTGCCGGGCGACGTGGTCGCCCCAGCGGACCCAGCGCGTGCCCGCGACGCGGTCCGGTTGGTTCGGTCGGTGCAGGCCGAGCCGGTTGATCCAGGGTCCGGCCGACGACCGAGGAGCGCGGGGAGCAGCGGTGATCGAGGCGATCACCATGATCAGCACGATGACCGAGATGGCGATGCCACCGGCGGTCATGAACGGGATGCCGGCGACGGCCAGGCCGAGGATCGCGATGACCACGGTGCCGCCGGCGAACACCACGGCCTTGCCCGCGGTGGCGACGGCGCGGCCGACCGACTCCTCGACCTCCATCCCGAGGGCCAGGTGCTCGCGGTGCCGGGTGACGACGAACAGGGCGTAGTCGATCCCGACCCCGAGACCCGACCATGCTGCCCAGGACGGGCGCCCAGCTGGGGATCTCGACCAGGTAGGCGATCAGCGACAGCGAGCCGATGCCGAGGGCGAGACCGAAGACCGCCATGCCGATCGGCAGTCCCATGGCGATGACCGAGCCGAAGGCCACGAGCAGGATGACGATCGCCGCCGACCAGACCGATGACCTCGCCGATTCCCGTCTCCGCCTCCTCGAAGGCGAAGAACAGGTCGCCGCCCATCTCGACCCGCAGCGGCGAGCCTGCTGCGGCCCGGGCGCCGTACTCCTCCAGGCGCTGCAGGTCGGACCGGTCCAGCCGCTCGACCACCGGGTACTGCACCTCGATCACGCGCGACCCGGCCGTCGGGCGACACCGTCGGAGCGCCGGCGTCGAGCACGTGCGGCAGCGCCGCCGCGCCGGCACGCACGCCGGACAGGCGGCCCTGGCCTCGGGAGACGCGAAGGTCGTGCCCGTCGTCCCGCGGGGTCAGCACCAGCTGCATGGTGAGCCCGGCCTGGGCCGACGCCGTCGTGGTGAGCAGCTCGGTCGCCTGCTGGGAGTCGACGCCCGGTACCGCGAAGGAGTCCTCGAGCTTCTTCCCGAAGGCACCGGAGGCCGCGATCACGACCACGACCAGCAGCAACCAGGCGCCGATGACCCGCCAGGGATGGCGTACGGCCAGACGACCCCAGCGGTACAGCGCGTGCGACATCATGGTGACTCCCTCGAGGATCCGCGGTACGCCGGCCGGTCACCGACGTGCCCATCGTCACGACGCGGGGCGGCCGCGACATCGGCCCCGGGGCTCGTGCTGACCCGGCCGATCGACCGGCGACGCGGTCGTCCTTTCGGCCGATGCCCCGCGACGCGGCTTCACTAGGCTTGGTAGGTGATCCCCCGCGTCGTCCGCACCCTGTGGGCCGAGCCGCGGGCCCCGCATCCCCCCGGCCCGGGGTGGCGTGACTGGGTCCTGGTGTCCGCCCTGGTGGCGATCGCGGTGGTCGAGACGATCTTCCGCCCCGACGTGGTGTGGCGCCCGTTCGCCCTGGTCCTCGCGATCGTGCTGGTGCTCGCGCTGCCGTGGCGGCGCACCCATGCGTTCGCGGTCACCGCGACGACCTTCGGGACCCTCACGCGTCCTCACGGTGGTCGAGCTCTTCGTCGGCACGCGCGAGTCGGTGGGTCTGTACATGATGGTGTGCGTCGTGCTGCTGCCGTACGCGCTCGTCCGGTGGGCAGCCGGTGGCGAGATCGTGATCGGGCTGGCTCTGGTCGTGCTGACCGGGGTGCTCGGGATCAGCCTCGACTACACCGGCGTCGGTGACGCCATCGGGGCCGCGACGGTGCTGCTGGTCCCGGCGCTGCTGGGCGGGACCGTCCGCGCCGTGACGACGGCCCGGGCCCGCGAGCTCGACCAGGTCCGCCTGCGAGAGCGTGAGCAGCTGGCTCGGGAGCTGCACGACACCGTCGCTCACCACGTCTCGGCGATCGTGATCCGCGCCCAGGCGGGCCGGGTCGTCGTCGGCCCAGCACCCGAGCGCCGCCGTCGAGGCGCTTGGCCGTCATCGAGGCGGAAGGGGTGCGCACGCTCGCCGAGATGCGGTCGATGGTGGGTGCTCTGCGTCACGGTGAGGAGCCCGAGCTCGCACCTCACCACGGCCTGGCCGACCTCGAGCTGCTCGCGGGTGAGACCGGTGGTCGGCCGCAGGTCGACGTCGACCGGAGCGGTGACCTCGACGACGTCGGTCCCGCGACGGGCGCTGCGATCTACCGGATCGCGCAGGAGTCGATCACCAACGCGGTGCGTCATGCCCGCCATGCCACGCGGGTCGACGTCCGCCTCTCCGGCGTGGACGACTGGGTCCGCCTCGTCGTCTGCGACGACGGAGAGACCGCGCACGGCCGCCCCCGCCGGCTACGGACTGGTCGGCATGGCCGAGCGGGCAGCGCTGTTGGGCGGCAGCCTGGAGGCCGGACCGAACGACGGCCGAGGCTGGACCGTCAGCGCGTCGCTGCCCAAGGCGGGACCGGCCCGATGACGATCCGGGTGGTCGTGGCCGACGACCAGGAGATCGTGCGCACCGGACTCAGCATGATCCTCGACGCCCAGCCCGACATCGAGGTCGTCGGCCAGGCCGCCGACGGCCGAACGGCGGTCGCTCTGGCCCGGGAGCTGCGCCCCGACGTGTGCCTCTTCGACATCCGGATGCCGCACACGAACGGTCTCGAGGCCACCCGACAGCTGGCGGGACCCGATGTCGACGACCCGATGCCGATCGTCGTCATCACCACCTTCGACCTCGACGAGTACGTCCACGAGGCCCTCAAGGCGGGAGCGCGTGGCTTCCTGCTCAAGGACGCCGGACCCGAGCTCCTCGTCCAGGCCGTCCACGCCGCCGCGGCCGGCGACGCGCTGATCGCCCCCAACGTCACCGCTCGCCTGCTCGCGGCCTTCGCCGACACCCACGCGGCGGGGCCGCCCGTCCAGCCCGTCGAGCCGCTCACCGCCCGCGAGGAGGAGGTGCTGCTCACCGTGGCCCGGGGACGCACCAACACCGAGATCGCCACCGACCTCCACATCAGCCTGAGCACGGTCAAGACCCACCTGTCCAGCCTGATGGCCAAGCTCGGCGCCCGGAACCGCGTCGAGATGGCCATGTGGGCCTACGAGACCGGGCGCGTCCGCCGGTGACGACCCCGGTCTGATGTGAACCGACTGTTCATCGTGACGTCATCGTGCGGGCAACCATGCAGAACCGTGGCGGACCTACGTTCGGGTCCATGCGCATCACACCCTTCATCGTGGTTCCCCTGCTCCTCGCCGCCGGCGCCGCCGGCCCTGCCGTCGCCACGGGTTCACCCGCCGTCACGAAGGCTGCATCGCTTCGCGACGTGCCACTGGGCGACTTCCAGAACGCCGTCCTGCCGGGCTCGGTGTCGGAGGATCGTGGCGTCCTGCTCGGCGGCTTCGGCAGCGGCCTGTTCGCCCTCGGCGGCAACGAGTACTGGTCCGTGACCGATCGCGGTCCCAACGGTGAGATCGGCGACGTGCGCACCTTCATCGTCCCCGAGTTCACACCCACGCTGTTGCGCATCAAGGTGCAGGATCCGGAGATCCGGACCATGGAGGCGATCCCCATCACCACGCCGGACGGCGTCCCGGTGACCGGTCTCCCGAACCTGCCCGTCGCGGGTGACCCTGCGCCGTACGCAGCCGACGGGGTGACCCTTCTCGACTACAACCCGAACGGTCTCGACACCGAAGGTGTCGTCAGGACTGCCGACGGGCACTTCTGGCTGGTCGACGAGTACGGACCGTCGATCGTGGAGGTCGACGGGGCGGGCCACGTGGTGGAGCGCCACGTCCCGGCCGGCCTGGACGTCCGGTACGACGCCGCCGGCGTGGACTACCCCGTCACCGGTTCGCTGCCCGCGGGTCTGGCGAACCGCCGCGCCAACCGCGGCTTCGAGGACCTCGCCCTCCTCCCCGACGGCCACACCGTCGTGGCAGCGCTGCAGAGCTCCGTGGTGGTGGCTGGGGACCGGGACCGGCTCGTCACGGAGCTGGTGGAGTTCGACACCGCCACGGGTTCGACCGTTGCCGAGTTGCCCTACCGGTTCGACGCCGCCTCGACGTTCGCCGCGGGCACCCGCGGACGGGACCTGAAGATCTCGGCCCTGATTCCCCTGGACCAGACACACGTCGTGGTCCAGGAACGCACCGACACCGAGTGCCGGTTCTCCGTGGTCGAGCTCGACCCCACCGACACTCTGGTGACCGAGGCCGACAAGACGCTCCTGGCGGATCTCGCCGGGGTTCCCGGCGTACCGGGGAAGGTCGAGGGTGCCGCCCTCAAGAACCGGTCCAAGCTCATCGTCATCTCGGACAACGACTTCGGGTTCGTCCCCAGGGTCTACAGGGACGGCGAGGACGTCGACTACACGGGCGTGAAGACCGTGCTGGCCGAGGTGAAGCTCCCCTAGCGGGTGCCGTCGAGGAAATCCGTCCGCCGGGCCGTCTGAGACGTCATCACGCTGAGGTCGGGCCGGTCTGGACAACTTCACGAACGGCCCCGGCCGGTGGCGGGCTTGCGCCATGGCCAGGATCCGCCTCCTCCTGCCCTTGATCACTCGATGTCCTGACCCGAGGGTCAGGAGCGTTTGGTTGGCAGACACCAAGGAGACACATGACACCCCCCGCCCGCGGCGCCCGTTCCCCCCTTCGGCGCCGCGTTTCTCGGACTGCGCTCGTGACCGCCATCGCGTGCGGCCTCTGCGCGACAGCCGTCCCCGGCTCGGCGAGCGCCGACGACACCAGGCTGCTGCCGGACGCCTTCGCAGCGCAACGCCACCCGGGCCAACCCGACCCTCGCGACGAGCATGCCAAGCCGGACGCCGGGTTCAAGGCGCTCACGCCGGCCGCCGGCGCCGCTCTGCTCAGCCAGAAGCTCGGCGACAGCGACGCGCGCCTGTTCCAGAAGTCCGAGGCGCGAGGCGACGAGACCGTGACGGTCCTGCTCGCGGTGACGCCGGGCGACACCGACCAGGTCACGGCGACACTGACCGAGGCGGGGGGCACCCTCGGTCGGACCGAGGACGACCTCGGCTACGTCCGCGCCACGGTGCCGGTCGACGCGGTCCGTGACCTCGCCGCCCTCCACGACGTGCGGGCGATCGACCTCAACCGCAGCTACCGGATCCCGAACCCTCAGCCCGCCAAGGGCTCCGGTGGCAGCCAGGCCGTGGCCGCACCCGGCCCCAAGACCCCGGCTGACAACCCCTACCTGCCGGTCGGCGAGATCGGCGCTGCCGACTTCATCGACGACCACAAGACCTGGGACGGCCGCGGAATCACCGTCGGTGTCCTCGACACCGGTGTCGACCTCGACCACCCCGCACTCCAGACCACCACGGACGGAAAGCCGAAGGTGGCTGGCTGGTTCACGGCCACCGACCCGCTGGTCGACGGTGACGGGACCTGGCTGGAGATGAACAGGCCGGTGACCGGCCCGTCGTTCTGGACCTCGGGTGCCGACTGGACCGCACCTGCGGGCGACTTCCTGTTCGCCTGGTTCTACGAGGCGGACACGGGGGGATCCGAGCTCGCCGGCGACGTCAACCGCGACGGTGACACCGACGACCGGATGGCCGTCCTCTACGACCCGGCCGACCACCGCATCTGGGTGGACAGCGACATGGACGACGACTTCACCGACGAGCCGGTGATGGCGGGCGACGCCGTGGACCAGCGCGTCGGTCACTTCGGCGTCGACGACCCGGCGACCGCCATCAGCGAGCGGGTGCCGTTCGTGGTGGAGCACCGCGAGGACGTCGACCTCTCGCCCCAGGGACCCGTGGGCCGAGGGGCAGGTCGCCGACTTCGTCAGCATCGGTCTGGTCAGTGCGTCGCACGGCACCCACGTCGCCGGCATCATCGCCGGCAACGGGCTCTTCGGCGGCGAGATGCAGGGAGCCGCACCGGGCGCCCAGATCGTGTCGGGTCGCGCCTGCACGTTCGCGGGTGGGTGCACGAACACCGCCCTGGCCGAGGGCATGATCGACCTGATCACGAAGTACCACGTCGACGTCGTCAACATGTCGATCGGCGGGCTGCCGGCGCTCAACGACGGCTCCGACGCCACCGCCCTGCTGTACGACGAGCTCATCGAGCAGACCGGCACGCAGATCTTTGTCTCTGCCGGCAATGCCGGACCGGGACTCAACACGGTCGGCTCGCCCTCGGTCGCCGAGCAGGTCGTCAGTGTCGCCGCCTCCGTCAGCAAGGGAACCTGGTGGGCGAACTACGGCGCGCGGGTCGAAGCCGGCCAGGGCATCTTCAACTTCTCCTCCCGCGGCCCCTCGGAGAACGGCGGCCTGAAGCCGACCATCGCGGCGCCGGGTGCGGCCGTGTCCACCACGCCGCTGTGGCTGCCCGGAGAGCCCGTTCCGGATGCGGGCTACCCGCTGCCCCCGGGGTACTCCATGTTCAACGGCACGTCGATGGCCTCGCCCCAGGCGACCGGCGCGGCGGCCCTGCTGCTGTCGGCAGCGAAGGCGACGGGCAAGGACGCCCCGGCACCCGCTCTGCGCACGGCCCTGACCAGCACCGGGAACCTCATCGACGGCGTTCCCACCACTGCCCAGGGCACCGGGATCGTCGACACCGCTGCCGCCTGGAAGATTCTGGAGAAGGGCACCTCGACGGGTCGGTACGACGTGGCCGCACCCGTGTGCACGCCGCTGTCGCACCAGCTCGCCACGCCCGACTCGGGCACCGGCGTCTACAACCGCTGCCTTCCCGAGGACGGCGGCCAGCGGCCGAGCTCGTCCAAGACGTACTCCGTCTCGGTGACCCGGCTCGAGGGAAGCAGCGGCGCCACGCAGCACCGGCTCTCGTGGATCGGCAACGACGGCACCTTCTCGGCCCCGGCGACGGTTTCGCTGCGGCGGGATGCGGCCGCGAACATCACCATCGTGTCGCATCCCCGCACGGCCGGCGCGCACTCGGCGATCCTGCGCGTCGACGACCCGACCACCAAGGGCATCGACCAGCTGGTCCCCGTCACGGTGGTCGCGACCGACGTCCCGGCGCAGCCGGGTCGCACGGTCAGCGCAGCCGACTCCGTCCAGCGCGCCGACACCCAGTCCGTGTTCGTCGCGGTGCCCACCGGCGTCCAGAACCTCGAGCTCGCGCTCACCGGCATCAAGGGTGGCGACCAGGTCAGGTTCCTCGCGATCGACCCGTACGGCGTCCCCGTGGACGAGCAGGCGAGCAACCGCTGCTACACCCACCACGAGGACCCCGCCGCCACGGCCTGCAGCGCCGGCGCCCGCTCGTACGAGGAGCCGGTTCCCGGTGTCTGGGAGTTCCAGGTGGAGGCACGACGTACGTCGCCCTCGCTGAGCAACCCGTACCGGCTGACCGCCAGGCTCGAGGGCGTCACCGTGACGCCGGAGACCACGACGATCGAGTCGGCGTCGGTGCACCAGCCGGCCGCCGCCGCGTTCACCGCCACCAACACCTGGGGGACGGTGACCGCCACGCCGGTCGAGGGACAGGTCGGGCGGATGCGCGACCTCTGGTCGGAGGTCGCCGAGGGGCAGATGACCCAGGGTGGTGTCGACGTCTCACGGGACGCGACCCGCCTCGAGCTGACGGTCACCCCGCGTCAGGCCGACGCGGACCTGGACGTGTACCTGTTCAACCGCTTCGGGCTGGCCGCCCAGTCGACCCACGTCGGCCCCGGGGCGGAGGAGATCGTGCTGCGCAACCCGGAGGCCGGCTCCTACGCCGTCATCGTCTCCGGTGTGGACGTCCCCTCCGGAACCACGGAGTTCGACTATCACGAGCGGACCTACTCCCGCGGGATCGGCAGCATCACCGTCGCCTCCGGCGCGGCCACGACGCTGCGGCCCGGGGACAAGCTCGACGTCGACGCCCGGATCACGGCGTACGCCGAGCCGCTCAACGACCGACCCCTGGTCGGCCGCGTGCAGTTCGCCAACCCGCAAGGGGCGGTGATCGGCTCCGCGGAGGTGTTGATCAACGAGGTGACCACGCCGGACGCAGGGGTGCTGGCCGAGGCCCCGCCCATGGTCGGCTACGACCTGAACAACGCCGGCGTGATGACGGGCGACAAGCAGATCGACTCACGCACCATGCCGGTCCGCTGGACCCAGGCCGGTGGGGTCGAGGAGCTCGCGATCCGCGAGGACGCCTGGTCCGGCTACTCCTACGACATCAACGAACACGGTGACTCGGTCGGCCAGATCAACCTCGAGAACGGTGGTGCGGTCGCCGCGCTGTGGCGTGCCGACGGGTCGCTCGTCGAGCTGGGCCTCCCGGACTGGATGCCCTACGACTACGCCCGCGCGTTCGCGATCAACGACTCGGGCACGGTGGTCGGGAACGCCTCCCTCTTCAGGCTCGAGGAGGACGGCTACTACCACGAGTACAACGACCCGTTCGTGTGGACCGAGGAGGAGGGCTTCACGCGACTGCCTCACATCGGCGACGACCGGCACAACACGGAGCCGTACGCCATCAACAACGACGGCTACATCGTCGGACAGTCGCACATCGGCAACGAGCAGCACGCCGTGATGTGGTCACCCGACGGGACGATCGAGGACCTGGGCGACCTGCCCGGGCAGTCCGGTGGCTGGGCCCGGGCGATCAACGACGCCGGGGTCGTGGTCGGCTCCAGCGGTGACGACGCCTTCACCTGGACGCGCGCCGACGGCATGCGCCGGTTGCCCGACTTCGGCTTCGACGGCGCAGCCGTCAAGGTGACCAGCGACGGCTGGGTGCTGGGCTCGGCCCAGATCACGCCCTGGGACGAGACGCCGGTGGTCTGGGACGCGCAGGGTCGCGTCTACGACGTCTACGGAATGGTGAACCCGCAGTGGTTCTTCCCGGTGCAGGGGATGGGTCTCAACGACCAGCACCAGCTGCTGGTCTACGGCTACACCGACGACGGCAACAGCGGTCTCAAGCTCCTGCAGCTCCCCACGCTGCCGTAGCAAGCCGCTCACCAGCAGCGACGACCCGCCGGGTGCTCCCGGCGGGTCGTCCGGCGCCACGGGTGCGGTGGCGTCGGTTGTCTCCGCCATGATTGACCCGTGCGATTCACCGAGCGCGAGCTGACCGCGGCGCTGACCGGGGCCGCCAAGAGCGTGCTGGCCGCCCGGCGCCGCGACGTCCGCACGGGCAAGGCGGACATCGACACGGTCTGGGACGGTCTGGACCGCCACGAGCGCTTCCAGGTGCTCGACAGTCTCGGTGGCGAGGTGCTGCCGGTCCTGGTCGCGCTTCCTGACGTCGACGTCGCGTCGGGCACCCGCCCCACGTTCACCGACCGTCAGGTCACCGAGACCGTCGAGAGCCTCGTGGACGAGGGGCTCGGCAGGCTACGTCGGGCGGTGGTGGTCAGGACGCGCAGCGCGCTGGTGCAGTCGGCGCTCGCGCACGTGCCACCGCGCCAGGATCCCGACGCGCTGATCGTGCCCGACCACCCGTAGGGGCAGCTCGAGCGCGTGCTGGCGGGGTCACGCCATGGCGGAGACCTGTCAGTGCACCCTCTGTTCCCGGTCCGCTCCGGGCCGGTAGACACCGGGCATGCCTCCTTCGTCCCCCCTGCCCCGCCGTCGCCGCACGCGCGTGCCCCTGATCGCGGCGGCGGCGGCGGCCCCTCTCGTGCTCGGATGTCTCCAGC
Organism: uncultured Actinomycetota bacterium; assembly: GCA_963791275.1. GTDB lineage: Bacteria > Actinomycetota > Actinomycetes > Propionibacteriales > Nocardioidaceae > Nocardioides. Next base: position 640,152 of record CAWBRP010000004.1, read on the forward strand.
CGTCCGCGGACGCCGCCCCCGATCGTCCGCCGACCGTCCCGGCGGCGAGCTCGGCCGCGCACCAGGTCACCCTGGTCACCGGAGACGTCGTCACCGTGAGGACCACCGTCGACGGCAAGCAGATCGCGGAGGTCGACCGCCCGGACGACGCCGTCGGCGGGGTTCGCCTCCAGGAGTCGGGCGGCGACCTGTACGTCGTCCCTGACGAGGCCGTGGGCCTGCTGGCGGCGGACAAGCTCGACCGCCAGCTGTTCAACGTCACCGACCTGATCGAGATGGGCTACGACGACGCCGGCACCGGAACGGTGCCGATGATCGCCACCTTCACCCACGCGCAGACCCGCGCGGTCGCCGAGCCGTCGGCCCCCCGCGGCAGCAAGATGGTGCGCGAGCTGCCCGTCATCCACGGCGCCGCCATCAGCACCCGCAAACCTCGGGCACGCACCTTCTGGACCACCGTCGCGCCCGCACCCGACGTGACCGACCCGACGCCCACGCTGGAGGCCGGCGTCGCCAAGCTCTGGCTGGACGGTCGGGTGGAGCCCGCGCTCAAGGAGAGCGTCCCCCAGATCGGCGCTCCCGCGGCCTGGGCCAAGGGCTACACCGGCAAGGGCGTCACCGTGGCCGTGCTGGACACGGGAATCGACGCCGACCACCCCGACCTGGCCGGGCTGGTCGACGGCCAGGCAAGCTTCGTCCCCGGCGAGGACGCGCTCACCGACGTCAACGGGCACGGCACGCACGTCGCCTCGACGATCGTCGGCACCGGTGCCGCCTCCGACGGCGACTACAAGGGCGTGGCTCCCGACGCTGACCTGATCGTCGGCAAGGTGCTCGGCGGTCCCGAGGGCTACGGCCAGGACTCCTGGGTCCTGGCGGGCATGGAGTGGGCCGTCGGCCAGGGAGCCGACGTCGTGAGCATGAGCCTCGGCGACTCGATGCCGTCCGACGGCACGGACCCGATGTCGCTCGCGGTCGACGCGCTGTCCGAGCAGTCCGGTACTCTCTTCGTGATCGCCGCGGGCAACGCCGGACCCGAGTCGATCTCCACCCCGGGGGCGGCAGCATCGGCGCTGACGGTCGGCGCGGTGGACAAGCAGGACAACCTGGCTGGCTTCTCCAGCACCGGCCCGCTGACCGGCACCGGCGCCCTCAAGCCCGACCTCGTGGCACCCGGCGTGGACATCACCGCCGCTCGCTCCCAGGACATGACCGACGGTGGCTCCGGGCTGTACCGCACCATCAGCGGCACCTCGATGGCCACCCCGCACGTCGCCGGCGCGGCGGCGATCCTCGCCCAGCAGCATCCCGGCTGGACCGGCCAGCAGCTCAAGGAACAGCTGATGAGCAGCGCTCTGGGGTTGCCGGACTGGTACTCGCCCTTCGAGGTCGGCACCGGTCGCCTGGACGTGGCCGCCGCGGTGACGAGCACCGTGCGCAGCACCGGCTCCGTGCTCCTCGGCAACTACGCCTGGCCGCACGAACCGAGCGAGGGCGCCGTGACCAAGCACATCACGTTCACCAATGCCGGCGACCAGGACGTCACGCTCGACCTTGCCGTGGTCGGCAACGGCGCCTCGGCGTTCCGGCTCGGCGCGTCGACGATCACGGTGCCCGCGGGCGGCAAGGAGGTCGTTCTCGTCACCGGTGACCCCACCGCCGTGGGCTATGGCCGCCACGTCGGCTACGTCGTCGGCACCGACGCCGTCACCGGTCACGCCGCTCACCCGCACCTCCCTGGGCCTGGTCAAGGAGGACGAGCGCTACGACCTGACCGTCAAGCTCGTCGACCGGGAGGGCCGCCCGGCCTCGGGGTGGGTCGCTCTCAACCTGGCCGGCGACCCGTGGCCGTGGAGCCTCAACGTCCAGGGCGAGACCACCGTGCGGATGCCTCCCGGTACCTACTCGGTGACGGCGTACCTCGACGTGAGCGGCGAGAAGCGGGACTCCTCGGGCCTGGCCGTGATGGCCGACCCCGAGACCGTGCTCGACGGCTCGCGCGAGGTGGTGCTCGACGCACGCGACGCGCGCCTGCTCACCACGACCGCGCCCCAGCGGTCCGAGGACCGGCAGCGCAAGGTGGACCTGAGCATCGAGGACCCGACGGGGATGGAGTTCCGCAGCGCCTACGTCATCCCGCCGACGTACGACGACATCTACGTCCTCCCGACCGAGGAGGTGACCCAGGGGTCGTTCATGCTCACCACGCGCTGGCGCAAGGGTGAGCCGATGTTCAGCCTGGGCACCCCCGGTGGCAAGAACACCTTCGACACGCTCGTGCAGCCGGGCAGCCTCCTCGACACCGCCACCGACAACGTGGCGACCGTGTTCGCCGGCCACGGCGCGGCGAGCGACTACCAGGGCCTCGCGGCCTCGGGCAAGATCGCGGTCGTCGAGCGGAGCGACGACGTGGACCCGGAGGAGCGCGCCCGGGCTGCCGCTGCAGCCGGGGCGGCGGCGCTGATCGTCGTCAACGACGGCATCGGGGGCCTGATGGAGTACGTCGGCGACGCGTCCCTCCCGGTCGCCAGCGTGCACCGCGACGCCGGGGCGAGGCTGGTCGCGCTGGCCAGGACCGGTGCCAAGCTGGTGGCGAAGCGGGTCAAGAACACCGGCTTCGTCTACGACCTGACCCGCGAGTACCCGGGTCACGTCCCGGACCGTGCGTTGGTCTACACGCCGGAGCGACGCGACCTCGCCAAGATCGACGCCAGCTACTACGCCGTCGAGGACGGCCCGGCCTCGGGCTACCGGTACGACCTGACGCTGAGCCCGTCGTTCGGCTTCGACGAGCGCGAGGACCACCCGAGCACCCGGGTCGAGTGGGTCACCCCCGGGCAGCAGTGGGTCGAGTCCCACGCGCAGAACATCGACGGTGCGCTGCCGTGGCCGATGGTGTCGGGCGTCAACTCCTACCGGCCGAACACGACCACGCGACTCGACTGGTTCCGACCGGCCGTCCGTCCCGGCTTCAGCGACTCCTTCGGGGTCGAGAACTCGCGCTGGGGCGACTACATGACGTGGAACGTCCAGACCTGGAGCTCGTTCAGCGACGAGATGCGCCTCGGTGGCTTCCTGCCGTGGGGCGAGACGCCGACCCACACGCAGGTCTTCCAGGGCGACACGTTGATCCACGACAACCCGTACAGCTCGGACATGCAGTGGGAGGAGGTGCCGGCCGGTGACCTGCCGTACCGCGTCGTCCAGGACGCGGAGCGGCCGGCTGACGTCTTCCGGCTGTCCACCCGCACCCACACGGAGTGGGAGTTCAGGTCCGACACGGTCGACAGCGACTGGTTCGAGCCCTTCTCGGTGATGCAGCTCGACTACCGGCTCGAGAGCGATCTCCGGGGCGACGTCCGGGCCGGGGCGAAGCAGGAGATCGCGCTGCGGTCGGTGTCCTCGAACTTCGACGCCGCTGCCGGGCAAGGTCACGGGGGTGACGCTCGACGTCTCCTACGACGACGGCGCCTCCTGGCAGCCGGTCGCCCTGACCAGGACGATCGGATGGCTGGTGGAGTGGTGGCTTCAAGACCGAGAAGCTGCCCGGCGGTTTCGTCTCGGTCCGTGCCAGCGCGGAGATGGACAGCGGCTACCGCATCGAGCAGGAGATCATCCGCGCCTACGGGCTGCGGTGACCGTGGTCGACGGGTACCGGGCGGGCCACCACCCCCCGCTACCCGTCGCCACCACCCCGCGGGGCCTTTGTGCCGAGCCGTCAGGGTGGCGGATACTTGCCCCGCCGCGACGGAATGGGTGGAGCGAGTTGCCGATGCTGGAGGCGTTGGGCGTCGAGCCAGGCGTGGAGATCGTGTACCGGGCCCTGCTGAGCAGGCCGAGCACGACGGCGACCCAGGTCGCCGAGGCGCTGGAGCGACCGCTGGCGGAGGTCGAGGAGGCGCTCGCCGTCCTCGTCGACGCGGGCCTGGTCGCGCGCACCGATGAGCAGGAGTACGTCGCGGCGCCGCCGGCGGTCGCGCTGGGCGCCCTGATCACCGAGCGCCGCGACGGGCTCCGGCTGGCCGAGCAGGCGCTGGCCAGCCTGGCGGAGGAGCACCGGGCCGCGGTCGCGGGCCGCACCATCAGCGAGCTGATCGAGGTGGTGACCGGGGTCGACACGGTCCGGCACCGCTACCAGCAGGTGCAGCAGGCGGCCACCGTCGAGCTGCGGATGTTCGTCACCGCGCCCTTCGTCGCAGTGCCGCCGGGGGAGAATGCGGCCGAACCGGCCGCCGCCGACCGCGGGATCAGGATCCGTGCGGTGCTGGAGCGCGCCGTGCTCGACGCGCCGGGGGCCAGCGAGGAGCTGGTCGACTCGCTGCGCCGCGGGCTCGAGGTGCGGGTCGTCGACCGGTTGCCCATCAAGCTCGTGCTCGCCGACACCGACCTGGCCCTGGTGCCGCTGGTGGTCGCGCCGGTGGGCGACCCCGGCGCCGTGTTGCTGCAGCGCAGCGGCCTCGTCGACGCGCTCGGCGCGCTCTTCGAGAACGTCTGGCGCGGGGCGTACCCCCTCGAGCTCACCAGCCTGGACGGTCCGGTCCTGCCGACCGAGACCGACGTCGCCGTAGGCCCGTCGATACTGGACCGCACCATCTTGACGCTGATGCTGGCCGGGCTGAGCGACCAGGCAGTGGCGGGTCAGCTGGACCTCTCGCTGCGCACCGTCCAGCGTCGGCTGCGCTGGCTCCAGGACCTGGCCGGGGTGCAGACCAGGATGCAGCTCGGCTGGTACGCCGCCCGGCACGACTGGGCCTGAGAACGGCTCCCGGAGGTGCCCGGGAGGGCCGAGGGAGTGCGCGACACAGGGCCTGCTCTCGATTGGGAACCGTGTCAGACCATGCGTTAGAGTTCCCACGCTTCACCGCAGCAGCATCGAATGGCCCCGTAGCGCAGTTGGTTAGCGCGCCGCCCTGTCACGGCGGAGGCCGCGGGTTCGAGTCCCGTCGGGGTCGCCAGCTCACGAGTGCCCCGGACCGTCAGGTCCGGGGCACTCGTGCGTCCGGGCCCGGGTGCTCGGCGGCCCGGTCGCCTTTGTCACGATGGGGCGATGGAGCTGGACCCGGAGGCCTTCGAGGCGCTCGTCGACCGCGCGCTCGACGGCATCCCCGACGACCTCGCCGCGCTTGTCGCCAACGTGGTGGTGCTCGTCGAGGACGACGCGCCGGCCGACGACCCGCACCTCCTCGGGCTGTACGACGGCGTGGCCCTGACCGAGCGGGAGGCGAACTACGCCGCCCAGCTCCCGGATCGGATCCTGCTGTTCCGGCGGCCGCTGCTGGACTTCTGCGACGACCTCGAGCAGCTCGAGGAGGAGGTTCGGATCACCGTGGTGCACGAGATCGCCCACCACTTCGGGATCGACGACGATCGCCTGCACGACCTCGGCTACGCCTGAGTGCCGAGGGCGTAGCCGAGGGCCGCGGCGACCAGCGACAGCACCACGGTGGCGGCGGCGTACGCCGTGCCCACGCGGGGTCCCCGGTCGACGGTCTGCACGGCGAACGCGGAGTAGGTCGTCAGCCCTCCGCAGAAGCCGGAGCCCAGCAGGGCCAGGGCGTTCCCGGACAGCGCGAGGGCGGTGCAGAGCCCGAGAACCACGGAGCCGGCCACGTTGACCAGCAGGGTGCCGCGGGGGAACCGGCCGTCCAGGTAGTGAGCACCGACGAGCCGCAGCGGTGCGCCCACGGCGGCGCCCAGCGCCACCAGCAGCGCGGTCACTCGTTGCCCTCGTGGTCGGCGAAGTCGCGGCGTTCCTGGGGCGTGGCCAGCAGGCCGCCGAGGTGCACGGCGGCCAGGCAGGCGGCGAGGGTGCCCAGGAGGTACGCCCCGGCGAGCGCGCCCGACCCGTCGGCCAGCAGGGCGCGTCCCTGCTCGGCGTACGTCGACAGGGTCGTGTAGCCGCCCAGCACCCCGGGACCCAGCGCCAGCGCCAGGAGCGGCCGCCGCCCGGCATGGACGAGGGCCGGCAGCGTGGCGAGCAGGAAGCACCCCGACAGGTTGATCGCGAACGTGGTCCACGGGAAGCCGGCCCCGTCGGGCACCGCGACCCCCAGGGACCAGCGCAGCACGGCCCCCAGGGCACCGCCGGCCGCGACCGCGGCCAGCATCGAGACCGAGAGCGGCCCTCGGTTCACGAGACGTGCTGGGCGCCGGGCCGCGCGGGCGGCCACGCGGTGGGGACCTCGCCCCGGGCCTGGCGGATGAACTCCCCGAAGTACCACAGCTGGAACTCCCGTTGCTGGGGGGTGCGCGCCAGCGACAGCAACCGGCGGGCCCGGCAGAACTCGTCGGCGAGGTCCAACAGCTCCAGCATCTGCTCGATGACCGAGGCGGCGCGCGGGTCGAGGTGGAGGCGGAGATCCACGGTGGTGTCCCCGCGGGCCGCGGCCGCACCGACCTGCCGGCCCAACGAGGACGGGAACGACCGCTCGAACCGGGTGAACACCTCGGTGAGGTCGTGGGCCAGCGGGTAGTCCTCCTGGTGGGCCAACGACAACAGCCGGAGCTCGCGGCGCAGCTCGCGGTAGTGGCGTCGCATGTCGGCGATCTCGCGCAACGGCAGGCCGTCGATCCGGATCGCGGCCCCGCTGCCGCCGGCGTCGACCTCGTCGGCGACCGACCGGGGGATCGCGTCGTCGTCGGCGTGGAAGACCTCCGCTCGCGGGTAGCCGTCCTGGTGCGGAGCCCTGGCCGGCTCGAACCAGACGCACTTGCCGTCGGTCTCGATCGCGGCACCCCACGCGACCGAGCACATCGCCACGATGCTGAGACCCCGCCCGAAGGTCGCCATCAGGTCGTCGAGCTCCTCGTCGGCGTTCTCGGCGATGACCGGGGGCTGGCGCGAGCCGTCGGAGACCTCCACCCGCGGGTGCTCGACGGTGCCGCGGACCCGCACGGTGATGGGGTGCTCCGCGTGCAGCAGTGCGTTCGTCACCAGCTCGGAGACGCCCAGCCGGGCGCACTCGACCAGGTCGTCCCGGCCGAGGTCACGGCACAGTCCCACCACCCAGCGACGGGCCTCCTGGACGGAGCGCGGGTCGGGGGCGAGTGCCAGGGCTGGCTTGTTCAGCGGCACGTTGGTCCCAGGGATGACGGATGGCGGACATGGGCAGACCTCTCGCAACCCGTGTTCCCGGTCGCGACGGGCGCCAAACCATCGAGTCGCAACTATTTTCTCGGCCGTCCCGGGCACCTCACCGGTCGCCCCTGTGACGGACGAGACGTCGCTGCCGATGATGGCCACCGGAGCGGGACGCGGGAGAATGAAGCGTACCCGGAGCGCGCCGCACCGGCGGGCTTCACCGCTCGAGGGAAGGCATGTCATGGCCCAGCCAGGGGAGCAGGAGCGGAACCGCCACCAGGTCGTCGTCATCGGCTCGGGCTTCGGCGGTCTGTTCGGGGCCAAGGCGCTGCGCCGCACCGATGCGGACGTCACGATGATCGCGCAGACGACGCACCACCTGTTCCAGCCGTTGCTCTACCAGGTGGCCACCGGGATCCTCTCCGAGGGCGAGATCGCGCCCCCGACGCGTGAGGTGCTCTCCGGGCAGGAGAACACCCAGGTCCTGCTCGGCACCGTCACCGACATCGACCTCACCCGCCGCACCGTCACCTCTCACGTGCTGGGTCGGGAGTCGACGACGCCGTACGACTCGCTGATCGTGGCGGCGGGGGCTGCGCAGTCCTACTTCGGCAACGACCATTTCGCCGAGTTCGCCCCCGGCATGAAGACCATCGACGACGCGCTGGAGCTGCGCGGCCGCATCTTCGGCGCCTTCGAGATCGCCGAGCTCGGCGCCAGCCGTGGTGAGAACGTCGACGCGCTGCTCACCTTCGTGGTCGTGGGCGCCGGCCCCACCGGCGTCGAGATGGCCGGCCAGATCGCCGAGCTCGCCCACCGCACGCTGCGTCGCGACTTCCGGGCGATCAACAGCCGCTCGGCGCGGGTCATCCTGCTCGACGCGGCGCCGCAGGTGCTGCCACCGTTCGGTGCGAAGCTCGGAGCCAAGGCCAAGAAGGAGCTCGAGGGCCTCGGCGTCGAGGTGGTGCTCGGAGCGATGGTCACCGACGTCGACGAGGGCGCCATCACCGTGCAGCACAAGGACGGACGCACCGAGCGGATCGCGACCGCGACCAAGATCTGGGCCGCCGGCGTGCAGGCCTCCGCGCTGGGCCGCACCCTCGCGGAGCAGACCGGCGCGCCGCTCGACCGGGCGGGTCGGATCTCCGTGAACCCGGACCTCACCCTGCCCGGCCACCCCGAGGTGTTCGTGGTCGGCGACATGATCAGCCTGGACAACCTCCCCGGGGTCGCGCAGGTCGCGATCCAGGGGGCGAAGTACGCCGCCAAGGAGATCGACGGCCGCCTCAAGGGCAAGGCGCCGCAGGAGCCCTTCCGCTACTTCGACAAGGGCTCGATGGCGATCATCAGCCGCTTCCGGGCGGTCGCGATGGTCGGCAAGCTGCGTCTCACCGGCGTGGTGGCCTGGCTGATGTGGCTGGCGGTGCACCTCGTCTACATCACCGGCTTCAAGAGCCGGGTGACGGCGCTGCTGCACTGGGCCATCTCGTTCCTCGGCCGTGGCCGCTCCGAGCGGACCATCACCGAGCAGCAGGTCTACGCCCGGGCCGCCCTCGGGCGACTCAAGGGTGGTGCCGCGGACCTGGTCTCGACACCGGGGGCGTACGACGCCGCGCAGGCGATGCTCGAGGTGTCCCGGCGTGAGGAGCTCGAGGCACGGGCGCGCGAGGAGGCGCGGCTCACCGACGAGAACGAGCGCGGCATCAACCTGGAGCGGCGTACGGGCTGATCCGTCCGGCTCAGAGGTCGGGCCGGTAGTACCGCAGCACGCGCATGAACTCCTTGGGCTCCACCATCGAGGAGTCGATGACGAACTTGTCCTGGTCGCGCTGCTCGATGATCACCTTCCAGCCGGGCAGTCCGGGGCGACCCTTGACGGTCAGCGGCGTGTACTTGCTGGCCAGGTCGAAGTGCCGGATCCCGCTGGTCTGCTGCACGGTGAGGTGCCCGCTGTTGATCTTCAGGTGCGCGGGCTCGCTGCTGGCCCGCGTCGCCCAGATCACCAGGACCAGGATGAACAGGGTGACCAGGATGCCCAGCGTCGCGGTGGTCCGCTCCTGCCAGGCGAGGTAGCCGGAGATCGCCGCGGCGATGAGTGCCGCCGACAGCAGCACCCCGGCGATCGTGCGGGTGCCCTTGCGCGGCGCGAACTCCGTCACCGCGGGCCAGTCATCCGCCTTGGGCGGGGGCGACGGCTTGTTGGACGGCGACGAACGCCGGCAGTCGTTCGGCGGGCGTGTACCCGCGCTCCGGCTCGGGTGCGGTCTCGCGCGGCTTGGGCGTGCGGGCGGGCACGAACGGCTTCTCGGGCTCCTCCTCGGCGCGGAGCGCGGCCGCGGCCAACGCGGCGCTCAGACCGGTGGCCTGGGAGAGGGTCGGCGCGGGCTCGGGCTCGGGCTCCGGCTCGACGGCGACCGCGATGGCTTCGACGGCGACGGGTTCCGGCTCGGGCTCGGGCTCGGCGTCGACCGCGACGGGCTCGGGTTCGGGTTCGGGCTCCTGTGCGACCGCGACGGGCTCGGGCTCGGGCTCAGGTTCGGGCTCCACGGCGACGGGTTCCGGCTCGGGCTCGGGCTCGACGGCGACGGGCTCCGGCTCGGGCTCGGGCTCGACGGGTTCCGGCTCGGGCTCGGGCTCGACGGCGTCGGGCTCGGGCTCGACGGCGACGGGCTCCGGCTGACGGCGACGGGCTCGGCCTCGGGCTCGGGCTCGGTACTCGGGCGCGGGCTTCGGCCGGCCTCGACGGCCTCGGGCTCCGACCAGGCCGGCGAGGTCAGCGGGTCCTCATCCGGCGTCGCGCGGCGCGGAGCGGACAGGAACCCCTCCCACCGCGGCGGCTCGGGCTCGACGGCAGGCTCGACGGGAGGCGCAGGAGGCGCCGCGGCCGCGGGTGCGGGCTCGGGGACCACGGGGGCGGGCGGCGGCGGGGCCGCGGGGGTCGGCTCCGGTGTCCGGAACGATCGGGGCGGTGGCAGGAGGGCCTCGACCGGCGCCGGGGCCGGGGCGCTGGGTGTGACGGGCGGGCTGGTGACCACCGGAGCGGGCGGGGAGAGCGGGAGCGCTTCGTACTCGTCGTCGTAGACGCTCGAGCGGCCCAGCAGCCGCGAGCGGAACGACGGGGCCGCCGGCGACGCGGCCTCCGTGGCCTCGACCGGAGCGGCCGGAGTCGCGGCCGCGGCCTCCTCGGCCTCCACCGGGCTCGCCTCTTCACGACTCGCCATCCAGCGGTCGAAGAGGTCCGAAGCGGAGTCGCCGCTTCCCGGCCGAGCGTCACTCACACGTAAAATCTAGCGCCGCGCGGCGTTCCGTGGGCGACTTCGGGAATCTCCAGGGTGTAGGGCGCCCGCGGCCGGGGGTCGCGGGCCCGTGTGACGAGCGCTCCTGAGCCTGGTCGACCGCGTCGACCACCGGTTCCCCATCGTCACGCCGTGACGGTCACGACGCCGCCGCGGCCGAGACGCTGAGCACGCGCCTCGCGAGCTCGTCCGTCTCGAGCGCGTCGGCGGTCACCTCGGCGACCTGTCGCCGCGAGACCTTCATGGACGGGACCCGGTCGTCGAGCCCGACGTACGGCGGGGAGGTCGCCGGCTCGTCGTTCAGCACCACCGGGCGGATGATCGTCCAGGACAGGCCGCTCTCACGCACGAGCCGCTCCTGCCGTTCGTGATCGGTGACCTGCGGTCGGATCGCCAGCGTGAAGAACAGCTTCAGGCCCAGCGGCAGCCGGGCGTACGTCTCCCCGATCCCGTACGTCGACTGCACCACCAGTCGCCGGACGCCGTGCTCACGCATCGCGGAGATGACCTCGCGCGTGCCGCGTGAGCGGATGTCCAGCGGTGAGGTCGCCCGGCGGGTCACCCGGACCCGGAACGGGTTGTCCGAGATGCCGAGGGTCACCGCGACCGCATCCTGTCCGATCATCGCCTTGCCGAGCTCGTCACGGTCGAGCACGTCGCCCGCGACGTGGCGGACCGCGTCGCTGCCTTCGCCGTCAGCGCCCGCGCTGCGGGCGTACGTCGTCACCAGGTGTCCGCGTCCTGCCAGCTCGGCAACGACCGCGGCACCCGTTCCCCTGCTTCCGCCTACCACCAGCACCTTCATGTCTCCTCCTGCGGTCCAGGCCCGGACCGGTTCCGGGCTGGTTCCAAGCCTGCGACTCAAGTGCTGGACGCTCAATGCCAGAGAGACCAAGGTTCTTGCTCCATCGTCCAAGACGAGGCAGACTGGCGGAGTGGACCGCGACGTGCTCACCGAGACCCTGCACGACTTCGGGATGACCGGGGTCTTCTACGCGGTCTCCGAGCTCGCGGCTCCCTGGGGGATCGAGATGCCGTCGATGCCCGGCACGCTCGTCTTCCATCTGGTGACCCGCGGCGAGCTCGTCCTCGAGGTCGAGGGGGAGACGACCCGGATGGCTGCCGGTGACGTCGTGCTGGTCCCGCACGGCACCGGTCACGCCATCGTGGACACGCCGGGCAGTGCCACGACCCCGCTGTTCGACCTGCCCCGCGAAGAGCTGAGCGAGCGCCACGAACGCATTCGGTTAGCCGGGCCCGGGCCCGTCACCGAGCTCGTGTGCGGAGCCGTCAGCTTCACCGGTCTCGGCGTCGCCCGGCTGGTCCGCGGCCTGCCGCCCGTGCTGGCCGCCGGACGAGGGGCAGACGCCGCCTGGGTGCGCGCCGCGTTCGACGTCATCGGCGCCGAGTCGCGCAGCCCCCGACCGGGCAGCGACGTCGTCACCGCGCGCCTGGCTGACATCCTCGTCGTCCAGGCAGTTCGCGACTGGCTGGAGTCCGGAACCCCCGACCGCGGATGGGTGGCCGGACTGAAGGACCCCCTCCTCGGCCGGGCCCTCGCCGCCTTCCACGACCAGCCGGGCGCCCCGTGGAGCCTCGCCGCGCTGGCGCGCGAAGCCGGCATGTCGCGGTCCGCGTTCGCGGCCCGGTTCAGCGACCTGGTCGGTGAGCCACCGATGGCCTACGTGACCACCTGGCGGATGGACGTCGCCGCTCGGTTGGTGCGCGAAGAGCGCCTGCCCCTCGCCCGGGTCGCCGAGCGGGTCGGCTACCAGTCCGAAGCGGCGTTCAACCGTGCCTTCCGCCGAGCCCACGGCGTGACACCCGGCGTCTTCGCCCGTCGCGACACCACCTTCCATGCCCCGGCCGGCATGGACGCGCCCGTCCGCGTCTCCTGATCCGGCCGAGCGTCAACCTTGGTTGACGGCCCGAGTCAGACCGAGTCCGGCCCAGAGGTCAGCACCGCGCAGGTGGGGCAGGGTCGCGCGCCGTAGAGCCACGTGCCGCATGCTCGGCATCGCTCGATGTATGGCTGGGCGAGCTGGACCCTCATTCATGGTCATGCCCCTCTGTAGTGATCGGCAGGTCGACCCAGTGCCGGGCGGCTCTACGCACTTGTTGACACAACGCTAATGCGCAATTCATGAATCGCCAATTTATGGACGCGATGGTTGGGCAAGTCTCGGCACCCCACTGCGTTGCGCGCGGGCGGCGGCTGGTGCAGCGGGCGGGGAGAGGCGCCTCGTCCAGGAGCTTGCGAGGAAGGTGCCGGTCAACCTCTTGGTAGGCCTCCAGGGGTCGGAGGTGCGGGTTGAGTGGCGAAAAGGGCCGTTGACCTGGGGAAACGTCGAAGGCTCGTCCGGCTTCGTCCGGGTTGGTAGGGCCTGGTTGTGGCGGCTCGTACGGCGGCGGGCTTCCATTCGGCTACCACCAGGGCAGCACGGCGCCGCGCGGTAGTGGAGCGCAGAGTTCTACGCGGAATGCATCAGATTCTGCACCGGAGTGCGCCTCCTGGCTTTGGGGTCCCCTGGCGTCGTTGAACGCGAAGTCGCGCCCCTTGACGATCTCGACGGTGGGCAGGGTGGCGGCTGCCTGAATCGGTAACACCACGCGCGCCAGGCCCTCCTCACTGAGACCACAATGATTCGGGTGCTCCGGAGAAGGGCCGGCACGCGCCGCGACGGTGTGGTCAGGACCGAACGCGGCAGTGCGGCGTGGGTCGCATCAGGGCGTGTGCAGGAACACACCATTGGGCTCGAAGTCGAACGTGTAGGTGTTGAACACGAACTTGTCGACCGCCGTCGTGGCTGCCGGCCCGCTTGCACCGAGGCCGAAGTAGACACCGCTGCTGATCGCAGGCGGCGCGTCGTCGGGGTCTCGCTCGCGGCCAAATCTCGGTCAGGTTGGTCAAGGTGCACGTGACCGCCGCGTACACCCCGTCTGCGTCCCCGCATCACCGGTCGCGTACCAACGAGGGTCATTCTGGATGTTCGAATGGGTCACCCACCCCGTGACACCGGGCGCCGGCACGTAGATCAGCGTGGTGAACTCGAACACCCCGCCGGGAGTCCCGTCGCCGGCCAGGTGCGGGTTGACCTCCAGCCGAAGCCCGGGCCGCACGGCCGGAGTGGCAGCCGGGTTGTACGACGAGTAGGTCGGGCTGGTGATGTCCGCCAACGGATCCCGGCGAAGTCAACCGAGTCCCCGAAGGCGGCCAGGTCGGCAGGGCCAGTGGTGAGAAGCTTCAGGCTGCCGGTCCCCATGGGCACCGGCGCGGGGCCGGTCTGCGGGGTGCTCTGGGCTGCGCCTTGCTGGTTGCGGATCATGGGGCCCCACAGCGTCTGGGGGAACGCGACGGCTCCCGACGGCCCAGCCGGGCCTTGAGGCCCAGCCGGACCAGTCGCGCCCTCGGCCCAGCCGGTCCCTGCGGTCCACCGTTCGCGATGGCGTCGTTGGCCGCTTCATTCAGGTCCTTCAGTTTCAAGGTGCCATTCTTCACCTTCTTGGTCACCACTGAGTCCTTGGCCAGGTCGACCTTCTTGATGGTCTTGTCTTTGATGTCTGCGGAGGTGATGAGTGAGCCGGCCACGGCTCCGCCGGCACCGGCGACCAGAGGCCAGGACGGCCGCGCTCGCGACGAGTGCGACTCCTCTGCTCTTGAATATGGCGAAATGCGTCACGGGGTACTCCTTCGTTGGATACGCCCGGCCGACGAACACGGCCCCGTGCACAAAGCACGGATTCCCCCGTGTGAGCCACCCGAGACGGGTGGGAATAGACCGACGCTACTCACGTATTGCCGTAGAGGGAACCCCGGGCAACGGTCATCGCGTCGAGCAGGTTCTCGTGCATCACGGAAGTTCACCTGCGGCGCCGTACGTGCTCGTCGCGGCCTGCGGAGCCGCTCGCGTGAGCGCGAACGGGCGCCCCCGCGACGACTGGCTACCGTCTGGCTACCACGAGGGCCGTTTCCGGGCCCGATGCCCCTTCGGCCTGAACCGGCCCGGGCCGCTGACTTGCGGAAACGCTGGTAGGCCTCCAGGGGCTCGAACCCTGAACCAACGGATTAAAAGTCCGCTGCTCTACCCATTGAGCTAGAGGCCCGCGTGCCCGGTCAGGGTCGGCTCCGGCCGCCGGGCGAGGCGCCAGTATGACCCAGCCCGTGAGACGCGGAGGAGCGGCGACTCGTGACAGCGGGCCAGGTGTTGGTAGTGTCTAGACCGCAACAGGTGCAAGTTCCAGCAGGTAAGACGCCAGCGGAGTTTGTGATCCAACGGCGTTTCTTCTCGTGTGCCTCCGGTACGCAAGTCGGACGACGTGTCACCGCATCTGGTGTGGGTCGCCGAGGTGGCGGCTCTCGTTCCGAAAACAGGAGTATCGAGCACATGGCTCAAGGCACCGTGAAGTGGTTCAACGCCGAGAAGGGTTTCGGCTTCATTGCGCAGGAGGACGGCGGCGACGACGTTTTCGTGCACTACTCGGCGATCCAGTCGCAGGGCTACAAGTCCCTCGACGAGAACCAGAAGGTCGAGTTCGACGTCACGCAGGGTCCCAAGGGTCCCCAGGCGGAGAACGTCCGCGCTCTCTGATCACAGCGCGCGAGGCCGGAACGCACCTGTGACGGCTTTGAAGTGATTTGACGGGGCCTCATCCCACGCCGGGATGGGGTCCCGTCGCACGTTCTCGGGGCTTCGCCCCCACGGGGGTGAATTTCTCCCTACCATCAGGTGATGTAGGGGGGTTTGAGCAGCATCCGATGTGGGAACGTGATGGTCGGTGTCCTGTCCATCAACGTTCGAGTGGAGGAGTCCGCGTGCACGACCAGTTCGACGTCACGCTCGAGGACAGCGACCTCTTGGGGGAGGTGGAGCTGACCACCAACCTGATCATCGCCGCCAGCGAAGCCGACGGGCGGCTCACCGACGACGAGATCGACCGCATCCTCGGAGTCGGCCCCGCCGCCAACGACTGACCCCACGAACGCACGTCAGCAGGTCGCGAACAGCACCGGTCCCGAGCCGAGGTCCGAGACGACGTACGCCCCGTCCACCGGCTCGAGCTCCAGCACCACGGAGCGGTCCTGCGCGGTCGAGCTCACCACCGTGAAGCGGTCCCCGAAGTCGCCCCCCTGCCCGGGCGCCGGGCCGGCGGCCAGCGCGGCACGCGAGTCGGCGTTGTCCCGCGCCTGGACGTCGCTCTCGAAGGACAGCACCGCACGGATGCGACCGTCGGGCTGCGCGGACAGCGCGAAGCCCGTCAGGGGGCTGACCGTGCCGGCCGCCGCGACGAGCTCTGCCGCCTGGTCCTGGTCGGGCCCGTCGGCCTGCGCCATCGCCAGCTTCTCGCAGGTGTAGCTCCCGGTCAGGACGACCGCCGACTCGGGCTCACCCGAGGGATCCACCACGTCGTCGAGGCCCTCGACGCGGTCGCCGTCCCCGAGGACGGCGGCGGTCGCGACCGCGGCGTACCCCGCCGTGTCGGAGGTGACCACGAGCCCTTCGTCCTCGAGCAGGTTCCAGTACTGCAGCTGGGGGGTCAGGGACCCGATGCGCGCCACCACGTCGACCCCGCCCGACCAGGTGCCCTCGGCGTCCTCGGGGCGGGCGAAGCCCAGCGACTCGAGACGGTCGGCAAGGTCAGCGAAGGACACCGAGTCCGGGACCGCCATGATCAGGGCCGCCCCGTCCCGGGACTGCGCGAAGACCTCCCAGTCCAGGTTGACCGGCGAGAGGCCGAGCTTCTCGTCCAGGGTCGCGGCCGAGGTGCCGAGGGCGGAGGCCGAGCTCAGGTCCCGGCGGTACGCCGCGTCGATCAGGGCGTCCACCACCGGTCTGCGTCCTCGTCGAGGGTGTCCCGCACCGCGGCCCAGTCGGTCCACCCGATCCGCTCGGTCCCGGCCGGAGCCAGGCCGACGGCGGCCGCGAACTCCGTGGGCCGATGGGTCAGGCGCCAGGCCACCGCACCGCCGACCACGAGTGCCACGAGCGAGCACGGCCGTGATCACCAGGCGGGCACGCAACGGATGGCACTCCCTTCTCCTGCGCGAGTGGTGTGAGACTAGTGCCATGCCGGAGCCGGGAGCCGCCGCCGACGTGGTCGCCGCGGGCGCCGTCGTGCTCCGCGGCGGTCGTGAGGTCCTGTTGGTGCACCGGCCCCGCTACGACGACTGGTCCTTCGCCAAGGGCAAGCTCGACCCCGAGGAGCACGCCGTTGCTGCGGCCGTGCGCGAGGTCGCCGAGGAGACCGGTCTGCACGTCCGGCTCGGTGCGCCCCTTGTGCCCGCAGCGGTACCCGCTCGCCAACGGCCGGATGAAGGTCGTGCACTACTGGGTCGGGCGCGTGGTCGGTGACGACGACGTCAGCACGTACCTCGCCAACGACGAGATCGACGCCGTCGCCTGGGTCCCGGTGGACCAGGCGGTCGTGCGCCTCACCTACGACTACGACCGGCAGACGCTGGCGGAGGCGCTCCGCCTCCGGAAGAAGACCAGGTCCCTGGTCGTGCTCCGGCACGGCGACGCGCTGCCGCGCAAGCAGTGGGACGGCGACGACCGGCAGCGACCGCTGCTGGCCTCGGGCACGCTGCAGGCCCAGCGGCTGGTGCCGCTGCTCGCGGCGTACGACGTCGCCACGCTCGTGACCTCCAGCAGCCTGCGGTGCGTGGAGACGTTGGCGGCGTACGCCGAGACGACCGGCTTCCCGCTCCGGCTCACCGCCGGCCTCAGCGAGGAGGACGCCACGAAGGCCTCTGTGGACGAGGTCGTGGAGGACCTGCTCGACGCCGGCAGCGGCAGCGTGCTGTGCACCCACCGGCCGGTCCTGCGGTTGGTGTCGAGGCGCTCGGTCTGGAGAGGCTGCGGCTGAACCCGGCAGAGATGCTGGTCCTCCACCACCGCGCGGGCCAGCTCGTCGCGGTCGAGCGGCACCGTCCCTGACACTCGTGGAATCCGGGCCGTGGCGGTCCGTTCATGTGACGTCCGCCTCCTTCCCCGAGCGGTGTCGCCGAGCGGGCGTCCCGAGTTCACCCCTCGTTCACCGTCCCCCGCCGAGGCGGACACCTCGGGCTCCTAACTTCGCATCGTCAGCATCTAACTGAACCCTTCAGGAGACGACGAAGTGAAGACCACTTCCATCAGCCGGGCCCTCGTGCCCGGCATCGCGGTGCTCGCCCTGGCCCTCTCGGCGTGCGGCGCCGGCAACGAGAGCTCCGCCGACACCGGGGACGACGCCGGTTCCGGCCTGTCCGGTGAGCTCGCCGGCGGCGGCGCCTCCTCCCAGGAGAAGGCCCAGGCCGCCTGGCGCGCGGGGTTCCAGACCGACAACCCCGACGTCACCATCAACTACGACCCGGTCGGCTCCGGCACCGGACGCGAGAACTTCATCAACGAGGCCTTCGCCTTCGCCGGCACCGACTCGGCGATCAACGACGACGAGGGTGAGCTCACCGCCGCCAACGAGCGTTGTGGCGCCGACGTGATCCAGGTCCCGGCGTACGTCAGCCCGATCGCGGTGGTCTACAACGTCGAGGGGGTCGACGAGCTCAACCTGTCCGCCGCGACGATCAGCGCGATCTTCGCCGGCGAGATCACGACGTGGGATGACGCGGCCATCGCCGACGAGAACCCGGACGCCACGCTCCCGTCGACGTCCATCACCCCGGTGCACCGCCAGGACGACTCGGGCACCACCGACAACTTCACCAAGTACCTCGAGGCAGCGGGTGAGGGCGCGTGGACCTTCGACCCCGACGACACCTGGCCTTCCGACATCACGGTCGGCGAGGCGGCTGAGGGCACCTCCGGAGTGGTCGGCGCCGTGGGCGACGGTGACGGCACGGTCGGCTACGCCGACGCCAGCGCCGCGGGTGACCTCGGTGTCGTCAACATCAAGGTGGGCGAGGAGTACGTCGCACCCTCCGCCGAGGGCGCCGCCAAGGTGGTGGCGATCTCGCCGGCCACCGAGGGCAACGCGGACGTGGACATGGCCTTCGACCTGGCTCGCGACACGACCGAGGCGGGCACCTACCCGCTCGTCCTGGTGTCCTACCTGCTGGCCTGCCAGACCTACGCCGACGCCGACGAGGCCGACCTGGTCAAGGCCTTCTTGACCTACGTCCTCTCCCCGGAGGGCCAGCAGGCCGCCGCCGACGAGGCGGGCTCCGCACCGCTCGACACGGAGGTCGCCGACCAGGCGACCAGCATCGTCGAGACGATCTCGGCGAGCTGACCATCACCTCGTCACCCATCCGTGCGGCGGCCCGAACCGGGCCGCCGCACGGCTGCGACTGAACGACAGGAGCACCGTGTCCGCGACCGTCACGCAGGAGAAGCCCCATCGGGGCCTGGGCGACCGCGTCTTCGCAGGGACCGCCCTCGCCGCCGGCATCTCCATCATGCTGGCCCTCGCGGGGGTGTTCATCTTCCTCTTCATCGAGGGCTACCCCGGACTGTCGGTGCGTCCGGAGCTCTACGCCCCGGCCACGACGTTCCTCGGCTACGTCTGGCCCCTCATCTTCGGCACCACCCTGGCCGCGCTGCTGGCGCTGACCCTCTCGGTGCCGTTCGCGATCGCGATCGCGCTGTTCGTCTCCCACTACGCGCCGCGCGTGCTCGCCCAGCCCGTGGCCTACGTGATGGACCTGCTGGCCGCCATCCCGAGCGTGGTGTTCGGCCTGTGGGGCGGCAGCGTCCTGAACCAGTACATGGTTCCGGTCCAGCACTGGTTGCACGAGTACCTCGGTTTCCTGCCGTTCTTCGCCGGGCCCCCCTCCGCGACCGGCCGGACAATGCTGACGGCCGGCGTGGTACTGGCGATCATGATCCTGCCGATCACCGCCGCCATCTGCCGTGAGGTCTTCGCCCAGACGCCGCGCCTGAACGAGGAGGCGGCGCTCGCCCTCGGGGCCACCCGCTGGGAGATGATCCGGCTCTCGGTGTTTCCCTACGCGCGGTCCGGGATGGTCTCCGCGGTGATGCTGGGCCTGGGCCGGGCCCTCGGCGAGACGATGGCCGTGGCGATGGTGCTCTCCGCCGCGCCCGTGGTGACCCTCAACCTGATCTCCAGCCGCAACCCGGCCACCATCGCCTCCAACATTGCCTCCAACTACAAGGAGGCGAGCCCGGACAAGCAGGCCGTCCTCATCGCGACGGGCCTGGTGCTGTTCGCGTTCACCTTCGCGGTCAACTTCCTGGCCCGTTGGGTCGCCACTCGCAACGAGAGGCGGATGGCGCGATGACCATGCTGGAGAACCGCCCCGCCGACTCGGTCCGCCTCACCAAGCCCCGGCTGCCCGGCTGGGCGCCCGCGCTCGTGGGGGTGGTCGCGGTCGGGATCGGCGCCCTCTGCTGGCTGCTCGGGGCCGCCCCCGGGCTGGCCGTCCTCGCCGCGGTGGTGCTCTTCCTGGTCGCCCTGCCCGTGTGGTCCGCCCTCGTGGAGGGCCGGCGCGCCGCCACCGACCGACTGGCAACCGCCCTGATCTGGGGCGCCTTCGGTGCTGCTCTGGTGCCCCTGGTCTGGCTGCTCGTCGTCGTGCTGCAGAACGGTCTCGCGGCGATCAACGCCGAGTTCCTGACCTTCTCGATGCGCAACGTGGTCGGGGACGACCAGGGCGGCCTGTTCCACGCGCTCATCGGCACCCTGCTGGTCACCGGGATGGCCGCGCTGATCTCGGTGCCGATCGGGGTGTTCGCGGCGATCTACCTCGTCGAGTACGGCGCCGGCAAGCGGCTCGCGCGGACCATCACCTTCCTGGTCGACGTGATGACCGGAATCCCGTCCATCGTGGCGGGCCTGTTCGCGCTCTCGCTGTTCGTGATCATCTTGGGACCGGCCGTGCGGTTCGGGTTCGGCGGCGCGGTCGCCCTCTCGCTGCTGATGATCCCCACAGTCGTCCGCTCCACCGAGGAGATGCTGCGGCTCGTCCCGGCCGACCTGCGCGAAGCGTCGTACGCACTCGGCGTCCCGAAGTGGCGCACGGTCACCAAGGTCGTGCTGCCCACCGCCGTCGGCGGCATCGTCACCGGCGTGGTGCTGGCCATCTCGCGGGTGATCGGCGAGACCGCGCCGCTGCTGGTCATCGCGGGGTTCACCGACTCGGTCAACACCAACCTCTTCGAGGGCCGGATGATGACCCTGCCGGTCTTCATCTTCACGCAGTACTCCACGTCCACCGAGAAGGGTCTGAGCTACGCCTGGGGTGGCGCGCTGGTCCTCATCGTCATCGTCATGCTGCTCAACCTCATCGCCCGCATCATCGGAAAGGTCTTCGCTCCGGCGAAGGGCTGACTGCCCTTCCCTGAGCCGAGAGGAAAGAACCCACCACATGGCCAAGAGCATCGACGTCTCCGACCTCGACATCTACTACGGCGACTTCAAGGCGGTCGAGGGGGTCAACATGACCATCCGCGCCCGCGCGGTGACCGCCTTCATCGGTCCGTCCGGCTGCGGCAAGTCGACCATGCTGCGGTCGCTGAACCGGATGCACGAGGTGATCCCCGGTGCCCGCGTCGAGGGGAAGGTGATGGTCGGCGGCCAGTCGTTGTACGGCGACGACGTCGACCCGGTCGCGGTCCGCCGGCAGATCGGGATGGTCTTCCAGCGCCCCAACCCGTTCCCCACGATGTCGATCTACGAGAACGTCCTCGCCGGCAACCGGCTCAATGCCAAGAAGCTGAAGAAGGCCGACGCGGACGCGGTCGTGGAGAAGTCGCTGAAGGGCGCGAACCTCTGGGAGGAGGTCAAGGACCGGCTCAACAAGCCGGGGATGGGCCTCTCCGGTGGCCAGCAGCAGCGGCTCTGCATCGCCCGGGCGATCGCGGTCGAGCCGCAGGTGCTGCTGATGGACGAGCCGTGCTCGGCCCTCGACCCGATCTCGACCTCGGCGATCGAGGACCTCATCCACGAGCTCAAGTCCGACTACACGATCGTCATCGTGACCCACAACATGCAGCAGGCCGCGCGCGTCTCCGACGAGACCGGCTTCTTCAATCTCAAGGCCACCGGCCAGCCCGGGCGGCTCGTGGAGTTCAACCCCACCAGGAAGATGTTCACCAACCCCGACGAGAGCTCGACGGAGGCCTACATCTCCGGCCGCTTCGGCTGATCCTCCGACCCACCCACGCGAAACGGGCCCCCGGGGATCACTCCCCGGGGGCCCGTTCTCGTTGTGAGCTCAGATCACTTGAAGGTGACCTTCACCTGCAGCTCGTTGCCACCGTCACGAGTCTTCGTCACGGTCAGCACCGTTCCCGAGCCGGCCACCTTGGTCGAACCCAGCGGGTTCGCCGCGGAATAGTAGCGGGTCGGGACGGAGTCGTCGAACGTGGGGATACCCGCGCTCGACGGCACCGTCAACGGCACGCCAAGGCGGTGGAAGGTCACCGCGTCGGTGGCCTCCTGCCCGAACGTCGCGTCGAACGGCTGGCGCCGGTTGCCCAACAGGCTGGTGGTGCCATTGGCGTTGGTCCACCTGATCGCCGCCGGACGGGCGTCGACCGGCAGCACCAGGCCCCCACCGGGGTGGGCGATGGTGTTGTTGTCGTCGAACTCGCCGTTGGCGAACCAGACGAGCATGCCGTTCTGGTAGGGGAACCGCTCGACCCAGTCCGGCTTGGTGTTGGCGAAGCCGAAGTTGTACGGGCCAGTCTTCAGCGTGGCGTCGTACCCGCTGTAGACACGGTTCTCGGCGAAGTACATGTCCTGCACCTGGCGCGAGGTGGTGCCGTTGATGATGGTGAAGCCACCACCCGCGGTCCACGCGCCGGCGCCACCCTCGACGTCGTCGGTGGTCGTGACGCCGTCCACGGTGACGCTGATGTCGTCCAGGAAGGCCTGGCTGGCCACCCCGCCGTCGGTCGCCACCCGGAACCGGAACTGGATGTTCTGGCCGGCGAAGGCCGACAGGTCCCACGTCTTCGGGGTCCAGGCGAACTCACCGTCGATCGGCGTGCCCACCTGGGTCCAGGACGTGCCGCCGTTGGTCGACACCTCGCCGTACAGGTAGTCGTAGTCGACCTCGAGTCCACCCTGCACGTACGCGCTGACCGAGGCCGTCGTCTTCCCGGTCAGGTCGATCGAGCGGCTGAGCGTCGCGCTCAGGTTGTCACCGAGACCACTCCACCACTCGGCAGTGCCCGAGTGCGGAGTGTTGTGCTCGGTCGTGACCGTGCGCTCGGGGAGCGGCACGATCAGGGCCTGGGCGGACCCGGTCTGGGAGCTCAGGTCGGCCGGGTTGAGCTTGACCGACGCGCCGGTACCGTAGGGGACCGTCTTGTAGTCGAGCCAGCCGAGCTGCAGCTTCTCCCACGGGCCCATGTAGCCGGGCGTGGTGCCGATGTCGGTGGTCCCGTGGTTGAGCCACGAGCCGGCGCTCATGATGGTCCAGAAGCCGGTGCCGTTGTCGCCACCCTGGGTGTCGTAGAGGTCGGGCAGACCGAGGTCGTGGCCGAACTCGTGCGCGAACACGCCGAGGCCGCCGTTCTCCGGCTCGGTGGTGTAGTCGGCGATCCAGATGCCCGAGTCGCCGAGCGGGACGCCGCCGTCCTTGTTGTACGCCGGGCCGGTCACGCCCTCCTGGTTGGAGTACGCCTTCCAGCGGTGCGACCAGATCGCGTCCGCACCCTGCGCACCGCCACCGGCCTCCTCGCCCTCACCGGCGTGGATCGCCTGGAAGTGGTCGATGTAGCCGTCGGGCTCGACGAAGTTGCCGTCACCGTCGTAGTCGTAGCGGTCGACCTTGTCGAACTGGGACAGGTAGGTCTTGATCTCCGCGGGCGTCTTGCCGGCGGCGACCTGCGCGTTGTACCAAGCGGTGGCCGAGTCGCGGACGAACGGCCAGTACGTCGAGGAGTCGGCGAAGTCGTTCGAGCCGTAGCGCGCCTCGTTGTAGGGCACCTTGACCCAGTCGGAGACGTCGCCCTTGGCAAGGAAGCGGCCGTTGGACTGCTTGGTGTAGAAGTTCTTGAACGACTCACCGCCACCGAACATCAGGTCCTGGTAGTGGGTGCGGTTGAAGTCCGGCACCCAGTAGGTCGAGTTGTCGTCGGTCGAGTTGCCGTCCCAGACGCGGTCCGGCGCGGGGATCTGGTTGTGGACCGGGCCCGGGGTCCCGCCGGTCTGGGCGAGCGTCTGGGTGCCGAAGTCGACGAGGACGGTGAAGATGTCCTCCTCGCGGTTGACGGGGAAGTCGACGTACTTCGACTTGCCGCTCTTCGACGTGACCGCGATCACCCGGTTGCCCTTGATGGTCGTGGTCGACGCCTTGCCGGTGACGAGCTTCTTCACGGCGTCGGCGCGCACAGCGGCTGCGGCCTCGGCCTTCGGGTTGGGCAGGCTGTCCGGTCGGCTGGCCTGGGTCGCGGCAGGATCGCTGCCGATCTGGGCCGGTCGGCGGGGGGCTGCCTGAGCCTGCATCGGTGCGGCGAGTGCGGCGGCGACGAGCGCCCCGACGGCCAGACCTGACACAGCGCTCCATTGGCGCTTGTTCAAGGTTCCTCCTGAGATGAGCCGCGCCGGATCCGACGCCGCCTCGTATCTCAACACACACAATGCGTCGTAATGAAGGGCAAACCCGGAAAACTTTGCATGCATCCGGCAGGTTTGTCCTCACGGAACCCGCGCCAGCCGTCCCGATAGACGCGGTGACCGCTCGGTCAGAAGACCTCACCGATGAAGTGGAACAGCTCCCAGCAGAGCCCCGCCATCAGCGCGGCCATCGGGGAGGTCAGCACCCAGGCGATCACGATCGACCGCGCGACGCCCCACCGGACGGCCGAGAACCGCTTCGTGGCGCCGACGCCCATCACCGCGGTCGTGATCGTGTGGGTCGTGGAGATCGGCGCGTCGTAGACGTACGCCGTCACGTAGAGCACGAACGAGGCGACCGTCTCGGCCGCGAAGCCCCGGGCCGGGTCGAGGGCGATGATGCGGCGGCCCAGGGTGCGCATGATCCGCCAGCCGCCCGAGTAGGTGCCGAGCGAGATCGCGCTCGCCGCGGACACGATCACCCAGAGCGGCAGGGGGTCGCCCTCGGCGACGAAGCCGCCGGTGAGCAGCGCCAGGAAGATCACGCCCATCGTCTTCTGGGCGTCCTGGAGGCCGTGGCCGAGCGCCATCGCGGCCGCCGAGAAGGTCTGCGCCATCCGGAAGCCGCGGTCGACCCGGTGCGGGTTGGCGCGGCGGAAGGCCCACATGATGCCCAGCATCAGCGCGAAGCCGAGCGCGAACGCCACGACCGGCGAGAGGAGCATCGGGATGACGACCTTGTCGATCACGGTGTTCCACTCCACCATCGTCCCGGACGCGATCGCCGCTCCGACGAGGCCACCGATGAGGGCCTGGGACGAGGACGACGGCAGCCCGAAGCGCCACGTGATCAGGTTCCAGGCGATCGCCCCGATCAGGCCGGCCAGCACGATCACCAGGCCCGGCACCCCCGGCGGTGGCGAGATGACACTGCCGACGGTGTCGGCGACCTCCTGGCCGAGGAAGGCACCGACGAAGTTCATCACCGCGGCCATGGCGAGCGCGACCCGCGGGGTGAGCGCCCGGGTCGACACCGAGGTGGCGATCGCGTTGGCGGCGTCGTGGAAGCCGTTGGTGTAGTCGAAGATCAGGGCAACGACGACGACCGCGATGACGATCGCGAGTTCCATCCGGTCAGGACTCCTTGACGACGATCTGCTCGATGATGTTGCGCGACCTTCTCGAACGCGTCGATCGCGCCCTCGAGCGAGGTCACGATGTCCTTGAGCTTGAGCACCTCGATGGCCTTGAAGTCGCCGCTGAAGAGGTTGGCGAGGGTCCGCCGGTAGCTCTTGTCGCCCTGGTTCTCGAGCCGGTTGATCTCGATCCAGTAGTCCTCGAGGTCGCCCATCGACTGCAGCCGCGGCATCGCCTCGCGGGTGAGCTCGGCGCAGCGCTGGATGACCTCGACCTGGTTGGAGAGCTCGGCGGGCATCGTCGTGACCTCGTAGAGCAGGATCAGGTCGACGGCCTCGTCCATCATGTCCATGACGTCGTCGAGCCCGGACGCGAGGGAGTAGATGTCCTCGCGGTCGAACGGCGTCACGAAGGTGCTGTTGACCCGCTGGACGATCGCGTGGGTGGTCTCGTCGGCGGCGTGCTCGGCCTCGCGCATCTGCTTGGCGATGGCCTCACGGTCGTCGGAGTCGCGGCAGCATCTCGGCGAGCAGCTCCGCGCCCACGACGAGGTGCTCGGCGGACTCGCTGAAGAGGTCGTAGAAGGTGACGTCGACGGGGCGGATCTTGAACTGCACGGAGAACTCCAGGGGTGGAGGGCGAAAACGACCCCATGCTAGGGCAAGGTCCGAGGCGCCCCAAACCGGAACGGGGCGTCAGTGCGTCGGCGCCGCTGCCTCGATCAGGGTCTCGTGCAGGTGCCCGGTGCCGTCGTTGCGGCCCACTCCCGTCGCTGCGAGCTCCCAGGCGGACGTCTCCTCGTCGAACGCCAGGTCCAGCAGGCTGCCCATCTCCCGCGGTTGCGCACGCCCGGGAGGCGGACCAGCACCTCGACCCGGCGGTCGAGGTTGCGGTGCATCATGTCGGCGCGACCCGATCCAGCTCTCGGGCTCGCCGCCGTTGGCGAAGCCGGAAGACCCGGCTGTGCTCGAGGAAGCGGCCGAGGATCGAGCGGACCCGGATGGTCTCCGACAGTCCGGGCACGCCGGGGCGCAGCGCGCAGATGCCGCGGATCAGCATCGTCGACCGGCACGCCCGCCTGGGAGGCGCGGTAGAGCGCGTCGATGATCGCCTCGTCGACGATCGAGTTGACCTTGATCCGGATCCCGGCCGGGCGGCCCGCCTGGTGGTGCTGGATCTCGCTCGTGGATCCGGTCGATCAGGCCGTCGCGCACGGAGTCGGGGGCGACCAGCAGGCGTCGTAGAGGTGTTGCGGCGATAGCCGGACAGGTTGTTGAAGAGGTGGGCGACGTCCTCGCCGACGCCTGCGGGTCGGCGGTGAGCAGGCCGATGTCCTCGTAGAGCCGCGCGGTCTTCGGGTTGTAGTTGCCGGTGCCGATGTGGGTGTAGCGGCGGATCCCGTCGCGCTCGTCGCGGACCACCATGGCGAGCTTGCAGTGGGTCTTGAGGCCGACGAGGCCGTAGACGACGTGGCAGCCGGCCTGCTCGAGCTTGCGGGCCCAGCGGATGTTGGCCTGCTCGTCGAAGCGGGCCTTGATCTCGACGATCACCAGCACCTGCTTGCCGGCCTCGGCGGCGTCGATGAGGGCGTCGATGATCGGGCAGTCGCCCGAGGTGCGGTAGAGCGTCTGCTTGATCGCGAGCACGTCGGGTCGGCGGCGGCCTGCTCGAGGAACGCCTGCACCGAGGTCGCGAAGGAGTCGTACGGGTGGTGCAGCAGCACGTCGCTGGCGGCGCGCGGCGTCGAACACGTCGACCGGGGACGCGGACTCGACCTCCGCGAGGTGGCGGTGGGTGCCGGCGACGAACGCGGGGTACTTCAGGTCTCGCGGCGGTCGAGGTCGGCGATGACGAACAGGCCGGTGAGGTCGAGGGGGCCGGGCAGCGGGAGACCTCCCCGCGGCTGATCTCCAGCTCGGAGACGAGCAGGTCGAGGACGTCGCGGTCGATCGACTCCTCGACCTCGAGGCGCACCGGCGGGCCGAAGCGGCGGCGCAGGAGCTCCTTCTCCAGGGCCTTGAGGAGGTTCTCGGCGTCGTCCTCCTCGACCTCGAGGTCCTCGTTGCGGGTGACCCGGAAGGTGTGGTCCTCGAGCACCTCCATGCCGGGGAACAGCTTCTTGAGGTGCTCGCCGATGACGTCCTCGAGCGGCACGAAGCGCTGGTTGCCCACCGGCAGGAAGCGGCGAAGATCGGCGGGACCTTGACCCGGGCGAAGTGCTCGGTGCCGGTCTTGCGGGTTGCGCACGATGACGGCGAGGTTGAGCGACAGGCCGGAGATGTACGGGGAAGGGGTGCGCCGGGTCGACGGCCAGCGGGGTCAGGACCGGGAAGATCCGGTCCTGGAAGAGCTGCTTGGCCGACCTTCTGCTCCTCTCGGTCGAGCTCGGACCAGCGGACGAGCTGGATGCCCTCGTCGGCGAGCGCGGGGACGATCGGTCGTGGAAGCAGGCGGCGTGGCGCTCCATGAGCTCGCGGGAGCGGGTCCAGATGCAGCTCGAGCACCTCGCGCGGCAGCAGGCCGGAGGCGGCGCGGATGGCGACGCCGGCGGCGATGCGGCGCTTGAGGCCGGCCACCCGGACCATGAAGAACTCGTCGAGGTTGCTGGCGAAGATGGCCAGGAAGCGCGCCCGCTCCAGCAGCGGCAGGGTCTCGGGTCCTCGGCCAGCTCGAGGACGCGCTCGTTGAAGCGCAGCCACGAGCAGCTCGCGGTCGAGGAAGCGGTCGTGGAACTTCTCGACGGCCGCGATCTCGTCGGCGTCGCGGGACGTAGGGCGGCTCGACGTCGAAGGTGTCGGGGGGGTGTCCGAACGGCTCGGTCGCTCGGACCGTCCTCGACGGAGGCTCCCACGCGGGTCGGGAGGACGAGGTGTCGGACATGGGGTCAGTCTGTCACCGTCGTGAACGGTGGTCGGACGCTGGGCGGTCAGCCTGGACCGACCCAGCGGTCAGTAGACGATCGCCTGCACGCCGTCGGCGAGGATCTCCTCGGCGAACACCGCGGCCCCGGCGATCGCACGCCGGCGAGCAGGTCGGCCTCGGTGATCCCGCGTCGGGCGGCGCACTGGGTGCAGACGGTGACGCCGCCCGCCGCCGGACCACGCCGCGAGCAGGTCGGCCAACGGGGCGGCCAGGGCAGCGCGAAGGCCTCGGCCCGCCCCGGCACGCCGAACCAGGCCGCCTCGCCGGTCAGCCACAGGGAGACGTCGGCACCCGCGGCGACGGCGGCGGCGGCGACGGTGAACGCCTGGTTGCAGCGCTCGGCGTCCTCCGCACCGCAGGTGACCTTGACGACCAGTGAGCGCGGCATGGCCCACCCTAGACTCGGACCATGCCCTTCGAGCTCCCCGACAACCTGCACCCCAACTGCGGTCCGGTCGCCTGGCTGCTCGGCACGTGGCGCGGCAACGGTCACGGCGACTACCCGACGATCGAGACGTTCGAGTTCGGCCAGGAGCTGATCTTCACCCACGACGGCCGGCCGTTCTTCCACTACATGTCCCGCGCGTGGATCGTCGACGCGGACGGCGAGTTCAAGTCCGCGACGCCGCCATCGAGACCGGCTTCCTGCGCTGCCGTCCGAGGGGCAAGGTCGAGCTTCGTGCTCGCGCACAACACCGGCTTCGCCGAGATCTGGTACGGCGCCGCCGACGCCGGCAAGGTCGAGCTGCACGACCGACGCGGTGGCGCGCACCGAGACCGCCAAGGAGGTCGACCGCCGGCACGCGGCTGTACGGCAACGTCGAGGGCGACCTGCTCTACGCCTACGACATGGCGGCCATCGGCCAGGCGCTCCAGCCGCACCTCTGGGCGCGGCTCCAGCGGGCGTGAGCGGCCGATGATCGACGATCCGGGCGCGGCTCCGGGGCAGCGGCTACCGGCTGACCCCGCAGCGGGAGCTGATCCTGGGCGCGGTCGACGAGCCTCGGGCCACGCCACGCCGGACGAGGTGCTCGCGGAGGTCCGCGACGCAGGCCAGCGCGGTCAACGCGTCGACGGTCTACCGCACCCTCGAGGTGCTCGAGGAGCTCGGCCTGGTCCGGCACACCCACCTCAGCGACCGGGCGCCGACGTACCACCCGTCACCGAGCCACGAGCACTTCCACCTCGTCTGCCGGAATTGCCAGCGGGTCCGGTCGGTTGACCCAGATGTGCTCGACCGGCTGCTCGGACCTCGCGACGCGAGCACGACTTCGAGGTCGACCTCGGCCACCTGACGATCTTCGGCCGCCTGCGACCGAGTGCCCCGAGTCGACCCCGCATGACCAGCCCCCTGCTCGACCTGCCCGGCGCCGTCGCCGGCGACGGCATCGACGCCGGCGTCGCGGCCCACTACGGCTCCTTCAACGGCGAGCAGCGGCGCTCGAGTCGCGGCGACGGTTTCGTCGACCTCTCGCACCGCGACGTGGTCCGGATCGAGGGCCCGGACCGGCTGACGTGGCTGCACTCGCTGACCACCCAGCACCTCTCGAGCCTCGCGCCGCGGGTGTGGACCGAGGCGCTGGTGCTCAGCCCGCAGGGCCACGTCGAGCACGCCTTCTACGGCGTCGACGACGGCGAGGCCTTCGTCGCGCACACCGAGCCCGGGCAGGCCGGCGGCGCTGGTCGACTTCCTGGACCGGATGCGGTTCATGATGCGCGTCGAGGTCGCCGAGGTGACCGACGAGCTCGCGGTCACGTGGCGCCGCGCGCGGGTGCCGACGGCGCCGTACGCGACCTACGACCTCGTGCCGCGCGACCGCTCGAGCGACGTACGCCGCGGCGGCCGGCCCGGCCTGCCGGCCTCTGGGCCTTCGAGGCGCTCCGGATCGCCCGCGGCGAGCCGCGCCTCGGCCTCGACACCGACCACCGCACGATCCCCAACGAGGTGGGCTGGATCGGTCCGGCCGTGCACCTCGACAAGGGCTGCTACCGCGGCCAGGAGACGGTCGCGCGGGTGCACACCCTCGGTCGTCCGCCGCGCCGGCTCACGCTGCTGCACCTCGACGGCTCGGAGAACCGGCTGCCCACGGTCGGCGCG
Source organism: uncultured Actinomycetota bacterium (assembly GCA_963791275.1). Lineage (GTDB taxonomy): Bacteria > Actinomycetota > Actinomycetes > Propionibacteriales > Nocardioidaceae > Nocardioides. The sequence goes on from CAWBRP010000004.1 coordinate 670,207, forward strand.
CGACGTCCGCTGCCGGCGACAAGGTCGGTCGGCTTCGTCGGCACCTCCGCGCGCCACCACGAGCTCGGGCCGATCGCGCTGGCCCTGATCAAGCGCAACGTGCCGGTCGACGCGCAGCTCGACGTCGACGAGATGCCGGCCGCGCAGGAGGTCGTGGTCGACCCCGAGGTCGGGCTGCACGTCCGGCCGAAGCTCGTGATCTCGCGGCTCGAGCACCGAGGAGGTCGATCGCCGCGGCCGAGGCTCGTCGACGGGGTGGCACCGCTCGACGAGGTCACGTGGCGTGTCCGCGTCGGCGTGCGTGAAGCCCGAGCGCCGGCGTAGAGGGCGACCGCGCGGCGCGTTGTCTGCGCCTCGACGTAGGAGCTGCACCTCGTCGTCCACGCCGACGCTCCGCGAGGTGGAGCAGCCCGGCGACCGCGAGCGTCTTGCCCGAGGCCACGCCCCTGGCCCTCCGGGGCGACCCCGAGGACGTAGATCTCGCCCTCGGTCGCCGAGTGCACCTTGGTCCAGTGGAAACCGAGCATCCGGTCGTCGTCGTCCGCCGCGACCAGCAGGTCGGCGGCGTCGTACCACGCCTCGGCCATCCGGGCCGGCCAGGTCGGCGGCGTCCATGGCGCCCTGCTCGGGGTGCGCGGCGAAGGCCGCGGCGTTGACCCGGATCAGCTCGTCGTGGTCACCGGCGCGGTACCCGCCGGATCGTGACCGCCCTCCGCGGGCGGGACGTCGCGGACAGGGAGCGACGTCGGTCTCCGCATGACCCACAGGTCCCGGACCCGCTCGAAGCCGTGCCGTCGCGCGAGCGCACGCCGCGGCCGGGTGGTTGCCGTGCGACCACGCCGTCAGCGGGCCCGGGTGCCGCGGCAGCGACGTCGGCCAGCAGCGCTCCCGGCGTGCCCGCGACCGCGGGCCTCGGGGTGCACGGCCAGGCTCAGCGCCTCGTCGACCACGACGACGAAGCCGGTCCTCGAGCGCGGTCGCGTCCGACGGCGTGCCCCTCGGGATGCCGGAGCGCGAGCCAGGTCGCCTCGTCGAGCGGGTCGGCCCGGTCGACGACCGTGCAGGCAGCGGCGACCGTCTCGATCCGCGGCGAGCATCCTCAGGCGTCGGCGCGTCTCGGAGGCGCCCTGGTCCGCGGCGCTCCTTGGTCGGCAGCACGAAGCGGTAGCCGACGTTGCGGACGGTGCCGATCAGCGTCTCGTTCTCGGGGCCGAGCTTGGCGCGGAGCCGGCGGACGTGCACGTCGACGGTGCGGGTGCCGCCGAAGTAGTCGTAGCCCCACACCTCCTGACAGCAGCTGCTGGCGGCTGAAGACCCGGCCCGGGTGCTGGGCCAGGAACTTCAGGAGCTCGAACTCCTTGAACGTCAGGTCGAGCGAGCGGCCGCTGATCTTGGCGGTGTACGTCGCGTCGTCGACGGTGACCTCGCCGGTGCGGATCACGTGCGACTCGGGGTCGTCGGCCTCGCGACGGGCGGCGAGCCGGCCGAGGGCCAGCCGGATCCGGGCCTCGAGCTCGGCCGGGCCGCAGGTGTGCAGGAGGACGTCGTCCATGCCCCAGTCCTGCGCGACGACCGCCAGGCCGCCCTCGGTGACGATGAGCAGCACCGGCACGTCGGTGCCGGTGGTGCGGATCAGCCGGCACAGGTCGCGCGCGTGCGCGAGCTCCTGGCGCCCGTCGACGAGGAGCAGGTCGTTGTCGGGCGCCTCGAGCAGGGCGCTGCCCTCGGCCGGGAGGATCCTCACCTGGTGGCCGAGCAGGGCCAGCGCCGGGCAGCACCTCGACCGACGGCTGGAGGGCGCTGGTCAGCAACAGCAGGGTGCTCATGGGCGCTCCTCCGGCAGGTGGTCGGATGCGTCAGGATATCCCGCATGGAGCTCCACCACCGACGCGCGCGGACGAGGATGAGACGGGCGTGATCCTCGTCCGGCTCTGGGCCGCGGCGAAGGCGACGGCCGGGGTGGCCGGCGCTGGACCTGCCCGTGCGAGGGCCCGGTCTCGCTGGCCGAGGTGGTCGCCGCGTGCTCGCCGGCACGCCCGGACCGGCTCGCCGACGTGCTCGCCGGGTGCTCGGTGCTGGTGGGCGACCGGCCGGTGTCGACGCTCGACCCGGACGCCGTCGTGGTCCGCCCCGGGCGACGACGGTCGAGTTCCTGCCGCCGTTCGCCGGCGGATGACCAGGGCCTTCGGAATCGCGTCGGCGTCCGGGCGCTGTTGGCGCCCACGTGACGACCGGACTGCCTGGGTGCTGCTGGGCGTCGCCGCTGGCTCGCCGCTGGCCTTCGGCCTCTACCGCGCCTGGGCCGACGGCCGGTTCCGCGGCACCCATCCGGTGCGCGGCGCGGTCGCGCCGGAGCCGACCGCAGCCACGGCCGTCGACGACGTGGACGTGCTGGCCGGGACGGCGCACGCCGGGTGCTCCTGGGCGAGCGGGCGACGCTGCTGCAGTTCTCCTCGGCCTTCTGCGCTCCGTGCCGCGCCACCCGCGCAGGTGCTGGCCGGGCGTGGCCGCGTCGGTGCCGGGGTGCGGCACGTCGAGATCGACGCCGAGCACCACCTCGACCTGGTCCGGCGGCTCGGCGTGCTCCGCACGCCCACCCCCTGGTGCTCGACGCCGCGAGCTCAGCCGCGCCGGCGGCGCGCCTCGACGCGAGCAAGTCCTGGCGGCGTGGCCGAGGTGGCCCGGTAGCGTCTGCAGGCCGCGGACGACGGGCGTCTCGGTGCCGAGGCGGCTGGTGCTGTCCTGCCGTCGGCTGTACCTGTTCTGGCCTTCGCGCTGCGCGACGTCCGACGTGCAGAGCGCGGCGGTCGACTCGGCTCACCGACGTCGTCCTCGGCTCGGCTGCCGCACATCGACCCCGGAGCGGATGCCGAGTCCTCGCACCGTCGCGATCCTGGTGCCGTTCGCCGGTGCTCGGCTCGCCGTGCCGCCCGCAGCGGTCGTGGCGGGTACTGGACCGCGTGGTCGGCGTGCTGTCGCGGCACTGTCGATGCTCATCCAGGGGCTGCCTCCGACCGGCGGCGCGACGCGTGCGGTACGCCGACGTGGTCGGCGCAACACGCTCGGCGCGCTGATCGGGGCATCGCGGGTCGTCGCCGGACGTTGTAGCCGGCTCGCCCGATCCTGATGCTCGGATAGTGGACGGCGTCTCGAGCAGTGAGACGGTGCTCGTGACCCGTCTCGCTCGCGCGCCTACTCTCGCGTCATGTCCTCGACCTGCTGACCAAGCGCCGCGCAGTGGACCACTGCCGCGTGCGCTCGTCGCTGTGTCGCATGTCCTGACCGCGACCCGATCGCCGCACTTCGGCGACGTCCGCGTCACCCTGCTCGACGCAGGAGCGACGAGTCAGCCCATGCCCACCCAGACACGGCTCCCTCGCATGCCGCCGGTCGCACCACCGTCCGGCGCCGAGGTCGACCCGCGCGGCCAGCGCTTCTCGGCCGCCCTCACCGCGGTCGTCCTCGCCGTCGTGCTCTGCTCTCGCCCGAGCACGCTCGCACCGTGCTGCTGGCTGCCCAGGCCGTGCTGTTCGCGGTCGGCGCCGTCGCTGGGCGGCCGGCCGCACGCCGTACGCCTGGCTCTTCCGCACCCTCGTCCGCCCGCGCCTCGGCCCGCCGGCCGAGCTCGAGGACGCCGCGCCGCCGCGGTTCGCCCAGACGCGTCGGGCTGGCGTTCGCCGCGGTCGTCGCTGGTCGGCTTCCTCGCCGGCGCCACGCTCGTGGCGCCGTCGCCGCCGGCATCGCGCTCGCCGCGGCCTTCCTCAACGCGGCCTTCGGCTTCTGCCTCGGCTGCGAGATGTACCTGCTCGGCAAACGGGCGACCGCCCGCTGAGCACGTCTCGACCCACCGTCACGCACCGAGCACGACAACCCGGGCGCCGGGAACCCGCCACCATGAAAGGAAAACGCATGAGCCGCGAATCCGCTCTCGTCACCGCCGACTGGGTCGAGGACGCACCTCGACGACGACGGCATCGTCCTCGTCGAGGTCGACGAGGACACCACGGCCTACGACGAGCGGCCACATCAAGGGCGCCATCAAGCTCGACTGGACGACCGACCTGCAGGACCAGGTCCGCCGCGACTTCGTCACCAAGGCGCAGTTCGAGGCGCTGCTGTCCGAGCGCGGCGTCAGCAACGACGACACGGTCGTCCTGTACGGCGGCAACAACAACTGGTTCGCCGCCTACGCCTACTGGTACTTCAAGCTCTACGGCCACGACGACGTGAAGCTGCTCGACGGCGGCCGCAAGAAGTGGGAGCTCGACGGCCGCGCGCTGACCGACGAGGCGCCCGAGCGCGACGGCGACGTCGTACACCGCGCAAGGAGCAGGACACGTCGATCCGCGCCTTCCGCGACGAGGTCGTCGACGGCCATCGGCACGAAGAACCTCGTCGACGTGCGCAGCCCCGACGAGTTCGCCGGCCGGCTGCTCGCCCCGGCGCACCTGCCGCAGGAGCAGGCGCAGCGCGCCGGCCACATCCCGACCGCGGGCAACGTGCCGTGGAGCAAGGCGGCCAACGACGACGGCACCTTCCGCTCCGACGACGAGCTCGAGCGCGCTCTACCGGAGGCCGGCCTCGACGACGGCGAAGGACACCATCGCCTACTGCCGCATCGGCGAGCGCTCGTCGCACACCTGGTTCGTGCTGCACGGAGCTGCTCGGCCAGCGAGAACGTCAAGAACTACGACGGCTCGTGGACCGAGTACGGCTCGCTCGTCGGTGTCCCGATCGCCCTCGGCGACGAGCCGGGTGAGGCCTGATGTGCGGCGCGACCGAAGGGCGGCGTCTCGCTCGACGGCGTCGACGTCGCCAAGGAGGCGATCGTCCAGGGCAGGTCGTCACGCGCGACGGTGAGCCGGTCGGCCCGGCGTACGTCCGGCTGCTCGACCGCACCGGTGAGTTCACCGCCGAGGTCCCGACCTCGGCCACCGGCCAGTTCCGGTTCTTCGCCGGCGAGGGCGAGTGGACGCTGCGCACCCTCGCCCCCGCGGCACGACGCCGTCGACCGCCAGGTCGTCGCCAAGGTCGGCGAGATCACCGAGGTCGAGATCGCGGTCTGAGCCGTCGGCCCAGGTGATGTCGGTTTCTGCCACTCCCCACAGGAGCTCCGGGGGAGCGGCCGTCTCCGAGCGGGTCGGCGACTCCAGGATCATCGTCACCGGCCCGTCGTTGACCAGCGCCACCTCCATGTCCGCCCCGAAGACCCCGCGCTCGACGCGGGCGCCGAGCGCGCGCGAGCTCGGTCGCAGAACGCCTCGTACACCGGCTCGGACACCGGCCCGGGCGCGGCCGCGCTACCAGGTCGGCCGCCGGCCCTTGCGGGCGTCGCCGTACAGCGTGAACTGGCTGACCACCAGCACCGGCGCCCCGACGTCGGAGGCCGACTGCTCGTCGCGCAGCAGCCGCAGGTCCCAGACCTTGCGGGCCATCCAGTCGATCTCGTCGGCGCCGTCGTCGTGCGTGACGCCGAGGAGCACGAGCAGGCCCGGCTCCGTCGAGCGAGCCGACGACTTTCCCGTCCACCGTCGACCGAGGCCTGAGAAACTCGCTGGATCACGGCTCGCATCCGGATGATCTCCTCGTCCTGCGGTCGACCGGGCGGCTCGAAGTCTGACACGATGACGCCGTGTCCACCGACAAGCTCCTCGTGACCGTCGCGCCCACCGGCGCCGAGTCCAGCAAGGCCGACGTGCCCCCAGCTGCCCGACCACCCTCGACGAGCTCGTCGAGACCGCGCAGCGCTGCGAGGCGGCCGGTGCGGCGATGGTCCACGTCCACATCCGCGACGACGACCACCAGCCGACGATCGACGTCAGCCCGGCTCACCGACACCGTCGCCGCGCTGCGCGAGGCGCACCGACCTCGTCGTCCAGCTCTCGACCGGCGGCTCGGTGCACGACCCGCTCGAGAAGCGGCTCCAGGTCCTCGACGCCGCGCCGGACTCGTGCAGCCTCACGATGGGCACGGTCAACTTCGGCGACGACGTGTTCATGAACCCGTGGGGCGTTCATCAGCGAGCTCTACCAGCTCAGCCAGGAGCGCCAGGTCGTCCCCGAGTTCGAGCTGTTCGACCTCGGCCACGTGCACGCGCTGCACCGGCTGCTCGCGAAGTACGGCCTGCCCTACGGCGGCCGCGTCCACTGCGACCTCGTCATGAACGTCCCCGGCGGCATGCCCGGCACCGCCGACGCCCTCGTCGCCGCGGTCAACGCGCTGCCCGCCGAGACGACCTCGTGGTCGGCCACCGGCATCGGCCGCTCGACGCTCGCCGTCGCCCTGGCGGCGCTGTCCAAGGGCGGCCACCTCCGGGTCGGCATGGAGGACGTGCTCACCCTCGCCAAGGGCGTCCCGGTCGAGCACAACGACCAGCTCGTCTCGCGCGCCGTCGCTCTGGGCGCGTCGTCCAGCGCGAGCCGATGACCCCCGCCGAGTGCCGGATCTGCTGCTCGGATCGCCCCGGCGGGTCGACCGATGGCGGCTGATCCGGCCCGCCACGGCACCCGGTACGCCGCACCGCTGCTGGTCCTGCTCGGTGCCGTGCTCGCGGTCGTCGCCCTGGTGCTGCTCGCGCTGCCGTTCCGCGGGGTGCAGGGCGACGCCGAGGCGGCCCGGGAGGAGCTGGAGGTCGCCGCCGACGCGCTGCGGGCCGGTGACGTCGGCCGGCCAAGCTCCGCGTCGAGAGCGCTCGCGGTCACGTCGACCGCGCCCGGCGGCGCCCGCACGGGATCGGCGGCGACGTCTGGCAGGGGCGCCCGTCATCGGCGGGGGCGTAGCGACGTCCGCCACCTCGTGGAGGCGCTCGACGACGTGACCTCGATCGCCGAGATCGGCGTCGAGGTTTACCCGCAGGTGCTTGGGCGAGCAGGCCGCGCATCTGTCGAGGGCGACGGTCGACCTGACGACCCTCGACTCCGTGCTCGTCGCGGACGCGTCAGGCCGACCGCGTACGTCGATGCACGCCGGCGTCACTCGCCCAGGTCGAGGGCAGCCGCACCGTTCGTCGGGGCTCCGTGGCCGTCCGGCGCGACGCCACGCTGGCCGAGCTCGACCGGTACACGACCAGCTGCCCAGGCGGCCGCCCTTCCTCGACGTGCTGCCGGGCATGCTCGGTCAGGACCGCGAGATGAAGTACATGGTCGCGATCCTCAACCCGGCCGAGCTGCGCTACAGCGGTGGCGCCACCCTCGCGCTCGCCACCGTCCGGATCCAGGACGGAGGCGACCTTCCGTGACATCGGCGACCCTCGCCGAGGCCAAGGCCGCGGACCGCGCAGCTGTACTGGAAGAAGGTGAAGGGCAACACCTTCCACCCACGTGGCAAGACGCCGGCTGCAGAACGCCACCTGGTCGCCCTACTGGTCGACGTCGGGGAGGAGCTGCTGCGGGCCTGGGCCAAGGTCACCAAGGAGGAGTTCGACGGGGTGATCGCCATCGACGTCCCCGCGATCGCGTCCCTGTTCAACGTGACCGGGCCGCTCGAGGTGGGGGAGTACGGCGCCCTCGACGCGGCAACCTGACCCAGACGCTGGTCGGCAGCTACGACCTCTACAACGACATCGTCAAGCGCCGCGCCCTCAACGACACCCTGATCCCGATCTTCCGGGACAAGCTCTTCGCGGGCGGCAAGTTCGTCGAGAAGTTCCAGACTCTCGGCGACGCAGCGGCCGGGCGGCACTTCGCGGTCTACATGCGGGATCCGAAGGCGCACCAGGATCGTCGAGGACCTCGGCGTCACCGGCGACCTCTCTGACACCGACCACGACTACCTCGGCGTCTTCACGCCAGAACACCAACATCGCCAAGAGCGACTACTGGCAGCAGCGGGCGGTCACCTCCGACGTCCGCTCGCCGAGGACGGCAGCGCGCGGGTGACCCGCACGATCGACGTCACCAACGACAGCCCGCCGTACGCCCAGGACGCCCCGGACCCGGCCACCGGCTACTTCACGCGGTTGAACGAGTCCGCGGTCGCGGTGTTCTTCCCCAAGGACGTGACAGATCCGGTCCACCACGGTCCGCGGGAGCCCGACAACCCGTTCCTGCGACACGTCGGGGACCGGCCGTACTTCTCCCGCACGATGACCTCTCGCGCCGGGCGAGAGCGCCACGATCGAGGTCGTGTACGACGTGCCCAGCGCCGCGGACGTCGAGGACGGCGCCCTCACCTACCAGCTCGACGTCGACCCGCAGGGCATGGTCACCCCGGAGCGGGTGGACGTCACCGTCCACTTCCCGAAGGGCTACGCCGTGCGCGACCTGCCCGCGGGCTGGACGCGCGCCGACCGCTCCACGGCGAAGTGGATCGAGGACGCTCTCGTCGACTCGCCTCGGTGGGAGATCACCGGCGTCGAGCGGCGCTGACGCCTCCGGGGCCCGTTGTGGCACTGTCGGGCTCGATGAGCGGCCCCCGCGCGCCCGTGATCCTGGGGGCCCGTACGACGCACAACCGTGGCGGAGCCACGTTGGTTGCGAGCGCGCGGAGGCCATCCTGCTGTCGCTCCCCGGACGTCGGCGAGCTGGAGCAGGAGTACGTCCTCCGCGCCATGCAGTCGGGCTGGGTCGCCCCGGCCGGCCGACCTGAGCGCCTTCGAGCCCGAGGTCGCCGAGCGGGTCGGCGTCGCCCACGCCGTCGGCCTCTCGTCGGGCACCGCCGCCCTGCACCTGGCGCTGGTGTCGTGGGGCGTGGGTCCCGGCGACGTCGTCCCGGTCTCGACGTTGACCTTCGCGGCCACCGTCAACGCGATCCGCTACGTCGGCGCCGAGCCGCACTTCGTCGACTGCGACGAGGAGACCGGCAACATGAGCCCGGCCCTGCTGGAGCGCGGCCCTGGCCGGCTGCGCTGCGGCAGGGCCGCCGGGTCCCGGTCATCGTGCCGGTCGACATGCTCGGCAAGTGCGTCGACTACGACGCGATCGAGGCGCTGGCCGCCGCGGCTGGTGCCCGGCTGCTGTGCGACGCGGCCGAGTCGTTCGGGGCGACGTACGAGGGGCGTGCGGCCGGCTCGTTCGGCGATGCGTCGGTGCTGTCGTTCAACGGCAACAAGATCATGACCACGTCCGGCGGCGGCATGCTCCTCACGGACGACGAGGACCTGGCCGCGCACGTGCGCAAGCTGTCCACCCAGGCGCGCGAGCCGGTGCCGCACTACGAGCACACCGAGATCGGCTACAACTACCGGCTCTCCAACATCCTGGCCGCGCTCGGCCGGGCCCAGCTGGTCCGGCTCGACGACATGATCAAGCGCCGCCGGGCGTGGCGCGAGCGCTACCGCCAGCTGCTCGCCGACCGGCCCGGTGTGCGCATCCTCGGCGGCGCCGACGACGCCGAGGACAACTGCTGGCTGACCGCGATCGTCGTCGACCCCGCAGCTGGCCGGCTGGACCGCCGCAGGCATCTGGGCGAGGCGCTGTCCGCCGAGCAGGTCGAGACCCGCCCGATGTGGAAGCCGATGCACCTCCAGCCGGTCTTCGCCGGGCTCGACGGCACGCTCGACGGCACGTCCGAGCGCATCTTCGCCCACGGGCTGACGCTGCCGTCGGGCTCGGCGATGACCGACGAGCAGTTCCAGCGCATCGAGTCGGTGATCCAGCGACGTGGTGGGTGCCGCATGAGCCGCCGTCGCCTACGACCCCGTCAAGCGGGCGATCGACGTCGTGGCCTCGCTCGCTCGGCCTGCTCGTCACCGCTGCCCGTGCAGGCCGTCGTCGCCGTCCTGGTGCGGCTCAAGCTCGGCTCGCCGGTCTCTTCCGCCAGCAGCGTCCCGGCACGGACGAGCGCATCTTCGAGGTGCTGAAGTTCCGCACCATGCTCGAGCCGGACCCCGAACGCGGGCTGGTGACCGACGAGCGACCGGATGACCCCGTTCGGCTCGTTCCTGCGGTCGACGAGCCTGGACGAGCTGCCGACGCTGTGGAACGTGCTCAAGGGCGACATGAGCCTGGTCGGTCCGCGCCCGCTGCTGGTGCAGTACCTCGACCGCTACTCCCCGGAGCAGCGACGCCGGCACGAGGTGCGGCCCGGCATCACCGGCCTGGCCCAGGTGAGCGGCCGCAACGCGATCACCTGGGACGAGAAGTTCGCCCAGGACGTCGAGTACGTCGAGCAGCGCAGCCTGCGGCTCGACCTTCGCATCCTGGTCCGCACGGTGTGGCAGGTGGCTCCGTCGCGACGGCATCTCGCCGCGGGCGAGGCCACGATGCCGGAGTTCATGGGGAGTGAGCGTGGTGAGATCTTGTCGTGGTCGGCGTCGGCGGCTTCGGCCGGGAGGTCCTCGACGTCGTCGATGCGCTCAACGGGCGGCCGACGCCCGGCGTGGCACGTCGTCGGGGTCGTTGACGACGCGCCGACCGACGGTCAACCTCGGATCGTCTGGCCGGCGTGGATGTCGCGGTACCTGGGCCGGGTCGACGACTTCCTCGCCTGCAGGCTCGACGGCGTGCTACGTCGTCGGCATCGGCTCACCGCGCGTGCGTCGCGGATGATCGCTGACAGGCTCGACCGAGCGGGGTCGAGGCGGCGACGCTTATCCATCCGACGCGCCACCCGGGCTTCGACGTGCAGATCGGCGCAGGGTCGGTGGTCTGCGCGGGCGTGCGTCTCACGACGAACATTCAGGTGGTCGTCACGTGCACCTCAACCTGAACGCGACGGTGGGCCACGACACCATCTTCGGTGACTTCGTGAGCGTGAACCCCCTGGCTTCTGTTTCCGGGGAGTTGTTCACCATGACGGGGTGCTGGTCGGGGTGGCCGGGGTGGTGCTGAATGGCCTTACGGTTGGTCACGGCGCGACGGTGGGGCAGCGCTTGCGTCGTTCGGGACGTACCTCCTGAGGTCGTTGTCAAGGGTGTGCCGGCTCGATGAAAGTTGCGTTTGTTTGTCAGTGGTACCCCCCGGAGCCGGCCGCGCACCCAGCTTGGATCGCGACCGGTTTCGCCGCGACGGCCTCGACGTGCGGGTTCTCACCGGCGTTCCGAATTATCCGACCGGCGTCGTCGCCGAGGGTTACAGCGCCTGGCGCCATCCTCGGGAACCAGGCAGGTGTGGAGGTGCTCCGCACGCCTCTTTACCCGAGCCACGACGCAAGGGCCGCCGATCGGATTCTCAACTACGCGTCGTGGGCGTATCGAGCACTCTTTGGGGGCCAGGGACTTCGCGTGCCTCGGACGTCGCCCTTGTGTAACTGTCGCCCGCCACCGCGGCCCTGCCCGCGATGGTCGCCAGGCGTCTGTGGCGCACGCCGTTCGTGCTGCTCGTCCAGGACGTGTGGCCGGATTCGGTCTTCGCGTCGGGCTTCCTTCGGGGCGGGTCTACCACGGGTGCTCGTCCGCGTTGTCGACGTCTTCGTCCGGCGTGCCTATACGTTGGCCGACCACGTCGTCGTGATCTCGCCTGGCATGGTTGATCTGCTGGTCTCGCGGGGGGTCGCGGGACAAGCTCTCGGTCGTGTACAACTGGGCTGAGGAGACCTCCCGCCAGATCGCCGCCGTGACTGCCGGTGATCGTCGGGCCTTCTCGGGCTCTCCGCCGACGACATCGTGGTGCTCTACGCGGGCAACCACGGCATGCGCCAGGCCTGATGTCAGTCGTCGAGGCCTTTGGACTCTTGGATCCCGGGCCGAGCCGCCAGCTGGTGCTGGTCGGTGCCGGGGTGGCGAAGGCGGCTCTCCGGGCGGCGGCGTCGGGGAACCGCGCGTCCACTTCGTGCCTCCGTCGCCCCGAGACGCCAGGCTCGAGCTGATCGCGTCGGCCGACGTCAGCTCGTGACCTTCGCCGATCGGCCTCTGTTCGCCGTGACGATGCCGAGTAAGGTGCAGGCGGGGCTTGCGGCGGGCCGTCCGCTGGTGGTTCGCGCCGGGCGACGCTGCGTCGTCGTTACCGCCGCGGGGGCCGGTATTGCCGTCTCGGCGCGGACCCGATGGCGCTGTGTCCGCCATCGCGGCTGGCAGCGACGGCTTTGTCTGAGCTGCGCGCGATGGGTGGTCGGGGCCGTTCTACTACGAGCGCGCGATGTCCCGCCGAGTAGGGCTTTCATCCTGAGGTTCCGTCTAGGCGGGCTCGACGAGGCGACAGAAGGATGGACGCATGACGACAGGTGAGGAAATGACCGGGCCGGTGCTGGTGACGGGTGGGACCGGGTCCTTCGGGTCCACGATGGTGCGCCGGCTGCTGCAGACCGACATCGAGGAGATCCGCATCCTCAGCCGCGACGAGGCCAAGCAGGACGCGATGCGCCGCGAGCTCGCCGACGGCCGGGTGAAGTTCCACGTCGGCGACGTCCGCGACCCCCGCAGTGTCGAGGACGCCGTCAACGGCGTCGCGCACATCTTCCACGCAGCGGCGCTCAAGCAGGTGCCGAGCTGCGAGTTCTTCCCGCAGCAGGCGGTGCTGACCAACGTCAACGGCAGCGACAACGTGATCCGCGCGGCCGAGCGGGCTGGCGTCGCAGTCGGTGGTGTGCCTGAGCACCGACAAGGCCGTCTATCCCATCAACGCGATGGGCATGTCCAAGGCGATGATGGAGAAGGTCGCCCAGGCGCACGCCCGCAACCGCGGCGACGACGGCCCGGTCGTCTCGATCACCCGCTACGGCAACGTGATGTACAGCCGAGGCTCGGTGATCCCGGTCTTCGTCGAGCAGGTCCGGCACGGGCAAGCCGCTCACCGTCACCGACCCCGACATGACCCGGTTCCTGATGTCGCTCGACGAGTCCGTGGACCTGGTGGAGTACGCGTTCGACGAACGCCGCAGCCCGGGGACCTGTTCGTGCGCAAGGCACCGGCCTCCACGGTCCTCGACCTGGCCCTGGCGGTGGCGTCGCTGTTCGGCGTCGACGACCCCGAGATCCGCATCCTCGGCACCCGCCACGGCGAGAAGCTGTACGAGTCGCTGCTGAGCCGCGAGGAGCTGCAGAAGGCTGACGACCAGCGGCGACTACTACCGGGTGCCGCTCGATGCTCGCTCGCTGGAGTACGAGCTCTTCTTCGACGAGGGCGAGCGCGCGTGGTCGACGCACGACTACACCTCGCACAACACCGAGCGACTCGACGTCGAGGGCGTCAAGGCCCTGCTCCGCCACCTTCCGCCGATCCGTCGGGCCCTCGAGTCGGCAGGGCTTCCCGCGCAAGGCGCTGCGTGAGGGTCCTCGTCACCGGGGGCCACGGCTTCCTGGGTTGGCACACCTCCTGCCGCCTCCGAGCACTGTCTCGGAGTCGAGCCGGTGCGACTCGGGCGCGCGGAGATGACGGATCCGGAGCGGCTGGGCGAGGCAGTCGCGGCAGGGCTGCGCAGTTCAAGGTCTCGCGATCGCTCGGCCTGAACGGGCCGACCGTGTCGGTCCTCGGCCTCGGGTGCAACAACTTCGGCTGGCGGATCGGTGCCGAGGCCTCGCGCGCGGTCGTCGACTCGGCGCTCGAGCAGGGCATCACGCTCTTCGACACGGCCGACGCCTACGGCGAGACCGCGAGCGAGACGATGCTCGGCGAGGCGCTGGCGGGCCGGCGCGACCGCGCCCTACTGGTGACCAAGTTCGGCTATCCGGTCGCCGGCGCCCCTGAGCTCCCACGCGGCTCCGGCGCGTACGTGCGCTGGGCGATCGACGGGTCGTTGCGGCGGCTGCAGACCGACGCGATCGACGTCTACATGTACCACCGGCCCGACGGCGAGACGCCGCTGGCCGAGACGATCGGGGCGCTCGCCGAACTGGTGCGCGCGGGCAAGGTATCCGCGATCGGCATCTTGAACCACGACGCGGCCCAGGTGGAGGAGGCGGTCGCGGTCGCGGCGGTGGAGGACGTCCCGTTCGTGGCCGCCGAGAACCGCTACAGCCTTGTCCGCCGGGACGCCGAGGCCGAGCT